>NZ_JAJAPW010000039.1 GCF_020523925.1 Neotamlana laminarinivorans | reverse complement strand
CGAAGGCGGTGCCTTGGTCGTCCTTTACGAACGCATGCCTTTCGTTGAGCCTCAAACGGGCGCACCCTAGCCCGGTATCCCGCTTTCGATGTCCCGTATTCGTGGCCCTTGTTTCTCGATAGGCGGTATTTGTGCTTCGGCATCCTACGGGCAAGTCTCTGGGCGAGACTGCTGGCGGCGAGACCTCGGGCGGGCTTGTTGGATGCATGCCTTCGGGCGAGCGTCCTCGGGCTATAGCCTTTGGTCGAGCCATTTGCAGACGAGTCTTGGGGCGAGCCTGCCCGAGGTGAGCCTTTGGGCTGGCAATCGGGAGTGGAACCTGTGGGTGAGCTGTCGGTGGGCATGCCTTTAGGCGAGCTTGCTGGCGGCATACTCGTGGGC
>NZ_JAJAPW010000038.1 GCF_020523925.1 Neotamlana laminarinivorans | reverse complement strand
CCTTGGTAAACGACGCAAATAAAGTAGCACCTAATTTTCCGTTTAAATTAAATTCAAAATCCTGTAAAAGGTCCAAATTACCATCCTGTACAGTACGTAAACCTCTAGCGTTGCTAGTATCGGTTTTTGTAACTGCAACCAATTGCTTGGTTAAACGTGATACTACGCGTTTATCTTTAGCATTTTGTAAGAGTACACGAATGGCATTACGTAGCACTTTGCCACCTTTACCAGCACGCCCAAACTCCGAACCATTCTCACGAGTTCTTTGAAACGCCGGATCGGTTGCAATACGGTTGGCATCAACACCGCCTTTTTCACGAGCCAAATGCCCATCGGCAGTTTTGTAAAAAGAAATACCACCAATGGTACCTTTAAGTC
>NZ_JAJAPW010000037.1 GCF_020523925.1 Neotamlana laminarinivorans | reverse complement strand
GTCCCTGGAGTCTTTAACTCTATCTCCATCCTTTGCAAGTCATACAAAATGGGCCTTTGCGTTGACAATATCGCACTCGTACTTGCATATGATCTTCTACTCAATGCGTCAGCTACCACGTTCGCTTTTCCAGGATGGTATTGGATGGTATGATCATAATCTTTCAACAGTTCAAGCCAACGTCGTTGTCGCATGTTGAGTTCCTTTTGAGTGAAGAAATATTTGAGGCTTTTATGATCCGTAAAGATCTCCACTTTCTCCCCATACAAGTAATGCCTCCAAATCTTTAGTGCGAAGACAACAGCTGCCAACTCTAGATCATGAGTAGGATAATTCCTCTCATATTCTTTGAGTTGTCTTGAGGCATAGGCTTTGACTTTTCC
>NZ_JAJAPW010000036.1 GCF_020523925.1 Neotamlana laminarinivorans | reverse complement strand
ACTTTACACTACTTACTACATGCACAACAATAATACCACGATCCTGCAACCAAGAGGTCCACGTTTTTGGGTTTCCGGCAGATGTAAAAACAATCTTTACACCTTCTTCTACAATAATATCCATAATCTCCTGAATATTTGGATATAACATGGGCACATTAACTCCAAAAGGCTTATTAGTTGCCTTTTTACATTTTTGAATATGCTCGCGTAAAACTTCAGGGTACATGGAGCCGGCTCCTAACAACCCTAAAATTCCAGAGTTACTGGCTGCCGAGGCTAAACGCCAGCCACTATTCCAAATCATTCCAGCTTGAATAATTGGGTATTTTATTTTGAAAAGTTCTGTAATTCTATTAGACATTATTGCTTAATAAATTTTAAAGTTTTTG
>NZ_JAJAPW010000035.1 GCF_020523925.1 Neotamlana laminarinivorans | reverse complement strand
ATTTTATTAAGCATTGTTTTTACCATAATTTTTAGTAAAAAACCTAAATGAGACAACTTTTACTTTTTTTTTCTATAATTGCTGTTGGCTTACTTTTTATTGCTAGATTATTTTACCTTCAAGTATATAACTCTAGTGGGCATAATTTGTATGAAGACAACGCTATTAGAAAAGTTTACGACTACCCAAAACGCGGCTTTGTATACGACAGAAATGGCGAATTACTAGTTGCCAACCAACCTTCTTATGATGTTATGGTTATTCCTCGTGAGGTTGAACCTTTAGATACCCTTGAGTTTTGTAAATTATTAAAAATTGATAAAGAACGATTCATAAAAAACTATGAAAAAGCTAGACATTATTCTCCTAGATTGCCATCGGTTTTTGTGTCTCACCTA
>NZ_JAJAPW010000034.1 GCF_020523925.1 Neotamlana laminarinivorans | reverse complement strand
AACCTGTAGCATCTGAAATAGCTGTCCATGATAAATTGGTAGTTATTGAAACATCTGTTGAACCGTTTAACGGACTTGTTAATGCTGTACACATTGGAACTGTTGGAAGTGTTTCTGTACTGAAACTCTCTTCTGTACAACTTACTGCATCGCCTACAGCATTGTAAGGCGTGATGGTAACATAAATCTCAGACGTTTCTGGTAAATCTGATACGAAATCGTAGGTTAATATATTACCAACATCTTCTGCATTTAAAATATCTGTTCCCCCTGATGTTGTTCCTACTGTTAGCTTATAACCTGTAGCATCTGAAATAGCTGTCCATGATAAATTGGTAGTTATTGAAACATCTGTTGAACCGTTTAACGGACTTGTTAATGTTGTACACATTGGAACTGTTGGAAGTGTTTCT
>NZ_JAJAPW010000033.1 GCF_020523925.1 Neotamlana laminarinivorans | reverse complement strand
TATAAATATCAATTCAGCTATGATTATTCCATAGCATACAGTTATTTCGTTTGTAATCAACTAAACCTTAGTTGATTACCGTTGAATTCTAAATTACCCTATGATGTATCCAAACCAAACTCACTTTGGTACGGACTTGTATTCTAAATACTGAGAAGAACAACTCTTTTATAAGAGGTTACGCTTAGCGTTGAAATGATTGTGCACAATACATTGTACGAAGGGTTGATCCCCCTAAGTACGTGAAGTCCTTATAGTCTTATGACTGTTAAAGTTTAAGTTGAAAGATTACTTATAACTGTGGACATGATTCGTGGTCATTAGACCCTCAGTAAATGTTTAAGTTTCCAGAAAGTAATAGAATTCATTGTTCAGTTCTATTGAGCCTAATGTTGGGAAATGATGTAAAGTTTAATGATTTAAT
>NZ_JAJAPW010000032.1 GCF_020523925.1 Neotamlana laminarinivorans | reverse complement strand
TTTACAACGTATTTGTATAAGCTTAGTTGCGCTGGAAATCCGCGAGGATTTTCAGATTAAGAAACTAAGATAATAAAAATGCAAGGATTTTCCGCAGGAAAATCAGAAGCAATTAACCTTATACGGTGTTGTAAATTGTAGTTTTTCAGATTTATTAATCGGTTTGATTGAATTTCAGATTTTGAGTAAATTTAATTCAGGATTTTTCCACAACAATTTTCAATCCGCAAGAGTGATATTCCACGTAAAACTTTTCAAAGTCAGCGTTTTATAAATTCCGCAAACTGGCTCAATTCAGCAAGAGTAAAATTCAGCAAAAAGTTTGTCAAATTCAGATTTTGAGTAGTTTTTTCAGCGAAATAATTCAGAGTTTTAAATTTTTCAGAAATCAGAAGTTCTTAAAATTCGGAATTTTCCGCCGTATGAGTGAGCGCTATGATTTACAACG
>NZ_JAJAPW010000031.1 GCF_020523925.1 Neotamlana laminarinivorans | reverse complement strand
AAGGACTTTATTTACCAGAATTTGAACACGAAAACTGTGGCGCTGGTTTTATTTGTAATCTTAAAGGAGAGAAGACAAATCAAATTATTCATGACGCCTTAGAAATTCTTGTTAAATTGGAACACCGCGGTGGTGTAAGTGCAGATGGAAAAACTGGTGATGGTGCCGGGTTATTAATTGATATCCCTCATGACTATTTTAAACGCGTTTGCGATTTTGAAATTCCAGAACAACGCGAGTACGCTGTTGGTATGGTATTTTTACCTAAAGTTACCAACCAATACAACTTTTGTAAAACCACTTTTGAAAACGAAGTAAAAGCGCAAGGGCTTACTATTTTAGGATGGCGAAAAGTTCCTGTAGACTCTTCTCAGCTAGGGCAAATAGCACTTGCTTCCGAACCTAATATAGAACAACTTTTTATAGGTAAAACAGAAGCTATAGACGAAGCTACTTTT
>NZ_JAJAPW010000030.1 GCF_020523925.1 Neotamlana laminarinivorans | reverse complement strand
CTCAAATGAATTGTGTACCTGGCATGATTACTCAATTTGGTTTTACGCCAACAGTTACAACCGCTGAAATGCGTCAAACACCTCAAATGGTAGAAAAAGTTCAAAATATTAATAAAATTAGAGTCGAGAATAGTAAAAAACTTGTTGCTAAAGGAGAAGATGCTTTAGAAAGATATGAGTTTGATTACATACTACTTTGTAATAAAATTTGTGGAAAATCACACTACAATATGCAAATGAAAATTGTAGTTGAAACCCAAGAAGAATATGATGCTTGGATAGCAGAGCAAAAACAATTCAAGAACTCTTTAGTTAATTAATTTAAAAAGATAAAACACGATACAAGATTATGTCAGCACACGCAGATAACCACGCTCACGACGACGATCACGGACATCATCATAAAGAAACCTTTATAACTAAATACATATTTAGTCAAGACCATAAGATGATTGCTAAGCA
>NZ_JAJAPW010000002.1 GCF_020523925.1 Neotamlana laminarinivorans | reverse complement strand
TTTTAAAACTTTTCTCCTCTTTTAATCTTGTCGCTTTGAATGAACTTATCAAAAACTATTACCGTTTTTGCGGCTGCAAACATACAACCTCTTTTTTAATTCTAAACAACTTTTTGAAACTTTTTTTTCAGATTTTTAAAAACCTCTGAATTCTTTAGGCTTGTAATAAATTTTCAGAGGTCTAAATAGCCCATTCTGAGAAGATAATGTAGATTCTAATTCTTTATTAGCTATATATCACAATACAAATTAAATGATAAGGCTTTTTAAATCATTAGTTCTCTCCTTAGTTATTAAGTTTAGATAATATAAACAAACACATCTTTTTCTTTAGTAACAATATAAAACAGCCACAAACAAAAAAGCATCCCAATTTTCTATAAAGAAAAAAGGAAAGCTTTCCATTGGTTTAACTACTTAAACCTACAGTAAACACTACGCTTACTGAACAACACAACTTCTTTTTATTGCCAAAAAAAGCCTTAACTTGAATTAAGGCTTTTCGCAATTTTTGCGGTCTGGACGGGACTCGAACCCGCGACCTTCGCCGTGACAGGGCGACATTCTAACCAACTGAACTACCAGACCGTTGCGCTATTGCGGATGCAAATATACAAGCCTTTTTCTATTTGCCAAATATTTTTTTAATTTTTTTTGAAAAAATATTCATTTGAACTTTTGACGCTCTATCATATAAGTACCCAGAATAGCATTAAAACCTTTATTTATATTGGCTTCAACGTATTTTATTTTGTATTGTGAACATTTTAGCTTTAAAGCTTTAAAATATTTATTTACTGCTTCATGGTAACTTTTACGAACATTATCTGCATATAAATTTACATGATCGCCTGTTTCTATATCTATAAATTGTTTAGGCTTATTATCAAAATTAAACTGCAATTCCTTTTCTGCATCAAAAACATGAAACAATACTACCTCGTGCTTATTATATTTTAAATGTTGTAAAGCTTCAAATAATCTATTTTCATTTGTTTGAAACATATCGGTAAACAAAAAAATAAGTGACCGCCTGTGTATTTTCTCTGCTATTTCATGAAGATACTTATATGTTTCGGTTATTTTATGTTTTTCTTTTGTTAAAATAGCTTCATTTAAATGATTTAATAGCATTTGATGATGACGTTCGCTACCCTTTTCGGGCGCATAATAATCATACCTATCACTATATATACTGAGACCAACTGCATCTCGTTGCTTTTTTAAAATTTGCATTAAAGCTGCAGATGCTAATACAGAAAAGCCTAGTTTATTAAAATTATCTATCTTTTGAATATCGACTTTTGGATAATGCATTGAGCTACTATTATCTATAATGATATGACAACGTAAGTTAGTTTCATCGTCGTAACGTTTGGTATACAGTTTATCGGTTTTTGCATAAAGTTTCCAATCGATATGGCGTGTACTTTCGCCCTGATTATAAATTTTATGTTCTGCAAATTCTGCTGAAAACCCATGAAACGGACTTTTATGCATACCGGAAATAAACCCCTCTACCACTTGTTTTGCAAGTAACTCAAGATTTGTAAAACCTTCGGATTTATTAAGTTCGTTTTGTAGGTTCAAGTAATAAAATTTATATTATACCATCAACAATTCCGTAAGCCAAAGATTCTTCGGCACCCATCCAATGGTCTCTATTAAAATCTTTCATTACTTTATCGTAATCTTGCCCACAATTTTCGGCTAAAATTTTTGCGCTAAGTTCTTTAGTTTTAATAATTTCTTGTGCCGTAATTTCAATATCGCTTGCTTGCCCGCGAGCACCACCACTTGGTTGGTGAATCATAACACGTGCATGTGGTTGTATAAAACGTTTACCTTTAGTGCCTACAGACAATAAAATAGATCCCATTGAAGCTGCCAAGCCTGTACATACTGTGGATACATCGCTGTTTAAGGATTTTATACAGTCGTACATAGCAAAACCTGATGTTACATAACCTCCAGGGCTATTTATGTATAATGTAATATCTTTTGTTTCGAGAGCATCTAAATACAGTAACCTATCTATTACATGTTTTGCTGATTTATCGTCTACTTGCCCCCACAAAAACACTTTGCGGTCTTCTAACAACTTGCTATCTATAGCATCTTGTACTTTTATTGGTTTACTCATTTTATTTTTTAATTTTTACTAAAATAAAAAAGGTTTACCATAATAGTAAACCTTTTTTATTTTCTTTTTTGATGTTTTATTATAATAACGAATCAATAGCTTCGGTGTAAGCATTTTTTGGAGCAACACCAACTTGTCTACCAACAACTTCACCGTTTTGAAAAACCAAAACTGTAGGTATGTTACGTACACCATATTTTGCAGCAAATTCTTGGTTTGCATCTACGTCTACTTTACCAACAACGGCTTTACCTTCATATTCTCCACTAATTTCTTCAATAATTGGTCCTACCATTCTACATGGTCCGCACCAAGCAGCCCAAAAGTCAACTAACACAGGTTTATCACTTTTTAAAACTGTATCTTCAAAGGTTGCATCTGTAATTTCTAATGCCATAATATATTTTTTTAATGTTTTTAATCTTTTTATTAATACAAAATTAGTCATTTTTTTTTCTAAAGCTTACAAACTAACTATTTGTTTTGTTTATAACTTAATTGTTTCGAGCTATTTTATGTAAAATTTGTAAGTATGAACTACGATTTTCTTTATATTCCTTATAATATTTTCTTAGGTAAATCATAAAATAATTAAACTAGATAAATCAAATTTCTGGCAATTAACCTATTAACAATATTTAGTCTTAGAAATGTTATCTCTAAGCTTGTAAAATTAATTGTTTTTAAGGGATAGAAAAACAAACGCAATACAGGCACTTTTTTTATAAGCTCGTAAATTAAACAACAAATAACAATATTTGAAAAGAATAGTAAAGCATGAAACCAAGGGTTATAAACTTCTAGATTAAAATAAAAACGAAATAAATCAATAAAAAACATATGAAATGCTAATATAAAAAAGCTCGCTTTAGAGCAATACATTAACAAAGAACTTATAAATTTTATCTTTTCAATATATGTACAGATATGAATAATTCCTAAAACCCCTATTAAAGAAACAACTAACATGTAATGATAGTTGTATTTAAAGTTTAGCAGGTTTATTTTAAAATGGAGAATATTAAAATAATTAGTGTATGTAACAATAATTATAAAAATCACAAATAACAATAAAAACTCTTTTCTGTAAAAAAATTTATCACTATTAAAATTCGATTCACTTATTTTTTTTAATGCATAGCCAATAAATAAGTAAGTTATAAATATGGGGACATGACTAATAAATTTAATCTTTAAATAGTTTAATAAAAACAAGGTAATTAAAATACAAAATAAAGAAATATGTTTAAACCTATTTTTTTTTGTAATTATAGTAATTACTCCTCTTAAAACTAATAAACTTAAAAATAAAGGAATTATAAACCATAATGAATAATTTACAACACCCAAATACCCAAAAGTTATGAAGCGCTCATTGAAATATTTAAACAAATCATAGATGGAAACAATACTAGCCGATGACCAATAATGAATAGTATGCATAATAAGTAAAACTGACGCGAAACCAAATAAAGGTTTTATTAGACTATCTGTTTTTGAATAAAAGAAATTTTTAAGACTTTTTTGCTCTGAAAACAAATAACCTGAAACAAAAATGAATAAAGGCATTTTAAATAGCATCACTGAACTATTAAAACTGTTTAAGCTAGGATAAATCTCTTTATTAGAAAAAAAAGGATAATGACTAATAGTCATAAAAATTATACTAACACCTTTTGCTATATCAAAAATTTTTATGCGATTTCTCTGATCTTTCATAAATGGTGTAATATTCATTATATACGAATAAAAACATCAGTTTAGATTAAACAGAATTTCACACAATAAGTTAACTCTTATAATACAGTTAAAAATTTTATTTTAATTAATTTAAATTTACTAATGGGATATCAAGAATATCAAAAACACTAATTCAACTTAAACTTAACATCCAAGGTTTGTAATTCATTTAATAACTCTTGGCTTACTTTTACTTTTTGCCTTCTACTAGGCATAGAGAGTTTAATTTTTTCTTTAGCATCGTAAACCAAAAATGTTAGCGCCTGATTTCCTGGGTGTAAATGAAACAATTCTTTCAAAGCTGTTATTTTTTGTTCTTTTAGGTCATTAATATCTAATTGTAATGATAGTTTTTTAGCATACTGCTCCATAACATCTTGTAGCAACTGAAAACTATTAAATTGAATACGTGGATCGCTCTTTTTACCAGTATCCTTGTTTGTCCAACCTTCACGAACAAATGCTTTTACAAACACAAAATTATTGATCATTAAAAAATGCCTGAATTTTAAATAATCTTCCCCAAAAATTCTGAATTCAAAACTATCGGTATAATCTTCAATAGTAAACATACCCCAGCCTTTACCTTGTTTACTAACCCGGTGTTGCACATCGGTAACCACACCACCAAAAACGAGTTCGCGGTTTACGTATGGCTCTAGATTATTAAACAGGCCTACTGTGGCATTGCAAAAGGTTTTCATTTCGGTTTTAAAATCATCCAATGGATGACCAGAAATATAAATACCTACCACTTCGCGCTCTTTCGATAGCTTTTCCATAGTTCCCCAATCTTCGCACGGTGGAATGGTTGGTTCGGCAATTTGTACTTCACTAGCTTCCCCAAACAAGCTTACTTGGGCAGAGTTTTCGTTTTCCTTATGTTTTTGAGCGTACTTAATAACCATTTCTAAAAAGGTTAAATCGCCTTCTTTATGAAAATATTGAGCTCTATGAGTATCGGTAAAACAATCGAAACCACCCGCATAGGCTAAATTTTCAAAAGCTTTTTTATTTGCAGCTCGTAAATCTATACGTTTTGCTAAATCGAATATGGATTTATATGGTCCATCTTCTTTTCGGTTATCAACAATTGTCATTACCGCACCATGGCCAACTCCTTTTATGGCTCCCATACCAAAACGAACCGCTCCATCGTTATTTACCGAGAATTTGTAATAACTTTCATTAACACTTGGCCCAAGTACTTCCAACTTCATACGCTTACATTCCTCCATAAAGAAGGTGATGGTTTTGATATCGTTCATGTTGTTAGATAGCACTGCTGCCATATATTCTGCAGGGTAATGTGCTTTTAAATACGCTGTTTGATAAGCTATCCATGCATAACATGTGGAGTGCGATTTATTGAAGGCATAACTAGCAAAGGCTTCCCAGTCCTTCCAGACTTTTTCAAGAATTTTTGCATCATGACCATTAGCTTTTGCTTGCTCAATAAACTTAGGTTTCATTTTATCGAGTACCGCAATTTGTTTTTTACCCATGGCTTTACGCAAAATATCTGCTTCACCTTTGGTAAAATCGGCTAATTTTTGCGAGAGTAACATTACCTGCTCTTGGTAAACTGTAATACCATAAGTCTCCTTTAAGTATTCTTCCATTGCTGGTAAATCGTACTCAATTTCTTCATCACCATGCTTACGCCTAACAAAACTTGGAATATATTCCATTGGACCTGGACGATACAATGCGTTCATGGCAATTAAATCTTCAAACACCGTCGGTTTTAAATCTCTAAGGTGTTTTTGCATGCCAGGAGATTCGTACTGGAACACACCAACGGTTTCTCCTCGCTGGAACAACTCGTATGTTTTTTCATCATCCAGAGGAAAACTTTCTGGATCAAGATCTACGTTGTGTTTTGCCTTTACTATTTTAACTGTATCTTTTATTAAGGTTAATGTTTTTAACCCTAAAAAGTCCATTTTAAGTAAGCCTGCCGATTCTACTACGGAGTTGTCAAACTGAGTTACATATAAATCAGAATCTTTTGCCACCGAAACCGGAACGAATTTAGTAATATCATCTGGGGTAATAATTACACCACAAGCATGTATACCAGTATTTCGCACAGAACCTTCAAGCATTCTGGCCGTATTAACTGTTTCTGCTTCAAGATCGCTACCTTCTGAGATGTTTAAAAGTTCGTTTACTTTTTCAAGTTCTTCAGCTCTAAATTTACCTGCTAATGCTTTTTCATCTAAACCAAAAATTTTATTTAGTTTAGACATATTGGGTATTAACTTAGCTATCCTATCTGCATCAAACAATGGTAAATCGAGCACGCGAGCAGTATCTCGAATACTAGACTTTGCTGCCATAGTACCATAAGTAATAATTTGCGCTACTTGGTTTGCGCCGTATTTTTCGATTACATAATCCATAACACGACTTCGGCCTTCATCGTCAAAATCAATATCGATATCGGGCATACTAATACGATCTGGATTTAAAAAACGCTCAAAAAGTAAATCGTATTTCATGGGGTCTATGTTAGTAATCCATAAACAGTAGGCTGCTACCGAACCTGCTGCCGAACCACGCCCAGGACCTACAGACACATCCATTTTTCGAGCTTCGCGAATAAAATCTTCAACAATTAAGAAATATCCTGGATAACCCGTATTTTCAATTACACTTAACTCGAAATCTAGTCGTTCGGTTACCTCTGCCGTAAGTGGTTCTCCATAGCGTTTTTTAGCTCCTTCGTAAACTAAGTGACGTAAATAGGCATTTTCACCACGTTTTCCTCCATCAATTAAATCTTCTTCATGTTTAAACTGATCGGGAATATCGAAAGCAGGTAAAAGAACATCACGAGCTAACTGAAAGGCTTCAATTTTATTTGAAATTTCTTCGGTATTTGCAATAGCATCTGGTAAATCTTTAAAAAGTGCCTTCATCTCATCGGAAGACTTAAAATAATATTCCTGATTTGGCAATCCGTAACGATACCCTCGCCCGCGACCAATTGGTGTGGCTTGCTTTTCGCCATCTTTTACACACAACAAAATATCATGCGCATTCGCATCGGTTTGTTTTTGATAATAGGTATTATTTGTTGCAACTAGCTTTACATTGTGTTTTCTAGCCAGATTAACCAAAGTTGTGTTTACTCGATTTTCGTCTTCTTGATTATGGCGCATCAATTCAACATACAAATCATCACCAAATTCTTCTTTCCACCACAATAAAGCTTCTTCTGCTTGATTCTCACCAATATTCAATACTTTACTTGGCACTTCTCCGTAAAGGTTACCTGTTAGAACAATAATGTCTTCTTTATATTGCTGTATTAATTTTTTATCGATACGTGGCACATAATAAAACCCATTTACAAAGGCATGCGATGATAACTTTGCTAAATTGTGGTACCCATTTTTATTTTTTGCAATTAATACAATTTGGTAACCGTTGTCTTTACGCGACTTATCTAAATGGTTTTCGCATACAAAAAACTCGCAACCAATAATAGGCTTGATAAGTTTTTTATCTGTGGTTTCTCCATTTTCTTCAGCTGCTTCAATTGCGGCTTTAATACTGCTGTTTTGCTTATTAACAGCGTTTATAAAATGAAAAGCTCCCATCATGTTTCCATGATCTGTAAGAGCTACGGCTGGCATGTTGTGCGAAGCTGCAGCTGAAACTAAATCTGGAATACTAATAGTAGATTGAAGAACAGAAAATTGAGAATGGTTATGAAGATGGACAAAATCGACTTCCTTTAATTCGGAAATATTTTGTTTGATTTCTTCAGAAGAAATTTGAGACCCTTCACTTTTTTGAAGCTTAGCTCTTATTTTAGCACTTTCTTTTTTAAGATTAATGTGCTTTAAACCGATAAGTTGAATTTCTTGCGGATTGGCTTCCTTGAAATTTTTAAAATAATCGGGTTCTACATCCAGTTGTTCTTTAGTGTACTCTTCTAAACGTATAAGTTCTAAAAAACAGCGGGTTGTAGCCTCAACATCGGCGGTTGCATTATGAGCTTCTGCAAAAGGCTCGTTAAATAAAAACTCGTGTAACTCGGTTAATGTTGGTAATTTAAATTTTCCGCCACGGCCACCTGGTATTTTACAGAGTTGAGCAGTGTGCTCTGTACAAGTATCTAAAACCGGTAGTTCTTGTAATGGGTTTGTAACGTCTTCACGCACAAATTCTGCTCCCATTATGTTTAAATCGAACTTTACATTTTGCCCTACTACAAATTTTGTTTTGCTTAAGGCTATATTAAATTTTTCTAAAACCTCAGCAAGTGGCACACCTTGTTCTGCTGCTAATTCGGTAGAAATACCATGAATCTTTTCAGCATCATACGGAATATTAAAACCATCGGGTTGTACTAAATAATCTTGACTTTCGATACAATTACCCATAGCATCGTGCAATTGCCATGCGATTTGTATACATCTTGGCCAGTTGTCTACATCTGTTATTGGCGCATCCCAACGTTTTGGTAATCCGGTAGTTTCGGTATCGAAAATTAAGTACATTCCTTAAAATTTATAAATTGATTTGTAAAGCTGATGCTTGAAAAAACGAGTTTATAAAAATACGCAGAATTTCGGCTTTCTCAACAGTAACTTGTTATGAGTTTTAAACAATAAAAAAACGCAACTCAAAATGCATTGAGCTGCGCTTTTTCAAACTAACTAACCAACCAAATAGTTTTATGAAACTAATTCTTCGTGTACTTTTTCGCTATTTATAGCTGCCTGTATTGCGTTTTTTTGATTGAATAACATCGCATCAATACTAGGCGGTAAGGTTCTGTCTTTTAAAACCTCATTATATTCTTTTAAACTGGCTTCTTCGCCACGAATGGCTTCTTCTAAAATAGATTCTTCATCATTTGTAGAGAATAACGATTTTAAACTCATCCAGTTTCGATGCATAGTACCTTTAAAACTTCCCGAATCTTTTGGCTCTTCACCATAATTTAAAATTTCGGTTCGTATTTGTTTAGCAAATTCGCTACGTTCTGAAGCTCGTCTTCTAAAAAATATTTTTAAATTGGTACTATCTACATTGTTAGCAGCATTTAAATACCCTTTTTCGGCATCATAATTTTTAACTAACAATTCATTTAACTTATTAGAAATTTCTTCTGTGTACTTCATAATTCTTTTCATTCATTTAAATTTCTTGTGTTACATTTTAAATAAGAATATGAACTTCTTATTTACTTTACTTCTTAATTGAACACAATTAAATTGAGAAGTAAAAAATTTAATTTTTACAACCTTTAAACAAGGCCTTTATTATTAAACTCAATGTAAAGATACCCAACATAACCGCAGATGTCAAGCTATTTAACAGGGTTTATAATTACATTAAGAGCACCTTAACATGTTCATTATTAAATACATTAAAATCATAAAAACCTTAACAGTTATATTAAATTTAATAATGAGAGTTAATTGTTTTTATATAGCTAAACACTTGAATATTAAAATAATTGAAGTATATTTGCGCCCTCATTAATAACCCGAGGTCGAGAACCTCAATTAATTAATTATTATGCCTGTAAAAATTAGATTACAAAGACACGGTAAAAAAGGAAAACCTTATTACTGGATTGTTGCTGCAGATGCACGCGCAAAAAGAGATGGTAAATACCTTGAAAAATTAGGTGCTTACAACCCTAACACAAACCCTGCAACTGTAGAGTTAAATGTTGATGGTGCTGTAAAGTGGTTACAAAATGGTGCTCAACCAACAGATACTGCTAAAGCTATATTATCGTACAAAGGTGCGTTACTTAAAAAGCATTTAGCTGGTGGTGTTGCAAAAGGCGCTTTAACTGAAGAGCAAGCTGAAGAAAAATTTAACGCTTGGTTACAAGAAAAAGAAGCTAAAGTACAAGCTAAAACAGACGGCTTAAGTGAAGCTGAAGCTAAAGCTAAAGCTGAAGCTCTTGCAGCTGAAAAAGCTGTTAACGAAGCTAGAATTGCTGCTGCTGCTCCTGTTGTTGAAGAGGAAGCAACAGAAGAAGCTGCTGAAGCTGAAGCTACAAACGAAGAAGAATAAAAAACTATTTTTTTATACTTTAAACTCCGGTACAATGTATCGGAGTTTTTTTATTCCGACGAAAGTGGGATTATTAACCAAAAATAAGTTTCTCAAATAAAAGATTTCTGCTTGCGCGGAAATAGAAAAAGAATACCTTTTCTATGAAAAAAGAAGATTGCTTTTACTTAGGAAAAATTGTAAAAAAATACAGTTTTAAAGGTGAGGTTTTAGCCAAACTTGATACCGATGAACCTGAAATTTACGAAAACCTAGACGCTATTTTTTTAGAATTAAAAAATAATTTAATTCCTTTTTTTGTTGAACGTTCGCAATTACATAAATCTGAATTACTACGACTTAAGTTTGAAGATGTAGAATCTGAGGCTGATGCTGACTCTATTTTAAAATGTGACCTGTATTTACCGCTAGATTTATTACCTAAGCTGGACGATGATAAGTTTTACTTCCATGAAATTATTGGTTTTACTGTAATCGACTCTAATTTTGGTGATGTTGGTATAATTAAATCTATAAACGATACAACTGCCCAAGCACTTTTTGAAATAGACCGTGACGGTAAAGAAATTCTTATTCCAATGAACGATGAATTTATAGTAAAAGTTGATAAAAAACAAAAAACCATCGAGGTTAATACTCCTGATGGCTTAATAGATTTATATTTATAACAAATTACTTAATAAAACTAAACTGCTACTTTGTTTCTTAAACATGAGTCTTTATAAACATTAATAGCATAAAGCGTCATTACTAAGTTTTCTTTTTGAATTTTTAGGGTATGCTCTAATTCATCAGATAAATCTAACTTATTTATTACCGCTTGGTATCTCTCTATATCTATCATTTGAATTTTTCCAATTTCTGTAAATGTAAAAACATCGTCGTGTGATGATTTTATACTTTTAAGAATTTCATTTAATCCATATCCAACCATTAAAGGTGTAGATACCTGTGGGTATTCTGGTATTCCTCCTTCATTTCTAATAGCTGAATCTAATGCCTTAATAAATTGGGCTCTATCATTACTAATTAGTCTTAAAAACTTTGAAACAGATTCGCTTTCAATATTTTCAGATAAATTAATAAATGCTTTTTCCGTGTTAAAATTTAAAGTTAGCAATTTGTTTAAGTATGCTACATTTTCTGGAGAATTCTTCATAATAAAGCAGGTTTAAGATTGATTATAACATTTAGTTACCTAATTTGGCTTAAACGAATTTATACAAAACTTTAAAACCTGTACAGAATTTTTAGAAAAAACTGACAAAATTTAACTATAAAAGGTATAAAAAATCGATGAAATGCAATTTTTGTAGAAAAATACTACTAAATAAGCTGATTTCTGGCAAATAAATCTTTATGTACCTCAATACCGTATAAAGAATGTATTATGGCATCTTTTTGTTTTCTTAAAGAATTTTCAATTTGTTCTGGAAAATCAAAATTATTTAAAATTTTCTGATACTTTTCAATATCAGTGACCTGCATTTTACCTATTTCATTTAAAATTTTAAGTTTATTACTTTTTAAAACAGTTTTGTTAAATGAAGCTGTGATAATATTACTTTTAATAAGAGAAGTATCTGGATAAGTTGGTATCCCTCCAATTTGCCTAATGGCAGAATCTATTTTTTTTATAAATTGTTTACGCTCGTAACCCGAAACACGTAAAAAATTCTTGATAACTGTGTTTTCAACATTATCAATAACTTCTATAAAAGCTTGTTCAGCTTTATAATTAATGTTTAATAATCGGTTTAATTGCTTATTAATCTGCTCTTTACTCTTCATTGTTTAGTTATATTCGAAATGAAAAACATTTCTGGGTATTTAAAGGAGAACTCTAATTTAATAAAAAACTAATTACTGTATGCCCTTAATCACAAAAACATGAGGAAATACAATATACTAAACAATCCTAATCTACATAAACATAAAATATTTATTGAAGAGCGTAGGTGTTAAGCTACAAATGCAGCTTCTCGCTTTAAAACACGCATTGTAGACTGTACATTATCGCGTTGTTTTACTAATAATTTACAAAGTTTTAATGGTAAATGTGGTTGCATTAAAACATCGTTATAATTATCTATAGTTTCTTGTTTTAGGTTAAATACCTCATCTAATAAATCTAATTCATTGTCAGAAAAAACAAGATTTCTAACTTTCATTTTAGTTTTATAAAAACGTTTACTTTGAATTGATTTTGGCTCTGGAGTTTCGCCTAAATTTTCTATTTCTAATTTAATTAACTCACTAAATTCATGGCGTTCTAAAGCACGCTCTTTAAAAAAGTTTTTTAAAGAAACATCTGACACTTTTTCTTCAACTTCACTATAAATCTCCTCAACTTCATTATTTAATGATAATAAATTATTAAGTTTTTCCATTATTTTTTGCACGTATCTTTTCATAACCTATTTTATTAAATTTGTAATATTTCATATACGACTAGATAACTTGTTTTAGACTTTATAATTATATTTTTTAACACTTTTTAGCAGTTTTAACCTATTTTTACGAAAAAATGATGGCAAATACCCCATTTGTATTTAAACAGTTTACAGTAAATCAAAACCAATGTGCCATGAAAATTGGTACCGATGGTGTTTTACTTGGCGCATGGACTTCTATTGCAAAAAAACCTTTTTCAATTTTAGATATTGGTGCAGGAACAGGCATATTAGCCTTAATGCTTGCACAGCGCAGTAATGCCGAAGTTATTGATGCTCTTGAAATTGATGATGCTGCTTACGAACAATGTGTGGATAATTTTGAACAATCGCCTTGGGGAGATCGTTTGTTTTGTTACCATGCATCTATAGAAGAATTTGCTGATGAAATTGAAGATAAATATGATTTAATTGTTTGTAACCCTCCTTTTTATGCTGAAGATTATAAAACAGATAACAAGCAACGTGATTTAGCACGCTTTCAAGACGCTATGCCATTTCAACATTTATTAGAATGTGTAGCAATTTTACTTGATAAAAAAGGAAGCTTTACTGTTATAATTCCTTACAGTGAAGAAGACAAGTTTATTGAATTGGCTTTAAAGCACAAATTATTTGCGAATACTGTTTTACACGTAAAAGGGAATTTAAATACTCCTAAAAAACGAAGTTTAATTGAGTTTTCATTTGAAAACAAACAATTACAAACAGAAACGTTAGTAATAGAAAACGAAAGACACAACTACACCACCGAATACATAAACCTAACTAAAGATTTTTACTTAAAAATGTAATATTCTAAATATTATTGAAGCACAACCTAAATGATTCGGCGTTACTTTTTGTATATTTTAATTCAATTAATATAAAACCATACCATTGATATAACACATGAAACCCGATATTTTTGAAGCACCCGATTATTATAATTTAGATGAATTATTAAACGAAGAACATAAATTAGTTAGAAATTCAACCAGAAGTTGGGTAAAACGTGAAGTGTCTCCAATTATAAACGAGTATGCGCAAAAAGCAGAATTTCCTAAGCAAATAATTAAAGGTTTAGCCAATATAGGCGCTTTTGGAGCATATATTCCCCAAGAATATGGCGGAGCAGGTTTAGACCAAATTAGTTATGGCTTAATTATGCAAGAAATAGAGCGCGGCGATTCTGGTATACGATCAACTGCATCGGTACAATCATCTTTAGTTATGTACCCTATCTGGAAATATGGTAATGAAGCGCAACGTAAAAAATACTTACCTAAACTTGCTAGTGGCGAATGGATGGGCTGTTTTGGTTTAACCGAGCCCGATTATGGCAGTAACCCAAGCGGGATGGTTACTAATTTTAAAGATAAAGGCGACCATTACTTATTAAATGGCGCTAAAATGTGGATTAGCAATGCACCTTTTGCTCAAGTAGCTGTGGTTTGGGCTAAAAATGAAACGGGAAGAGTTCACGGACTAATTGTTGAACGCGGCATGGTAGGGTTTTCAACACCCGAAACACACAATAAATGGTCATTGCGTGCTAGTGCAACTGGAGAGCTTATTTTCGAAAACGTAAAAGTCCCTAAAGACAATTTGTTACCAAACAAATCGGGTTTAGGCGCACCACTAGGCTGCTTAGATTCTGCTAGGTATGGCATTGCTTGGGGTGCTATTGGTGCCGCTATGGATTGCTACGACACCGCACTTCGATACAGTAAAGAACGTATACAATTTGGTAAACCTATTGGCAAGTTTCAACTACAGCAAAAAAAGTTAGCAGAAATGATTACCGAAATTACCAAAGCACAACTTTTAACATGGCGTTTGGGTGTTTTACGGAACCAGGACAAAGCAACCTCTGCTCAAATATCTATGGCTAAACGCAATAATGTAGATATGGCGTTAAACATAGCCAGAGAAGCGCGCCAAATGTTAGGGGCCATGGGAATATCTGGAGAGTACAGTATTATGAGACATATGATGAATTTAGAAAGTGTAATTACCTACGAAGGCACACACGATATTCATTTGCTTATTACCGGTTTAGATATTACAGGTTATAATGCATTTAAATAATTGACTACTTAAAAAACATTATTATATATTTAATAAAACCTTTGTATGAAATTTGTTTACACCTTAATTTACTTGGTTTCACTTTATGGTTTTAGTCAAACGCCAGCAGAACAATTCCATAATAAATCGCAAGAAGACATCAGATTAACTAAAGTCTCAGCAAGTAAAAGCACAAATCAAAAATCATATAAAATATTAGCTTTAGGAGACAGTTACACCATAGGTGAAAGTGTTTGCAATACTTGTAGGTTCCCCGAACAGCTAAAGGATAGTTTAAACACTAGTTTTAGAGCCCAAAACCCTATAAAACTAAAAGTTATAGCTACAACTGGCTGGACAACAACTAATTTAATTAATGGAATTACTGAACAAAATTTAGAAAATAATTTTGATTTAGTAACATTACTTATTGGAGTAAATAATCAATACCAAAATCTAAATTTTTCAATTTATGAAAAAGAATTTCCAGAACTAGTAAAAACAGCTATTAAACATGGTAAGGGCAACAAGGCAAACCTTATTGTAATTTCTATTCCAGATTATGCACATACACCCTTTGGTAAAGGCAATAAAATTATTTCTGAAGCTATAGATAAATATAATGCCTTTGCAGAACAATATTGTATTTTAAACAATATTACTTTTATTAATATTACAGACATTACACGCAAAGGCTTAAACAACACAGAACTTGTAGCATCAGACAAACTTCATCCTTCAACTAAAGCATATACACAATTTGTAAAACGCCTTTTACCTTGGGCTAAAAAAAAGCTTGAAAACTAAACTTTTAACTCAAACGTTTTATTAAAAAAATACATGTTTAACTGATTTTCGTCAGCTTTTTTCAGCGATACTAAATATAAATTTGTTTCAAGGATTTCCAGAAAACGGAAATAATAACTACTAAAGAAACAAATTATGGAAGACACACGAAAAGACATTGTTCAATTTATAAATTTACAATTAGCAACTTTAGGTCAACCCATTTATAAAGACAAACCAGGTAGTAAAGAAGTGCTTTGCGATCCAGATTTTGAAAAAACAACAAGGCCGTTAATAATGAGCCTTAGAGAAAAATCAAGGTTATTAGCAGAACACCTTTCGCCTGCAGATTCGCGTATTCAAAGTTTTATAGACGATTATTTAAAAGATACTGGCTTTAAAAAGTCATATAAACTACCAAATAACACTCTAATTTTATCTAAAAAAGGACAGGCAAGAGAAGCCAGTTTACCTCCAGACGGAAACTCATTTGAGAGTAATTTAGTTACATCTAAACGTTTAAAGCAAGGCGTGTTAAATAATCCTTTACACGACAAACGTACTACTAAAGGCACATTTCATATAGTTGAAGGACCTCTTCCTGTACCTTTAGATAAAAAAGAAGTACCAAAAATTGTTTTTGCTCACTTTTTAAACGAAGCATTTAAACCATCAGACGAGTTAAACACTTTGCCGTTTACTTCCAACCAAGAAAACCAAGCTAAAACAATGGTTTCAATGTTACTTCGTCCTGTAGTTTGCCCAGAAGTAAAAGGTGTTATTGCAGAAAAATCTTTAGAAGTTCGTTTTTATGCGCCAGGTTCTTTAGTTAGTAATTTAGATTTTGTTGAAAATATTTTTGGCAACGCAGGCAATCCAAATTTAGCACATAATGATGCTGCTCTAGATCCGGAGCATTGGACAGGACACACCGGTTGTATAATTCTAGCTCCACAATTATTAAAACTTAAGAAAAAAGATGTTGGTTTACCACATTTTGATGATGCTACCGAGCGCCAGAAAAAAGATGGCATGTGCTGGAAAAACGAAAACGAACTTTACAACGATGGTGGTGCTTTTAAAATTACCTGTAGAGACGATCGCGGTGTTGTAGTTACCATTATTGCAGACAATTATTATGGATATTCTAAAAAAGAAATTAAAACACAAATTAGTTATTCTGCCAATCTATTTGGTTTAGCCGAAGAAGAACATGCAGGTGGAGCCATTGCTTATGCCAGACGTGTTATGGGAGATACAGTAAACTGTTCAGACTACCAAAAATATTATGGATTAGATCAAACTTTTGAGGATGTTAAAACCTTACTAGCAGATAGAATTGAAGTAAAACCAGAAAATTATGCTGTAGATAAAAATTACCCAAATATTATTTACATTCCTGAAGCTTCATATTTCGATACTAATAAAAATTGTATTACCTGGATGCATAATGGTAAAGAGCAAAAATTAACCTTGTCTCCTTTTAAAACCTATATTCATCCGTCAGGAAATAAATTACGATTAGAAGAGCACAAATCAATCAATTTGTGGCGCATGGTTGAAACTTATCCAGAGGGTGTATTTTGCCATAAACCGTGTACGGTGTCTGGTGGCGGTAAATCAGAAATTTCAAAATCTATGCAAAACGCTATTACTTATAGCCGTTTTAATATCCATGATATTGAAGAAGATTTTAAAAAAGCCGATGAAATTATTGAATTTGATTACTCAACACGCTGGAAAGTTAAAGACCCTAACAGACCTAAATCTAGATCTTTATTAAGCGAAGATAGAACTTTAGGCTCTGTTGTAAAACTGCTAACACCTTCAGAAGAAAACTCAGATGAGTTTAATGCATTCTTAAAAAGTATTCCTGTTCATGTACGCACATTAGTATTATTTGTAAAACGCCTTTTTAGACAAGCACATGGTGGCAACCTTAACTGGAAAGACATGATGTCTGTTGAAATAATTAACGGTGTAAAAGGCACATCATTACTTTACAACAACACACCTGTAGTTGGTAGTTATGTACGTATAGGTTTTAATCAAGAAGGTAGTTGGATGCTTAATAAATTACGCTCAGATTTTGCAGCGAGCGAAAAAATTCAAACAGAAGACGATATTACTGCATCTATAACATTTCCTAAAAATCAGTTTAAAAATTTAAATGAAGAATATGGCAACCAAAGTGTAAAAATAGCTACTAACTGTGAGGCTCATTTATTTCAACGCCCAGACGAAGCCATTGTACGTGGTTACGATAAAGGTGCAGAGTTAGACATTGTTACAAACGGAAGGTTTTTAACCAACTACGAAATGCTAACCAAAGCAGACGCTATTGAAATTTATGAAGACACCATAAACTACGACAAATACACGCAGCCAGTAAAAGATTTTATAAAAGAAATAATTGATTCTGAAGATGAGGACACCCAATTTGTACTACCATCACATCCAAGAATTGTAGATGGAGAGCCCACTAAAAACCCACGTTATTTAGAACCAAACAAATTTTATAATGAAACGGAAGCCTCTTACATTTCAGATGTTGGGGTTCGGTTAAAACGAAAAATAAAACCTGAAAACCCTGTAATTCATGCTGTAAATGCTGTATTACCCGGTAGAAGAAATAATCCAGCCGATAGAGATGCCGGAATAAGACCTTTGGCGGTATATAACCCAATACACTATCAAGAAACACCAGAATTATTCATGGATTTTGTTTGTAGTTTAACAGGTAAATCTCCATCTACAACTGGAGCTGGATCTGAAGGTGCTTTAACAAAAGCACCATTTAATATGCTAACACCAACAACCGATTTAAATAATGCTTTATTATCTCATATTTTAACCGAATCTAACGGATTTAGCACAGCCGCTGGTTATATTGGTGTAGAAAATAAAATAGATCATGATGTTAGTCTTCTAATTCCAGAAATTTGGGCTAGAATGGCTCCAGAAGATCGAGACCCTAAAAACCTAATTACCTATGGCGCTTTAGAAAAATTAGAAGATTTTGAACACAATGGAGAAAAGATTTTGGCAAGCCGTTTGGGGTATAGAATTACAAAAAAATTCGCTTTAAGATGTTTAAATAGAATTTTTGATGAACCCACTGCTGTTTTTAACGAAAAAATGCTTAAACCAGAATTACAAAATTTAGAAGATTACGTTGATGGTATAAATAACATTGTTGAAGCACAACAAAAAGTAGCATTAAATTACTTTGAAGACGGTAGTGTAAATGCCGCTATTCCTCCATTAAAAATCTTACTTAATATTATGGCATACGGTCATTATGAAGGCAAAGCAATAAGCGATACTGAATTACGTAAATTCTTCACAAGAGATTATGTAATTAATAGCAACTGGTATAAAGAACGTTTAGTATTAAAACAACAAAAAGACATAGCTTACTATAGTAAAGAAATAGAATATTTAGAAGCGTTTGTAAACAACCCTATTAACAGTCTTTTAGTTGAAGAAATGCAACTTACAGAACGTTTAAAAACTACTAAAAACTTGTACAATAAAGTAAAATCGCCTGAATATTTAGAAGAATTAGTAGGTACAATTGGAGCTGACCCTTTATATTATAATAATTAAGATTAATAGCTTTCTTAAAGGCCCACATAAAGTTACATTTGTTCTTATGTGGGCTTTTTTATGCTCTGCATTAACCATTTTTTATCCAAAAACATAAAAAAAGTATTAAGAAAAGAAACGCTTTTTTTACATTTACTACATGCTTTCATCCAAAAAAAGATTAGATAACGCTTATAAAAATGCTAAAGTTGTAGAGTTCGACGACACTAGTAAATTTATTCTTTTTAGTGATTGCCACCGTGGCGACAATAGTTTTGCAGACGATTTTGCTAACAACCGCAACATTTATTTTCATGCTCTAAAATATTATTACGCCGAAGGCTTTAATTATTGCGAACTTGGTGATGGGGACGAGCTATGGGAAAACCTCTCTTTCAGTTCCATTTTAAACGCTCATAAAAATGTGTATATGCTTATGAAACAATTTCATGAAGAGCAAAAATTACACATGATTTGGGGTAATCATGATATGGTGTACCGAAATGAAAACTATGTAAAAAAGAATTTATCTACTTTTTTCGATCCTAAAATTGGTGAAGATGTTCCTCTTTTTAAAGATTTAAAATATAACGAAGCTATTATTTTAAAACATTGCAGAACGGGACAAGAACTTTTTTTAACCCACGGTCATCAAGCCGATTGGTGGAATTTTTTATTCTGGAAATGGAGCCGATTTTTAGTACGTATTTTATGGAAGCCATTAAACGTTATGGGAATTGCAGACCCAACAAGTCCGGCAAAAAACTACACAGAGCTTATAAAGGTTGAAAAACGAACCAAAAAATGGATTGCAGCCAACAACAATTTACTCACTATTGTTGGCCATACACACAGACCACGATTTCCTGAACCTGGTGATATCGCTTTTTTTAATGATGGTAGCTGCGTACACCCTAGAAGCATTACAGGTATTGAAATTGAAAACGGCAAAATTTCACTTATAAAATGGCAAATTGCCACTAAAGACGATGGCACTTTACAAATAGTTCGTGTTTTATTAGAAGGACCAAGAAAGTTAGAAGATTATAAAACTGATTAACTTAAATGCTTCAAAAACATTATCAAGGTTTTTTAAATACGCCTACACTTTGGGAAGGCAACACTATTTTTAATTTAAAACAGTTTAATATTGCCCAAAACGCTTCAAAAATAAATACCTACATAAATAATAATCTCCGTTTAGGAAAATATGTTGAACGTCTTGTATCGTTTCAATTAAATCAGGAACAAAGCATATCGATTTTAGCTGAAAATATTCAAATTCAAAACGATAAACTTACTTTAGGCGAACTAGATTGCTTGTTACTAAAAAACAAAAAGCCAATTCATTTAGAAATTATCTATAAATTTTATTTGTATGATGCTTCTGTTGGTAACAGCGAAATTCATCATTTTATTGGGCCTAATAGAAAAGATTCTCTAATTGAAAAACTAGATAAACTAAAAAATAAACAGCTTCCTTTACTGTATTCATTACATTGTCAACCTTATTTAAATAGTTTGGGTTTAAATAGTAAAGACATAGAACAGCAAGTTTATTTTAAAGCACAATTATTTATACCGTTTAATAAAAACGTCAATTTAAAAACTTTAAATAACGCTTGTATTGTTGGGTATTATGTTTCAATATTAGATTTGAAAAACTTCACAGATTGTAAATTTTACATACCAAATAAAAAAGACTGGTTAGTTATACCTGAACCTCATGTATATTGGACCAATTTTGATGTATTTGAAGCTTTAACTGAAAATTATTTTATCGAAAAATTCTCCACTATGTTTTGGATGAAGCAGCTTAATGGCGAAATAAAAAAAATGTTCCTAGTTTGGTGGACAAGCTAGGAACATTTTTAAAAACTCCGAATTAAATTCGGAATTACAAATACTTTTACTCTGTAGGAATACGCTCGTCAATCATTTTTAACGGCATACCTTCCATTAAATCGAAAAGGTCTATAATTGCTCTAAAGCTATCTTCTTCTTCAGATTGCTCTGAAACAAACCATTGCATGAAAACTTCGGTTATAAAATCGTTTTTCTCTCTTGCTGTTTTAAATATTTTGAAGATAGATTCTGTAACACTAATTTCGTGCTCTAAACCTGTTTCGTAAATAGAACGCAAACTTTCAAATTCGTTATTAACTCCTGTTACGTTTGGTGAAATAGCCGCACCACCATTGTCGTTAACAAATTTAAAAATTTTCATAGCGTGCTCTCTTTCTTCTTCAGCTTGCTTGTAAAAAAAAGCTTTACTGTTTAAAAGTTCACGTTGGTCGCACCAAGAAGCCATTGCTAAATAAGCAGCCGATGCTTTCATTTCCATTCCTATTTGATTATTTAACATATCCATTACCTCTGGGTGAATAGACATTTGTTTTCTTACTGCTGTGTTCATACCTAATTATTTTAATACAAAGTTAAAATAAATTGAAGGACTTAGTAAGTATAAATAAAATTTATACAAAGTCTAAATAAATATAAATTTAAACTAATATAGAGGCCGGAGCGTGAAAAAACAATTCTAATTCTTCTTTTAAATGAAGTAATTCTGGAATTTCTAAATAAAGTAAGTGTTGTTTATCTGCAACAAACAACAACACAAAGTTTTCGTTGTTAACAATTCTTTCTAAGGATGAAAACTGAGTTAAATCATTAATGTTACGTCTTAATTCAAGAATTTGAGGAAAACTTAAATTAATATTATTAATTGGCGTTGTTAAAACGTACTTACAGAAGGTAAGCGCCTTAATTTCGTAACTATATTTTATATCAATTTCCATAAGATGACGGCAAATATAGTTATTTTATTTAGAATAAATAAAAACAATTTAACTTTCTGGTGCCAGTTCTACTTCTAAACCTTCCATTTCTGGTGTTATTTGTATTTGGCAACCTAAACGGCTGTTGTCTTGCACATCGAAAGCTTCAGAAAGCATAGCTTCTTCATCGTCTCCCATTTCAGGTAATTCTGTATCGCTAAGCACATAACATTGACAAGACGCACACATAGCCATACCGCCACAAACACCAATGGTTCCTTCTGGTGCCAACTCGTAAGATCGTACCACTTCCATTAAGTTCATTGCCATATCTGTTGGTGCTACAATATCGTGGGTAACGCCATCTCTATCTGTTATTTTAATATTTACGTCGCTCATTTTAAAATGTGTTGTTATGTTATGTAAACAGCATGTTGTGTGCCACAAATTTAAAGTTTGAAATTAAACTTATATCAGTTTTACCTATAATTTTACAGGTTTTTATAAAAAAAATAAAGAATCCTTAAAAAACTAAGTTTTAAGAATTCTCATTTTTATTCAATTAAGCGTTTTCCTTATAATTTATTAGCAAATACTGTGTTTTACTTTAAACCTCAATATTTATTACTTCTTCTATTTGTGGCGCATACTTTTTAATGGTCATTTCTACACCAGATTTTAGCGTCATTTGGTTAACACTACAACCTACACAAGCACCTTGTAATTGTACCTTAACTAACTTATCATCTTCTATAGATAATAATGAAATATCGCCACCATCGCTTTGTAAAAACGGACGAATTTCTTCCAAGGCCTTTTCAACGTTTATTTTTAATTCTTCTGTTGTCATATCTTATTTTTTTACAGCCGAACAACCTGCCATGGTTGTTATTTTAATAGCTTCAGTTGGTGGTAAATTATCGTTTCGTTTTACAACTTCTTGTACAACTTCTTTTGTTAAACTTTCAAAAGCATTTTCAAGAGGTGTTGCTGTTTGCAATGCTGCTGGACGACCAACATCTCCCGCCTCGCGTATGCTTTGTACCAAAGGTAATTGACCTAAAAATGGTACTTTTAAATCTTCGGCTAAATTTTTAGCGCCTTCTTTACCAAAAATATAATACTTGTTATCTGGTAACTCGGCAGGTGTAAAATACGCCATATTTTCAATAATTCCTAAAACAGGAACTTGTATACTTTCTTGTTGAAACATAGCTACTCCTTTTTTTGCATCGGCTAAAGCTATGTTTTGAGGTGTACTAACAACAACCGCGCCAGTAATTGGTAACGACTGCATAATACTTAAATGAATATCGCCTGTTCCTGGAGGTAAATCTATTAAAAGAAAATCTATTTCTCCCCAATGTGCATCAAAAATCATTTGGTTTAATGCTTTTGCTGCCATTGGTCCTCGCCAAACTACAGCTTGGTTGGGCTGCGTAAAAAACCCAATAGAAAGTACTTTTACACCGTAATTTTCAATAGGTTTCATTTTAGACTTGCCATCTACGTTTACTGCTAAAGGTTTTTCTTCTGCTACATCAAACATAATTGGAATTGATGGCCCATAAATATCGGCATCTAAAACCCCAACTTTAAAACCCATTTTTGCTAAACTAACCGCTAAATTTGCTGTTACTGTAGATTTACCTACACCACCTTTACCAGATGCCACGGCTACTATATTTTGAATACCAGGAATTGGATTTCCTTTTATAACATTTGCCTTAGGTTTTTCTGGGGCTTCAACCTTTATGTTTACTTTTATTTTGGCTTTTTCGTAAACTTGTTCGTGTATCGTTTTTAAAATATCTACTTCGGTGCGCTTTTTAGCTTGTAAACTTGGGTTTTTAATAGTAATATCTACTATAACCTCATCACCAAAAGTTACAATATTTTTAACAGCTCCGCTTTCTAGCATATTTTGTCCTTCACCTGGTACAGTAATGGTTTCTAAAGCTTTAAGTATATCGTTTTTATTAAGTTTCATTCGTTTTGTTAAGCATCAATTTAGTATGCAAATATACATATTTAAGATTGAAGGTTGAAGTTGATTTAACAAGTTTTATTGATGCTACTATTGGTCCGAATTATAAGACTTTAATTCGTTTGAAGGATCCCAAAAAACCTTTTTTAAATCTTGAATCTGGTTGTTTATAACCACAACTCCTTCGCTTTCTAGAAGTTGCTGCATAAGATTGGTGCCCTCAAAGTGTTGCTTTCCGGTTAGCAAACCATTTCTGTTTACTACGCGATGTGCAGGAACATCTTTACCTGTTGAGCCATTCATGGCATACCCAACCATTCTTGCGCTTCGGGCTGCCCCTAAATATTTCGCTATAGCACCATAACTGGTAACTCTGCCATGAGGTATTTGCTTTGAAACTTGGTAAACCTTTTCGAAAAAATTAAGGGTTTCTGGCTTCATTACTACATTTTTTTTATAATGTTAATTAGGGTGATAATGGCAATTATAGCTGTAACACCTCCTATTATGTAGTTCATGTTTTTTTGAGAAGTAAACTTTTTTTCACTTATTTTATCGAAAAAAGTCATGTACAAATAAAGCACAATAAACGACCCAGATGCGGTACCTAAAACATAAGCTATAATACTTGACGGATTAAAATCCAACCAACCAAATGAAGCTAAAGTTATAGTCATGTATGCTTGAAATGGTATAGGAAACACATTTAATGCCGACATTAATATGCCTTGAAAAAACCTACTCTGTTTACTTTTTGTTTTAGGTTTCTTTCCTGGTTTTTTAGGCTGAGACTTTGCTATTAGAAAGAAATATAGAGATATTAATATAAAAATACCGCAAGCTACTTTTTGTAGCACGCTAATAACCTCGGGGTGCATTTTTAAATAACGTGCAAAAATAGCTGCAATATAAGTTTGCAAAAGCACAACTATAATTGCACCTAAAGAAAACATCAGTCCTCTTGTTATGCCCTCTTTAAGCCTAATTTTAGCTGCTGTAATATTTAGCATTCCAGGAGGCAAAACTGCAATCATAGATGCTAATAAACCTAGTAAAAAAACAAGCGTAACATTCACAATTATTTTATTTTAAAAGCTATATAGGTTATAGGTTTTGCTAATTGCAAATATTGCGATTCGTAAAAGGTTTGAATTGCTGTTACATCTTCAGGGCTTCCTTCTTGTTTATAAACGTTGTGGTTAGCATAAAGCACTTCGTGTCCTGCTCCATGTAGTAAACCAAGCGTGTAACCATGCATAAATTCGCTATCGGTTTTTAAATTTACTACACCATCGGTTTTTAAAACCTTTTTGTATCGTTTTAAAAATTCAGCATTTGTCATCCTATGTTTGGTACGCTTATATTTTATTTGTGGATCTGGAAAAGTAATCCAAATTTCATCTACTTCGTTTTCCGCGAAAGCGTACTCTATTAATTCTATTTGTGTGCGTAAAAAAGCAACATTGTTTATACCTTCTTCTACTGCTGTTTTAGCTCCACGCCAAAAACGGGCGCCTTTAATATCTATACCAATAAAATTTTTATTTGGATATTTTTTTGCCAAAGCCACAGAGTATTCACCTTTACCACAACCTAACTCTAAAACTATAGGGTTGTTGTTATTAAATTGGTTTTTACTCCAATTACCTTTTAAACTAAATTCAGCTTTAACCAGATCGTCTCTAGTTGGTTGTATTACGTTATTAAAGGTTTCGTTTTCCCTAAATCGTTTAAGTTTATTTTTACTTCCCACTTAACTAATTTTTATAATCTGGTATTTAATATTCTGCAAAAGTACGGCAGAGTGCTTCTATTTTAAAATTTTGCTTAACAATTAATTAGTATTTAAACCTGTTTAATAAAATTAAGGAAATATTTAAACGATACAATAAGCTTAATTTTACTTTTTAAAGTTTACCCAAAGTAACTATTTTAGTACTTTAAGGTAAATTACAATGGTTATGAAGAAAAGAATTTTAGTAACCCCTTTAAATTGGGGTTTAGGTCATGCTACACGTTGTATACCTATTATTAATGCCTTAATTGCTGAAGGTTTTCAACCTATTATTGCAAGTGATGGTGTTGCGCTTGCTTTATTACAAAAGGAGTTTCCGGAGCTTGAAACTATAGAATTACCATCTTATAAAGTTACTTATGCTAAAAAAGGAAAATATTTTAAACTAAAAATTTTAAAAAACTCGCCAAAACTTTTAAAAGCTATAAAGGCAGAAAAAAAAGCTATAAAGAATATTATTGAAGATTATAAAATTGATGGTTTAATTTCTGATAACAGGCTAGGTGTAAGAAGCAAAAAAATACCGTCAATATTTATTACACACCAATTAAATGTTTTAAGTGGAAACACCACATGGATAAGCACTAAAATTCATCAAAAAATAATAAAAAAGTTTGATGTATGTTGGATTCCAGATACAGATGATTCTGAAATTAATTTAAGTGGAAAGTTAGGCCATGTAAAATCGTTTGAGGTAGACACAAAATATATTGGCCCGTTAAGTAGATTTACAAAATGTGAAACTACAATAAAAAACGATGTTATGGTTTTAATTTCAGGACCAGAGCCACAACGTACTTTACTTGAAGAAAAATTATTAGATACACTAAAAGGCTATAATGGTAAGGTTGTTTTTGTAAAAGGTAAAATGGAAAATAAACAAACGATTGAAACTTTAAATAACATTACGGTATATAATTTTATGACATCTAAACTGCTAGAACAAACCATTAATGAAAGTAAATTAATAATTTCACGATCTGGTTACACTACTGTTATGGATTTGGCAAAACTTAACAAAAAAGCCTTTTTTATACCTACTCCAGGACAATTTGAACAAGTTTACCTAGCTAATAGATTAACCGAATTAGGTTTAGTACCAAGTTGTGATCAAGACGACTTTACACTAAAACAATTAGAACAAATAAACGATTTTAAAGGCCTAAATGCTTTTGATTTTAACGTTGATTTTAAGGAGTTGTTTCAGCCTTTTCGAGGGTAAAAGAAAATTCGCTACCAACATTAAATTCGCTTTCTACGTAAATTTTTTCGTCGTGCGCCTCTATAATATGCTTAACAATAGATAAACCTAAACCAGAACCTCCTTCTTTTCGTGAGCCACTTTTATCTACTCTAAAAAATCGTTCAAAAAGTCTTGGTATATTTTCAGATGAAATACCTTCTCCATTATCTGTTACCCTAACAATTACTTTATTTTTAATAAGATTTTCTACACTAATTTCGGTAGTTCCTTTTTCTCTTCCGTATTTAATGGAATTTACTACTAAGTTTACCAATACTTGCTGAATACGTTCTTTGTCTGCTTTAACAATAATTGATGTTTTATATTCTAAATCGAAGGTTAATGTAATTTTTTTCTTGGCAGCCTTCATTTCAAGCATTTCAAAAACACTTTTGGCAAGCTCAATAATATCAAATGCTTCTGTTTGCAGGCTTAAATCACCAACTTCAAGTTTGGTAATCATATCTAAATCTTTTACAATATAACCCAAACGCTCAATACCTTTACTTGCTCGCTCTAAGTATTTTTTTCTTATTACTTTATCGTCCATGGCGCCATCTAGCAATGTTAAGATATAGCCTTGAACAGTAAATAATGGTGTTTTTAATTCGTGAGAAATATTACCTAAAAATTCTTTTCGGTATTCTTCTCGAACTTTTAAGGTTTCAATTTCAATTTTTTTATCTTTTGCAAACTTGTCAATTTCCTCGGTTAAAGTTCTCATGTCTGTAGTTATGGCCCCTTTTCTAAGCGTTGTAGACTCTAAAAGTGTAAGATCATCATATATTTTTTTTACTCGTTTATAAATAAATCGTTCTACCCTAAACTGAATTATTATAAAACAACTTATATATACTATTACTGCAAAAGCCAATGGTAAATACCATTTTAACTCGTAAAACAACAATAAAAAAACACTCGCTAAGAGTGTTGTTAATACAGTTACATATAACGAGGTATACAAAGCAAACCTGTATGATTTTTTAAATTTTGTTCGCATTAATCTACAAACTTATAGCCAACTCCTTTTATGGTTTTAAAACTTTTATCTCCTAATTTTTCTCTTAGTTTTCTAATATGCACATCTATGGTTCTACCTCCTACTACTACTTCGTTACCCCAAACAGTATCTAAAATTTCATCACGTTTAAACACTTTTCCTGGTTTAGATGCCAACAAAGATAACAATTCAAATTCCTTTCTTGGTAAAACAATTTCTTTACCTTTTGATGTAATTTTGTATTCATCTCGGTTTATAACCAAACTTCCTACTTTTACAGTATTTGATACCTCTTCATCTTTATAGCGACGCAATAAGGCTTTTACTTTACTAACTAAAACTTTGGGTTTAATTGGTTTTGTTATATAATCGTCTGCACCCGCTTCAAAACCAGCAACTTGCGAGTAATCTTCTCCTCTTGCGGTTAAAAAAGTAATAATTGAATTTTTTAAATCTGGTATTTTTCTAATCATCTCGCAGGCTTCAATACCATCCATTTCTGGCATCATAACATCGAGAATTATTAATTGAGGAAGTTCTTTTTTTGCTTTTTTTACGCCTTCGCTTCCGTTTTCGGCAGTGATAACTTGGTAACCTTCACTAGACAAATTATAACCTACAATTTCTAGAATGTCTGGCTCGTCATCTACAAGCAAAATTTTAATATCCTGTTTTTTCATTATTTAAGAGCAACTAATATTGTGTAAGCAAATATAAAACTAATAACATAATTTTATTAAAAGTACAGATTTAATAACATTAAGGTAACAATTTGCTTAAGGTAAATTAGCGTTTCGACGTATGAATCAAATCTTTAACAGTTTTTTGGCATCACTTTTGTAAGAAATTATTATTTTTACCAAATCTTAAATCGACCTATGCAAAAAAATTACTTCTACATTTTATTATTGGTTTTTACCTTTGGTGTAACTCAAATTTCTGTTGCTCAAGATGATAATAAATTAGCATCTGTAACAACTCAAAATATTGAGGATTTGTCTATTTACCCAAACCCCGTTAGAAGTAGCAATGCTTACATTACAATAAGCACTAAATATAATTTTAATAAAAGGGTAGAGTTTTACAATGTATTAGGCAAACGTGTTTTTGCTGTAGTATTAACAGGTAAAGAATTAAATATTTCCAATTTAAAAAAAGGTGTGTATATTGTTAAAATCACCGAAGGAAATGTTAGCGAAACTCGCAAATTAGTAATAAAGTAAACCCAATATTATAATATCGTTAAATAAACAGCCACATGGCTGTTTTTTTTGGTTTATAGTGAGCACAATTAGTAAATTTAGAACTTAAACTTTTATTAACTAATACTTTTTTTATGAAAAAATTTTACTCTCTATTCCTTATTTTTTTAATGGCTAATTTGTCTTTTGGGCAAGACTTAATTATTACAGGTGCTTTTGATGGCCCTCTTTCTGGAGGCGTTCCAAAAGCTGTAGAAATTTATGTAATAAATGATATTGCCGATTTGTCTGCTTACGGTTTTGGTTCTGCAAATAATGGAGGCGGAACAGATGGTGAAGAATTCACATTTTCTGGTAGTGCTACAGCTGGTGATTTTTTATATTTAGCTACTGAAGTCGATGGTTTTACTGCATATTTTGGATTTGCACCAGATTTTACAAGTGGTTCCGCTTCAATTAATGGTGATGATGCCTTAGAGCTATTTTACAACGGAACAGCTTATGACGTTTTTGGTGATATTAATACCGATGGAACTGGCGAAGCTTGGGACTACTTAGATGGATGGGCTTACAGAGTTTCTGACTCTAGCCCCTCAACAACCTTTACTTTAGCAGATTGGACGTTTAGCGGAGCAGATGCTGTTGATGGTTGTACAACTAACGCTTCATGTGGCTCACAATTTCCTTTAGGAACATTTACTTTTTCTACGTTATCAACAAAACAAAACCAAATTGAAGGATTTACAGCTTACCCTAACCCAACAAGCTTAGGTTATGTAAACATTACAAGTAAAAGTACTTCTGTAATGGATGTTGCTGTTTTTGATTTATTAGGAAAACAAGTTTTAAGCAATAAAGTAACCAGTAACAAACTAAACGTTTCTGGCTTAAATAGTGGTATTTATGTTATGAAAGTAACACAAAATGATGCTGTTTCAACCCAAAAACTAGTTATAAAATAATTTTTATTAATACATAACTTTTAAAGCGTTACCATTGGTAGCGCTTTTTTATTTTATATACTTTTGCAGTGTTGAAAAACAACTTATGATTAATCCAGAAGACATTTTTAAAATAAACTCTAAAGAAGCTTTTGAAAGCATGGCTTTGCAGGTTTTTAAATTTCAGTTTGAAAATAATAGAGTTTATCGCTCATTCTGCGATTTATTGTACAAACACCCAAGCAGCGTAAAAACCGTAACAGAAATACCATTTTTGCCAATTCAGTTTTTTAAAACTCACGAAATATTAAGTGAAAAAAAAAATATTGAAGCTACATTTACAAGCTCTGGCACTACAGGCAGTAATACAAGTAAACATTTAGTAACTAACTTAAACATTTACGAACAAAGTTTTATTAAAGGTTTCAAACACTTTTATGGTAATATCGAAGATTATGTTGTTTTAGGGTTATTACCATCATATTTAGAGCGCGAAGGCTCCTCGCTAATTTATATGGTAGACCATATGATTAAAACCTCTAAGCATAAAGAAAGCGGATTTTATTTAAATAACCTATCTGAACTTAAAAACACCTTAATTAAACTAAATTCTGAAAACAAAAAAGTCCTTCTTATAGGCGTGTCGTTTGCATTATTAGATCTAGTTGAAACTCATAAATTCAACCTAAAAAATACCATAATAATGGAAACTGGCGGCATGAAAGGTAGACGCAAAGAACTTATTCGTACTGAACTACATAATATATTAAAAAAAGGTTTTGGTGTAAACCATATACATAGCGAATATGGCATGACCGAACTATTGAGTCAAGCTTACTCGAAAGGAAACGGTGTTTTTAGCTGCCCACCTTGGATGCAAATAATAACTCGCGACCCAGAAGATGCATTAACCATTCAAACCGCGGGAAAAACAGGAGGTATAAATGTAATAGATTTAGCAAATATTAATTCTTGTGCCTTTATTGCAACCCAAGATTTAGGTCGTGTTAAACAAAATGGTGAAATTGATATTATAGGACGCTTTGACAACTCTGATATTCGTGGTTGTAATCTTATGGTTTTATAATAAATAGCGTAAGCTTTTACTACTAATTAAGACTTACTAAAAAAACAATTATTTATGAAATGGTTTTTAGTAATGTGCTTTTTAAGTTTATATTCGCTACAAGCACAACAAATAGATTACAATTTAAAAAAAGGATATATTGCCGAAGGGTACGATGTAGTTTCTTATTTTAAAAACAATCCTCAAGAAGGTAAAACAGAATACACAACAACTTTTAATGGAGTTAAATTTAAGTTTTCTAGCAAAGAAAATTTAAACACATTTAAAAATAACCCTGAAAGTTATGTGCCTAAATATGGTGGCTACTGTGCCTATGCTATTGCCGAAAAAGGAGATAAAGTAGGTATAGACCCTGAAACTTATCAAATTACAAACGGTAAACTGTATTTATTTTATAATTCCTGGGGAATAAATACTTTAAAATCTTGGAAAAAATTAAACATTGATAACCAAATAAAACAAGCCGATAAAAACTGGGAAAAAATAAAATTTAAAAAAAATTAATTTTTTTGTAAGTAATAAAACTTAACGCCGACTTAAGCCTTGTAAAGAAAAAGAAAGATTATTATAATTTGTTAATTAGTAAAGTAAAGCCCGATTTAAAATCGGGCTTTACTATTTAATACAATTTGGGTTTTATAACATTAGCAGTTCGCTACAAACAACCTCTGTAATGTAGCGTTTATTACCTTGTTTATCGTCGTAACTTCTAGATGTTAATTTACCCTCTATAGCTACTTCTTTACCTTTGGTTAAATATTTTTCAACAATTTGTGCAGTTTTGCCCCAAGCAACCACATTATGCCATTGCGTGTCGGTTATTTTTTCACCTTTATTATTGGTGTAACTATCGTTTGTGGCTATATTAAATTTAGCCAATGTTTTACCCGATTCAAGGTTAATAATTTCTGGATTGTTTCCTAAGTTACCAATCAACTGTACTTTGTTTCTAAGCGTGTTCATAATTTTAATTTTTAATCGTAAAACAGTTAATACTAAATCGAGAATAACAATACGTTAATGTTATAACTCGACACTGCAAAAGTGCAACACACTTAAAATTTTAAACGGTTTTTAAATAATTGTGTTCGTTTGTAATTGTTTGTAGTCGTTTACAAAACTTTACTTATCTGGTTTTAAAGCTATTTTAAAATATAATTTTACTGAATTTTCTTATATTTACTGATGTAATTAGTTGTATACCATACAAAAAAACATGTCAGAAACAAAACTATCAAGAGGCTCAATTTGGGCAAAATGGGATTTACAAGTACAACCAGTATCTAACAATTGGCTTGGTAAGAATGATGCTGCAACATTAGAAAAAATAAAGAAAAGTACCCAAGAATACTTAAAAACAGCAGAAGAAAAAAATATTGAGGTAATTGGAATTACTGACCATAATTGTGGTTTAGCAATTGATTACGCTATCAATAATAATAAAAATATTAAAGTATTACCTGGAGTAGAATTAGATACAAGAGAGGGTTGGCATTTGTTGGTTATCTTCAATGAAAACTATAAAGAAAAAATAGGCTTAGAGAAATGGAGTGAAGCAGTCGAATATTTCCTTGCCAAAAACTGTAAAATTGATAGACCTTTTTTCAATTCAGACAATACACATAAAAAAATTAATTGCACAACAAAAGAATTAATATCTGACATTTGGAACTGTGATATTGGAATAGTTGTTTTTGCTCACTGTATGTCAAATAGTGGTTTTTTCAAAAAATCTGATGTACAAGGGAGAAAAGAAATTATTGATTATTTAATAAATGGAAATATTTATTTTTCTTTCGAAATAAAAGAAAAATATGAGCAAATTGAAGAAATTCAAAATAAGATTAAAGGCTGGTATCCAAAAAATCATCCTGAAATACCTATTCTAAGTTCATCTGATGCACACAAAGCTAGTGATGTAGGTTCTACATATTCTTTCATAAAAGCAAATAAAAATTATGAAGGATTAAAACAAGTATTATTTGAACCTAAAGATAGATTATTCATTGGTGAAGAATTAAATGACAACAAAACCGATTATTCTGTTATCGATACAGTAAAATTCATCGATGATAATTTTTTACCTCACGAAATTAAACTTAATCAAAATCTTGTTACTATTATTGGTGGAAAATCAACTGGGAAATCGCTTTTACTTAGAAGTATTGCAGAAACAATTGACCCAAAAGAAGTCATTGATAGACATAAAGAAGTTAGTTTAGATGTTTATTCTAAAAAAATTAAAGGCTTTGAAGTAAAATGGCGTGACGGTCAAATAAGTAAATTAAACAATATAGACAATCCATCAAAAAAAATAATCTATATACCGCAATCTTATTTAAATAGACTAGTCGAAAAAAACGAAGAACAAACTTCAATTGACGATATAATTAAAAATGTATTAATTCAAGATGTCGATATTAAAAATGCATTTGAAAACTTACAATCAAAAAACAATTCCTTAAATTCTAAAGTTGCAAAAAACATTGAAGACTTAGAGCAGCTATATGCTAATTTTATAGAGTTAAATAAATCTATTAAGAATATAGGCGATAAAAAAGGGATTGAAAGTGAAATCAAAAAAATTGAAAATTCTATTGCTGACTTGAAAAATAAATCAGGTTTAGACTCTTCAGAAATAGCTAAATATAATGATTTAATAAAAATTAAAGATAAACTTGCAAAAAGACAAGAACAAATAAATACTGATTTAGAATCTTTAAATTTATTAAAATCCGAGAATACAGAAATTATAAACAAACCTTTATTTAGTAATGTTTCAGAAAAAACAAAAGAGGAGTTAAATATAGAATTTGAAAAAATTCAAAAAGTTTTTATTGATGATTGGTTATCATTTATTGACAATAAAATAACTGTATTAAATGAAGAAATAAACGAAATAGCTCTAGTCCTTTCTAAAACAGATAACGATTTAAAACCCTATTCTGGAAAACTAAATAACTCAAAGATTTTGACCAATTTAGAATTAAGTTTAGAAAAAGAGAAGAATAAACTAAATAAAATTTTAATTGAGCAACAGAAATTAGAGGATTTAAAAAAAGAAATTCTATTAATAATTGATAACCTTTCGGATTTTACGAAAAGTTTCTATAATAATTTATTCGATGCTAAATCAATAATTATGAAACAGAAATTAATTAAAGATGAAATGGATTTTGAAATAGATATACTTTTTAAAGAAAAAGCTTTTCATAATCAATTCGTTCTAGAAGTTTTTAATGGTGTTAAATTATCAACTTACGTAAAAAGTAATAGTCTAAATATTGATAACTATACAGTTAAAAATATTGAGCAGTTTAAAGCTGACATTAAAACACTAATACTAGACTTTTTGTATAAAAAAATAGAAACTGTCAAAAGATATGATAGTCTTTCATCAGCTTTAAAAGTATTATTAAAAAACTGGTTTGTTTTTGATTTCAAATTGACTAGCGAAGGTGATAGATTTAATGAAATGTCAGCTGGAAAAAAAGCTTTTATATTACTAAAATTATTAATTGACTTAGATAAATCAAGTAAATATCCAATATTACTAGACCAACCTGAAGACGATTGGGATAATCGTTCATTGTATAGTCAATTACGAAAGTTTATAAAAGAAAAAAAGAAAGAACGTCAAATTATTATTGTAACTCATAATCCAAATTTAGTTGTTGGTACAGACTCGGAACAAGTAATTATCGCCAATCAAAAAGGAAACTCTACACCAAACAACATATATCATTTTGAGTATACATCTGGAGCATTAGAAGATACCTCTATCAGACTTCAAGATAACGCAATCCCTATATTAAATAGACAGGGAATAAAAGAGCACGTTTGTGATATCTTGGAAGGTGGTGAAGTTGCTTTCAAGAAAAGAGAACAAAAATATGCAATAAGTACGGTACACGACAATGTATAAAAAATAGCAAACACATCAACCTGTATAAGTAATTACATCTTCTTGCTTACTACTAAAAATAAAAAAGCATTGTAACGAGTAAAAAACAAGAACAAAATATTTTATTATGCCTGTTTTTTTCTTCTCTTATTTTTAAAAAAACCCTCTTTTTTTAATTCTGCTATTTCCTGTTCGTTAAAATGTTCTAATATTAGGCTCATTTTTTTCTTATCTCTTTTTCTAACATACACCCAACCGTATAGTTTGTTTCCCATGTATTTTCTGTAGTGAAACCATTTTCCATCCGGATTATTTTCTTCATCATACCTAAATGCTTTCCACCTATTAATTTTGTCAAGAGCAGTTTCAGGAACATCCCATCTTCTTACAACACCAAATTTTTGTTGCCAAACATTGTTTAACTTCTCAATAGTTTCTTCTTTTAAAATATCTTTTTTTGGTAAAATATAGACATTAAACCTAGTCATATATCTTTGCTTAATTGGTTTTTTATCTTTTAATAATTGCAATGTGAATTTTTCTAGGTAATGCTCAGGGTCTTTACTATGCATTTTAAAATCTACCCCTAATCGTTTTATTTTTTTATGCAATTCTGGGTTATTTTTTCTTTTAGCATGGGTTAAAAAACCACCTAGATTTTTGTTTTTATACTTAAATCTATGGTTTACTTGAATTTTCACACCTTCATCAATAGCTTCTTTAAGTAATTTAAGCCATTCGTTCTCTTTTATTTTATTTTTAGATTCCATAATTGAAAGATATAGATAATTTTATAATGTTTCTAAAATTTTACCAAAAAAACACAACATTATATAAACCCAATTAAAAACTGTTTTTAATTATAATAACAATTTTAAACCGAAAATGATTAACTTTAATTCTATAGCCTTTGTTATGCTAGCTTTAAAACTTTTCGAAAAGAAAAATTTAGTGCCACACATTTTTCTTCTAAATTATCTGTTTATCAAAATGCTTAAAAATTATAGTCTTAACTTATTACAAGAATTTGAAAACCTCTCTAAATTTGAATTTTAAGTATAAAACTTTACATTGTAATTAAAACCCCATTACAGTAAACTGGTTTAAAGGTAATTTACTTTGCCATTTTGATAGACAAAAATTTAAATAAAATAATTGACAAAGGAGAACTGAATAAACTAACATTTAAAATAAAAAATATGGAATGGATTTACAGCATTAAGGACCCTATTTTAGAAACTATATTAGGAAGTCTTTTAATTTTTATTGTTATAATTTTAGTTACCAGAATTATTGGCCTAAGGTCATTTGCAAAATTTACTGCCTTCGATTTTGCTTTTACAGTAGCTATAGGTAGTATAATATCTTCTATTTTAACTTCAAGCACAAGCCTTGTACATGGTGCAGTAGCTATAGTGAGTTTACTTGTAATTACTTTTATATCTTCATATTTACAAAGAGCATTAAAATTTTATAGCAATTTAATCTCCAATGACCCTTTATTATTAATGGATAATGATAAAATTTTGCACGATAATTTAAAATATGCCCGCATTGAAAAAAAACAATTAATAGCTAAATTAAGAGAGGCTAATGTTCTTGATTACAACCAAGTTAGAGCTGTTGTTTTAGAGTCTACTGGGGATATCTCTGTATTGCATACATCCAATAAATCGGAAGCTTTAAATGATGTTATACTGGAAGGTGTTAGAAAAAAGCCTTAATTTTAAATACAATACTTTTTTACAAGAATTTATTGAACTTGTTTCAAATAATTATTAAGCACATTGTTATTGATAAAACATTCCTGTTATTTAGTAATTAGCAAACATTGAATCCAAGATCTAAGTAAATATGTCAAGAATATTAAGAGAAATTATAGTACAACCTTCATTAGAAAAAGTATGAAAAAATTAAAAATTTGGACAATGATTTTACATTCATTAATTGTCATCATTCATAAAAATACAATCTCTATAATGCTATTTATCGAATTTTTTACTCTAGATAGATGGTTAAACAGTAATGGTTTTTCAGATTCTTTTTCCAAACTTATATTAATTGCTTCAATAACCTCAGTTATTGGAAATTTACTAATTATTATAAGTTTACTAGTAAAAAAAGTGATTACTAAAAATCTTATCGGCATCTTAGGAATAATTTTACTGTATGTTTCATTCAGATATTTAACATATCCTAGTTTGAATTATACTGATTTTCACAAATGGGCATTTTGGTCAGGAATTCCATTCACTATTGCTTCCATATTTTTATTTCACGAACAATATATCGAACTGAAAACTAGATTTAAAAGTAAACCTGAAATTTAAATAATAAGAGAGAAAATAAACGATTTGCTAACACGGTGTATAAAACATAGCTAGTAAGTGTGCTAAACCTAAAGGTCTGGGCTTATTTAGAAATACTGCCAAATTTTTAATTTGGCTTTTAAAAAGAGAAAAAATAAAAACAAAATATAAAAATTCGGCTCTGTGTTAATCCGAAAAGTTAGTGTCTTTTTGCACGCTACGTTTCATACACAACCACGTTGTACACAATTATGAAAAAACAAATCCTTACATACTTTTTAGTTTCAATTTCTGTATTTAGTTGTAAAAAAGATATAGCCGAATTTGAACCTACGAATCCTTTTGAAAAGGTTGTTCTTATCGAAAATCAAACGTTTGATTTAGACACAATAAGCGTCAAAGAAATTATTGGAGAAAAAGGAACGAAAATCTACTTCAATCGGGAAGATTTTGATATTGAAGATAGTGATAAAGTGACTTTAGAACTGAAAGAATATTACAGTCGATTAGAATTAATTTCAGACAACTTAAACACAATAACTGATAAAAATGAACTTTTGGAATCTAACGGAGTTGTATCCATAAAATTTAAAATTGGAGATAAAGAAATAAAACTTAAAGACGGAAAAAAATTAAAGCTAAAGTTTGCACAACAGTTCAGAATAGGAGACAGAATATTTAATGGAGTTTTAGATTCAATAAATCAAATAAGTTGGATACAAAATTCCGAAACCAAAGTTTCACAAACTGCTCTTAATAGTGTCGCAACTCGTAGATTTGGAGTAATGATGTTTAAAGAAAAACTTGTTTCAATTGATTCTGTTGATTACTACAACAGGCAATTAGAACAAATTCAAAATGATTTAATTGAGGACATTGAAAAAATTGGATATTATCCTCTTGTGTTAGTGGACAATTACGATTGGATAAACGTTGACAAAATTTTAGAAGTTAATTCTCGAATCACTTTTGAGCTCAATCTTAACAAATCTGATTTGGAACAAATTTCAGTATTTTTTATTTATAGCAACCTGAATTCATTTATATCAGAATATCGTAAATATTGTGACTTAAAGTTTATAGATATTCCTATAAAAAACGAATCATCAATGATTATAGTAGGCAAAAAAGAGAAAGAGTTGTTTGCTGACAAAAGGATTTTAACTGAACAATCAACAGGTAGGATAAATATCAACCTTAAGAAAATTGATTCAACCGAATTAAAAGAATTATTAATAAAATAACTGTTTACAACAATGCCTATAAGCAATTGCGTGTTATCGCCTACTTCTGAAAATCCTCGCGGATTTTCAGTTTGGTGTGTACTTGCAAAGTTAAGTGCTAAACCACGCAACTACTCGTAGCCGAGACCGTTATCATATCAATTTTATTACATTCAATCTATATTTTTAATTATATTTAGGTTTCATAAAATTATAATAGCTACAGCCTAATTACAAACCAATAAAAATGACATTAACTAAAATTCCTAAAATCATTCTTTTATCTGTATTTATGATTCTCACTAATTGTAGTAGTGAAAAAGATTCTATAGATGATAATAACGAAGAGGATATTGAAGAAAATTTAATAACAGAAAATATTTATGATGGTTGGGTAGAGTTATCAACTCAAACAGAGGTAGATAATTTTGGAGCAAACAATTACACAAAAATAACAGGTTCATTAACCATAAACAGAAACATCACAACTAGCAACATAATTAACTTAAACGCATTAAATAGTTTAAAAGAGGTTGGAGGCAACCTGCATATTGCTTATAATCAAATAACTAGTTTAAAAGGATTAGACAACCTTGAATATGTTGGTGGATATTTAAATATTTCCTACAACAAAGTATTAACAAATCTTGAAGGATTAAATAAGTTAAAAATAATAGAAGATTATGTTTTAATTGCTGATAACGACAAATTAACTGAAATAAGTTCACTTGGTAATTTAACAAAATTAGGAGGTAACCTAAACCTCTTTAGAAATACCATATTAAATTCATTAAACGGACTTGATAAAATTCAGTCAATAAATGGTCACTTAATTATTACGGAAAACGGTATAACCGATTTAAACGCTCTAATAAATATTACATCAATAAACGGTAACTTGATTGTTGACGATAATAAAAACCTATACAATTTAGATGGGTTAAAAAATTTAACAACAGTTGGTGGCTATTTAGATATAGCTTCTAGTAATTTTAGCAACTTAACAGGTCTGGCTAATCTTAAATATTTAGGTGAACACCTATATTTAAGCAAAAATGATTTATTAACTAGTTTAGATGGTTTAACAGGACTTGACTCTATACATGGAAGTCTCACCTTATCTGGTAATAAATCTTTAACAGACATTGATGGTCTTTCCAACACTAAAGATATTGAAGGTAGCATTTCGATTAAATCGAATGAAAAACTAACTCAAATAGATGGTTTTACTGAACTAAAATCAATTGGAGGAAATATTCTTTTTGAATATAACAACTCATTATCAAATTTAAACGGTTTTAATAATTTAGAAACAATTGGCGGAAACGTAATTTTACATGATATTAATGCACTAACTAACCTTGACGGGCTAAATAAAGTTTCTGCAGTTGGGACAAATAGTTATATATCTATTTTTAACTGTGAAAACTCAATAAATTTTTGTGGATTGCAATCCATAATATTAAATAATTTAATTCCAGAAAACAAGTATACCGTTTACTCAAACGCATACAATCCTACCTATCAAGAAATACAAAATTATGGTAGTGGTGGTTGCGAACAATAATAGTTAATAAATGTTTGTGTTTAAATAAATGTTTGAAAACCAACTATTGCTTTAGTTTACAAGTTTATTTAAATTAGTAAATTATGGAAAAAACCTGTTTAGAATGCAACGATAAGCTTGTTGGCCGAAGCGATAAAAAGTTTTGTAGCGATTATTGTCGCAATGCCTATAACAATAACATTAATAAAGACAGTAAAAATTTAATACGCAATATTAATAACCGTTTACGTAAAAACTGGCGTATTCTAGAAACTTTAAATACCACCGGAAAAACAAAAACAAGCAGAAAAAAACTAACTCAAGAAGGTTTCGATTTTAACTATTTTACTAGTATTTACACCACCAAAGAAGGTAGCATTTATTACTTTGTTTACGATCAAGGTTATTTAGAGCTAGAAAATGAATATTTTTTATTAGTTAAACGAGAATAACTTAAAATTAAAGCATGATTGCCGCTGCAACTATTGTATTTTTCTTTATTGTAACCATAGCCACTATTATCACCTCAACATATTTTAGTAAAAAAAACACTGTTTTACGTAAATTAAAAGCTTGCCAAACAAAAAGCATATCAGGTTTTAATACAAGCCAACCTACAAAAGTAACAGGCAAAGTATTAAGCGTTACCAATCCTTTTATTGCTCCATACTCAAAACGAGCTTGTATAGCTTATAACTTTGAAGTAAAACAACGAGTTAGTAACGGTAAACATACACGATGGCGAATATTAATTAGAAAAGAAAAAATTCAAGATTTTTTTATTGAAAATAATGGAGAGCTAGTTATGATAAAACCAATGGAAAGCAATTATTTATTGTACATGGAGGAAGATAAACGTGTGGAATCAGGAATATTTAACAAACCCAATGAAAAATTTGTACAAGTTCTAAAAGATTTAGGAATTGAAAACGAAAACTGGCTTGGTTTTAACAAACGTTTAAAGTATACCGAACGCATTATTGAAGTTGGAGAAACTGTAACGGTTGGAGGCATTGCGAAATTAAAATCATTAAATAAACCTATTGAAGGCTACAACTATTCCAAAATTGCAGTATTAGAAAGTAATGAAACACAAAGGCTAATTATTACTGATACACCAGAGGCAAGAACATAAAAAAACCTGAATTACACATAAATAATTCAAGCCTTTAAATAATAAACTAGTAAGTATAACTAAAGTTTTACTTCCAATTTTGTCCTTTTAATTGCATAGCAGCTTTTAAAACATCTTTTTGGCTTATTTGCCCAACTAGTTTACCATTTTCCACAATAGGGAAACGGCGTCTTTTAGCTTCTAAAAACCGTTTTGCTGCATCAAAAATATTCATATTACCATCAATAGTTTCAACGTTTCTTGTCACATGTTTTTCAATGGTATTATCGTGCATTGGCATATTGTAATAACGGCTTTCGCTAATTTGTTTAATGCAATCGCCTTCAGAAATTACACCAATTAATTCATTCTTTTCATTTACAACAGGCCCGCCTGAAATTTTGTTTTTAATTAAAGCTTGCATAACACTTTCTATAGTTTGGTTAGGTGAAAATGTTATTAAATTTGTGCTCATGTAATCGCTTACAGTTAATGATGATTCGTTAATGGTTGCAGTTTGCATTCGCCTCGCTCCTCGAAAACTTTTAATTCCCATAATTAGTCTTTTTAAATAGTTAGTAAACATCAATATAGATATTTTTTTTTAAATTTCCTAAAAAACACCACCACAACTAATTATAAATGTGGCATTTACAAACTTCAAAACATTATTTAAACAATACATAATGTGTTTAAATTTATTTTTTCTGTTTTTGGTTTAGTTGGCTAATAAATAATTATTTAACCTACTTTTTTATTATTACCACCTCTTTTTATTAGATTTGGTTAACAGAAATCATAATAGAAAAATGAAAAAATTAATTGGAGTAATTGCATTAAGCATTACATGCAGCTTATACGCCCAAACATCTAACGACTTACTTAAACATTACGAAGCTTATTATAAACAAATGAAAGCTCAAGGCGATATACAAGGCATAATTAATGCCATGACGCATTTAAATGTTATAAAACCTGTACAAGCTAGAAAAGATACATTGGCTTACATTTATATGAGTGAAAACCAATACAGACAAGCGTTAAACACAATTGGTTTTGAAAAAAATGCATCAGACTCTGATATGGCTTTAGAAGTTAAAGCTATTTCTTTAAAAGCTTTAAAACAACCCGCTTTAGCCATAGGACATTACCAAGAAATTTTTAAACGCAACCCAAACCCATATGTAGCATACGAATTGGCCGAACTTAATATGCAAGCGCAAAACATAACTGAAGTTGAAAAACATATTAATTATGGTTTAGCAAATGCTAAAGATGATATGAAAAAAGCTTTTTTTGAAACACAACAACCTTACGAAGTACCTTTAAAAACGGCATTTATGTATTTAAACGCTTTAAACACATTTAATAAAGATAGAAAAGCGAATATTGATGCTGCTATCAATATTTTGGAAGAAGCGCTTAAAACAACTCCTAATTTTAATTTAGCCCAACTTACTAAAAACGAACTTTTACGCCAAAAACAAGAGTTACAAAACGCTACTACAGAACAAAAAAATTAAACTAGGGCTTAAAAAAAACAAAAATAGGTTATTAAAATAGTTTAAGCTTGTTATAATCTAAGTTCGACTCAGAATAACATTAACTATTTTAATAACCTATTTATATTTTAAAAACTTAATGCGTTATTACCAAATTTTAACGCGGTTTTCAGGCTTTAAGTACATACTGTCTCCTTCTTTTATATTAAAGGCTTCGTAAAAAGCATCAATATTTTTTAAAGGTTGTACTGCTCGCGTCATCCCTGGAGAATGCGGATCGGTTTTTATTCTATTTTTTAAAGCGTCATCTCTCATTTTTGTACGCCAAACGGTTGCCCAAGACATAAAGAAACGTTGTTCTGGTGTAAAACCGTCAATGTTTTCTGGTCTTCCGTTTTCTTTCATACTTAATTGTAAAGCTTCATAAGCTGCTGTAACACCTCCTAAGTCTCCAATATTTTCACCAAGGGTAAATGGCCCATTAATATGAGTTTCTGGTAATACCTCAATGGCACTATATTGATCGGCTAAAGCTTTTCCTAAGGCTTCAAATTGTTTTAAATCCTCATCGGTCCACCAGTTATTTAAATTTCCATTTTTATCGTAACGTGCACCAGAATCATCAAAACAATGTGAAATTTCATGACCAATAACAGCTCCAATACCACCATAATTTACAGCATCATCGGCTTGATAATTGTAAAATGGTGGCTGTAAAATAGCTGCAGGAAATACAATTTCGTTAAATGCTGGATTAAAATAAGCGTTTACAATTTGTGGTGCCATTCCCCATCTACTTTTATCAACAGGATTCCCTAAATCATCTAAATTTTGCTCATGGCTCCATGCACTTGCATTTAATCTGTTCTGGTAATAGCTTCCACCATTGTCTGTTCCTTTTATTTCTAAATTAGAATAATCTTTCCAATTATCTGGATAAGCAATTTTTACTTTTAAAGCTAAAAGTTTTTCAACTGCTTTAGCTTTAGTTTCACTTGTCATCCATGTTAAGTTATTAATTCTATTTTCAAAAGCTTTAATAACGTTTGCAATCATTTTTTCGGCTTTTACCTTGGCTTCTGGAGGAAATTTTTCATCTACATAAAGTTTCCCTAAAGCTTCACCAACCATTCCATTAATAGTTTGTAAAGCACGCTCATCTCTAGGGCGTTGTTTTTTTGCACCTTGTAATGTTTTACTGTAAAACTCCCAGTTTGCAGTTTCAATATCTGTACTTAATGCACCGGCGGCACCATTAAAAAGTGTCCAGCGTAAATAAGCTTTCCAGTCTTCTACTTCATTTTTAGATAAAATTTCTTGAAGTGCTTTAGTGTATTTTATATCGTTAACAATTATGGTATCTATTTTATTTACACCAATACCTTTAAAATACTCTTTCCAATTAATGGCAGGAACCATTTTTTGAAGGTCTGCAATTGAGCGCGGATTGTAACGCTTTCTTGCATCTCTACGATCCACTTTATCCATACTTGGTTCTGCTAAACGTGTCTCGAATGCTAATATATTTTTTGCTTCTTGCTTAGCATCAGTTTCATTTTCACCTAAAAACTGAAGCATTTTAGTTATGTGAGCTACATATTTATCGCGTTTTTCTTTAGAGTCTTCATCATCTTTTACATAATAGTCTCTATCTGGTAAACCTGTTCTGGCACCACCTAAATATGCAGCGTTAATATCGCTGTTTTTGGTATGGGCTCTCACATAAAAACTAAAAAAACCTCCGCCACCATTTGGTTCCATTTCAATTAAATAGTTTTGCAAATCGGTAAGGTTTTTTATTGCATTTATTTTCGATAAATAAGGCTGTATGGGTTTTATACCTTGCTCGTTTCGGCTTACCGTATCCATAATTGTTTGGTAAAGCTTTACCGCTTTATCTTGATCTGATCCTGGTATAACTTTTATCTTTTTTAGATCTTTATCGTCGCTCATTGCTGCTTTTAAAATAGCAAGTGCATCGTTATCTGTTTTTTTTCGAAGCTCGTTAAATGCGCCCCAAGTTGTACGATCGTCGGGTATTTTTGAATTTTTTAACCAAGTTCCGTTTACGTATTTAAAAAAATCGTCGCTTGGTTTTACTTCTTTGTCCATTAAAGCTAAATCAATGCCTGGCGTAGTAGGTGTTTCTACAGTTTCTTTTTTAGTTTCTGTTTTACACGAAACCAAATTTAAAACAGAACAAAACGAAGCTAAAACTAAAAGTTTTGTGTAATTTTTCATGTGTTTGTTAAAGTTAGTTTTTAATTTGACACACAATTTAAATGTTACACTTTATAACTGTTAGTTTAAATGTATTTTATTAACAAAAGTTTAAGAATTAAGGTCTGTTAATTTCTCGAGTATCGAACTCAATTTTTTTATTTAATTGAAAATTAACATTATTAAAAGCCATTAAAAATTCTTTTATAGCATCAAGAATTTCGGGTTTAGCAACCGTATCAAGATTTACTAAACTTTTTAATTTTAGCATCGTGGTTTTTAAAACCAAAATTCTGGCAGAAATACTAGGCGTATCAACGGCTTCCGGTATATTTTTTTCAAGATTTATTAAAAGTAAATTAACTTCATTTTCTTGAGTACGCAAAAAGCCTAAATCGCCTCGTTTAACCTCATTTATAATATTTTGTAACTCAAAATAAGCTTCCCAATCTTTTATTTGGTTTTCTGTTTTTGCATCCAAAGCATATTCAACAATTCTTAATTTACTTACCTCCTGCTCGCTTACAACATGTGTAAACGTGTGTTGGTGTTCTTCTAAAATAGCTTTATCAATTTTTTTTCTGCATGAATTAATCAAAAACACACATACTAAAAAAACTAGGAATTTAAATTTCATTTGATGACTTATAATTTTACTACAAATATAAAGTAATCACACTTTTAATTGTAGATTTTTAATTAACTATAACAGGTGTGTTTTTTTTGAATAAAAAATATATTATTTTGAATAAAATCTTGTTATTTTTGAGATGTTTTCATTTAAAAGATTAAAAATGAGTTCAAAAATATTAATAATTGGCGCATGTGGGCAAATTGGTTCAGAATTAACATTTAAGCTTAGAAGCATTTTTGGCGCAGAAAATGTTATTGCTAGTGATATAAATTATAAAAACGAAGCCATAGTAAATTCGGGAATTTTTGAAATTGTTGATGCCCAAGATTATGCCAGTATTAAAATTTGTATAGAAAAATATAACATTAATACTGTTTACCTAATGGCTGCTATGCTAAGTGCTACTGGAGAAAAATACCCAATGAAAGCCTGGGATTTAAACATGGCTTCACTATTTAATGTACTTAACCTAGCTAGAGCCAAATTTATAAACAAAGTATTTTGGCCTTCTAGTATTGCTGTTTTTGGGCCTACTACTCCAGTTAATTATACGCCACAATACGCGGTTATGGAGCCATCTACCGTTTATGGCATTACTAAACAAGTTGGCGAACGTTGGTGCGAATATTATTTTAATAAATATAATGTAGATGTTAGAAGTTTACGCTATCCTGGAATTATTAGCTGGAAAACTCCTCCTGGGGGAGGCACTACAGATTATGCAGTAGAAATTTACCATGAAGCTATAAAAAACAACCACTACGAATGTTTTTTAAAATCAGATACTGAATTACCTATGATGTTTATGGACGATGCCATAAAAGCAACTATTGATATTATGAAAGCGCCTTTTAATTCTATAAAAATTAGATCGTCTTACAATTTAGCCGCTATTAGTTTTACTCCAGACGATGTTAGCAATTCAATAAAAAAATATAAGCCAGATTTTACAATAACTTACAAACCCGATTTCCGACAAAATATTGCAAATAGCTGGCCTAAAAACATTAACGATTCTTATGCTAGGCAAGACTGGAAATGGAAACATACATACAACCTCGAACAAATTACCGAGGAAATGCTAACCGAACTAAATAAAACCTACAACAGCTAACTTTTTAACACAAAAGGCTTGCTTTAAATTGTATATTTGAAAAAACCCTAATTAACTTTAATATGCTTCAAAATTTTTGGTTTAATGTTGAGTATGGTATAAACCACGTACTTGATATTAACGCTTACGACCATGTTTTATTCCTTATTGTTTTAACGGTACCTTATTTGTTTAAAGACTGGAAACGTGTTTTTCTTTTAGTGTCTATGTTTACATTAGGCCACACGTTATCATTAGTTTTAGCAGCATACCAAGTAGTAAGTGTTAATGCACAAATTGTTGAGTTTTTAATTCCGGTTTCTATTTTTATTGTGGCTCTTTACAATGTGTTTACAGCTGGAAAAGGCGCACAAAAAGAAAAAGTTGGCGTTTTATTTTTATCAACCTTGTTTTTTGGCTTAGTTCATGGTTTAGGTTTTGCCCGAGAATTCCAAATGTTTCTAGGCGAATCGGATAACAAACTCGTATTACTTCTAGAGTTTGCTTTAGGTATTGAAATTGCTCAGGTTATTATTGTTTTTGTTGTCTTATTTTTAGGCTATCTAGTTCAAACCTTGTTCAGATTTTCTAAACGCGATTGGGTTATGGTATTATCTGCTATTGTTATTGGGTTGGTAATTCCTATGATTTTAAACAGCGATTATTTAGCATAAGCCTTATAAAAACTTTAACGGGTTAACATTGTATTTAAAATACTTACAACGTATATTCGTTATTGTGTTGCTGCGTTAAGGATTGAAGCGGCATCCTTTTTAAAACTTACATTATTAACACCTACAACTTTGGTTAATTTTAAAACTTTAAGTGTAAGCAAATGTTAATTTATACTGTTTTAAAAAGATATAGCGAAAAGCCTGACCGCGCCAAAAGCGTGGTAACGCCCTAATAATTAAAATAAATGCCAGAAAACAAACAGCTTAAATACGATAAAGCTTATTTAAGAATTGCTAAAGAATGGGGTAAATTATCTTACTGTAAACGTAAGCAAGTAGGCGCCATAATTGTTAAAGACCGTATGATAATATCTGATGGTTATAATGGCACACCAACCGGCTTTGAAAATTTTTGTGAAGACGACGAGGGGTACACAAAATGGTATGTTTTACATGCCGAAGCTAATGCTATTTTAAAAGTTGCTGGCTCTACGCAATCGGCTAAAGGCGCCACACTTTATATTACGTTATCGCCTTGTAGAGAGTGTAGTAAACTTATTCACCAAGCTGGTATTGTAAAAGTTGTTTATCAAAATGCTTACAAAGACGATTCTGGTTTAAAATTTTTAGAGCGTGCTGGCGTTATAATTGAACAAATTGAAGACATTACAGCTTAATGACTTACCAGAAAAAATATTTACCTTTAATTTTAGGCGCGGCTATTGCGGCAGGAATTTTTATTGGTGGAAAACTTAATTTTGCAGATTCCTCTGATAGACTTTTTACCAAAAACAGCAAAAAAGACAAACTAAATCGGCTTATAGATTACATTGAGTACGATTATGTTGATGATATTAATACTGATAGTATTGTTGATGTTACAGTAAATGGTATTTTGGAAAACCTTGATCCGCACTCGGTCTATATTCCAAAAGAAGATATGGAACGTGTTACCGAAGAAATGAAAGGCGATTTTGTTGGTATTGGTATTAGCTTTTATACATACCGCGATACTATAGCGGTTATACACGCCATAGAAAATGGCCCAAGTGCCAAAGCTGGCATAAAAGGTGGCGACCGCATTATTATGGCCAATGGAGACACTTTGTTTGGCAATAAACTTAAAGATATTGAAATTGTAAAAAAACTTAAGGGTGAAAAAAACTCGAAAGTCAACCTGAAAGTTTACCGACGTGGCGAGCCAGAATTGCTCGACTTTACAGTAAAAAGAAGTGTTATTCCTATTGCTAGTGTAGATGCAGCTTATATGCTTACAGATAAACTAGGATATATTAAAATAAACAGATTTGCCGAATCTACTTATAAAGAATTTAAAACCAGCCTAAACAAACTTAAAGCTTTAGGTGCCCAAGAAATAGCCTTAGATTTACGAGACAATCCTGGTGGTTTTTTAGGCATTGCCGAAAAAATTGTTGATGAATTTTTAGAAGATGATAAGCTTATTTTATTTACAAAAAACAAACGTGGCGATATTGAAAAAAGTTTTGCTACTAATAAAGGTGATTTTGAGGATGGAAAGGTTTACGTTTTAATTGACGAAAACAGTGCTTCGGCAAGCGAAATTGTAGCGGGCGCTTTACAGGATAACGATAAAGGAACTATTATTGGCCGTCGTTCGTATGGAAAAGGTTTAGTACAGCGTGAAATGGATTTAGGCGATGGTAGCGCCGTAAGACTAACCGTTTCTAGATACTACACCCCAACCGGACGCTCTATACAACGCCCATACGACCACGGTAACAAAGATTACTACGACGAATATTTTGATAGATTAGATAGCGGTGAGTTACTAGATCCTGAAAAAATTCATGTAGACGATTCTTTAAAATTTGTTACACCTGGTGGCAAAATTGTTTACGGTGGTGGTGGTATAATACCAGATGTTTTTGTGCCTTTAGATACTAGCATGCAAAATGAAACCTTATCATTTTTAAAACGACGTGGCTTTTTTGGTAATTTTGTTTTTGAAGAATTAGAACAAGATCGACATGCCTTTGATACTATTTCTAGACAGGAATTTATAGAAAACTACTCGGTTAACGACGATTTAGTTTTTGCTTTTCAAGACTATTTAAACCAAAGGTCTCAAGCTAAAGTAACATTTGTAGCTTATCACGACGAAGTAAAACAGCATATAAAAGCCACTATTGCAGACCAACTATATGGCAATGGCGCTTATAACGAGGTTTACAACCAAAGTGATATTATGATAGACGAGCTTATAAAACTAAGTGAAGGGCAATAAGCCATAATCTTTAACTTCCTATTTACTACTCTCTGGATATATTTTAAATGAATACACCTGTAAATTACTATAAGCAACAAATTAATGCTTATACAACCAAACTTAAACAACTTAACAATAAGCTACATGCGCTGAGTTTACTCCGCTTAATTGCTTTTATTTTTACAGCACTTGGTGTTTATTTTTATTTTGAACAATGGAAGATAGCGATTACAATTGCTGTAATTGGATTATCAGTCTTTGGCTTTTTACTCTCAAAATATACCAACTTAAAAACCGAAAGAGATTTACACAAAAATTTAGTTGATATTAATGAAGAAGAAATAAAAATTGCTTCAGGCGATTTTCACAACAGACCAAGCGGCTTAAAGTTTCAAGACCCTTCGCACTTTTATAGTTTAGATATTGATTTATTCGGAAAAGCATCTTTTTTTCAATTTATTAACCGAACTACCATAACCGAAGGTAGCGAACACCTTGCTAATACCTTAAAAGCAAATAACATTAATAATATAATTGTTAGGCAACAAGCCATACAAGAGCTTAGTAAACAACCTGAATGGCGTCAACTTTACAGTGCTACATCTAGCCTAATTAAAGCAGAAACTCCTGCTGTAAAAATAATTAATTGGTTAAAAGGCCATAAAACCTTTTTACCAAAACAAGTAAAATGGTTACCGCTAAGTTTTTCAATTTTATCCTTACTTCTATTTTTATTTACCGCAATCGGTTTAATTAATAATCCGGCATTTATTGGCTATTGGTTAATAATTGGTTTAGCTATATCTGGCATCTATTTAAAACAAATAAACAATTTAGCATCTAATACAGATAAAGTTCGAGACACCTTTAGGCAGTATGCAACTCTGCTTGATTTAATTGAAAACAAAAATTTTAAATCTGATTTATTAAAAGAAAAGCAAAAGGCCATAAAAACTAAAGAACTTAAGGCTTCAGAAATTTTTAAAAGTTTTGCAAAATCTTTAGATGCCCTAGATAATAGAAATAATTTAATTGGAGCCATTTTTGGTAATGGCTTTTTTTTAAATGATATAAAAAACGCCTATAAAATTGAACAATGGATACACACCCATGCCAATACTGTTGAAGATTGGTTTAAAGTAGTTTCATTTTTTGATGCTTACAACTCTTTAGGAAATTATGTATTTAATCATCCAGAATTTGTATTTCCAGATATTGTAAATACTAATACTACTATTAAAGCAAAAAACCTAGGACACCCACTACTCAATAAAAACAAACGTGTAAATAGCAACTTAACCTTAAATAATGATGAGTTTTTTATTGTAACAGGAGCAAACATGGCAGGTAAAAGCACTTTTTTACGTACAGTTTCACTTCATATTGTAATGGCTAATATAGGATTACCTGTTTGTGCAGAATCCAGTAAATATTCACCAATAAAGCTTATTACAAGTATGCGAACTACAGATTCGTTAACCGATGATAGTTCGTATTTTTTCTCAGAACTAACACGTCTTAAGTTTATTGTTGACACCATTAAAAACGAACGTTATTTTATTATTCTAGATGAAATTTTAAAAGGCACAAATAGTACAGATAAAGCTATTGGATCTAAAAAGTTTGTTGAAAAACTAGTGGCATCAAAAGCAACTGGAATAATTGCTACACACGATTTAAGTTTGTGCGAAATCAAGAACCAATTACCACAGGTAAAAAACTACTACTTTGATGCCGAAATAGTAAACAACGAACTCTACTTCGATTATAAATTAAAACAAGGCATCTGCCAAAACATGAATGCCTCATTTTTATTAAAGAAAATGGAAATTGTATAAAACAAGGTTATCTACAGATTAATAAAGCTTAATCGACACTTCTGTTCCATTAACCGAAAGTTATCAAAATAATTTAGACTTCTACATTAATTTTGCATTATCAACATCAAATTAATCCAAAGTTTATTGCCCCATGATGTCTTATTACGTTATTTCTGTTTTAATTTTTCTTTACACCATAATAGCATTAACACTTGCTATAAAGTTGTTTCTGTTGCAGAAAAAATCAAGTGATCTTGAAACTATAACCACATCAAACAATACACCTATAGACCTCAACTACAAAAAATTAACATTTAAATTACAAACTATAGATTTTATTGAAAACCTAGAAAGTTTAAACGATTGCTCATCTTGCCATTTGGCTTCTAAAAACCAATGCGACAATAGTTGTGTTTATAAATTAAACGACATTTTAGAGGTTAAATTAAAATTGAGAGCAGAAGTTAATTCTATGCTAAATTCTAAAATAGCAAGCTAAAAACCTACGAGTACACAAAACAACCTTTTTTGCCCCAAATAATAAATCGTTATTTTATTTTAGTTAAAATAACGATTTACTTTTTTTAATATCAAACACATAGCGAACCACAAACCTTTTAATTTTACTTAATTAAAAATATTTTTTGTTTATGGAGTAACTTTTTTAGTAGTATCGTGTCCTAACGGAAACAATAAAATTAATTAGTACTTATGAAATACCTAATGTTAGCCCTTTGTTTAAGCTTTAGTTTGGCTATAAACGCACAAAAAGTAAAAGTGAATAAGCAAAATTTTGAAGTAAAAGGTGATCGAATTTTTAATGAAGGAAAAGATGTTACTGAAACACTTTCCGTTGAAAACAAAAATGCTATTAAAAAAGCCATTGAAAACAAAAAAGAAGCTGAATTAGCAAAACAAAACGAAAAAGCTAAAAAGGAAGCTAAAAAAATTGAAAAACAAGAAAAAGCTGCCGAAAATAAACGTAAAAAGGCTGAAAAAACATTAGCAAAAAAAGAAAAAGCACAGGCTAACTTCGATAAAGCTAAAAACAACTTAGAAAAAGCACAAAAAAAACGAACAAAACTTAAAGAAAAAGGGAAACTATCTCCAGTTGATGAAGCTAAATGGGATAAAAAAATCGGCAGTTTAGAGGAAAAAGTAGAAAAAACTAAAAAGAAATTAAAATAATTAGTTATAAACACTTTTTTTAGCGCTATTTTGAGAAATTTGTAATATGCAAAAACACCTTGAAATAGCGCTAATTCAATTAGATTTAATTTGGGAAAACTCCGAAAAAAATCGGAACCAAATTACGAGCTACATTAAAAACCTTCCTGAAAATGTAGATTTGGTGGTATTACCCGAAATGTTTACCACGGGTTTTAGTATGAATGCCAAAAACATTGCTGAAACTATGCAAGGCAAAACCGTTTCATGGATGCAGCAACTGGCAATAAAACAAAATATTGCTATTACAGGAAGCATTGTTATTACCGAAAATACCAACTTTTATAATCGCTTAATTTTTGCAGAACCAAACGGTAATTTAAAACTTTACAATAAGCGACATACTTTTACCTTTGCTAACGAAGACAAAACTTATACAGCTGGACACGAAAAACTAATAATTAACTACAAAGGCTGGAAAATATGCCCTTTAATATGTTATGATTTGCGTTTCCCCGTTTGGGCAAGAAATATTGAAGACTATGATGTTTTAATATATGTTGCTAACTGGCCAAAACCCAGAATAAATGCATGGGATACGCTCTTAAAAGCACGAGCTATTGAAAACATGAGTTATTGCATTGGAGTAAATCGTGTAGGTAATGATGCGTTAAATAATGAATATTGCGGCCATTCGGCTGTTTATAATGTTTTAGGCAACTCAGTTGCCACATTTAACCCTAATGAAGCAGGTGCAAAGACAGTAACTTTAAGCAAAAGTCACCTAAAAAATTATCGCAATAAATTTAAATTTTTAAACGATAAAGATTTATTTACTATTCAGGAAAAGTGAGAGTTTCTTCTATTCCCCAATCTGCCCTAACTTCAATTTCTTTAAAATAATAAACCTCTTCTGGCTGTGTTTTTTTTAGAAATACTCCTGGATCGTACTTTCGGTTTCCATTAGCATCAAAAATAACACGTATAGAATATTTACTTGGAGTTAAGTTATAAATTTCAATAGGCTTATCTATATCTGCAAATCGCTCTATTTTTGTTTCACCTTTATTATCTGTAAGCTGCAAAATTATAGGAAACTTTGCGTTTACTAGGGTAAATCTTGCGTAACCATAATCCGATTCTTTTTTTGTATTAACTACATACTTTAAAGAATCGTTGGTATTATCAAAAAAATCGGTAAAAGCTTCAGGTAAAACTTCAATATTATATTTGTTTTCGTAGGTTTTATCGAACGCTATATTGTAAATATTAGTTAGTGTATCAAAACTGGTTTTAAAAGCTACACTTGCCGAATCTTTATCCATTATAGAAATTTTAGAATCGTCAAATTTATAAAAGGGTACACTTCCAAAAATTTTAAAGTCTTCATCTAAAGCTATTTCTCCTGAAGGGTATTTTTTTAATAACAATGAATCTCGTTTTTGCTCGCTTAACCTTGCCGTGAATTCTTTTTCGTAATCGTTATTTGTTACTTTAAATATAAGTGAATCTGCTTCTAACCTTGGTTTATACCAATAATATAACGTATCGGTTAATTCATCTTTAGTAATTCTATATTCAAAATCTTCTGGTGTTTCAGTAACCAAATCAATTTTCATGTTTTTAGAACTACCTTCATATCCAAAAGCTATTTTTTCTCCAGAAAACAAACGTGGTCTTGAGGGTTTAAAATTTACAGACTCTGCAAACATTTTAATAGTATAACTACTATCGTTAGGTACGGTTATAAACTCTTTATAAAAACCTATTTTATCTGTTTTCTGTTGAAATTTATTATCGCTATTATTATCCTTTAATGCTACAAGTAAGTATTTTCCAGCCTTTAAGTTTTCTATAGAAAATGTTGTTAAACTATCTAAAGTGTTTGTTATATACTTTGGCACTTCGTTATACACAATTGAATCTGTGTAGGTTGAGTCTACCTCGTATAAACCCACATTTACAAAAGTTTCTGGCTTTTTATTAAATGCATCAATTATTTTTCCTTTTACACTTAAAGAATCTATGTAATCTCCAGTAGAAAACACATAACGATAGTATGAAAACGGGTTACCTTCATTATAATCTTCAATACTATTTCCAAAATTAAAGGCGTAAGTGGTGTTAGGTTGTAAGGTGTCTTTTATTGTAATTAAAATTTTTTTACTCGCCGAACTTTGTGGTGATATGTCTGGCTTATGCTTCATTGGTGGAGAAATAATAAGCTGTTTATCAATATTATTAATTTTTATGTATTCGTTAAATACAATTTCTATTTGATTTCCTTTAAAGTTAGTTGTATAATTTTTCGGGGTAGATTTTATAATTTCTGGAGGTGCTTCATCTTTAGGCCCTCCGCTAGGTGTACCTCTATTTGCACAACTTACAAGAAAAGACCCAATAAAAAACGTTAAAAATAACTGGCGCAATGTATTATTCATCTAAACAATTAATTTTTTTTTACAAACCTACATAAATTTAAAATTAAAACGCTAAAATTGACTAAGCTATTGCCATAGTAACAACACTAATTTTTAAATTTTCAATTGTATTTAAAACATTAATACACGCCTCAAGTGTGGCACCTGTAGTAATAACATCGTCAACTAATAATACATGTTTATTTTTAAGCTTTTTGGTATGTTGTAAAGCAAATAACTGCTGCCCTTCTTGCCATCGTAAAATTCTATTTTTAGCTGTTTGAGATTTTGTATTTGTAATTTTTATTAAAACATCGCTATAATATTCTGCATCAATATTTTCTGCAATTTGTATTGCAAATTTTGCTACTTGATTGTAGCCCCTATTTTTAAGTTTTTTTCTGTGTAATGGCACAGGAACTACCGCATCTATATTTTGGTAACTATTTATTGTACTAAGCTCGTTTCCTAACCAGTTACCCAACACAACACCAATGGATTCGTAACCTTTATATTTTAATCCATACATAAGTTGTTGTACCAAGCCCCCTTTTTCATACCTAAAAAGGGCTGTTCCATTTTCAATTTTTGCACGACCATAAAATACCTTTTTTACAGCATCATTGTTATTAAAATGAAAATTGGTTACTGGCAAGTCGTGCCTACAAGAAGTACAAATAGTATGTTCATTATCGTTAAGTAAACTGTAACAAGCGTAACAAACTTCTGGAAAAAATAAGTTTACAAGACTTTTAATCATAATGTTTGGCATTAACCACAAGAAATTTAACTTTACTAAAACATTTCTTTTGTACTATCTTTTATTTATTGAAATGTTCAAAAAAAAAATATTTAAGCATCAAGTATTTAAATATAAATAATAATTCATGAATTTGTAGCAAATTTTAATAAAGAACCGTTATAGTTTATTCGGGTTTTATATTTTTGCAGAATGGCAAATCAAGACGATCAATTTAAAAAAGTTATATCGCATGCAAAGGAATACGGATATGTATTTCAAAGCAGCGAAATTTACGACGGTTTAAGCGCCGTTTACGACTATGCGCAAAATGGTGCTGAATTAAAGAAAAATATTCGCGACTACTGGTGGAAAGCCATGGTGCAAATGAACGAAAATATTGTAGGTATTGATGCTGCAATTTTTATGCATCCAACTACATGGAAAGCTTCTGGGCATGTTGATGCTTTTAACGATCCTTTAATTGATAATAAAGATTCTAAAAAACGCTATCGCGCCGATGTTTTAATTGAAGACTACTGTGCTAAAATTGAAACAAAAATTGAAAAAGAGGTTAAAAAAGCTGAAAAACGCTTTGGAGAAGCTTTTAATAAAGAAGAATTTTTAAGCACTAATGGGCGTGTTTTAGGCTATCAAGAAAAAATAAACACTATCCTTTCTAGGATGGCAAAGTCTTTAGAAAATGAAGATTTAGCCGATGTTAAAGCCTTAATAGAAGAATTAGAAATTGCCGACCCCTTAACAGGAAGCAAAAACTGGACAGACGTTAAGCAGTTTAACCTTATGTTTGGAACCAAACTTGGAGCTTCTGCCGAAAGTGCAATGGATTTATACTTGCGTCCAGAAACCGCTCAAGGTATTTTTGTTAACTTTTTAAATGTGCAAAAAACTGGCCGAATGAAAATTCCGTTTGGTATTGCACAAACGGGTAAAGCTTTTAGAAACGAAATTGTTGCCAGACAATTTATTTTTAGAATGCGTGAATTCGAACAAATGGAAATGCAATTTTTCATTAAACCAGGTACACAAAAAGAATGGTACGAACACTGGAAAGAAACGCGTTTAAAATGGCATTTAAGTTTAGGCATGGGTGCAGATAATTACCGTTTTCACGACCATGAAAAATTAGCACATTACGCTGATGCAGCAGCCGATATTGAGTTTAAATTTCCTTTTGGTTTTAAAGAACTAGAAGGTATACACTCTCGCACAGATTTTGATTTAAAAGCACACGAGGAATACTCTGGTAAAAAACTTCAGTATTTTGATCATGAAGAAAACGCTAGCTACACACCGTATGTTTTAGAAACCTCAATTGGTTTAGATAGAATGTTTTTAGCAGTATTTTCAAATTCCTTACAAGAAGAAGAACTTGAAAATGGTACTACTAGAACCGTTTTAAAATTACCTAGTGTTTTAGCACCTGTAAAAGCAGCCATTTTACCTTTGGTTAAAAAAGATGGATTACCAGAAATAGCTAGAAAAATAGTTGAAGATTTAAAATGGGATTTTAATGTAATTTATGATGAAAAAGATGCCGTTGGCCGTCGCTATAGAAGACAAGATGCTAATGGAACACCATTTTGCATAACTGTAGATCATGATACTTTAGAAGATAACACGGTTACTATTCGTCATAGAGATTCAATGGAGCAAGAACGCGTTAAAATTGAAGATTTACGTAATATAATCAAACAAGATGTTGATGTGCGTAACTGGCTCATGAAAATGAAATAACAAACGTTTATTACCTTATAAAAAAACCGAGTTGTATAACTCGGTTTTTTTATATCTAAATTTTTACTTGTCTGTCAATTTGTTGTTCCAGTGAAATTAACGATTCTGTTCTAGACACACCATTTATAGGCTGAATTTCTTTATTTAATAATTTCATTAAATGGTTATTATCTAAACTCAAAACTTTTATAAATAAGCTATAATTTCCAGTTGTGTAATGGCACTCTACAACTTCGGGTATGCTCTTTAGTGCGTTTATTACACTATCGCTATCTGCAGCCTTATCTAAATATATACCTACAAAAGCAAGAGTAGAAAACCCTAAAATTTTAGGGTCAATTACAAATTTTGATCCTGCCAATAGTTTTGATTGTTCTAACTTACGAAGCCTTTGATGAATTGCTGCTCCCGAAATTCCAACATTACGAGCAATTTCTAAAATAGGAGTTCTTGCATCTTGCATTAAAGCTCTAAGTATTTTTTTATCAATACCATCTATTGTAATAGTCTTGGTTTTTTTCTTCATTATAATTAAAACTTAAACATAAAGGTATATATTTTGTTTTAATTTGAAAGTAAAACACTATTTAACATGAACATAAAAACGAATATCATAAAAATTAACCTATTTTATTAATCTCTTTCTTTTAAAAAGAAGCTGTAATTTAAATTATGTTAAGTTATTTATTAATATAAATGGGCTTTTTTAATTTTATTAAACCTATATAAAACACTTCAATGTTACGTTCGAGTTATTTAATTTTGTAATAAACTAATAAATTTTTTAATAAAACAGTTTATTATAAACACTTCACAAAAAATGACTCGAAAAATTATAATAACAGGAGCTTTATTTGGTTTAATAAGTATTGTTTTAGGTGCTTTTGGGGCTCACGGACTTAAAAATTTAATATCGTCTGATTCTATACAAACCTTCGAAACTGGTGTAAAGTATCAAATGTATCATGCACTTCTATTGCTATTTATCGCCAACACTAATTATATCAGCCAAAAAACAAAAACCATTATATTTTACCTAATTTTAGTTGGTACAATATTTTTCTCAGGATCTATTTATGCACTCGCAACAAATACTCTTTCTAGTTTTAACTTTAAAACTATAGGATTTATTACTCCCATTGGTGGCATGTTTTTAATTTTAGCATGGGGCTTAATGCTTATAGCTTTTTTAAAAAATTCTCAAAATAAACAATCGTTTAAAGAGAATAATTAATTTATTGTTTTAATTTTGTTTATATAATTTAATTTACCAACAAACCATGGATAACAAAACCGAACTTACGAAAACGATTTCGCTAAAGAAATATGGTATAAATAACACTAAAATAAATTACCAATTAACACCAGAAGAATTACATAATATAACTGTAGAAAACAACTTAGGAACTACCACCAATACTGGAGCATTAGCTGTAAACACTGGAGAATTTACAGGACGATCTCCTAAAGATAGATTTATTGTTAAAGATATTATAACAGAAGATAAAATTTGGTGGGGAGATATAAATATTCCTTTTGATTCTAATCATTTTGATTCATTATACAAAAAAGTAACTACATACCTTTCTGGCAAAGAACAACTATATGTAAGAGATTGCTATGCTTGTGCCGATAAAAATTATAAATTAAATATTAGAGTAATTAACGAGTACCCATGGAGCAATCAATTTGCATACAATATGTTTTTGCGTTTAAATGACGATGAACTAGAAAACTTTACACCCGAATGGACTATTGTTAATGCGCCTAGTTTTATGGCAAACCCAAAAGAAGACCACACACGACAACATAACTTTGCCATTTTAAATTTCACAAAAAAAATAGCATTAATTGGCGGAACTGGTTATACCGGAGAAATTAAAAAAGGTATTTTTTCTGCTTTAAACTTTATTTTACCCGTTTACAAGCAGACTTTACCTATGCATTGTAGTGCCAATGTTGGTAAAAATGGAGATACAGCCATATTTTTTGGATTATCGGGTACTGGAAAAACAACCCTATCTACAGATCCGAATAGAAGTTTAATTGGTGATGATGAACATGGTTGGACTAAAGAAAATACAGTGTTTAATTTTGAAGGTGGTTGTTATGCCAAAGTAATTAACTTATCAAAAGAAAAAGAACCTGAAATTTTTAACGCCATTAAAAAAGGTGCTATTCTTGAAAATGTTATCCTTGATGATACTGGTGAGGTAGATTTCTCTAACACTTCAATAACACAAAATACAAGAGTAAGCTACCCTATTAATCATATAGAAAATATCCAAAGCCCTTCTATAGGTAATAATCCAAAAAATATTTTCTTTTTAACCGCAGATGCTTTTGGTGTAATTCCTCCAATATCTAAATTAACACCAAGTCAAGCCGCATATCATTTTATATCTGGCTATACTGCAAAAGTTGCAGGAACAGAAGCTGGTGTTGTAGAGCCAGTACCATCTTTTTCTGCATGCTTTGGTGCACCATTTATGCCTTTACATCCATCAAAATACGCTGAAATGTTAAGTAAAAAAATGGTTGAAGCCGGAGTAAATGTATGGTTAGTAAACACAGGATGGACTGGTGGACCTTATGGGGTTGGTAAACGCATGGAGTTAAAATATACACGAGCCATGATTAATGCCGTTTTAAATGGCGATTTAGGTTTATACAATTACGATAATTATCATATACATTCTGTTTTTGGAGTAGCACAACCTCGATCTTGTCCTGGAGTACCAACCAATGTACTTAGCCCAAGAAAAACTTGGAATAATGATGAGGCGTATTACACTACAGCATTTAAGTTAACTAATGCTTTTAGAGAAAATTTTAAAAAATATGAAGCTTTTTGTAGTGAAGAAATTCGCAGAGGCGGGCCGCAACGATACGCATTTTAAAAGCCCAATAAAAAAGGTGAAATTAAAATTTCACCTTTTTTATTTATCTATTTTAATTAAAGATTTAACATAATAAAATTCACTAAACTTTATCATGTACTTTAGTATGCTTTCCTCCATTCCAAAGCGTTAAAATATCTGTAGCTACATGTGCTCCACTACCACAAGCCATAGCAAATTGGCTTCGCCATCCGGCTAATGTTCCTGCTACATAAAGGTTTTTTTCTACTAAATGATCGGTATTTTTTAACCAGATTCTGTTTTTTTCTATCGTAGCTCTTGGATGAGCTTCAATATAATTATCAAAACCACCTATATTAAATAAATTGGTGTAACCTACCGCAACAACAACTATTTCACTCTTGTAAGTGTTTTTATTAGTTATAATGGCAAAGTAATTACTTGTTTTTTTAACTTCTAAAACCTTTTCATTATCAATTTGCTCAATAGCCGAATACAAATCTTTAAGCTGTTTTGTACCATTTGTTAAAATTGATTCTCCGGTAGTTCCTGGAGATAAACCCAAAACATTATTAAACAAAGCCGTTTGTAAATGTGATGTTTTTTGATGCATTATAATAGCAACCTTTTTATCTTTAGCAAAAGATTTATTTTTAGCTGAGCCTAAAACCAAAGCACAAGACAAACCTGCTGCACCACCTCCAATAATTAAAGCATCAAACATACTTAATTAGCTTTTTTGGTTTACCTTTTTTTCAATTTTTTTAGATATTCTTAAAATTGTCATTAAAAAAATAGCACATAAACCTGCAACTATAGTTATTAATGCAATAATGCTATCTCCTTTAAATGGTGAATTAAAATTAACTTGGGTTACATTAAAAACTATTAAACCCAAAGCAAGTATACTTATTATATATGTAAAAACTTTCATAATGTAAATTTAAGCAATATCAAGCAAGGCTTTAATATTATGTGTAAAAAGTTTTACGGCTATGGCTAATAAAACCACTCCAAATATTTTACGAATAATATTTATACCATTCGACCCTAAAATACGCTCTATTCTTGCCGATGTTTTTAGTACAGCAAATATTATAATTACGTTTAATACTACGGCTACAATAATATTTTCGGTTCTAAATTCGGCACGAAGTGATAGTAATGTTGTTAAACTCCCTGGCCCTGCTATTAATGGAAAAGCCAACGGAAAAACAGTTGCTGTAACAGCAGATTGTTCTTCCTGTTTATAAAGTGTAATACCTAAAATCATTTCTAAGGCAATAAAAAACAAAATAAATGCACCTGCTACAGCAAATGAGTTAACATCTATACCTATAAGATTTAAAATACTCTTTCCTAAAAATAAGAATACAATTAAAATAGCACCAGCAATAATTGAAGCCTTTTCACTTTGTATATGCCCTGCTTTTTTTCGTAAATCTATAACTATAGGTATATTTCCAATAATATCAATTACTGCAAACAAAACCATAAATGCCGTAAATATTTCTTTTAAATTAAGTTCCATTTTTAAGGGTTTAAATTTTCGGCAAAAGTAGTATATAAATATTAATTAATTTCATAGTAATATTAACTATTTTTGCTCAACATTAAATTTACAAAAATTATGTTTCAGTTAGGTAAAACTATTGTTTCTGAGGATGTTATTGATAAAGATTTTGTTTGCAATTTAAATGCATGCAAAGGTGCTTGCTGTATTGATGGTGATGCTGGTGCACCGCTTAACATTGAAGAAACAAAAATACTTGAAAATATATACCCAAAAGTAAAACCTTTTTTAAGGCCTGAAGGCATAAAAGCAATTGAACAGCAAGGTACTTTTATAACTACTGAAGATAACGAACTTGAAACACCTTTAATAAATGGTGCCGATTGTGCTTATGTAATTTTTGATGAAAACAAAACTGCTCTTTGCGCCATAGAAGAGGCTTACAATCAAGGTGAAGTTAATTGGAAAAAACCTGTTTCTTGCCATTTATACCCTATTAGGGTACAAAATTACACTGAATTTTCGGCTGTAAATTATCACAAATGGCAAATTTGTGATGATGCTTGCCAACTTGGAGAAGAATTAGGAGTTCCAGTATATAAATTTGTAAAAGAAGCATTAATTAGAAAATTTGGTGCAGACTGGTACAACGAATTAGATAAAATAGCACAAGAAAAAAACAAAAAATAACGAGTTAACTTCTCCTTTTATTTTTAATAAAAAAACATTAAAATTTTAATTAATTTCTTTCAAGTAAAAACCCTTTAAAATTCACTTTTAGCCCTGTATTTTTACACCTATAATTTTAACTTATTTTACAACTAAAAAACCAAATTTTTTAGCCTTAATTTCAACCCAAAGTCTAGTTGATATTTTTTAGAGATTTTTAAACACAACACATTTCTACCAAAAACAATACACGCTTACAATATTCTAAAAACCAACTAATTAAACACCTAAAAACCCTTGCACAGGCTAGTAAAACAAGGCGTTGTTAAAAACTTGTTAACAACGTTTATTAAAACCTCTTTCATTTTTAACTACAATTCTCAATCTTTGTTGTAGGCAAAAAAAAGGAAAATTTTGGTTGGTTATTTGGACGATATACAGACTTAAATTACTCTTTAAAAAAGCCCCCAATCGGTCCTCATTTAAGGAACAACAATAAAACATTTTTTTAACGTAAAATCTAAACTGAATAACTAAAAATAGGCAGTTATTCTAATGGCTTTTTAGTCTGTAAATTTAAGCATCATGGAAATTACAAAAATTATTAAAAGAGATTACGAAACCGCTCCGTTTGTTTTAAATAAAATTTCAAATGCCATAGAAAAGGCAATGTTATCTGTTGGCAACGGAACTAAAGACGATGCTAAAGCAATTTCCGAAAAAGTTCACAACGAACTAACATCAAGACTAAACAACGATATAAATTATGTTCCTACCGTAGAGGAAGTACAAGATATTGTAGAAGATAAATTAATGGGCAGTGAGTTTCATGATGTTGCGAAAGCATACATTCTTTATAGAAACGAACAAGCCAGAAATAGAAAAACCAACATTTTTGAAAAGCGTATAAACTTAAAACCTTACGAGTACCCAGCTCTTTACGAATATGTTGATGCTATACGCCACTCCTACTGGATTCATTCAGAATTTAACTTTACTAGTGATATTCAAGATTTTAAAACAAAACTTACTGTAGTAGAACAAAACGCCATAAAAAACACAATGCTCGCTATTTCTCAAATTGAAGTAGCTGTAAAAACATTTTGGGGCGACATATATCAAAAAATGCCTAAACCAGAAATAGGCTCGGTAGGTTCAACTTTTGCAGAAAGTGAAGTTCGCCATCACGATGCATATTCACATTTACTAGAAATTTTAGGTTTAAATAATGAGTTTAAAAACTTAAAAAAGAAACCAGTAGTTATGCAGCGCGTTCATTTTTTAGAAACCGCTCTTAAAAACGCAAAAAGTGATGACAACCAAGAGTATGCAGAATCTATATTACTGTTCTCTTTATTCATAGAACACGTTTCACTGTTTTCTCAATTCTTAATAATTATGGCATTCAATAAGCATAAAAACATGCTTAAAGGAATATCTAACGTTGTAGAAGCCACCTCAAAAGAAGAGCAAATTCATGGCGATTTTGGTATTGATATAATAAAAATTATAAGAGAAGAAAACCCAACCTGGTTTGGTGAAGAAAATAATACAAAAATTCAAGACCTATGTAAACAAGCTTTTGAATCTGAAAGCAAAATTGTGGATTGGATTTTTGAAGCTGGTGAACTAGATTTTTTACCAAAAGATGTAGTAAACGAATTTATAAAAAACAGATTTAATAACTCCCTACAAAGTATTGGAATAGATAAAATTTTCGATATAAACGAAACACTAATAGCTCAAACCGAATGGTTTGATGACGAGATAATAGGCACGAAACACGGAGATTTCTTTGTAAAGCGCTCTATAAACTATAGTAAAAGAACCAAAAGTATAACAAGCGACGACTTATTTTAATCCATGAACGAACACGCAAACCCAGACATTAAAAACTCTCAAGCAGAAGCCGAGGCCGCTTCTAAATACAATGAGTTACTTAAGGCTAGAAAAGAAGCCAGAAAAGAAACTGTTAACAAAAAACAACCAGAAATTAAATGGTTAACAGAACACAGTCGTAAATTTTTATCATCAGGATACCTTACCAAAGGAACCACACCAGAAGCTCGTATTTTAGAAATAGCACAACGTGCCGAAGATATTTTAAAAATAGACGGATTTGCAGATAAATTTTATGGCTACATGGCCGAAGGGTATTACTCGTTAGCATCTCCTGTATGGTCTAATTTTGGTAAAAAACGTGGTTTACCTATTAGCTGTTTTGGCTCTCATGTTTCAGATGATATGGGAGATATTTTATACACCCAATCCGAAGTTGGTATGATGTCTAAACTTGGAGGAGGAACATCTGGATACTTTGGTAAACTTCGCCATCGTGGAGCACCTGTAAAAAACAACGGCGAATCGTCTGGCGCTGTTCATATAATGCAATTATTTGAAAAAATGGTTGACGTTGTTAGCCAAGGTTCTGTAAGACGTGGTCGTTTTTCTCCTTACTTACCTATAGATCATAGCGATATAAATGAGTTTTTAGAAATTGGTACAGAAGGTAACCCAATTCAAGAACTAACTCATGGCGTAACTGTTGGTAACGAGTGGATGGAGCAAATGATTGATGGAGACGTAGAAAAAAGAACGCTTTGGGCTAAAGTTTTACAGCGCAGAGGAGAAATAGGTTATCCTTATATTTTCTTTAGAGATAATGCTAACAATAATGCAGCCGATGTTTATCGTGATAAAAACCACGAAATTTACGCGAGTAACCTTTGTAGCGAAATTATGCTGCCAACAAACGAAAGATGGTCGTTTGTATGCGTATTATCTTCCATAAACCTTTTACATTACGACAAATGGAAAGATACCGATGCGGTTGAAACCATGATATATTTCTTAGATGCTGTTTTAGAAGAATTTATTACAAAATTAGAAGAGTATAGAAACTCTCCTAATCGCGACGACCAACAAACTTTCCTGTTTATGGAAAAGGCTTATAATTTCGCAAAAGAAAACAGAGCTTTAGGAATGGGAGCTTTAGGATGGCACTCGTACTTACAAAGCAAAATGTTATCCTTTGATAGCCAAGAAGCATTTAATTTAAACAGTGAAATCTTTAAAACAATTAAAGAACGCTCAATTAAAGCTTCAGAAGAATTGGCTAAATTATTCGGCGAACCAGAAGTATTAAAAGGATACGGAAGACGTAACACCACTTTAAACGCTATTGCACCTACAACATCATCTGCGTTTATTTTAGGTCAAGTATCGCAAGGTATAGAGCCAATTTGGTCTAATAGCTACGTAAAAGATATTGCTAAAATAAAAACAACAATAAAAAATCCGTTTTTATTAGATTTATTAGAAGAAAAAGGCATGAATACTAACGAAGTTTGGAAGAGTATTCGCGATTACGATGGTTCTGTACAGCATCTCGATTTTTTAACAGATCATGAAAAAGATGTATTTAAAACCTATTCAGAAATAGATCAGTTAACCATTATTTACCAGGCAGCCAACCGCCAAAACCATATAGATCAAGGACAATCTATAAACATTATGGTGCACCCAGACATGCCTGTTAAAGAAATAAATAAAATATATGTAACTGCATGGAAACTTGGTATAAAGTCATTGTATTACCAACACAGTATGAATGCAGCACAAAAATTCAAACAGAAAAAAGAATGTACTAGCTGTGAAGGCTAATGCTAAAGTGTTATGGATTTTAAAAAAGCATCTCTACATAAGAGATGCTTTTTTTATATAGATCTAAAAAACTATCTTTAACATAAAAACCTAACCTTACGTATTTATGATGATTAAAATTACCCCAGATCTTTATGCTAGTAAACAACAACGATTTGCTAATTATCTTATTGATTTAATTATAAATTTGCTTCTCTTTTATGGCATTTTTTTTGGTATAATATACCTAAGTTACATATTTTTAGAAGACACCACTTCCATAGATTTATTTATATATGAATTAGATAACGTTAACCCTATACTCGATAGAATAATTACAGCTATAATTATGGCTCTGCTATATTTTACCTTTGAAACCCTACTTAAAGGAAGAACAATAGGTAAATATGCAACTAAAACAAAAGTAGTTCTAGAAGATGGCACATCGCCAAAACCAATAGATTATTTAAAACGTAGCTTTAGTAGAATGATTCCTTTTGAAGCCCTTTCTTTTTTAGGAAGCGAGGGACGTGGCTGGCACGACACAATATCAAACACTTATGTTGTAGATGTAAAGGCATTTGAATTAAGATTAAAATCAGAAAGCGAACTAGAACAACTTGGTAAACCCCAATTTTAAAAAATACGCAGAAGTACGTATTTTTTAATTGAACAACAACACATACCTTTACAGTGCTATTAATTAGTTCTTGGGGAGAATTAAATAAAAGGTTCTTAGTCTTTAATGATTAAGAACCTTTTTTAATAAAATAATAAAATTTAAAAAAATACGTATAAGTGCGTATTTTTTTTACAAATATATATAGCTAATTTTAACACCAGCAACTAACAACATTTAACACTATATTTTTAACCCTAAAAAACTCAATTTTAGAGATTTAAAAATGAAAAACAACGGTTTAATTATGGAACAACAAAATAAGCTATTTAATAAATGCTGTGTTGTGGGTTTAGCTATTCTAGTAATTATTACCATAACATTTAATATTATTACATTTTTTTATTAAACACGATAATACAAAAAAGGCGCTGTTTACACAGCGCCTTTTTACTTAGATTTAAAAATATTTTATAATTCTAAAGCCTTTTTTACATCGTTATTCATTAGTAAATCTATAGGGTTTTCTAAAGCCTCTTTAACAGCTACTAAAAATCCAACACTTTCTTTGCCATCAATAATTCTATGATCGTATGACAATGCAACATACATCATTGGGTGAATTTCAACATTACCATCTACAGCAATCGGACGTTGTATAATGTTATGCATTCCTAAAATACCGCTTTGAGGTGGATTAATAATAGGTGTAGATAACATACTACCAAATACACCGCCATTAGTAATGGTAAAAGTACCACCTGTCATTTCATCAACCGTAATTTGACCATCGCGAGCACGTAATGCTAAACGTTTTACTTCAGACTCTACACCTCTAAAGGTTAAATTTTCGGCGTTTCTAATTACAGGAACCATTAATCCTTTAGGTCCAGATACTGCAATACTAATATCACAGAAATCATAAGAAATCATTTCCTTACCGTCAATCATTGAGTTTACAGCAGGATACATTTTTAATGCACGAACAACAGCTAAAGTAAAGAAAGACATGAAACCTAAACCAACACCATGTTTTGCTTTAAAAGTTTCCTTGTATTCGTTACGTAGCTCAAAAATAGGTGTCATGTTAACTTCGTTAAACGTTGTTAACATAGCCGTGGTATTTTTAGCCTCAACTAAGCGTTCTGCTACTTTACGACGTAACATGGACATTTTACTACGACTTTCTCCTCTAGAACCTCCTGTAGGCGTTCCCATTGAAGGTACTGCTTTTACAGCATCGTCTTTTGTTACTCTACCATCTTTTCCTGTTCCAGAAACCGATGAAGCTTCAATACCTTTTTCTGCTAATATTTTTTTAGCAGCAGGACTTGCTGTTCCTGTTGCATATGTTTTTTCAGCAGTTGCTGGTTTTGTAACTTCAGCTTTTGGTGCTTCTTCTTTAGCTTCAGTCTTTGGCGCTTCACCTCCTTCAGGTTTTTCAGCATCTGTATCAATTAAGCAAACAACGGCTCCTACTGCAACAGCATCACCTTCTTCTGCTTTTAATGTAATGGTACCGCTAACCTCTGCAGGTAATTCTAGCGTTGCCTTGTCACTATCTACCTCTGCTATGGCTTGATCTTTTTCAACATAATCACCATCTTCTACTAGCCATGTTGCTATTTCTACCTCAGTAATAGATTCCCCTGGAGAAGGGACTTTCATTTCTAAAATCATTGGTCTTAATTTTTAAGTCGTATTTTTCGTTTATTTTATTTCTTCGTTATTAAAAACAGCGTCAATTACGCGGCGTTGTCTCCTTTTATCTCTTGTACTTGAACCAGGTGCAGGCACCGAGCTATATGGTCTTGAACAAACTTCTAGTTTTACTATATTTAAGCGTTCTGCCATAAAACTCCAAGCTCCCATATTTTTGGGCTCTTCTTGAGCCCAAACATAATTTTCTACATTTGGATATTTATTAATTACTTCTTGTATTTTATCTAAATGAAGCGGGAAAAGCTGTTCTATTCTCACTAATGCAACATCTTCTCTATTTAAAGTTTCGCGTTCTGCCAATAAATCATAATAAAATTTACCTGTACAGAATACTAATTTTTCAACTTTTGAAGCTTCAATAGTATCATCTATAACTTCTTGGAAGGTTCCTGATGCTAATTCGTTAATTGAAGATACTGCTTTTGGGTGGCGTAATAAGCTCTTTGGTGTTAAAACAACTAATGGCTTTCTAAAATCGCGTTTCATTTGGCGACGCAATAAGTGGAAAAAGTTGGCAGGTGTTGTACAGTCTGCTACAATCATGTTATCGTTGGCACAAAGTTGTAAGTAACGCTCCATTCTTGCTGAAGAGTGTTCTGAACCTTGACCTTCGTATCCGTGAGGTAACAATACTACAATACCGTTTTGAACTTTCCATTTATCTTCTGCTGCCGATAAATATTGGTCGAAAATTATTTGTGCACCATTACTAAAATCTCCAAACTGTGCTTCCCAAATGGTTAATGTATTTGGGTTTGCCATGGCGTAACCATAATCGAAACCAAGTACACCATATTCAGATAAAAAGGAATTAAAAATATACATTTCACCTTTATTATCTGGGTTTGTGTTTAGTAAGTTTATTCGTTCTTCAGATTTTTCATCTCGAAGTATAGCATGGCGATGACTAAATGTTCCGCGTTCTACATCTTGACCAGATATACGCACGTTAAAGCCTTCTTCCATTAAAGTTCCGTAGGCTAAAGTTTCTGCCATTCCCCAATCTAAAGTATCGGTTTCAAAAACCATTTTTTTACGCCCTTCAAGAATACGTTCTGCTTTTCTTAAAAACTTTACGCCTTCTGGAACTGTAGAAACTACTTTAGATATGTGTTCTAATTTATTTTTTGGATAGGTTGTTTCTACCTCCTTTAACATAGCATCAACACCTCTTCTGGTAAAATCTTCCCAACGCTCTTCCATGAATTCACGAACTTTTGAAGAGTCGGCCTCTTTAGATTTTTCGTATTCACTCTCAAGAGTTTCTTTAAATTCTGTAACAATACCATCTACATAACCTTTATCTATAGTTCCTTCAGCAATTAACTTATCAGAATATATTTTAAACGGGTTTGGGTGTTTTGATATAGATTTGTATAATGTTGGTTGTGTAAATCGGGGCTCATCACCTTCGTTATGGCCATATTTACGATATCCTAACAAATCTATATAAACATCTTTTTTATATCGCATTCTGTACTCTAAAGCCATTTCTACGGCATGAACTACAGCTTCAGCATCATCAGAATTTACATGTAAAACTGGAGATAAGGTTACTTTGGCAACATCTGTACAATATGTACTGGAGCGAGCATCTAAATAATTGGTAGTAAAACCTACTTGGTTGTTAACTACAATATGTATTGTACCACCGGTTTTGTAACCGTTTAATCGGCTCATTTGTGCAACTTCGTAAACGATACCTTGACCTGCTATAGCTGCATCTCCATGAACAACTATTGGTATTATTTTCGAGTCATCTCCGTTATAATCATTATCTATTTTTGCTCTTGTAATACCTTCGGCTACTGGAGCAACGGTTTCTAAATGTGATGGATTAGGCACTAAGTTCATTTTAATGCTTTTACCATTCTGGTAGGTTTTATTTAAAGTTAAACCTAAATGATACTTTACATCTCCATCAATGTTTTCGTCTTCAAAATCTTTACCATCAAATTCGTTAAACAACTCGCGTAATGGCTTTCTAAAAATGTTAACCAATGTACTTAGTCTGCCTCGGTGTGCCATACCTAAAACGCATTCTTTTACATCGTACTTTAAAGATGCATAAAATAGCACATTACTTATTGCTGGTATTAAAGACTCTCCACCCTCTAATGAAAAACGTTTTTGACCAACATATTTGGTTTGTAAAAAGTTTTCAAAAGTAACCGCTTGGTTTAGTTTAGATAAGATGTATTTTTTTGTTTCTGCAGAAAAACTTGGCTGATTATCATTTTTGTTAAGTTGCTCTTGCCACCAACCAATAACCTCGGGATTACGCAAATACATGTATTCTACACCTATAGAATCGCAGTAAATACTGTTTAAATGTTTTAAAATAACACTTAATGGTTGTGCACCAATACCTAATACTTCGCCAGCATTAAAAACGGTAGCTAAATCGTTTTCGCTAAGACCAAAATTTTGTAAATCTAAAGTTGGTGTATAAGTACGACGGTCGCGAACAGGATTTGTTTTTGTAAACAAATGCCCTCGCATTCTGTATCCATCAATTAATTTTACAACTTGAAATTCTTTCTGTAAATGTTCTGGTATTTGCGTGCTAACACCATCAACTATTTCTCCGCTTACACCATAATTCTCACTACCAAAATCGCACCCTTGAAAAAAGGCTCTCCAACTTGGCTCTATGGCATCGGGATTTTGTAAATATTGCTCATATAATTCTGCAAAATATGCTGTATGAGCTGCATTTAAAAAGGAATATTTATCCATTGTTTTATTTAATACCTTGTAGGTTTAGTAAAAATATTTTTCAAAAATACAATTTTTAGCATAATTAGAGGTTTGTTTAACTATTTTTATATCTTGATCTTCAATTTAATTCGTGATATTAAATTTTTGTTAATTTTTTATAGATTCTTTATTATGAAAACCACAAATTTTTACATTTTATGTTTCTGTTTTTTTAGCTTAACTGTTAATTTTAAAATGAAAGCACAATCTAGCTCTCTATTTTCTTGGGAAAAAGTAAAGTTTGGAGGGGGCTTAGGAGCTAATTTTAGCAATGATTTTTTTAGCGGAACAATTGCACCAAGTGCCATATATGAGTTTGACCAAATTTTTTCTGCTGGTTTGGGTTTAAACTTTACATATAACAGACAAAAGGATATATACAAGTCTACAATTTTAGGCGGAAGTTTAATTGGACTAGCTAACGTAATTCCAGAGATACAACTTTCGGCAGAATTTGAGCAATTAAATGTTAACACTAGTTTTGATAACAATACAATTGCTACAGATAAATATTGGTTACCTGCACTGTTTTTAGGTGCCGGATACAGAAGTAATAATTTTACTCTAGGTGTTAGGTATGATGTGCTTTACGATAATGATAAAAGTATCTATGCAAATGCGTGGATGCCGTTTATTCGGGTATATTTTTAAGCGTATTTATGCCTAAACCAAACTTTTTGCCATTCACGTTTTAAAATTAAAAACGATACTGCTTCTGAAAGCTTTAAAACGTCGTCACCATTTAATGCCTTTATAGCATCTTCAGATACATCTATAATGTAAAGTAAGTTTAAATATTCTGAGAATTTTTCTTGAATAAGCCTATAAACAGTTTCATGCAAAACTAGCTTTAAACTTGTTGGTGGTATATCTTGATGAAAATCAAAATCTATGTTAGCCAACAAAAAATCTTTATTAAGTTGTTTTACTAAACTTGTATATAAGTTTAATTGATTAGCTTCTTTAATTAATGCGTCAAAAGTTGTTGGGAGTTGCATTATTAAACTGTACGATTCATTAAACTACTACCAAAGGCTTTTAACAACTCTTTCTTCTCTTCAGAAATTTTTAAATCATCTAAATTTTTAAACGCCTTATTTGTATACAATTTTATAGCTTCTTTGGTTGCATCTGCCGAACCTGACGCTTTAAACAAACGTTTAGCTGTTTCCACTTTTTCTTCAACCTTATCGGGTTGCGACGAAAATAAGTTTACTAATTCTACTTTATCATTTTCACCTAAAAACTCGATCGCTTTTAGGTATAAATAAGTCTTTTTATTTTCAATAATATCGCCACCAACTTGTTTTCCAAAAGTCTTTGGGTCTCCAAAGGCATCTAAATAATCGTCTTGTAACTGGAAGGCTATTCCTAAATTTTTACCAAACTCATAGATATTATTTTGCTCTTCTGTAGAAGCTTTTGCTACAATAGCCCCCATTTTCATGGCAGCACCAACTAAAACAGCGGTTTTATATTCAATCATTTTTAAATACTCTGGAATGGTAACATCGTTTCTGGTTTCAAAATCAACGTCATATTGTTGACCTTCACAAACCTCTAAAGCTGTTTTACTAAACAATTTAGCCAAAGCTTGAAAAACATTTGCTTCATAATTTTCGAAAAGCTGATATGCCATAATTAGCATAGCATCACCGGAAAGAATACCTGTATTTATATCCCATTTTTCGTGTACAGTTTTTTTACCTCTACGCAATGGTGCATCGTCCATAATATCATCATGAACTAACGAAAAATTATGAAAAACCTCAATACTTAATGCTGCATTTAAAGCCTCTTTATAATTTCCATTAAAAATATCGGCGCTCATTAAAGTTAATACTGGTCTTAAACGTTTTCCTCCCAGATTTAAAATATAATTTATGGGATTATAAAGATTTTTTGGTTCTTTTTCTGTAACAAATGTTTCTAAGAATGAAACAAAATGAGTTCTGTAATCGTCTATTGAATGCATAGCACAAAAATAAATGAAAACTTCTACAAAAAAGCAGAAAACAAGTTTAATGTTAAAAAACGGTAAAACTTTGGAAACTATTTTTGTTTTTATAGTTTCCGGTTGTACATTTGCCCCAAATTATGAAAGAGAATATTTTAAACACTGCTGTAGATTTGTTTTTAAATTACGGATTTAAAAGCGTAACCATGGATGATATTGCCAATACGCAAGGCATATCAAAAAAAACCATTTATCAATATTTTAAGAATAAAACTGTATTAGTTGAAGCTTCAGTTAATCATTTATTTCAAACAATATCTGGTGGAATTAATGGTATTTGTAGTCTACAAAAAAATCCTATTGACGAAATTTACGAGATAAAGAATTTTTTAATGCGTAATTTAAAAGATGAAAAATCGTCGCCCCAATATCAACTCGAAAAATATTATCCTAAAATTTATAAAGAAGTTAAACACAAGCAAATGTGTGTAATGCAAGAGTGTATTCGCGAAAATTTAAAACGTGGACAACTAAGTGGTTTATTTCGTAATAATTTAAACCTAGAGTTTGTAACCAAAATATATTTTACGTGCATGATGGCTTTAAAAGATAAAGCACTTTTTCCTTTAGAGCATTTTTCTATGCAGGAACTTATGGATAATTATACGGAATACCATTTACAAGGAATTTGCACATCGAAAGGACTAGAGTATTTAAACAACTATTTAGAAATCAATCAACAAACAATTAATAAATGAAAAACAACCTAATTACCATTATAGGTTTTCTTTTTTGTGTATTATTAAACGCACAAGAAAATAGCTCCCATAGTTTTAGCTTACAAGAAGCTATAGATTATGCCAAAGAAAACAACAGAACCATTAAGAACGCAGACTTAAGTATTTTAGCTGCAAAACAGGACGTAAAAGCTACTACCGCATTAGGTTTACCACAAATAAATGGTGCAGTAGATTATAGTACTAACTTAAAAACACCTTTTGATGATTTAGAGGTAGACCCAGATGACCCAAGTAATATTATTCCGTTTTTATACCCTAAACACCAATTAACACCTGCAATTCAATTAAATCAATTACTTTTTGATGGTGGATATATTGTTGGCTTACAGTCGAATAAAGTGTTTTTAGAAATATCAAAAAATGCTAAAGATAAAACCGTAAATCAAATTGAAACTGCTGTTATTAGTGCTTACAATAATGCTTTATTAACTAAAGAAAGCATTGTAATTACCCAAAATAACATTACTGTTTTAAAAGACAATTTAAACGAAACAACCAAAATTTTTGAAAATGGGTTAACCGAAGAAGAAGATGTAGAACAATTACAAATTACACTTTCTAGCTTAGAAATCAACCTTAAAAACATTGAAACTTTACACGAAATATCAAAAGGTTATTTAAAAGTACTTTTAGGATTAAACCCTAACGACACTATTACATTAACCAGTGATTTAGAAACTTTAGTAACAGAAAATATTTCGCTAAACTTAATTAGCGATAATCATGATATTACCAATAACATAGATTACAAAATATCTACAAACGAAGTTACAAGCAAAGAGCTTGAATATAAATTGCAAAAAGCAGAACAATTACCAAAATTAAACGCATTTGTTAATGCTAGTTACCTTGGTAACAACGAAAATTTTGGAGATTTCTTTAAAAAAGAACAAGAATGGTATTTCTTTTCTGGCGCAGGCGTAAGTTTAACTGTACCTATTTTTAGTTCGTTTGGCAACAAAGCAAAACGCCAAAAAGCAAAAATTGAATGGGAAATTGCACAAAACAATCTTTTAGAACAGCAAAATCAATTAAATGTAGATGTGCAAAACGCTAAAAACGAATATAATTTAGCTATAGAAACCTACGCTAACAAACAAAAAAACTTGACTTTAGCCGAAAAAATTGAACGTAAAAACACCATTAAATACCGTGAAGGTATTGCTAGTAGTTTCGATTTAAGACAAGCACAAACCCAACTTTACACCATACAACAAGAATATTTACAATCTATTATAGATGTAATTAACAAAAAAGCAGAATTAAAAAACCTATTAAACCTAAAATAACAACCACAATGAAATATTTACAATTAATTTTAGTAACCCTACTTTTAGCATCTTGTGGTGGAAACAAGAACCAATCTGTAGATGATGTAATTGCTACAAACGATTTAACGGCAATACGTAAAAAGAAATCTGAACTAGATGCAAAAGCACTCGAAATATCAAATCAATTAAAACAAATTCAGCTTAAAATTAAAGAACTAGACCCTCAAGAAAAAGTACCTTTAATTACCACTTTTACTGCTAAACAAGAAGAATTTATTCACTACGTGGAGTTACAAGGTAGCGTAGATACAAAACAAAACTTAATTATTTTCCCAGAATACTCTGGTGTACTATCGCAAGTTTATGTAAAAGAAGGACAAAAAGTAAGTAAAGGGCAAGTTTTAGCTAGAATAGATGATGGTGGCTTAAGCCAACAACTAGCACAACTAAAAATACAAACTGCCTTATCTAAAACTACTTTCGAGCGTCAAGAACGATTATGGAATCAAAAAATAGGAAGCGAAATTCAATATTTACAAGCAAAATCTAATTACGAAGCACAACAAGAAGCTGTTAATCAATTAGAAAAACAAGTAGCCAAAACTACAGTTAGAGCGCCATTTTCAGGAACTATTGATGATGTAATTACCGAACAAGGATCTGTTGTTGCTCCAGGACAATCACAATTATTCAGAATTGTAAACCTAAACAACATGTACATTGAAACCGATGTACCAGAACGTTACATTTCAGATATTGTAGTTGGTAAATCTGTAAAAGTAGATTTTCCTATTTTAAATAAAGTAGTTGATGCCAAAGTACGACAAGCTGGTAATTTTATTAATCCAGCAAACCGAACCTTTAAAGCAGAAATTGGCATTCCTAACAAAGACGCTTCAATAAAGCCTAACTTAACTGCAAAAGTTAAAATTAACGATTACACAAGCCAAAATGCTTATTTAATTCCACAAAGCATTATTTCTGAAAATGCTAGTGGAGAGCAATATATTTATGTTGTTGAAAACATAAACGATAAAAACGAAGGAACAGCCAAAAAAGTTATTATTAAAACTGGTAAAACTCAAGGCGATGTTATAGAAGTGCTTTCAGGAGTTGAAAAAGGCACAAAAATAATTGCCGAAGGTGCAAGAAGCGTTAAAGACGGCCAACTTGTAAAGGTAATAGATACTAAAAACGATTAATCAAATTAATTACCGATTAAAAAATTATGACTGATCAAAATAAAAAAGTCAATAAAGAGTTTGCGTTGTCCTCTTGGGCAATCAACAATAAAACCACAATGTATGTGCTTATTGCAGTTATATTTTACTTAGGTATTTCTGCGTTTTTCGATATGCCTCGTGAAAACTTTCCAGAAGTGAACGAAACCAAAATATACGTAAGCACCGTATTTCCTGGTAATACCGCCGAAGATATTGAAAAGCTAGTTACAGACCCTCTAGAAGATAAATTAAAAGGCGTTAGTAATGTGGTTGAGATCACCTCAACCTCATCCGAAGATTATTCAATGGTAATTGTTGAGTTTAACGAGAATATTACCGTCGAACAAGCCAAACAAAAAGTAAAAGACGAAATAGAATCTGAAACCTCTGGCGAGGATTGGCCAACATTTAACGGTGCAAAAGTTGAGCCTGATGTTTTTGAGCTCAGCCTTTCTGAAGAAATGCCTATTCTAAACATTAATATTTCTGGAGATTATACCATTGAAAAATTAAAAGAATACGGAGAATTTCTTCAAGATGAAATTGAAGATTTATTAGAAATCAAAGAAGTAGCCATTCGTGGTGCTCAAGAAAAAGAAGTTGAAGTAGCCGTAGATATTTACAAAATGACGGCTGCAAAAGTAACTTTTAGCGATATTATTAACGCTATAAATGGCGGCAACGTAACCATGTCTGCCGGAAACATAAAAACTAGTGGACAGCGAAGAACTATTCGTGTTCTTGGTGAAATTAACTCGCCATCTGAATTAGAAAACTTTGTAGTAAAAGCCGATAATAATTTTCCAATTTACTTAAAAGATGTTGCAACAGTTACTTTTCATGAAGAAGATAAAACAACATTTGCTAGAGAGTACGGCCACCCAGTGGTAATGCTTGATGTAAAAAAACGTGCAGGAACAAACATGGTTGATGCTGCCGAAAAAATTGAGGTTATTGTTGCTAATGCTATAGAAAACGAGTTTCCTCAAGATTTAGAAGTTACAATTACCAATGATCAATCTTCGGTTACTATTGGACAAGTAGATGACTTAGTAAACAACATTATTTTTGGAGTAATTTTAGTAGTAACCGTACTAATGTTTTTCTTAGGTTTTAAAAATGCCATTTTTGTAGGTTTTGCTATTCCAATGTCTATGCTTATGTCGCTTATGATATTAAATATGTTTGGCATAACCTTAAATACCATGGTGCTTTTTGGTCTAATTATGGGTCTTGGTATGTTAGTAGATAATGGTATTGTTGTGGTTGAAAACGTTTACCGCCTAATGGACGAAGAAGGTATGAGCCGCATTGAAGCCGCTAAAAAAGGGATTGGAGAAATTGCTTTTCCAATTATAATTTCAACAGCAACAACTGTTGCCGCTTTTATTCCGTTAGGTTTATGGCCAGGAATTATGGGTGAATTCATGAAAATACTACCTCAAACATTATCCATTGTATTAGGTTCATCTTTATTTGTTGCCATTTTCTTCAACTCGGTTTTAGTATCTAAATTCATGAGCACCGAGGATAAAGACATGCCTTTAAAAAACATAATTTACCTAACCTGTATTATGGGTGTTATTGGTATTCTTGTCATGATTGTTGGCGGTAGTTACAGAGCATTTGGTAGCGTAATGGTATTTACCGCTATTATGCTTTGGGTTTATCGTTTATTTTTACGCAAATGGTCTAATTATTTCCAAACAAAAACACTTGTTGTTCTAGAAAATTTTTACGAAAAACAACTTCGTAATGCGTTTAAAGGTAATAGACCTTATTATTATTCCATCGGTACATTTATCTTATTAATTATATCTTTTATAGCTTTTGGTGCTTCATTAGCATCGCAAAGAACTAGCGTAGAGTTTTTTCCAGACAACATACCTAATCAAATTATTGTTTACATTGAATACCCTGAAGGTACAGCTATCGAGAAAACAAATAGCATTACTAAAGAAATTGAAAACATAGTTTATAATGTTTTAGATGATAGTCAATATAAAGATGGCGACTACAATTTTATGGTAGAAAGTGCAGTATCGCAAGTTGGTGAAGGTGCAGGAAACCCACAAACCGATGGTGGTTCGGCTGCAGAAATGCCACATAAAGCTAAAATTACTGCATCAATGCGCGAATTTAAATATCGCGAAGGTGAAGACAGCGAATTATTACGCCAAAAAGTACAAAAAGCCCTAGTTGGTGTTTTTCCAGGTGTTTTAATTTCGGTTGAAAAAGATGCTGCCGGCCCTCCTGCGGGCGCTCCTATTAACATTGAAATTGAAGGTGAAGATTATAACGAGCTTATTAACGTAGCCGAAAATATGCGCGAGTTTATAAACAGTAAAAATATTGCTGGTATAGACGAGCTTAAAATTGATGTAAACAAAAATAAGCCTGTAATGCGTGTGGTTGTAGATCGTGAAAAGGCTGGTGAGTTAGGTGTTAGTGCATCACAAGTTGGGCAACAGTTGCGTAATTCTATATTTGGCTCTAAAGCTGGTATTTATAAAGAAGATGGCGAAGATTATGATATTTACATTAGGTTTAATGAAGAAAACCGCTATAATACAAGTGCACTTTTCAATCAAAAAATAACTTTCAGAGATATTTCAACAGGGCAAATTAAAGAAATTCCGGTTTCTGCTATTGCCCATGCCGAAAACACTGCTGGTTTTAGTGCTATTAAACACAAAGACACCAAACGTGTAGTAACCGTTTATTCTGCACTTGCTCCTGGTTTTACAGACGCAGCAGCAGTTGTAAGCAAAATACAAAACGAAATGCAGGGGTATAAAAATATGCCTGAAAACGTTAACGTAGATTATACCGGACAAATTGAAGAACAAAACAAACAAATGGCCTTTTTAATGGGAGCTTTCTTTACTGGTTTAGGCTTAATTTTCTTCATATTAATTTTCCAATTCAATTCTATTTCAAAACCAACTATTATCATGATTGCAATTTTCTTGAGTTTAATAGGTGTGTTTGGAGGTATAGTAGTTACTGGTAGCGCCTTTGTTATTATGATGACAATGGTTGGTATTATATCGCTTGCAGGTGTTGTAGTAAACAATGGTGTTGTTCTGCTTGATTATGCACAATTATTAATTGACAGAAAAAAAGTAGAACTTAATTTAGATGAAGAACAATACTTAAATGCACACGACTTATACGAGTGTATTGTAAAAGCAGGTAAAGCCCGTTTACGCCCAGTTTTACTTACAGCTATTACAACCATTTTAGGATTAGTACCGCTAGCCATTGGTTTAAACATTAACTTCTTTACACTATTCTCAGAATTTAATCCGCATATATATATTGGTGGAGACAATGTTGTTTTCTGGGGGCCACTTGCTTGGACTGTAATTTACGGTTTATTTATTGCAACATTTTTAACGCTAATTATTGTACCGTTACTATTTTTCTTAACCACTAAATTAAAAATGTGGTTATTTAAAGATAGAGTTGCGAATTACCCAACCGAGGAAGTTTTTAACATGGATAAACGTATTGAATCTGTAGACTAACATATTAAAACTCTATATTTTTAATCCCTATTAAAAATAGCGATTAATAGCAGGAAAGCCTCAAAATAAATTTTGAGGCTTTTACTTTTACCATAAAAAAAACCGAAGCTTAAAAAGCTTCGGTTTTTAAATATATTTCTGTATTTCTTTTTTTACTTACCCTTATTGGCTTTTTCAATGTATTTTTCTAAGGCCATAGTCATAGAAGGTGTTTCTGGTGTTGGCGCCGATATATCTACACGTAAACCTTTTTCTTCTACAGCTTTAATAGTTGTGTTTCCAAACACCGCAATTCGTGTATCGTTTTGTTTGAAATCTGGAAAATTTTTGAATAATGATTCAATTCCAGACGGACTAAAAAACACAAGCACGTCGTAAGTTACATTTTCTAAATCAGATAAATCACTTACCACAGTTTTGTAAAACGTAGCCTGCTTCCAATCTACACCTAAAGCATCAAGCGTTTTTGGTACTTCTGGTTTTACCTTATCTGTATTGGGTAATAAAAACTTTTCGTCTTTATATTTTTTTATAAGTGGTGTAAGCTCAGAAAAAGTACGTTTACCAACATAAATTTTACGCTTTCTGTAAACCACGTATTTTTGAAGATAATAAGCTACAGCTTCACTCTGGCAAAAATACTTTAAAGTATCTGGTACTTTATAACGCATTTCTTCAGCAACTCTAAAAAAATGATCAACAGCATTTCTACTGGTTAAAATAATAGCTGTATAATTACTTAAATCAATTTTTTGATGTCTAATCTCTTTTGCAGACACACCTTCTACATGTATAAAAGGCCTAAAATCAATTTTTACACGCTGTTTTTCTTGTAAATCAAAGTAAGGAGAGTTCTCTATTTTAGGTTCTGGTTGAGATACTAAAATGGTTTTCACTTTCATATTAAGCGCAATTAAATATTGTTATTAACTAAAATCACCTTATATAAAATTACATAGGGTGCAATTTCAAGTGCGCAAAGATACAAAATAAAATAGAATAAGTTATTTTTTATTACACTTTGATAGGTTTTAAATGAAGCAATTAGCCCTATCAAATTAATAATTAACAATAAAACTATTATTACATAAAATGTATTTAATGTTGGCTTAATTGTATAAAGCAAAAGTGCGTTTATTGGCAGTAGAATTAAACCGAAAAAATTTTTTATTGATATTTTTTGAAAAATGTAAAAATCTATAAGCTTATCTATTTCAAAAACACTTGCAAAAAGCCTCTCTAACAAAACTTTAATTAGTATGAAAGCCATAACTCCAATAGCTAGCTTTACCATTAAATTAATTGAAACAGTAGTACTATTGGTTTTAAATTGATAAAATATATTTAAAAATACGGCTAATGATATAACTAGGTTACTAAAAAGTAAGCTATCAAACTTATCTAGAAACTTTTGGTCTCGCGAATATATTTTTAGATATTTATTATTTAATAAAACTATTATAAAATCTTCAAACCGCTTTGGCGAAACCAATCTTGCTGCAGCAACAACTAAAAAACCTATAGTTAATAAAATAGTAAATAATTCGTTCGAAACAACTTCTCTAATCATGGTATAAAATTAGCACATTTTTTTTGATTGATTTTATTAAGGAAAATTTAAAAAAAATAAAATATGAATAGCTTACATTTGCTAAAATTTATTTGAAGTTAAGTAATACAATATGATTGGGGCTGTAGTAATTATTCCTACCTATAATGAAATTGAAAATATTGAAGCTATTATTAGAGCCGTTTTTAGTCAGTCGAACGATATTCATGTACTTGTAGTAGATGATAACTCACCCGATTTAACAGGACAAAAGGTTAAAAGTTTACAACAAGATTATCCTAATAAACTATTTTTAGAAACAAGAAATAAAAAATCAGGATTAGGCACCGCATACATTCATGGTTTTAAATGGTGTATTGCCAGAAATTACAATTACATTTTTGAAATGGATGCCGATTTTTCACACAACCCAAAAGATTTACAAAAACTTTACAATGCCTGCTACCAAGATGGTGCATACATGTCTATAGGTTCTCGTTACGTAACCGGTGTAAATGTGGTTAACTGGCCAATGGGCAGGGTTTTACTTTCGTATTTAGCATCAAAATATGTGCAATTTATTACAGGCATGAAAATTCATGATACAACTGCTGGTTTTGTTTGCTATAAACGTGAAGTTTTAGAAACTATAAACCTTGATAAAATTAAATTTATTGGATATGCTTTTCAAATAGAAATGAAATTTAAAACCTACTTAAAAAAGTTTAAAATTACCGAAGTTCCTGTTATATTTACTGACAGAACTAAAGGCGAAAGTAAATTAAGCGGAGGCATTATTTCTGAAGCTATTTTTGGAGTAATCTCAATGAAAATAAAAAGCCTGTTCACAAAATAAAACAACATGACAACCACGCAAACAACCCTCATAAAAAATGCTAAAATAGTAAACGAAGGTACTATTTTTAGTGGCGATGTACTTATCGAAGGCGAATTTATTACTAAAATTGACAGTTCAATTAGTGCAAAATCGGCCGATGTAAAAATTATTGATGCCGAAGGAAAACATTTAATTCCCGGAGCAATAGACGATCAAGTGCATTTTAGAGAACCCGGTTTAACACAAAAAGCAAACATAGAAACCGAAAGCAAAGCAGCTATCGCTGGTGGCATTACTTCATTTATAGAAATGCCAAATACCAAACCACAAACAACAACCCTAGAAAAACTTGAAGAAAAGTTTGCCATAGCTGCAAAATCATCTTATGCAAATTATTCATTCATGTTTGGAGGAACTAACGATAATCTAGATGAAATTTTAAAGTTAGATGAAAAAGCCGTTGCTGGTTTAAAATTATTTTTAGGTTCATCCACAGGAAATATGCTTGTAGATGACCCTGAAGTTCTAGAAAAAATATTTAAAAGTACCAATTTAGTAATTTCTGTGCACTGTGAAGATGAAGGCACCATAAAGCAAAATCTTGAAGCTCATATAAAAAAATTTGGAGACGATATCCCTATTAAATACCACCCAGTAATTCGAAGTGAAGAGGCTTGCTACATATCATCATCTAAAGCTATAGAACTTGCAAAAAAAACAGGAGCTCGATTACATGTTTTTCATCTATCAACAGGTAAGGAAACCAAATTGTTTTCAAACAAAATTCCTTTAAAAGATAAAAAAATTACAGCCGAAGTTTGTATTCATCACCTATGGTTTACAGATGAAGATTATGATAAAAAAGGGACTTTTATTAAATGGAACCCAGCTGTAAAAACCGCAAAAGATAGAGATAAACTATGGGAAGCTTTATTAGATGATCGTATTGATGTTATAGCAACAGACCATGCTCCACATACTTTAACCGAGAAACAAAACGTTTATACTAAAGCACCTTCTGGAGGCCCACTAGTACAACACGCCTTACCAGCTTTATTAGAAATGCACCATAAAGGTAAAATATCTATTGAAAAAATTGTAGAAAAAATGTGCCACAATCCGGCTATTTTATTTCAAGTGGAAAAACGTGGTTATATAAAAGAAGGCTTTTTTGCCGATTTAGTTTTAGTAGATTTAAATAACCCATGGACGGTAAATAAAGAAAATATTTTATATAAATGCGGTTGGTCGCCTTTTGAGGGCTCAACCTTTAAATCTAGAATTACCCATACCATTTTAAATGGAAATTTAGTATATCATAACGCCAAGTTTAGCGATATTAAACATGGTAAAAGATTAACGTTTAACCGATGAATTTAAAAGCTCTTTTATTATTTTTCTGTATAATTTGTTTTGCTATTTCTTGTAAAAAAGATCGTGGACCAGAAAAACCAGACAATCTACTTTCTAAACAACAAATGGTAGAAGTTCTAATTGATGCTAAAATACTTGGCTCTTCAAGTTCAGTAGACAAAAGATTAATGAGAGAACACGGAGTGGACATTAAAACCTACGTTTACGAAAAACATAATATTGATAGCTTACAATTTGCATTAAGCAACAACTACTATGCTTTTCATTTAGAAGATTATAAAACCATTTACGAGATGGTTAATGATAGCTTAGAAGCTTTAAAAACAAAATTTAAAGAACAAGAATCTAAGGAATGGAAAGAATCTACAAAACGAGAGGAAGATTCTCTTAAAAATTTAAACAAAACTAAAACGGAACAAAACAAAGATGTTAAGATAAACATTGCCAAAGACTCGCTATCAAAAACTAAAGATTCTTTGAGAGCTGTTCTTAAAAACAAGAAATTACCAAAAAAACAATAATAAAAACCTATTATATTAATCTTTAACATATGCATTACCAACACTGGTAATAGTTTCATTTATAGCTTTAAATTCATAGTTTAAAGCTTTTTTTATTTTGTTGCTACTATAAAAAGTTTCTGTGGTTAAAGACTGTACTAAGTGTTTTGTTAACTGCCTACGTTTTCCTGTAAATTTAGTTAAAAGCCAATCTAATCTCCATAACATATTTAGCAACCATGGTTTAGCAACTTTTTTAGGTGGTTTTGCTTGAACTGCTTTAGCTAGGGTTATTAAAAAATTTTTATAAGTCCAATTTTCTGCCACAAGTATGTATCGTTCTTTACTAATCTTGCTCTCCATAAGTTTAATCATAACACTAACAACATCGGTTACCGCAACAATACCAACAGTTCCAGAAGTGTAATATGAAATTCCTTTTTTAGCACGTTTAAAAAAACTACCTGTACCGTAATGCCAAATACCAGGTCCAATAACTAATCCAGAGTTTACAATTACAGCATTTAACCCTTCTTGTGTGGCTCGCCATACTTCCATTTCACCACCATATTTGGTTATGGCATAAACACTATTATCTGCTTCAGGATTGTAAATACTATCTTCAGTAATTTTCTTATTCTTCAACTCATCACCTAATGTAGCTATAGAACTTACGTAGCAAAATTTTTCAATATTATTAGCTAAGGCCAAATTAACCATATTAGAAGTACCTTCAATATTACTTTTTTTAAGCGCGTAATATTTGTTGGGTTCAAAACTTACAAAAGCTGCACAATGGTATACAAACTTAACGTTTTTATAAGCCTCTGTTAAAGCAGGAATATCTAAAATATTGGCTTCAACCCATTCAATTTTATTAAAAACTGCATCAACATTATCTGTATAACAGGAAAATACAGCTTTAGTGTTTTTAAACTTATTCTTGTTTCTATAAATGGCACGTACATTTTTATTCTCATTTACCAACTTAAAAAGTAAATGTGCACCAACTAAACCAGTTCCGCCTGTTACTAAAATCATATAACGAATGTAAAGAATTATTAAGATTTAAAGCGTATTTATAAGCGTATTTTTATATTTGCGATAGTTTTAAAAAATTGAAGAACATGGTAAAGAATTTTGTTGAGGAATTAACTTGGAGAGGCATGATACAAGACATTATGCCAAACACCGAAGAACATTTAATGGAAGCTATGCGTTTGGCCTATGTTGGTATAGATCCTACAGCAGATTCTTTACACATTGGCCATTTGGTTGGTGTTATGGGTTTAAAGCATTTTCAATTAGCTGGCCACAAACCTGTTGCACTTGTTGGTGGCGCCACTGGTATGATTGGCGATCCTTCAGGAAAATCGGCCGAACGTAATTTATTGGACGAAGCAACTTTAAGACATAACCAAAACGCTATTAAAGAACAATTATCTCGTTTTTTAGATTTTGATAGCGATGCTGAAAACGCCGCATTAATTGTGAATAATTACGATTGGATGAAAAACTTTTCGTTTTTAGAATTTATTCGCGATGTTGGTAAACACATTACTGTAAATTATATGATGGCTAAAGATTCGGTAAAAAAACGTTTATCGTCTGAAGCTTCTGTAGGTATGAGTTTTACCGAGTTTACTTACCAACTAGTTCAAGGGTTTGATTTTTTACAACTTTACCGCGAAAAACAATGTACTTTACAAATGGGTGGTAGCGACCAATGGGGAAACATTACTACCGGAACAGAATTAATTAGGCGTATAGATAGCGGCAAAGGTTACGCCCTAACTTGGCCACTTATTACAAAAGCCGATGGTACTAAATTTGGAAAAACCGAAGGCGGCAACATTTGGTTAGATGCTAACCGTACATCACCATACAAATTTTACCAATATTGGCTTAATACAAGTGATGTTGATGCCGAGAAATACATAAAAATATTTACCTTTTTGAGTAAAGACGATATTACTGCTTTAATAGAAGCGCACCAAGAAGCACCGCATTTACGTATTTTACAAAAACGTTTAGCCGAAGAAATTACTACAATGGTACACTCTAAAGAAGATTTAGATAATGCTGTAAAAGCGAGTAATATTTTATTTGGAAAATCGACATCTGAAGACTTAAAAGCCCTAAACGAGCAAACCTTTCTGGATGTTTTTGATGGCGTACCACTTACACAAATTAACAAGGAAGATATTGATAACGGACTAGACATGATAGCTGCTTTAGCAGAAAAAGGCAACTTTTTAAAATCAAATAGTGAGGCTCGTCGTGCTTTAAAGGAAAATTCAATTTCTGTAAATAAAGAAAAAGTAAAAGACGATTACACACTTACAAATACAGACTTAATAAACGATAAATTTGTATTGCTTCAACGTGGTAAAAAGAATTACTTTGTACTTCAGGTAATTTAAATCATTTACATATAAGGATTTTCCATTCGTTAAATATAAGTTTAAATCTACTCTACTACACCTATAAGTTAGCGTAGTTATAATAGTATAAAAATAATAATGTTTATTAACTGCTCTACCTTCAACAAAGGTTATTAATTAAGCCAAACTAAGGCCATTACTTTTAAAGGTGGCTATAAAATTTTCATAAGTTAAAAACAATAAAACATCCATCTATAATATTTAAACTTGACTTACCTACTAACGATGTTCATCAAATTAACACTCACCTATAAAGTGATGAAGAAACCATTAATTTACTGCTTAACCTGAACAGTAAAACGAAGCTTTTGTTTAAACATCCACATTACAATTGTAAAGCCAGAACCTTAAAATAGCGTAAATAAATTATAAATGGTTTAACGCTAAAACACTACTAAATTTTAACATTTTACATTACTAATTTCAAATTAGCACTAAAAATTATTAGGCAAACCACAAAATTGTTTGTTATATTTTTAACAGTTTGTGAAAATAATTTACCATTTGTGAAAAAATGAATAAAATACCGATAACCTTTTACGTTTCACCAAACCTTTAGTATTTTTATAGAGAAATTTAAATAGAAAAACTAATATATGTCCGTAGAACCAAAATTAACACGATTCAACCAGAACGTATTGTCTAAATACCAAATATACAACAGTATATTCATGACATTACCTTTTGATGCTGTTACCAAAACCGGTGTTTTACTGCCTCTATTTCATGAAACCTGTGAAAAAGGCTTTAAGCAAGGTGATGATCCCACAACTATAGTAGATACGTTTTTTAAAAAATATCAAGCGCGTCGTAGTGAGGAAAGCCAAATTAATCTGTTATTTAGGTTTATCCAATACATAGAACGTCAAGTTGTACTTTTTGATGCTATTGAAGACGCAGCCTTCCCCATAATAAATAATATGGAAGGTATTGGTACCATAAGAAACCTTAAAGAAAATGCAACCTCAGAAAACAAATTAGAAGAACTTAAAGAATATCTAGATGAATTTAAAGTGCGTATTGTTTTAACAGCGCACCCTACACAATTTTATCCAGGCTCTGTACTAGGTATTATTACAAGCTTAACAGAAGCTATAAAAGAAAACGATTTAAATAAAATAAATACATTATTTGGCCAATTAGGTAAAACACCATTTTTTAAACGATCTAAGCCTTCGCCATACGAAGAAGCCAAAAGCTTAATTTGGTATCTAGAAAATGTATTTTACAAATCGTTTGGAGATATTTACAACTACATACAACAAAATATTTACGACGATAGTAAAAGGCATAACGAAATTATAAATATTGGTTTTTGGCCAGGTGGTGACCGTGATGGAAACCCATTTGTAAAACCAGATACTACACTAAAAGTTGCTGCTAAACTAAAACAATCTATATTAAAAAAATACTATACAGATCTTAAAGATTTAAGGCGCAAATTAACGTTTAGAGGTGTAGAAGAACGCGTAATTAAATTAGAAACTATAATGTACAATTATAGTATAAATCAAATTACAAGCGAAACCCTAACTGCAAAAGAATTTATACGAGAATTATTAAGCATTAGAGATATTGTTGTAAACGAACACCAATCGTTATACGTTAACGAAATAAACGATTTAATTAACCGTGTACATTTATTTGGATACCATTTTGCAACGCTTGATATTCGTCAAGATAGCCGTATTCACCACTCGGTATTCACCACAGTAATCGATCATTTAATAGAAAAAGGAAACTCATCTTTCCCAGATAACTATCACGATTTAACCGAAGCAGAACAAATTGAAATCCTTTCAAAAGCAAACGACGATGTACACGACCTAGATGCTTTTGAAGATGAAATGGTACGCAATACATTAAAAACCATTTCAATCATTAAAAACATACAACAAACCAATGGCGAACGCGGTGCAAACCGTTACATAATTAGTAACAACCAAACTGCACTAAACGTTATGCAATTATTTGCAATGCTAAAAATGGTTGGCTTTAAAGATGAATTAACAGTAGATGTAGCTCCTCTTTTTGAAACTATTCCAGACCTTGAAAATGCACCAAGTGTTATGGAACAATTATACACTAACGAAGCCTATATGGCGCATTTAAGAGCGCGCGGTAGCAAACAAACCATAATGCTAGGTTTCTCAGACGGAACTAAAGATGGTGGTTACCTAATGGCAAACTGGGGTATATACAAAGCCAAACAACTATTAACAGAAATGTCCAGAAAATACGATATTACTGCAATTTTCTTTGATGGACGTGGCGGACCACCAGCACGTGGCGGCGGTAAAACACATAACTTCTACTCGTCTTTAGGCCCAACAATTGAAGACAAAGAAGTACAAATTACCATACAAGGGCAAACCATTAGCTCTAACTTTGGTACTCTAGATTCTTCACGATACAACCTAGAACAATTAATAAGTTCTGGTATTAAAAACAGAATTGGAGGTGGCAACAATTTATCTGAAGAAGACACTTTAGTTATGGACGATTTAGCTGAAACCAGTTATCAAACATATAAAAACTTTAAAAGCCACCCCATGTTTATTCCTTATTTAGAACGCATGAGTACTTTAAAGTATTATGCAAAAACAAATATTGGAAGTAGACCATCAAAACGTGGAAAATCTGACAAACTAATATTTTCAGATTTAAGAGCCATTCCTTTTGTAGGTTCATGGAGCCAGTTAAAGCAAAACGTTCCTGGTTTTTATGGTGTTGGTACAGCATTAAAGAAATATGAAGATAATGGAGAATTCCATAAAGTAGAACAGCTTTATAAAAACTCTAAATTCTTTAAAACATTGTTAGAAAACAGTATGATGTCTTTAACTAAATCATTCTTCGACTTAACCAAATACATGTCTAAAGACGAAGAATTTGGAGCTTTCTGGAATATAATTCACGAAGAATATTTAATTACTAAACGCCTATTGTTAAAACTAACAGGTTATAGCGAATTAATGGAGAACGAACCAGCTGGAAAAGCTTCAATTCAGGTAAGAGAATCTATTGTATTGCCACTATTAACCATTCAGCAATATGCGCTTAAAAAGATTCAAAATTTTGACAGACAAGGTGTTCCTGCCGATGATGAAGAACGTAAAGTATTCGAAAAAATAGTAACACGATCATTATTTGGAAACATAAATGCCAGCAGAAACTCTGCTTAAAATTTATAACAAATTAAAAAAGGGTGTAAGTTTAAAATTTACACCCTTTTTGTTTTTATTTAGTTAATCAAAAAAAATAAATAACACTTTTAATTAATGCTCATTCAATCTAAAATCTGAATAAGCATCCATACCGTGCTCATGGGCATCTAAACCTTCAACTTCTTCTCTTTCAGAAACTCTGATACCCATAGTTTTCTTTAATGCAAAAATTATTATAAAAGCACTCACAACACAAAATACAGCATAGGCCCCAACACCTACCAACTGAATTAAAAATTGATCTACACCTGCTTTAGCACCAAAAACACCTACGGCTAATGTTCCCCAGATTCCACAAGCTAAATGCACTGCAATAGCACCAACCGGATCATCTAATTTAATCTTATCAATTAAACTCACTGCAAAAACAATTAGAGCCCCTGCAATAGCACCAATTAATATAGCATCTGTAGGACTCATTTGGTCTGCTCCAGCTGTAATACCTACTAAACCTCCTAAAATACCATTTAAAAACATGGTTAAATCTAAGTTTTTAAACATAACTGTTGACACCAACATTGAAACAACCCCACCAGCAGCGGCAGCTAAACAGGTTGTTACTAACACTAAAGATGTTAGTTCTGGGTTTGCAGAAAGCACAGAACCCCCATTAAAACCAAACCAACCTAACCATAAAATTAAAACACCTCCAGTTGCTAAAGGAATATTATGACCAGGTATAGCTTCAGGCTTACCAAACTTATTAAATTTACCAATTCTGGCACCTAAAAGCCAAACAGCAATAACTGCTGCCCAACCACCAACAGAATGCACTAAGGTAGAACCTGCAAAATCGTAAAAACCTTCGGTTTCTCCAATTGTATAAGTAGATAAGAAACCGCCGCCCCATTGCCATGATCCAACAATTGGGTAAACTAAACCTACATATATTAAAGTAAATATCATAAATGGTACTATTTTCATACGTTCGGCAACTGCCCCAGAAACAATAGTTGCTGCTGTGGCTGCAAACATACCTTGAAATAAGAAATCTGTCCAATAAGTAAAGCCTTCGTTATATGTTAAATCTAAAGCACCTTCTGTTGTTAATGGGGCATCTAACCCAAAACCTGCAAAACCAATAAAGCCATTAAATTCTCCTGGATACATTAAATTAAAACCAACAAGGCAATACAATAGCAAACCTACAGTAATAATAAATATGTTTTTAAAAAGTATATTGATAGTGTTTTTTTGTCGGGTTAAACCAATTTCAAGTAACGCAAAACCCATATGCATGAAAAACACTAAAGCTGTACAGATCATCATCCATACGTTATTTGTTGTAAATATTTCCATTTTTAGTTAATTAGTTTTAGTTGTTTATTTTAATGTATCACCGCCTTTTTCTCCGGTTCTAATTCTATAACATTCATCTATTTGCGAAACAAAAATCTTTCCATCTCCTACTTCTCCTGTTGCTCCAGAATTTAAAATAGCTTGAATTGCTACTTCGGCAAAATCATCATTTACAACAATGGATAAATAACGTCTTTGTATGTCGCTAGTACTATAAGACACTCCACGATAAACATGGCCTTCTTTTTCGTTACCTAAACCTGTTACATCCCAGTAAGAAAAGAAATTTACACCAACATCATGCAAGGCTTCTTTAACCTCCCGATATTTAGATTTTCGAATAATTGCTTCAATTTTTTTCATAATAGTTTATTAAATATTTTATTTAGCCAATCAATTTATTTAATAAATATGATGTTTGAAAAAATCATAGAGCACAGATGCGGATTTCTGAAAAAATCATACAAAATAAAAAAGATGTCTTAAAATAAGACATCTTTTTGTATAAAATATTTAAAAGAAGTATTTCTACTATTCTTCGAATTCACGAACTCTTTTTCCTGGATAAGCTATAGAACCATGCTCGGAAATATCAAGACCTTTAATTTCTTCTTCTTCAGTAACACGTAAACCTAAAGTAGCTTTTAAGATACCTAGTACAATTGCAGATAAAAGAATTGCCCATACAGCATAAGCTAAAACTCCGATGGCTTGAGCGCCTAATTGAGCAGCACCACCACCATTGAATAAACCAATACCAGTATCGCCATCTACACCCCAAAGACCAATTACTAAAGTACCCCATGCACCACATACACCATGTACAGAAACCGCACCAATAGCATCGTCTATTTTAAGTTTTTTCTCGATAAATTCTATTGAGAATACAACAATAATACCTCCAATTAAACCAGCTAGTAAAGCACCTGTAGCAGTCATGTTACCACAACCAGCAGTAATACTAACTAAACCAGCTAAAGCACCATTTAAAGATTGTGCTAAGTTTGGTTTACCGTACCAAATCCATGTAGTAATTAAAGCACCTAAACCACCAGCAGCAGCAGCTAAATTTGTAATTAAAACAACAGTTGAAGCTCCTGTAGCATCATCGCCACCCCAAGCTAATTGAGAACCACCGTTAAAACCAAACCATCCTAACCAAAGAATAAAAACACCTAAAGTTGCTAATATTTGGTTGTGACCAGGAATAGGTAAAACTTTACCATCTACATATTTTCCAATACGAGGACCTACCATAAATGCTGCTACTAATGCAGCCCATCCACCAACAGAGTGTACAATAGAAGAACCTGCGAAGTCAATAAAACCTAAGTTAGTTAACCAACCGTCTCCTTGCCATTGCCATCCACCAGAGATTGGATAAATAACAGCCGTCATTAATAAAGAGAAAATAATATACGTAGTATATTTAGTTCTACCAGCTATAGCACCAGATACAATAGTTGCAGCTGTTGCAGCGAACATAGTTTGGAAGAATAAATCGGCACCTTCACCTTGCATGAACCCTCCCCAGAAGAACCAACCGTTTGAAGTTTCTCCGTACATTAAAGAGTAACCTACAAGCCAGAAAGTTATTGAACCTACACAAATATCTAGAAAGTTTTTCATAGCGATATTAACGGCGTTTTTAGAACGCGTCATACCAGATTCAACAAGTGTAAAACCAGCTTGCATAAAGAAAACAAGAATACCGGATAGTAACATCCAAAGCATACCCATATCGCCTTCTACAGCAGCGGTATCTTGAAAAAGTAAAAGAATGTTTAACATTGACATAATTTATTTATTTAATGGTTAGTAAAAATTTGTTAGTCTTTTAAACACCATAACCCGTCTGTAAAAACGGGCATGGATTTTAAATATGTTTGAGTTAGAAAGAATAAATTGCAGCTAAGACAAACGAACCTAAGCTCTTAGATCCAGCTAAGTCATTATCAATAAAAGCCTCCTCACTAGCAGAATCTAATCTAAGTTCTGGCTTGATTGTTAAATTATCAACTGAATAACTACCAGTTAATGTAAGTGCTATAACAGATGCATCACCATCAGCATCACTTGCTCCGATAGCTCCAAAATAATCAGTTTCTGCGAAGTACTCACCTCTTAAACCTAATGAAAAAGAATCAGACATAGCATATTGTGGATATAAAGCAGCTCCCATAAAAGTACCACCATCATCTTCAACAGATAAATAAGCAGCGTTAATACCTAAATAGAAATCATCAGATAAATCAAACCCACCTGTAAAATCTATTTCTGTAAAAGAAGGGTCTAACAAGAAGTTTAAATACTGACCTGAATATCCTAATTGTGCACCAAAAGCATAATCTCCGGTTGGGTTAAATTCAGTTAAATCTGTATCGTTAAACACACCTAACATTAAACTAAAATCTTCAGATAAAGCAAAATCTGCTTTTAAACCAGTATGACTAAAAGGTCCGTAAGAAAATAAATAAGAAGTACTGTAGTTAAAGTTAGCTGATGGAGAAATAACTTCGTAACCTAAAAAGGTATTAAAATTACCCATAGTTAAAGTTACAGATTCACTAACATTCCAATACGCATACAATTGATTTACAATATTACCAGTTGCAGAATACATTGGAGAAGCAAAAATAGCATCTGTACCTCTTGGGCCAAATACAAGATCTGCAACGAAACCTGCTTTCTCACCTTCGTAGCCAAATACAACATTAGCCATACCTAAAGCAAAACCCGGTAAATTAGCAAATGAAGAACCCGGTGCTATTGCGTTTTCATCATTTGGAGCAGTTATATTCGCTCTGTAATAAGCATCAACACTACCAGAAATTGTAAATGATGGGGTTTCCTCTTCCTGTGCAAATCCTAAAGCCGCTACAAAAAGCAACGAAAGTGTTAAAATTTTTTTCATAATTGTTTTCATTTTTAGTTTTAAATTTTTAGTTAATTTTTTCTTAAGAGTGAAGTAAATCTATGTTAAAAAGTTATAACCCCCATAAAAAATAGGGCTATTTCACCCACTTTTGTCAATATTCTAATTTTACCCCTATTTTTTTAGAGGTATTTTGGAAATTTTTTGATTTTTTGATTTTTTAACAAACGCCTAAATTGAGTTTTTGCTAATTTTTCGCAAAAAAATCTATCATAATAACTATTTAATTATTGGTTTTTTATCATAATAACACTTATACCTATTTATTTTTAATAAAATCGTGATTGAATATTTAGCAAAAAACACCTTATATATTAACATATAATTATTTTTAACTTCACTTCGCATTAAAAATCGAAATAATGAAACCCCTATTATTGTAATTTAAGTTCTTGTAACTATCTTAGCTATTCAACTCTATTTTTTAATCCAAAATTTGCTGACTATGCTGGAGAAACAAGGACTATATTCGCCCGAATTTGAACACGAAAATTGCGGCGCTGGTTTTATATGTAATTTAAAGGGAGAAAAAACAAATCAAATTATACATGATGCGTTAGAAATCCTAGTAAAACTGCAACACAGAGGAGGCGTAAGCTCCGATGGAAAAACCGGCGATGGTGCTGGTCTTTTAATTGATATTCCGCATGAATATTTTACACGTGTATGCGACTTTAGTTTACCTGATTTTAGAGAGTACGCCGTGGGTATGATATTCTTACCTCAAAACGACAATCAACATACCTTTTGTAAAAACATTTTAGAAGAAGAAATTAAACAACAAGGCCTTTCTATTTTAGGTTGGCGAAAAGTACCTGTAGACTCTTCTCAACTTGGTGAAATAGCAAGAGCTTCAGAGCCCATTATAGAACAACTTTTTATTGGGAAAAACGATGATATTGATGAGGCTACATTTAAAGCCAAACTATATGCTGCAAGAAAAATAGCAGAACACACCATTAGAAAGTCTAAAATATCGGAAAGTGCTTATTTCCACATTCCTAGTTTATCAACTACAACTTTAATTTACAAAGGTATAATTATGCCAAAAGATATTGGCCCTTATTATACAGACTTACAACAAATAGACCTTGTTACCAGATTAGCTTTAGTACACCAACGTTTCTCTACCAACACAATGCCTACATGGGAATTGGCTCAACCATTCCGTTTTATGTGTCAAAATGGTGAAATTAACACCTTACGTGGAAACGTAAGTAGAATGCGTGTACGTGAAGAAATAATGAAAAGTGATGTTTTTGGACCACAAATACACAAGCTTTTCCCTATAATTTTACCAGGAAAGTCAGATTCTGCTTCTATGGATATGGTTGTTGAATTATTAACCCATACCGGCCGTTCTTTACCAGAAATTATGATGATGATGATTCCTGAAGCATGGGAAAAACACAAAACCATGTCTGAAGACCGCAAAGCATTTTACGAGTACAATGGTTGTATCATGGAGCCTTGGGATGGTCCGGCTTCTGTACCGTTTACAGATGGCGATTATATTGGTGCTTTATTAGATAGAAATGGCTTACGTCCATCTAGATATACCGTTACAAAAAGCGGAAAACTAATCATGTCTTCGGAGGTTGGAGTTGTAGATGTTGAAGCATCAGATATTAAAGAACATGGTAGATTAGAACCAGGAAAAATGTTCTTGGTTGATATGAATGAAGGCCGCATAATTAGCGACGAAGAAATTAAAAGCAAAATAGTTTCAGAACGTCCGTACAAAGAATGGTTAGACAAAACACGTCTACATTTACGCGATGTACCGTACACTAACGAAACTTGCCCAATTGAAACTATTGATATAAAAACAAGACAACGTTTATTTAATTACACCTTCGAAGACATTCAAGAAGTAATTACACCTATGGCCGTTGTTGGCAAAGAAGCACTGGGTTCTATGGGTATAGATACACCTTTAGCGGTGCTTTCAGATAGACCTCAGCTTATATCAAACTACTTTAAACAATTATTCGCACAAGTAACCAACCCTCCTTTAGATGGTATTCGCGAAGAAATTGTAACCGATATTAGTTTAAACCTTGGTAAAGACCGTAATATTTTTAGCATTACAGAACGCCAATGTAGAAAACTACGCATACAAAATCCTGTAATTTCTAATGCCGACTTAGAAAAAATTAGAACTATTGACATTGAAAGCTTTAAAGCTGAAACCATCCACATGCTTTATCCAAAAGCACAAGGTTTAAACGGGCTTGAAGATGCTTTAGATGATATTATCGTTCAGGTTGAAAAAGCTTTAAATCGTGGTACAAATATCATCATTCTTTCAGATAGAGGTGTAAACCAAGATTACGCTCCAATTCCTGCACTTTTAGCGTGTAGCTATGTAAACCATCAAATGAACCGTTTACGCAAGCGTTCGTATTTCGATATTATTATCGAATCTGCCGAACCACGCGAACCACATCATTTTGCAACTTTATTTGGTTATGGCGCCAGTGCAATTAACCCTTACATGGTAAACGAAATTATTCGTATGCAGGTTAAAGAAGGGTTTATTAAAGGCATGGATGAAGATAAAGCCGTAGAAAACTTTAATAAGGCTATTGGTAAAGGGCTTCTTAAAATAATGAACAAAATAGGAATCTCTACACTACATTCATACAGAGGTTCTCAAATATTTGAAATTGTTGGTTTTAACTCTGCCTTTGTAGAAAAATATTTCCCTTATACCGCATCAAGAATTGAAGGTATTGGCTTATATGAAATTGAAAAAGAAATTAACGAACGCTATAAATTAGCGTATCCAGATAATAAAATAGACAAACGACTAAGTTTAAATATTGGTGGCGATTACAGATGGAGGCGAAATGGAGAGCGCCACTTATTTAACCCAACAACCGTATCTAAACTACAACAAGCCGTTAGGCTTAGCGACCAAGCTAGTTACGACGTTTACTCAAAAGCTATAAACGAACAAGCTGAAAATTTAATGACCATTCGTGGTTTATTTGAATTTGATAATTTAGATCCTATTCCGATTGAAGAAGTAGAGCCTTGGACCGATATTGTAAAGCGTTTTAAAACAGGTGCGATGTCGTATGGTTCTATTTCTCGTGAAGCTCATGAAAATTTAGCTATCGCCATGAACCGTATTGGAGGTAAATCTAATTCTGGAGAAGGTGGAGAAGACAGAAAACGTTTTCATCCAGATATGAATGGAGATAGTCGTAACTCAGCCATTAAACAAGTTGCTTCAGGTCGTTTTGGGGTAACATCACACTATTTAACCAATGCCAGAGAAATTCAAATAAAAATGGCACAAGGTGCTAAACCAGGTGAAGGTGGGCAACTTCCAGGTGAAAAAGTTTTACCATGGATTGCTTCTGCACGTAACTCTACACCTTTTGTTGGTTTAATTTCACCACCGCCACATCACGATATTTACTCTATTGAAGATTTAGCACAATTAATTTACGATCTTAAAAATGCTAACCGCGATGCTAGAATTAATGTTAAACTAGTTTCTGAAGTTGGTGTTGGTACCATTGCAGCTGGTGTATCAAAAGCAAAAGCAGATGTTGTACTTATTTCTGGTTATGATGGTGGTACAGGAGCATCCCCTTTAACATCATTAAAACATGCTGGTTTACCTTGGGAACTTGGTTTATCTGAAGCACAACAAACTTTGGTACTTAACGATTTACGTAGCCGAATTGTTGTAGAGTGCGACGGACAGTTAAAAACAGGGCGCGATGTTGCTATTGCTGCACTTTTAGGTGCTGAAGAATTTGGATTTGCAACCGCACCGTTAGTTGCTTCTGGTTGCATAATGATGCGTAAGTGCCACTTAAACACTTGTCCGGTTGGTATTGCAACTCAAGACAAAGAGTTACGTAAAAACTTTAAAGGAACACCAGAACACGTTATTAACTTCTTTTATTACATTGCTGAAGAATTACGTGGTATTATGGCGCAATTAGGGTTTAGAACCGTTGACGAAATGGTTGGTCAAACCCATAAAATTAATGCAAATAGAGCCATTAAACATTATAAAGCTAAAGGATTAGATTTATCAAGTATTTTATACAGACCTGCTGCTTACAAGCACATGACTATTAAAAATACTGAGAAACAAGATCACGAGTTAGAAAATGTTTTAGATTTTACAATTCTTAAAGATTCTCACAGAGCTTTATATCGAAAAGAAAAAATGACATTACAATACCCAATTCGCAACACAAACCGTACGGTTGGAGCTATTGTAAGTAACGAAATATCAAAAATATACGGTCATTTAGGTCTGCCAGAAGACACTTTAAACATTAACTTTAAAGGATCTGCGGGGCAAAGTTTTGGAGCCTTTGGAGCACACGGATTAACTTTTACTTTAGAAGGCGACACTAACGATTACCTTGGTAAAGGATTATCTGGCGCAAAACTTATTATTAAAAAACCAACAGAAGCCGATTTTATAGCTGCTGAAAATATTATAGTTGGAAACGTTTGCTTATTTGGTGCAGTACACGGGCAAGCCTACATAAATGGTATTGCTGGAGAACGTTTTGCTGTAAGAAATTCTGGTGCAACAGCTGTAGTTGAAGGTGTGGGAGACCACTGCTGTGAGTACATGACAGGTGGAAAAGTTATTGTTCTTGGAAAAACAGGACGAAACTTTGCTGCAGGTATGAGTGGTGGTATGGCATTTGTTTACGACCCAGACAATAAATTTGTAAATGGTTTATGCAATACAGAAACTATAGAATTTGAAGAGGTTTTAGGAGAAGATGCCAGAGAATTAAAATCACTTATAGAAAAACACGTACTTTATACAGATAGTAACCGCGGTAAAGAAATACTCGAAAATTGGAGTTCGACCCTAACCAATTTCGTGAAAATAATGCCTACCGAATACAAAAAGGCCTTAAAACGCTTAGAGACCGAAGAAGAAATGTTTGAAGAATTAGAAATAGCTTAATAACATGGGAAAAGTAACAGGATTTAAAGAATTTGAAAGACAAGATGAAGCTTACAAACCCGTTGAAGAACGCGTTAAGCACTATAAAGAATTTACAGTACCTTTAAACGAGGAAGAAATAACCAAACAAGGATCACGTTGTATGGATTGTGGTATTCCATTTTGCCATAGTGGTTGCCCACTAGGTAATTTAATACCAGATTTTAACCATATGGTACACCAAGGCGAATGGCAAAAAGCCTCTTGGATATTACACTCTACAAACAATTTCCCTGAATTTACAGGACGCTTATGCCCTGCCCCATGCGAAAAAGCTTGTGTGTTGGGTATTATTGAAGATCCGATTTCAATTGAAAACATTGAAAAAAACATTGTAGAACGTGCATTTCAAGAAGGCTGGATAAAACCTCAACCACCAAAAACAAGGACTGGAAAAACAGTTGCTGTTGTTGGTTCTGGACCTGCAGGTTTAGCTACCGCTCAACAATTAAACCGAGCAGGACACACAGTTACAGTTTTTGAACGTGATGATGAAGTTGGAGGTTTACTTCGCTATGGTATTCCTAACTTTAAAATGGAAAAAGGTATTATAGACCGCCGTGTTGCTATTCTTGAAGCAGAAGGTATTACGTTTAAAACAAATGTACACGTTGGTGTAAATTACGATACTGAAGAGTTAAAAGCTTTTGATGCTGTAGTATTATGTGGTGGAGCAACAAAACGTCGTAGTTTACCAACACCAGGTATTGATGCGGATGGTGTTGTACAAGCCATGGACTTTTTAACACAGCAAACCAAAGTTGTTTTTGGTAAAGAAGTTGAAAACCAAGTTTTAGCTACAGATAAAAATGTAATTGTAATAGGTGGTGGAGACACGGGATCGGATTGTATTGGAACCTCGAACCGTCAAGGTGCAAAATCTGTGGTGAATTTTGAAATTATGCCAAAACCACCAGGACACCGTTCGCCAACTACACCTTGGCCCTTTTGGCCTTTACAACTTAAAACATCGTCTTCACATCAAGAAGGTGTTGAGCGTAATTGGCTGATTAATACTAAGGAATTTGTTACTGACGAAAACGGTAAACTTACGGCTTTAAAAACAGTAAACGTTGAGTGGAAAATGGTACCTGGACAACGCCCACAATTAATAGAAATTGAAGGCACCGAAAAAACTTGGCCTTGCGACTTAGCTTTGTTAGCCTTAGGTTTTACAGGACCAGAAGCTACACTTGCCGAAAAATTAGGAATAAAAACCGATGCAAGATCTAATTATAAAGCAGATTATGGCAAGTACCAAACTAATGTACCGAACATTTTTACCGCAGGCGATATGCGTCGAGGACAATCGTTAATTGTTTGGGCTATTTCTGAAGGTAGGGAAGCTGCAAGACAAGTTGATATTTATCTTATGGGTAAATCTGATTTACCAACTAAAGATGCTAGTGGCGATTTAGTTGCACTTAGATAAAAAATATACTTATTTTTAAAATATAAAGGTTGTTTAAATTAATTTAAACAACCTTTTTTAGTACATACTATTAAGTTTTGCTAAAAAGCCTTCTTTATTACTTAAAGACACCTTTATTTTAAAACCATTATTGAGTATTACATACGCAGGTTTACCTTTTGTATACCTTTTTACAAACCTTATATTAACCAAATAGGATTGATCGACTCTATAAAAATCACAATCAATTAATAAATCGTTATAATATTTTAAGGTTTTACTACTTATTATTTTTGTGTTTTGTTTAGTATATATTTCTGTATAATTAATTGAAGCTTTACAATATAAAATATCGGAAATTGAGAGTACATGAAAATCGTTTTTTGTATTTACTGTAATACGCTTTTCGCTGCTATTAGCATTTAAGTTATAAAGCAATGCATCCATTTTTTGTGCTAAAATTGATGATTTATTACTTTGCTCAAACTTTAATAAAACCGTTTTAAACTCATCTTCATCAATTGGTTTTAACAAATAATCTAAAGCACTAAACTTTATTGCGGCAATAGCATATTTATCGTGAGCTGTTGTAAAAACAACTTGAAAATTAATATGATTAATTCCCGTTAAATAATCAAAGCCTGTTTTATTACCAATTTCAACATCTAGAAACACCAAATCTGGATTTAATTTTGGAGTTTCCAGTATAGCTTCTTCTACATTTGTAAATGTTCCAATTACATTAATATTATTGGAAACCGTTTTTATTAAATATAAAACAGCATCAATACAGTGTTGTTCATCATCTATAATTATTGTATTAACCATTTGAAAATAGTGTTTGAAATGGTAAGGTTATTTCAACTCTGGTGCCTTTATCTTTGTCTATAATTTTTAAATTACCATTAGCCTTTTTTTGCTTATTAAGTATATCTATTCTATTTTGAGTAATACTTATTCCCATTGATTTCGAATTATGTCTTTTACCATTAGGGTTTTTTCTTCCAACACCATTATCATCAACGGTATAACAAAGCATATCGTTCTGCACTTTTGCTTCAATTGTAACACAACCAGAACCATTCATTTTAGAAATACCATGCCAAATGCTATTTTCTACAAAAGGTTGTAGCAACATTGGCGGCACCAGAACATTTTCAGAATTTAATTCTTCATCTACTTCTATTTTATATTTAAAACCATTGACAAAGCGTTTACATTCTATTTCTAAATAGTTTTTTAATAGTTGCAAATCTTCTTTAACAGTAATATCTTTTTTCTCGGAGTTTTCGAGTGTTTGTCTCATTAAATTGGAAAACTTTATAAGAAAATTATTTGCTAAATTGGAATTGTTTGAAGTTATATACTTGCTTACAGAATTTAAAGCATTAAAAATAAAATGCGGATTCATTTGCGCTCGAAGTGCTTTTAATTCTGTTTCTGCAACTTTTAAATTAAATTGAGATTCTTGTTTTCGTTTGTATACATAAAAGCCTAAAAACAATAAAACTAAAATGGTAATCGCAGATATAACGATAATACGGTTTATAGCTTTTTGGTTGTTTATTTCTTGAAGGTTTAGAAGGTTTTCTTTGTCATGTTTAGCTGTTAAAAGTAACTTTTCTTTATCATGTTTATAATCGTCTTGAAGTTTTAAAATTTCGGCTTTGGTATTTATTAAATCAAGACTATCTTTTAGTTCGGAATAGTTTTGATAAGCCTGAAAAGCCAATTTATACTTATTTTTAGCACTATATACTTCAGAAAGAGTTGCCCAAGCACTAGACTGCCATTCTAAATCATTAAATTCTTTGGCTATATCTAAAGCTTTATTAGCATAAAACTCGGTAGCTTTATAATCTTTAATCTCAAAACTAGCAGTGCTTAAATTATTATATGCTAACAAATTATCATATGTTTTTTTAGTCTCTCCATTAAAATTTAAAACCTCTTTATAATAATTTATAGCCTTAATATACTCTTTCTTTTTTTTGAAGCTTAAACCTAAATTAAGATTAAAAAAAGTAATGTATTGTTCATGCTTTATTTTTTCAGCTAGGTTTAACGCTTGTTTTAAATTGAGTATTCCTAAGTCTATTAATGAATCTCGTTCTGATTGAAGCACACCTATGTTTGCTAAAGCGATAATCTGGTAAATTGTATCACTATTTGTTTTAGCAATTTCAAAAGATTTTTTGTAACTATTTAAAGCCTTATTAAACTCACCGAAGTCTGCATATATATTTGCTAAGTTAGAGTGCACTCTTGATTGAAATAATGTATTATTTAAATCTTCTGCAATATTTAAAGCTTTAAAATAGTTTGATATAGCTTTTTTATAGGAGTTATTCTGATAATAAGCCATTCCTATATGCGAATAGGAAAGGTATAAACCTTGTTTTAAATTTTGTTGTTTGGATATCTCAAGAGCTTGTTGAGATAAGAGTAACGTGCTATCTGGAGCAGTGTAAAGTAAACTAAAAGCTGTATTTATTAAATATTTTACCCTTATAGAGTCTTTTTGAGGGTGATTTTTTAAAAGTGTTAAAAGCGAGTCTGTTTTACTACTAGTTTGTGCATTAATAGTATTTGCGAAAAACGCGATACATATAACCAACCAAAATTTTAACATATCCCTCATAAAAACAATGGTTTACAAATAATAAATATACAAAGACGAATAATAATTCACCCTAGTTTAGCTACTTTTTTACCAATAAGTTTAATACATATTAATCATAAAACCCTCAACATTATGAAATTTGTATTAAACCTTATAGCATTAGTTTTTTGCTGTTCCATTTTACTTACTTCATGCACAGTGCAAGAACTAGATAATGAAGATATTATTGAAGTTGACACGCAAGATGCAGACCCAATTCCAGAACCAAACGATTAGTTAATTTTTAAAACGGTTTAAAATAATTCCTAGTAATATTTTAAACCGTTTTTTAATGTAAATTTTCACGGTTTCCATTTTTATAGCGTGTGTAAATAGAAACCAAATGTGTTGTGTTTTTGGCCTCCATTTTATTAGATAAGTTTTTTATGTGAGTTTCTACAGTACGGTTACTAATATTTAACTTGTTTGCAATTTCTTTTTGCGTTAAACCTATTGCTAATAAGTTAATAACATCTTTTTCGCGACGTGAGATATTAAGCCATCTACCTATTTCTAACATCGCTTTTATATTTTTATCTATATATTTTTTGTTATTTATTACAGCTGTTAATGCCCCTAAGGTTTCTTCTATTCCTAATTGCTTATCTAAATAACCATCAACATCTATTTGATTAAAAAGCACTTCGTAATTATCAATTTTAGCTTCTTGAGTAAGAATTATAATTTTAATTTCTGGATATAAGTTTTTTACCTTTTTAGCAATTATAAAACCATTGTAATCTTCAGATTCAAAATTCAAATCTAAAATTAAAACATTTATAGTAGCTAAAGCCAATGTTTTTAAAGCTGTTTCAAAATCATGAGCCACTTTTACGTTATTAACATAATCTGGATATTGCTCTAAAAGCGAAACAAGTCCCTGTGAGAAAATAACAGAATCATCTACAATTAAAATATCGGCTTTTGTAATCTTTAAAGTCATACTATTAGGTTAATTTTTTAATGGAAAATAAATATGAACTTGGGTTCCGGTTTCAATTTTTATTATTTCACAAAACCCTTCTAAAATTTCAACACGCTGTTTTATATTCATGAGTCCAATACCTTCTTTATGGTTTTGGGTAATACCTATACCATTATCTTGAAATGTAAAATGTAAATTATGGGTTTTTATATAATTGTTTATAGTAAGTTTTTTTGCAAAAGCGTGTTTATCAACATTGTTTAGAACTTCCAATATAATTCCGTAAAAATTATTTTGAACAGATAAACTCAAATGATTTAACAGTTCTGGCAATGGTTTTTGAAGCTCTACAAATACTTTTCCATACAACTGAAATTCACTTAGTCTAGATTTAATAACATCGGTAAATTTTTGTTTACCCATGTACATTTCTAAAGGATAAAGCCGGTGAGAAACCGTGCGAATTTGTTGATTCATTTTTTTTAAATCGGTTGATATACTATCTACCTTTTCACTAACATTATCGGCTCGTTTTAATGCTAAAACTCTTAAGCGAAGGCCATCGAAATTTGTAGTTATAATATCATGCAAATCTCTGGCTATACGTTTTTTTATACTTTCTTGCCCATTATAAATGGCCTCTAACTTTTCTATTTTAACATCTTGATCTTTAGTTTTTTGCCTTTGTAATAGCAGATAATAAACAACCGCTAATAAAGCCAATAAAATTGCGAGTATTAAAAGCGTTAAATTTTTATCTCTAATGTTTTTGTTTTTTTCCTCAAGCAAATTTTGATTTTCAGCATTAACTAATTTTAATTTTAATATTTCATTTTCTTTACGTTCGTAATTAAATTTTGCTTGTAAACTTTGTGATATTTTGGCATTTTCTGCGTTAAAAACAATCTCATAAAGTTCGATATATTTTTGATTAGCCTTTAAAGCCTTCTCATAATTATTTGTTTTTTTATGGTATTCTGATTCGTTTTTATAAAAATTCAATAGCACGTTATTATCAATAATTTCAGATAATAATTTTTGACTTTTTTTTAGATACATATTTGCTTTTTCTAGCTTATTTGTTTTTATGAACAAATCAATAATACCATTGTAATTATACATTAAAGCTGAAGAATTATTTAGCTTTTTATTTAAACCTATAGCTTGTTCAAAATAAGTTTGAGCACCTTTATAATCTTTTAATTCGAAGTGAGATCGTCCCAAATTATTTAAAAGTACCGCATAATTTGAAGAGTGTTGATTAAAATAAGTCAGCGCCCTTTTATAATTTACTATTGTAGAATCTGGAACTTTAATGTTACTATAAACATTACCAATATTTGTGTAACTTCTTCCTTTGCCACTATTATTTCTGGTTTTAACATGAAGTTTTAAAGCTTCTTGATGGTATTGAAGTGCTTGATGATAATTTTTTAATTGATTTTCAATATTACCAAGATTGGTGCATACATCTGCTAGTTTTTCTTCATTTTCAATTTCTAAAAAACCATTGTATGCTTTTATAGAATAACTTAATGCTTTATCAAATAATTGATTGTCCTTATAAAGTATTCCTGCTCTTAAATAAGCTTTTAATGCGCGTTCTTGTGTTTTAAAATGCTCGTAATGCTCGATACTATTTTCTATGTAATATAACGCACTATCTTGTTGATTGGATGCACTTTTTAAAAGGGATATGTTGTATAACAAATCTGCCGTAACCGAAGAAACACTATCTACAAGAACACCTTTTTTATAATAACTTTCAGCAATTTCATATTCTCTTTTAACATGATGTAGCACACCTATTTTTTTATATAAAATACTAGCCTCTTTATTTAATTTATTATCTAAAGCAATGGCTAATCCTTTTTTAAAGTTGTTAAGCGCTTCTGTTTTATTCGTTTTTTTTAAGCTATCTCCAATAAAAATTAGTCGTTGCACATTATCAATATTGGTATTCTCACTTAAAGATTGAGCACATATGGTTTTAGCTAATAAGATGAAAGAAAATAAAACTATGTGTTTCATAAGGTTTTAAATTTCATCACCAAATTACAGAATATTAGATTAAAAACATCTGATAATCTGAAAAATACGGAAATTTACGTATTGACTTTTAATGCTTTATAAAACTACTTTAGTAACGTAAAAATTATAATGGTTTTTACGTAATGTATATCCAAATCTGCTCTAACTCTTCATTCTTATTGTTGTGTTTTTAGCTAGCTATTTATCAATAATAAAATCATGAAAATAAAATTTCATAAAAAAATATACCATTTAAGTTTTTTAGTGCTTTTATTTAATTGTTCTACAAACGACATTATTAATGATACGCTAAATGAAGAACTTGAAACAATAGAAACCTTTTACGCAAAAGTTAACGGTGTTGATTTTGTTTCTGGAGAGCCTTATGTTGAAGCCCGTTTTTCTTCTTCACAGAACCTAAGCTCTTTTGTAATAACAGCTGTTGATGCTAACGACCTTACAAACGGCAAAGCTATAGGCTTAACCTTCACCACTACAGAAACAGATTTTGAACTAAAAAACGGAATTAGTTTTAGTGTTGCTAACCAAGATTATGTTGCTGCAAATTATGCTGAAAACAACGATTACGATTATGAATACTCTGAAAACACCACCGCAACTATTGAAATTACCAATGTAAATACTACAAACAAAGAAATATCTGGAATCTTTAGTTTTTCAGTAACTAACGTAAATACTTCAGGAAATACCATAACACACAATGTTACAAATGGAGTTTTTACTGATGTAATTTACTTAGAAGAATAACACGTCAAAACAGCTATTAACCAATAATTAAATTAACAACTATGAAAAAATTAGTTTTATTTCTGATTCTAGTAACCACAATTTTAAGGTGTTCAAAAACCGAAACTAGAGACCCGAACGCTCCCTTTGAAGATGCGAATGATATCACTACAACTACACTAGAAACCACAATACCCAGATTAGAAGTGTCGCAATCTGAAGGAATCATAACCGTTATGCTTTCTGTAACCGATCAAAATGGAAAACCACTTGAAAAATTCACATTAGGAAATTACTTGGTAAAAATGTCAGTTAATGGAAATGAATTTGAAGTTGTTAGTAATAACAAAATTGCCTTATCAATTTTTGACGAATTAAACAACAAACCACTTGCCATTGCAACAACAATGGATTATTCATCAAGTATGGCCGAGTCAGACATTCTTGAAATGGAACAAGCCATGAGGGAGTTTATTAATTTAAAAAGTGACATTGATCTTATGTCTATTATTAAATTCGCTTCATATATTGACGAAGTACAACCATTCACAAGCGATACTTCTATTCTAATAGACGCTGTAGATAGCGAACCAACTTACATTGGCACTAGTACAGCTTTTTATAGCGCCTGTGATTTAGGGTTAGAAAAAGCCACCGAATTAAATAATGCTTTGCCTATTGTAATTGGATTTACTGATGGTTTAGATAACCGTTCAAGTATAAACGAATCTCAATTAATTTCAAATTCAACAGCACTTAATACTCCCATTTATACCGTTGGCTTTGGTGATGCAAACCAAACAATACTGCAGTATCTAGCCTCCCAAACTGGAGGACGATTTTTTTATACACCTACCAGCGATGAAATAAACAATTTATACCAATTAATAAGCGAGCAGCTTAGAAAACTATATGTCTTAGAATGGGTTACTAATTTCCCTACTAGCACCGAAGTTACTATTGAAATTACTACTGAATATTCGGCGGCAAACGGAAATTTTACCGACGTTTCTACCAAAACTATTACTATAGAATAGTAATATACTTCGTTATTAATTAAAAAGATTCATTAAATCATCGAATTCAAAATTCTAAAACAATAATTTTAGTAAACTATTATTTAGTGTTAGTTAATTTTAGTTAAGGAAAAAGCGGGTTAAAACCCGCTTTTACTAATTATTTTAATTATAATTTCAGGTTAGGCATTACGCATAAACTCTTCAGCCTTTTCAACCATGTTTTTGCTTCCACAAATTAATGGTGCACGTTCATGCAGTTCAGTAGGCTCAATATCCATTATTCTAGTATGGCCATCGCTAGCTTTTCCTTTGGCTTGTTCAGCTAAAAACGCCATTGGATTACATTCGTAAAGTAAACGTAATTTACCTTTTGGGTTTTTTGAGGTTTCAGGATACATATAAATTCCTCCTTTAATCATATTTCTGTGGAAATCTGAAACTAAAGATCCTATATAACGTGAAGTATAAGGTCGGTCTCCAGCTTCTTCCTGGCAATATTTAATATAATTTTTAACACCCTGCGGAAAATGCACATAATTACCTTCGTTTACAGAATAAATCTGACCATCTTCTGGAAATTCCATATCTGGATGAGACAAATAAAACGAACCAATGGCAGGATTTAATGTAAAGCCATTAACACCATCTCCAGTAGTATAAACCAACATTGTAGATGTACCATAAACTACATAACCTGCGGCAACTTGCTGGCTTCCTTTTTGTAAAAAATCTTCAAGTTGTACCGGTGTACCTATTGGCGTAATTCTTCTATATATTGAAAAAATGGTTCCTACAGAAACATTAACATCAATGTTTGATGAACCATCTAAAGGATCAATTAAAACAACATATTTATTTTGATGTTTTTCGTCTTGACTATTTATAGTTATGAAATCGTCTTCTTCCTCGCTAGCAATACCACAAACTATATTTCTTTTGGTTAAAGTTTGAATAAATTTTTCGTTAGCATAAACATCAAGCTTTTGTTGGTCTTCTCCTTGAATATTGGTGTCTCCAGCGGCTCCAATAATATCAACCAATCCGGCTTTATTTACTTCGTGGTTTACTACCTTTGCCGCTAAACGAATAGAGTTTAATAAACTGGACAATTCTCCAGAAGAATATTTAAAAGATGATTGATTTTCAATTATAAATTCTCCTAAAGTTTGTTTTTTTCGAGCCATAATATTTTTAGTTTATGCTTACAAATTAAAACCTTTTTTTAACAAACTACAACGTTTTCGTGTAAGATTGAGTATTTTTTTAACTTTAAACTATATTTGAAATAATTTTTAAGAAATATGAACTACACAATAAGAAAATCTGTTAAATCTGATATGCCGCAAGTGCTTAAATTAATAAACGAGCTTGCCGAATTTGAAAAAGAACCTGATGCTGTTGAGGTTACACTTGAAGATTTAGAAAATGATGGCTTTGGCAAAAATCCTGCCTTTAAATGTTTTGTTGCAGAAATAGACAATAAAGTTGAAGGTATTGCTTTAATTTACAACAGATATTCCACATGGAAAGGCAAAATTATTCATCTAGAAGATTTAATTGTAAGCAAAGCTAAACGCGGTCTTGGTATAGGTACGGCTTTGCTAGACGAGGTTGTAAAATATGGACATAACCAAGGCGTAAAACGTATTAATTGGGAAGTTATAGATTGGAACGAACCTGCCATAAAATTTTACGAAAGCAAAGGCGCCAATGTAATGCGCGATTGGGACGTTGTGCAACTTAGCGAAACTGCAATACAAAACTATATATCTAAACTCGCCTAATGCAAATTTTTAAATTTGGAGGTGCATCTGTTAAAGATGCAAACGGAGTTAAAAATTTAGTTTCTGTTTTAAACCAAGTTGGGTACAAAAACACACTAATTGTTGTATCTGCTATGGGAAAAACAACAAACGCACTAGAGCTTGTTATCAATAATTATTTTAATAATGAAAACGAGCTTGATAATGCTTTAATGGAAGTTAAAAATTATCATAACCAAATTATAAAACAATTATTTACAGATAAAACTCATTCTGTTTTTAATAATATAGCGGCACTTTTTAAAGCTTTAAACTTATTTTTAACAACAAATACATCAAATAATTATAGCTTTGTTTACGATCAAGTTATTGGTTATGGCGAGCTAGTTTCTACAACAATAATTAGCCATTACTTAAATTATATTGGTATTAAAAATAATTGGATAGATGCTAGAAATTATATAAAAACCGATAATTATTACAGACAAGCAAAAGTTAATTGGCAAACAACAGAGCAACAAATTAATACTAACTTAAATAAGTCTGACCTAAATATTACACAAGGGTTTTTAGGAAGCGATTCAAAAAATTTCACAACCTCGCTAGGGCGTGAAGGCAGCGATTATACTGCCGCTATTTTTGCCTATTGTTTAAATGCGAAAAGTGTTACTATCTGGAAAGATGTTCCTGGTATTTTAAATGCTGATCCCAGATATTTTGAAAACACTTCATTACTTAACCAAATATCATATAACGAAGCTATAGAACTTGCTTTTTATGGCGCTTCAGTTATTCACCCAAAAACATTGCAACCTTTACAGCGTAAAGAAATTCCGCTTTATGTAAAATCGTTTTTAAATCCGCAAGAAAACGGCACTAAAATAGGCAAACATAAAATGTTACAACCTTTTCTTCCTTGCTTTATAGTAAAACACAACCAAATTTTAATATCTATATCTTCTCTTGATTTCTCTTATATAGTTGAAGAAAATATTAGTGCAATATTTAGTATCTTACATCAGTTCAAAATAAAAGTGAATCTTACTCAAAATTCAGCTATAAGCTTCTCTATTTGCATTGAAGATTTATATGATAATTTTGATGAATTATTACACCAATTAAAAGCAAAATTTAAGATAAAGTTTAATAAAAATGTATCGCTTTACACCATTAGGCATTACAATAATGATGCTATAAAACAAATAGAAAAGGGTAAAACAGTGTTATTAAAACAGTTAACTCAACAAACATTTCAAGTGGTAACTAAATAAACATTTTAGTACATTTACAGCCATGACCAAACAGCAAAATAAAGGATTAGTAACTGCTAAAGAAGTTGCTCAAGCTATTAATATAGATAAGCTTGGGTTTATAGGCACTTTTATTGGGTGGCTTTTAATGAAAGTACTTAAAATATCTACTTTAAATAGAATATATAACAAAAATAAACACCTAAGCGAGCTCGATTTTTTAAATGGTATTTTATCTGATTTTAAAATAAAATTTGAAATCCCTGAAGAAGACTTAAAAAGATTACCAAAAGATGGGGCTTATATAACAGTTTCTAACCACCCTCTTGGTGGTATAGATGGTATTCTGCTATTAAAATTAATGCTAGAACAAAGAAAAGACTTTAAAATTATAGCCAACTTTTTATTGCATCGTATTTTACCTTTAAAACCTTTTATAATGCCAGTTAATCCTTTCGAGAATAGAAAGGATGCTGCCTCGAGTATTGCTGGGTTTAAAAATGCCATTTTACATTTAAAACAAGGGCATCCTTTAGGTATTTTTCCTGCCGGCGAAGTATCTACATACAGAGACGGTAAATTAATGGTAGACAAACCTTGGGAAGAAGCAGCCATAAAACTTATACAAAAAGCCGAAGTACCCGTAGTTCCCATTTATTTTCATGCTAAAAATAGTCAACTTTTCTATAAACTATCAAAAATTAGCGATACGTTTCGCACCGCGAAATTACCATCTGAACTACTAACACAAAAACGCAGAACAATAAAGGTAAGAATAGGTAAACCTATTTCTGTAAAAGACCAAAAAGATCATGAATCTTTAAAAGATTTTTCAGAATTCATTCGAAAAAAAACCTATATGCTTTCTAACTCCTTTGAAAAGAAAAAGATGTTAGAAAAAATACCCACAACTTTAAAAGCCACAAAGCCACCTAAGCGAATTGTAACACCCATTGAAACAAGTGTTATGGAGGCTGAGGTTGAAACTTTGAAAAAAGCAGAACTTAGGCTTTTAGAAAGCAAAAATTACGAAGTTTATTTAGCACCTGCGCAATTAATACCAAATATACTAAGAGAAATTGGCCGTTTACGTGAAATAACATTTCGCGAAGTTGGGGAAGGAACAAACGAAGCTATAGATTTAGATACTTTTGACACCTATTATCACCACATGTTTCTTTGGGATAACGAAAAAAAATTAATCGCTGGTGCTTATCGCATGGGCTTAGGTAGAGAAATATATAAACATTACGGAATTAACGGGTTTTATCTTCAAGATTTATTTAGGTTTGAACCTGAACTTCATAAAATGATGAGTGAAAGTATAGAAATGGGTCGTGCTTTTATTATTAAAGACTATCAACAAAAACCCATGCCTTTATTTTTACTCTGGAAAGGCATTGTACACACTACATTACGCTACCCAGAACATAATTATTTAATTGGTGGTGTTAGTATTAGTAATCAGTTTTCAAACTTCTCTAAATCTTTAATGATTGAGTTTATGAAATCGCATTACTACGACCCTTACATTGCACAATACGTTCACCCTAAAAAAGAATTTAAAGTAAAACTAAAAGATGCTGATAAAGATTTTGTTTTTGATGAAACAGAAGCCGATTTAAATAAATTCGATAAAATTATAGATGAAATAGAGCCAGGTGCATTACGCCTACCTGTTTTACTAAAAAAATATATTAAACAGAATGCTAAACTAGTAGCGTTTAATGTAGACCCTCTGTTTAACAACGCAGTTGATGGTTTAATGTATATAAAAATTGCTGACTTACCAGAAAGTACTGTGCGCCCTGTAATGGAAGAATTTCAAGCTGAATTAGAACAAAAATTTACAGAAAAAAACACACCTTAAACTTAACCAAGGCGTTTTTCCTTAATTCCTATTAAAATAAAAAACATTCTTTTTTATATAATACCTCGTACAAACTCACCAAAATTAATATAAAAGGTATTTTTCCTGAAAAAAATACGGGAATTTACGTATTGCTATAACCTGTTCTTTATTAGTAAATTCGACCATGTAAAATTACTTACTAAAAAGCATCGTTCTTATCCCTTTTTTTATTAAAAATCAGCCTACCTTAAATTATGGTAATTAGCTATTAACCAATAATTTATTACTTATGAAAAAATTACTTTTATCAGCATTTGCATTGTTTTCATTTACATTTATCTCAACCTCATTCTCTCAAGGTATGTTTGAAGCCAAAGCATTAGGCGCAGGCATACAAATTAACACCCATGTTTATGGCGTAAGTGCTAAATACAACTTTACTGAAAAACATAATGCCGAATTAATAATAGGAAGCTCTTTTAAAGATCATTATGACAGCCCGGTTACTATTACTGGAAAATATCTTTATAATTTTTTATTTCAGGATAGCTTTAAAGTATACGGGTTTGCACAAATTGGAGCTTGGATAGGCACTAAAGATTACTATTACGATGATTATTACGACGACTATTATTATGATTATTATTACGATTACGATCGTAATACCGCAGTTGCTTTTGGCCTTGGTGGCGGCATAGAATATGCCTTACCTGGATTTGAACAATTAGGATTGTGTGCAGAGGTTGGCTATGCAAGTATATCTAGGTCTGGTATAGATAATGATTCTGATCCTTTTATTGGAATTGGAGCTCACTACTATTTCTCATTTTAAGCATACCAAAAAGGCGTTAAATAATTTAACGCCTTTTTGCTTATAAACTATAGATTAGCAATTATTCCTTGGAAAAAAAACTTTTTAAAGCTTCAAAATTTTCTGGTTTTGATTCAATTTTTTTGTCTTGATCTAAAACAAAATATGTTGGTGTAGCTGTTACACCATAATCATCTCCAATTGGGTTATCCCATTTACCTTCACCATAAACATGAATAAACTCGGGGTATTCGTAGGTTAATGTTTTCCAACCATAAATTTGATCTTCTAAGCCTACGGCTATTACTTTTACTTTGCCTTTTTCAAGGGTTTTTACAAATTTATGAAGCTGTGGTACCTCATCTAAACAATGCGAGCAAGTGCTACTCCAAAATACAATAACATAATGTTCTGCTAATTTTAATTCACTTAACTTCTGCTTAGTTGTTTTTGTTTCTGTTTTTAACTCAATAGTAAAATCTGGCGCAATGCTTCCGTTAGATAAATTTTTATAAAGTATTAAAGATTGCAACAGTTCTTGGTCGTTTAATTTTACTGCAATATCCATTAAATAATCTTCAGATATAAAATTAGCCACTGGCTCTAAACCTAAATCTACCATTTGTTGCCATAAATCGAATAATAAAATGCGTTTAGTTTTTAGCGGCACTTTATTCATGGCTTTACAAAACTCTCGAATATTTTGTTTATAATTTTCAACTTCGCTTTTGGTATTATCGCTCATACCAAACACGTAGTTAAGCATTTTTTCATCTAAAAAATTAGAACTTTGTAATATTGTATTACTAAAATCTATATAATCAAAATAATGTTTTCTTAAATTGCTTATATAAGTTTTTACATTTTCTGCGTGCTTTGGTATATAAGGTTTATTAGCTTTTATGAAATGTTGAGCTATTGTGTTTTCGGCTGCTTTTTCAAAATTAACTTGGGTTTCTCTTTGCGTTTTAAAAATGGCTTTTAATGCTGTTGTATCCTTACTTTGAGAGCTAAAATAATTGCTTAAGCTTTGTGTTATTAAAGACATACTATTGGTATACGATGCTAGCAACTTATTTTCGGTAGATTTTATAAACGAAACGCCTGTTTCTGGGTTAAATGTTAACTCAATATCTTCTTTACCATTGTAAATTATATCGAAATTATAATCTTCTTGAGGAAGTGCATAAACTAAACGATACATACCTTTTGTTGCTGTAGAATCTAATTTAAGCACAAACGAACCATCTTCTTCCAACTCGTAACTTGCTACGTATTTTGATATGGTTGGCGTTACTTTATATAAAATAGTGGCTTTAAACTCTTCGGCAGGACTAAACACCCCTTTAATAGTATGTTGTGCCAACAATAAACTTGGTAAAAAAAGAAGGATTAAAAGTGTACGTTTCATTTAAGTTAATCTGTTTTTAAAATTTATTTCAATTATTAAGCCACAATGGGTTGTAAAGCATTTAATGCTTGTTTTACCGTTTTTATGTTATTAAAAGTAAGCAATAATCGTAAACCGTTTCGGGTTTGCTTTTCTTTCATTTTACATGCTTCAGGATGTTTTTGTACAAACTGTAAAACTTTAGTAAAATTAGTACTTTGGTAAAAACTACTTTGTTGATCGTTTACAAAATAACCTATAAGCTTGCCTTGTTTCATTATTATTTTTTCGAAACCAATTTTGGTTGCTAACCACTTTATTTGGACACTGTTTAACAAATCGGTCACTTGTTCTGGTAATTCACCAAATCTATCTATTAAGTTAGCTTCAAATTTTAGCAGTTCGTCTTCAGTATTTAATTCATTAAGCTGTGTATATAAGCTTAAACGTTCTGCTATATTATTTACGTAACTATCTGGAAAAAGGAGCTCGAAATCGGTATCGATGGTTACATCTTTTACATAAACCTTATTTTCTTCGGGTTCATCATACAAATCTTTAAACTCGTTTTCTTTAAGCTCATCAATAGCTTCGCTTAATATTTTTTGGTAGGTATCGAAACCAATTTCGTTTATAAATCCGCTTTGTTCTCCACCAAGTAAATCGCCTGCGCCACGAATTTCAAGATCTTTCATTGCGATATTAAAACCGCTACCCAGTTCTGTAAATTGCGCTAAGGCGGTAATTCGTTTTCTGGCATCTTCCGTCATTGCCGAATATTCTGGTGTAATAAAATAACAAAATGCTTTTTTATTGCTTCGCCCCACTCTACCGCGCATTTGGTGCAAATCGCTTAACCCAAAATTATTGGCATTGTTTATAAAAATGGTATTGGCGTTTGGCACATCTAGTCCGCTTTCAATAATAGTTGTACTAACCAACACATCAAAAGCGCCATCCATAAATTGAAGCATAAGCTCTTCCAGCTTTTTACCATCCATTTGCCCATGTCCAACAGCCACTTTTGCATCGGGAACTAAACGCTGAATCATGCCAGCAACTTCTTTAATATTTTCTATACGATTGTGAATGAAGAAAATTTGTCCACCACGTTCTATCTCGTAACTTACTGCATCGCGAACGGTTTCTTCGTTAAAGCGAATAACATGACTTTCAATTGGATAACGATTTGGCGGTGGCGTTGTAATTACCGATAAATCGCGCGCCGCCATTAAACTAAACTGAAGCGTTCGTGGTATTGGTGTTGCGGTAAGCGTTAATACATCTACGTTTTCTTTTATGGTTTTTAGTTTTTCTTTTACTGCTACTCCAAATTTTTGTTCTTCGTCTACAATTAAAAGTCCTAAATCTTTAAACTTTACGTTTTTATTTACCAATTGGTGTGTACCAATAATAATGTCGACAGCGCCTTTCTCAAGCTGTTCTAAAGTTTCACGTTTCTGTTTGGCGGTTCTAAAACGGTTTACGTAATCTACGGTTACAGGGAAATCTTCTAAACGTTTTCTAAACGTTCGCGCATGTTGATAAGCCAAAATTGTTGTTGGCACCAAAACAGCCACTTGCTTACCGTTATCTACAGCTTTAAAAGCAGCACGAATAGCTACTTCGGTTTTACCAAAACCAACATCTCCACAAACAAGTCTGTCCATTGGGCGCTCGCTTTCCATATCTGCTTTAATATCGGCAGTTGCACTACTTTGGTCTGGTGTATCTTCGTAAATAAACGAGGCTTCCAGTTCGTGTTGTAAATAACTATCGGGTTGGTATTGAAATCCTTTTTCGGTTTTACGTTTTGCGTAAAGTTTTATTAAGTTAAACGCCACATGTTTAACTCGTGCTTTAGTTTTTTGTTTAAGCTTTTTCCAGGCGGTACTACCTAATTTGTAAATTTTAGGCGGTTTGCCATCTTTACCATTAAACTTGGTTATTTTATGTAAAGAGTGAATGCTTAAATACAACACATCGCGCTCGCCATACACCAGTTTTATGGCTTCTTGCTTATTGCCTTCTACATCAATTTTTTGTAAGCCGCCAAAACGTCCAACACCATGATCGATGTGTGTTACGTAATCGCCAATTTCTAAATTAGTAAGCTCTTTTAAACTTATGGCTTGTTTTTTTGCGTAGCCATTTTTAATGTGAAATTTATGATAGCGTTCAAAAATTTCATGATCGGTGTAGCAAACTATTTTATTTTGATGATCGACAAACCCTTGATGAAGCGATAAAATTATGGTGTTATACGGACTTACTTCAAGGTTTGAATCGTCGAAAATATCGTGAAAACGTTTGGCTTGTTGCTCGCTTACACAAGCTATGTAGTTGGTATACCCTTTATTGTGATTGCTGTTTAAATCTTCAATTAATAAATTGAATTGTTTATTAAACGATGGTTGCGGTGTGGTGTTAAACTCTAAAAGTGTGTTTTTTGAAGTTTCAATTTGGCTTAACATAACCGATACGTTACCAAACTCGACAATTGAAAAATCGAGCAATTGCTTTTTTAGTAATGTAGAATCGCAAAACAACTCGTTGGGTTTAGCGTGTTTTATATCGGATGAAAGTCCAGCAAATGCTTCTTGGGCCTTGGAGTAAAAATCGTCTATTCTTGAAAATAGTAAATCGGCATTTTTTATACCAATTACTGTTTTTTGGGCAATATATTTTAAGAAACTTTGGCGTTTTTCCTCAATCATTTTATTCGCCACATTGGGAATAATATTGATTTTTTTTAGCTGATTTATGGATAACTGCGTTTCTACATCGAAGGTACGAATGGTATCGACTTCATCGCCGAAAAACTCGATACGGTAAGGCTCGTCGTTACTAAACGAAAACACATCTACTATACCACCGCGTACTGAAAATTCGCCAGGTTCGGTTACAAAATCTACACGTTTAAATTTGTACTCGAAAAGAACTTCGTTTACAAAATCTAAAGAAATATTATCGCTTACAGCTATTTTTAAGGTGTTACGCTCTAACTCTTTTCGGGTTACTACTTGCTCGAAAAGTGCATCGGGATAAGTAACTATTAACGCTGGTTTTTTTTGCGAGTTTATACGATTTAAAACCTCGGCACGTAGTAATACATTAGCATTATCGGTTTCTTCTATTTCGTAGGGTCTGCGGTAACTACCTGGATAAAAAAGCACATTGGTTTTATCGCAAAGTTGCTCGAAATCGTTAAGGTAATGTGCGGCTTCCTCTTTATCTTCAAACACCAATAAAAATGGCTTGTTTGATTGTTTAAATGCGTTGGCTAAAACAAAGGATAACGATGAACCTACTAGACCCTTTAAATGTGTTTTTATTTGATTTTGGGATAGGGCGTCTTGCAGATTATGCATTTGCAAATCCTGCAAATAGGTTTGAGAGATATGGGTTTTACTCACCTAATTTTGTTTTTAAAGTTGCAAAGATAAGGTATGCACTTTATTTTTAGTAATATACTGCATTAAATTGCAAAGTTTATTGGGCTAAACCTGCGTTAGGGATTGAGCGGCTTGTTTAAGCTCGCCGACGCAGGAGGCAGCGAGTAGTGAAAGCCCGCCCGTTAGGAACGCCCAAATTTTTAAATTTTTAAGTTAATTTATTAAAAAAATATGTAGGTTTGCAACACTTAAAAAATTGATAATTATGTCGTTTTCAGATTTATTTGATAGTGGTTTTAAAAAGCGTAATGAAGACCATTTCGCTGCTATTGTTCGTGTTGCTATGGATGATGGTATTATTACCCAAGAAGAAAAAGCGTTTTTAGATAGGCTAGCTCGTAACTTAGATATTAGTGAGGTAGATTATGAAACTATTTTAAAAAACTACAAAAAACACCCAATTAATGCACCACATTCTTACGATTTACGCCTTGAGCGCTTGTATGACTTGTCTAGAATGGTGCATGTTGATACCATTAAGGATGAGGATGAACAAAATTTACTTAAAAAAATTGGTGTTGGTTTAGGGTTTCACCCAGAAAACGTTAAATATATTGTTGATAAAGCTTTAACCCTGGTTACTGCTGGTGTTGATTTAGATACTTTTATTGACGAAATGAAAAATATGAATAAATAGCTTTAAAGTTATTTGTTAAAACAGAAAAGCGAGTTCTTAATATTAAGAACTCGCTTTTTTTATAAGAATTAATCCCTTTATTCTTATTGCACTGTTAATGTATATTGTGGTGTTGGGTTTAATGGACAGAAATATAAATATTCGCCTTTTGCTAATGTAGTCGGTTTTGAGTTTTCAACCTTACCAGTGGCAACTGCTTTTGTTACATATGCCGTTTGAATGTGGTTTTCTGGTTTGCTTGCATCGGCTCCTTTTTTAACTAAAACTAAACCTACATCTTTACCTACATTATTGTTTGCTACTGCAAATACATAAGTACCTTCGCTTACTGTTATAGATTTTTGTGTAAACTCACCTTTTGTTTGCTCTAAAGCAATGGTTTTTACTTCTTGTGCTTGGGCATTAAATGTAAATGCTAAAACAAATACTAAAATTGCTAATACTTTTTTCATAATTTTTATAATTTAAATGGTTGTTTTTTACTGTTGCAAATTTGAGACTTTAACTAAAGGCTTACCATGTAAAAAAAGCCTTTATTATTGTCAATTTTTCCTTTTATGAATTTTATCTAAAAGATTCAGGGCTTATATACGGCTTTTCGGCATCGCAATAAAAATCGTGAATATGCTTTTGCTCGCAGTGTGTTTTTGGAGTTATGGTATTTAAGGCTACTTGCTTTTTTCCTCTAAAAATTTCAATTAAATTGAAAAGTGATATGTGTTTTAAATTCATGACTTTGTTGTTTTATAATTACAGTACAAAGATGATTTAAAAGCACGCACATTACCATAGACGAAACACCTTAACGCGTGTCAATTTTTCCCTAATTGGTAATTTCCAACTGTTTTTTAAATTCTGAAGGCGATAAATTGGTGTGTTTTTTAAATAAACGGCTTAAATGTGAAGCATCGTCGAAGCCTAACTCGAAGGCAATTTCTTTTGCCGTTTTGTTAGTGTACATTAACAAACGTTTGGCTTCTAAAATAATACGTTCGTGAATTATTTTTAACGGACTTGTATTAAATTTTGAAAAGGAATTCGATAAGGTTTTTGCAGATTTAAACAAGGTATCGGCATAAAACTGTACACTGTGCTGCTCTCTAAAATGCATCTCGACAAGTACATTAAACTGCCTTAACAATTCGTTTTTTGTATTTTGTTGTTGCGCGCTTGCGTTATTTTTATCTTTTAACAAACGTGTTGTTTTTATAATAAATCTGGCCATGAGCATACGCAACATTTCGGCTTGAATATTATCTTTAGTTTCAAGCTCGTCTATAAAAATATCGTGCAGCACATTAAACTTAGTTTGTTCGGTTTTGCTTAAGGTTATTAATGGATTTTGCTCGTTGCCATAAAATAAAACACCGGCGCAACCCACCTCTTTATCGTGGTCTTTTATGCAATAAAATTCTCTGTTAAAAAAGTACACTCTTAAATTTTGACCAGATACAAATTGAAAATATTGCACATTTGTAAGCGCTAAAATACTATGTGGATTTATGGTTACTGGAATATTATCGATAACAACTTGGGCCGCTGTAGTATTTGTACAAATAAAGGCAAAAACATCTAAGGGTTTTGCCGAAACATAGTTTTGTAATATAGACTCGTTACTTATTTTAAGTACGGCATTTGTGGTAAACTCTGTAAAAGCGTGCATCATGTGTTTTAAGTCTAAAAACTTAACAAAACATTACATTTATTTACTTCTTGACACAATTTTTTTGCTGAATTTTGCTGGAAGCGACAATGTATACCACACTTATACAACTCCTATTTATGTAATTTTAATTGAATACGCTTTCGCGGAAGATCTACTTCTAAAACCTTAACAATAACTTGCTGATGCAAACTAACGTGCTCGTTTACATCGCTTACAAAACCATCGGATAAATTTGAAATATGAATTAAGCCGCTTTCCTTAATACCAATATCTACAAAAGCACCAAAATTGGTAACATTATTTACAATTCCCGGTAATAGTTGCCCTTCTTGCACATCGGTTATGGTTTTTATGTTTTGATTGAAAGTAAAAACCTTAGCTTGCTCGCGAATATCTAATCCAGGTTTTTCTAATTCTTTTACAATATCTTGAAGCGTTGGCAATCCCACTTTATCTGAAACATACTGTTTTAAATTTATACTTTTTAAAACCGAAGCATTACCAATAAGTTCGCTCACGGTTTTGCCTTCGTTTTTAGCAATGGTTTTTACAATATGATAACTTTCTGGGTGTACTGCAGAATCGTCTAACGGATTTTTAGCGTCTTTAATTCTAAGAAAGGCCGAACCTTGCTCGAAAGCCTTTCCGCCAAGGCGTGGTACACTTTTTAAATCGGTACGCGACTTAAATGCTCCGTTCTCGTCGCGATAACTCACAATATTTTCGGCAAGTTTTGGTCCAATGCCCGACACATAACTTAACAAACTTTTACTAGCTGTATTTAAGTTTACGCCAACAGCATTAACACAATGCTCTACAACGGTATCAAGTTCGCTTTTTAATTTAGTTTGATCTACATCGTGTTGATATTGTCCAACACCAATACTTTTAGCATCAATTTTAACCAATTCTGCCAACGGATCTTGTAAGCGCCGTCCAATAGAAACGCTTCCGCGCACGGTAACATCGTAATTCGGGAATTCGTCGCGCGCAATTTTTGATGCCGAATAAATACTTGCTCCTGCTTCGCTAACCACAAATACTTGCATTTCGTTTTTAAACCTAATTTTACGCACTAGAGCTTCGGTTTCGCGTGAGGCTGTTCCGTTTCCAACAGCTATAGCTTCAATTTTATAAGCTTCAGCTAACGTGCTAATTTTTTTAATAGCACCTGTGCTATCATTTTTTGGCGGATGCGGATAAATGGTTTCGTTGTGTTTTAATTGCCCTTGCGCATCTAAACACACAATTTTACAACCTGTACGAAATCCTGGATCGATTGCTAAAACACGCTTTTCTCCTAACGGCGAACCTAATAATAATTGCTTTAAGTTTTTGGCAAATACTGTAATCGCTGCTTCATCCGCCTTTTGTTTAGCTTGTTGCAACGCTTCGTTACTTAACGATGGTAACAACAAACGTTTATAAGCATCTTTTATGGCTATTTCTATTTGTTCGGCGCAGTCGTTATTCGATTTTATAATACGTTGTTCAATTTTATTTAACGCTCTGTCATCATCAATTTCAATTTTTACACGAATAAAACCTTCCTTTTCTGCTCTAAGAATGGCGAGTAAACGGTGCGACGGAATTCTGCTTAGCGATTCTTCCCAATTAAAATAATCTTTAAATTTTTGGGCATCTTCTTCGTTTTCTTTTGTTTTTACAACCTTTGTTGAAATAATAGCAAAACGCTCTAATTGATATCGGATGTTATTACGAATATCGCTGCGCTCGTTTATCCATTCAGCAATTATGTGGCGCGCACCTTCTAAAGCATCTTCAACCGAATTAACGTCTCCTTTTACATAACGAAATGCCACCGATTCTACATCTCTTGCATTCTGGCTCATTATTATTTTGGCTAAAGGCTCTAAACCTAACTGTCGTGCTTTTTCTGCTTTTGTTTTTCTGCTTTTTTTATAAGGCAAGTATAAATCTTCAAGCGTCGTTAAATCTAATGTTAACGTTATTTTCTGTTCTAAATCTGAAGTTAAAACACCTTGTTCTTCTAAGGCTTTTAAAATGGCAGATTTTCGTTTTTCTAGAGCTTCAAATTGTTCTTTATATTTTACAATATCACCAATTTGTACCTCATCTAAATTTCCGGTAACTTCTTTACGATATCGCGAAATAAAAGGAATAGTGCAGGCATTGTTTAATAAATTTATAGTGTTTTGTACCGACTGCTCTGGTAATTGTATATTTGAGGTAATATATTTTAATAATGATGGCATTACATTTATTTTTTTGCTAAAATAAGATATAGATTTGAGTTGAATCTGTAAAAAAACAAACAACCATGAAAAATTTTATAATAGCCTTTATTGGCAGTATTTTACTTTTTAACTGTAATAAAGTAACTGAAAATCCTGTTGATGATTCAGTAGATTTTAAAGCTGTAGAACAAATTGTTCAAGGTGTTTTTGATGATATTTGGAGTAATAAAAATGAAGATTTACTGAGTAAATATCATACCAATGATTTTATTCTTCTAGAACATGGAGAAGTTTGGACAAACGATACTATTGCCAATTGGTGTAAACGTGCCAAAATTAGAGATAATGGTGTAACACGAATTAATAGTTTTGATTTTTTTAAAGCTAAAAAGGAAGACAACCGTATTTGGATGGCTTATCACAATTATGCTACTTTTAAAAAAGATACTTTAACAAGAAAAATGCAATGGTTAGAAAGCGTTGTAGCTGTAAAACAAGATAGCGTTTGGAAATTAGAATTGATGCACTCAACGCGAGTAAATAAAAGATAGTTTAGGCTACTTTTTTAAGCAAATCGAAACATGGGCATTTACCACAGCGCTTTTTTTCACCTTTTTTATATTTTTCACAACATTTGCTCTTTACTTTTTTGGCATTAATTATGCCTGCTTCATGTAAAGTTTTAAGCGCTTTTTTTTGCTGTTTTTTTTCTTTCTTCTTCTTTCCCATAGTTTTACAGAGAAATAATTTTAGCAAAAATACTTGTTTTTAATTAATCTAAATAAAATACATTGTTAAAATTTAATAACCATAAATAATTTCTATTATAAAAATATTATAAATAGGTAAAACTAAAAAGCCACACGAATTGTGTGGCTTTTTAAAAGTTAAATTAAATAGTAATCCCTTATAAATAAATTAACTTCCTGCTTGTTGTTTAGCGTCTTCAATCATTTTTTCGTTTGGAAGAATAGCTATGTTTACACGACGATTTTTTGCTCTACCATCGGCAGTAGCATTATCGTACATAGGCTGAGTTTCACCAAACCAATTAGTTGTTAATCTGCTACTACTAATGCCATGACTTGATAAATAATTTGTAACAGCATACGCTCGGTTTTTCGATAATGTCATGTTATACTCTTCTGCTCCTTGGCTATCGGTATGTCCTACTACCAAAATATTAGTATCTGGATATTCTTTAAAAACACCTATTAGCTTGTTTAAGTTATCTTCTGAGGCTGCATTAATATTGTATTTATTAGTTGCAAAGTAAACACCGCTATTTTCATCAAAGGTTACTACAATACCATCGTCTACACGTTCTACTTCAGCTCCTGGAACTTCTTCTTCTATTTGTTGGGCTTGCTTATCCATTTTATTACCAATAAGCACACCTGCACCACCGCCAACTACGCCGCCTATAACAGCTCCTAACTCACCATTACCACCTTTACCAACATTATTACCAATTATGGCTCCTAAAATAGCTCCTCCTGTAGCTCCTATTACAGCTCCTTTTTGTTTATTATTAGCATTTTGCACAGATTTACAGTTGGTAAACGCTATTACTGTTACTATTGCAAGTATTGTTATTCCGGTTATATTTATTATTCTTTTCATATTAATTGTTTTTTTGATAGCTTGTTATTTTGAAAAATTCATGGTTATTGTAAATGGTTTTCCATCTACATTTAAAGTTTGCTGCCACTGCATTGTAGTTTCAGATAGATTTGTTAAACTAAACCTGAAACCTACATTGGTTTCCGATTTATACTTCTCGCTTGTTGGCTTTAACAAAAAGTCGTAAAGTCCTGTGGTTTCATCAATTTCTTGAATTGTAAATACAAAATGGCGTTCTCCTGCAGTACAATCAGTATTATTTATACTATAAATTCCTGTATTGTTATTTGGCACAAATTGCCATGTACTGCCTTCGAAGCAATATTTTGAAACATCGTTTAATAAAGTAACATTGTAAGTTCCTGGTTGGTTGTAGGTAATTGAATTTAACGACCAACTTCCTTTGATTACCTTATTTGATTGCCGCACGACTTTTGATGATCCGCAAGACATTAATCCAATAAGTGTAAATAATAAAAGTATTCTTTTCATAAAGTTGTTTTTGATTCATAACTACTTTATTTACGATACTAAATAACCAATTGGTTTTGCTTTTACTTTATTTTAAGAGTTTGTGAGGTTTAAAGATTACTCACTAAAATCACTATAAAACAGAGTGTTGCACCTTTTTTTGTTTAAATATTTTTAACTGTAGTTTAACAAAAAAGCACCTTTAATAGGTGCTTTTTTGATATATTTAGAATTATGAGAATTACTTCTACTCAGTAAACTTGGTTAAAAAATAAGTTTTAGAGGCACCTTTAGTAAAATTTCCTAAAATGATGTAATCCTTATATCTGAAAATAGTTTCAGTTTCCTTTTTATCACTAATTTCAGATTCTTTTTGGATACTTTGATACCCACCTTTTGAAGAACCAGAAGCTACCGAAGATAATGTAGTATTAGACTTTCCCGTATCATCAATATAATCATCAATTCTATCGAAAATGTTAGGTTTTATATCACCATCTAAATGATTAAAATCAGCATCAAACAAACATTCAATTCTTGTTGATTTCGACGATGTATATGCGTTATAAGCAAAATAAGTAGGGTTGAAAAAAATGTTACTATTACCCATGGTTGCAATTGGAATTCCGCCAAAACCACCCATAGGCATCATCATTCCGCCTCCTCGAGCAACTTCTTTTTCACTTCCTATGGTAATAATATGTTCTGAATCTTGCTCATAAGCACTTATACCCAAATCTCCAGAAGAAATTTTTCGTAGAAACTTTTTTGTGCTTTCTAACTCTCTATAATTATCGTAAATACCCCCTTCTTGAATTATTGGAGTATTTTTAAAGGTAATACTGTCCTCAACTTTCAAGTTGATTTCTTTAATTATTTCGCCAGTACGATAGTTCTTTATATCTACTTGCATCTCTTTGTTATTTGACGCTATGGTATAAATAAGGTTATTATTTATATAAGTATTGGCACTTTTTTGATTTAGCTTTATCGATTCTAGCGGTTTAGTTACAGTTTTTATGTCGTAACTGTAATCCTTAATATTTATAGTAAGAATCTGGGTTTTATGTTTATAATTATCGAATGTAAAAACAACATGATCGTCAATTACATAAAGTTTTTTTTCTTTTGATGTAACTTCGATAGGATTCGGTAATTTATTGTCAATCTTATTGGTTTCAATATTTACATAATTGCCTCTACTGTTTATTTTAAAAACATTGTATAACGTTTGACTTTTACCGTCTCGACCTAAAAATTCTCCCATTTGAAAATTCAAACGATGTGGTTTTGGCAAATTAACACCATCAAACTCATAAATATTTAATATTGAAGTTTCTGAATTGATGGTAAACATGTAGAACTTGTTATCGATTGTTACCGTTTGTATAAACTTTTCTTTATAACTACTTAAAGTAAACTCCTGTAAAGAAGATACTTGACCATCAAAAGAAAAACCTATGCCCGCAAATTTATTAAGTTTCTCGTTGGTTAAAAACAAATTATAATTCAACTCGTTCTCTAAACCATATCCTATTATCGTATTATATTTTCGCCTTTTGTCTTCTAAACTCAGCTTGTTCTTTATCTCAAAATCTTCGTTAAACATATAACTATGTACTTGTTTTGCGTTGATAAAAAACATGACAAAATCTTTGTTTTCTTGATTTACAACTTGAAATACTTCTTTTGTTGCGTACCTGGAAGAATTTAAATTGTTTTCGAATTCAACTAATCTTTCTTGAGAAAAACCAACAACATGTAATCCAACAATAAAACTGAGGAGTAATTTCTTTCGCTTCACCTATAAATTTTCTTAAAATTAAAGCATGAAAATAAACAAAGTAATTTTAGAAAACTAACTTATCTGCAAACCGTTACTTGCTTTTTCGTTATCTGGATTTACAAAAACCAATTTACCTTCTGGAGTCTCGGTCATTAAAATCATACCTTGACTCTCTACACCGCGTAGTTTTCTTGGCGCTAAGTTTACTAATACTGTTACTTTTTTACCAACCACTTCTTCTGGTGAAAAACTTTCGGCAATACCTGAAACTATGGTTCTGGTGTCAATACCTGTATCAACTTTTAAAACCAATAATTTTTTAGTTTTTGGCATTTTTTCGGCTTCTAGAATAGTACCTACACGAATATCAAGTTTCGTAAAATCTTCAAAAGTAATAACGTCTTTTTGAGGTTCTATCGCTTTATTAGCCGCTTCGTTTGCTTTTTTACTTGCTTCTAACTTATCTAATTGCTCTTGAATGGTTTTGTCTTCAATTTTACTGAATAAAAGTTCGGCTTTACCAATTTGATGGTTTGCAGGAAGAAGCACTTCTTTTTCACTTATATCATTCCATGAGTTCTCGACTGCGCTCGAACTGACATTGAGTATGCCTTTTAATTTGGTTGAAGTAAATGGTAAAAAAGGCTCACTTAATGTTGCTAAAGCACTTGCAATTTGCAATGCCACATACATTATGGTTTTAGTTCTTGCTTCGTCTTCTTTAATTACTTTCCAAGGTTCGGCATCGGCTAAATATTTATTTCCTAAACGTGCTAAATTCATAAGTTCTTGACCTGCTTCTCTAAAACGGTAACGCTCTATAGAACTTGCTATTACGTTTGGATATGCTTTTACTGCTGCCAGAGTTTCTAAATCTACATCTGTAAAATCACTTGGCTCCGGAACAACACCGTCGTAATACTTGTTAGTTAATACTACCACGCGGTTTATAAAGTTTCCAAAAATGGCTACTAACTCGTTGTTATTTCTGGCTTGAAAATCCTTCCAAGTAAAATCGTTATCCTTTGTCTCTGGTGCATTAGCCGTTAACACATAACGCAACACATCTTGTTGGTCTGGAAATTCTTCTAAATATTCTGGCAACCACACCGCCCAATTTTTAGAGGTTGATAGTTTATTTCCTTCTAAATTTAAAAACTCGTTTGCTGGCACATTTTCTGGTAATATATAACTACCTTCAGCTTTTAACATACTTGGGAAAATAATACAGTGAAACACAATATTATCTTTACCTATAAAATGAATAAGCTTAGTGTCCTCATCTTTCCAATACGGTTCCCAGTCTTTACCTTCGCGTTCTGCCCATTCTATGGTTGAAGAAATATAACCAATTGGCGCATCGAACCACACATAAAGCACTTTACCTTCTCCTCCTTCGGCAGGCACAGGAATTCCCCAATCTAAATCACGAGTTACCGCTCTTGGGCGTAAACCATCGTCTATCCACGATTTTACCTGTCCGTAAACATTAGGTTTCCAATCTTTTTTATGACCTTCAAGAATCCATTTTTTTAAGAAATCTTCATGTTTATTTAAAGGTAAAAACCAGTGTTTGGTTTCTTTTAAAGTTGGCGTATTTCCGGTTAAGGTTGATTTCGGATTTATTAAATCTGTTGCATTTAAACTAGTGCCGCATTTTTCACATTGATCGCCATAAGCTTCTTCATTACCACATTTAGGGCATGTACCTGTAACAAATCTATCAGCTAAAAACTGATTAGCTTCAGCGTCGTACAACTGCTCTGTGGTTTCTTCAATAAATTCACCTTTCTCATTTAAAGTTTTAAAAAACGCTGATGCTGTTTTATGATGAATTGGCGCCGATGTACGCGAATAATTATCAAAAGAAATTCCAAAATCTTCAAAAGACTTTTTTATAATAGCATGATATTTATCTACTATATCTTGCGGTGTTACACCTTCATTTTTTGCTTTTATTGTAATTGGTACACCGTGCTCATCACTACCACCAATTAACACCACATCGTTTCCTGTTAATCGTAAATAGCGTGCATAAATATCGGCTGGTACGTAAACCCCTGCTAAATGCCCAATATGTATAGGACCGTTAGTATAAGGTAACGCAGTTGTAATGGTATATCTTTTTGACATTATATTTTGTTTTGAAGCCGTAAAAGTACGCATTTTGACTACTATTTAGAAAAAAAATGTACATTTACGTTATGCATAAATATCTATTAACACTAAGCTTGTTTTGTAGCGTTTTTTTCTTTGGAAAAAATTTAGCACTAGCACAAAACAAAACTACAAACTTAAATATGAGTCTAAAACAACCTACATACCTAAAACCAGGTGATACAGTAGCTATTGTAGCTCCTTCTGGAGTTTTAAAAAATCGTACAGAAGAAGTTAATAAAGCCAAAACTTTACTTAAAAGTTGGGGGCTACATGCCGTGGTTGGTAAACATGTTTTTAGTCAAGACAATCATTTTGCTGGAACAGACGACGAACGTTGCGAAGACTTACAAAAAGCTATGGACGACCCTACAATTAGTGCTATTTGGTGTGCTCGTGGCGGTTATGGTACAGTTAGGGTTTTAGATAAATTGAATTGGGAAAAATTTTATAAAAACCCAAAATGGCTTATTGGTTATTCTGACATTACTGCTTTACACAGCCAAATTCATAACGAGGGCATTGAAACTATACACGCCATGATGTGCACAAGTTTAAACAAAGATTACACCACTATAGCCGAAACTATTTCAACTTTTAAAGATGCTCTTTTTGGTAAACCTATAAGCTATACATTAAAAGGTTCTAACTACAACAAGCCTGGTTCTGCAACAGGACAAATTGTTGGTGGCAATTTAACTTTATTACACACCATGTTAGGCTCTAACACCAGTATTGATACTTCCGGAAAAATTTTATTTATTGAAGAAATTGGCGAATACAAATATCATATCGATAGAATGTTACAAAGTTTAAAGCGCGCTGGATATTTTAAAAATTGTAAAGGTGTAATTGTTGGAGATATGAGTAAAATGCGAAAAAACACAACACTTTGGGGTTCCAGCATTGAGCAACTTATTTTAGATGCATTAGCAGAATACAATTTTCCTATTGCATTTAACATGCCTGCTGGTCATGAAAAAGATAATAGAGCTTTAATTTTGGGAAGAAGCGTTGATTTAAATGTTGATACCTCTAATTCTTCAATTATTTTTTCAACTAATTAAAATCCACGTTCTTTTTGTAATTGTTCGTAAGCTGCTTGTACTTGCCTAAACTTTTCTTCGGCTCCTTCTTGGTGTTCTTTTCCTAAATGAATTACTCGATCTGGATGATATTTTTTAGCCATTTTGCGATATGCTTTCTTTATATCATCAACAGAAGCAGATTTTTCAATTTCTAAAATTTTATAAGCATTGTCGCTACTATTATAAAACATAGCTTTAATGCTCTGGTAATCTACAGAACTTATTCCTAAATAACCTGCCATGGTATAAATTTGACGTTCTTCGTCTTGAGTTACCATGCCATCTGCTTTTGCTATACCAAATAAAAAGTGAATTAATTGTAGTCGAGATGCATGATCCATCATCTGCCTAATTTGTAAACAAACTGGCCTAACCGAAACTTGTTGTTTGCTTATATTTTTAAATAATTTAAAAGCATGGTTTGCCCGATCTTTACCATACATATTTACAAATTGCTGGCGAACATAATCTAGCTCTCTTTGGTCTTGCTTACCATCAGCTTTAATAATTACAGAAGCTAACACCAGTAAACTTACTTCAAAATCTCCAGATTGAGTTTGCGGTCTTTGATTTGATCTTGTTTGGTATGTGGCTTGTTTTCTCTGTTTTTGTGTGTTTCCTTCTCCTAAAAATGGGCTTCCATTTTCGGTTACAAAACTATCTAACAAACTACCTAAGGCTAAACCAACTATAGCACCTAAAGGTCCGCCAACCGACCAACCTAATGCGCCTCCTATCCATTTTGAAAAACTCATGTAATTTTTTGTGTTTATTTTCGTCTACTAAACAAATAATTTTAAAGTTTACTTTTAAACTCAAAATACTTGCCTACAGGCTTACTTTATTTAACATAAATAATGTGAGCGTAAATATAATATTTGTTAGTTGATTGCTAAGCGTTTTTGTTACACAATTGATATCTTTGCAATCTAAAAAATTGTTAATTTTAAAAAATTAAAAATATGTATCCAGCAGAATTAGTAAAACCAATGCGTGAAGATTTAGTTAACGCTGGTTTTGAAGAATTACAAACTCCAGAAGCCGTAAATAGTGCCTTAGCAAAAGAAGGAACTACATTGGTAGTAGTAAACTCGGTTTGTGGTTGTGCTGCAGCAAATGCTCGCCCTGGAGCTAAATTAAGCTTGCAAAACATTAAAAAACCAGATCATGCAGTAACCGTGTTTGCTGGTGTAGATAAAGAGGCCGTTGATACTGCTCGCGGACATATGATTCCTTTTCCTCCAAGTTCACCAAGTATTGCTTTGTTTAAAGATGGTGAATTAGTACATATGCTAGAGCGTCATCATATTGAAGGGAGACCTGCAGAATTAATAGCAGAAAACCTTATGGATGCTTACAACACACACTGCTAAACAATAATTTTAGCATAAACAAAATCACTAAGCCATGGAATTTCCATGGCTTTTTTTTATTCCTTTAGCGCAACCTTTTTTTAATAGTTTCATCTATTATAAAAATTCATCATTTATGAAAAAGCTATTGTTTGCAACCGTTTTAATTTCAGCATTTTTTTGTTTTACTGCCTTTCAATGTAATGAAAATGAAGATGAAGATGATTTTGAAAACGAAAAATCAGAAATATCTACCATGCAATCGCAAATAATTAATTTAGCTAACTCATCAATATGCAACGATACAACTATCTGTAAATATATTGGTTTTGGCAGTAAGGCATGCGGTGGACCTAAATCCTATTTAATTTACTCCACGTCAATTAAAACAGATAGTTTAGAGCTACTTGTTAAAACTTATAATGAACAAGAAGCTGCATTTAATAAAAAATGGGGAATAATTTCAGATTGTAGCATTGTAAATCCACCAACAGACTTAATCTGTGAAAATAACACCTGCAAAGCCGTATATTAAAATTTGGTTTTCGTTATTTTTGCTTCATGCAAAAAATTTTAGCTTACCCTTTAACAGTTATTTATTTTATTCTTTTTGGATTAACTTTAATTATTTTTCATCCAATACAATGGTTTTGTTTTAACGTTTTTGGCTATAAAGGGCATAAAATAAGTGTAGATTGGCTACAGTTTTTTATTATGCGTAGCTTAAATGCATTAGGCACAAGGTTTTCCTTTAGCAACCCATACAACATACCTGTAAATAAGCCACTAATAATTGTAGCCAACCACCAAAGCATGTACGATATTCCTCCATTAATTTGGTATTTACGTAAACATCATGTTAAATTTATAAGTAAAAAAGAATTAGGAAAAGGTATACCTAGCGTTTCATATAACTTACGCCATGGAGGTTCGGTTTTAATAGAACGCAAAAACCCAAGACAATCTATTCCTGCCATAATTAAATTTGGCGAATACATTGAAAAAACCAAGCGAGCAGCAGTAATTTTTCCCGAAGGCACAAGAAGCAGAACAGGTAAACCAAAACCCTTTCAAACTAAAGGCTTAGAAATATTATTTAAAAAAATCCCATCGGCAATAATTGTACCGGTTACCATTAATAATTCTTGGAAACTTTTAAAATATGGTAAATTTCCAATGGGTATTGGCGCACACTTAAAAATTAATGTACATAAACCTTTAGAGCTATCAAAATTTGAAGATAAAACGGCATTAATAAAAGCAATAGAATCAACAATAAAAGAAGCTATTAACTAAAAAAACAAGAAAATGTCATTAAAAAATGTAAGATTAGAGGTTATGAAATTCCTTGAAAAGGATGTAGAGGCATTAATTCAAAAATACTTAATACCAATAGATACTATTTGGCAACCTGCAGACTTTTTACCAAACTCTGAAGGGCTAACCTTTTTTGAAGAAATACAAGAAATCAGAGAGTTATCAAAAGAATTACCTTATGACTTTTGGGTAGTTTTAGTTGGCGATATGATTACAGAAGAAGCCTTACCTACTTACGAATCGTGGTTAATGGACGTTGAAGGCGTAGACCAAGTTGGCAATCCTAACGGGTGGTCTAAATGGGTAAAACATTGGACTGCCGAAGAAAATAGACATGGCGATGTACTTAACAAATACCTATATTTATCAGGTAGAGTAAATATGCGTGAAATTGAAAAAACCACACAATATTTAATTTCCGATGGCTTTGATATTGGAACCGACAGAGACCCATACAAAAACTTTGTTTACACCAGTTTTCAAGAATTAGCAACCTACATATCTCACAATCGAGTTGCAAAAATTGCAAAAAAAGCAGGAAATAAACGTTTAGGTAAAATGTGCCAGATAATCTCAGGAGACGAAATGCGTCATCATAACGCTTACGCAGAATTTGTAGATCGTATATTTAAAGTAGACCCGAGCCAAATGATGATGGCATTTTACTACATGATGAAACAAAAAATAACCATGCCTGCACATTTTTTAAGAGAATCTGGCGACAAAATAAGTACTGCTTTCGAAGAGTTTTCAAACACCGCACAGCGTATTGGAGTTTACACCTCGACAGATTATGTTGATATTCTTCAAAAATTAATAACACGTTGGGAAATTGATAAGCTTTCTAATCTTACAGATGAGGCAGAAAAAGCTCGCGATTACTTAATGAAGCTTCCTAAACGCATGTATCGTTTGGCAGAACGTATTAAAATTCCTGAAAACTCGTATCAATTTAAGTGGGTTGAACCTGCAACACTTAAATAATGTTTTAACAATATGACGGAAGAAAATATTATAAATAAAACTAAAGCCTTTGTAAAAAACACATTAAGTGATGCTGAAGGAGGCCACGACTGGTTTCATACATTACGTGTGTATAATAACGCGCTACTTATTGCAAAAACCGAACAAGTAAACCACTATATAGTAGCTTTAGGTGCATTATTACACGATATTGCCGATAGTAAGTTTTATAATGGAGATGAAACTGTAGGCCCTAAAATAGCCGGAGAATTTTTATTTAAATTAAATGTAGACTCTAAAGTAATTGAACATGTAGTTAATATTATTAAACACATTTCGTTTAAAAACTCACTATCAGGTGAAACTAATTTTTCATCAATAGAATTAAAGGTGGTGCAAGATGCCGATAGGCTTGATGCCATAGGCGCCATTGGTGTTGCAAGATGTTTTAATTATGGAGGCTTTAAAAACCGGGCATTATTTAACCCAGAAATTAAACCAAATGTAAACATGAGTAAGGAGGAATATAAAAACTCAACTGCACCTACAATAAATCATTTTTACGAAAAATTACTGCTTTTAAAAGATAAAATGAATACCGAAAGCGCAAAAAAAATAGCTTATAAACGCCATGAGTTTATGCTTAATTTTCTAGACCAGTTTTACAACGAATGGGATGGAAATTGTTAAATAATTTCAGAATCTTGAATAATTAGTTTTATTTCTTTTCTGTAATTTGATGCTGTTTTTCCTGTAATCTCGGTAAACTGTTTATTAAAATGCGAAAAATTATTAAATCCGCATTCGTAACAAATATCGGCAATACTCATTTGGCTTTCGTTTAATAGCTTAGTTGCATGTACAACACGATATTCGTTAACCAATTGGGTAAATGTTTTCCCTGTAGATTTTTTAAAGTATCTACAAAATGCAGGTACCGTCATACTTACTTTATCTGCTATTTCATCTAAAGTAATATGACTTTGAAAATTTTTGTTTACGTATTTAAAAACAATATCAATTTTAGAACTATCTTGAGCATCGGTTTCAAAGGCAAACCCATCGGCATTTAATAGTTCGTAATCGTCTGTTTTTGCTAAAAAATCTAAAATTTCTAAAAATTTTATAACTTTTTGTAAACCTTCAAAACCATTAAGCGCTTCAATTTTTGGTCCTAGCGTTTTTTTTGTTTCAACCTTAAAACGAATACCTTTTTTAGCTCTATCAAAAAGAGCAGAAAGATTTGCTGTTTCTGGTACGTTTAAAAAATCATCACCTAAAAAATCGGCTTTAAACTGTATTGTAGTTTCTGTTCCTGTTGCGGTTAGCCTATCGGTAAAACCATTATGTGGTAAATTAGCCCCCATTAATATTAACTGACTATTATTAAAGTAAGACAAATGGTTACCTATGTGTGTTTTACCTTGCCCCTTGTTTACATAAATAAGTTCTAATTCTGGATGAAAATGCCAATAGGCGGCATTTTTATCAAGTGAATCTGAGTGTTGCTTAATTAGTATAGAGCTACCAAAACTAGGTGTAAGCTTTCTGAATGTAGGTTTCTTATTAATCATAATAAATAGTTTTACGGACAACAATACTATTTTAATGCAAAATTAATATATATTATGAAGACACTATACATTTATTTCTCTTAAATATATGTTATTTTAACTTTACACCACATTAACAATTTATTAATGGTTAATTTAGCACACATATAAGATAAAATAGTTGTTTAATAAATTGTAATTACAAACTATTTTTGAAGTGTTAAACATTATGATGCACATATAACGTTTATCTAAACAAAAAAACCTTAATTAAACTTTGTGGTAACTGTTTAATTAAGGAAATTAAGGTAATCGTAAAAAAATAAACTCTTTATAGAGTAACAAAATTCATTAATAATTAGTTTAATGTCTTATTTAGTTTAGTTGGTAAAAGTGAGCTGTGGTGGCTCACTTTTTTTTATGCCTTAGTTTAGTTTGTTAATTTTTTGTGAAATTAATATAAAAAATAGAATCACCAAAACTTTTTTAACCTTTTTTAACCCTAAACTATGCTATTTTAACCTAAACATGTATTTAAGGATAAAATAGTATATATTTTAGTCAATATCATTGTTTTCTAGAGCATATCGCTAACTTATATTTGTAGTGTTAAACATTATTAAATTTATTATCAAATAGATTTTAATAATATAAAGTTTTAAAAAAGTTGGTGGTAGATTTTTTTAAACCTTTTTAAAATTAATTTGATAAAACATATACTCTACAGAGTGACAAAATTCATTAATAATTAGTTTAATGTCTTATTTAGTTTAGTTGGTAAAAGTGAGCTGTGGTGGCTCACTTTTTTTTATGCCTTAGTTTTCTTTCTATTTAAAAACCCTATGTAATTTACTTTTTTTCACAAATAGTTAATACATATTCATAACAATATATATTGTATTTGTATTCTGTCGCTTTCCTATAATCTAAAAAAGATATTTATTTAAGTAGTTACAACAACATATAAGATCCAACGACCTGACATAATAAATAATTTAAAAAACACCATTGTACTTGTTTAAAAAATTACAAAGAATAATGTTTATAGTTAATTAACCTTATAATATTCTAAATTAACCAGCACTAAAAAAAATGGATAATTTAGCACATATATAAATCAATATCAATGATTTACACCTTAAAACAACTACCTAAATTTGTAGTGTTGAACGTTAATAACACCAAATCATGAAAAACGTAATTAAAAACACAAAAAAAGGAATCTTAATGGTAACAATGTTTGCTACCTTGTTAAGTTTCGCAACAGAGCCTGCTACTTTAACTACTGTTAAAGATGCTAAAAAAACTATCTTATCTTTAGATAGTGTGAAGGTAGGAAACCTGCTAACTATTGTTGATACTAATGGTGTGGTTTTATATAAAGAAGTAATAGAACAAGCTGGTAATTACAAAAAAGCTTTTGATTTAACTGCTCTTCCGGATGGTGAATATGTTTTTGAACTTGAAAAAGATTTAGAAATAGACATTATGCCTTTTACTGTAAAAAACAATACTGTTCATTTTAATAAAGCAAGCGAAAAAATTACATATAAGCCTTATGCCCGCATTGAAAATGGGGTCGCTTTTGTATCGAAACTTGCCTTAAACAAACAACCATTAAAAATAGATATTTACTTTATTAATGATGGTGAGACTGAACTTGTTTTTTCTGAAAACGTAGAGAACACTAAAAACATCCAAAAAGCCTACAAAATTTCTAGCTTAGGAGAAGGTAAATTTAAATTTGTTTTTCAAACAGATGGTAAAATATTTACTCAGCATATTTAATTGCTTAAAAGTTTAATTTTATAAAAAAGGACTGGTATATACCAGTCCTTTTTTATTTTATTATTTATTACCACAATTATTAACTTAAACAAATTTAACACATTAACTAAATTCTTTATAAAACAAACCTCATAATAAAATGCATTTAACTAATAAATGTCATATTTTAAGCAAACAGTTTAACTTAAAAGTTTAGAATTTATATACATAATTATATATTCATTCAAATATAAGTAGCTAAACTTTAAAATTTTTAGTTTGCAGATTAGTGAATGAATCTTGTTTATAATTACACAATATTTAAATTTCTTTTTACGTGTATTTTATCGGTTTTATACTCATTTAATCCTAATCTATAGCATATTAACAACCAGTTGATTTTCTTGTTAATATAGCATAATTATACATTAATATCATTGTTTTACAGCTGTTAAGCGTGGCCTATCTTTGAAGTGTTGAATGTTAATAACAACATATTATGAAAAACGTAATTAAAAACGCTAGAAAAGGATTCTTAATGGTAACAATGTTTGCTACCTTGTTAAATTTCGCAAATGAATCTACTTTAATAACTTTTACTAAAGATGCTAAAAAAACCATCTTAAACTTACAAAGTGTTAAAGAAGGAAATGAATTATCTATTATTGACGCTAACGGTGTTGTTTTATATAAAGAAGTAATTTCTGAAAACGGTAACTATAAAAAAGCTTTCGATTTTTCAACTTTACCGGATGGTGAATACACTTTCGAACTTGAAAAAGATTTAGAAATTGATGTTATTCCTTTTACTGTAACTAACAAAGAAGTTGTTTTTAATAACAATGATAAAAGCGTTACTTACAAGCCTTATGCTAGATTAGAAAATGGTATTGTTTATGTATCTAAATTATCTTTAACTGAAGCGCCTTTAGAAGTTAAAATTTACGATAGCAATTCAGATTTAGTTTATACAGATAATATTGACCATAAGAAAAACATTCAAAAAGCATACAAGCTTGAAGGTTTAGGTTCTCAACACTACAAATTAGTATTTAAATCTGAAGGTAAAATATTTACTCAAAATATTTAATCTAACATTAAAAACATACATTAAAAAGGTTGCCAAATAGGCAACCTTTTTTTATTTAAAATAATTTTAATTGCTGAACTTTATAAAATTATAAATACTTAAAGTAATCTGGTTAATTTAAAATCTCCCTCTTCAATGTAAATTTATCAACCACTATTAAATTAATCGCTTAAACAAATTATCATCTACTTAATAGAACTTAAAAAAATTGAAGAACATAAAGATCTCTTAAAACATTAATAAATCATTAAAGGATATATTAACTCAGCTACTAAAGTTGATATACCAAATTTTTGGTTACAATAAACAAAAACAATGTTTATGTATTTAATATTATGTAATACACCTTAATATATAATTACCCAATATTTAAATTTCTTTTTACGTGTATTTCGTCGGTTTTATACTCATTTAATCCTAATCTATAGCATATTAACAACCAGTTGATTTTCTTGTTAATATAGCATAACTATACATTAATATCATTGTTTTACAGCTGTTAAGCGTGGCCTATCTTTGAAGTGTTGAATGTTAATAACAACATATTATGAAAAACGTAATTAAAAACGCTAGAAAAGGATTCTTAATGGTAACAATGTTTGCTACCTTGTTAAGTTTCGCAAATGAATCTACTTTAATAACTTTTACTAAAGATGCTAAAAAAACCATCTTAAACTTACAAAGTGTTAAAGAAGGAAATGAATTATCTATTATTGACGCTAACGGTGTTGTTTTATATAAAGAAGTAATTTCTGAAAACGGTAACTATAAAAAAGCTTTCGATTTTTCAACTTTACCGGATGGTGAATACACTTTTGAACTTGAAAAAGATTTAGAAATTGATGTTATTCCTTTTACTGTAACTAACAAAGAAGTTGTTTTTAATAACAATGATAAAAGCGTTACTTACAAGCCTTATGCTAGATTAGAAAATGGTATTGTTTATGTATCTAAATTATCTTTAACTGAAGCACCTTTAGAAGTTAAAATTTACGATAGCAATTCAGATCTAGTTTATACAGATAATATTGACCATAAGAAAAACATTCAAAAAGCTTACAAGCTTGAAGGTTTAGGTTCTCAACACTACAAATTAGTATTTAAATCTGAAGGTAAAATATTTACTCAAAATATTTAATCTAACATTAAAAACATACACTAAAAAGGTTGCCAAATAGGCAACCTTTTTTATTTAAAATAACTTTAATTGACCATTTTGGTAAGGTTTAAAAAGATCATTATTAAGTTTAGGCATATGTTTATTCTTAAAATACTTTCGTCTAGCTAATACCATTAATTTGTTAATTTGCTTTGCAATTTCACCATCGCCATGCATTCTGTTTATGTAACTAGAATTATTTAAACTTCCTCCATGGCAACTTGCTATTTGGTTTAAAACTTTATCAGCTTTATTTGGCATTGTTTTTTTTATCCAATCGGTAAAAATTTCTCCAATGACCCCATTTAATCTAACAATTGTATGAGTTACAGATAAAGCTCCTAGCTCAGAAACTTTTTTTGCCAATGGCAGTATTTCATGGCTGTTAATTCCGGGTATTATTGGTGCTAGCATAACATTTACAGGTATGCCATTTTCACTTAACTCTTTAACAGTTTCTAATCGCTTTTTTATGGTGGTTGTTCGTGGTTCTAAAATACGTCTAGTGTCTTCAGACAATGAAGTAATAGAAATATTTACAGTAATTAAATTGTCTTTTGCTAACTCTATTAACACATCTAAATCTCGTAATATTAAGGCATTTTTAGTAATTATACCAACAGGATGTTTATATTTTAAAAACACTTGTAAACACCTTCTTGTTATCTCAAATTCCTTTTCAGCTGGTTGATAGCAGTCTGTATTACCAGACATAACAATGGTTCTAGCTTGCCAACCTTTCTTTTTTAAATGCGCCTCCAGTAATTTTGGAGCGTCTTGTTTTACTAAAATACGACGTTCAAAATCTAGCCCAGGACTATAACCCCAAAATTCATGGGTATTTCGTGCATAGCAATATATACAACCATGTTCGCAACCCTGATACATATTCATGGAATAAGCCATACCAATATCTGGACTTTGAACTTTATTTACTATGGTTTTAGGAAAAACAGGAAGATAAAGCGTTTTGTTTTTGTCTGCATTTTCTCCCTCTTTATGGCAATATTCTAAAAAATCGCTGCGCGTTTCGTGACTAAACTCAAAAAACCGATTAGGGGTATTGAGCTGTGCGCCTCGACCTTTTATAACAGATTTTTTATTCAAAGTAAATAAGTATTTAAAACAGGTAAAATTTAAAAACAAAATATCTTGAGTAAATTTCCTCAAGATATTTTATTAATATAAAAAAACCTAGCTATGAAAACTAGGTTAATTTACAAATTCAAACGAATTTTATTTTTTATGCATTAGTTGCACATATTTTAATTGAACTTTAACGCCGTCATCAATACTTTTGCTATAGTTAAAGCAGTTTCCTATTCTAAATAAGTTATGAGAATACTCTGTGTTTACATAATTAGCTACTAGCATATTTTTAATATCTAAGCCTGCTTTTTTACATTTTATTGATAAACTTAAGTCTCCACTTATCATTTTAACAGTCAATGTAAACATGTTTTCGTCAACTTTTCCAATTTGTTTTTTTGAATAACGTCTATCAGCAGGAGCACCATCAATATATTCCACCGATAAAATTCCATTATCCCAAATTAACCTCATTTTATCAAATGTACCACTTTTGTCTGCACTTAAAATTCTTGCTAAATAAGTTTCAGGAGAACCCTCTGCTTTATATGCTTTTAATCTTGCTGATAAAACATGAGTGCCACTGTTAGTCCAGTAAGAGCTATAATCGTTAGATTTACTATGATAAATTTCTACCAATTCACTTGATGAAAAACCTCGAGATTCAGCATCTCCAGTATTGCTTCTCAACTTTTGCCCAGATATTAATTCGATTGTTTTGTTTGAGTTTTGTTTAAAATAATCATTGTAGGCCCCACTAGAAAGTGCTTTTTTTATAGCTTTCCCTTCAATTATTTTTGATTTGCCATTTACAGGAATATCTATCTGCCATTTTTTCCAATTAATATCTCCTGCTTCTGTTTGGGCTTGTGCCCAACAAGTAATAAGCATTAATAATAAAATTAGTTTGCTTGTTTTAATCTTAAAATTTGAGGTGGTAATTTCCATAATTTGTTTAATGTATTTTAGATTTAGTTTATGTTTAAAATCAGACTTTTGGTTAGAAGTCTTTAATTTGAGTACTCAAGATAAAAAAAGAATTATTAAGTTTTTTAATTTCTTAATATAAAGATGTATTTTTATGTAATTCTTAAAAATTTTATCGATAAAAACAAAAAACACAACGATAATTCAATAATTATAAAATAGATTTAAATTAATGTGTTAAAAAGGTGGCTTGTAACTTTTTAAGCAATAGAACATTATCTGTTTTATCTTTTTAATATCAAGGTAATAGAAAAAACATTTTATAATTTTATGCTCCAGGAAAATTTGCCTTTCGTTTTTCCAAAAATGCTGTTGTTCCTTCTTTAAAATCTTCTGTATCAAAACAAGCTCCAAACGATTTAATTTCAATATCAAAACCATCAACTCCTGTTTTATAACTAGCATTAACAGCTTCAATGGCTTTACCTATGGCTACAGGAGAGTTTTTCATTATTTTATTTGCAATATCTTGGCACATATTAAGTAACTCTGCTTGTGTGGTAATGTGGTTTACTAACCCGTAATTAAGGGCATTATTTGCGTCTATCATTCCAGCAGTCATAATCATTTCCATAGCGCGCCCTTTACCTATTAACTGAGGTAAGCGTTGGGTACCACCATAACCGGGAATTACACCTAAACTTACTTCTGGAAGTCCCATTTTGGCATTATTACTAGCAACTCTAAAATGGCAAGCCATGGCAAGCTCTAAACCTCCACCAAGTGCAAACCCATTAACAGCAGCTATTACTGGTGTGTTTAAACTTTCTATAAAGCTAAATAATACATCTTGCCCTTTTTGAGCTAATTCAGCCCCCTCTTTTCCTGAAAAACTTGCAAACTCGCTAATATCTGCTCCAGCTACAAAGGCTTTTTCACCACTTCCTGTTATAATTATAACTTTTGTGTTTTTATCTGCATTAGCTAATTTAAACGCTTCGTGCAATTCGCTAATAGTTTCTTTATTTAATGCGTTTAATTTTTTTGGACGATTAATGGTAATGGTTGTAATACCATTTTTAAAGCTGGATAATACGTTATTATAATTCATTATTTATTCTTTTGGAAAAATTACTGTAAATGTAGTTCCTTTATTCTTTTTTGTTGTAAAGGTTATGCTTCCTTTATGATTTTCTACTATATTTTTTACCATTGCTAAACCTAAGCCCATACCGCTAGATTTGGTTGTAAATTTGGGTTCGAATACTTTAGCTATGTTTTCTTCTGAAATTCCTGTACCATTATCGGCTACTGTAATTAACACCTTATTATCGCTTTTACTAACACGCACTTCAATTTTGCCTTCAACCTCAACTGGAATAGCTTGAATTGCATTTTTAACCAAATTAGTGACTACCCGAATAAGTTGTGTACGATCTACTTTTGCTATAATTTCTTCTTCTTGAGCAGAAAAAACAATATATGTTTCGTTAAAAATATCGAGCGCAAGCTTTACAATTTTAACCACATTAAGAGTTTCGTTTTGTTGTGCTGGCATTTTAGCGAAGTTTGAAAATGCTGAAGCAATTGAACTCATGGTATCTATCTGCTGAATAAGTGTTTTACTGTATTCGTTTACTTTATCATCAATCTCTGGATCTCTAGGATTAAATTTTCGCTGAAAATTTTGTACAGTTAATCGCATTGGGGTTAATGGGTTTTTTATTTCATGCGCCACTTGTTTTGCCATTTCTCTCCAAGCTTGTTCTCGCTCACTTTTTGCGAGCTGTATAGCACTTTCTTCAAGCTCGTCTATCATACTATTATAAGAACTTACTAGGGTTGAAATTTCTTCGCTTGTATCGCTAGTTTCAATTTTTTGGTTTCGTTTTTCTAGTCGTGTAGCATTAATTTTATCACTTATAGACTTTAAAGATTTTGTGATGTATTTAGATAATAAAAAAGCTATACCAATAGCCATTAGTAGTATAAGTAAAAAAGCGTAACGTAGTCGCTCTAGAAATTCGTTGAGCTCCATGTTTAAAAAATCGTCATTTTCTAAATATGGTAAATTTAATATCGCTAATGGTTTTGATTTTTGATCTTTAATGAAGGTATACGAAGATAGAAATGTTTCGCCATTAACCATATTATTATCTACATACCTGTGGTCTGCAGAATGTGAAATATCATTTAAAATTTCGGCATCTATACAACGATCTTCTACGTTTACTTTTAAATTTGTTTTTGATGAAATTAAAAGTGTTCCATCTAAATCGTAAAGGTTAATTTGTAGTTTATGTATATGGGCAATGTTGTAAACTTCTTCTTTAAAAATTAAAGGGATATTTTCGGTTTTTACTTCCCAGGTGTTTTGCCTACCATTTAATACATTTGTAATGTGAGTTCTTATGCTCTCCTCTTTACGATCTAATCGTCCTGAATGGTAGTCTTTACTTTGCTCTTTATATTGATAAACAACCACCAACGAAATGAGTACTGAGGCAAATAACACCAACAGTATCATGGCTATAAAAATACGAATTCTTAAGGATAGTTTTTTGAGTTTCAAAAAAAGCAATTTTATATTTTTTAAAGATAGCAATAATTACACCAAAATTAGTTAAAGCTTATATAAACAGGATTGTTTAACATAAATATATTGCTGTAAATTTGTAGTGTTGCTGCTCGCGTTAGGGATTGAAATGGCATCCTTTTTTGAGGTACGAGAAAAAGATATAATGTAAAGCCCGACCGCGCCTAAAGCGTGGTAACGCCATAAAATATTTTTTTACTATTTATAATTAGGCTTCTGGATTTTTATCACGGATTTTTTTGTACAACTTAAAGCCTAACATAATTAGTATGCCCAAAACTAAAATACCTACAACGCCCCATACCCAATTTAAAGCACTTTTTAAAATTACTAAAAACACCACGGCAAACAGTATAAAGGTGGCTCCTTCATTCCAGATTCTCATGAAACTTGAGGTTTTTGTACAGGTATTATTTTGCAGTTGTTTATAATATTGATGTGTTTTAATATGATATATGTATAGCAGTATTACAAATGCTAGTTTTACATGCATCCAGGGTTGTTGCAACCAATGTGGCATTATAATAAGCAACCAAACTGCAAATAGTGTTGCTAAAACTGCAGATGGCCATGTAATTATAAACCAAAGCCGTTTTGCCATAATTTTTAGTTGCTTACCTAAAATTTCTTTATCTGGCGAAGGTTTTTGGTTGGCTTCTATTTGATAAACGAATAAACGCGGAATGTAAAACAAACCTGCAAACCATGTAATTACAAAAATTAAGTGAAATGATTTTATGTAGTTATAATATTCCATAATCATTCTGTTTTGGCTATTAAATCTCTTCGAATTTCTTGGTTTAAAAAATATGCCGTTACTAATGTTGAAAGCACATCTGCTATTGGAAACGATACCCAAACACCAAACTCGCCGTAAAACTTTGGCAAGATAAAAATTAAAGGAATAAAGAAAAAACCTTGCCGTGTTAGCGTTAATAAAAGTGCTGGTTTTGCTTTACCTATAGCTTGAAAATAAGCCGCACCTATTAGTTGAACTGCTATTATTGGTGTTGCCGCAAACACCCATCGCATAGCATTTGGTGTTTGTTTAATAACCTCTATATCTGTTGTAAACATCTTGGTTATATATTCAGGGAAAGCCATTAATACTATAAAAATTATGGTTGCTAAAACAGATGCATATTTTATTGCTATGTTTATACTATGCTTTACTCGTATATAATTTTTCGCCCCATAATTAAACCCTGCTATAGGCAAAAAACCTTGAGTTACCCCCAAAACAGGAAACATTGCAAACATAAGCATACGCCCAACAATAGCATAAGCCGTTACAGAGTTTGTACCACCAAGGTTAAACAAAATATTATTCATAAGCAAGTAGGTTATACTCACTACAGCTTGCCTTGATAAAGTTACAAAACCTAGAGAGGCAATTTCTTTTACTATACCAAAATTTAAAGTAAAATGCGTGAAATTTATTTTTAACTCGGAGTGCTTAGACAAGAAAAACCATAATAAAAATGAAAATGAAAAACCATAGGACAATGTTGTTGCCCATGCCGCGCCTTGCATTCCCCAACCTAATAAATTTATAAAAACATAATCTAGAACTAAATTACTTACCGATGGCAACATCATGGCATACATAGCAAACTTAGGTTTCCCTTCTGCACGACTTACGTTGTTACCCATCATGCTTAAAGCCAATATGGGCACTCCATAAAGTACTATTCTGTAATAAACTTTAGCTGGAGCAAAAATATCACCTTTACCTCCAAATGCCGGAATAATATTGTCAATAAAAACTAAACCTAAGGTTACTAAGGTTATTGTTAAAATTAAGGTTAGTGTTATTTGATTACCAAAGGTTAATAGTGCTTTTTCTTTATTGTTGGCTCCTAAAGCTCTTGATATTATAGATGAGCCGCCAATGCCAATACTCATACCTAAAGCCGCAATAAAAAAAGATACTGGTAATACTACGTTTATAGCTGCTATGGCTATAGAACCTATCCAATGTCCTACAAAAATAGTATCTACTAGAATATTTAGCGACATTACCAATATGCCTATTGAGGCGGGAACTGCTTGCCTTACTAAAAGTTTATTTATTGGTAATGTTGCTAAATCTTCAGATTGTATTTTTGGCATTTATGTTTTTTCGGGTTAGGCCTTTGCCCAATTATTTATCCATTTTGCGAGTAAATCTACCCATTCTTGATCGTCATTTAAACACGGAATGGTGGTAAAATTTTCCCCGCCCATTTCATGAAATATTTCTTCGCCTTCCATGGCTATTTCTTCAAGAGTTTCAAGACAATCACTAACAAATGCTGGAGTTGCTATTGCCATATTTTTTAGTCCTTCTTTACCAAAACGCTCTATGGTTCTATCTGTATAAGGTTGTAACCAAGGATCGAAACCTAATCTGGATTGAAACGATGTTGAAAACGTACCCTCCGCTAGTCCTAACTTTTCGCCCACCAATCGTGTTACTTCAAAACATTGATGCCTGTAACAGAACTCGTGTGCTTTACTTGCAGTTTTACAACAACTACCATCTATTTTACAATGCGATTTGGTTATATCACTTTTTCGGATGTGTCGTTCCGGAACTCCATGATAAGAAAACAAAAGATGATCAAATTTTTTCCCTTCTAAATGCTTTTTCATAGAATTAGCTAATACTTCTATATAATCTTCTCTGTTATAAAATGCAGGAAACGATTCAATTTTTAAATTAGGAAAAAACTCCTTTCTAATATCTTCAGCTAAAACCGTAATAGTTTCGGTAGTTGCCATAGCAAATTGCGGATATAACGGAAATAAAAGAACTTCGCTTACACCTTTATCTACTAATTCTTGCAACCCTTTTTTAATGGTCATGCTACCATAACGCATAGCCAAAGCTACTGGAAATTCTACCTGGTTTTGAACCTTATTTTGTACGCGTTCGGATATTACAATTAGTGGAGAACCTTCGTCCCACCATATTTTTTTGTAAGCCGCAGCCGATTGCTTTGGTCGCGTTTTTAAAATAATTCCTTTTACTAATGCTGCTCTGGCAATAGTAGGAATATCTATAACTCGCTCATCCATTAAAAACTCACCTAAATATTTTTTTACATCTTTAGGTGTTGGGCTATCTGGTGAGCCTAAATTAACAAGTAAAATTCCTTTTTTCATTTTCAATAACTCTTTTTACAAAAATACACATAGATTAATTAAAGTAAAGATTGATATAGCCACTCTTTACTTATATTATGATTATTTATATTTATTATAAACACTTTAAATAAAGGTATTTTTTATTAGCTAACTTTATTTAAATAAAAAAGCTTTACCAAATAGTAAAGCTTTTAATTAACACCCCGTTTATTTTGTATAATTATTTATTCTTCATCTAAAGCAGATTTGTTATACACCCATTTTGGTAAATCTGAATTATTGAAGTTTGGTTTTTTTAATGTGTTGATATTCTGGAAACAAGTTGAGTTTATTAAATTATCAACATTTAAAATAGCAAACACCTTTTCGTCCTGCGCTTTAGTAAATGTTCCATTAACCAACTGTAAATCTACTGCTTTATATACACCATCTTCTAATGCAAAAGCTAACATATTTTCTACGTTTCTTTCGTAGAAATCAGTGTTTTTATCAATATCTTCCTCTTTTTCTATATAATTTTTACCGGCAACCAACAAGTATTCATTTCCTGACCGTGAATTTTTAACACTTACTGTCCCTCTAAACAATAAATGAAAATCTTTATGATTATAGCCTTCTACACCAACAGGGTTGTCTTTATAGTGATCGTACATTTTTTCATAATATTCTTTACCATGTAATTCTATATTTGATGAGTGAATATATTTCATAAAGTCTTCTTTAGACTTGAAATGCGATGGCTTATTTAAGGCACAGTAACCTGAATACCATGCAGGAACATACTCGTCATGTAATAAATCGTGAGTGCCTTTACTAAATAATATTGGATGTTCGTATACACTTGGACTATAAAAACTAAAATTTCCTATTTCAAATAAGTTGCATAATTCAACATCTCTATTTTCCACGCCGGTTTTGCATGAGGTTATTAAAGTGAAGGTGAAAACTGATAAAAGGATTGTTTTTTTCATAAGTAAAAAAAATTGACTAGACTGATAGTCTATTGGTTAAGTTAAAAACTAGATTAGGTTTGGGGCGTATTTTATAAATACAGGATATAGTTACGCTTTATTTGTTAATAAAAAACAAAAATATCGATAAAAATCATATTTTATCGTTAAAGTGCGTAATTTTTATCTAGAAACGTTGTTCGTCTTGTTAAAAATACCGTACGTCGTATAAATATGTTTTTTTACAAAAAAGATAAATAACTCATTATTAATAATTAAAATTACAACAAATTATTGTAGGTGCAAATAACTTTAAAATAAAATTTACTTATTGCTTTTGGCTTATTAATATAGTTAAATTTATGTGTCATAGCTTCTTCTAAAACTGCTTGAATTTCTGATGCACTTAAAAACACTTGTTCTTTTGGAAAATACACAGCACAGGCAAGAACTTTTTCTCCAGTTTCATTTATAATATAATCTAGTTTAAAATGAATTTCATTTTCTACTTTATTGATATTTTCTTTTTTTTCTGATTTAACAAGGTTAAAAAAGCTTTGACTAAATCCGCTACCTGTTTTGTATACTGCTTTAAGTTTAGACTCTTTTAGTTTATTTTGAAAACTTATTGATTGTTTATTAACCTTATTTAAATATTCTTGATAAGCCTCTGTTTCAAATACGGTTACATCGTAATCTGAATATGCTAAAACGTGAATGTCTTGTGCCTGAAGAATGCTTAAACTAAAAAAAATAATTAATTTTAATGAAAATAATCCTTTCAATGTTATACTATTTTCGGTTTAAACAATAAAAAAAACCACCCAGTAAATGCTTAAGAAAATCTGGATTTGTGTACGATTCCTTTGTATGGCCTAATGCAGTATAAAACATACGACCACCATCAAATTCTTGGTACCAAGCTACTGGATGAAACTTACCGTTCTCTCCGCCTTTGTATGTAGCTTCATCAACTGTTAAAACAACATTTATTTTTTCACTTATATTTTTAAAATTATACCACTCGTCGTGCTTTATCCATGTTTTATTTAAGTGTCTAGTTGAAGCATGCTTATTATCTTGAATATGCATTGTAGCTTCGCATTGATTTGGGTGACTTAAAAAATAAGCTCCAACTAATTTATTGTACCACGGCCAATTATACTCAGTATCTGTAGCAGCATGCACGCCCAAAAAGCTTCCTCCTTTGTTAATATATTTTTTAAAGGCTGCTTCTTGCTTTTCATTTAAAACATTTTTTGTTGTATTTAAAAACACCACTACTTTGTATTGCTTTAGGTTGTTATAGGTAAACAAATTAGCATTTTCAGTATGAAATACTTCAAAGTTATTTTCGTTACCAAGTTTTTTTATAGCTTCGGCTCCTACTTCAATAGATTTATGCCTAAAACCGTCGGTTTTGCTAAATACTAAAACTTTATCTGTGGCATGTGATAAAAAAACAAAACCAAGTAGTATTACCGATAATAATTGTTTCATGTTTTACTTATTTTGTTGCTCTATTTTTTTCTCGTAGTAATATTTTGGGCGTTCTTTTTTACTTCCAATATCTTGAAAAATTCCACAAGACACACCTGGCTTTACTAAAGATTTCTTACTAGTTTCGTTGGCTAAGGCTTCAATTTCTGGGGTTAAAAACTTCATAACTAAATCAATTTAAAGATGTTACATATTTTTTAGGCGTAGTGCCATACTTTTTTTTAAATGCCGCTATAAAGTGGCTTGAAGTACTATAACCAACTTTTAGGCCAACTTCGTTTACATTATCATTTCCGGCTTCCAATAATTTTCTAGCTACTTCCATTTTGTAGTCGAATAAGAAACTAAAAACTGAATCGCCATAAATTTGCTTAAAGCCTTCTTTTAACTTTTTTAGGGTTAAACCAATTTCGTCTGCAAGCTCCTGTAAACTTGGTGGTTCTGCCATTCTTGAAATAATAATATCTTTTGCTTTTCTAATTTTAATAACATTAGTTTCATCAACTAAAAAAGGACATTGCTCAACATCTGCATCTTCACTTCTGTTAAAATACAGACTTAATAATTCGTATGCTTTAGCTTTAAAGTACAAATTTTTTACGCTTTGGTTTAAATTGTAATTGATTAACTGATTCAAAACAATTGCCATTGATGGTGAAATTACTCCATCTTTATAATACTTTTTATCTTTATTTTCTTCACTTAAAAAAGTAATGTATCCAGCCTCTTGAGAAAATAAACTGTGAAATTTTTTTATTGATATTAATACAGAAACAATCCAAGAATTAGGGTCAGCCTCTAAATTAATTGGTAAATCTCGCTGCGGGTTATAAAGTAGCAATGCATTTTCTGCCAAAATATTTAACGCATAGCGTCCTTGGTTAAAAACAAACTTACTACTTCCTTTTAAACAAAAATGAAATTGAATAAAATCACTATCTATATCTTTTACAACATTTTGTGTTTGGTTTTGATCGTTTTTGTAAGTTAATATAAAAAAACCATCATCTATTTTTGTTTCATCAAATGCACTTACAGCGACATTTTGATTATGATTTTGAGCGTTATTCATGTCTGTTTTATTTAGATTTGTTCTAAATAGATTTTTAAAAAACCGTTGTGTTTACTACAAAAATATGATATTTATCACACTTTCGGGTAAATTCACCTTAAAAAACCCTTAACGATATTAAAAGTTCTTTAAGCGTTATTTTTTATTAATGCAAGACTATATTTTTGCTTCCAGAATTTAGGTTTGAGTATGCAGCAGTATAACATTTCGAAAAGTAGTTCCTTTTATGCTATTGGTTTAAGTTACAAAAAAGCAGATGCCGAAGTAAGAGGACATTTTAGCTTAGACGATGAGGCTAAACTAAAATTATTAAACCAAGCTAAAGCCAATGCTGTTGATAGCCTTATTGTTATTTCTACCTGTAACCGTACCGAAATTTATGGTTTTGCACAACACCCTTACCAACTTATTGAATTACTTTGCGATAATACTCGCGGCACAGTTGAAGAGTTTAGAGAAGTGGCATACATTTACAAAAACCAAGAAGCCATTTCGCATATGTTTCGTGTAGGGTCTGGTTTAGACAGCCAAATTCTAGGAGATTTCGAAATTATTAGTCAATTAAAAATTTCAGCACGATTATCCAGAAAGCACGACTTACTTAACCCGTTTTCAGAGCGCTTAGTTAATGCTATAATTCAAGCAAGTAAACGTATTAAAACAGAAACAGGAATTTCATCTGGCGCAACATCGGTTTCATTTGCTTCGGTTCAATATATCTTTAATACTGTTAAAGATATTCCCAGCAAAAACATTTTACTTTTTGGAACCGGAAAAATAGGAAGAAACACCTGTGAAAATCTTGTAAAACATACAAAAAACGAGCATATTACATTAATTAACCGTACCAAAACTAAAGCCGAAGCAATTGCTGGTAAATTTAATTTAGTGGTTAAAGATTATGCCAATTTACAAGAAGAATTAAGTAAATCGGACATTTTAATTGTCGCTACTGGTGCACAACGCCCAACTATCGATAAATATTTAATTCAGAGTAAAAAACCATTATTAATTCTCGATTTATCTATACCTAAAAATGTAGATGAAAACGTAAAAGAACTGGATAATGTGACGTTAATTCATTTAGATCATTTATCGAAAATTACCAATCAAACTTTAGAAGCAAGAAAAAAACATATTCCTTTAGCCGAAACTATTATTGAAGATGTTAAAGCAGATTTTAACTCCTGGTTAGAAACCCGAAAATTTGCACCAACAATAAAAGCTTTAAAACACAAGTTAAACGATTTTGCCGTTGCCGAACTCGATGTGCAACGTAAAAAACTATCAGATTTTAACGAAGCCCAAGCGGAATTAATTAGTAATAACATTATACAAAAAATAACAAATCACTTTGCGCATCATTTAAAAGATGATAATATTTCTACCGACGATAGTTTAGAACTAATTAAAAAAGTGTTTCAATTAGAGCCTTCTACAAAAAATGTCTAAAATTATAAAAATAGGTACCCGCGATAGCGAATTAGCGTTATGGCAGGCCAAAACCGTACAACAACAACTCGAACATTTAGGGTATGAAAGCGAGCTAGTTCCTGTAAAATCTACAGGCGACATTGTACTCGACAAGCCGCTTTACGAGCTTGGAATTACTGGTATTTTCACCAAAACTCTAGATATTGCTTTATTAAATAAAGATATAGATATTGCTGTGCATTCGTTAAAAGATGTGCCAACAATTTTACCAAAAGGCGTAAAACAAGTCGCTGTTTTAAAACGTGGCAATGTTAACGATACTTTAGTTTTTAAAGACAACGAAGAGTTTTTAGGAGCTAAAAATGCAACTATCGCTACTGGAAGTTTACGTAGGCGCGCACAATGGCTAAACCGTTACCCAACACACAGCGTTGTAGATTTACGAGGAAACGTAAACTCAAGACTCGAAAAACTACAAAACAACGATTGGAATGGCGCTATTTTTGCCGCTGCAGGTATTGGTAGAATTGGAATAAGACCAACCGAGTCCATAAATTTAGATTGGATGATTCCTGCTCCTGCACAAGGCGCCATAATGATTGCTGCTCTGGCCGAAAACGACTTTGCAGTTGAAGCTTGCGAACACCTTAACCACGAAGAAACCGAAATTTGCACAACCATAGAACGTGAATTTTTAAACAAACTTGAAGGCGGTTGTACTGCACCAATAGGCGCTTTAGCTAAAATTAAAGATGAAGAAGTTTCGTTTAAAGGCATTCTTTTAAGTAAAGACGGAAGCAAAAAAATAGAAGTAACACGCGTTGAAAAACTAGGTAAACACCACGATATTGCAACCTACGCTTCAAATTATATTATAGAACGTGGTGGTAAACGTTTAATGGACGATATTAAAAACGAAGGCAAGCAAACCAATGTTTATTCAACAAAATCCTTAACCGAAGACCAACGTTTACTTTTTAGTGATGCTATAAAAGCAGAAAGTTCAGATTTTATAAAAACTAACCCCAACCGCATTTTAAAACATATAATAAAAAACGAAATTGAAAACGTTATTATTACAAGTAAAAACGCTGTTGATGCTTTGCTAACCAACTTTTCGGCACCCGAGTTACAATTTAAAAATATTTACTGTGTTGGCCGTCGTACAAAACGTTTAATTGAAAACAAAATAGGCAAAGTAAAGCACTCCGAAAAAAACGCAAAGGCTTTAGCCGAACATTTAGTTGAATATATTGAAGGTACCGAAGTCACCTACTTTTGTAGTAATTTAAGGCTAGACGATTTACCAAATATTTTAGAAAACAATAATATTAAAGTAAACGAAGTTGAAGCTTACCAAACCAAATTCGATGCTGTAGAGCTTCCAAAATCTGTAAACAGTGTTCTATTTTTTAGTCCAAGTACCGTACAAAGTTACAAGCAAAAAAACGACAACGATATTACAGCATTTTGTATAGGTGAAACTACTGCCAAAGAAGCTCGAAAACATTTTAAAGAAGTAAAAATAGCCAAAGTACCAACCGTAGAAAGTGTTATTGAGTTGGTGAACAACCACTTTGTGTTGTAGCTCTTAGCTATTAGTTTTTGGCTTTTGGCACAACTACGCACTATAGCCAACAGCTAAAGGTAAATAGTTAATAAAATGAGAGATTTTAAAAAACTAGACATATGGAAGAACGGAATCGAACTTGTAAAACAAGTCTATCAATTATCTAACAAATTACCTTCCGAAGAAAAGTTTGCTTTAAAAAGTCAACTTACAAGAGCCGCAGTTTCTGTTCCATCGAATATAGCTGAAGGTTGTAGTAGAAATAGTGAGATTGAATTTAAACGATTTTTAGAAATTGCTATCGGTTCTTTATTTGAAGTAGAAACACAATTAATTATTACTAAAGAATTAAAATTCCTGAAAGAAAATGAACTTGAAAATAGTTTTACTTTAATTCAAAAAGAAGCAAGAATGATAAATAGCTTAATAAGCAAAATAAAAAATAGTTAATGCTTTTTAGCCAACCGCTAAGAGCCAAAAGCCAAAAGCTAACATGATAAAAAACGATTTATTTTTACGAGCATTAAAAGGAGAAACCGTAGAACGTCCACCCGTATGGATGATGCGTCAAGCAGGTCGCTATCTGCCAGAATTCATGGAAATTAAAGAAAAATACGATTTCTTTACACGTTGCCAAACACCTGAACTTGCCAGCGAAATTACGGTTCAACCAATTCGTCGTTACGGTATGGATGCCGCTATTTTATTTAGCGATATTTTGGTAATTCCGCAAGCCATGAATATTGAGGTGCAAATGAAACCCAATTTTGGCCCGTATTTACCAAACCCAATTCGTACTCAAAAAGATGTAGACAACGTGGTTGTACCAGATGTTACAGTAGAGTTAGACTACGTTTACAAAGCAATAAAAGCCACCAAAGAAAAGCTAAACAACGAAATACCATTAATAGGTTTCGCAGGTTCACCTTGGACAATACTTTGCTATTGCGTACAAGGTCAAGGCAGCAAAACTTACGATAAAGCCAAAAAATTCTGCTTTACAAACCCTGTTGCGGCACACCAAATGCTGCAAAAAATTACCGACACAACCATTGCCTATTTAAAACAAAAAGTAAAAGCTGGTTGTAACGCCGTACAAGTATTCGATTCTTGGGGCGGTATGCTGTCACCAACCGATTATCAAGAGTTCTCTTGGCAATACATACAGCAAATAATCGATGCTTTAAAAAATGAAACACCAGTAATTGCCTTTGGTAAAGGCTGTTGGTTTGCCCTAGATGTTATGGCAAAATCTGGAGCTTCTGCACTTGGTGTAGACTGGACATGCTCTCCAAAAAACGCACGCTATTTAACTGGAGGTAATATTACGCTTCAAGGTAATTTCGATCCAACACGATTGTATTCATCACCAGAAAAAATAAAAGAAATGGTTACAGAAATGATTAACCAATTTGGTAAAGACAAATACATTGTAAATCTAGGGCACGGTATTTTACCAGATATTCCTCTAGAAAATGCTAAAGCTTTTATAGATGCCGTAAAAAACTATAAAGCCTAAAATAAATTGGGCGTTACCTACTTTTTTTAGTAACAATTAGTCATAAATTTCAACTAATAGAAATAAAAAAGTAGGTCGCGCTTTCACTACTCGCTCTCTGCGAGGAGCTCAAACAGACCGTTCAATCGCTAACGCAAAACGAAGAACGCATGCTAAAAAACATCATTTCAGGAATTAAAGCATACTTTGGTGCTTTTAGTTTAATAACAAAACTAAAACTCTGGAAATACTTTGCTATCCCTATGTTAATAAGCTTCATAACCTTTATTCTTATTTTTGGTACTGCTTATACACTTTCAGATAACATCGGGCATTTTATAGCAAAACTCTGGATCTGGGATTGGGGTCATGAAACCTTTATAACCATAAGCGCGTTTATTGGCGGATTAATTATTTTAGTAATTGGTTTAATTCTGTTTAAACACATCATTATGGCGCTTTCTGCACCATTTATGAGTCCCGTTTCCGAAAAAATTGAAGCGCATATAACAGGTAAAACAGTTCATTATCATCGCAACACTAGTTTTAAAGAACAACTGTGGCGCGGTATTAAAATTAATCTTCGTAATTTATCTAGAGAACTCGTTTTTACCATACCCTTATTATTGCTAAAATTCATTCCAATAATAAACATATTTTCATCCGTTTTACTGTTTTTAATGCAAGCCTACTATGCCGGTTTTGGTAATATGGATTATACTTTAGAGCGCCATTTTAAATACCAAGAAAGCATTCAGTTTGTTAAAAAAAATCGCGGGATAGCCATCGGCAACGGTATTGTATTCCTACTCATTTTACTAATTCCTATAATTGGTTTTATACTAGTATTACCGCTTTCTGTAACTGCAGCATCGGTTACAACTATAAATGCTTTAAAATCGAAAAACAAACCGCAACATGCTGTATAATTCTAAGCTATTTGAAATACATACCATTTCAGAAAAAGATGCTTGGAGCATTTGCGATTTTGTAGCAGCCAACGAAGATAGGTTAAAACGCTATTTTCCATTAACATTAGAGCAAAATTTAACACCAGATTTAGCGCAACTTTTTGTAACAAAAAAAGCAAAAGAGTACAATGCAAAAAAAAAATTCCTATTCATATTAAAACCCGATAATTCTAAAAAAATAATAGGTCTCATCTATTTAAAAGCCCTAAACTGGAATACAAAACAAGCTGAATTTGCTTATGCTATTGATTATAATTTTGAAGGCAAAGGCATCATTTCAAAATCCATAAAATTCTTGTCTCAATATGCTTTTCAAGAACTTAAGTTAGAAACCCTTCAAATTATTGTACACCACACCAATATTGCAAGCATTAAAGTTGCAGAAAATTGTAAATTTACTTGGATAAAAACACTTGAAAAAGAACACACGCCTCCCGGTGAAAACCCATTAGACATGGAGCTTTACGAATTTTATAAGCCATAATGAATTAATGAATATTATTGAAAAATACGACAAGCCCTTCCAATACGGTGCCTTGATGCTAAACGTTGTAATGGCATATAAATTTTTCATGCTTTGGTATGCACCATCATTTCAAGATAACGAAAAAATCACCTCATTTATAAGCTTAATGGTTTTTGAGTTTGTTATGGTACATTCTGGAATTTTTATGGCGGTAATGCCTAAGAGAATATCGTTATTTATTATGGTTCCATTTTATGCTGTTTTTGCATTTGCTTTCAATACGATGACCAACGATAATAGCATTTTAGTTTTATATTGCATAGTTGTTTTTAACCGTATGCGTTTCGCGTTTTCAGACACATCCTCAGATTTAAAAGCAAGAGTAATTCTTAATTCATTTTCATCAATGGGGGTTTACTTTGTTTTAATATTTGTTGTTTTAATATTTCAATCGCTAATTCCATTTTTAGGCTTAACTCCTACTTTTTTAAAAGAAACTAATTTTTATGAAAGCATAACAGCTACCGGAGAATTTATAGAAAAACCACACATTACAATGTGTTTTGGGGTTCTCTACTATATAGGATTATCTATTGTGGAAGCTTATTTTTTAAGTTGGAATCCCTTACCTGAAAAAAGCAATTCAACCAAACCTAATAAAAATTATAAAAAATTATTTGAAAATAAAGACCGCATTAGAAATGAAAGATAAATTTTTTAAATACATACACGAATTACAAGATAAAATTACCTCAACCTTAGAAGCTTTAGATAGTAAAGCTAAATTTCAAGAAGATATTTGGAAACGACCAGAAGGTGGCGGCGGTCGCACCCGAGTTATAGAAAACGGAAACGTTTTTGAAAAAGGCGGTGTAAACATTTCTGGGGTACATGGTAAACTTCCTGACTCTATGCAAAAATACTTTGGTGTAGAAGATGCCGATTTTTTTGCCTGCGGATTAAGTTTAGTTCTGCACCCCAAAAACCCAATGGTACCAACAGTACACGCAAATTGGCGTTACTTTGAAATGTATGATAAAGACGGAAACATTGTAGACCAATGGTTTGGTGGCGGACAAGATTTAACGCCCTATTATTTATTTGAAGAAGACGCGAAACACTTTCACCAAACTTGTAAAACGGCTTGCGACAAGCACAATCCTGAGTTTTACCCTAAATACAAAGCCCGTTGCGACGAATATTTTTATAACACACACCGTAACGAAGGCCGCGGTATTGGCGGCTTGTTTTTCGATTATTGTAAAGCAACCGAAACTATGAATATGCAAGATTGGTATAATTTTGTGACCGAAGTAGGCAATAGTTTCTTAGAGGCTTACGTGCCTATTGTTGAAAAACGTAAAGATTTACCATATACCGAAGCCAATAGAAATTGGCAAGAAATTCGTCGTGGTCGTTATGTAGAATTTAATTTAGTGCACGATAAAGGCACCCTTTTTGGGCTAAAAACAAACGGACGAATAGAAAGTATTTTAATGAGTTTACCTCCTCATGTACAATGGGTTTACAATCATCAACCAGAAGCAGGCAGCGAAGAAGAAAAATTAATTAAAGTATTACAAAATCCTGTAAACTGGGTTTAATTATTAAATATGAATTGCTACTGCGGACAACCAAAAACTTACGCCAACTGCTGCGAACAAGCACACAAAAACATAGAGAAAGCAGAAACTGCCGAACAGCTTATGCGTTCTAGATATTCAGCTTTTGTTACTGCTAATGGCGATTATTTAATGCAGAGTCATCACGCCTCAACCAGACCAATTAAAGAGAAGAAAGCCATTGTAAAATGGGCAAAATCTGTAGAATGGATTAAACTAGATGTTCTAGAAACAACAAAAGGAACAGAAAACGACACCGAGGGCACCGTAACTTTTAAAGCTTATTTTTACGAAAATGGCAAAGTAGCGGTTATTCACGAAAAATCGGCTTTTGTAAAAGAAAGTAACAAATGGTATTATTTAGGCTTGAGTAAATAATGAACCCAAATAATCTAGATAAATAAAACTAAGTTTTAATAGTTAACTTTGTATTTAATAGAAAACTTTAAAAACAACTTCACAGATAAAACTATGTACCCATTACGAAGAAATAGAAGATTAAGAACAAACGAGGCTATTCGGAGTTTAGTTCGAGAAACTGTTATAACGCCTAACGATTTTTTAGTACCACTTTTTGTAGTTGAAGGTAAAGGTGTAAAAGACGAAATTGCATCAATGCCCAATTACTTTCGTTATAGTTTAGATTTATTAGAAAAAGAAGTTAAAGAATTATGGAGTTTAGGCCTAAAAGCCGTATTACTTTTTGCAAAAGTTCCAGACCATTTAAAAGACAATAAAGGCACCGAAGCCTTAAACCCAAATGGTTTAATGCAACGCGCGGTTAAAGCCGTAAAAAATGCCTGTCCAGATATGTTGGTAATGACCGATATTGCTCTAGACCCTTACTCTTCAGTTGGTCACGATGGCATTGTACAAAACGGTATGATAATTAACGACGAATCGGCAGAAGTTTTAGCAAAAATGGCCTTAACACACGCTCAAGCTGGAGCCGATTTTGTGGCACCAAGCGATATGAACGATGGGCGAACTTTAAAAATTCGCGAGTTATTAGAGCAAGAAGGCTTTATAAACACAGGCATTATGGCTTACACCGCTAAATATGCGTCATCTTTTTACGGTCCGTTTCGTGATGCTCTAGATTCTGCTCCTGTTGATTTAGTTGATGTACCAAAAGACAAAAAAACGTATCAAATGGATTTTGGCAACAGAATAGAAGCGATTCGTGAAACTTTAATTGATATTGAAGAAGGAGCCGATATTGTAATGGTAAAACCTGGTATTTCATATTTAGATATTCTTCGAGATATTAAAAACGAAGTAGATGTTCCTGTTGCTGTATACCAAGTTTCTGGCGAATATGCCATGATTAAAGCTGCGGCCGAAAAAGGCTGGTTAAACCACGACCAAATTATGTTAGAAACTACAATGGCGTTTAAACGTGCTGGAGCCGATATTATAACAAGTTATTTTGCTAAGGATGTTGTTAAGCTTTTAGGCTAAAATCCATAAAAACACAATTTCTTAAAATTCATTTTGTAACTTAGTCCTTATTAAATAAAAAAAACATGGCTCTACTACTCTTTTATGCTTTCATATCAATATTTTTTTCATTTTTATGTTCCATACTCGAAGCTGTTTTATTAAGTGTTACACCTACTTTTATTAACGTAAAAAAGCAAGAAGGCAAATCGTTCGCTAACGATTTAGAGCAACTAAAAACAGATGTAGACCGCCCATTAATAGCTATTTTAACCTTAAACACTATTGCACATACCGTTGGTGCCATATTAGTGGGGGTACAAGCCAAAGTAGCTTACATAGAGCTTTACGGAAGTCAAACTTCTGCAGTTTTTGGCGTTACGTTTACCGAAGATTTAATGGTTGGTGTCGTGTCATCTATAATGACCATTTTAATTCTAGTTGCTTCAGAAATTATACCTAAAACTATTGGTGCAACATATTGGAAAGGTTTAGCCAATTTTACCACAAAAGCACTTCATGTTTTAATTTTTCCATTAAAATGGACTGGTATTTTATGGTTATTGCAGCTAACCACTAAGCTTATTGGCGGCAAAGGACATGGTAGTGTTTTAAACCGTGAAAGCTTTATGGTAATGACAGATATGGCACATAAAGAGGGGGTTTTTAAAGAAAATGAAAGTAAAATAATTAAAAACCTACTTACGTTTAAAGAAGTTTTTGCAAAAGATATAATGACTCCAAGAACGGTTATGCAAACCGAAAATCAAAATACAACAGTTGAAGATTTTTTTAATAGAAACCTCAATTTGCGTTTTTCTAGAATTCCTATTTACTTAGAAAACCCAGATAATATAAAAGGGCTTGTTTTAAAAGATGAAATTTTTAAAGAAATGGCTCTTGGAAATGGAGCTAAAAAATTATCTGAATTACAGCGTAATATAATTATTGTTAATAGAAGTTTGCCTATACCAACACTTTTTGAAGAACTTGTTGAGAGCAGAAACCATATGGCATTAGTGGTTGATGAATATGGGTCTGTAAGCGGACTAGTTACCATGGAAGATGTTATTGAAACCCTTTTAGGTTTAGAAATTATGGATGAAAGCGATAACGTATCCGATTTACAATTACAAGCAAGAAAAAGCTGGGAAGCTCGTGCTAAAAAATTAGGCATCCTAGAAAATGAAACGCCTAATGACTAATGGAAACTTGTATAATAACATCTCCTTTAGGTTTTACAAGAATTGAAGGTGATGTTAATGGTATAAGCAAAATTACTGTTTTAAATTCTGAAGAAAAACCAAGCGACATTATTCCTGAAGTTTTAGAAGACTGTACTTTTCAATTGAAAGAATATTTTGAAGGGTCTCGTAAAACATTCAATCTTAAACTAAATCCCCAAGGCACCAGTTTTCAAAAGCAAGTCTGGAAACTTTTAGAGCAAATTCCCTACGGAAAAACATTATCCTATTTAGAACTTTCCAAACAACTAGGCGATGTAAAAGCAATTCGTGCCGTTGCTAATGCCAATGGCAAAAACCCTTTATGGATTGTTATTCCTTGCCACCGTATAATAGGCAGCGATGGAAGCTTAACAGGCTACGCAGGAGGTTTACATCGCAAACAATGGCTTTTAGAACATGAAAGCCCATATAAGCAACAAACTTTATTTTAATATGTACCAAACCATAACAAAAATAGCACGAACGTTTTTTAGCAATGCGCAAATATATAAATATGGCTTTAATTGGTCGCCAATGTACAGGCGCACAACAGCTAAAGTAACAGAAGTATCAAACGATTTGTTGTACGTTAAAATAAAAATTCCGTTAAGCTATAAAAATAAAAATTTTGTGGGAACTATTTTTGGAGGCAGTTTGTTTTCTGCCACAGACCCACTTTACATGATTCAGCTTATAAATATTTTAGGAAAAGATTATGTCGTTTGGGATAAAGCAGCAACTATAAAATATAAAAAACCAGCAAGAAGCACTGTTTATTGCGAGTTTATATTTAAAAATGATGAAATTAAAAACATAAAATCTGTAGTTGCAGAACACGGAGAATTTAATCTTATAAAAAACACAAACATTACAGATAAAAACGGGGTTGTAATATCAGAATTAAGCAAAACCATTTATGTTGCAAATAAATCTTTTTACAAAGAAAAGCTAAAGCTTCGCAGAAATAAATAAACTTCATTTAAAATACTTATATTTAATTCAACTAAACCCTACACTCTATGAAATTTATAAAAAAGCTTCTTAAATGGCTTGTTGCAATACTTGCTCTCATAATAATTTTATTATATGTTTTTGATTATGATTATATTATTAAAGGCGCAAAAGTTGTTTATTTTACTGGTCATAAAACAGCTTTTATAGACGATTATCCATACTTTGAAAACGATACCATAAAAAAAGGAACAAAGGTTGATGAATGGCCAATTCATAAAAATTACAACAGCGTAAAACCAACAGAAAAACTAAGCAAAGTAAACCAAGATTGGGGAACCATTGCCTATGTAATTATAAAAAACGATAGTATTTGGTTTGAAAAATATTACGATGGGTACAATAAAGACTCTAAAACCAACTCCTTCTCAATGGCAAAAAGTATAACCTCAGCGCTATTAGGAAAAGCCATTATGGATGGTTATATAAAAAATCTAGACCAACCATTAAGCGATTTTTACCCTCAATATAACTATGCGAAAACAACGGTTGGCGATTTATCATCAATGGCATCAGGCTTAGATTGGGTTGAGCATTACACAAGTCCGTTTTCAGTAACAGCACGAGCCAATTACGACGACGATTTAGCCGAAACCATACTAAACCAAAAAGTAGTAAAAACACCAGGAGTAGAATTCGAATATTTAAGCGGAAGCACAGCTCTATTAGGCATGGTAATACAAAAGGCTACAGGAAAAACCTTAGCCAATTACTTATCAGAAAGCTTTTGGCAACCTATGGGAGCTGCCAACGATGCTCTATGGCAACTAGACGATAACGAAAACCGATTAGCCAAAACATTTTGTTGTATTTCAAGCAGTGCTAGAGATTTTGCACGCTTTGGCAAACTATACAAAGACAACGGTAAATGGAACAGCAAACAACTTTTAGACTCTGCATTCGTAAAAAAAAGCATTACCCCTCGCTTTAAAGAAAGTCCAGAATACGGCTATGGCTGGTGGCTTAAAGATGTTGGCAACAAACACTTTTTTATGATGCGTGGCCACTTAGGTCAATACGTTTTAGTAGAACCCAACGATAACCTAATTATTGTTCGTTTAGGCCACAAAAAATCGCCCGACCAAGGCGTTGGTAAATTCACAAACGATATAACCGTTTATATAGAAGAAGCCTACAAGATGATGAATAAATAAAATATCGCTTTCGCGGAAAACAGGCATGATACAGAAGCTAAATCTTGAACATATATTATTTTTAGATATTGAAACCGTTCCAGAAACAGAACATTTTTCTGATTTAGATGAAACCAAACAAGCACTATGGGAACATAAATCGAAATACCAACGTAAAGACGATTACACGCCTGAAGAGTTTTACGAACGTGCAGGCATTTGGGCCGAATTTGGTAAAATAGTATGTATATCTGTAGGTTACTTTAATTTTCAAGGCGATTTACGCAAATTTAGGGTCACTTCTTTTTACGGCGATGAGTCTAAAATACTTCGTGATTTTAAAAACTTAATTATCTCACATTTTAGTCAAAACCATCACCTACTCTGCGCTCATAATGGTAAAGAATTCGACTTTCCATACATTGCACGCCGGATGATAATAAACAACATTGAATTACCATATAAACTTAATTTATTTGGTAAAAAACCTTGGGAAGTTCCACACCTGGACACTTTAGAACTCTGGAAGTTTGGTGACTACAAAACCTACACTTCTTTAAAACTACTTACTAATGTATTAGGAATTCCGTCTCCAAAAGACGACATTGATGGTAGCGAAGTTTGCCGCGTATATTACCAAGAGCAAGACATAGACCGCATTATCACCTATTGTGAAAAAGATACTATTGCAGTTGCTCAAATATTATTAAGACTTAGAAATGATGAACTACTTCATGAAAACGAAATAATCTTTATTTAAAAAAAGCCCGAAAACATCGGGCTTTTTTGTTAAACTAACTCAAAAAATTATTGTTTAATAAATTTTTTCGAAATAATATTTTCTCCATTTTTTATTTCAATAAAATAAACTCCGCTATCAAGTCTGCTAACATCAACTTCCTTAGAGTTTTTTCCTTGTTTTACTATTTGACCTACCATATTAACAATACGATAAGTAACTTTAACATCTATTTCACTTCCAGTATTAATAAATAATAAATCAGTTACAGGGTTAGGGTATATGCTTAAAGTTGCTTTTGTATTTTCAAAAGCATCATCTAAATTAGATGTAATTACTGTGCTAGATATACTTCCTGCTTCAGTAAACGTAATTGACTCCCAAGTAAGTGCACTAGCTTCAGATACCATTCTTACAATACCATTACTATTAACTTGAAGCCTTTTGTAATTTGTTGGTCCATCTGGCAACGTTACAAAATAACTACCCTCAATATAGCCTTCTGTTAACTCATAATAAGTATAGGTGCCACTCCAAGCTGTTCCTTGCATATCTGCAAACTCAGAATTATCTGTACGCAATCTTGGTAAGCTTCCCCCTGCTGCCCTTTGAATATGCCAATAACCATTTCCTTTGTCAATAAATACCCACTCAACATCTGCCCCAGTAGTTGAAGTTGAAGTAGTATATGGGTCTTCACTTTCTCCTGTTGCTGCAATTCTATAATCAAAATATGCGGAATCTATATAGTATTTCTTGGTTGGATCAGGGAAAACCACAGGTGTTGTACCTACTGTTGTTATCTCTAAATCGTCAATAGCAATATCACTTGACCAACTAGATCCAGTTGTACCAACAAATCTCAAACTAACAGTTTGTCCTAAATATAGGTTTAAATCTATTGATACTATATTCCATTGATCTCCTTGATTACCTGAAAGAAACCAAAGAGATGTCCAATTTGTTCCATCAGTAGAAGCTTCTAGTTCTAAAGAACCAACACTTGATCCATACATATGATTTTGAAACGTAAATGCAGCACTAGATTCACCTGATAAATCAAAACAAGGACTCTCTAAAATAGCAATAGCATTTGTACCTATTTGACCTGAACTACCATTTGTTGATGCCTCTAAAAACATATAATAACTACCATCTGCTCCAGAACTTGGCCCTGTATTCGATGAAGGTGTCCCATTAGAATCATTAACCCAATCTCCATCATCTCCAGTAGCTTGTGTCCATCCGTCACCAGATTCAAAACTTTCACTATAAGGGAATGAAGAAATTCCTCCAGTACAACCTCCTGTTGATGGTTGTGTAATTATAACAGACCTTGTTACTTCTGTAGCTGCATTACCAGCAGCATCACTTACATTGTAATATCTTGTATACGTTCCTGCAACGCTTGTATTTACTGTTCCTGTAATTACTATACTGCTAGAAATATCTCCATCTGTTTCATCTGTCGCTGTGGCTCCTAATTCATTATATGTGGCTCCAACTTCTAAATTAATTGTACCGTCTCCTATTAATGCTATAACTGGAGCTGTAATATCTGCAGTACCTGTAATTAAATTAACTGTATAATCTTCTGTTTCTCCATAATCATAAGAACCACAAGAAGAAGGAATGGTATTATACTGCATTACCACGCGCATTGTTGTTGATCCTGTTATTGCACTTGCAGGAACCGTAAAAGAGCCACTAACAGAAGCTGCTTGCGTAGCAGATTGCGTCCAAACAGTTTCTCCACTATCTTCAAAATCACCATCTTTATTATAATCTATAAACACCGCATAACCCTCACTATAAACTGTACCTGTCCAAGTTGGGGTAACTGTTATTGTAGTAGTACTTCCTTTTGTTAAACCTGTTGAAATAGTGGTAAAATCTGCATAACCACTAGACGATGCTCCTGAAGAATTATCAATATTTCCTATTTCAACCCGCCCTATATATTCATCTGAAACACTACTTCCATTAGACGTACAATAATTTAACTGCATTTCTGTTGTAGAAAAACTAACCGAAGAACTATATGCCGAACTTCCTGATGTACAATTACTTCTTACCTGAACTTCATAATCTGTTAATGCTGTCAATCCTGTTAATGTAGTTGACGCACCATTTACAGCAATAGTTGTCCATGAAGTTGTTCCAACAATTCTATAACGCACATCGTAAGTTGCTCCAGGAACTGGATCCCAAGAAATAAATGCTTCAGTGTCTATAACGTTTGTAGTATTAATAGCTGTTGGAACAGTTGCATTACAAACTACTGGGGTACTTGACAATCCAGAAATTATTAATGAATAGTTTTGACTACCGCCCGTTAAAGATCCTTTATGGGTAACTGTAATTGTATAAGTTCCTGTAGCACCTACTACATCAACTCGTTCGTAAGGATCTACTGTGTTATCTTGTTGATTATTAGATGTAGGGCCTGTTAACATATAAGGTAAATATGTATTACTTCCTTGAGTTACTCTAATATCTAAATCATTAACTAAAACTGGTGTTGTAGAATTAACCGAAGTAACGGCTGTACCTGCTCTATCTGTCCAAGAAATTGAAGCTAACAAAGGGCTAACACCATCTGAGTCTACTGTAATGGAGTATGTTTGACCTGAAGTTAATGTTAACTCTTGAATTTTACTTCCTGTATCTTTAGCCGAAATAACTTCTGCTGCTGTTTTAGCATTTAATAAACCCCAACCATAAACAGCATCAGGCCCTGAAGCACCTGCATCATCTGCTGTATGAAGCGCTAAACCTTTAAGTGTTGCTGCTTTCATAAAAGACCCATTTAAATTATTATAATGCTGCTGTAGTAGCAATAAAGATCCTGTAACATTAGGTGATGCCATCGATGTTCCTGTTATGCTTGCATAATCATCCGTTATATTCCCATCTGCATAATTTGTACCGTATGTAGAATCGTAACTTGCAAAATTAAATGTAGAATACAAGCCTGTTCCATTTCCTGTAATGTCTGGTTTTATACGCATATCATCTGTTGGTCCTTCACTACTGGAACTATTAATGGTGACTGAAATTAAATTGCCATTACTATCTATATTCGCATCTTGAGCATTAGCCACCACTAGGTTGTTTTTTGATGTTGAATGCCCTGTAAGTTTATCCCATCCAGAACCACCTGTTGGATTATTAACAGCAGTATCATCCTCTCCATCGTTTCCTGCTGCTACAACCATCAAATAATTAGGCGCATTAAACATAATTTCATCCCAATCTCGAGATTCATCTATATATCCACCAAAAAAATATTGTGGTAATTGTACTTGACCAAACTGATTTCTAAATGCATACCCGTAAGAATGGTTTGAAAGCAACATACCATTTGAAGTTGCAGAAGTTGCCTCTGCTTTATCATCATTCCAATCACTACCTATAGCACTTGCCTGTGGCGCCATACCTTCAGCATTAGCAACATATCCTGATGCTATGATTGTACCTGTAACATGTTCTGCATGAAAATTAAGAGACGAAGTTCCATCTCCAATTGAAAACCTATTATTACCACCACTTCCATCATATTCTTGATGAGCTATATTTGCAACACCTCCATCCCAAACATAAGCTATCATATTCTGCCCCATAAGGTTTAAACCTAAAGAACCGCCAGTTTGTAAATGATTGGTTCTAGTTGAAACTGCTGCAGTAACGTTAAACGTAGAATAATAAATAGGTTTGCCATCAACTATTCTTTGTAATTCTAATAATCTACCATCTTTAGTCGTTGTTTTTATTTGTAAATTATTTCTTCTAGCAAATTCAACTGCATTAGTTTTATCTGTAATCGCTTTTTCTTTAAAGTTTTCTTTTAATTGATTTAATTTATTAATATCGTATTTCTCCTTAATTTTATTAACTTGGAGTTTAGTTTGAGCAAAAAATATTCCTGTGTAAAAAAAGCACAGCATTGTTAAAGTAATTGTTTTTTTCATCTCTTAATATGATTTTGATTAATACCAACACTTGTTTTGTTTTATTTTTACTACAAAAAAAGATGGTTAAACCTACAAAATAAAAATGAAAAAAATACACACTAAAGAGGTTTCTTTAATAAAAAATTCATTTTTTTAACATAAAAAATAAAAATAACTCTATTTTTTACGGCTTTACCGTAACTTAAATTAAAAATATCAAATTTAATATCTGAATTTATGCTAAAAATATTAGAAGTAAAAAATTTATCTATTTCTATAGTTAGTAGAACAATAATTAAAAATATTTCATACAATCTTTATGAAAACGAAATATTAGGTATTGTTGGCGAATCGGGTTCAGGTAAATCAGTTTCATCTTTGGCGATATTAGGATTATTACCAAAGAAAATATCAAAAATTAACTCTGGATCAATAATTTTCAATAACCAAGATTTAACCCAATTACAATCAAAAGAATTTCAAAAAATAAGAGGTAACAAAATAGCCATGATTTTTCAAGAACCCATGAGTTCTTTGAATCCATCATTAACTTGTGGAGAACAAGTACAAGAAATAATTTCACAACATTTAATAATAGAAAAATCTAAGGCTAAACAAGAAATTATATCACTATTCGAAAAAGTTAAACTTCCCAATCCCGAACGTGTTTATAATGCCTATCCACACGAAATTTCAGGCGGCCAAAAGCAACGTGTAATGATTGCAATGGCAATAGCCTGTAAACCCGACATTTTAATTGCAGACGAGCCCACAACTGCTCTAGATGTTACAGTACAACAAGACATAATAAAACTATTAAAATCCATTCAGTCTGATACTAAAATGAGTGTTATTTTCATTACACACGATTTATCACTTATCTCAGAAATAGCTAATAGAATATTAGTAATGTATAAAGGTGAAATTGTAGAACAAGGTCGGGCGCAAACTATTTTTAGAGAACCTAAACACCTATACACGAAGGCTTTAATAAATTCTAGACCATCACTCGATTCCCGTTTAAAAGTGTTACCAACAATTCAAGATTTTTTAAACAATACACCTAAAACAGAAATAATAACAAAAGAACAACGCAAAAAAAATCACAAAAAAATATATAGCAAACCTCCTATTTTAGAAATTGTTAATATTGAAAAAGAATATTTTAATAAAGGTGGCTGGTTTAGTAAACCAGAAACTTTTAAAGCAGTCAACAACGTTAGTTTTAAATTATATGAAGGCGAAACACTTGGCTTAGTTGGAGAGTCCGGCTGCGGAAAAAGCACCTTAGGTAATGCTATTTTACAGTTAGATAAAGCCACTGCTGGAAAAATTTTATACAAAGGGGAAGATATTACAAAACTTAAGACTTATGAAATAAAGAGATTAAGAAAAGAAATTCAAATTATATTTCAAGACCCTTATTCGTCGTTAAACCCAAGAATTCCAGTAGGAGAAGCTATTATGGAACCTATGAGAGTTCATAAATTATATAATTCTGAAGATGAACGAAAAGAAAAAACTATCGATATTTTAAACCGTGTAGGCCTAAGTGAAGATTATTTTAATAGATATCCGCATGAGTTTTCTGGAGGCCAACGCCAACGCATAGGCATTGCCAGAACTATTGCGTTACAACCAAAACTTATAGTTTGCGACGAATCTGTATCGGCATTAGATATTTCGGTTCAAGCCCAAGTGTTAAACTTGTTAAATGAATTAAAAGAAGCTTTTGGCTTTACCTATATTTTTATATCCCACGATTTAGCCGTAGTAAAATATATGAGTGACCAGTTATTGGTAATGAATAAAGGTAAAATTGAAGAATTAGATGATGCTGATGCTATTTATAGCAATCCAAAAAAAGAATATACTAAAAAGCTTATTCATGCTATACCCAAAGGATTATAGCATGAATATCTTCTTGGTTAGATAAAGCAAACTTTTTAAAAACTGAATGTTTTTTCTAACAGTTTCCTTGAATTTGCTTTCAATTAAAGTAGGTTGTTCAGGTAGATTTGATGCAACATTCATAGGTTAAAAATTTTGGTAGATTTCACTCTACATTTTTGGTTAAGTTTTTGGTAGATTTGGGACAATCTATTTAAAACGATTTGGTTAATTTGGACAATTCAAATATATAAGAGTTTTTAAAATAAATCGCTTAAAAACATATTATTTCGATGAAATGCATTATTTTTTAACATTTCATATATTTAAAGGGCTCTAAAATAAGTAATAAAAACCACTAAACTATGCCTTTAAATCCGTTATGGTCGCCATCCAAAATTGAAAAAAACAACAGTATTTTAAACAACTATAAAAACTGGTTGTTAGCACGTTACAATATAAAATTCAATTCTTATCAAAGTTTATGGCAATGGTCTACAACCCACATAGAAGACTTTTGGGAAAGCCTAATTCAATATTTTAATATAACATTTCATTCACCATATAAAAACATAATATCTGGCTCTGAAATGCCAGGAGTTAAATGGTTTGAAGGTGCAACTTTAAATTATACTGAGCATATATTCAAAAACTATAAAGCAAATAAAACTGCTATAATTTTTGGTAATGAATCTGGTGAAATAAAGAAATTAAATTGGTTAGAATTAAAACAAAAAGTATCGGCCATGGCACATTACCTAAAAACTATTGGTGTTAAAAAAGGTGATTGTGTAGTTGCATTTTTACCCAATACACCCGAGGCCACTATTAGTTTTCTGGCTGTAAATTCATTAGGAGCAATTTGGTCTAGCACTTCGCCTGATTTTGGAGTAGACAGTGTTATAGATCGCTTTTCGCAAATTAAACCAAAAGTTATAATTGCAGTAAACGGTTATTATTATAACGGTAAACCTTTTAACAAAACAAGCGTAGTAAACAAAATAGTTACATCATTACCTTCCATTGAAAAAGTCTTAATACATAATTACATAAATGAAACGGAAGCTTTTCCAGAGCATTATATAGATATTAATACATTATGGAGCAACAAACAAGAACCTCTAGAGTTTGTTCCAGTAGAATTTAACGATCCTATTTGGGTTTTATACTCATCTGGTACCACCGGCCTACCAAAACCAATTGTACATAGCACTGGAGGCATTTTACTAGAACATTACAAGTATATGGCTTTTCACAACGATGTAAAACCAAACGAGAATTACTTTTGGTTTTCTACAACCGGCTGGATGATGTGGAATTTCTTGCAAGCATCATTACTCATGGGAGCAACAATGGTTTTATATGACGGCTCACCAACCTACCCTAATTTAAATGCACTTTGGAATTTTTCCGATAAGGTTAACATAAATCACTTTGGTACAAGTGCCCCCTTTTTAATAGCGAGCATGAAACATAACATATCGCCAAAAAACACTAATAGTCTATCCTCTATTCGTTCAATAAGCTCTACAGGAGCACCTTTACCACCTGATGCTTTTAAATATGTATATAAACACATTAAAAACGATGTTTGGCTATGCTCTATGGCTGGTGGAACCGATGTTTGTACCGCTTTTGTTGGTGGCTGTTTAGATTATCCTGTTCACACAGGCGAAATACAATGTAGGGCTTTAGGCGTTTCACTTTTTGCATATAATAGTCTAGCTGAAACAGTTGAAGATGAATTAGGAGAAATGGTGATTGATAAACCTATGCCCTCAATGCCTATCTATTTTTGGAATGATGCCGAAAACAAACGTTACAAAGCAAGCTATTTTGAAAATTACCCTGGAAAATGGAGACACGGCGATTTTATAAAAATTAATTCTGAAACCGAAGGGTTAGTTATTTATGGAAGATCTGATGCTACATTAAACAGACATGGTATTAGAATTGGTACTGCCGAAATTTACCGAGCCATTGACAAGATAACCGAAATTGAAGATGCTTTAATTGTTAATTTAGAGCTTGAAGGCGGCAACCACTACATGCCACTTTTTGTAAAAATGAAAACCAATGAAGCTTTAAATGATAATTTAAAAGCACAAATAAATCATGTACTTAAAACCGAATATTCACCCCGACATGTTCCAGACGATATTGTTGAAGTTCCAGATATTCCTTATACCATTAGTGGTAAGAAAATGGAAGCTCCAATAAAAAAAGTTCTGTTTAAAATACCTTTAGAAAAAAGCATAAATATGGATGCTATGAAAAACCCTGAATCGGTTAATTTTTTTATTGATTTTGCAAAAACTATTAATTAAAAATCTAAATCATCTAGCCCTTCATCTGTACTTGGTATATCGTCAGATTCATGGTCATCGTTTACAGAACAATCAATGTTTATAGTTAACTCTTTTGGAGCAACAAAATCAGCTTTACTAACATTCAAGTTTTCATCGGCGTAACAATTTTTCATATAAAGCCCCCAAATAGGTAAGGCCATAGTAGCTCCTTGGCCATAAGTAATACTTTTAAAATGAGCTGATCTATCTTCGGCTCCAACCCAAACACCTGTTACTAAATTTGGTACCATACCCATAAACCATCCATCACTTTGGTTTTGAGTAGTACCTGTTTTACCTGCTATTGGATTTTCTAAACCATAGGGATAACCTGTAATAACCTCTTTATAAACAGCACTGTTGGCCCATTTGTGTCTTAAACGTGTACCCGATCCTCCTTGAGTTACACCTTCCATTAATTTAACAGTTACGTAAGCGGTTTCCTCACTTAAAACATCTCGTGTTTCTGGTTTAAACTGATATAATATGGTTCCATTTTTATCTTCAATAGTTGTTACCATAACTGGTTTTGTATAAACTCCCTGATTTGCAAAGGTTGAATATGCTCCTACCATTTCGTAAACACTAATATCCGGTGTTCCTAGAGCAATTGAAGGAACAGCTGGTATATCGGACTGTATTCCTAATTTCTGCGCTAAATCTACAACTGTTTGTGGGCCAACCTTATCTATAAGTCGAGCCGTAATTGTATTAACCGAATTTGCTAAAGCATTTTTTAAAGATCTTGTGCCTCCATAATCTGGCGTAGAGTTTTTTGGACACCATTCTTCTGGATTACCATATTTATTAGCTTCAATACAATACGGTACATCTGGGAACTCATCGCAAGGCGAATAATGTAATTGATCTATAGCTGCAGTATAAACAAAAGGCTTAAAGGTTGAGCCTATTTGACGTTTACCTTGCTTTACCATATCATACTGAAAGTGTTTATAATTCATACCTCCAACCCATGCTTTTACATGGCCCGTATGCGGATCCATAGACATCATTCCTGTGCGTAAAAATGATTTGTAGTAACGCATAGAATCAATTGGCTTCATAATGGTATCTATTTCGCTAGGTTTTCCATCTACCCAAGCAAAAACTTCCATTTGAGTTGGTTTATAAAAAGAATCCTCTATCTCTTTATTCGATTTTTTTAAATCGTATTTCATATGCCTCCACCGCTCTGAACGCCTCATTGATCCTTTTAATAATTTTGTAATTTCATCATTATCTAAATCTAAAAAAGGTGCTGTTGGGTTTCTATCGGGTGTATTTTGATTAAAAAATTCTGCTTGTAACCTTGGCATGTGTTGTGCTACAGCATTTTCGGCATGCTTTTGCATTCTAGAATCTATGGTGGTATAAATTTTTAGTCCATCGTTGTACAAACTCCATTTTTCACCATCTGGCTTTGGATTATCTTTAATCCATTGCTTCATGAAATCTCTTAAATACTCTCTAAAATAAGTTGCAATGCCTTGGCTATGTGTTTCTGGAGTATAATCTAAATCTAATTCGGTTTGCTGTAGAGAATCTTTTACGGTTTCTGTAATAAAATCGTATTTGTGCATTTGTGCTAACACAACGTTACGACGATTTTTTACACCTACTGGATTTCGACGCGGATTGTATAGTGAGGAATTTTTAAACATGCCTACCAACATAGCCGATTCTTTTAAATCTAGCTCGTTTGGTTCTTTATTAAAATAAATTCTAGATGCACTACGTATACCATCGGCATTATTACCAAAATCGTAAATATTAAAATATTGAGCTATAATTTCTTCTTTTGTGTATTGTCGTTCTAAACGAATAGCAATAATCCATTCTTTAGCCTTTTGCAATACACGCTCAATTATATTTTTAGAGCCTTCGCCGTGAAATAATTGCTTTGCTAATTGTTGTGAAATAGTACTTGCGCCTCCTCCTGCACCTAATTTTACTACGGCTCGCAAGGTACCACGTCCATCTATACCAGAATGGTCGTAAAAACGAGCATCTTCTGTGGCTACTAAAGCATCAACTAATTGTTGTGGTAATTCGTTATAACCTACAGGAGTACGGTTATCATCAAAATAAAACTTACCAAGGGTTTTTCCGTCGGAAGAAATAATTTCTGTTGCTAAATTTGTTTTAGGGTTTTCTAGAACGGTATGGTCTGGCATTTCGCCAAAAGCACCCCAAGATGCTAATAAAAACACTAACACAACTGCTAAAATACCACTTAAAAACATCCACCAAAACCAACGGATGTATTTTGCTAAGCTTTGTGTTTCTTTTTCTTGTTTTTTAACTTTAGCCATAACTTTACTAAAACCTGTCCTTTATTGAACGCTATTAATTATTATTTGTTTTATTCTCTATCCTAAAACCTACATCGGTAACTCCAGTAAGTTCTACCACACCATTGGCTTTTCCATTTTCGCGCATAGCGTGTTGAATATTTACGGTATAGGTACCTGATTCGTTAAAAATAACACCCTCTTTATACCACAATTTATTTTCTTTTACATCGGTGTAACCAGTACCTAAAAGTTTTCCGGTTGGGTCTGCCATTCTATACTCTAAAGTATCTTTTATGGTTTTTCCATGAGGAAATTGCATTTCTACTATTAAAAATAAATTATTGAATCTATAATCGTTTGTGTTACGCAAATTAACAAACAAATTATAAGCGTTTGTAGAATCTGGTGGTGAAATATTAAAACTAACTACAGAATCTTTATGCCATTTATTTGGTATAGACTTATATGTGTCGTAAACACGATTAGAGTCGCAAGACACTGCACTTAAAAACCCAGCTAATAACAATAATAAAACAACTTTACTTTGGGCCATTATTAGATTTTTGTCTTTGAGGTTTTCTTCGTTTATTATTATTCTTGTTGGTATTACGGTTACGATTATTACCGTTATTTTTGCTTTGAGTATTTTGTTGCTTGCTTCTGTTATTTTTACGTTTTCTAGGACGTTTTGGATTATCGAAACGTGTTAAGCTATCTTGCCCAACAACATTCTCGAAGTTGGTTTTAGTTTCTTCTAACACATCATTAGCATACTCTTCAAGACTAGCAATTTTTTTGTTTTTTTTATTTAGCTCTATAATTTCGTTGGCTTGTTCTGTGGTTATTTTATGCCAATTCATCCATTCGCCTTCATAGGCATACCACATATGCCCTTTAAAAATATCTGTTTTTTGGCAAACGGCTGTACCTTTTTCGGTTTGAATTTTAGTTTCAACCTTAGGAAAATCTTTTAAAGCATCTAAATAGGTATCTAACTCATAATTCAAACAACATTTAAGCTTACCACACTGTCCTGCAAGCTTCTGCGGGTTTAAGGATAATTGCTGATAACGTGCCGCTGATGTGCTTACAGAACGAAAATCGGTTAGCCATGTAGAGCAACATAATTCGCGACCACATGAGCCTATACCTCCAAGTCTGGCTGCTTCTTGGCGAAATCCTACTTGTTTCATTTCTATTCTTGTACGGAACTCTCTAGCAAATACTTTAATGAGCTCTCTAAAATCTACACGCTCTTCTGCGGTATAATAAAATGTGGCTTTACTAGCATCACCTTGAAATTCGATATCAGAAATTTTCATTTGCAATCTTAAGTCTATTGCAAATTGGCGAGCTTTTACCTTCATTGACTCTTCTCTATCTCTTGCCTTTTGCCAAATATCAATATCTTTTTGATTAGCTTTTCTATAAATTTTTAAGGCTTCTTTAGTGTCTGTTGGTATTTTTTTGCGTTTCATTTGAATGCGCACTAGTTCCCCCGTAAGGGTAACCATACCTATATCGTGACCAGCTTTTGCTTGTGTTGCCACAATATCGCCTATGCTTAGTGTTAGGTTTTCGGTATTTAAATAATACTCTTTTCTTCCGTTTTTATAACGAACCTCAACCCAATTAAATGGTTCTTCCCCGTTGGGAAGCGACATATTCGATAACCAGTCGAAAACCGTTAGTTTGTTACAACTATCGGTACCGCAAGTACCATTATTTTTGCAGCCTTTAGGTTGGCCGTCTTTTGTTGAGCAGCTTGTACAAGCCATAAATTGATTTTATATATATTGAATTCGTTAATAATAAAAAATTATTACGAATAACGGTTTGTAATTAATTTTAATGTGTAAAGATAACAATTATTTATTGAGATAAATTACTAATGTAAAAGCACAAAAAAACTCTTTGTTATTTAAGTAGTTTAATAATTGATGTTTTTTAACTTAATAATGATAATTTAACGAATTGTAGCATAAATTCTACATGACGGAAAGGGGAAAATGAAAAATTTGTAGACCAAATTCTACACAGATACACAGTTAGTTATGTGTTATATTAGTAAATTTGCACCTCAATAACCCCAAAATAAATTATATAATGTCAGATTTCTTAAAACAATTTGGAGAAGATTTAAAAAACAATGTACCAGGATTTATAGCTGTAGCTGTAACCGAAATTAAAAGTGGTATTTCTTATTTTTCATTATCAGTAGATAAAAAATTCGATCCTGAATTAGCATCAGCATTTAACTTAGAAGTAGTTAAGGCAAAATTAAATGCAATTAGCGCATTAGGATTAGATGATTCTATTGATGATATCTTAATTTCTCTAAACAACCAGATACACCTTATTGATGTATCTGAGAACAATGAGTATTTTATTTATTTAGCTGTAGATAAAAAGCATGCAAACTTAGGAATGAGTAAAGCGCTATTAAATAAATACAAACAAGATATAAAATCTAAAATTTAAATATTTTAATTATATCAATAAAAAAGGTCGAGATGCTCTAAAACATCTCGACCTTTTTTATTCTACTTAATTGTAAAAGAGATAAACTAAGAGCTTATTCAATCAAAAAAAATATATTAAATATCAGTAGCTTGAATTAAATCAATCGCTCAAACTAATAGTATAACAGTTATAATTACCTAAATATTTACTCTCAACAAATCCAAATTTTAGGTATAATGCAATTGCAGGGTAATTATCTACATTTGTGTATAAGGATAAAACTCCTGCCTTTGTTTTAACTAAAAAGTTAAAAACATGGGTTAGCATTTTATAGCCAATACCTTGCCTCCTAAAGGATTTATTAGTATAGAAATAAGCTATATGCCAATCGTATTTAGTTTTTACATGTAAGTTACTTTTAACAATAATAACGCAAAAAGAAACTATTACATTATTTTGGTAACAAACAAATACTTTTAACCTATTTCGGTTAAAAAGGTTTCTTAATTTTGAAATAGTTTTAGATTCTACTGCAACAAATTCTTCTCCTATTAATCCTGAGTTTATTAGCAACTCTTCAATAATTTGAAACTCTCCTTTCTTTAACTCAGTAAAATAGTTTGCTGTATTCAAAATTTTAAAAAATTAAATTTACAATATACTTTTTGTGAAATAATTAGCTAATTCAATATTATTATTGATATTTAATTTAACAAAAACACGTTTTCTGTATGTTGAAATTGTTTCTTTTTTAAGATTTAGTTTCCATACTATTTCTTTATTACCAAACCCTTTAGATAACAATATAGCAACCTCTAGCTCTCTAGGCGTAAGCTTTTTAATATCTATTACAGAGTTTGTCTGATTAACACTGGAAAAATAATCTCGATATCCTTTTGATACAAACTCTATAGCCCCAAATATTTTTTTTTCTATTTGATGCTTAGATAAAGTAGCATGAATATGATCTTTTAATTTAAAAAACTGAAAATAATTAATTTTAGAAGCAATAAGAATTATTTTTATTTCAGGAAATTTATCTTTTAATTTCTCAACATTCTCGAAAAAACTATCACAAGCCATGTTTGCGTCTAACAATAATATGTTATTAGAAGATTTTTCCAAATCATTGAATAATAATAGTTCTTCTAATAACTCAAACTCTAAAATTCTTGCAGAATAAAAGTTAGACTTAACTAAAGTTATTAGACCTTTACGAGAAGGCCAATACGAATCGACAATTAAAAAATCCATGAAACTTACCCAAAGATTGACTTTACAATATCATCATGCTTTTTTATTTTTTCTTTTTTAAGATAAATATAAAGCAAGTAAGCTAAACACATAGCTATAATAGAAATTCCAAAATTTACAAACCAATTAGCTTGATAACCAAATTTTGAAATAACTTCCATACCTGTTTTAGCGCTAAAAACATGTGCAAAACCATAACTCATTTGAAAAATAGACATAAAAACACCTTCTTGTCTTTTATAACTTCTTTTCATTACAATATCGCTTGCAAATGGGAAAGTTAACATAACACCAAATGAGATGAAAACCATCATTATAACCAATACAATTGGATGGCTAATGATACAAAGCAAAAGATATGCAATACTCATAGAAGCTAAGCCTAAGGTTAATGCAAAAGAACTTCGTATTTTTTTTCTTTGTATGTAATTAACTAAGGGAATTTCAAAAAGCAAAATAAGCAAACCATTAAACGCTAATAATAAACCACTATAAAATTCTGATAAGCCAAAAAACTCTTCATGGTATAAAGGTAAAGTAGTAAATATTTGAAAGAAAACAACACCAGTTAACAAAGCAATAATCCAATTTAACAAGAAAAGATTATCTTGAAAAGGAATTATTTTACCAAATTTAAGATGTTTAAAATCAAGCTTGTATGGAGATTTAACCTCTTTAATTAAAAAGGCGAAAATTAATATAGCTGTAATACACGAAATACCATCAATATAAAATAGTATACTGTAACCTAATTTAAATATAATTAACCCTCCTAAGGCTGGTCCAATTAAAAAACCAAGATTTACAGCGGCTCTAATCAATGCCAAAGCCTTTAACCTATGGTCTACACCTACATACGAATTTAAAGTAACCATCATAGCAGGGCGGAACATATCTGCAATAAAAGTAAGCAGCATTACACCTGCGCACATTAATTCAAAAGACCTAATAAATTGAAGCATTATAAAAATTAAACCACTAGTAAAAAGACTAAAAATCATAACCTTATACGCCCCAAGCTTATCGGCAATTTTTCCACTTAAATAAGTTCCCAACAGGGAGCCTATACCAAAAGAAAACATAATCCAACCAATTTGGCTATAACTAAAGCCCAAATCTTCTTTTAAATATTTTGATAAAAAAGGAATTACCATTGTCCCCGCTCTATTAATAAAGGTTATTATAGCAATAATCCAGATTTCACGAGGTAGGTTTTTAAAATTTTGTAGGTATTTTTTAAGCATTATATCTAAATTTCGGCTAAAATAATTAATATTTAGCATTTGCAAGTATTTAAATATAATTATCTTTGCCCTAAATTTAGTTTGTAATTATTTAAAACATAGATAGATGCGCAATAAAATATTTTTAAAAAAAATATTACTTACAGTTTTACTTATAAACTGTTTTAGTATAGCAGCTCAAAACAAAAATCTTTACGCAGGAATTGAAGTTGGAAGTAAAGGTGTTAAAATGACTGTATTAGATGTTGATAACATTAAGAGAGGTAAATATGAAATAAAAGATTTTTGGACAGAAAACATTGGCATTTCAAAAGGTATTTCAGTTGATGGTAAACTTGCTAAAAACGATATTACAGCAGCAGTAAACTCTGTAAAAGCTAATTATTTAAAGATAAAGAATGAGTACGGTGTTCTTGACGAAAATATATTTCTTGTTGGCTCTTCTGGAGTTGCAATGGCTAGCAATACCGATGAATTAGTAACTGAAATAAAACTAAAAATTAATAAAACTTTAAATTTTATAGATGCTAATCAAGAAGCAAAAATGCTTTTAAAAGGTAGTATTCCTCCTGTAGATTACAGAGAGTCTATGGTGTTAGATATTGGAGGAGGAAATACAAAAGGAGGCTTTGTTGAATTTGTAGATTCGGAAGACGGTAAACTTGTTTTTTTTCCAGTTAATTTTAATTACGGAACAGTTACTTTAACAGAAGAAATATTAGAATACCAAAAATCATCTCTTACAACTTTAGATTATCATGAACTACAATTTAGCTATTTACCAAAACTAAGAAAGCAAGTTAAAGAAATGTATAATTCTGAGCCAAGAGCTTTAACTAAAGAAAACATATACATGTCTGGTGGTGCTGTTTGGGCTTTTTATACCTTATACATGGATTCTAACCCCAAAAAAAACTTCAATTCGTTTAGCATAAAAGATGTTCTTATGTATGATGCACTTATAAAAAACAATTTTGATCGTTTTGAAGCATTAGCAAAAAAAGATAAAAAGGTAGCAACTGTTTTAAAAGTATATTCGCAAGAGTACTTGATTTCTGCTAGTAATTTGTTTTTAGTTTGTTTAGAAGATATTCCTAACATTAAAGATAAAAACCTGTACTTTTCAAAACAAGGGCAAATAGCTTGGTTGGTTTCTTATGTTGTTGAAAAATCGAATAGAATAAAAGATAAATGGAAATTTTAACTAAATATTTCACATTTTAAAATTATGGCTAAGCCAATAAATTAAGAGTTAGAAGAGCTCTTAAACTACCCAAATAAACAAAAAGTACTATATTTTAAAAACCTTTGTTTGCCAATGTTATTATTAAAATAATATTGGCAAACAAAAATAGTTAATATCCTTCTTAAGAAATTAGTAAAAACTTCACTACAACTACTTTAACATTAACAACTATAAATCAGAAGTTTATATATCTCTATATTTTTACAAAATTTTAAATTACTTTGTAAAAAAATCATTAATATTTCTAAGATCTTTTTTATGTGGCAAATGGTCTGCTCGCCCTTTTTTAAAGATATCGTTGCTATTACCTTGTCCTTTTCGTAATACTTTTTGCTCTTCGTAAGGCAGTCTATTTATTTCCATACATGCTGTTGAGCAACAATTTTCCATTTCTTCTTTACATTTTGGGCACTGAATAAATAGTAAATGGCAAGCTTCGTTAGCACAGTTTGTATGCACATCGAAAGGTTCGCCACATTGATGGCAGTTGGCTATTACATCTTCACTAATGCGTTCAGCCCTCCTATCGTCGAACACAAAATTTTGCCCTAAAAACTTATTTTCTAAGTTTTCTTCTTTTACTTGTCTGGTGTATTCTATAATTCCACCTTCAAGCTGGTATACGTTTTTAAATCCTTTATGCTTAAAATATGCACTGGCTTTTTCGCAACGAATACCTCCAGTACAGTACATAACTAAGTTTTTATCTTCTTTATGTTCTTTTAAATCGTCTTCAATAATATCAAGAGATTCTCTAAACGTATCAACATCTGGTGTTACTGCATTTTTAAAATGGCCTATTTCACTTTCGTAATGGTTACGCATGTCTACCAAAACAGTATTTTCGTCTTCAATTAGCTGATTAAATTTATCGGCACCAACATGTATTCCTTTATTTGTTACATCAAAAGTATGATCGTTTAAACCATCGGCTACAATTTTTTTACGCACTTTTACCTTTAGTTTTAAAAACGACATATTATCTTGCTCTACGGCAATATTTAGTCTAATATCTTTTAAAAAATCTATGGTATCTAAATGTGTTTTAAAAGCTTCAAAGTTTTCTGCTGGTAATGATAATTGCCCATTAATTCCCTCGCTTGCTACATAAATTCGACCTAAAACATCGAGTTTGTCCCAAACTAAAAAAAGTTGATCTCTAAATTCTTGAGGGTTTTCAATTTTGGCGTACTGATAAAAAGAAAGTGTTAATCGATCTTTTCCTGCTTTTTCGATTAACTCTGCTCTTTCCTTTGCGCTTAATTTGTTGTACAGTTGCATGCTATACTTGTTTTTAAGGTTAAAAAAGAAATATTTTAAATCGCAAAATTACAATTTTACTCATGCCAAGCAATTAAATATCATAAAAAAAGCACTTTAAATAAAATTTAAAGTGCTTTTTAATTGACTAATTCCGTTATTAATACTTTTAATTTATTCTTAAAAAGTATAACGGATTTAGCCACCATCTGCCTTACAACTGCTATTAATTACAATAGTAATTGAAATATCAGATGTTTGAGTTAGTATAGTTTTACTGAAAAATTTCATAGTCTTTTTCATAGCAAATTTTTCTACTACACTTTAAAGATGTAAAATATTTAAAAGGTTGCGTAGTAAAACTAATTAGTTGCTAATGATACATTATAAACATCAAAATATTCTGGATATATTTTATCTGTAGTACAGTAAATTAAGTTTTCTGAGTCTTTATACAATTGAAATTTTATGTATAAACCTTTAAGCTGATATTCGCTTGATAAAGTTGCTGTTATAATAGAATCTGTTTCATTCAATTTTATTACATAAACAGGCTCTTGCCCTCCAGAGCAGCTGGTTACACCTGCCACTACTCCATATAACAAATTTTCATCTTCATTATCACTATTACTACAGGCTGCAAGAATTATAATGGCTGTTATAAAAATTAATCTATTAATCATAAAAATTAACCGTTTATATAACATAGATGAGCTAATAAAAAAAAGGTTGCGTTATAAAATTGTAAGATGCCAAAAGTTGTAGTATTTTAGCATACAATTTTTTCAGAAAAAACAAAAGAGATGAGTAGCGAAAAAGAAGCAAAATTAAAAGCACTAAAACTTACTTTAGATAAATTAGATAAAGCCTACGGAAAAGGAACTGTAATGAAAATGAGTGACTCTGCCATTGTAGATGTAGAGGCCATTTCATCAGGTTCTTTAGGCCTAGATATTGCCTTAGGCGTTGGGGGTTACCCACGAGGACGTATTATAGAAATTTATGGCCCAGAATCGTCTGGTAAAACCACTTTAACACTACATGCTATTGCCGAAGCGCAAAAAGCTGGTGGTATTGCTGCTTTTATTGATGCTGAACATGCTTTTGATAGATTTTACGCTGAAAAACTAAACGTAGATATTGATAATTTAATTATTTCTCAACCAGATAATGGTGAGCAAGCTTTAGAAATTGCCGATAACCTAATTCGTTCTGGCGCTATCGATATTGTTGTAATAGATTCTGTTGCAGCGTTAACTCCAAAAAGTGAAATAGAAGGCGAAATGGGAGACTCTAAAATGGGTTTACACGCTCGTTTAATGTCTCAAGCTTTACGTAAATTAACAGCTTCAATTAGCAAAACAAATTGTACCGTTATTTTTATTAACCAATTACGCGAAAAAATTGGAGTTATGTTTGGTAACCCAGAAACAACAACTGGTGGTAACGCATTAAAATTTTATGCTTCAGTTAGGTTAGATATTCGTCGTTCTACACAAATAAAACAAACTAACGGCGACGTTGCTGGTAACAAAACACGTGTTAAAGTAGTTAAAAATAAAGTAGCTCCTCCTTTTAAAATGGCAGAGTTCGATATTATGTACGGCGAAGGTGTTAGCAAAGTTGGTGAAATTTTAGATTTAGCCGTAGATTACGAAATTGTAAAGAAAAGCGGTTCGTGGTTTAGTTATGATGATACTAAACTTGGCCAAGGTAGAGACTCAGTTAAAGCTTTAATTAAAGACAACCCAGAGCTCATGGACGAGCTAGAAGCCAAAGTACGACAAGCTGTTGCAGACGCACAAGAATGAAAAAACGAATAACCTTTTTAAAAATCCCGATAAAATCGGGATTTTTTTATTTTAATACGCAACCTTTTAAAACACCTTGCATCTAAAAGGCAAAACATGTATTTACACACCCAAATTTAATGTTATGAAATATGTTACTCTCTTATTATTATTAATTAGCATATCCTCTTGTAGCCTTGATAATGACGATGATCTGGCATCATACTCTTTTGAAGTATTACCCGTTGAAAGCGTAGATATTCCAGAAGAGTTTACTATGGGAGAAACTTACCCAATTACCGTTTATTATTATAAACCAACAACATGCCACACATTTAGCGAATTTTATTATTATAAAGAAAACAACGAACGCACTGTTGCACCAATTACCTATGTTTATGAAAGTAGCACCTGTGAAGATTTAGAAGAAGAGTTAACAGAAGCTTCATTTAACTTTGTGGTTACAAGCAACGGCTCGTATATTTTTAAATTTTGGCAAGGTGAAAACGATGAAGGTGAAGATGTATATTTAACCATAGAAGTACCCGTTACAGAATAAGCTATAAACTAATACATGTTTTAATTTGAGTTTAAACCAACTCATACAAAATTGCAAAAACAATAATACTAAAGCACAAAGCGAAATTTACAAGCTGTTTTCCAGCAAGTTGTTTGCATTGTGCTTAAAGTATTCTCGTAATTATGCCGAAGCAGAAGATAATTTGCAAGACGCATTTTTAACTATATTTAAAAAAATAGATCAGTATAAAAACAAAGGCTCTTTTGAGGGGTGGTTAAAACGAATAACCATTAACACCGCTTTACAACGCTACCGCAATGAAAAAGTTTTTGATATAATTAACGAAAACAATATAGAAGATGAAACTATAGAAATTGATGAAGATAGTGTTTCTCTCGATTATCTATTAAAAATAATACAAGAATTACCCGACAGATACCGACTGGTATTTAACCTTTACGTATTAGACGGGTATTCGCATAAAGAAATTGCAAAATTATTAAACATAAACATAGGTACTTCAAAATCTAATTTAGCGCGCGCCAGACAAATTTTGAAAAATACTATTGAAGATTTTAAAATGGGACAACAGTCTCAATCATTATAATGAGTGATAAAAAACATATAGACCGATTATTTCAGGAAGGCTTTAAAGATTTTGAAGCTACACCTAAAGATGCCGTTTGGAAAAACATTGAAGCTCAATTAAACCAAGATAATAAAAAACGTCGTGTAATTCCTATTTGGTGGCGCTACGCAGGTGTAGCAGCTATACTTGCTTTACTTTTAACCTTAGGCTTTAATTATTTTGGTAGCGAAAAACCCAGCAACAACAAAGTTGTAAATACAGACACAAATAACGAAAACACAAATTCTTCTAAAAACAACAAAAACAAAATCGAAAATAATGTAAGCACAATTATTGCAAATAGCAACGCCAATATTGAAGTTGAAAATACTGCAAAAACTAAACCTGAAACTACAGCTTCAAAAAAAACGGTAATTACTAATGCTGCTAAAAATGCTTCAAACTCATCTGTTACAACAAAAAGCCACATCACCTCAACTCAAAATTTAGTTTCAAATAAAAATAAAACAGCAAACGGTTTATCTTACACTACAAAAAGTACGAACAATAAAAACGGGGGTAGTTATGTAAATAAAAGCAAATTAAATTCAGTTTTAAAAAATAATAATAATATTGCTGAAGAAAAGGGCGTTAATCCGTTATTTTTAGACAAAGAAAAAGCAAAAACCACACTTGAAGCTTCTAATAAAAGCAACCAAACTATTGCAAAAACTAATAATATTGAAGCAACGGAAAACCAAGAAAAAAATGGTTTAACCATTGAAGAAGCTCTTGAAAATAATATAGATTTAAATGAAGAAGAAGAAAACTCCCAAAACAGGTGGAGTGTTACACCAAATGCGGCACCTGTTTATTTTAACACTATGGGAAGTGGCTCTTCTATAGATCCTCAATTTAATGGTAATTCTAAAACTGGAAACATTAACATGAGTTATGGTGTTTCGGCAAGTTATGCGCTAAACAAAAAACTTACAATACGTTCTGGTGTAAATCGTGTTAACTTAGGCTACAACACCAATGATGTTGTTGTTTTTCAATCTGTAAGCTCGGTTAACAATGGCTCTTTAGAAAATGTTAGTGCCATAACTAACAATTCTAATTCAGATTTTTCCAGCGATGCTATTTCTACTTCCAGTGTTACTGTAGAAAGTGCAAAAGCAGCTGCCTTAATTCCAAATTCTTTTGAAACTTCAAATGCATCTATAAACCAATCGTTAGGTTTTATTGAAGTGCCTTTAGAACTTCAATACGCCTTACTAAATAGAAAATTTGGCATCAATCTAATTGGTGGATTTAGTTCATTTTTTTTAAATAATAATGAAATTTTTTCTGAAGCAGAAAACGGAGACCAAACACTTTTAGGTGAAGCTAACAACGTTAACGACTTTAGTTATAGTGCCAATTTAGGACTTGGCTTAAATTATAAAATGACAAACTCTATTAATTTTAATTTAGAACCCATGTTTAAATATCAAATTAATACATTTAAAAATACTTCTGGTAATTTTACACCATTTTTTATTGGTGTTTATACCGGATTCGCTATTAAATTTTAGGTTTTTGGTTAGATCTAGATATATGCATTTTGCTATATATCAACAAAAACTGCTCGTTTCTCCGAGCAGTTTTTTTATTTATTATAAGCTTTCAATTTATTTAAAATAACTGTTCTCGCTTTTATATTAAGTGTTTTGGTATCTTGTATTGTTAAGCCTTCTGTTTTAATAAATTTATGAATGTAAGCTCGCATTTTACCAGGGCTACCACTAAAAAAAGTAAACGAAAATCGTTTTTTATTATCCGCAAATGTAAGCGGCACAATAGGTATTTGGTGGTTTATTGCTAACCTAAACGCACCATCTTTAAAAGCATCTAAAAATACATCCTCTTCTGGCACGCCTCCTTCAGGAAAAATACAAATACTTAAACCTGATTTTAAACGACGCTGTGCCCTTAAAAATACTGCTTTTCTGCTTTTTTCTGAACTTCTATCAACTAATATACAAGTACGCTTGTAAAAAAACCCAAATAATGGAATTTTAGCTAATTCTGCCTTTCCAACAAAAACAAAAGGGTTTTTAACCGAAACAAGCATAAGCATTATATCGGTCATGGAAGTATGGTTAGCTATAAACATATAACTTTTACCTTTTATTGGTTTTTGCTCTCGTTTTATACTGTAGGTAAAACCCATACCAATTAAAATAAACTTTGCCCAACATCTGGCAAGTTTAAAAAAATAAGGATACCAAGATTCTTTAGAAATTGAAATTAATAAAAACGGAAATAGAAGCAGTATTGGTAATGCTACTAAAACATAAAACCAAATACGATATAAAGTCCAAAAAATGTATTTAATAACTTTCATTGTTTTCAAAAATACACAATTGTATTGAGCAATTCTATTAAAACATTTACCTTTGCTAAAAGAAATTTAAAGATTAACTTTAATATAATTTTCACTTTCGTGGAAATAAAATTATGGCAAGAATTTTAACCGGAATACAAAGTACTGGAACACCGCATTTAGGAAATATTTTAGGCGCAATTTTACCAGCAATAAAAATGGCAGAACAGCCAGAAAACGATTCATTTTTATTTATTGCTAATTTGCATACCTTAACTCAAATTAAAGATGCCGAAACACTTCGCAACAATACCTACTCTGTTGCTGCAACATGGCTTGCTTTTGGTCTAGACATTGAAAAAACAGTATTTTACAAACAAAGTGATGTCCCTCAAGTTACCGAGCTATCGTGGTATTTAAGTTGTTTTTTTCCGTACCAACGTTTAACCCTTGCACATGGTTTTAAAGATAAAGCCGATAGATTAGAAGATGTAAATACAGGATTATTTACCTACCCAATGCTTATGGCTGCCGATATTTTAGCTTATGATGCAGAAATAATTCCTGTTGGTAAAGACCAATTACAACATATTGAAATGACGCGTGATGTGGCTTCACGTTTTCATAATAAAATGGGAGAAACTTTTGTTTTACCTCAAAGTAAAATACAAGAAAACATTATGCTAATTCCTGGCACCGATGGTGAAAAAATGAGCAAAAGCAGAAATAACACCATTAACATTTTTTTAAACGATAAAAAGTTACGCAAACAAATAATGGGTATTCAAACCGATAGTACACCTCTTGAAGAACCTAAAGACTGGAGTACTTGTAATTGTTTTGCTATTTATAAGTTATTAGCTAACGAAAGCCAAATTGCAAGCATGAAAGCTAATTATGAGAACGGTAATTATGGTTACGGTCATGCAAAACAAGCTTTATTTGAACTTATTATTGAAAAATTTGCAACTCAACGTGAAAAATACCATTACTACATGACTAATCTTGATGAGTTAGATAAAGCTTTAAATATTGGTGCCGAAAAAGCTTCTAAAGTTGCAAATACTGTTATTGCTCGTGTTCGTGAGAAGGTTGGATATTAAAAACAGAAAAATTGCTAGAGGAATTTGAAAAAGAAATAAATGCTTCAAAAGATAATTTCTATCTTTTAAACACTATAGGTACTGGCCTTTTTTTAATTTATTCTCTCTTCGAATTTTGTAGTTTTTTAAAATTTGTTTTTCAACATTTTTTAATTGTAATAAAAATTGATGCCAAAACAATTTTATGGTCATCAGAGCTAGTTGGGTTTGTTTTGTTTTTTATACTTTTTAGTTATTTATTTAATTACTTTTATGACTTTAAAAATAAGGTTTCAAAAAAATTACTTATTAGTTCTGTTACAACTTTTCTTGTAATTATAATGCTTCAATTTTTGTTCAGTTATTTTGGTGTTAGCTATCTTTATGAAAACTACTCTTCTGCTTATGATTTTTATTATGATAATGTTGATGGCCACTATCAACTTAATATAGTTATCACATTAATTCCTATATTAGAGTATATAATTATTGCTTATTTTTTTATTACGAAAAGAAAACCTAAAATAAATTAAAGAAATTCATTTTTCTTTACAAAGTTTAAACAATCTCAAACAATTTTCCAGGTAAGGGGCGTACAACTCCTTTCAATTCCATATTTAATAACAAACTGCTTACCTTAAACACTGGTAAATTGCAATTTATAGCAATATTATCGAGTTGTTCCTTATTGTTTTCTTGTAAATAATTAAAAATGGTTTCTTCATCGGCTTCAAGTTCTACAAATAGTTGTTTTTGTATACTGGGTTTTTCTTTTTCTTCTAATTGCCAATTTAAAATATAAGGCACATCTAAAGGCGTACTTAATAAATGTGCCTTTTGCTGTTTTATTAAGTTATTACATCCCACACTTTGGCTATCTGTAGTTCTACCTGGAACTGCAAACACATCACGATTATACGAGTTAGCAATATCGGCAGTAACTAAGCTCCCTCCTTTTTCGGCAGACTCTATAATTATTGTTGCCTCGCTTAACCCAGCAATTACTCTGTTTCGTTTTAAAAAGTTATTTCTATCAAACTTGGCTGAGCTCCAAAAATCGGTTAAAAATCCACCATTATTTTCTACATCAGCTATGTGTTTTTTATGAACTTTCGGGTAAATGGTATTTAAACCATGTGCCAAACATCCTATAGTTTGTAAATTATTTTTAATAGCAGCTTTATGTGCTGTAATGTCTGTGCCATAAGCAAACCCAGAAATAATTACAGGATTGTACACTGCTAAAGTTTCAACTAAATTTTCGCAAAAAGCAATTCCGTTTGTTGTTATTTTTCTTGTGCCAACAATACTAATTAAAGGCCTATTATCTAAATTTACATTTCCAGATTGAAATAATAAAATAGGACCATCAATACAATGTTTTAATTTGTTTGGGTAATTGTCAGCTTCAAAATAAAGTGGCTTAATATTGTTATCTTTAATAAAAAGAAGTTCTTTTTCGGCTTCAATTAAATGGACAGGTTCCTGTAAATGTTTAATAGTAACATTACCAATACCATCAATTTTTAATAAATTTAAAGGGTTTTCTTTTAGTACCGCTTCGGCAGAACCACAATGGTTTATTAATCGTTTAGCTATTATATCACCTATATTTGGTACATGTTGCAAGGCTAAAGTGTAAATTAAATCCTGTTCATTCATTTATAAATACTTGATATTTAAACTAAAATAAAGTAATTTTTATGTGCCATGAAAAATAGTCCTTTAAAATTTTAATGAAAACCAAAAAATTATAACTTTGTATTTATGCAATTAGAAACCTACATAAGCGATTTATTATACCGATACGAGTGCGTAACTGTTCCAGATTTTGGCTCATTTTTAACCCAAAATGCATCGGCAAGCATTGATGATTCATCTAACACCTTTTTTGCTCCTAAAAAAATAATGTCTTTTAATGAGCAAATACAAAATAATGATGGTTTATTAGCAAATTATATTGCCACGGCAGAAGAAATACCATTTGAAACTGCAAATAAAATAATTGCACAACGTGTTAAAATTTTTAAAGCCTTTTTAAAGCAAGGCGACACTATAAATTTTAACAATATAGGAGATATTACTTTAAATAGCGAAGGAAAATTACAATTCGAGCCCTCATATAAAATAAATTACTTAACAGAATCCTTTGGTTTATCGCAATTTGTTTCATCTAAAATAGATCGCGAAATTTACAAAGAAGAGGTTGAAGAAATAGAAAAAGTAATTCCTATTGCAGTAACAAACGAAAAACGTAAAGCATTACCATTTTTAAAATACGCATCTATTGCATTAATTGCATTAACATTTGGTAGTTACATAGCATCAAACCATTATTCTGCAAAAGTAGAAGCTCATAACCAAATTGCGCAAGAAGAAGCTACCAAACAGTTAGACACCAAAATACAACAAGCCACATTTAACTTAAATTCTTTACCAGCAATAACTTTAAATGTAGACAAAACCGAAAACGAAACAGGTAATTTTCACATTGTTGCCGGTGCATTTAGAGTAGAAGCTAATGGAATTACTAAGGTAAAAGAGTTAAAAGCTTTAGGTTACACTAATGCTAAAACTATTGGTTTAAACGAATACGGCTTACACCAAGTGGTTTATGGCACTTATAAAACTGGAAAAGAGGCTTTAACTGCTGTAAAAAGCATAAGAGAAAACCACAATAAGGAAGCCTGGATTTTAGTAAAAGAGCTAAAATAAGCTCAAAATTAAAACCAATAAAAATCTTACCTTTGCCAAATTATTAACACTAACTATGGAGGCAAAAACACCAGAAGCATCTAAAACCGTTTTAACAGACGTTGTTTTACCAGGTGAAACCAATGCATTAAATAACCTTTTTGGAGGCGAATTACTAGCCAGAATGGATCGTGCTGCAAGTATTGCAGCTGGAAGACACAGCCGCCAAATAACCGTAACGGCATCTGTAAACCACGTAGCTTTTTCAAAAGTAGTTCCTTTAGGTAGTGTTGTAACCGTAGAAGCCAAGGTTTCTAGAGCATTTAAAACCTCTATGGAGGTTTGTATTGATGTTTGGATAGAAGATCGCGTATCTGGAGAGAAAACCAAAGTAAACAACGCCATTTACACCTTTGTTGCTGTAGACGAAAGCGGAAAACCTGTAGAAGTTCCAGAACTAATTCCAGAAACAGACTTAGAAAAAGAACGTTATAGCGCTGCACTGAGACGCAAACAACTCAGTTTACTTTTAGCTGGTAAAATAACACCTAACGAAGCCACAGAATTAAAAGCTCTTTTTGATTGATTTTCTTGGGCGTTACCCCGCTTAGGCGTGGTCGGGCTTTACACTACAATCTTTTTAAAACCAAATTTTAGTTTAATAGCCAACTATAGTTTGTAAAAAACTTATAGAATTATACTTATACAAAGTAGTTATTTTAAAAAGGATTTCCACTGCAATCCCTAACGCAATTAGCAGCATTAAACACACACAAGCTACATTTTATAAATCCAGCTCGCAGGGTTTTGAGTATTTACACCTTTAGATATAATAAAACTTAAAATAGTTTCTCCCGAATACACATCAACAGCAACTTCGCCAATAAACTGTTTAGTTTTTACAATGTCGCCTTCCTTAACATAAACTTTTGAAAGGTTTTTATAAACAGTAATATAATTACCATGCTGAATCATTACTAACGGATTAGCGTTTTTAATTCTTCTAACACTCATTACCTTACCATTAAAAACTGCCCTAACTTTGGCTCCTCGTTCTGTTGTAATACGTACACCGTTACTTTGTATGGTTAACGATTTATTAATTGGATGACGCTGAGATCCATAACCCAAACTAACATAACCATTATCTACAGGCCAAGGAAGTTTGCCTTTATTTGATGTAAAGTTAGACGCTAAAACCTTTTCCTCTGGTGTTAAAGCAAAACCTGTAGATGTTGATTTTTTACCTGCCTTTGTATTCGATTTTGCTATAGCAGCACGTATTATATTTTTAATCTCTGCGTCAATTCTATTTACCTCCCGTTCTTTTTGGCGTATTTGTGCGGTATAGGCAGACAAATTCTTTTGTATAGATTTCATTAAAGCCTCATGCTCTTTTCTATCTTCTTGTAACGTTTTTTGAACCTGCCTATTTTCTGTAATTAAGCTATTTTTTTCTTTTTGTTGATCTAGTAATTTTTTGTTGGTTGCTTGTAATTCTAAAGTTTTAGCTTTAATGTTTTCTCCTTGCTTTTTTTGATGATCGGCATATTGCTGAATATATTGTAAGCGTTTGTAAGCTTGTTTAAAATTGTTTGAAGAGAGTAAAAACATGATTTTACTTTGTTTGTTTTTACTTTTATAAGCCTTTACCACCATTGCTGCGTAATCATCCTTTAAATCGGTTAATTCCTTGCGCAAATCGGTTATTTTTTTTTGGTTACTATTTATTTCACGGGTTAATAAATTAGCCTGTTGGTTTGTAACTTTAATTAAATTTGAAAGCACACTAATTTTGTGGTTTACACCTTCTACTAAACTTAACTGCGATTTTTGTTTGTTTTTATTATCGGCACGTAATTTATTAAGCTGCTCTATTTCGTTTCTTAATTCTTGCCTACGGGTTTCAAGTTCTTTTTGTTTATTATTTTGAGAAAACGAAATAGTACTTGCTAAAACAATAGCAATTAATAAAATATATTTATGTGCTTTTACAGTAAAATGCATTAAAGTTCTATAGCTTTAAATCCAGAGGGTATTTTAAACGGAAATCTTAAATCTTCGTTTAAAACCATGTTTTTAAACTCCAAATTTACTATTAACTCTTCAGTTTCTTCAACAGCAACTACTTTTATTTTTTCAGGTAAATTCTGGTTGTTTACTGTTTGGTATGTGGTGTAATCTATTTGTAAATGTCTACGTTCTTTAGGTTGGGTAATTTGTTGCGATTCCACCTTTAAATTACTCGGATTTATTAAAAAGAAAAGTTCAAATAATTCTCGCTGCTGTTTGGGTTGTACAACATAAGTTTCGTTAGCCACTTCAGACTCGTAAGTGTTTGTATTTAACTTAAAAATAGTTTCTCCAATGAGTAAATTCTGTACTTTATTAAAGTCAAGCTCGGTACCCAATAATTCACTTAAATATTTATAGTCTCCATCAAAATACGTGTTATCTAATTTATTATAAAAACTTACTTTATCCGGTGTAATTTTTGCTCGTATTACAGAAAAAGGTGCGTTAATCCAGATAATTTCATCTTTTTTACTTCGGTAAGTTACTGTATACGATTGTGTTTTTCCGTTTTGGTTAAGTGTTAATTTTAGCTTAGACTGTAGTGTTTTATACTCGGGCTCCTGTTTGGCATTTTCTTTAAATAATTGTTTTGTGCTTAATTTATAATTAGCTTCGCCATTAGCCAAGGTTTTAGCAGATTTACAACTAAATAAAATTATTGTAAAACTACAAATTAGTATATATTTTAAATATGTTTTCATTAATTAGAAGATTGTATGTTTTTTACCTTGTCACTAAATGTCTTTGCTTTTTCTGTATTGTTTAGCAACGTATATGCTTTGCTTATTTGTTTATAAAAATCGCTTTCCATTTTAGTATCGTCGATAATAAAATCTACTCCCATTTCTAAAGATTCTAAAGCTTTTTTCGGTGTGTTTAACTCGTTAAAGGCAACACCGTTAATAAGATAAAACAATGGTTGAGCTGGATATTCCTCTAGAGCTGCACTACTTTTTTCTTGAGCTTGTTTATATTGTTTTAAATCTATGTACAGAAGCATAACCGTTCGCAATGCATTAAAATTACTAGGCTCAAGTTGCAAAGCGGTTTCAAAATACTCTAGGGCTTTTGCTTTATCGTTTTTAGATAAATGATATTGCCCTAACTCCATTAAAGTCTTGCTGTTGTTTGTACTACTTACTAAAGTAGTAGCTTCAACCAAATCGGCTTCGTATTTTGGGTTTTCGCTAACAAATTGAACAAAATCGGTTAAAACTTTTAATTTTGCTTCAGGTTTAATCTCACTACTTTTTACCACAATTTTCATAGATTCAATGGCTTTTTCAGCCTCATTATCATCTAGGTAAAATTTATAAAGTGCCAAATGTGCGAGTTGCGATTCTGGATTCATTTTTAAAAGCTCTTTAGCGGTTTCAAAAGCTTTTTCTTTTTCGTTATTTTCGCTGTAGCGGAAAATGAGTGCTAAATAATTCGACTCTTTTTCTGGGTTACTTTCTACCCGATCTTCAAGATTTTTTATTTGATCTTTTTTTCTCCCAGTAACTTCATAAATGCGATTTCGCATTATATCTCGTGAAATGGAAACACCGTGTTTTTCGTCTATTTCATCTAAAACCTCTAAGGCATCATCGTATTTTTCTGTTTTCACGTAAAGTGATGCTAAGTCTTCCTCGTAATCTGGATGAAACTTTACTAGTTGTTTTACTGTTTTTATAGCATTTTTATGATCTTTTTGAGACACATAATATCCATACAACTCATCTAAAAACCATTCGTTATTTGGGTCTTTGTTAACGGCTTCTTTTAATGCATCTTCTGCGGCTCCAAAGTTTTTTAGCTGAATATAATTTTTACCTAGTTCGAAATACAAAACTGGAACAGATTTATCGAGCTCTATACATTTTAAAAGTGCTTCAGCAGAACGGTCGTAATTCTCAATTCCTTTTTGTTTTAAAGCTTCGTAAAAAAGTTCTTGAAAAGTATCTTTACTATCTCCTAAATCATCATTTTGTGCAATTACTAGCCTAGGAATTAAAATAATTCCGAAAATGATAATTAATTTATAGATGTTTTGTTTCATAGATTTTTGGTTCTTACAAAGCTGTTAATACTTCATAAAAATCTTTATTTATTCTAACACCGAATAATCTCCAATACTTATGTTGGTAAAATTCCCGTTGTATTTTACATGATTACCAATCATGGCGTTATCTAAATTTGCATTTTTAATAACGGTGTTTGTTTGAATTAAACTGTTTTTTATAGTTGAATTTTCGATAACAGAACCTTCGCCAATTGACACATTCGGACCTATGGTTGTATTTTTTAAAACTACATTTTTACCCAAAAAACAAGGTTCTATAACTTTAGAATTTTCAAGATTTACGGAAGCATCAATAAGTGTTTCTTCACCATCCTTTTTTAAAAAACCTAGCATTTTACCGTTGGTTTGTACCGTTATTTCTTTATTTCCACAGTCCATCCACTCATCTACCGTTCCTGTTTTAAACACTTTCCCGTCTGCCATCATACGTTTTATACCATCGTTAATTTGGTATTCGCCTCCATTCATAACGTTTTCATCTAAAACTTCTTGTAATTTATTTTTTAAAATTTCAACATCTTTAAAATAATAAATGCCTATTACTGCTTGGTTACTAACAAATTCCTTAGGTTTTTCTACCAATTCAACAATTTCTTCACTTTTATTAAGCTTAACAACACCATATGCTTCTGGGTTTTCAACTTCTTTAGTCCAGATTACGCTGTCAGCTTCTGGGTCTAAATCAAATTCTGCACGAATTAAAGTATCCGCGTAAGCGATTACTGCAGAGCCAGAAAGTGATGGTTTTGCACACATTATAGCATGACCTGTACCAAGTGGCTTATCTTGCCTATAAATAGATGCTTTTGCACCTAAACTGTTAGCTAACTCTGTTAAACTTTGCACAACATCGTCGCCAAACCAAGCTGCATCGCCTAAAACAAAGGCCACTTCTTCTATAGGCTGTTTTAATACTTTTGCTATATCGCTTACTAAGCGGTGCACTATTGGTTTTCCTGCAACAGGGATTAATGGTTTTGGTACGGTTAAACTGTGTGGACGTAATCGAGAACCTCGACCTGCCATTGGGACTATAATTTTCATATATCTTGAACGCTAAAAGCGACTATATTTTTAATTAAACTTTTTTCTTAGTAGGTTTCTTGTTTGGATTTATTTTACTCCAGTGCTTCCAAAACCGCCTTCTCCTCTGTCGGTTTCTGATAGTTCTTCAACTACTTCCCAAATAGCACGCTCATGTTTAGCTATTACTAACTGCGCGATACGTTCGCCATTGTTAATTTCGAAATCTTCTTTAGATAAATTTACTAAAATAACGCCTATTTCACCTCTATAATCGGCATCTATGGTTCCAGGTGCATTTAATACAGTAATTCCTTTTTTAGCCGCTAAACCACTTCTAGGACGTACTTGAGCCTCGTAACCAACAGGAAGCTCTATAAATAGACCTGTGCCGACAATTGTACGCTCTAAAGGCTTTAAAATACGTGATTCGGATAAATTTGCTCGTAAATCCATTCCTGCCGATGCTAACGTTTCGTAATGGGGCAATTCGTGATTGGATTTGTTTACTATTTTTATTTGCATGTTATTTTTTTAATAGTTGTTTTATGGTGTTTTTTTCAAAGAAATAAACGATTCCCAAAAATACAATTAACATTGAAATTCCTATATAATAATTCCCTCTAAATTGATAAAACGATAGCCCAGAAAATAGTATAGAACCCGTTAAATACAAAACTATTTTTTTTAAGTTGTACGGAATTGGGTAATACTTTCTTCCTAAGCAATATGAAATAATCATCATAAAAGCATAAGCAGATAAGGTCGCTATTGCAGAACCTTTATAGCTCATAATCGGGATAAGCCAAAAATTTAATAACAAAGTTAATAGCGCACCGAAAACGGATATATAAGCTCCAAACTTTGTTTTGTCTGTAATTTTATACCAGACAGAAAGGTTATGATAAATACCTAAACAAAAATTAGCCAATAAAACAATTGGAACTACCCACATTGCTTCCCAATAAGCTTTGTTTCCAATAAAAATAATCTTTAAAACATCTGCAAATACAACTACAACAATTAGAATTACCGAGCCAAAAATGACAAAATATTCTAATATACGTGCATAGTTTTTTTGTGGATTTTTTGCCTTAGCGTGACTGAAAAAGAAAGGCTCTATGCCTAAACGATAAGCTGTAGCAAAAAGCGTCATGAATAAAGCTAATTTATAACACGCAGAATACATTCCAATTTCAGTTTTTGCAAGTTTGTCTGGGAGAAGTTTATCTAATAAAATCCTGTCAAAGGTCTCGTTTATTGAAAATGCTACACCTGCTATTAAAACTGGATATGCATAGCGCATCATTTGTTTCCAAAGCGATTTATTAAATTGATATTTTATTTTAAAATAAAATGTCAACATTAATAATAAGGTTACAGCACTAGCTACCAAGTTTGCAATAAAAATATAGTTGATCTCGAAATTTGATTTATAAATACTATTAAATACAATGTTAACTTCGGCTAAATCTTTTAACCACAGTAATAAAAATAAGTTTAGACCAAGATTAATTATTACGTTTAAAATTTTAATAAGTGCATATTTTATAGGTCTAGAATTGGCTCTTAACCATGCGAAAGGGATAATTACTAGTGCATCAAGAAGTAAAATCCAAATTACAAGATTAATATATTCTACTTTTAAATCTGTTAAATCAGCTATTTGCTCTTTAAAAATTAATGCCAGCGCAAAAAATATAAAAGATGATAAAATTAAAGAGACTGCAGATGTACCAACTACTTCTTCTTTATTGTCTTCTTTGTTATAAAACCTAAAAAAAGCAGTTTCCATGCCATAAGCAAGTATAACATTAAACAACACAAAGTACGAGAAGATTAAGGAGACATCCCCATAATCTGCTACCGTTTTTAAAACACTTTCATCTGTATGTAAACGAACTAAAAAGAAACTTAACATTCTAGGTAATACCGTAGCTAAACCATAAATGAATGTTTGTTTAAATAATGTCTTTAATCCGCTCAACTATTTACTGTTTCTATTATAATTAAAAATAAAATTAAAAAACAAAGCTATACAAAATATAAATACCTGCCTATTGTCTTTTAACGGAAGGGAATGGTCTTGATTCTTTTTTTATTATACCTTCAATTTTAAAATATTTTATAACTCCGTTTTGAGTGTAACTTAAAATACATTCATCATCTTTTAATTCAAACGGAATTTTAATTTTATTCACCGGTAATTTATTTCCATATTCTGCGTAAGGTTCATTACTCATAATAATATCATTTTTATTATTAGCATCAGACTTAAATCGCCCAATAATGAGCGCATTTTTACTTTCTTCAACCTTTACCTGTTTATTTTTAAAGTATAAACTATCAAAAACCACTGAATTGGTTTTTGATAAAATAGGTACAAACAAATTTACACCAGAACCACCACCTTTTACTCCTGCTACCCAAGTTTTATAGTAAACTTCACCTACATTAAAATCTGGTTGGTTTTCTAGTTTAGCTGAACTAGCACACTGTGAAAAACTCATTGTAACAAGGGTTATTGTAATTACTGCAAAGAAAAGCTTAGCCATTTTCATTTATAAAATCGTTTTTATAAAGATAGTATACACAAAATAAATGCCATAAAAAAACCTCACTAAAAAAGTGAGGTTAGTATATTTTAAGACACTGAAACTAGTTCAGTATAACAAAAATTAGTTATTAAGCGCTTCGGCACCACCAACAATTTCAAGAATTTCGTTAGTAATAGCAGCTTGACGTGCTTTATTATAAGTTAATTTAAGTTGATCTCTAAGTTCTGTTGCATTATCTGTTGCTTTATGCATTGCCGTCATACGAGCACCGTGTTCTGATGCAAATGAATCGCGAATACCTTTATACAACTGAATTTTTAATGACTTAGGAATTAGCTCTTCTATGATTTCAGTTTTCGATGGTTCAAAAATATAATCTGCATTCGCATTACCCTCACCTTCAACTGGTATCAATGGTAAAAACTGCTCGGTCATTACTATTTGAGTAGCTGCATTCTTAAACTTATTGTATACAATTTCAATTTTATCGAAATCTCCAGCAACAAATTTATCCATTAAATCTTGTGCTATTGCTGCAACATTATTAAAAGTTAAATCGTCGAAAACAGTACTGTTGTCGGCAATAACTTTGTTTGTTTTTTTAAACGCATCGTTGGCTTTTTTACCTATTGCTACGTAAGACACATCTTGATTAACATACGTTTCTTCGGTAAGTCTGTTAACTTCTTTTATAATGTTTGAGTTAAAAGCACCAGCTAAACCTCTATTAGAAGTAATAGCAACTATTAAAACCTTTTTTACTTCGCGCTGAGTCGCATAAATACTTCCTGAATCGTCGTTTAACGTCGCACTTAGCGTTTGTAACAATTCAGTTAATTTATCTGCATATGGACGCATTGCAGTAATAGCATCTTGGGCTTTCTTTAACTTAGCAGCCGATACCATTTTCATGGCACTGGTAATCTGCATGGTTGAAGATACCGATGATATTCTATTACGTATTTCTTTTAAGTTTGCCATTTTTTCCTATTTGTCATTCTGAGTTCATTTCAGAATCTTTTTAAAAAAATTATGACATCCCGAAACAAGTTCAGGATGACATTATAATGGTTTAAGCTATGTATTTAGCCGATAGTTCTTTTGCTACAGCTACTAAAGTATCTGTTACTTCATCTGTTAATTTACCAGATTTTAACGTATCTAAAACATCTCTGTGTTTAGCATTTAAGAACTCAATATAATTTGCTTCAAATTCTTTTACTTTATTTACAGGAACATCTTTTAATAAGTTTTTAGATCCTGCATAAATAATTGCAACTTGATCTTCAACTGTAAACGGATCGTTTTGTGCTTGCTTTAAGATTTCAACGTTACGTTTACCTTTTTCAATTACATTTAAAGTAGCGGCATCTAAATCTGAACCAAATTTAGCGAAAGCTTCTAACTCACGAAACTGTGCTTGGTCTAATTTTAACGTACCAGATACTTTTTTCATTGATTTTATTTGTGCATTACCACCAACACGAGATACCGAAATACCTACGTTAATTGCAGGACGAACACCAGAGTTAAATAAATCTGACTCTAAGAATATTTGTCCATCAGTAATAGAAATTACGTTTGTTGGAATATATGCCGAAACATCTCCTGCTTGTGTTTCAATAATTGGTAAAGCTGTTAACGAACCACCACCTTTTACTATTGGTTTAAGGCTTTCTGGTAAATCGTTCATTTCTTTAGCGATATTGTCATCGTTAATTACTTTCGCCGAACGCTCTAATAAACGCGAGTGTAAGTAAAAAACGTCACCTGGATACGCCTCACGTCCTGGTGGACGACGTAATAATAAAGATACCTCACGGTACGCTACTGCTTGCTTCGATAAATCATCGTAAATAATTAAAGCAGGACGACCAGTATCTCTAAAATACTCACCAATTGCAGCACCCGCCATTGGCGCGTAAACTTGCATTGGAGCAGGATCTGATGCGTTTGCAGCAACAATAGTAGTATAGGCTAAAGCACCTTTATCTTCTAAAGTTTTAGCAATGTTTGCTACTGTTGAAGCTTTTTGCCCAACAGCAACATATATACAATATACTGGCTCACCAGCATCGTAAAATTCTTTTTGATTTAAGATGGTATCGATACAAACAGTAGTTTTACCAGTTTGACGATCACCAATAACAAGCTCACGTTGTCCACGACCTACAGGAATCATGGCATCGATAGACTTAATACCAGTTTGTAATGGCTCTGTTACAGGCTCACGATAAATAACACCAGGCGCTTTACGCTCTAATGGCATTTGGTAAGTTTCGCCAGCAATAGGACCTTTACCATCGATTGGATTACCTAAAGTATCAACCACACGGCCAACAACACCTTCACCAACATTAATAGAAGCAATTACACCTTTTCTTTTTACTGTAGAACCTTCTTTAACTGCCTTTGAAGCCCCTAAAAGTACAATACCAACATTGTCTTCTTCAAGGTTAAGTACGATACCTTCAAGCCCGCCTTCAAATTCTACTAACTCACCATATTGTGCATTCGATAATCCGTAAGCACGAACAATACCATCACCTACAGTTAATACAGTTCCTACCTCATCTAATGAAGCACCTGCTTCAAAACCTGATAGTTGTTGTTTTAAGATTGCTGATATTTCAGCTGGTTTTACTTCTGCCATCTTATTGTTATTTATTTACAAGAATTTTTATATGTATTAGTCAAATCTAATACGCTTTTAGAATCTTCAAAATCAAATCTTGACATTTCGTCATTGATTGCTTCACATTTTAAGTATTCTTTTACTTTTTCGATTGTTTTTGGCTTATTATTATATATGGCCAAAGGCTTTTTATTTCCTGGTGTACTAATGTAAAAATTATTAGTATCTATTGATTTGTATGTTGAAATCTCTGAAGATTCGTCTAATATTTCAACATATATATATGCCACAAAACTTTTTATTCCTCTGTAACATTTATTGGTTTCGGCAACACAAAACTTAGCTTCTGAACTAGATTTATAACTTCTATATACTGTTTTACCACTACTATTAGTTGTTTGAAGTTTAACTAGCTTTTTTAGTTGAGTATCATCTATATTAGACCCTGCAATGCTTTCAAAATAAGCTGTGATTTTACCTTCCGTTTTATTTCCTTCTTTATCTATAACAAATCCATCTTGTTCAAAAACATTAATAGATTCTGCTTGATCTTTTTCAAACTGTTCTTTTCTAATTGTTTCTTCAACAATTTTATTTTTTTGTTTTTCTTGATTTATTTGATGTCCTAAATAAACCTTATTTAAATATAATTGTCCTACAACTTCCTTAATAAACTCACCAACCTCATAATTAGATTTATTTTGACCTAATGATTCTTTTGTAGTATACTCAAACTTTTCTTTTCTAAACGGTATGGTTACTTCTATTTTTTTAAATGATCCTAGAGTTGCTACAGCAGTAATATTTCCATCTAGATCATATATAGTATAAACATCACTATTTATTCCTGGGTTTACTTTTACACGATAAGTACCCAACATGTTAGGATAAGTGCCTTTTTCTCTTTCTCTATTATCTACAGAGCTAGAAGTATAAGGTATTGTGCCTTCGAAAATTCGATTTAAATCGTAATCAACATTAATATTTAAACCTTTAATTTCTTTTTGAATCGCAACTTCTCCTTTAATTAATTCATTGTATTCTTGTGTTAAATTTGGTCTTTCAACTTCAAAAAAAGCATCTATGTTTTCAACACCATTAGTTGTAATTAAATTGTATTTTTTTGCTAACAATTCTGCAACAGCTTTTTTATTACTCATTGTTACAGAAAAATATTCCATCTCTATTTCAGAAGTACGCTCTTTATCTTTATCACTAACAATAACCCATTTTTTTGTTAGTTCTTCAGTAATTTTTAGCATTTTAAATTTAGCAGTAATTGTATTTTCGTTGTTTAAAGATGAAAACACAAAACCTGAATCTGAATCTTCGCAATTAGCAACTTCAACTTTATCAAAAAGCACTTTGTCTTTTTTTATTTTTACTTTTTGAGCAAAAGCTTGAAAAGTAAGAAGTAATAATAAAAATGATATATGAGTTTTAGTTAACTTCATAATTTAATTTATTGTAAATTCTTGCTTTAATTTGTTTAGTTGATTTGCTACACTAGCGTTATACTGTATATCGCCGATACGTAAAATGAAACCTCCTAAAATAGTTTCGTCAATAACGTTTTTAATTTCAACTATTTTCCCTGTAAGTTCTTTAGCTTTAGCCAAAACTTTAACTTTAACAGCAGGAGTAATTGGTACAGCTGTGGTAACTGTTGCCAACTCAATACCTTTTGAAGCATCGAAAAGTTGATTAAATTTTACCGCTACATCATTTAAAATAGCGATACGGTTATTGCTTATTAATATATTTATTAAACTTAAGGTTGATTTGTCTGCCCCTTTAAAAACTTCATTTAATACCGACTGTTTTACGGTTGAAGTAATTACTGGACTTTGAAGCATATCACTTAAGTCTTTGTTTTCAGCTATAGTATTTGTAATTAACTTCATATCATTATTTACAACCTCGGTTGTGTTTTGATCTGATGCTAAACTAAACACGGCTTTAGCGTAACGTATGGCTGCTCTTGCTCCAGACATGATTTATTAGTTTAATGATTTTTCATCTAACATTGTTTCAACCAATTGCAATTGCTTGTCTTTGTTAGATAATTCTGTACGTACTACTTTTTCTGCGATTTCTAAAGAAATACCAGCTACATGGTTTTTAAGTTCTGCCATAGCTGCTTTCTTTTCACTCTCTATAGAAGCTTGTGCTTGAGCAATCATTTTATCAGCTTGCTCTTGCGCTTCTGTTTTAGCATCTTCAATCATCTTATCTTTAAGCTCACGTGCTTCTTTAAGCATAGTTTCGCGTTCTGCTCTTGCTTCTTTTAATAATCTGTCATTATCTGCTCGAAGATTTTGCATTTCTAGTTTTGCGTTTTCTGCAGACTCTAATGCATTTTTTATACCATCTTCACGATCTTGTAATGAGTTTAAAATAGGTTTCCATGCAAATTTACGCATCAATACTATTAAGATTAATAATATTATGGCTTGCATAAAAAACAAACCAGGAGAAAAATCGTTTAATAACTGATCCATGTCTTAATTATAAATGGGTTATTTATTGTTTGTTTAATTTTTAAAACTAGAACCTGCAACCAACCGTTACAGGTATTCTAGCTTTTTGTGTTTAATACGGAAATATTATTTTCCTAAGATTAATGCACCGAATGCTAAACCTTCTAATAAGGCTCCAATGATGATCATTGCAGTTTGGATTTTACCAGCTGCTTCAGGTTGACGCGCAATACTTTCCATTGCCTTACCTCCAATTTGACCTAAACCGATACCACCACCGATTACGATTAATCCTGCTCCAATTAAATTGTACATACTAATTGATTTTAAAATATTAATTAAACAAATTTATGTTTAGTGATGGTCGTGTTCTTCAACAGCCATACCTATAAATAACGATGATAACATCGTGAAAATAAACGCTTGTAAAAAGGCCACCAATATTTCGATAACCGATATAAATAGTGCTAACACTAAAGACATCCCTGTTGATGTTACCGGACCAAAGGCTTCTTTCATAGTAATCATTAATGCAATTAAACTCATTACCACGAAGTGTCCGGCCGTCATGTTTGCAAATAGACGTACTAATAAAGAAAATGGTTTGATTAACACAAAACCTACTAGTTCTATTATTGCAAGTGGAATTCGCAATAAGTAAGGCACACCTGGCATCCATAATGTATGCGCCCAAAAATCTTTACTTCCGCTAAACATATAAATTAACATTGTAAAAATAGCTAAACATGCAGTTACTGCTATTTGACCCGTTACATTAAACCCAAGCGGTGTTAAACCTAATAAATTCAATATCCATATAAAGAAAAACACAGTTAACAAAAAGCCCATGAATTTTCTGTATTTTTTCTCACCAATATTTGGCTTTGCAATTTCGTCTCGCACATAAATCACCAAAGGCTCCAAGAAACGACCAATACCTGTTGGCACATGCCCTTTTTTATAGCTTCTTGCCAAAGCACCGAAACCTAAAAGCATTAAAAGTCCAGCCAACAACATACCAAATACACTTTTAGTTATAGAGAAATCTAAAACCCTATGCGCATTGACAGCATGGTGGTACTCATCAAATTTTACTTGGTGCGCACCTGCTTCTAATTCGTGAATTTTACTATGAATTTTAGTTAACTTAACCCCATCTTTTTCAACAATTACATGACCAGCATCATCATGATGAAACTCTGAGGACATAAAAGTTCTTAAACCTTCGCTAGTCCAAACAATTACAGGTAACGGAAAACTAAAATGTCTACCTGTAGCATTATCTGAATAAAAATGAAAATCGTGAGAATCTTTTAAGTGATGAGAGATATATTCTCTAATTTCATCAGGAGAATCAACTTGGTTTCCTTTAGTGTGTTGGTTTTCATGGTCGCCTCCATTAGCAAAAGCTGTTAATGTAGTTGTTAATGTAAACAATACGACTAAAAACTTGATAGATTGTTTTGCTATCATAATTTCTTTTCTAAATAATAACATTTAGGCTTAGTAAAATTTTGTGCAAATGTACACAATAATTTAAAAACCCAAGCGGTTTTTTTATTTAGTTTTATTTAACAATTGAATTCTTGTTTTGTTTTATTTAAAAGCCTTGCTTACTTACTGTTAAGCAATTTTGCAACCGCTATAGCTTCTAGCATTAAAAACAAAAATAGTGGAACCACCAAAGCAACAGACTCTACTTGTAATAAGCTGTCTTTAGCAAATACCGATTCTTGAAAAATTAAAACAAATGCGCCTATTTTAAAAAACATTAACATTAAATAGGCGTAACCTGCTTGATTTGGTAAATTCTCAGCAACTACCTCAACGCATATATATACTAAAAAAGCAGCAATAACATGAAAAAAATAAACCTGCCATAACTTAAATGATAATGTTTCAGAAATTAAAAAATTGTGCAAAAAATAAGTCGAAAAAAAAACGCTAATTAAAATTAGCGCGTAAATAAGTATGCGTTTTATCACATTAATTGTTTTTATTAGTAATATTTAAAACCTGCTTAATAACCGCGTACATAGCTATGAAAACAGATAACAATGTAACTATTTTATAATATAGCTGATTGGTGTTATTGAATTTTACATCTAGCCATTCGCCTAATAAACTACCTAAATATATAGTAGCCCCCATTTGTATAGCCATGGTTGTAAACCTAATGTATTTACTATACTGTTTTTCCGGTTTTTGAGTCACTTTTTATTCCTGGTTTTGCCGATCCTTGCATACTACAAGTTACATTAAAGTTAGCTCCTGGTTCTACTGCTAATTTACCCGCTATAACTTCGCCATCAACTTGAGCTGTAGATTTTAATGTAAGTGTACCTTTTAACTCTAATTTCCCTGAAAATTTACCTTCAAAATATGCATCTGTACCATTTAGCGTTCCTAAAATTGTTCCGGTTTTTCCTAAAACTATTTTACCCAATGTTTTTATATTACCTTCAATAGTGCCATCAATTCTAAAATCACCTTCACTAGTAATATCGCCAACTAATTTTGTTCCTTTTGCTATAATGTTTTGGCTTGAGCTTGCTTCTGCCATTTGTCTATCTTTTTTATTTTCTGAAAACATAACTTGTTACGTTTTAATTATTATTTCGATTTAAATACTCATTTAAGTTTTTGTGAACTTGAATTACCTGATAGTTCGTAGAAGACACCGTAAAAAATGGTTCTTTTATTTTTTCTTGATCTTTATCTAGCAACAATTGCAAAAATGTTTTTGCTACAGTTTCAGATTTTATGCCATGAACTACTACAAAAACTGTTTCTGTATCGTACACATCTATAGAAGATGTTAAATCGTAATATCTAACATGTTCTAATGCCTCATCTAATTTGGTTTTAAAATTAGTTAAAGTTTCTGGAGTATCTTTACTAAATTTAAAAATAACTTTATAATTTTCTCTACTTACATCAACCTCGGTATTAAAATCGGCCTTTGCCATTTTCGGTAAAACGCTATTTTCAATACTTTGCGCTTGTTTACCTTCTGGCGTATTTGCATAAGTAGTTGCCACATTATTTATAGCTTTTTTATAGGCCTCAAAACCATATAAGCGGCCAGTTGCCATAGCTTTTAGCAACTCAAATTTTGGCACTAAAACATCGCCGTCGTAATCATTAATAAAATTATCTGCCTTTTTTATAACTTCTTCGTAATCTTGGTTTGTGTGTTTAGCATAAAGTGTAGCATAAATATTATCCGGACTATTTTCATCATTATCTGCAACTTCATCTGGATTGGTTAATATTTTAGCATAACGCGACTCTGGAAAATTCGCTATAATATTTTGCTTTAATTTAAGAGCTTCATTATTTTCTCCTAGCAATTCATACAACTTATACAAGTTATATTTAGTTGGCAGCACAAACCGCTCTTCTGGATTGCTATCTAGTAAATTTAAAAACTTACTTTTAGAAAGCTCGTACTCTTTAAAACGTTCTTTATAAATTAAACCTAATTGATAGTATGCAAAGTTTCTTTCTTTTGAAATACTATCTATTTCTTTTTTTGATGTGGGAATTTTTGACATATAAAACTTAGGGTCGTAACGCTCTTCTAGCGTAGCCACATCTTCAATTTTATTTTCCGAATTATTTGATATTCCCGCAACAGCTGTAGCATTTGTAGACCAACGCCAATTATCTTTTAAAGGGCGATTACACCAAATTTTTGTAAACTCATTTTTACCATAAGCCAAAGTAGTAGGGTTGTAAAAATAAAATAATGATGCCTGACTTTGTTGCGCACCTGGAGGACCAAAACCAATACGCTGTTGAGATGTATTTGCTAAACCTGCGTTATTATTTATAACATTTTTAGCTGCTTCTGCTTTTTCTTTTTCGGCTTCATCTTTAAGTTTTAAAGTTTCTGTATATTCTAAAAAATAAGCTATTCGTTGGGCTTCTGGCATTTTAGTTAAACTTAAAATACTATCGTTACTCTTTGCTATGGCTTCATAATAAATAACATCTCCTAAATTATCGCGTTTTCGTTTTATAACCCGATAAGGTTTAGAGTTTAAAGTTAAATTTAACATGGTACTATCGTAATACTTACCAGCTTCAGCATAAATGCTTTTGTCAAAATTCATATCACCTAAAATCTCGTAGGTTTTTGCCTTTAATAACTTATCTATTGTCGTAGCTCGCAAAGACTTGTTATAATACGATACAGCCAATGAATCTTGATTACTTCTTAAATGAAAAGTACCTATTTGATGATAAATTTTATCTAAAAATGGGCGGTTTTCTCTATTTTCTTCGAGTTTAGTTAAAAATTCTTTTGTTTCAATTTTGTTTCCTTTGTCGTAATCAAAATTTTTAATTTTTTCTAGATGTGCTGAAATTAAATAGATTCTAGGAATACGACGATTAAGTTCTATAACCCTATCAAAGGCATAATTTGCGCTGTCTTTATAACCTAAAGTATTGTATAATTGACCTTGTATAAAACGATACCTTCCGCGCTCGTCGCTGCTTTTTGTAGAATTTGAAGCAACTTCTAATAAAGTAATGGCAGTATCAACTACTTTAATATTTAAATATGCTTGAGCTAAAATTGATGTTGCATCGGCTAAATCTTGCCCTTCTAACTCTTCTTGCCTTAAAAGGCGTTTTAAGTTTTTAATAGCCAGCTCATTATTATCTAAACGAATATTAGCTTTTTCGCGCCAAACTTTAGCTTGATTAATTTTATCGCTGGCTGGGTATTTATATAATATATAGTTGAAAGCTTCAAGAGATGGTATAAAACGTTGATCGAAATAACGTGCTTTCCCGAGAAGTAAATAAGCTTCGTCTATTTGTGGGTTTTTTTCTTTGCCGTTAATATTCATACTGTGTTTTTGTATGGCTTTAGCAGCTTTTTCTTCGGCTCGAGAAAATTGTTCGTTTTTAGATTGCCCTGGCAAAACAATTTCATCAAAAACTTGCATGCGTTCTATGGGTAAAACATCCCAATAGTTGTCAAAATACGCATCATTTAAAGCTTGCCTACCAGCATCGAAAGCTAATTGACCATTATAAAGTATATTGAACTCGGCGGTTACCGCATGAAAATTACGGCTAATAAACTTATCTTTTTTTCTGGAACAACTTGCTAGAAAAAAAACAAAACCAAAAACAACAATATATTTTAAATACTTAATAAACAACGCTAATATTTTACCATAATAATAACTTTAATGGGTTGCTATTATTATATTTAATGGTAAAAATAAGCATCTTTTTGAATTATGCGATGCGATGCGCAGACTTTTGCAAGAAAAACTAGTTTGAAAAATGTGCTTCTAACTCTTTTAGGGTTGCCTCACTTGTTTGCAAATCTTTTACAATTTCGCCTTTTTCTAAGACTACTATACGCTCGCAAACATCGGTAACATGCAATAAATCGTGACTTGAAACCAAAACTGTTACGCCTTGTTTTTCTGCTAAGTTTTTAATTATGCTTTTTAAACGAATTTGAGTCGTTGGGTCTAAATTTGCAAATGGTTCATCTAAAATTACAACTTCTGGGTTACCTATTAAAGCTGCTACAATTCCTACTTTTTTTTGGTTTCCTTTGCTTAAATCGCGTAAATATTTTTTTTGACCAAGAATTTCACCATGAAAAAAATCTGAAAACTGCTCTACTAAAGTATCAACGTCTGCTTTGTTCTGCCCACGAAGTTCACCAATAAAGTAAAAATACTCTTCTGGTGTTAGGTAGCCAATAAGGAAACTTTCGTCTATAAATGCCGATGTAAAGGGCTTCCAATCTTCGCTTTCACCAACAGTAATTTCATTAGTTTTAATATATCCTGTGGTTGGCTTTATTAAATCTAGAAGCAAACTAAAATATGTTGTTTTTCCTGCACCATTGTTTCCCACTAAACCGAAACTTTGCCCCTTAGGAATATCTAAAACGTCGATATTTAAAACTTGATTTCCAGCGTATTTTTTTGATAAATTAGAAGTTGATATCATAATTATAAAGGCTTAATTATCTTGATTAAAAGCATCAATCATTTTATACTTTGATTGTAGGTATTTGTTGGTTATAATTTTCATTAATTTTTGGTGTAGCACAATACCAATTATGCCTAATACAGCTAATATTACGCAAGCTATTTCAAAACCCGTTAAATAATAAAACAAGCCAAAAAGCCCTAATGGAAATATAAGTAACGGAATTCCAATTAACCATTGTACAGCACCAGTACCTTGGTAATTAAATGCGGCTTTTTGTGATAAATTAATCTTTTTTCGATTAAATGAACCGCCATACATAATAACATGTGTATTTACACCAACATTGTAGATAGCAGCGGCAAAATGTGCAAATAAAATTTTCCAACCAAAAAATAAATACGGAATTCCTAAAACAAATAAAATACACACGCTAATAGCCATTAATGTGAATTTTGATTTTAAGTACTCTTCGTATTTTATATTTTGAGTCATTAAAAGTTTATAATAACCACTATCCCAAGCTGGGATAAACTGCCCAAAATTAATTAGAAAAATACCTGTTGAAAAAACACCAATGAAAACAAAAAACCATTCCATTTCTTGGTATTTCGGGTTAGGATAAAAAACTAAACCATAAAGTAAACCCATAACAAGCATCCAAACTGAAGATTTTGTGCGTTTGTTACGCCAAATAAGTTTTAAGTCGAGTTTTAAAAACGGTGCAATATCTCCAAAGTTTTTAGTCCACTCTAAGTTTGAAGCATTTACTTCTTTAACTTTTTCCTTCAATCCACTATCTAAAAACAGTTTTTTCTTTAACAATTTAGCATTATAAAAATATAAACCCATTAAAATTAGTAATGGAACAATAACATAAATAGGATTGTTGTAAATAGCATTAAAACCACTACCAATTATGGTATTAAATGACACTATGTTAAAATGATTTAAGGCATACAAACCACCTGTTATAAGTATAACTGGCAAAAAGGAAAAGTCCGTTTCTGCCGAAAAACTTTCAATAATAAAATTTAAAAAATTAATTATTAATACAACCAAAACAATGGCTAGCACCCAACTTATAACTGAGACTACAGCATAACCTTTAACTAAAAGCGTAACGCTAAAAGGAACTATAGCAAATAATGGTAAAAAATTAAAAAATGATAACGCAGATTTCCCTAAAACATAATTAACTATTTTATTACGTTTAACGGGTAAAGTTAGCAATGGTTTTACAACCATAACCGGAAGCTTTTGAAAGAAAAACCGAAAAACTAAATCGATTAAAATCCAATAAAAAAGTACACTATTTAAAATATAAACAGGCTCTTGATTTGGAAACTCCTTTTTTAAACCTGGGTAAAGTACTAAACCAGCACCCAAAAACATAACTATAAAATATAGAGCAAATAAGCCCATAAATATTTTAATACCAATGCTTTTACCAAAACTTGCAGACCTTATAAAGGATTTCCATTCTAGTTTTAAAAACTGCGTTATCATTTAATGCGTTTAGTATTTTTGAGCAATTCCAGAAACTTCCATACCCCAAGTTTGCCCTAAAGACATTGCCTTTTGTGTAAGCATAACTTGTTTTTCGGCTAATTTTGTACCTAAATCTGATTTGTAAAATGCGGTAAGCTCTTTAACTTCGTCATGAGTAAACTCAGCCATATATAAATCGGCCATTTTTTCATACAAACCATCTAACGTTCCTGTAGCTTCTTTACGGTAAGCTTCTTTGTTTTCTAAAGAAACCATTGCTCCTATTTGTTCTATAGCTTTCTCAAAAGCAGCACCAGCACCTGTTAATTTTAAAAACTCTACAGTATCTGTTTTAAAAGCGGCATTGTCTTGTGCTTGAACTTGAGTTGTTAAGGCTAAAACGAACAAACAAAGGAGTACTAATTTTTTCATGAAATGTGATTTTATGTTTATTTAAATTATATGTACGAAATTTAGTTAAAATGTTACAACTAAATAAATTTATGCTCTGGAAATTGTTTTTCTACCGTTTTATTTAATTGCGGAGATACAATATTTACTGCAACGTAAAAAACTATAAAATACAACACTGCTCCAGCAGAAAACACTAGGTATTTTGTTAAAGACCAAGATTGATTAGCACCAAAAAAATGAGGAATATAAATACCTAAATTAAAAATATGAATGATGCCTCCCATCTGAGACGTAACATGTAAAAACAACCAGTTTTTACCAGTTTTCTTTTTCATTAACTTAGTTTCTCTTTTAGCTTTAAAAAGATAATAAAAATTAAAAACCAACAAAAAAATCACAACGGGAACAACTATGTAGTTTTTATTTTCAATTAGGGTTAAACTTTTAAATAATAACCAAATTGAAAACAACGTTGCTATAATTTTAGGGAATTTAAAATACGTTTTTGTAAACTTCCAAACGAGTTTACGGTAATGCTTTGATAGCGCTGCTCTTTTCTGCTCTACAACATCAGAAAAACCATAAACACCAAATTTTTTAAATTCAATTCTAAGAGCATCTTCAAATTTTAATTTTGGGTTTTCTTTCCATTGAGCTTCTATACCATTTGCTAAATGATCTACAAGTTCGGTTTGCACATCGTAAAACTCAACATAATGTAATGCTGTAAACGTATATAATTGCTGTATTTGTTGTTCGGTTATTTTCATTTAATAAAATTAATTTAAGCCAGTTTACCCATTAAAGTTTGCATGGTTTTAATATAAGTCTGTAACTCTTCAAGTTTGTTTACCGTTTCTTTTGTACCGTTTTCGGTTAATTTATAATACTTGCGTAATCGGTTTTCAACCTTAACCACTTCAACTTCCAACAACCCATCTGCTTCCATTTTATGCAAAGATGGGTAAAGCGCTCCTTCAGTAATTTTTAATTCTCCTTGGGTTAGCTGTTTTACCTTTTGGGTAATTTCATAACCATACATTTTACCCTCTTCATTTAAAAGTTTTAAAATTATAGTGGTTAAGCTACCTTTATATAATTTTGAGTTGCTCATAAGTCAAATGTAAACAAAAACACAACACCTAAGAAACTTAGGTATTATTTTTTTTATAAAATTCCTTTTAACTCTTTAGGCTTCCTTATTTTTGTAAAAAACTATTCAGTATGTCATCATTTCATAACCTTTCAATACAAACTATATATAGATTAACCGATAAATCTGTAAGCATCACTTTTAATTTACCAGATAATTTAAAAGATACTTTTAGCTACAAAGCCGGACAATACATTACTTTAAAAACCAACATAAATGGTGAAGAAGTTAGAAGAGATTATTCGCTTTGTGATGCACCAACTAGCGGAAATCTTACCGTGGCTGTAAAAGAAGTTGAAAACGGTACATTTTCGGTTTTTGCAAACAATACACTTCAGGCTGGAGATACTTTAGAGGTTGGCACGCCAAACGGCCGCTTTACTTTCGAGCCCAAAGACAATAAAACCAAAAACATGGCTTTATTTGCTGCAGGTAGTGGTATTACTCCTATTCTAGGAATTATAAAATGTGCTTTAACCGAAGAAGATAACAGTAAAATTGTTTTGGTTTACGGTAATAAAACTACTAGCGACACTATGTTTTTAAATGAACTATTAGAGTTGCAAAACCAATATAGCGAACGCTTTTCTATTCAATTTGTGTTTAGCCAGCAAGACGAAACCGATGCTGTTTTTGGTCGTATTGAAAAAAGTACCATAAACTACGTTGTTAAAAACAAATACAAGCATATTGAACCTAATGCCTATTACATTTGTGGGCCAGAAGGTATGATACACACGGTAAAAGATGTTTTAACCGAACATGGTGTTTCTGAAGATTTAATACATTTTGAATTATTTAAAGCATCAAAAATTGAAACTGAAGCTGCTGCGCCAGTTACCCAAGGAAAATCTAAAATTACTGTAACTGTTGATGACGAATCTACTACTTTTGAAATGGATGCGAAACAAACCATTCTTGAAGCAGCTCTTGACGAAGATTTAGATGCTCCTTACTCCTGCCAAGGTGGTATTTGTAGCAGTTGTTTAGCTCGTGTTACCGAAGGTGAAGCTACCATGAGACAAAATAATATTTTAACCGAAAACGAAGTTGCTGAAGGTTTAATTTTAACTTGTCAAGCTCATCCAACTAGTGCAACTATTACGGTTGATTTTGATGATGTTTAATTATTAAACACTTATTTGTTTCCGCGGAAGCGAAAAACTTAAAAAATAAAATATGGACACTTTTGAAAAACGTCCGCTTTAATCTGAATTAAAGAACGGACTCTAGTTTTTCAACGATTGTCTTTGGAGAAACACTTCCTGCTGCATTTTTATAATCTTCAGGATGTTTATTGCCGTAAATTGAAGTTGGTATTAACGGGTATTTAGCTCTGTCTGCTACCAAAGCATAATCTTCTGGCTGATTAAATGGTGCAAACCCAGCAAACGGATGTGTTACTCCCCAAATAGTTATCACTTTTACGCCTAACATGGCTGCAATGTGTGCATTTCCAGAATCCATAGAAAGCATAACGTCCAGATTCGAAATTACATCAAGCTCTTCGTTTAAGCTTAGTTTGCCCGCAAGGTTTTGTACATTTTCATGAGCTTCAGAAATGTTATTTAGCACCTCTATTTCTTGCTTGCCGCCACCAAATAAATAGATTTTATGCTGTTTAGCTAAAGTTTCAATAACTTCCTTCATTAATCTAAAAGGATACATTTTGCCTTCATGTGCAGCAAAAGGTGCAATACCAATACGTTTACTTTTTAAATCACCTAAAAGCGCTTCACATTTATTATTTAAAATGGCATTTTTAGGAAAAGATGGATTGCTTAAATCTATAGGAAACCCTAAACTTTTAAAAACATCGGCATAACGCCGGTGTGTGGTTTTTAATGGCTTAAAAAAAACACCCGATATCAAAGCTTTTTTTTCGTTTCTCCCTTTATCTATTTGGTAAAAAGGTTTTCCAGATAAAAAAAACTTTAAAATTTTGCTCCGTAATACATTATGTAAATCGGCCACAGCATCAACACCTAAAGTTTTTATTTCTTGAGAGAGTTTATAAAGCCCTAAAACACCTTTGTGCTTTCCTTTTACGTCGGCTGCAAGTACCTCAACATTTTGTAAATCTCTAAAGAAAGGCGCAAAAAAAGCCCGAGTTAAAACGGTAATTTTAAGCTCGGGATATTGTTTTGTTAATGCTCGCAACACAGGCACCGTCATAGCTACATCTCCCATTGCAGATAAGCGAATAACGAGTATGTGTTTTGAGTTAGACATTAAGATTTAAATTGAGATCTTGAATCGACGCTTCGACCGCGCTTGTCTTGAGCGCAGTCGAAAGGCTCAGTATAACATTTTAGGAAACCGAATATTTTACTTCTGAGAGCGTAACACTGGGTTTAACTCATCGTCGTTGTACATTTTCATTTGTTTGTAAACTTTCATGTACTTATCTCCGTTTTCAATATCGGTTAAAAGCGTATCGATTGCTGTAGATAAATCTACACGCTGCTCTAATAAAATATCAAGTTTCTTTTGGCATGCTTCGCGATGTGCATCTGTGGCATCTTCGCGCGTAGCCTCCTCGTTCATATGATATATTTTTAAGGCCAAAATAGATAACCTATCAACACCCCACGCCGGACTTTCGGTATTTATTGTAGCGTTTTCTTTAGGAGAAACATTTTTATATTTCTCAAGAAAATAGCTATCAATATACTCAACCATATCGGTTCTATCTTGATTCGATGCATCAATTTGGCGCTTCAATGTTAAGGCAGCAACAGGATCTATTTGCGGATCGCGAATAATATCTTCGTAATGCCACTGCACGGTATCAATCCAACATTTTCTGTATAATAAATGCTCGATTAAATTGCTTTTATCGTAAGGGTTTTCAAAAGGTTGATCTACGGTATTAACAATATGGTATTTTTCAATTACGTCTTGAAATATTTTGTTGGCTTTATCTGTAAACATGTTCAAAAAATTTAATGTGCAAAACTACGTAATTTAAATAATATGGCACTATTTATACAATTACAAGTTTCAAATCAGTTATTTTTATTTTAAATTATACTTAACTTTACCTTTAAAACAACTTACTTAAAATGCATATTCATAACATTTCAACAGAAAACTCTATTTTAAATCAATTTATTGCAGAAATTCGTGATAAAAACATTCAAAAAGACAGCATGCGGTTTAGACGAAATATAGAGCGTATTGGTGAAATTTTATGTTATGAAATGAGCAAAACCCTAAGTTTTAAACCCATTTCGGTTGAAACCCCATTAGGAATAAACAACACTTTTTTACCAGAAACCGATGTTGTTTTGTGTTCTATTTTACGCGCTGGTGTACCTCTACATAATGGTTTGTTAAATTATTTTGATAATGCTGAAAACGCTTTTATTTCTGCTTATCGTCATCATAAACAAAACCCTGAAACTTTTGAAATTGTTGTAGAATACTTAGCTTGCCCAAGCTTAGAAGGAAAAACTCTTATTCTAGCCGATCCTATGCTTGCCACCGGACAATCAATGCTAGCTACTTTTGAGGCATTAAAACCATTTGGAACACCTAAAGAGGTACATTTAATAAGTGTTATTGGCGCACAAGAAGGTGTTGATTTTGTAAACAAAAATTTTGATGACAATACACATTTATGGATTGCAGCCGTAGACAAAAACCTTAATGATAAGGGCTATATTATACCAGGGTTAGGTGATGCTGGCGATTTAGCTTTTGGCGAAAAACTACAGCATTAATACTACAAAAGGCACAACAATTAAAATACCCAAAAACAGCTCTTTAAACCATTTTTCCTTTATAATCTCTAAATAGTTTGTTATAACAATAGCTAATGGCGCAAATAGAAACAAAAATTCACTTCCGTTTTTATTTGGTACAATCAAGATTATTAAAAATGCTATTATTACTGCAAAAATAATTGTGGTGAATGACGCTCGAAAGGCTTTTTTCTTCTTCTTTATATTATTTAAATAAAAAAAGGAAGACCAAGCACCAAATGAAAACAGTAGTGTTATAGCTATTAAATAACTAACAGAATTATAAACACTAAAATCTAAACTTATATTGTAAGTTTCTGTTATAAAACCAAAGTAAGTGTTATAAATAATTATTGATGTAGCTGTAGATAAAACAAAAACAGCTAAAACACCTAAAAAAGGAACAATCCAATGCCTTAAGTTTCCATCTGAAAATAAAACAAGAGATAAAATTACAAGAGCAAAAAATAAAATTGACCAGAAATAAAACAAAGAAGCCACTGCAATCCAAAAGGCAGCATCAAAAAGTTTTTCTTTAATATTCTTTCTAGTTCTGAGGCTCATTAATCTTCTTAAAGCCAACAAAACAAAAAAGTTTGAAATTAATATATTAAAATATATTGTACTTTGTGTAAACAACAGCAAAAACAAGCTAAACAAGAATATTGACAAGCTATCATTTTGAGATAAATTATTCTTATTTACAATAAAATTAAGCAATAATATTGAAGCAAAAACTATTAATACGGTTCCCAACAATTTTCCTAATAAACCGAAACTAAAGCCCTCTTCTACTCTTAACAATTTTCCTATTACAATTGCCAAAAGAGAAATTAAAAAAACAATAATAAAATTTATTGATTTAGATTTTTTAAAAAAACTTGTAATCATTAACTGTTTTTGTATTTTTGCTTTGTAAATATACTAACAATTACGAGTTAGAAAACACAAATTACACTATGAAAGATTTTTTCTACGCTATACAAGATTTATTTGTAAATGTTCTTTTATCACCAATGGATGCTCTTAAAGAATTAGAATTAGAAAACTGGTGGGCAGCCAATACTATTTCTTGGATTTTTATTTTAATTTGTATGGCAGCGGTAGTTTACTGGTTAAAACAATTACAGATATTTAACAACAATAACGAAGAAGACAAAAGCGTTTCTTCGCACTCGTTTTTATAAATCGAATCCAATATCTTTACGATAATTCATCTTATCAAAATGTAGTTTTTCTATACTTTGGTAAGATTTTTTTATGGCCTCTTGGTACGTTTCTCCGTACGACGTTATAGAAATTACACGTCCGCCAGAGGTTACAATTTTACCATCTTTTAACTGCGCACCTGCATGAAACGGAATAGATTCTGTTATGTTTTCTATACCTGTAATTTCTTTTCCTTTTTCGTAAGCTTCAGGGTAACCACCCGAAACAACCATAATAGTTGTAGCAGCACGCTCATCAATTTCAATATTAATTTTGTCTAATGTTTGGTTTGCCATAGCATCTAACACTTCAACTAAATCGTTTTTAAGTCTTGGGAACACCACCTCGGTTTCTGGGTCGCCCATGCGCACGTTATATTCAATAACCTTAGGGTCGTCGTTTTCAACTTTAATTAAGCCAATAAACACAAAGCCAACATAAGGCAATTTATCTTTTGCAAAACCATTAATGGTTGGTTTAACAACACGTTCTTCAATTTTATTTAAAAATTCCGGAGTAGCAAACGGCACTGGAGAAACAGCTCCCATACCACCCGTATTTAAACCTGTATCGCCTTCGCCAATACGTTTATAATCTTTGGCTGTTGGTAAAATTTTGTAGTTTTTACCGTCGGTGAGCACAAAACAACTAAGCTCAATACCATCTAAAAACTCTTCAATAACCACTTTTGTACTCGCATCGCCAAATTTAGCATCAACTAACATGCTTTTTAATTCAGCTTTAGCTTCATCTAAATCATTTAAAATCACCACACCTTTACCAGCAGCCAATCCATCGGCTTTTAAAACGTAAGGTGGTTTTAAACTTTCTAAAAACGTATAACCAGCTTCAACATTATCTTTTGTAAAACTTTGGTAAGCAGCCGTTGGTATATTGTGTCTGTCCATAAACTCTTTGGCAAACTCTTTACTACCTTCAAGTTCGGCAGCAACTTTTTGTGGCCCAATTACCGATACATTTTTTAACGCATCATCGTTTAAAAAATAATCGTGAACACCTTTTACAAGCGGCGCTTCCGGACCAACAACAACCAAACTAATGGCTTCTTTTAACACTAATTCTTTAATCGCATCGAAGTCGGTTTCGCTAATATTTACATTGGTTGCAACTTCGGCAGTTCCCGAGTTTCCTGGTGCTACAAATAAATTATTGCATTTATCGCTTTGCGCTATTTTCCAAGCAAATGTGTGCTCTCTTCCTCCAGAGCCAAGAATTAAAATGTTCATGAGTTTTGTTGTTTGCACAAAAATAAACTAATGCTTTAAATACACGAATTATTTTTAGTTACTTTACCTAATAATTTTGCTTACGTTGAATGTATTCGATTTTTCTTTAAAACTAAATGGCTTTCCTATTGCGAAAGCTAAACGTGTTTTAAAAGACATTCAAAATAAAAATGAAGTAGATTTTATCGCTTTCGCGGAAGAGAAAAAACGTGACATTATAACGTATCACTTAAATCATAATCCGTTTTACAAATCCTTCGGAAAAAACATCGATTTAAACAATTGGAACAGCGTTCCTGTAATGACGAAAGCCGATTTACAACAACCGCTAGAACAACGTTTAAGCAAAGGGTTTACAACCAAAAATGTTTACGTTAACAAAACGTCAGGTTCTTCTGGACATCCATTTATTTTTGCTAAAGATAAATTTTGTCATGCCTTAACTTGGGCTGTTATTCAAAACCGATTTGGCTGGTATAACATTAATTTTAATAGCTCTAAACAAGCGCGTTTTTACGGTATTCCGTTAAATAAAATAGGTTATTACAAAGAGCGTTTTAAAGATTTTTTGAGTCATCGTTATCGGTTTTCTGTTTTTAATTTAAGCGATGAAGCTTTTGCTGCTACTTTACAAAAATTCAAAACCACAACATTCCATTACATTAATGGTTACACCAGTGTCATTGTGCAGTTTGCTAAATATTTAGAGAAAAAAAACATTGTTTTAAAATCGGTTTGCCCGAGTTTGAATGTATGTGTAGTGACGTCTGAAATGCTTTTTGAAACCGACAAAAAACTACTAGAAACCCAATTAGGAATTCCTGTGGTGAACGAATATGGTGCTTCCGAACTCGATTTAATGGCTTTTCAAAACCCAAACGGCAACTGGCAACTTAATAGCGAAACTTTATTTATTGAAATTCTTGATGAACAAAACAATGTATTGCCAAATGGCAAAGAAGGTCGTGTTGTAATTACCTCGCTTTACAACAAAGCGCAGCCATTTATTCGCTACGACCTTGGTGATATTGGTATATTAAGTAAAAAAAGCACCATAAAAACACCTATTTTAGAAAAACTTACCGGAAGAACAAACGATATTGTAATTTTGCCTAGCGGAAAAAGAGCAGCTGGATTAACCTTTTATTACATTACCAAAAGCATTATTGAAAACGATGGAAAGGTTAAAGAATTTGTAATTGAACAGTTAAAACCCGATACTTTTAAAATTATTTATGTGGGTGCTGAATACCTTTCCGAAAACCAAAAACAAACCATAAACCGTGAAATTGAGCATTACCTTGAAAGCGGATTGCACATTATTTACGAAAAACAAAATAATTTAAACCGACAGAAAAGTGGTAAATTGAAGCAGTTTTCGTCGTATTTAAACAAAACAAAATGAATATTACCATAGTTGCAGGTGCACGACCAAATTTCATGAAAATAGCTCCTATTATTGAAGCTATAAAACAAAAAAAAAGTGCAGGTTTTAATATAAACTTCAGGTTAGTACACACCGGGCAACATTACGATAAAAACTTAAGCGGTACTTTTTTCGAAGAGCTAAATATTCCGTTACCAGATATTAATCTTGAAGTAAAAAGCGGCACCCAAGCCGAACAAACGGCAGGTATTATGGTTGGTTTTGAGGAAGAACTTGCCCAAAATCCATGCGATTTAGTGTTGGTGGTTGGCGATGTAACCTCAACAATGGCTTGTACTATAGTTTCAAAAAAAGCTGGAATTGATGTAGCACATGTCGAGGCTGGAATTCGCTCGGGAGATATGCGAATGCCCGAAGAAATTAATCGTATTGTAACCGATAGTTTAACCGACTACTTTTTTACAACCTCAACCAGAGCCAACGAAAACTTATTAAACTTAGGCGTAAAACCAGAGCAAATATTTTTTGTTGGTAACGTCATGATTGACACCCTAAGAAAAAACGAACATCGCCTAAAGCAACCCGAAGTGTGGCAAACTTTAAACCTAAAACCTAAAAACTATTTAGTAATTACATTACATCGCCCAAGTAATGTAGATGAAGAAAATCAGCTAAAATCATTAATCACACAAATAGTAACTTTAGGTAAAGATTTACCTATTATTTTTCCAGTGCATCCGCGTACTAAAAAATTATTAGAAGGCTTAAGTTTAAACTTTAAAAACCTACATTATACCAACCCATTAGGGTATTTAGAATTTAATTATTTAGTAAAATATGCCCTTGGTGTTTTAACCGATTCTGGCGGTATAACCGAAGAAACCACAGTTATGAATGTACCGTGTATTACACTTCGTGAAAATACCGAACGCCCAGAAACCTGCGAAATTGGCACCAATATTTTAGTAGGAAGCGACAGTAAAAAAATTGAAGCCGCTTTTAAAAACTTATTAGCAAATAATTGGAAAGCAGGTAAAATTCCTGAACTTTGGGACGGACAAGCGGCTACAAGAATTACAGACCATCTTACAGAAATTTACGAATTATAGTGAAGGAGATTTTAATAATAACCAACTATTTTCCGCCTGAAACAGGAGCGGCATCGAACCGTATTTTTCATTTAGCCGAAGGTTTACAAGAGCAAAACTACAAGGTTTCGGTAATTACACCTTTACCCAATTACCCCAAAGGCAAAATTTTTGAAGGTTATAAAGGTGTTTTTAAAAAAACGACTACAGAACACCATATTACCATACACCGATTATGGATTTACGCTAGCAATTCTAAAAACAAACTAAAACGCTTAATTGCCATGCTTTCGTATAGTTTTAGCTTGATTTGGTTTTTTATGTGGAACAAACTTCCGGAGAAAGTTATTGTGCAGTCACCGCCACTTTTAGTCGCTTTTACTTGTATGTTTTTTATAAGAAATAAGAAACGTAAACTTATTTTAAATGTAAGCGACTTATGGCCTATTGCGGGTTTAGAACTTGGTGCATTTAAAAAGAATTTTAGCTACAAACTTTTAGAACGCATAGAACGATTTAATTACAAAAAAGCCGATTTAGTTTTAGGGCAAAGTGAAGAAATTTTAACACACATTAAATCACTTTTCTCTAAAAAAGACACTTTTTTATATCGCAATTTTCCTGATTTTAATCCGCCAATTCTAGAAGAACAAGCTACCGAAAACAGAAAAATAAAAATGGTTTACGCTGGCTTACTTGGTATAGCACAAGGCATTTATAAACTTTGTACTGAGCTTGATTATAAGAATGTACAGTTTCATATCTATGGTGCCGGCGCCGAAAAAGAAAAAATTGAAGACTTAGTTACTAAAAACCCAGAACTAGATATTGTATATCACGGTGAAATTGCCCGCACAGAACTTCATGAGGCGCTCTTAAAATACGATTTAACCGTTATTCCGCTTTTAAATAGAATTTATGGCTCTGTACCCTCAAAAATATTTGAATACGGAAAATTAGGACTTCCTATGCTTTATTTTGGTGGTGGTGAAGGCGAAAATATAATTGAAACTTATAATTTAGGTTGGGTAGTTCCTCCTACAAATTATAAAGCATTAAACCTTCAGCTTTCAAAAATTGAAATCAATAAATTAAACCATCAATTTAGGTCTCAAATACAAAAAACTGCTTTACAAAACTTTAATTTTGAAAAGCAGCTGATTGCTTTAGTTAAGATGCTTTAATAAGCTTTTTCTTCTCCTTTTATAATATTGAAAAGTGTTTGAAAAATAATATTTATATCTAATACCAACGACCAGTTTTCAATATAAAAATTATCATATTTAATTCGGTTTATAATATCTGAATCAAGTTCTATTTCTCCTCTATAGCCGCTCACTTGTGCTAAACCTGTTATACCTGGTTTAATATGATGTCTATAAATAAAATTATATTTATCTACTTTTTTAGAGTATTCATCTGTGTAAGTTAACATATGTGGCCTTGGACCAACAACACTCATATCTCCCAAAAATACATTTATAAACTGCGGCAATTCGTCAAGATTTGTTCTCCTTAAAAACTTTCCAGCTTTGGTTAGTCTTTCATCATTCTTCTTTACGTATGTTCCTCTAATTTCTTGAGTTGTTTTTAATGATCTATATTTATAACAATAGAATTCTTTATAATTAATTCCATTACGCTTGTGCCTGTAAAATAGCGGTCCTTTTGAGTCTAACTTAATAATTACAAATAAAATGATAGATACCCAAGAAAATAAAAATATAAGTACAAACAATGAGAACACGACATCAAATACTCGCTTTAACATTTTATTTAAAACATTATTTAATGGGCCTTCCTGAATAGAAAACACAGGTAAAAAGGCATAATAATCGGCACGTAAGCGTTTTTTAAATAATTCAGAAGTTTTAGGTATAAACTTTATATTACTTTTATTAATATTTGCAAGTTTAACCAGCTCGTTAACATCCTTTTCTGTTAACTCATCAATGGCACAAAAAATTTCATCAACAACTACATTGTTAACTAAGTATTTTAGTCCATCTTTTACGGTGCCTGTTCTATTTAAATAATTTCTATCACTAAAAAACGCATTTAAATTATATCCTAATTCCTTTTGGTTTGTGAATATTGAAATTAATTCTTCGATATTTTTTCCTTCACCAAAAACGACAATATTTCTAATATTACCTTGAAAATAAGCTCTAAAAGCTTTTAAAAATAAATACGTCAATATTTTTAAAACACCAACAGCTAAAAAAACAAAGGAAATATACTTAATAACAACAAGGGCGTGAATATCAACACTTCTAAAAAAACCAATAAAAGCGTAAACACCAATTAAAAAAACAACATGTTGCTTAAATAAAAGTGACGTTATTTTTAAGAAAGACGAATACCTATAAACCTCATAAAACTTAATTAATGAAGCAGAAAACAACCAAAACAATAAAGAATATATAGCAAATAATAACTGCTGATTATTTATTCTATCGAGCTTATAAAAATATAAATCTTGCTCATTAAACTGCAAAATATAATGAGCAAGAATATTTATAATTAATAGATCACAAATAATTAGTATAGGTCTTAATAACCACGAAAATCTTCCGCGTTTATATTCCATACACTAGTTTTATTTTATAAATCCTGTAAAATCTTTATGTTCGCTTTTATAAAGCTCGTCTTCGGTTAAACTTTTAAAATAATCAAACGTTATTTTCATTCCTTCAGCACGATCTACTTTTGGCTCCCAACCTAAAATTTTCTTAGCTAAGGTTATGTCTGGTTGCCTTTGCATTGGGTCGTTTACCGGTAAATCTTTATAAATTACTTTTTGAGTTGTACCTGTAAGTTTTATAATTTCTTCGGCAAAATCTCTTATCGAGATTTCGTGAGGGTTTCCAATGTTTACTGGATGTGAATAATCGCTTAATAATAAACGGTAAATACCTTCAACTTGATCGTCTACATAACAAAACGAACGGGTTTGAGATCCATCACCAAAAACAGTTAAATCTTCACCGCGTAAAGCTTGTCCCATAAACGCTGGAATTACACGACCATCATTCAGTCTCATTCTTGGGCCGTAAGTATTAAAAATTCGCACAATGCGCGTCTCTACACCATGAAAAGTATGATAAGCCATAGTTATAGATTCTTGGAAACGCTTAGCTTCATCGTATACACCACGAGGACCAATGGTGTTTACGTTACCGTAATAGTCTTCGGTTTGTGGATGAACCAATGGATCTCCATAAATTTCGGATGTAGATGCAATTAAAATTCTTGCATCTTTAGCTTTTGCTAAACCTAATAAATTATGAGTTCCTAACGATCCTACTTTAAGGGTTTGAATAGGAATTTTTAAATAATCTATTGGACTTGCAGGAGATGCAAAATGAAGAATATAATCTAAATCTCCTTCAAAATCAATATGCTTGGTAACATCATGATCTATAAACTCAAAATCGGGATTATTAGATAAATGAGCAATATTTTTGGCATCACCAGTAATAAAATTATCCATACCAAAAACCTTGTACCCTTCTTTAATGAAGCGATCGCATAAATGAGAGCCTAAAAAACCAGCCGCTCCTGTAATTAATATTTTTTTCATGATTGTTTTATGTAACGTATTATAAATTATCGTTTTACCGTGCTTAAATCTAAAACTTATATGTAAAAAAAGAAAGAATTAGCCTCATTAATTGATTTTATTAGATATAAAGCGCATTATTACTGTTTTAATGTTATTCTTATCTTGATTTGTTAAGTTTGAACCTGAAGGCAAACATAGACCCCTATTAAATAATTGTTCGCTAATATACTTTCCATAATACGGAAAATCACTAAATATGGGCTGTAAATGTAAAGGTTTCCATAAAAACCGAGTTTCTATATTATGTTCTTCTAATTCCTTTTTTAAATCTTCGTTAGAAAAACCTGCCTCTTCAAAATTAATCAAAATACAGGTTAACCAATGGTTAGAATAATAATATTGACTAGGCTCAGTTAATAAAGTAATGCCATTAATACCTTCAAAAATGTCTTTATAAAACACATTAACTTCTCGCCTTTTTAGAACTCGCTCTTTTAAAACCTCCATTTGGGCTCTACCTATACCTGCAACAATATTGCTCATACTATAATTATACCCAATTTCTTCGTGGTGGTAAAACGGTTTACTTGCTTTTGCCTGTGTTGCTAAAAAATTAGCTTTTATTTTTTGATTTTCTGTAGTACAAATTAAAGCACCACCGCTTGATGTTGTAATTATTTTATTTCCATTGAAAGATATGATACCAAATTCACCAAAATTACCACACTTTACACCTTTGTAGGTACTGCCAAGTGCGCCGGCTGCATCTTCGATTATTGGTATGCTAAATTTTTCTGAAATTTTTACAATATCATCCATTTTCGCTGGCATTCCATAACTATGAACAACAATGATTGCTTTTGGCTTAATGCCCAGAGACAGCCTGTCTTTTATTGCTATTTCTAGTTGAACGGGGCACATATTCCATGTTTCTGCTTCGCTATCTATAAAAACAGGAATAGCCTTTTGGTAAACTATAGGATTGGCTGAAGCAGAAAAGGTAAAACTTTGGCAAATAACTTCATCATTAACTTTTATTCCTAATTGAATTAAGGCTAAATGTATAGCAGACGTACCTGAATTTAAAAGAGCTATTCTGTTAGGTTTAGCAAAGTATGCTTCTAATTGTTGGCTAAACAAATTAAGATTTTTACCGAAATTTGAAATCTCATTATATAAAACAGCTTGTTCAACGTATTTTATTTCGTTATTTCCACTGTACGCAGATGATAGTTTAATAACTTTCAATTATAAAGTTTTTTAATAAGCTTTTTCCTCTCCTTTAAAAACGTTAACAACCGTTTGAATTATAATATTAATATCTAAAAGAATAGACCAGTTTTCTATATAGAATATATCATATTTTGTTCGGTTAATTATATCTTCTTTTGTTTCTATTTCACCTCGATACCCTCTAACTTGTGCTAATCCTGTTACTCCAGGTTTTACATAATGTCTCACCATATATTTTGGCACTTTGGTTCCATACATTTCATTTTGTCTCCATAAATGTGGTCTGGGACCAACAACTGACATAGAACCAAATAATACATTAAAAAATTGAGGTAACTCGTCAATACTTGTTCTTCTAATGAATTTACCAACCCTTGTTACCCTAGCATCGTTTCTAGTTGCAGATTTTTCAGAACTTGTATTTACTGCCATAGACCTAAACTTATAACAACCAAAACCCTCTTCTTTTATTCCAGGGCGATCTTGCCTAAAAAATATTGGCCCCTTGCTTTCTAAAACTATTATTAACCCTAAAATTGGTATTAACCAAGACAGTACAAAAACTATAATTAAAGTTGAAAAAACGATATCAAATAAGCGTTTAACTACACTGTTTATTGAATCTTCTAAGGGTATTTTTCTTAAAGATAATATAGGTGTAATGTCAAGATAATTGAGATATAAGTTTTTAGTAAATAGTTCCTTATTATCTGGTATAAACTTCAAAGATTTCATATTAATATCACAAAAGTTTATAAAATCTTTAATTTGTTTATTTGTTAACTCTTTTACAGAGCAATATACTTCATCTATTTCATTTTTTATTATGAAGTCATAGCTCTCCAAAACTGCTCCTTTACGTTCAATGGCATTGTCATCAGTAAAAAAGCCCATAAATTTATAGCCAAAACCGGGATGATTATTAAAAAACTTCTCTAACTTTTTTGTTGAATTGTTAACGCCAATTATTACGACTTGCTTGTAGTTACTGCCTGTAATTATTCTATATCTTCTAAATAAAAAATACAGTAATACGCGCCATAATATTAGCGAAAAATAGAGCCAAAAGAAAAAACTAAGAACATTTTTGGGGTCTACGTTAGATTTATTTATGAATAAATAAGTAAACACTAAAAGAATGAATAAAAAGTTTTGTTTGGTGAGACGTGTTAAAACTTCAACTATTTTGGTAAATCGATAAACATTATAAAAAGAAACAAAAACAGATGTTATTATCCAAAAAAAGTTAAAAAAAAGAATTGATTTTATATTATCTGTTAACAATAACAAGGATAAAAATGATATAAAAGTCAAATCTATTATATACAATAAAGGCTTAATAATTATAGAATACCCCCCTTTTCTCATTTATTAAAAATTAGTTAGTTATTTATTAATCTTCCAATTAGAATAAAGCGTTTCTACAGTTTCCTTAAATTCTTTTTCAAATCTTTTTACACTAAACTTCTCAACACTTTCTTTAATTTTTACTCTATTAAAAATAACTTCATTTTTTTCAAAAAAATCAACAGCCTCCAGTATAGACCCTTCGCTCTGTTCTTTAAAATACACACCTGTACTATTGTTTTCAATATTATCATTAACAAAAACCCCATTTACGGTTTCTGTTGCACCTCCTTTAGCAAAAGCTATTACCGGAACTCCTGAAGCTTGAGCTTCTACGGGAGAAATTCCAAAATCTTCCTCTGCTGCAAATATAAATGCTTTAGCATGTTTTAAAAAAGTGTTCTTTTCTTGGTTTGATAAATGTCCTAGCATTAAAATATTAGGTGTTTTTAATTTTTTTATTTTGTTAAAATCCGGACCACCTCCTATTACTATCAATTTTTTGTCTGTTTTAGCAAATGTTTTTACAATTAAATCGATTTTTTTGTAAGGCACCATTCTTGAATAGGTAATATAATAATCTTTTACTTCATTGGATATTGAATAAGCTTCAACATCAACAGGAGGATAAATAACTAGTGAGTCTTTATCATATATTTTTTTTATTCTAGCAGCTACATACTTTGAATTTGCAATATAAAAATCGGGTCTATTGAGTGTTGATAAATCCCAAATTCTTATTTTGTATAAAAAATATCTGGCTAAAAAACCTTTTATTCCTTTGTTTAAACCACTTTCTTTTAAATATTCAAAATATAAATCCCAAGCATATCGAATGGGAGAGTGCACATAAGAAATGTGAAGCTGGCTAGGTTTGGTTAAAACACCTTTAGCAATTGAGGATGAAGACGAAATTATTAATTCGTATTCACTTAAATCAAATTGTTCTATAGCCAAAGGAAAAAGAGGTAATAAAGAGCGGTATTTTTTTTTGCCAAAAGGAAGTTTTTCAATAAAAGATGTTTTCGTCTTTTTTCCTTTTAAAACCACCTTTCTTTGTTCGTCTGTAAGCGTATCTACAAGTGTAAAATGATCAAAATCACTCCATATGTTGGTAAAGCTTTCTATGCATCTTTCGGCACCACCATATTGTGTGTACCAATCATGTATTAAGGCTTTTTTCATTAAATTCTTCGTTTAAGCGATAACCAAAAAAAAGCAAGCTATTAAAAAAAGAATAAAAAACTACTCCTGCCTGCCTCGATAATATATTCTCAGCAAAGGAAACTATTATTATCGTAATTAAAAAATATGAATATACATGTTTTTTGCACTTAATTGAATAATATAGCATATAAAAATACAGGCTTAAAATAGTTAAAAGCCCTAATATACCATTCTTAATTCCTTCGTCAAGATATTGGTTATGGGTATTCAATTTGTACCTATAGCCTCTAAATTTATTTTCTCTATAACACATGTTTAGGTATTCTTGAACGTCTCCTGTGCCTACTCCAAATAAGAAATTTTCTTTGAAAATTTTTAAACCACATTCCCATTGTACCATCCTTTTAAGCAATGGACTGTTTTTTCGGCTTTCATTAAAAAGTCTTGATAGCCTATCTGTAATTTCTTCATTTGTAAAAACAACAACCATCACAATTGCAAATAAAAATAATAAAAACAATAAAATTTGTCTGTTTTGTTTCAGTTTATTACTTTTTAGTAGAATGACTGTAGAAATAATTACACCTGTAATTAAAGCAATGAAAGCTGTTCTAGATCCTACAGCCAACAAGATTAAAATTGAAAATAACAATGGTAAAAAGTAATATAAAGCCTTAAATACAATTTTAACTTTGGCCTTAAATAAATAATACCAAAATACTATTGCGGCAAAAGATAAATACATTCCAAAATAAATATGATGGTTTGGCACATTTTTAGCCAAAAACGATTGATCATAACCGCCATTTTTGAGTACTAAATACCCAATAATAATAGAGGATATTATAAAAACACCATAGGCGTACATTTTTACAAATCGCTCTACATCTATTCTATATTTATTAAAAAAAATATAAATTAAAATTGGAAAAATAATTATTGAAACCTTAGTTTCAAAGTAGTGTAATGTATAATTTATGTTTGATGAATGGAGTAAACCTACCAGCTGAATCATAAATAGAGAAATAAAAAAAAGCACCCATTTATTTGAAAAGGAATTTTTAAATGCGATAAAAAAATTACGGTAATCTAAAAAAAGAAACAAGGCAAATAAAACGATTACTTTAACATTAAAATCTATACCAAACAATAATGATATTGGCAGAAGTAATAATATCCAAAAACTTATTTTATTCAGGTAGGCTTGCATATTTGTTTTTGTAATTATTATATATTATATAAAGACTCAAACTTATAACAAAAGGCAAAGCGTTGGATGGTGTTGTTATTCGATGCTCTGTAAACGACATTATTGTTAAATTGAAATAGCTCATAATTAAAATGAGTTGAACAATTTTGTTTTGATCATTTCTCTCTAAATATTTATAAACATTCCACCAAAAAGCAACAAATATTAAAAATCCAATAATTCCAAATTCTCCTAAAAAATGAAAATAAGAATGATGCGCATGTGATGGATCATAAAAATAATCATCTGGATTATTAAACGCAATAATATGGTTAACTCCCTTAAAATTTAAAGGCCAATCGTTCATAGATCCAAATCCTGTTCCAAAAAAAGGTGATACAATTAAACAGTTTGTGGCTCTACCCCAAGTCCAATGAATTCTAGTATAAATGTTCATTGTTTTTGCTCCAACATTACCTTCAGTACTCCTAATATGGGTTTTCATATACTTTTCTCCATTCTTTGATAAATTAAGTTTGGTATACAATCCATAATTATACAATAATAATGCAGCTATAAAATTAATAATAAAAAATATTGTAAGTAAAACAAAATTTAATTTTCTATAGTATTTGTTTAAGTAAATAAAATAGAATATTATAGAAAAAACAACTCCTAAAATCGAGCCCCTTGAACCACTTAACCATAAAAACAAAAAAGCCAAAAAAGCTAAGATTTTATAAAATCGACTCCTCTTTTGGTGAGCAAACACAAACGCAATAATTGTTATAAAAGCCATAAAACCACCTATAGCATTATGTGCCTTAAAAAACCCGTGGTAATTGTGATCTATAGGATTAATCCCCAAAACAACTAACCCAATAAGATTAATAATTATAGTAAATAATAAAAATTGCTTAAACCTTTTTTCTATATCATAATCGTAGGCTAAAAATGAAAAAGCTAATATTGGTAAATAAGAAATGTATAAATTTCCATCATACCTATAAAAATCAAAGTCTATAAGTGATTTAGGGTGGTAAATTAGAACACTTATTGTTGCATATAATAAAAATATTGTTAGCCAAAAAGTTACTTTTTTTGGTTTTTTTATCATTAATAACCCTACAAAAATGAAAATGGGAGATACAAGAGTAGGTAAAGGGCTTATGAAAATAAGGTTACTTACAGTGCCTAACAACCCTATAACCAAAACCCAATAACCTATTTTTTTTAACATATATTATTTAGTATATACAATTAATTAAATCTACTAGTTTTTGGCTACTATTTTTCCAAGAAAAAAAATCTAAATCAAAAGGTTTAGGTGATGTTGAAGCATTCCAGTTTTCCTTCACCTTGTCTTTTAAATCTTCCTTAATTTTTGGATTAAAAAACACAACGCTTCCTTTAAAAAGTTCTTTAAAAACATCTATTTCTGATGCAATAACTTTTTTATTAAATTGTAATGCTTCTAAAATAGGTAATCCGAAACCTTCGTATAAAGAGGCGCATATTACTAAATTGGCGTGATAATATAAGTTATATAATTCAGTATTATCTATTCCAGATTTGATTTTTACGTTTTCTGGTAGCATGTCAATTTTATGATTAAATGACTTGGAAATGTTACCTACCAAAATAAGTTTAAATTCTTTACCAAGCTCCTTAAAAGTCTTAATTATTAACTCATGGTTCTTTCGTTTATTAATTGAGCCAACAACCAAAGCATAGCGGCCTTCCTTATTTTCTTGAGGGTTTCCATTAAAGTATGTAACCCCATTATAAATAACCTTAACCTTGTTTTGATCTATAGAAGAATAATGGTGTATAATTCTTTTTTTAGAAAACTCACTAACTGTTATTATCTTCTTGCTCTTCTTTAAAATTTTGGGCATTAAAAATTTATAAACTGCTACAAATTTTTTGTTAAACCATTCTGGATTGTCTAAAAAAGCAACATCATGCAACAAAACAACATTATTTTTATAAAACAATGGTGCCATATTACAAAAATTTATAAGAGTATTATCTTTATTTTTTAAATAAATAGGAAGTTCTATTTGCTCCCATAAATAACCTGCTTTTTTTCCTATTTCAACAATTTTAAAACTTACATTTAATTTTTTGGACTTATAAAATTTTATTTTTGGACTTAAAATTACCCATTCAATATCTTTAAAGTACTTCTCTAAATTATACAGATATTCAAAAGCGACCCTTTGAACGCCAGTAAAATCTTGAGTTAAAAACCTACCATTTATAAAAACTGTTTTATACAACTTTATTTTTGTTTAAACCTATTTTTCTTCTGCCTAGAGCCACGAACGGTTCTTCAATATAATGATAGCTTAAAGCTGAAAAAACAATACATATAGCCGTTACTAAAATAATTTCTAATCCAGAAACTTTACCAAAATAGTATTTGTATAACAAATATACAGGTGTGTGTAGCAAGTAAACAGAATAGCTTATTTTCCCTAAATACTCCATTGTTTTATTTCTTAAGTAATCAAAATAAAAGTAAAACAAAAAGAAGAATATGTAAGCTAAATTCCATGATAATAACTCACAAAAATAACTTATTGTTTTATGTTGAAAATAATAAAACCCAATAAATAACGCAAAGTTAAAAACCAATACTTGAATAAGAATTGTTCTTTTAAAGTTTTGCTTTTTCTTTAAATAATTCTCAAAACAATAGTAACCAATTACAGCAAAATGAATGAGCAAAAACCTCCCAAGCGGCAACCTCTTTTCTACAAGAAATGAAAGTAATGCAATTAGAATAATAAAAACCGAGCTTCCTTTGATTAACTTATTTGCATTGTTGCCATATTTAAAAAAAAACAAGGAAAACATAAAATACCAGAAAAACTCTAAACTCAATGTCCAAGACACTCCTAAAACACTTGGTATTTTAACATATTCCTGAATTAAGAGTAAGTTGAAAATAATGGTGTTTGATGTGTCTGATTGAAGCAAATTTCGATAATATGGTATTTTTATAAAAAACCCTAAGAAAAGGCACAATAAAAAAACAAACAAATAAGCTGGGTAAATACGTAAAATTCTTTTTTTTACGAACGTTTTTAAATCAAACCTTTTTTGAACTGAAAAAGGAATTACAAACCCACTGATTATAAAGAAAACTATAACACCAAATAAACCGAAATTTATATATTCTTCACCTGTATGAATAAAAAAATCGTACGAGTTCTCCATGTAATGTTGAAATAGAACCAACATAGCAGCAATCCCCCTTACAATGTCTATGTAATTAATTCTAGCTCTCATTAATCTTTGTTAAAGCTGCTTTAATGAAGTTTTTGCCCTGGAGAGAAAAGTCGTTTATTCTTTTGTTAAGATTGTCATAGTCTATACTTGTTCCAATAGCGTTTGGGTTGTTGTGATAAATTCTATTATCTAGCCCCAAAAAGTCTATTAAATAGCTAAACTTATTTAGCCTATATGGATCCATGAAAACCGTAAAGTTTTTATTTAGTATGATTGAAAAAATAGTACCATGAAACATACTTGTGAAAATATATTCTGCATTTTTCATCCAACCTAACCATTCAAATGGACTAATTCCTATAACGCTTTTATCTGCCCAAGAATATTTTATCCCTAAAGAAATTAGCATTAAACCTTTTTCCTTACAATATGCTTTTACTATTTCTATATCCTCATCTTTAATAACCGACGCATATATTATTACATATTTCTCATCTATTGTAGGATATTTTATCCTTTCATACTGATCTATTAAGAATGTTGGATCTGGCACCAAAGTTGGTTCTTCTCCTGTAAGATTTGTAACGATTTTTTGTGAATTATAATCTCTAACCGAAATTGAAGAATATCGGTCTAGCAAAGGTTTTATCTCTTCTAATTTTTTATCCCCTTGTTTTGTTGAACCAAAACTAGGTCCATAAGAAACAAACTTAGCTTTACCAGGTATTCCATTTCCAAAGTAAGCAGTATCCATAGAAGTAGCCGTACTGTTTATATTCCATATTTCATCACTTCCAAAAAAGACTACATCAAAATCTTCTTTTATTTTCTTAACATCATTATAGTGCTTCGTTAAATTTAAATGTTTAAAAACTTTATGAAACTTATTTATTTTTGTAATGTTTTGACCGTAAGAATGTTTTCTTTTTATAAAATGAATATACTCTTTAATCAAAAAACCATACTTTTTATAGTGTATAACTTTTACATCGTGTCCAAGCTCTGTTAAGCATTGTTTTAGTGAAAAAACCTGTAAATAAGCACCAAAGTTAATGCCATCATGAAATGTAAGGATTCCTATTCGCATACTATATGTTAAAATTTCTTTTTATTAATTGATAAACAAGTGTTAAATCGTTATCATCTTTTACTAAATCTTCTGCTTTTTTGTGCAATTTTTTAGATACTGCCAATAACGTTTCAGAATCTTTAACCCCAGTCCAATTGTCATCTTTTACATCTTTTAAATTATATGGCTTATTAACAAACTCATTTTTTAAAAAAACTTTATTCCCTACCTCTGTAAAACGTAAACCTTTAATGTTTGTCAAAACAATATCTGGTAAGTAATTATAATATTTTTTTGATGAGTCGTGCTCTTTTCTAAATCTCTTAGCTGTTATTTGCCTTTTCTTAAACTCATAGTTATTATTTATAGATGATATTATTTCATCTATAATTTGATCAGCTTCTTCAGCTTTTACAGATCCATTAAACCTAGACTCATCATTTATATAGATACCGTTAACAGCTCCTCTGGAAAAAGCCTTTGTATTCTTGGTTTCAAATGAAATCATACTCATGTAATACTCTTTAAAAGAAGCTGATCTCTTTATTTTTCTTCTTAATTTATAAGGTATTAAATGTTTCATTTTATTAATAATTTTTTTAGAAGAATTCTTTGAAACAATTGGTTTCTGAAAACCGTTTGAGGATAAAAACTTGTTTATGTTTATACTTTCATTTAAAGTTGAAATACCATGGTCTGCAAAAATTATATAATTCTCTGGGTTTAAACTAAGAAATAATTTTTCGATAGACCCATCCAGTTTCTTATAAAAAATTTTTAGATTATCAAGCAATTCATTATTTATTGGTATATTTAAATTGCAAAAATTATCTATTTCAGACATAGCCAAATAATGCACAACAGCTACAGATCTAATTACTAAAAAACCAAAATCAACGGGTTCTTTCTTGTAAAGCTCTATATAAGTTAATATTCTCTTCTCTGTCATTTCAATTAACTTTTCAAAGAAAACATTGTACTTCTCTAAACCTTTTTCCCAGACCAATGAAGGTACTCTTTCATCTAAAATATAATCATTTGAATTTAGCACTTCAGTATAACTCTCAGGAAAACATATCGAGGCATCAAAACCGTTCTTCAATTCTTTACCTCCACCGCCTCCAGATATAAAAAAACCTTTAATTTCTGGGGCAGGAGAAGTGGTTGGTATATTCATAAACCCAGAAGAAATATCATTTTCTTTTAAAGATTCCCATAATGGCTTAACCCCTGTTTTTTTTAAGTGATTTTGATTAAACGATTTTGACCATTGGTATCCTTCTTTATCTATAATAGGGTATTCATAAAAACCTAGGTTTGCTTCGGCCGATTTTCCTGTGTAGCTTTTCACCCAGCCCCTAGTTACAATATCTTCCGTAGTCTTTATAATTACTCCTTTACTAAGTTTACTTTGTAAAAAAGGCATTTCAAAGGTTTCAAAAACCTTTTTAACTCCTGCATCAATTCCTAAAACAAGTAATTTCATTTATATAATTTATTTTATAAAAAATACACTGCTAATTCCGTGATTTTTTTTTAAATAATAGACTGATGATAGCATTAAATATGATATTGCTAAAATTTGTCCTACAGCAGCGCCATTTATTCCTGTCAAATATAAAAGAATTAAACTTAAAAGAATATTTAATACAAAAGATTCAATACTTTTTCTTCTCCAATAACTCTCTTCGTTTGTCATTTGCAAAATTGTCCCAACAGAACCTGTAATTGCATTTATAAATTGTGCGCCAAGCAATATTAACAGAACTAAATTTCCAGATTTAAAACTTTCGTCAAAAAAACCAAGAATTTCTGAAGAAAACAATATTAAAACTATACCTGTAGGTACAACAAGTGCAGTACAAAGTAAACTAGCTCTTTTGGCTAACTTTTTGATTTTGCTTTTCTGATTATTTTTGTGGTATAAAGCAAATCTAGAGGCGGTAATTTGATTTATTGTTTGCAAAATCAAATTCATTGAAAATGAAATCTTTACAGCGGAGTTATACAAAGCTACATCTTCTTTGTTCAAAAAAAACCCAATTAATAGAATTCCAACCCAATTAGCTGATATTGTTGTAGCCGTAATTAAAAAAAAATCTACATTAAAATATTTTTTGAAATTAAAAGCTTCATGTAAATCTAACTTAAATCCCTTTAATGAAAACAAACAAATTAAAAACGACAGAAAAAATACGGTATAGTTAGCAATAGTGTACAGAAAAAAAACATTTTCTGAAAACCCGAGCTTATAAGAAACAAAAACAAATAGCTGTAAAATAAAGTTACTTAATATAATGGCTAATGCCACCTTTCTAATTCCTAAGAAAAAATTTACATTCAAAAAAATAAAAGAATAAGGTATAAGATTATAAATTAAATACTTATAAACTTTTAGTTCTATAACACCTAAAAAAAAGTGTTCTATAATTAAATACAATAATGCAATAAAGAGAAAAAAGGCAACAATAACAGCTAAAACCTGCGTATATGTAATATAAAGTAATTTAGAGTTTTCTAAGTTCCTGTAATTAATACCATAATACCTAATTAATTGCTTATCAAAACCTAATCTAACAAAACTGCTTACAATAATTAAAATTGAAAGAAACCAAAAAAACTCGCCACTATCTGTTGTACCAAGATCTTGTATTAAAAAATAAGAAAAGTAAACACCAAAAAGAGCTGTTAAGCCTCTCAAAAAGATTTTTGATAATACATTTACTAACAACTTACTCATCCTACCACAGTTCTTCAGGATAAAACTCTTTTAACAATTCAAAAGAAAAGTGCTTAACAAAATCAATCTCTTCTTTAGAAACTTTCCCAACCCATGGATTTTTCATAGAATTAAGATCTCTTTTTGTGTTAGAAATTCTATTTTCGTTTTTTGTATTATGAGTGGTATATGACTTTAAAAACTTTTCTGTTTTTTCATTAAAAGCCAAACCTAGTTTTGAGTAAAGATTTTCTATTGTTTGTTTTGGGGCTTCTAAAAAGTCTTCTTGTTTAATAAATATGTAATCTGGATTATTTTTATATTTCAATAATTCAGAATACACCATTAAATATTCTAAAACCGCCAATTGCTTTTTTCTATCAATATTATTATAGTCTGTTTCCATTTGCTTTTTTATACTAAAAACATCTTCAGAAGGTTTATTGGAAAATAGATCAAACTTTAGAAACCAACCTTGTTTAACCATACTATGATAATATGATACAGGGTGGCGTAAAGTAACAACTATCTTGGCCTTATAGTTATTTGTAAAATAAGGAGTGCTTAAAGCTAAAAAAGGGTCCTTAATAACCAAAAGTCTTTTACTTCTTAAATATTTCGATTTATAATACTCGTAAACACATCTATTAAAAAAAATTTTAGAAAGCTTAAACTTTAATGTTTGCTTCGACCTATTTGAAAAAACATTTTTTATTCTCTCTGTAAATGACGCATCATAAATAAAGTAGTCTGTTTTAGCATCGCCTATACTCTTTTTAAAAGATAGTTGTTTTAAACCCACTAACTTGTTAAATATGTTTTTATCTGTTTTAGAAACAGACACTGTGTTATATTTTGGATACCAGACATTATAAGATAGCCCTTTTGCACCTAACTCCCTATTTAAAGGCTCGAATATATATGCGTTATTATCTGGGAATGCTATAACTTGCCCAAAAAAAGTTGTTGCGGTTCTTCTAGCCCCAGTAACAATTATTTTCTTCATAATAATGAAAAAGGGGTTAAACCACCATTCCTGCAGCTACAGTTTCATTTGTAGCATCATCAACAAGAATTATGCTTCCTGTGGTTCGATTTTCACGATAAGAATCAATCATTAATGGTTTTGTTGTTCTAATTTTAACCTTTGCAATTTCGTTCATTTTTAACTCAGCTTCATCTTCTTTACGCTGTAAAGTATTAATATCTATTTTATAAACCAACTCTTTAATCATGGCTTTCTGTTGATTAGAGGTATGGAAAATACTGTACTTTGCTCTTGGTTTAGATGGTGCATTATTTAACCAACATAACATTACCTCTATGTTTTGAGATGGTTCTGGTTTATTATTAGAACGCACAATCATATCTCCACGGCTAATATCAATATCGTCTTCTAAAGTAATAGAAACAGACATAGGTGCAAAGGCCTCATCTAATTCTTTATCAAAAGAATCAATTGTTTTGATTTTACTTGTAAACCCAGAAGGCATTATAGTAACCTCATCGCCTTTTCTCAACACTCCACTTGAAATTCTACCGGCATAACCTCTATAATCGATAAAACCTTCTCTTTGTGGCCTTAAAACGGTTTGCACAGGGAAACGTGCATCTACTTTATTTACATCGCTACTAATATGCATGGTTTCAAGGGTGTGTAATAATGGTGCACCTTGATACCAGCTCATGTTTTCACTACGGTTTACTACGTTATCGCCTAATAAAGCACTCATTGGTATAAAACGAACGTCTTTTACCAATAATTTAGATGAAAACTCCTCAAACTGACCTAAAACCTTGTTATAAGCCTCTTCACTAAAATCAACCAAATCCATTTTGTTAACACAAACAATTATGTGTGGAATTTGTAATAATGAAGCAATAAAAGCATGACGTCTGGTTTGCTCGATAACACCATGGCGTGCATCAACTAAAATTAAGGCTGCATTTGCTGTTGAAGCTCCTGTAACCATGTTTCTAGTATATTGAATATGACCTGGTGTATCGGCTATAATAAATTTACGTTTTGGTGTTGTAAAATAACGGTATGCCACATCGATAGTGATACCTTGTTCGCGTTCGTCACGTAAACCGTCAGTAAACAAAGCCAAATCTACACCTTCGTGTCCTTTTTGTTTACTTGTTTTTTCAATAGATTCTATTTGATCTTCGAAAATAGATTTAGAATCGTATAACAGTCGACCTATTAAGGTACTTTTTCCATCATCTACACTTCCTGCTGTTGTAAAACGTAATAATTGATTATTATCTAACATATTTATTCGTTTAATTTTTGAAAAGACCTTTCGACTCCGCTCAAGGTGACAATTTCAATTTTATTTATAATTTTTTTAAAAATACCCTTGACGCTTACGGTCTTCCATTGCTGATTCTGAACGTTTATCGTCACTACGATTACCGCGTTCAGTTTGACGCATGGTTGAAACTTCTTCTGCAATCTTTTCTAAAGTATCGGCATCAGATTCAATTCCACCGGTAATTGTAATATCTCCTAAAGTTCTAAATCTTATTTTTTTAGTTACCACTTCTTCATGATCTTCTAAAACTAAAAACTCAGAGTTTGGTATCCATGAGTTTTGTCTCCAAACCACTTCTCGCTCATGTGCAAAGTATAACGATGGAATAGCAAGATTTTCTCGCTTTATATAATTCCAAACATCCATTTCGGTCCAGTTACTAATTGGAAAAGCTCTAAAGTGCTCACCTTCGAAATATTTACCATTAAAAATATTCCATAATTCCGGACGTTGGTTTTTCGGATCCCATTGCCCAAAATCGTCACGGTGCGAGAAGAAACGTTCTTTAGCTCTTGCCTTTTCTTCATCACGACGCCCACCACCAATAGCACAATCTACTTTATTCGCTTCAATGGCATCTAAAAGTGTAGTAATTTGTAAGGCATTACGAGTTGCGTTTTTTCCTTTTTCTTCAGCAACACGTCCTTCATCAATAGATTCTTGTACAGAACCTACAATTAAATTGGCTCCTAATTCTTTTATTAAATCGTCTCTAAACTGAATAGTTTCTGGAAAGTTATGTCCTGTATCGACATGCATTAAAGAAAATGGTATTTTAGAAGGATAAAATGCTTTTCTAGCTAAATGTGTTACTACAATTGAATCTTTTCCTCCTGAAAATAATATTACTGGGTTTTGAAACTGTGCCCAAACTTCTCTTAAAACGAAAATCGCTTCAGATTCTAATTCGTCTAAATAGTTTAAATAATATTTACTCATTGTTCTTTAATTTCTAATTTATTTTTAATGGCTTGAAAAATAATTTCAACCGATTCTTCAACTGTATTTAAATGAGATACCTCAACTGTTGGGTTTTGCGGTGCTTCGTACGGTGCCGAAATACCTGTCATGTTCTTTATTTCTCCCGCTCTTGCCTTTTTATACAAGCCTTTTACGTCTCTGCGTTCGCATTCTTCTAAACTCGTGTTTACAAAAACTTCGACAAAGTTATCAGATTTTACGGTATCTTCTATGTTTTTTCTGTCTTTTTCGTACGGCGCTACAAATGCTGCCAAAACTACAATACCAGCATCAATAAACAATTTAGCTGTTTCTCCAATACGTCTAATATTTTCTGTACGATCTTCTGGAGCAAAACTTAAATCTTTATTTAAACCATGACGTACATTATCACCATCTAAAGCGAAAGTATGTATTTTTTGGTTATTTAGTTTTTGCTCTAAAGCATTTGCTATTGTAGACTTACCCGAACCTGAAAGTCCTGTGAAAAATATTAAAAAGGAATTGTGCCCATTTAGTTTTTGACGCTCTAATTTTCCGATTTGATATTCGTGTTTTTTGATATTTTTTTCCATCGTTTTAATCGCCTTCTTTTTTCTAATCCATAATCTATTTTATACCAAACTCTTTCATGAATGTAGTATAATATCATTTTAGTTAAAACCTCAGCAAATCCAATACTTAAACCTGTTAATGGATTTCCTGAAATTATCCAAGCTAATGTCATGGTATCGATGGTACCTACAAAGCGCCAAGTAAATGTTTTAAGTAAGTGTCTTTTTTTGCTTTCTTCAATTTTTACTTTAAACCAAATACGCTCGTGACAGTAATATAATATCATTTTAGTCACTACCTCGAAAGCCCCTATTTTAAGCCCTGTTAAGGGGTCTCCAGATATAACCCACGACAAAATGATGGTATCTAGTGTTCCCACTAAACGCCATGTAATAGCTTTTGCTATATGTCTTTTATAAAGGTTTTTTGGCATTTTTATTTTGTTACTAAAAAGTAACTATTTAATAAATTTTGTCTGTTGTAAAGCATTGGTTTTTTTGTGCTTTGATCTATAACCGTTAAACCTACCGCTTCACAAATGGCTTGTCCTGCAGCTGTATCCCATTCCATAGTAGGAGCAAATCTTGGATAAACATCAGCTTTACCTTCTGCCACTAAACAAAATTTTAAAGAACTTCCTTTTGAAACAATTTCTACATTGTTTCCTTCTGTTTTTAAACTTTCAACAAATTGTAGAGTATCTTCATTCATATGTGAACGACTACCTACAACTTTTATTTCTGAAGTATTTGATTCTGCTTTATTAATTTCATCTTCAGATTTAAAAAGCAAAGAATCAACTTTTAAATCTAGTGATGTAATTATAGTTTTATAGGCTTTTGTTTTACTTTCGTTTGTGTAATAAAGTTCTTTTGATACGGGTACATAAATAACACCTAATTTTGTTTTACCGTTTTCTACTAAGGCTATATTTACAGTAAATTCTCCATTTTTTTTAATGAATTCTTTAGTGCCATCAATTGGGTCGACTATCCAACATTGTGACCAATTTTTTCTAGTTTCATAATCAACGGTTTTATTCTCTTCGCTAATTATTGGAATATTAGTTTCCTGAAGTTTTTTAACGATTATTTCGTTTGAAGCTATATCAGCTTCAGTAAGTGGCGATTTATCATCTTTATATTCAATATTAAAATCTTTATTGTATATTTTTAATATCTTTTCTCCGGCTAATAATGTTGCTTCAATAGCCAAAAACAAATTACTTAACATAAATATATTTTTTATCCCTACTGATTTAATAGGAATTAATTTAATGCAAAAGTAACATATTTAAAAACTTATGCAATATTTTATTTTATTTATTATCTAGATACCATGAAAGACTCTTATTAAGTCCTTGTTTTAAATTAAATTCAGGTTTATAATTTAAGCATAATCTAGCTTTTTTAATACTAGCCAATGAATTTTTAACATCACCTAAGCGTTCTGAACCGTAAATTGGATTAATTAAAGAATTGGTTAATCCTTTTATAATTTCCCATAACTTATTTATACTTATTGTTTCTCCATAAGCTACGTTGTATACCTCATGCTTATCTTCTTCTATAAATATAGCTTTTATGTTAGCTTGAACTACATTTTCTATATACGTAAAATCACGTGTTTGCTCTCCATCTCCATTAATTTTTACCTCTGTATTATTTATTGCTCCTTTAAAAAATAACGGAATTACAGCTGCGTATGCCCCATTGGGTTGTTGTTTAGGCCCAAAAACATTAAAATAACGCAAACCTACAATTTGTAAATCGTAGGTTTTATTGAACACATCGGCATAAAGCTCATTTACATATTTTGTAACAGCATACGGTGAAAGCGGATTACCTATAACGTCTTCCACTTTAGGTAATTCAGGATGATCTCCGTAAGTACTTGAAGAAGCTGCATAAATCATTTTTATTAATGACGGTGATGAAATTGCAGCCATTAACATATTTAAAAAACCTGTTACGTTAACCTCGTTAGTTTTGATGGGGTTTTTAATAGAGCGTGGAACAGAACCTAATGCTGCTTGATGTAGAATGAAATCAACATTTTTAACTGCTTTCTGACAGGTTTCTAAATTTCTTATATCTCCTTCTAAAAAAACACAGTTTTTGTTTTTTAAAAAACCTTCTATATTTGAAAGTAATCCGGTTTCAAGGTTATCAAGAACAATTACTTTTTTTGCATTATATTTTAACAAATACTCTACGAGGTTCGATCCAATAAAACCAGCACCACCGGTTACTAAAAATGTATATTGGCTTAAATCTTCTTCGTGATACTTGTTTTCATACATACTTTACAATCGTTTATCGACAAGGCTAATATTTAAAGTGCCTTTTACATCGTAGATTACAGAATTTTTGGTTGTAAATTTAGTAAAATCGATACTTTTAAAATCATTATGAGAAACGCAATGTACAATAATATCATATTCTTCATCAATGTCTTTTAATAATTCAATACCATATTCGTGTTGTACTTCTTCTTGTGACGCTCGCGGATCAAATATGTCAACATTTAAATTAAAGTCGTTTAAAGCTCTGTAAACATCTATAGCTCGTGTATTACGGATATCTGGACAGTTCTCTTTAAAAGTTATACCTAACATTAAAACTTTAGCCGAATTAATTTCAATATTATTTTTAACTGCTAGTTTTAGCACCTCGGTAGCTACAAACTCTCCCATGCTATCGTTTAAACGGCGTCCAGCCAAAATAATTTCTGGGTGATAGCCTACCTCTAAGGCTTTTTGAGCTAGATAATAAGGATCTACACCAATGCAATGTCCTCCAACCAAACCAGGTTTATAATTAAGAAAATTCCATTTTGTGCCAGCAGCCTCTAAAACATCGTGTGTATCAATATTTAAAAGATTAAAAATTTTTGCTAGCTCGTTTACAAAAGCAATGTTTATATCTCGTTGAGCGTTTTCAATAACTTTTGCTGCTTCGGCTACTTTTATGCTTGGTGCTAAATGTGTACCCGCTTCAATTATAGATTTATAAAGATCATCAACCTTTTTTCCAATTTCGGGCGTAGACCCAGAAGTTACTTTAGTTATTTTAGTTACGGTTCGTAATTTATCTCCAGGGTTTATTCGTTCTGGAGAATATCCACAATAAAAATCATTGTTAAATTTTAACTTACTACATTTTTCTAAAACAGGAACGCAAACTTCTTCGGTTGCTCCAGGATAAACTGTAGATTCGTAAATTACTATATCATTTTTCTTTAAAACACCACCTACAAGCTCTGAAGATTTTAATAATGGTGTAAAATCAGGTTTATTATTTTTATCTACAGGTGTTGGTACAGTAACAATATAAATATTACAATCTTTTATATCTAAAGGATTTGTAGTTAGTTTTAATCCATTTTCTTTTAGGTTTAAAACGTTTTTTAAACTTGCTTCCTCTACCTCTAAGGTACTATCATTTGCATTATTAAGTTCTTTTATTCTGTTTTCATTAATGTCAAAACCAATAACTGTAAATTTTTTTGCAAACTCAACAGCGAGTGGCAAACCAACATAACCTAAACCAATAATAGCAATTTTGTAATTCATAATTTAAACGTTTTGTAAGCACGCTTCAAGACTAGTTCTCCAGTGTGGTAAAGTAACATTGAAAACATCTTTTATTTTTTGCTTATCAAAAACGCTGTAACTTGGTCGTGTTGCTGGCGTGGGGTATTGTTCAGAGCGTATAGGTAATACTTTAGTATTAATATTTTTTAAACTGAAAATAGCTATTGCAAAATCGTACCAACTCGCAACGCCTTCGTTACTGTAATGATAAATTCCAAAGGCATCATTATCTTCTTTAATAATTGTAAGTATTATTGATGCTAAATCTTTAGCGTAAGTTGGTGTACCTACTTGATCGAAAACCACACCAAGTTCGGGTCTTGTTTCTGATAACCGTAACATTGTTTTTAAAAAATTATTACCAAACTCTGAATACAACCATGATGTTCGCAAAATATAAAAAGCATCGCATGTATTTTGAACAGCCTCTTCCCCTAATAATTTTGTTGTTCCATACACTCCTAACGGATTAGTTTTATCAGTTTCTTTATAAGGAATAGATTGATTCCCATCAAAAACAAAATCTGTAGAAACATGAACTAATTTTACATTATTTTCTTTGCAGGCTGTTGCCAAATACTTTACCCCTTTGTTATTTACTAAGTCTGGTGCTTCATTATTTAACTCGCAATTATCTACGTTTGTAAATGCTGCACAGTTTATGCAAAACGAGAAATTTTTAGATTTTAATACTCTTTTAACTTCTTCCTCGTTTACAATATTAAAATCTTCACGTGAAAAAAACGTAAATTGATAGTTTTTATAGTTTTCAGACAAACTTTTTAAACACTGGGCTAATTGCCCATTACCTCCGGTTACCAGAATTTGTATCATGAATTTATACTTTGAAGTGTTGGAAGTAATAAATCTTTTTCTGAAATAATGAAGTCTTTTTCTTCAAGTTTCCAATCTATATTTAGGCTTTTATCATTATATATAATACCTCCTTCGGAAGCTTTATTATAATAATTATCGCATTTATATGAAAAAATTGCGGTATTGCTTAATACAACAAAACCATGTGCAAAACCACGTGGCACGAATAGTTGCTTTTTATTATCTTCTGAAAGTTCCTCTGCAACATATTCTCCATAGGTAATTGAATCTTTCCTGAGGTCTACGGCAACATCAAGTACTTTACCCTTTATCACTCTTACTAATTTAGCTTGAGCAAACTCTCCAGTTTGAAAATGTAAGCCTCGTAATACTCCTTTTGATGACATAGATTCATTATCTTGAACAAAATTAACAGATAAACCTGTAACTTTTTGAAAAGTGTTTTGATTAAAACTTTCAAGAAAATACCCTCTACTATCATTAAAAACCTTAGGTTCTAAAACAAAGCAATTAGCTAGTTTTGTTTCTTTAACTATCATTTCTTGCTATTTAGTAAACCTAATAAATTTTTTCCGTATCCGCTTTTTAACAGTGGTTCTGCTAAAGCTTTAAATTCTGTTTCGTTTATAAAGCCCATATCAAATGCCGCAGCTTCTGGGGAACCAATTTTTAAACCTTGTCGCTCCTCGATTACTTCTACAAATTGAGAAGCTTGCATAAGGGATTGAAATGTTCCTGTATCTAACCAAGCTGTTCCTCTATCAAGCACACTAACACTTAGTTTCCCTTGTTGCAAATACGTTTTATTTACATCTGTTATCTCTAGTTCCCCTCTTTTACTAGGCTTTATATTTTTAGCTATTTCTAGAACAGAGTTGTCATAAAAATAAATTCCTGGAACTGCATAATTAGATTTAGGGTTGTTAGGTTTTTCTTCAATAGAAATAGCTTGTCCTTCATCATTAAATTCAACTACACCATAACGCTCTGGGTCGTGGACGCGATAGGCGTAAATAATACCACCATCAGGATCGTTATTAGCTTGTAATAAATCACTCAAACCTGTTCCATAAAAAATATTGTCGCCAAGAATAAGTGCTACTTTATCATTTCCTATAAAATCAGCCCCAATTACAAAAGCCTCTGCTAACCCTTTTGGTTCTTCTTGAACCGTATATTCAAAACGACAACCGTATTTATTACCATCTCCTAATAAATCTTTAAAAAGTGGTAAATCTTTTGGAGTAGATATTATTAAAATTTCATTTATACCCGAATAAATTAAAGTTGAAAGTGGGTAATAAATCATAGGTTTATCGTAAACTGGCATAAGTTGTTTACTAACACTTAACGTTAATGGGTGCAACCTAGTACCAGATCCGCCAGCTAAAATAATACCTTTCATAAAATTTAACTATACTGTTTATTGTAATAATTTTGATATGCTCCAGAGGTTACGTTTTCTAACCAATCGGTATTAGACAAATACCACTCTATGGTTATTTTTAAACCCTCCTGAAAAGTTACAGAAGGACTCCAACCTAATTCTTTATTAATTTTTGAGGCATCAATAGCGTAACGTAAATCGTGTCCTGGACGATCTTTTACAAAACTAATTAATTGTTCCGATGTTCCTTCGGGTTGCCCTAGTTTGGTATCCATTTGTTTGCACAATTCTTTAACCAAATCGATATTTTTCCATTCGTTAAACCCTCCAATATTATACGTTTCAGCATTTTTTCCTTTATGAAAAACCAAATCGATTGCTATGGCATGATCTACAACATACAACCAATCTCTAGTATAATTACCATCACCATAAACTGGTAGTGGCTTTTTATTGATTATATTGTTAATAAACAACGGTATTAACTTCTCTGGAAACTGATTTTGTCCATAATTATTTGAACAATTAGAAATAACGTAAGGTAATCCATAAGTTTCCCCATAAGCTCTTACAAAATGATCGGAACTCGCTTTGGATGCTGAATATGGTGAGTTTGGACTGTAAGCTGTTGTTTCAGTAAACAAACCTGATTCCCCTAGAGTACCATAAACCTCATCTGTACTTATATGATAAAATCGTTTTCCGTTAAAATTATCTTTCCAAAGTTCTTTAAATGCATTTAATAAGTTTAAGGTACCAATAATGTTTGTTTTAACGAATGCTAAAGGGTCTGTTATTGATCGATCTACATGTGATTCTGCAGCAAGATGAATAACATTATCAAATTTATAATCTTCAAACAGCTTATTTATAACTACGTCGTCGTTAATATCTGCTTTTAAAAATGTATAGTTTGATTTATTTTCAATGTCTTTTAAGTTTTCTAAATTACCAGCATAGGTTAAGATATCAAGATTGTAAATTTGATAGTTAGGATATTTTTCCACAAATCTTTTTGTAACATGTGAACCTATAAAACCAGCACCACCAGTAATTAGAATTTTCATATTGGTTAAAGCTAAATTTTTAATTTTTTACTTTCGGAATCTAGATGTTTTTTTAAACCTAATAACAAGAAAAATATAAAGGTTAACCCAAAGAGAACTAGAGGTAATAAAAATTTTGATTTATCGTACCATTCTTCAATATAATAACCTGTTTTGGGAAAACCTGCTAAAACATTTATAACACTTTGCTTCTCAATTTTATTTAAATTTACCTCACGTCTATTCTTTTCTAATTTCAAGCGTTTGTCAAGAATTTCCGACTCGTCTACTAATAAATTTGATGATTCTTGACTACCCATGTATAAATTAGTTCCAGATCCTGGAATTGGCTCTTTTTGCGATTCATTAATTCGTATCTCTAAGTATTTATCAACTAAAGAGTCCGTTTTAGATATTTGTTCAGATAAAGTTTTATCTTCTTTATCTAAATTCTCCTGATTAATGCTTAATAAAGATTGTAAATATTGATTACCTGATAACTCTTTAACAAAATTATTTTCAATTTTCTTATATAAATACTTGTCTAAAGAAGCAACTCCTATTAAGTGTACTGAAAAATTATAGGGTGTTAACGATTCTTTGTATGTTTTAAAATTCATTTCTGATCTTGAAGTAGAATCTAGCTTAGTATAAAATTGAGAATACATCTCAGCCATAACATTTTCGTCAATATCTGGCTGAATATAAAATCCTTTAAGTTTAGAAGCTTCTTTAACAGATATATTTAAAATTTTAGCTAATTCCAGAGAGTCTTTATCAATTTTAGCTAATTGGTTAAATTGCTTTATGTTTTCATAAACTTGACGAGCAGATTTAAAATTGGTTTCTATAAACATATTAGCTCCATATAGTTTATCCGATTTAGAATCGATTATAAAGCCAACTATGAAACCGATAATAATTGCTCCAGCATACCACAAAAAACGCTTGTAAATATTTATAAGTAATAAAAGAATTACTTTATAAATCCCCTTAAAGATACTTGCAATAAAATTTATAAAACGATTAAAGACATTGCCTATCATTTTAAATAACTGCCCTAAATCAACTTCTTCTGAAGATTGTTTTGATGGTTGTAAATCGTTACTCATCTTAATTTTAATTAATTTAAAATTTGTTTTAAAATTGTTCTTGTTATTAAATATGTTGGCCTAACGCCAGATGTTCCTAATCCTCCTGATGCTAATGTTGCTCCTGTTTCTAAAGGATTATCACTTGCGTAATAAGCGTACCTAACTTTTACATCTGAACTTATGCTTCCTCTTACTTTAGATGCTGCTTGAATAGCTTTTTGGTAATGTGCACCTTCCATTTCTAAACCAATTACCTGCCAAGTTGAGTTGTAAAAGAACTTTAGTATATTTTTATTTTGTAAAGAGGTTCCTAATACAGTAATCATTGAACCTTCATAAACATCTACGCCTTGGCCTTCTAAATCTTCTTTTTTAAGTTCGTTTTCAAATGGATAATTATCTGCTGTTCCTTCAAAAATATGTGCAAAAGGAATCATTATATCTCCTTTTCCGCCTTCTAAAATTCCTGCTTTTCCCATAATGGAAACCGATTCTACGTTTAGAAATATTTCTGTATCTTTAGTTTTATATGGTTTTAACAACTCATCTATAGTTTCATAAGCTTGTTCACCAAAAGCATAATCCATTACAAATATAACTGGCTTTTGCTCTTTTATTAATTCTTCAGATATATCTAAATCAATTTTCGAAACATCTAGCTTAGTGGTATCAAAAATTTGAACATCTATATTTGCGCCAGATTTGTCTTCAATATAAATCATACCCTTTTGTAAGGCTTCTTTATTTATTTTGTTACGTAAAGTGGCATTATCTTTATGACTTAATTTTTCGTAAACCTGAAAAGCATCTTTTTTGGTAAATTCATTTTTTAAGGCTCCAAATGCAAATAGTGTATTCATTACACTATGCATATTAGCGCTTATAATGTGTATTGGCCTTTCTAATAAATTATTTTTGTGTAATGTTTCTTTTATTTTATCGGCCCAAATTTCGCCATGGATATGATGACCTAAGCGCTCTCTTAAAACAGGACTAAAAGTAACCGTTCTTTTATTATTGTTTACCTGTTCTTCAATAGCTAATTTACCCAACCAATATACAATATGCAGTAATCTTTCTGGTTTATTTGGAGTAGAAAAATTATTATATATTTTGGTTAACTCATTAAATGTTCTTCCTAAAATATTTGCTGTATGCGTAATTGCTATTTCACGCTCCTCTAAGGTTAATTTTTTTTTGCTTAAAACTGCTTTTTCAAGCTTTTCCCAGTCTCTAGTAGTTTGCCCTTCTTCGTTTATTAAAACGCGGTTACTTATTTTGTGAGACTCTATGAATAAAAACGTAAGGTGAGTTAAAATATCATAGATTTCAGATCGGCCACGAGTAATTTCAATGTTCATTTGCTCGTCGTCTATTCTATAACAATTTCTTCTTCTTTTCTCTGGAATTATTGGTTTAAAGTGAGATTCTGAATATCCTTCGTCGCTTGTTAAATTTATAAACGTACATTCTTCAATACCAATAGGTAATCTATCTATAACATACAACAATCCGTCTAACTCGGCTTTTTCTTCACCTACAGAACCATAAATTTCTGGTCGTAACTGCAAAAGAGCTTGTCTTAAAGTTTCACCAGAGATTCCCATTGGTTTGTAAAACCCTCTATTAAACAGATGACGCATTGTTATATACATGCGCTCTATGGCGTTAGAACTTTCCTGAGCCCTTGTTCTTCCTTGATTTTTTTTGTTAATCATACTCAAATTTATTCGAAACAAATATAGTATTATTTAGTTTAAATACTTTGCGGAATTTGTTCAACGATTTTACGGTCGTTTGAAAGCCTTGGTAATTTGTTTTGACCACCTAATTTACCAATAGATTTCATATATTCCTGAAAACCTCCTTTTTTAACCTTAGTGATTTTTAATGTTTGCAACACGTTGCCTTGAATTAAATCGAAATAATACGTGTTTTGCTTTTGAAGTGATTGATCTATTTTTTCTGCTAATTCTATAAGATTATCTGGTTCATTCTCAAATTCAACAAACCATTCATGATATGGCAAACCTTGAGTTGGATTAATTTGGGGTGCCACTGTAAATTCTGAAACCTGAATATTTGTTCCTAATATAGCTTCTTCTATTGCTTGCTCTACTTCTTTACCTATAACATGTTCACCAAAGGCAGATATGAAATGTTTTATTCTTCCAGATACAATAACTCGATACGGTTTTACTGAAGTAAACATTACTGTATCTCCAATGTTGTAAGCCCATAAACCAGCGTTAGTTGATATTATCATTACATAATTTACACCAACCTCAACATCTTTTATTGTAATTCGCTTTGGGTTTTCTGTAAAAAAGTCATCTGCTTTTATAAACTCGTAAAATATTCCTGAATTTAATTGAAGTAGCATGCCTTTTTCATTTTGTTTATCTTGAAACGCAAAAAACCCTTCGCTAGCAGGATATAACTCAATACTATCTACTTTTCTCCCTATAAGTTTTTCAAATTTAGCACGATAAGGCTCGTAGTTTACACCTCCAAAAATAAATAAGTTGAAATTTTTAAAAATATCTCCAACAGGTTTTCCTGTTTTTTCGATTAACTTTTCAAAATACATTTGTACCCACGATGGAATTCCAGATATAACAGTCATGTTTTCGGGTAGAGTTTCTTTTACAATAGCATCAACTTTTGTCTCCCAATCGTCAATACAATTTGTTTCCCAAGACGGCAATCTGTTTTTTTGAAGGTATTTAGGTACATAATGCGCTACGATTCCAGATAAACGCCCAAGTTGTATACCGTTTTGTTCTTTCAAAATGGGGCTTCCTTGTAAAAATATCATTTTACCATTAACAAACTTAGCTTTCCCTGTTTCTTTAATATACATGAGAATAGCGTTTCTAGCTGCCTCTACATGCGTAGGCATACTTTCTTTGGTAATTGGAATATATTTAGAACCTGATGTGGTTCCAGAAGTTTTAGCAAAATAAATAGGTTTTTCTTGCCACAAAATATCTGGTTCTCCGGCAACCATTCTCTCTACATAAGGTTTTAATCCTTCATAATCTCTGATGGGCACACGTTTTACAAAATCGTTATGATTGTTTATACTAACAAAATCGTGATCTTGCCCAAAAACAGTTTTTGTTGCTGAAGCTATAAGATCTTGAAAAACTTTTTCTTGTGTTTCAATTGGGTTATTAGCCCATTTTTGTATGCTTTTGTGTATACGTTTGGCAAAAAGTTTTGCTAACGCCGATTTTAATGAAATCATTTATTTAAAATCTATAAAGTTTGTTGGGTTAATTGGATATCCATCGTTCCATAGTTCGAAATGCAAATGTGGTCCAGTGCTTAATTCACCTGTATTTCCTGCGGTTGCAATAACCTCTCCTGCTTTCACTAAATCGCCTTGAGACTTTGTTAAAGAACCATTGTGTTTATATATTGAAATTAAACCATCGCCGTGTTCTAAAATAATAACATGACCTGTATTGGCTGTCCACTCAGAAAAAATTACAATTCCATCTGCGGTAGCTTTTACCGGCGTATCTTTTGCCACTACAATATCTACAGCATAATGCTTATCTTTAGTGCTGTAAGGGGAGCTAATAGTTCCGTTTACCGGCGGAAATAACACGAAATTTGTTTCAGATATTGCCGACTCGAATAAATTATATTTATCCTCTTTATCCACTTTTTCTCTTAACAAGGAATCTTCTGCACTCGGATTTAAGTCAACTTCGCTAGCTTCAATTTTTATAGCTTCTATAATAGAATCTTTATTAAAATCTTCTGCACTTAAATCTCCCGTTAAAACCTTTTTTATAGATTTATAATAGGTTTCATTCATGGCAATAACTTGCTGCAACGAATCGGTTTTATAATTTAGTTCTGTAGCTTTCTTTTTTAATGCTGTTGAAGAGTACCCTGGAATATATTCGCGTAATGGTGTAAAAGCTATAATAAGGTATGTTAAAGCAATTAAAAAAATGGAAACCAAAGAACCTAAAACAAACACATTTAATCGTGTAAGTTTAAAGGATAATCGTTCTTCAAAAGTAACTTCGTTAAGTATTAATAATCTATACTTATCTAATAATTTCTTTTTAATTTTTTTAGGTTTCTTTTTTTTAGTGGCCATAGTTGAACAAAAATAAATAGAATTTATTTAATGTGTTATTCTTTTTAATAAACTATAACGTTATAAAATAGTTTTAAATATAACCTTATGCTAAAATTGTGTTTAATGGAACTTTATTTAAATTTAATTAGTAATTTTGTGCTATAAAATTTGATATTATGAGCTTATATATATTACCGTTAGTTATTGGTTGGCCTCAAATAGTTTTGATAGCCGTTGTAGTTTTGTTACTTTTTGGAGGTAAAAAAATCCCAGAACTTATGAAGGGACTTGGTAGTGGTATTAAAGAATTTAAAGATGCAAGTAAAGAGGAAAGTACTGATGCTTCAAAAAAAGAATGATTTTAGGATTATAAAATAAAAAAGCCTGCAAGTTGCAGGCTTTTTTATTTTATTTATACTTTAACTACTTAATTCTAATAGATTTTATAATAGATTCAAGCTCCAGAACATAGTTTCGTTTTTCTACTGATGGGGCAAATGCAAAGCCTTCAACAACTACCCAACGTTTATTTACTTTATCTTCGATAGCGTAATTTATAAAAGGACCTCCCATAAAAGCATTTTTAACATCCCAAATACCTTTAGTTTCTAGTGCAGGTTTGTTATCTAAAATGGTTTCTCCATGAAATGGAGTATAGGCATTTTCTGTTGCTAAATACGAACCTTCAACAGGGCCTTCTATATATTGTTTTCCTATTGAATCTCTTATAGCTATTATTTGATTTACAACACTATCATTGCGTTTAATTGCATCATATGGCAATTCGTATAATAATAAATTTGTTGTTCCTGTTGTAATATCTTTTCTAATCCAGAAAAAATTATCGGTTTCTTTAGCTATTCTATAAATTGACGAAAACTTTAATGTTAAGCCTAATTTTTCTTCTATAGATTCGAAAGAATGTGGCGATTTTGCCATTTGTCTGGAACGTTCTTTAAGTTCCATATTATGAAAAACATCTATAATTTTTGTTTCGTTTTGGTTAATCAAATCAATTATTTCTTGTTTAGTTATTCCAGAAACCACAATAACCTTTTGGGGTTTTGCATATACATTATCTAAAATATTAATACTGGCCTCTTTACCTGTTTCAATTTTTAAAACCGTTCTGTTTTTTGTTACAAACCCAGTAAAAACCGATGGCGGTATTTGATTAATTGTAAAAGTAGGCTCGTCTTGAGGCAAACCGTATATTGGCTTTGTTAGAACGCTTCTAACAGCATCACCAACACTACCATCCCACAAATCGTTTTCTATTACTACAGACACATTGTTTATTGCTCCTGAGGCATCTGCAATGTAAATATCATCGTTTGATTTTTTTTTGTTTCCGCAGGATACTAAAAATACTAACGTAAAAACTGAAAAAATAAATTGTCGTATCATTGTTTTGGCTTTTATTGGTTTAGGTTTTAGCTATTTTAAGCTTCATTCCTGGTTTTAATTTACTACCGCTAATACCGTTCCAATCTTTAATATTTTGAATGGAAACTCCAGAAAATTTTTGTGAAATACTCCAAAGTGAATCGCCTTGTTGTACTGTATATATAACAGACTCTCCAGAAATAGGTTTAGTTTGTATATTTTTTGTAGCTACAGTTGTTGTATTTTTAGTTGGTGCAATGTATGGTTTTTTAGGATAAATTGTAAGCCTTTGCCCAATACTTAAATTATTGCTTCTTAATCCATTCCATCGTTTTATATCACTTACTCTTACACCATACATTCTAGAAATTTTACCTAAATAATCTCCTGATTTTACCCGATATCTTATTCTATCATTTGAATTAAAAAATTGAGGTAACGGTTTCTCTCTTTTATCAAATTCGGCTTTTGCGAATGCATAAATAGAGTCTTCGTTATTTACAAAAGTACCTATTACTTCGCGAGGTAATCGTAATGTATAGTTTTCTTTTTTAATAAACGGAATAATGTCTAGTTTATAAGATGGATTTAAAAACTGAAGTTGCTCGATTGGTGTTCCTGTTACTTCTGAAACCTGATCAAGTGTTATCATGTGTTTAACTCTTAATGTATCTGTTTCAAAATAAGCTAATTCTGGTTTAATTTTTTTAAAACCGTGTTCTTCGGCATATTCAAAAATATACATATTGGCTAAAAAAGCAGGTAAATAACCGGCCGTTTCTCGTGGTAAATTATGCCTAATATTCCAATAGTTTTTATAACCACCTGAACGGCGAATGGCTTTTGTTACGTTTCCTGGTCCAGAATTATATGCTGCTAATGCTAAATCCCAATCTCCAAAAATACCATAAAGTTCGGCTAAATATTTTGCAGCAGCTTCGGTAGATTTTATAGGGTCGCTACGTTCATCTACATAACTACTTACATCTAAACCATACATTTTACCGGTTGCAAACATAAATTGCCATAAACCCGTTGCCCCTACTCTGGATTTTGCTCTTGGTTTTAATGCAGACTCTACAATGGCAAGATATTTTACTTCTAATGGAATATTATATAAATCTAGTTCGCGCTCGAACATAGGGAAATAAAACGCACTTAAACTAATTAGCTTTTGTATAGAATTTCTACGGTACTTTAAATAAGATTTTATTACGTTTTCTAAAGATGGATTGTACTCTACATTAAAAGGTGTTTTAGCATCTAATTTTTTTAATCTTGCCTTTAACGTATCTGTTGATAATTCTGGAAAATCTATAGACTTAAAATCGAGTTCGGTTACTGATTTGTATATAGTATCGAAAAGGGCATTACTGTATAATTCCTCTAACCATTTCTCATCAAATTTCGCAGCTAATTCATTATCTTTTAACTGTTTAACTTGTATTGAATCGGTGTTAATTGGAATAGTTTTAATGGTTTGTGGTGCACCATCCATAATAGAATCTTGAGTTTGAGAATACCCAAGCCCACAAATAAAGAACGCAATATAAAAACGAAAAGCCATAAAATCTGTTAACATGTTAATCAACGACATTATGGCTAAATTCGTATTTTTTAGCTTAATTTAAAAGCTATTTCTTTATTATTCTAAAATTGCAGCAATTCCTGGTAAAGTTTTTCCTTCTAAACTTTCTAGCATAGCTCCACCACCTGTACTTACATAACTTACTTTGTCTTGAAAACCAAACTGTTTCACGGCTGCAACAGAATCTCCACCACCAACTAACGAAAATGCTCCGTTTTTAGTTGCTTCGGCAATAGAGTTTCCTAACTCAATAGTTCCGTTTGCAAAACTTTCCATTTCAAAAACACCAAGAGGACCATTCCATAGAATAGTTTTACATTCCATAACTACATCGTGAAATTTAGCTATAGATTTAGGGCCTGCATCTACACCTTCCCAACCATCTGGAATATTATTTATATCTACAGTTTGCTTGTTTGCATCGTTACTAAAAGCATCGGCAGCAATAGTATCTATAGGAATATGAACTTTTACATTCTTTTCCTCAGCTTGCTTTAAAATGCTTAAGGCTAAATCCATTTTATCATCTTCACAAATAGAATTACCTATTTTTCCGCCTTGAGCTTTAACAAAGGTAAAAGCCATACCACCACCAATAATTAAGTGATCTACGGCATCTAAAATATTTTCGATAATAGTAATTTTAGACGATACTTTTGCCCCACCTAAAATTCCTAAAACAGGTTTTTCACCAGTTTCTAATACTTTTTGAATACTTTCTATTTCTTGTGCTAATAAACTTCCAAAACATTTATTGTTCTCAAAAAATTGAGCAACAATGGTTGTAGATGCATGTGCACGGTGTGCAGTACCAAAAGCATCATTTACGTAAATGTCTCCTAATTTAGATAGTTGTTCTGCAAATGCTTTATCTCCAGCGGTTTCTTCAGCATGAAAACGTAAATTTTCTAACAATAAAATTTGTCCTGGTTCTAATTTAGCAGCCGCAGCTTCAGCAGTTTCGCCAACACAAGCATTAACAAAAGTAACCTCTACACCTAAAATATCTTTAACCGTTTCAACTATATGACCTAACGAAAACTCATCTTGCACGCCTTTTGGTCTTCCTAAATGCGACATTAAAATACAACTACCACCATCTTCTAAAATTTTAATAATTGTTGGCTTTGCCGAAACAATTCTTGTAGTGTCTGTTACCTCAAATTTATCGTTTAGTGGCACATTGAAATCTACACGAATAAGTGCTTTTTTATTTTCGAAGTTAAAATCGTTAATCGTTTTCATTATAATAGTTTTACGTTTAAGTCTTACAAATGTAACTAATAAATAATCTAATTAAAACGTGTTTTTAAACGAAAACGATGTAGCCACTTAATATTTTTTAAGTTTTATTTTATAAGCGAAAAAAATACTGAAAAAATATGTAGGTTTGCTTATGCTTTTTAACCAAATTATAGGACAAGAACATATAAAAAAGCACTTAACACAAAGTGCAGATAATGGCCGCATACCGCATGCACAACTTTTTGTTGGTAACGAGGGTTCTGGTACTTTACCAATGGCTTTGGCTTATGCACAGTATATACTTTGTAAAAATACTCAAGGCGAAAATGACGGTGGAAACGCCTCTTGCAACCTAAAATTTAAAAACTTTTCGCACCCAGATTTGCATTTTGCTTTTCCAGTAACCACCACAGACAAAGTAAAAAAGCATCCTGTTTCTAGCCATTATTTAGAAGAATGGCGGAAATTATTAAACGAGCAACCCTACGGAAACTTGTTTGATTGGTACAAACTGCTTGGAGTTGATAATAAACAAGGGCAAATTGGGGTTGATGAAGCTCAAGATATTGTAAAATCTTTATCGCTAAAATCGTACGAAGGTGGTTATAAAATTCTTTTGGTTTGGATGGCCGAAAAAATGAATACGGCAGCTGCCAATAAGCTTTTAAAACTTGTTGAAGAACCACCCGAAAAAACCATTTTTTTGCTTATTGCAGAAGATGAAGAGCAAATAATTAATACCATAAGATCGCGTTGCCAGGTTTTACATTTTCCTCCTCTTGCAGAAAACGATGTAAAAAATGCCTTAATTAATCAGTTTAATATTCCTGAAACTGATGCTACAAAAATTGCGCATCAAGCTAACGGAAACTATAATAAAGCTTGCGATTTAGTATACAGCGACACCGAAGATATTCAATTTGAAAAATGGTTTGTATTTTGGGTACGAACAGCCTTTAAAGCCAAAGGAAACAAAGCTGCCATACATGATTTAATTTCTTGGAGTGAAGAGGTTGCAAAAACTGGTAGAGAAACACAAAAACAATTTTTAAACTTTTGTATTGATTTTTTTAGACAAGCCTTATTACTAAATTACAATGCCAACGATTTAGTGTTTTTTGAGCCAAAAAGTGAAGCCTTTGATATAAATAAGTTTGCGCCTTTTATTCATGGAAATAATATTATGGATATTAGTAACGAACTTCAGGATGCTATTTACCATATAGAACGTAACGGAAATTCCAAAATTATATTAACAGATTTAAGCATAAAATTAACCCGTTTACTTCATAAAAAAGATAATTAAACACTGGTTTAAATTATTGATAATCAATAATTTATGTGTTTTTTTATTGAAATGTATACGTTTCTGCATTTAACTCGGTAACTCTAAAATAACCATAAGCATAATTATCTGGATTGTCCTGATTTATACAGTTTCCTTTTATTAAAGCGGCATTTGATGCAAACGGATTTCCTGAATTATAATACTGCTCAATTAAAATTTCCATGAAATTATAATACTGTTCTGAAATGGCATAAACCTTAATATTTACAGTATCTCCAGCCTCAAATGGTGTTTCGTTAGAGTCTTCATCATCTTCTTTTTCAAAAAAACTATAAACTTCATTACCATTTACAAACTCATCTGAAAGAGTGTTTAAAAACGGAAATAAATCTCCAGGTTCATAATATTTCACTAGATAGTAGTTTTCTTCAGCTTCAGGATCATCAAAATATATATTTACTTCGAGTAATTCATCATCAAAACCGGCTTCTGTACTTTGTGTAATTCGGTTAATTTCAGACACCGAATAAAGTGTTTCTATTGCTTCATAGGTTTCTCCGTTATAATTTACTTGTAAATAATAGGTATCGCCTAAAATTGGCTCAAAACTAGCTGTTGTATACGCACCGTTATTTTCATCTGTAAAATTAAAAATAGTGCCTGTATTTAAATTAGTAACAACAACAGTTGCGCCTGTTACAGCGGAATTAGTTTCGGTATCAAAATAAGCTGTAGACGTACTTAAATATATGGTTTGCTCGTTTCCAGATGTGCCTTTTTCCCAATCTAAAGAAGCTTCAATAACCAACCTTGGTTCTTCTGTTTGTAAATCTACGTCAATCACATCTTCACAACTCACAAAAAATAATGCAAAAAGTGATAAAATTATATAGTTATTAATGTTTTTCATGACTTTAAAATTTGAAATTGTAGGTTACCGAAGGAATTGCGCCAAATATTGAAATTCTAGTAGCTTCATTTAGTGCTGTTTGATTGTTTTGATTAAAACTTATTGATGCTGCATTTCGCCTATTATAAACATTATAAATACCGAATACCCACTCGCCTTTCCAACGTTTGTTTAAACTTTTTTTAGGGGTTAAGGTTGCAGAAATATCTAATCGGTGATAGGTTGGTAAACGATTTTCATTTCGGTTAGAATAAGTAGCTATAGAGAGACCTTCGTAGTTATATTGTCCGTTTGGATAGGTTACAGGTCGCCCTGTTTGGAACACGAAATTACTACTAAATCGCCATTTATCGTTTAATTTATACGATCCTGTTAAGGAAATATCGTGGGTTCTATCATAATAAGTATTATACCAATTTCCGTTATTAATTCCTGGTCCTCCCGCATTACCGCCTAAAGTACGTTGTTCGGATTTAGACAAAGTATAGGCCAACCAACCGGTAAAATCGCCTTTATTTTTACGAAAAAGTAGTTCTAAACCATACGATCTGGCTTCTCCACTTAATATTTCGGTTTCAATGTTATTATTTCCTATTAAATCCGATCCATCAATGTAATCAATTCTATTATCAACCTCTTTAAAGTAGGTTTCTAATTCTAGAGTAAAGGTATTTTCATTAAAGTTTTTGTAATAACCTAAGGCATATTGATTAGATAATTGTGGCTTTATGTACTGCCCGCTTGGAGTCCAAACATCTAAAGGTGTAACAGAAGATGTGTTAGAAAGTAGATGTAAATACTGTGCAGATCTGGTATAACTACCCTTTAAAGAAGATAATTTATTTAGTTGATACGATATACCAAAACGAGGCTCTAAGTTAGCAAAAGATTTTATGGTTTCGCCCTTACTGTAGGTTGTTTCGCTTTCTTCTTCACCACGCTCATAAATACCTAATTCGCTATTATAAACAACTGGAAGATTATTTACGTAATTAGCCATAGTTTGCCCACCTAATCTGGAAAATGTACTGAATCTTAAACCATAATTAAGGGCAAGTTTTTCTGTAATTTTATGTTCAGCATTAATATAAGCAGCACCTTCAAAAGCTCTCTTTTTATCAAGAGTTATGGCGTTTATTGATGATGTTTCGGTTGATGGTTGAATATCTCCTGGGTTTACGTTGTAAGTTAAAGCACTTACACCAAAATCGAGGGTTAAATTATTATTAACATAATAACCTAAATCGTATTTTATATTATAGTTTTTTATGTTGGCTTCCCAATCTAACTCTATAAAATCTAATACAATATTGTAATCATATTTACTATAAATTAAAGATAAATTAGAAAATAACTTATCGTTAAATACATGATTCCATCTTAAATTTCCTGTAGCGTTTCCGTAATTATTTTCAATTAAACTTGATAAATTAAAGACATCGCGCCCAAAATAGCCAGATAAATACAGTTTATTGTTTTTATTTATTTCGTAATTTGTTTTTAAATTTAAATCGTAAAACGAAATTTTGTCGTCTTTAACTTCTTCAATATATGGCATAAATAAATGCGCATAAGAAGCTCTGCCAGCTATTAAGAAGGAACCTTTTTTATTAAAAATAGGAGATTCTGCCGTAAGGCGACTTGAAATTAAACCAATACCTCCATTTAAAGCAAATTGTTTGCTATTTCCATCTTTTTGTCGCACATCTAGAACAGAAGACACACGACCACCAAATTTAGCAGGAATATCGCCTTTATAAAGTTTGATGTTTTTAATAGCATCCGTATTAAATACCGAGAAAAAGCCAAAAAAATGTGATGTATTATAAATTATAGCTTCATCTAAAAGTACTAAATTTTGGTCTGCCGCTCCACCTCGAACATGAAACCCTGCAGAACCTTCGCCGTTACTTGTAACTCCTGGCAGTAATTGAATGGATTTTATAACATCAACCTCCCCTAAAACTGCTGGCATTTCCTTAATAGTTTGGGCATTTAACTTTGAAACACTCATTTGAGGCTTTTTAATGCTAACTATTTCAGATTCTTCAGCAACTATTATAACTTCATCTAAAGAGGTTGCAGATTCTTGCAATTCGAAACTTAAATTTAAGTCATTATTTAAACTAATATCTTGTGAATAGGTTGTATACCCAACGTAAGAGATTATTAATTTATAATTGCCTTTTGGAGCTGTTAATGAGAAAAAACCGTATTCGTTTGTTGTTGCGCCAAAATTAGTGTCTTGAAGATAAACCGTAGCTCCCAAAAGTGTTTCTCCGTTGTTAGCATCGGTAATATTTCCACTAATACTATATTTTTCTTGACAAAAACCAAAATAACTAGTTATAACAAACAGTGTTAAACATAAATATTTCATTTATAACAATTCTTTTTAATGATAAAATTAAGCTTTGTGTAGCGTATTACAACACAACATCCATATTATTTTGCCTTAAATTATAACATAACAATATTTTATACCGACGATTAATATTAACTATTTGTTACATAATTTTTAAAACAAAAAAAGCCAGAAGTTACACTTCTGGCTAAACATTTTGTTATACTAATTCTCTACTCCTTTTTATAATCTTCATTAAGAGCATTTAAAATAGTTTCTGTTAAGTCGTTTTCTTCTGCACCGTACATAACTGTTGCTGCAGCTTCGCTAGTACCTAAAATGTATGTATAACCGTTTGCTTTTCCATAATCTTTTACAAAAGTTTTAACTCTACCTATTACAGAATCAATTTCCACTTGAAATTCTTGTGTTAACTGTTGCTGCTCTATTTGCATTTGTTGCTGTAAAACTTGTTGCTTTTGTTGCAAACCTGCCATTAACTCTTGTGCCTTACGTTGTGAAGATTTTTGAGCTGTTGCTTGTGTAGATTGTACTTCGGCTTGAAATGCTTGCCCAATACTATCTGCTTTTCTTCTAAAAGCCTCTTCCTTTAGTTGGAATTTTGCTTCAACATCTTTTTTCTCTTGATATTCGTTAATAACTTCTCCGTTATCAACAAAAGCGATTTTCTTTTCCTCCTGGCAAGACGTTAAAGCCAAAACTGTAAAAGCAGTAAAAATTAATTTTTTCATGGTTTTATGAAAATTAGTTAGATCTATTTTTTAATTGAAACAAATGTAATAAAGTAAGTTTTAGAATAACCGAAATTTATTCTGTTTTTAACAAATAAAGAAAACTTATAACGAAATTCACTAAAAATAAGATTCCTTTATAAAAAACGACTCGTTTTAAAGCGTTTTAAGCAACTTTTACAAAAAAGACATACAACCAACTGCCGACCCTAAAATTGATTTAAAATTTATTCTTAAAATAAATATTTTAGTTTTTTTCACTCAAAAACCACTTAAAAATTCCTAAAAAAAGGATTATTGAAAAAATAAATAAAAAATTGCGTGTTTTTAAATATTGTAAAATTTCAAAAACCCAATTATCGCTATTTATTTTTTTACGACATAAATTAAAGAAGATGTTTCTTTTGAAGCTAATGCTTTTACATTTGAAACTAAGCCAATAAAAAATCCTTTTATAAAATTGATTTTACCTGTTTTATATTTTTCTGAAAGCAGACTTACATAAAACGCATCGAACCACATGGGTTTAATTTGGTTTAAATTGAAACCATAAGATTCCATTAAATTTTTAATTGAAGATTTATTAAAATGCCAAAGATGTCTTGGTACATCGTAAGCCGCCCAAAAACTTTTATAATGTTTAGCATCGTAACTTTTATAATTTGGCACTGCAATTATTAAAACGCCATTGGGTTTTAATAATTTTTTAAACAATTCTATATGTTCTTCGATATTTGGTAAATGTTCCAAAACATGCCAAAGCGTAATTACATTAAACGAAGCTTCTTGAAATTCTTTTAGTTTTTCAACATTAAAAACAGCGTTATTTGTTTTTTTATTAGCAATATCTCTTGCCTGTTGGTTAGGTTCTACTCCACTTACCTGCCAACCGTTTTTTATTGCTACACTTAAAAAATCTCCTGTGCCACAACCAACATCTAATAAATTTTTATCTGTAGACACGTAGTTGTTTATTAAACTCAACTTTTTATTTAAAGCATAAACACGAACTAAATGATATACTTTTTCAAAAAAATTTCGTTTCGCATCAGTATGCGAAATATAATCTTCGCTTTTATAATACTCCGGAAGTTTTTCTTTTGAAGGTTGAGGATGTGTTTCTAAAAAACCATAAGTTTCATTTTGCAACAATGTGAAATCTTCACCAGAAACTGAATAATCTTTTACTTTTAAAATGATGTTTTTCGATTGTTTTAGCACCACGAATTAAGAATGTTATTAAAAATTTATTGTTTTTAGATGTTTTCTACCCTGTTCCACGTGGAACACTTTTACTAATTTTTAAATTATCTACCCATATAAACCAATAAAACAGAAATATCATTAGGTGAAACACCACTAATTCTTGATGCCTGAGAAACCGTTGTTGGCTGAATTTTTTTCAACTTTTCACGCGCCTCAAAACTCATCGATTTAATTTTAGAATAATCGAAATCGGCTGGGATTTTTACATATTCTAATCGACTTAATTTATCGGCATTATTTTTTTCTTTAGCGATATAACCAGAATACTTTACTTGAATTTCAGTTTGCTCTATCACTTCACGATCCAGATTATTTTCTTGAATATAATCTTCAACACTTTTTACCTTTCTGACATCATCCATATCAATATTAGGACGAGCAAATATTTTAAACAATTTACCAGATTGATTTACCGGAGAAGAATTTTTAGACTCTAAAATCGGATTAATTTCTTCAGGTTTTACACTTTTGCTTTCGAAAAAAGAAACAAATTCTTTAGCAGACTCATGTTTTTGCTCCATGCGTTTTAATCGCTTTTCAGAAGCCAAACCTAACTCATACCCTTTAGGTGTTAAACGTAAATCTGCATTATCTTGACGCAACAATGTTCTATATTCAGCACGCGACGTAAACATTCTATAGGGCTCTTCTGTACCTTTTGTAATTAAATCATCAATTAAAACTCCAATATATGCTTCATCCCTTTTCAAGATAAAAGGATCTTTTTCTTGAACTTTTAAGCTCGCATTTATTCCAGCCATCAAACCTTGAGAAGCCGCTTCTTCATAACCCGTTGTTCCATTTATTTGACCAGCGAAATACAATCCGCTAACCAATTTAGTTTCTAGAGTATGCTTTAATTGTGTTGGTGGAAAATAATCGTATTCAATTGCATAACCAGGACGGAAAAACTTAACATTTTCGAAACCAACAACAGAACGTAAAGCTTTAAACTGAACATCTTCTGGCAACGACGTAGAGAAACCATTTATATAATATTCTACCGTATTCCAACCTTCTGGCTCAACAAAAAGCTGATGACGATCTTTATCTGCAAACCGATTAATTTTATCTTCAATAGACGGGCAATAACGCGGCCCTAAGCTCTTAATTCTACCATTAAACATTGGCGATCTATCAAAACCCTCACGAAGCAAATCGTGTACCAAAGCACTTGTATACGACATGTGACAAGAACGTTGTTCTTTCAATGGTTTTGTAGTATCTAAATATGAAAATTTTTCAGGGTTTTCATCACCTGGTTGCTCAATCATTTTAGAGAAATCTAAACTTCTACCATCAACCCTTGGCGGTGTTCCTGTTTTCATTCTACCGGAATCAAAACCTAAATCAACCAGTTGCTCTGTAATTCCTGTAGCAGCTTTTTCACCAGCTCTACCTCCACCAAAATTTTTGTCTCCAATATGAATTAGGCCATTTAAAAAAGTGCCGTTTGTTAATACTACAGATTTACCACGAACCTCAACACCTAAAGATGTTTTTACTCCAACTACTTTGTCGCCTTCAATAAGTAAACCAGAAACCATTTCCTGATAGAAATCTAAGTTCTTTGTTTGCTCTAAAAGCATTCGCCAATCTTCAGCAAAACGCATTCTATCACTCTGCACTCTCGGACTCCACATTGCTGGCCCTTTAGACTTATTAAGCATTTTAAATTGGATTGCAGACGTATCTGAAACAATACCACTATAACCTCCAAGCGCATCAATTTCACGCACAATTTGCCCTTTAGCAATACCACCCATAGCAGGATTACAAGACATTTGGGCAATGTTTTGAAGATTCATAGTAACCAACAACGTTTTACTTCCCATGTTAGCAGCAGCAGCAGCAGCTTCGCTACCAGCATGTCCTGCACCTACAACAATAACATCATATACTTCGTTAAACATATCGTGGAAATTTGAAGTGTTCCACGTGGAACACTTGTTTGAATTTAATATTTTTTTTAATTAAACTTCTGATTATAAAGAGCTAAGTACTTATCTTCTTTATCTCTCATTAAAATAGCGTCATCATTCGTCTTATCTTTGTATCCGCAATAATGCAGGATACCATGAATAATTACACGCTTTAATTCAACATCAAAAGAAACATTAAAATCCTTAGCATTATCTACAACTCTTTCAATGGATATAAAGATATCTCCAGAGACTTGTTTACCTACAGAATAATCAAAACTAATAACATCCGTTAAGGTGTCATGATTAAGAAACTCAACATTTAATTTGTGTAAATATTCGTCATCACAAAACACATAATTCACCTCTTCTAAACTGTGGTTTTCTAATGTTATGGTTTCTAAAATCCACTTAGAAATATCTTCTTCAGAAGATAATTTAAAATCGGTTTCGTAATTAAAATTAATCATTAGTTTTATTGAAATATTCTTGTACTTTAACTTTATAAACAGGCTGCAAAGGTAATGCTTGTTTGTTTAATATTTCAGTAGTATTAAAATATTGTTTTGCGGTAGGAATTTGATTTGAAGTTGTGTTTTTAAACTGATTAGAATTAGCTTTAGATTGCCTTTTGTTGTCTTCTTCTTGCTGATGTGTAGCGTTATCTAATTTTAGTAATTGATGCTTTAATTGCATCATTTTTTGAAGCGTTTGTTGCGTGAATCCTTTATTCAATAATTCCATTTCAACGTTTTCCATCTGGCGCACTAAATTCTTTGCGTTTCCTTTTAAACCTTCTTTAGCAATACGCTCTTCAAGTTCATTTCTAAGCTTTTGTTGTTCTTGGTAAATTTGATAAAGCAGTCCGTTTAAATCTTCATTTGTACCATCACCTTCACCTGATTGTTTCTGACCATTCTTTCCGTTTTTACCTTCTCCGTTCTTTTCGCCACCATCATTTTCTCCACTAGAACCCTGAGAACCTTCTCCAGTTTTTTGTTCTTGTCCTGGCTTTTTCCCCTCACCTTCTTTAGGTTTTCCTTCTCCTTTTTTCATGCCTTCTTCCATCATTTTATTGAGCTGCTCTTGGCTCATAATAATATCGGGCAATTGCATATCGCCACTTCCACCTTGACCAGCAGACATACTTAAACTTTCTTGCATATTATCTAGAACATCACTTAAAAAATCTGCTAAATTATTTGTTGCTGTAATAGCAAACTGCTGATTGGAAATACCTTGATATACCCGATTATCAGCAAAGTTTTCTAAACTCTTTTCCATGTTATAATACACTTCTGAAATTTCTTTATTAACCTGTTCGGATAACTTAGGATTACGAAGTGAGAGCGCAAACAAACTATCATCTACATGCTCGAAATGTTCTAATAAATTATTCTGCTTTTTTAAGTTTGAAGCAAACCCATTGTCGTTAGTTTCTGAAGATTTAAACTGATTCATTAAGTCTTCTTGATCGAAAGAAAACAAAACTAAATTATCTAAAATTTGACGGAGTGCATCAACATCTTCTTGCAATTGTTCGCCACCAGATGCTTGCATTGCTTGTTGCATACTTTGGCTCATTTGCATCATTTTTTTAGCAGCCTTCTTTTGGCTTTCTTGTGCTTTTTTTAAATTTTCATCTGTATTATTATCTTGCTTTACTTTTTCATCAGAAGTTACTTCTTCTTTCTTTTCTAATTCTTCAGATGCATTTTTTTGTTCTTCATCTACCTCCTTCTCCTCAAGTTTATCTCTTGGGATATCAATAGGCTTTTTTAACGATTTACTTTCTTCTTCTAAATCTGAAATTTGTTTTTTATAATCTTCAAATTTTTCATTTAAAGCATTCTGTTTTTTAGCTGTGTTTTCTTCTTTATTTTTGGTAGAAAGCTTTTCTTGATCGATAGCAAGCTTCATTAAATCTTCTTTTAATTGATCTAATTTCTTTTCAACATAATATCTTTTTGTTAACTCTAACAATTGCTCTAAACTTCGTTTTTTGTTTTTGTTTTGTTTGGCTAATTCTTCTAGTTTTTCTGTTAGTTGTTCCTTGTTAATTTTCTCTTGTAAACGTTCTAACTCTTTTAGCAATTGCTCGTCCTTTTTTAACCTTTCTTCATTTTCATCAAGACGCTTTTTTAATGCTTCTTTAAACGGATCATCTTTATCTTCTTTTTGAAACTCATCAATATTATTTTTTAATTTATTATTGAAATGTTTCATCATTTGGTCCTGCTCCTTTTGACGTTCTATAAAGGATTCTAATTTCTTTTTATCATTAAAATTAAGATCATTTTTTTCCTTTTGAAGACGTGTGATTTCTTGTAGACTTTTCTCCTGTGAATTAAACTTATCGAAAGATTTTTGTAAATCATTTATGGTCTTACCTTGTTCCTCCAAATTACGTTGTTCCTCTTCTTCTTGTGTTCTTTTTCTAAATGTAAAAACTCTACTTTTAGAACTCTTGTAGTTGTGAACAGCATCATTATCTAAGACCTCAAAATAAATACTATAAGCTACGCCTTCTTCAATATTTAAATTATTTGGAAACGCTGTAACAAACTCTGCAAAATTGGTGTTAGAAATCCCTAAATCCAACTCTTGCTTATCTGTGATTTTATTAGTTGGATAATAAATCATTTTTACATTACGTAAGCCATAATCATCATTAATTTTTCCATGAAAATATAAGGACTGATTATCTAAACTATCTTGTTTTACTTCTACTTTAATTTCTGGATATTGATCTTTGATTACATTAATATTAAAGTTTAAGTTTTCGTAATGTTTTAAATTACTATTACTGGTACTTAATGTGTAATTTAAATTACTAAACAACCTTTTTGAAGCTTGAAATGCATTAGCATCTTCACTTTTAAATTGTATTGTATCTTTTGAAAAAAGAGAAATAGAATGCGTTGATTCTGCAGTTATTCTCCATGTTACTTTTGTTCCTTCTGGAACCAATGCATTACCCGAACTTTTTAAAATTTCGTTTGTCTTCTTTAAATAACTCGGATAATTTAGATGCATTTGAAAATCGACAATGCTTGGTGTTTTTACTACTTCAATTTTATATGGCTTTGATGTTACATTATTAGCTTGCAACTCAAATTCAAATGAGGATTTAGGCTTATTAAAAACATACTCGAACTCACCGTTACCCTTTTGTTTTAAAAAATATGTTTCGTTATTATAATAAACTTCTACTGTTTCTGGAATTACATCTCCAGCTGTACGAACTTGTAGAGTAAAATCTTTGTTTTCAACAGCTGTTAAATCTTCATTAATAACAAAAAACTCAAAAGGCGCTGGTGGTGTATAAGCGGTTTTATAATTTACAACACGCTTATAACTTTCGTTAAACCAATTGCCTTTTCCAAATAATAAAGAAAGTAAAATGATAACCACAGGTATAGCAGCATATTTTAAATACCTAAAATTAGCTTTTAAATTTACCGCTACTTTAAACGGAATAGGTTTTAGCTCAATAGATTTTTGTTCTATACTTGCTAGTAATAATTCAGAATTACTTTCTGTATTTTTAAGTTGAAATACATTTAACAACTTATCGTTAACCTCAGGAAAATGTTTGCCTATAATTTTTGATGCATCAACATAATTAATACCTTTTTGCAGCTTAAATAATTTAGCCAAAGGCAACACAATAAATTTTGTTAGTAGCGCTAATTCTACCAAAATAAAGGTCCAAAATAAAATACTTCTAGCAGTTGTATTTAACCATAAAACGTACTCAATAAACATTATAACTAAAAAGTAAAGCAGCCCAATAGCAAAAAATAAAATGGCACCTTTTAGTAATTCGTTTACATAATACTTCTTAATAAAAGCTTCTACCTTTGCTTCTATATAATTGAAATTGTTCATAATAAATTAATCCTTAATACTAAACTACAATTTTATTTATAACAACTACCTTAATTAGCTGTTAATTGTATCTTTGCAAAAAATACTGAAGTTTAAAAATCGTAATAAAACATGACAAAAAATGTTCGTGTGCGTTTTGCACCAAGCCCAACCGGACCACTTCACATTGGTGGCGTTCGTACAGCATTATTCAATTATTTATTTGCTAAAAGACATAACGGAACTTTTGTTTTACGTATTGAAGATACCGACCAAAACCGTTACGTAGAAGGTGCCGAACAATACATTATTGATGCTTTAAACTGGTGCGGATTTCCTTTTGATGAAGGCCCAAACATAAACGAAAAATTTGGACCTTACAGACAAAGCGAACGCAAACATTTGTATAAGCAATATGCCGATGAATTAATTGCATCGGGTAATGCATACTATGCTTTTGATACTGCCGAAGAATTAGACAAACACCGAAAAGAGCACGAAGCTAACGGTAAAACTTTTATTTACAATTGGCATAACCGTTTAAAACTAAATAATTCATTATCGCTTAGCGCGGAAGAAGTGCAAAGCAAAATTGCAGCTGGCGAAGATTATGTTATTCGATTTAAAAGTCCGCAAGATGAAACTTTACACTTAAAAGATATTATTCGTGGCGATATAAAAATTGACACTAATATTTTAGATGATAAAGTATTGTTTAAAAGCGATGGTATGCCAACCTACCATTTAGCAAATATTGTTGACGACCATTTAATGGAAATCTCGCACGTAATTCGTGGTGAAGAATGGCTACCAAGTTTAGCATTACACATTTTACTTTATCGTGCTTTCAAATGGGAAGCTCCAGAATTTGCACATTTACCATTAATTTTAAAACCAACCGGAAAAGGAAAATTAAGTAAACGTGATGGCGATAAATTAGGCTTTCCTGTTTTTCCTTTACAATGGAAATCTCAAGAAGGCGACATTTCTAGAGGTTATAAAGAAGATGGTTATTTCCCTGAAGCCGTTGTAAACTTTTTAGCCTTCTTAGGATGGAATCCAGGAACCGAACAAGAACTTTTTAGTTTAGAAGAATTGGTTGAAGCTTTTAACTTAAACAAAGTAAATAAAGCTGGTGCTCGTTTTGATCCAGATAAAACTAAATGGTTTAACCACCATTACATGCAAGAGCAAGACAATTTAAAACTTGCAGAAGCGTTTAAAAACAATCAAGAAGAATTAACAACTATTGATATAAACTATATTGAAATGGTTGTAAGTTTAATAAAAGAGCGAGCAACGTTTATAAACGATTTCTGGGGCTTATCGCACTTTTTCTTTACATCGCCTTCAAACTACGATGAAAAGGCTTTTAAAAAGGCTATAAAAGACGATACTGCCGAAATATTAACTAAAGTAAAAAGTATTATAACCCATATAGACGATTTTACCGTTAATGCTTTACAAACCGATATTAAAGGTTGGATTACAGACAACAATATTGGTTTCGGAAAAATTATGATGCCTTTACGTTTAGCTTTAGTTGGCGCCTTACAAGGTCCAGATGTTTTTGAAATTATGTTTTTAATAGGCAAAAACGAAACTGTAAAACGTATTGACAACCTCATTGAAAAAATATAATATAAAACAAAAGCCTTGAAAAATCTCAGGGCTTTTTTTAAACCCTCATACTTTATGAAAACATTATTTTTAAACCTATGCCTAGTTATTTTAACCATTACTAACATTAACGCACAAACCAATCAATTAGACTGGTTAGATATTGAATTATCAAATTACGAATATCCTTATACTGTTAAAATATTAAAATTAAACATCCAAAATCAAAACTTAAAAATGGCTTATATGGATATTAAGCCTGTAGAATACAATGGCAAAAATATTGTGCTTTTTCACGGTAAAAACTTTAATGGAGCATACTGGAAAACTACCATTAATAGTTTAGCATCGGAAGGTTATCGTGTTATTGTACCAGACCAAATAGGTTTTGGTAAATCATCAAAACCAAATCATTTTCATTATACATTTCAGCAATTAGCTAAAAACACAAAAACATTATTAGATAGTTTAAATGTGAAAAAAACAGCCATATTAGGGCACTCAATGGGCGGTATGCTGGCTACTAGATTTGCTTTAATGTATCCAGAAACTACAGAGAAATTTATTTTAGAAAACCCTATTGGATTAGAAGATTGGAAACTAAAAGTACCTTACAAACCTGTTGAGTGGTGGTATAACAACGAGTTAAAAAAGAGTTACGAAGGCATCAAAAAATATCAGTTAGTTAATTATTACGATAACAAATGGAAACCAGAATACGACCAATGGGTAAACTTATTAGCTGGTTGGACATTAAACTCTAGTTACCAAACTATTGCGTGGAACAATGCGCTTACCTACGATATGATTTTTACACAACCTGTAGTGTATGAATTTAAAAACATTACCGCTCCTACTCTATTAATAATTGGAACTAGAGACAGAACCGCATTAGGGAAACCATTAGTTACAGAAGCTGTTAGAAAAACCATGGGACTTTATGCAGAATTAGGCAAAAAAACGCAAAAAGCAATTCCAAATGCCAAATTAGTTGAAATTGAAAACGTGGGACATTTACCACATATTGAAAAGTTTGATAGTTTTATAAAGCCATTAAAAACTTTCTTAGCAGAATAATATTAAAAAGAAAATTCCTTTAAAGCTTAATGCTTTAAAGGAATTACCATATTCCAAGTATTTTCAAAACTCCAAGCTTTTGGCCCGCTACCAACAGCAGCAAATAAATGTGTTGGTTTTCCATCTTCAACTAAAACAAACGGACGCTCAAAGTGATTTTGATGCGTAGTTGTACCATCTTCCCAAAGTATATTTCTACTATAAGCTTTTACTTTATCGAATAAATTCCAGGTTACACCATCTTTAGACCAAATGTGAACACCGCCACCTTCTTCTCCACAAATTAATCCGGAACGGTCTTTTATAACGCCTTCATATTTATCGCCTGCCCACCAAATAAATGGGTCTTCAACATCAATATGATTGTTATCTGGCGTTTCAAATCTAAATACAGGTTCTTCGCTTAAACGCTTGTATTCGCCTGTAGGGCTATCTGCCATAGCTACACCCAATAATAAAGGTGGTTTTGGTGTAGCCGAGGACTTATACATTAATAAAATTTTTCCAGTTTCAGGATCTACTGCTGGAGATGGATTGGATGTTATTGTAGCATCCCAATGGCCTTCTCTAGGCTCAATAACTGGTTTATCAACACGTTCCCATGGCCCAAAAACCGAATCGCTAACTGCCAAACCTACGCGCTTATTTAACCATGCTTGGTTCCAGTTATAGCCTTCTGGTTTGCGGTTTTCTTTGGTAGGCATATCAAAATCGTAAGTTGTACCAAAGTGATATAATAAATATTTGTCTTTATATTTTACTATTCTTGGGTTATGCGTACACATACCATCGAAAAACTCTTTACCTCTTGGAGGTAAAACTACTTCTTGAAATTTATAAGGGCCAACAGGTGTATCAGCAACAGCGCGAACAATTTCTGAGTTTGTAACCCAATTACCAAAACCAACATCTTTAGACCATCTTGAGGCAAACATATGGTATTTTCCATCTTCACCTTTTATAACAGACGATCCCCAAATCCAGTAATTATCATCACGAAAACCGCCGTTTTTTGGAGCTGGTAAAATTTTATCAATAAATGCTTCTTCTTGTTTTGGTGCATCAACACAGTTTAATAAAGGAAGTGATGCTAATGCTGCTGTGGCTTTTAAACCTGTTTCTAAAAACGTTCTTCTTTTCATAAGTAAATTTTAAAACATAATGGCGGCACCTAAAAATATTTGGCTTTGGTTTCCTTTAAAACGGGAATCGCCTCCAGAAGTTTCTAAATTTTGTTTTTCTAATTTGTTAAAAATATTTGTAAACCCATACACATATTGGGCTCTTAACTTAAAGTTTTTTATACCTAACGTAATACCAATTAAGCCGTTTAAATTAATTTGAGAAATATTGTAAATATCGGCTGCAGTTATGTTACTATAATTGTTAATGTAAAAATCTTCATAAGATTTATCATTAATCTCTAACTTACTATTATATTGAAACATTGGGCCTGCATCAACTGTAATATAATGTTCAATTATTTTAGTATGAATAATTAAAGGTAGTTGTACTGTAAATAGCTTATAATCTATAAATTCGTTAATTGCACTAGATTGTGTAGGTCTGCCTGATATACTTATATTATTTTCGGCTATTTTCATACCAAAACTTATATCGTACCATTTTAAAGGAATATTAACTGTTGCTGCTGTTCCACCATAAAAACCATCACCTTCTTTTGTAATAAAGTTATCTGTTAAAATATCAAGTTTTGTTATTCCGCCTTCTAATAACAAACCGTTTTGAATACGATAATTACCCTTTTGAGAAAAACTTTTTGTAACAAAACATATACAAATAGCTACTAATATTAAAAATTGGTTATGTTTCATGGATTGAGAGAAAATCATCCCAAATATAACATTTATTTTGTACCTTAATTTTTTAACCATGTTTAAACCTTAATTATTATGAACTTCGTATTTATTCCCATTCTTTTTATTGGAATCGTAATTTTAATCTCCTCTATTTTTACTGTAAAACAACAAACCGCTGCTATTATTGAACGTTTTGGTAAGTTTCATAGTATTCGCCAATCGGGACTAAAATTTAAAATTCCTTTAGTCGATAAAATAGCAGGTAAACTAAGTTTAAAAATTCAGCAATTAGATGTTATTGTTGAAACTAAAACTTTAGATGATGTATTTGTTCGCTTAAAAGTATCTGTACAATATCGCGTGCTTAGTCAAAAAGTATACGATGCGTTTTATAAACTTGATTATCCGCACGAGCAAATTACAAGTTATGTGTTTGATGTCGTTCGTGCTGAAGTACCTAAAATGAAACTTGATGACGTTTTTGTTAAAAAGGATGATATTGCTTTAGCTGTTAAAGCAGAATTAAACGATGCCATGTTAGAATACGGTTTCGATATTATTAAAACCCTTGTTACAGATATTGACCCAGATGCACAAGTAAAAGCTGCAATGAACCGAATTAACGCTTCAGAACGTGAAAAAACGGCTGCTCAATATGAAGGTGATGCTCAACGTATTTTAATTGTTGAAAAAGCTAAAGCTGAAGCTGAAAGCAAGCGTTTACAAGGACAAGGTATTGCAGACCAACGCCGTGAGATTGCTCGTGGTTTAGAAGAGTCGGTTGAAGTTTTAAACCGTGTGGGTATAAATAGCCAAGAAGCTTCTGCTTTAATTGTTGTTACGCAACATTACGACACCTTACAATCGCTAGGTGAAGAAACTAATAGTAATCTTATTTTATTACCTAATTCACCTCAAACAGGTAGTAACATGCTTAACGAAATGGTCGCTAGTTTTACAGCTAGTAACCAAATTGGTGAAGCTATGAAAAATGCCAAAAAGAAAAATAACAGTGAAAACGAAGACTAAATTTTAATATAAGTCTTATAAATTTAAAACAAGGTTGTTTGAAACATTTCAAACAGCCTTTGTTATTTTATTGCAACTATGATTTTTTAAATTTAATAGTTGTTTTTTCTGGTACCACTTCCCTACTTTCCTTATTACTTATACTTCCAGGAAATGTTAAAGATGTACTATTAAAAGTAGTTCCAAAATTTACATTTGCGCTATAAACTTGCCTTACTGCATCTTCAACTTGTTCTTTTGTTAATTCTTTTAAAGGATGAATAAAAACAGACCACAATATACCATCTGACACCGCATATTTAACATCTAAAGCAGTGTGAAAATTAGCAACTAAAGCAGCTTTTATAAGTTCGTCGTTTAAATTATTTGCATCTGTTATTGGAGAAATTATACGCATTCTATTATGGTTTTCATCTGTAACAGAAAGCATTGGTATTTGGTTTACGAAAAATTCCCAACGTCCAGGTTTTCCATTGATAGAATCGCTTACCGAAGTATATAATTCATGCAATGTTGCATTTGTCATACTTTGCGAAAACGATAAAAAAGGCAGTATTAAAAGAAGGAAAGCTAATTTTCTCATTTTGTAAATTGTTTTAAACTTAGTCGAAAACGATTTACATTCCTTAAAAAAAAGAGCCTTAATTAAACTGGTAAATGTACCAGCTTAATAAGGCTTCTTTTAACTCTAAATTTTAATTGTTGTATTTGCTAATTAAATTCTTTAAACTATTTCGGTAATTTTCTAATTCTTCCGTATCAAGTTCTCCTTTATTAAAGTTTCCTTTTGGTAAAGTGCTTCTACTCTCATCTAAATACTTTTGAAGTTCTGGATAATCGTCTTCAATAGTTCTTGTTAAAGTAGCTATTTCTGTAAGTATGTTACTATTTGCAGTTTTCATAAATTATATTTTTTGTTTTTATATAACTTATAAAAAATATAACACACTTTGTCTTAAAGAGTTGCTAAAGTTTTAAGAATCTTGGTCCTCTTCATTTTTATGCAACCAAGGTTTGTAATTTTTATAAGCAGGCCCTTTTAATTTAGACCGTTTTGTACCAATAGAAATTACTTTATAATCTTCTATATTCTTATTTTCCCAAACCTTTTGGTTTTTATATTCTGGCCCAGTTAAACTTTCTTTTTCAATAATGGTATAAACAACTGTGGGCACAACATCGTGTTGCCAAGGTTTGTAATTTTTGTAGGCAGGTCCTTTAAATTCGTTTCGTTTTTGTGCGTAAGCTCCAAACGAAATTATAATTGCTAATGCGGTAAATGCTATTTTTTTCATAACTAATTCTGTTTTAAATTCTTTTATAAAATTAATAACAGATTAGCCTATTTACAGGTCTATGAAACTACCGAAATAGCATCCGTATTTATACTGATTTTTGAAATATCATAGTGGAACGTGATGTCAGGTTTAGCGCAGTCGAAACTAAATTAATTAGCTTTTTATGGATTTTAAAATCTATTAAAACAATACTCAAAAACCTTTCTACTACGCTCAAGGTGACTTATAAATATTATTCAATTCGTAAGAAATCACTAGAAGTTTAACTACATTTTCTTTTAAAAATATAATCAACAGTTATATCAAATTAATTTCTGTAGCCTTTTTAATAAGTTCTGCTGTGTTTTTTACCTCCAGTTTTTTAATAATATTAGCCCGATGGGTTTCAATAGTTCGGCTACTAACAAACAACTGTTTTGCTATTTCTTTGGTTGTTAATCCTTTTGAAATTAAACCTAAAACCTCCTTTTCTTTGTTTGATAATATATTTTCACTTACCGATTGTTCTGACATATAATTAATCATTTTCTCTGCAATTTGCGGTTGGAAATACTTTTTTCCGTCATTTACAATTCTAATAGTTTTTATAAGCTCATCTTGGTCGGTATTTTTTAACAAATAACTATATGCTCCGTTTTTGGCACAACTTGCAATATAATTACCTTCGTCGTGCATAGAAATAACAACTGGTTTTATGTTGTTATCACTGTTTTTCAACTTATTTAAAACCTGAAATCCATCCATATTTGGCATGGTTATATCTAGTAAAACAATAGCAATATCTTTATGTTTTTCTAATTCTTGAAACAACTGGTTTCCATCTTCAACAAGAGCAACCACATGTACATCGTCGTACTTTTTTAAAAGCTCGTTTAAGCCGTTTCTAAAAAGTTCGTGGTCGTCTGCTATAATTAGTTTAATTGGTTTCATAATCAATGGGTAATTCAATTTCAAAAGTGGTATTTCCAGCTTTAGAATTTATGTTTACATGGCCGTTACAAATATCTACACGTTCTTTAATGTTTGTTATGCCAGAACCTAACGTTACATGGTTTAAATTAAAACCTATACCGTCATCAAAATAAAATAGCGATATAAAATCGTCAAATTCCGATAAGGTAATTCTAATATGACTTGCTTGAGCGTGTTTTATGGTATTATTAATAAGTTCTTGAGTGATTCTAAAAATATTAATTTGCTGGTTTTTAGTTATTTTACTATCATTTTGTTTGGTTAAATCTTCAAAAATTATTTGAGTTTTAGTGGAGTTTTTTATGCTTTCAATAAAGTTTAAAATAGCTGTTGATACTCCAAAATCGTCAATACTAGAAGGCATAAGCGCATTAGACATAACACGGATTTCTGTAATAGTTTCATCTAAAATCGTTTTCATTTCAAGACGCTGTGCATCATTCTTTATTTTATTATCGATATAGAATTTTAAAGACGTTAGCAACGGGCCTAAACCATCGTGTAACTCTCTTGCTAAACGGCGACGTTCTTTTTCTAAACCATCAACCAATTGACGTTTGGTGTTTAATCTGTTTTTGTTTTCATTATTTCGAAATTCAACCAATTTATCACGCATTTTTACCAGGCTTTTACCTAAAACATCGTTCGTGCTTTTTGGTGTGTATTGCGCATTTAAATTCATTTTTCCAATATTTTCTGAAAAACTAACAGCACCTTGCAACGATTTTTTTAACTGCCCAAGCGCGTTAAACATTTCAGCAATTTCGGTAAAGTTTTTATTAAATTGATGACTCTCGGAATAATCGCCATTTGCCATAATTTTTAAACTCTTTTTCATATTCTCGACCGGATTGGTAATAATCCTAGTTAAAAACAACGACAGAATAATGGCCAAAACCGTTATTAAAACAATTAAACCAAATAGGCGTAAACGTAAATCTTTTAAAGGCGCATTAACCTCATTTTCGTCAATCTCTGAAACTATAGCGAGTTTTAAATTTTTAATTTTTATTACATCGTAAACGCCATAAACTTTAATACCGCGATAATCTGGATAAATTCCCCTACCCGATTGTCCCAAAAATGCTTGAGTAACTCCAACTGTTTTTGCTAAAATAGTGGCAGGTGTTTTTTGAGTTAAAAAACGCGATTGCGAACGCAAATAAAAATCTTGACCAACCAAATACGATTCTCCAGATTCGCCCATTCCAGTACGCTCTAAAAGAATATTTTTAATCTTGTTATAATCGATTACTTTAATTTTAGTTTGATTACTATCGCGTAAAACCAAAGCAATTGATGTTTTTTTATTAAGATGAAACTCGGTTAAATCGTAAACTCCAGATGATGAAAATAACTGTTCAGAATTTAAAATTTTTAAGCTGTCGCTGAAGGATGCCATTTGCGGATTATATCGAAATGCTTCCCATTCTGAAGTAATTAATCGCTCAATTTGAATTTGTTTTAAGGTTTTAATCGAGTTAAGTTGAAGCAGAATTCTATCATCTAAAACCTTAGAAAACTGATTGTAAAACGTTACCGAAAGCAACACAATAACTAAAAACACAAGACTGTTTATAATAATTAATATTAAAGATCGCAAGCTCATGGTTTAGTTGTTGGTTGTAATTGTAAATATCGTGATTTTTTGATTCTTGATTAAAATCTATTATCGTTTTTAAGTTATTCTCGATACAATTTCTCGTCCCTCGAAATCACTCGAATTGACGTTAAAAACTAAAAAATTATGTTTTAAACGGATGTCGTTCTTCCCAATCTTGCTTAGGATTCATAAGTTTGAAAATTTGCTTTAACAATCCGTTAATTAAAACATTTGTATGCTTCATATAAACGAACATATTTTTTGCTTCTGCCCCAACCGAACTTTTAATAGCCATAGCTGTTCGCGCGTAAACTATAGTTTTAAACTTATTTTCAATACCAAACTTTAGCATATCGTAAAGCATATTTAAATACAATTGGTTTTTGTATTGATGCGTTTGGTGATAGCCTAAAAAATAGGTTTCTAAATTATCCTCATTTAAAATTAAGGTGTAAAAACCAACTAACTCTTCATTTAAAAAATAACCGAATACTTTAAAATTGTCTTGAAGATTTTCTTTTAAACTATAAAAATGATTTTTGGGTAAAATAAAGGTATTAAACTTTGCATTGTTTGAAACATTTAAGTAAAATTCATGCATTATGTTTTGGAGCTTTTCAATTTCTACAAGCGATAAGTCCTTTACTTGAATGTCGTTTAGTTTCTTTTTAGCGCGTTTATATCGGTCACGGTACTTCTTTGTTAAACTGGCTGTATAATCATCAAATTTAAGCCAATTTGCAGTCACCGGAAGCAACATATTGGGCTGCACTTTTACTTGATATAGTTTTTGCTGATTAAACAGAACTGTTTCTTTGTGAATAGCATTGGTTTCAAAAAAATCTTTGAGCATTATAACTCTAATTTTCTTGTTTTGGGTACGTTTAACTAGTGTTTTTATTTCATCAATGGCTTTAAAAATACCTTGCAAAAATTCAGGATACGATATTAAAGCTTCATTAAAATAAAATGCATGTTGCCCTGTGTGCATTAAATTACCAACAACTAAAATATTTCCTTTTAGAATTTTTGCTACAGTGTCTTGCAAAAATGTTCTGATACATTTTTCTCTTTCGTCTCTAAAAATATCTTTTAAATACAAAGCTACACGCTGAATAACAGCAACACCAACTAAGTTTTCATTTTTAAAAACGCCAACAAAAAACCAGCTAATATTGTCTGGTGATGATTGCTTTATAGCTTTAAAATATGGAGTTTGTAAAAATACATCGTGACTAACAAAACCATCCCAGTTTTCTGGAAGCTCGTTCACCGATGTATAAATTTTAAATTGCATAGCTTGAAATAAAAAAGACTGAAAATACAATTCTCAGTCTTTATTTATATGAAATAATTACATGTCTTTATTTAAGAAAGTACTTGAGCTTCGGCAACCAATAATTCATTTTTATCATCTAAAGCTTTTTCAATAAAACTATTAATTGCTTCGTTTTTTTCTTGGCCTTCATTTAATTTTACTTGCAAAACTAACATCGCTGCAATACGCGTTCCTACTTTTTTAACTGCGGTGTTAAATAGCGGTTCTAACTCGTCGTAGCTAACGTCTTTTGCTAATTCTAAAATTTCAGCTTTAACTTTTTCTTGTTTTTCTGGCGGATAATTGGTGTATTTTTTACCCAATTGTTGTACCACATTTATCGCCTTACGTTGCTGTTGTGGCTTATTTTGTTGTGGTTTTTGCTCGGTGTTTTGTTTTGGTGTTTGTTTTGCCCAACTATCGCGCAAACCAACAGTTTTATTAAAAACTAAAGCGTTTGGTTTAGAATCGTCGTCTACATTAAAATAACCTAAACGTTGAAACTGAAACTGCTCGCCTACTTTGGCATCGGCTAAACTTGGCTCTACAAATGCTTCAATTACTTTTAAAGAATTCGGATTTAAAAACTCCATAAAATCTTTTCCGTCGTGGCTATCTGGAGCTTCATCCATAAACAAACGATCGTATTCTCTAACTTCTGCTTTTATTGCGTGTTTTATAGATACCCAATGCAACGTTCCTTTTACTTTTTTAGAAGTATCGGTATCATAAGTACAATGCACTTCGGTAATGTTACCGTTTGCATCTTTTACAACGTTTTCTGCTTTTATAATATAGGCATTCTTCAATCTAACTTCGCCACCTAATTTTAATCTGAAATATTTACTACTTGCTTCTTCTTTAAAATCGGTTTGCTCTATATAAATTTCTTTTGAAAAAGGTACTTTTCTAGAACCTGCACTTTCGTCTTCCGGATTATTTTCAGCATCTAACCATTCTTCTTTTCCATCGGGATAATTCGTAATAACTACTTTTAACGGATTTAAAACCGACATAACTCGTGGTGCAATTTTGTTTAAATCTTCACGAATACAAAACTCTAAAAGTGCTACATCAATTACATTTTCGCGTTTAGCTACACCAACCGTATCTACAAATTTTCGTAACGATGATGGTGTATAACCACGACGACGCAACCCAGAAATGGTTGGCATTCGTGGGTCGTCCCAACCAGAAACCACTTTATCTTCTACCAACTTAAGCAACTTACGTTTACTCATTATGGTGTAACTTAAGTTTAAACGTGCAAATTCGCGTTGCTTAGGCAACATGGGGTATTCTGCTTTCGAGTATGGATAAACTTGGTCTTTAAACCAATCGTAAAGTTCTCGGTGTGGTTTAAATTCTAGCGAACATAAACTGTGCGAAATTTGCTCGATATAATCACTTTCGCCATGCGTCCAATCGTACATTGGGTAAATACACCAATCGCTTCCTGTTCTATGATGATCTTTTTTAATTACACGATACATAATAGGGTCGCGCATTAACATATTGGTATGTTGCATGTTAATTTTAGCACGTAAAATATGTTCGCCTTCTTCAAACTCGCCATTTTTCATGCGTGTAAAAAGGTCTAAATTTTCTTCAACAGTTCTATTTCTGTAAGGACCATCTACTCCTGGTTGGGTAGGTGTGCCTTTTTGTTCTGCCATAGCTTCACTAGATTGCGAATCAACATAAGCTTTACCATCTTTTATTAATAGAACTGCCCAATCGTACAACTGCTGGAAATAATCTGAAGAGTATAATTCGTTTTCCCATTGGTAACCCAACCAAGCTACATCTTTTTTAATAGCATCAACATATTCCTGTTCTTCTTTTGCTGGGTTTGTATCGTCGAACCTTAAATTTACAGGGGCATTATACTTTAATCCTAAACCAAAACTAATACCAATAGCTTTAGTGTGCCCAATGTGTAAATAGCCATTTGGCTCTGGCGGAAAACGAAAACGTAGTTTATCTTTAGCTAATCCGTTTGCTAAATCTTCTTCAATAATATGCTCTATAAAGTTGAGCGATTTTGTTTCTTCAGACATATATAAACTGTACTTAATATAAAGCGTAAAATTAATGAAATTCGTAACAAAACAGAGAAAGATTATACTAATACTATGTAAATATTAATTAAAACTTTTTTAAAATGAATTATAGTTGTCCTAAATGTGGAAATACCTCTTATGAAATTGACGAAATGCGTACTACTGGTGGGGCATTTGCTAAAATTTTTGATGTACAAAACAAAAAATTCTCATCGGTTACTTGTAAAAAATGCACGTATACGGAGTTTTATAAATCGAAAACCAGTGCACTAGGTAATATTTTCGACTTTTTTACAAACTAGAGATTCCTGCCTTCGCAGGAATGAAAAAGTATTATTTTTGCAATATGGGAATTATAAAAGTTGAAAACATTCGTGTGTTTGCCTATCATGGGTGTTTAAAAGAAGAAACTAAAATTGGCAGCGATTACCGCGTAGATTTAGAGGTTGAAGCTAATTTACAACCTTCGGCAAAAACCGACCAATTAAGCGATACGGTAGATTATGTTTTTTTAAACCGTATTATAAAAGAAGAAATGGCAAAACCTTCACATTTACTTGAAACGGTGGCAAGACGCATTTTAGATCGTATTTTTAACGAAGACAAATTAGTTAAAAAAGCAACTGTTTGGGTAAGCAAAATTAATCCACCAATTGGTGGCGATGTGGCTAAAGTGACCATAAAAATGACAGATAAAAGGAAAAAATAAAACTTACGTATAAATTAGTCTTATTTTTTTTTACATTTGCACTCCAATTACGGCGTCTTGACCGAGTGGCTAGGTAGAGGTCTGCAAAACCTTGTACAGCGGTTCGAATCCGCTAGACGCCTCAAAACAAAAAGCTTTCAGTATTTCTGGAGGCTTTTTTTGTATAAAAACTTTTTAAACACTGTAGAATTTAAAAATCTAACTTTTGTCATTTTAACTTCCGTAGAAATAAATTATCTTGCACAAGGAATAACTAAAAATATAATAACATGCAAAGATTTAGCGACAAGTACATCATTACTAAAGATATGGATTGGGAAGACCTTGGTGGAGGTGTATCTAGAAAATTCTTAGGTTACGATAACCAAATAATGATGGTACAAGTAAAATTTGAAAAAGGAGCTTTAGGTTCTCCTCATAAACATTTTCATACACAAGCTACATATTGTGCTGCCGGAAAATTTGAGTTTGAAATTGATGGCGTAAAACAAATTGTTGAAGCTGGTGATGGTGTTTACATCGAGCCAAACTTATTACACAGCGCTGTTTGTTTAGAAGCTGGAATTTTAATTGATACTTTTAGCCCAGTTAGAGAAGATTTCTTAACTGGTGATGGTGTGTCTTATTTCGGAGACAAAAAATAATTACTAAAATACTGGTTTACAAGAGAAAATTCGAAAGGGTTTTCTCTTTGTAAAACCAACTTTACGCTATCAGCTAATAGGGTTAATTTGTTCAAACTTTTCTTTTATTAATTCCTTTTCCTTAGGAAAAAACCCTTGAACCAATAATAAAATACCAAAACCTAAAATAACTAAAGCAATAATTTTTTTGGTTTTAAAAATAGCGCGCGGCGTTAACTTATTCTTCAATTTTTTTGCAATAATTATTTTAATAATATCTACCAATAAATACACTATTAAAATAGTTGATAAAAAAACAATTACTCCATTTTTAGAGCTTGTTAAGCTGTTTGCTAATACAATAAAAGCAACCCAACCTAATAACACCCCAATATTTATAAAATTGAGTAGGAAACCTTTTAAAAATAGCTTTCCGTAGCCCTTTTTAATCTCTACTTTATGATATTCTCTAACAATTTCCCTAAACGATTTTGAAGTTTTTATAAATGTAATAACACCATAAGCTGTAAGTAAAACACCTCCAAAAATTAAAAAATTAGGATCGTCTTTAATTTTATCTAAAAGTTTATTGGTACTAAAAAAAGCAACTATAATAAAAAGTATATCGGCAAGAATAACTCCAGAATCAAATATTAATGCACTTTTTATGCCTTTAGTTGCACTAGTTTCAAGTAAAACAAAAAATACAGGCCCTATTGTAAAGGATAAAATAATACCAAAAGGAATTGCCGCTAAAATATCATCAAACATAAATGCTGTGGTGGTTTAAATACAAAATAAAGCAATTTTTTAAACTATAAAACTATTTAAGATACACGATTTTGTACAAAAATAAAAACGAGGGTAATTAACCCTCGTTTTACAAACTACAAACAAACTAAAAACTAAACGTTTTAAGTGCTATTAATCAGATACTATTTAATTTTTATGCTTGTAAACTTTAATATAATCTATTACAAATTCTTGCGGAAAAATAGAATCATCAACCTCTGGACCACCAAAATTACCGCCAATTGCCAAGTTTAGAATAACGTAAAACGATTGATTAAAAGGCCAAATATTATCATTCTCTAATTCATCTGTTGCAAAGGTGTATAACAACTCATTGTCTACAAAAAACTCAATTTTAGTTTCGGTCCAATTGGCTGTGTAAATGTGGAAACCTTCCTCTATTTTATCAATTTTTGTCTTTTTTGTATTGATGGTATTACCATGGCTATTTTGCGTGTGCAACGAATTAAAAATTTTATGCGGTTCCTTACCCACATATTCCAAAATGTCTATTTCACCACATTTTGGCCAGCCTACCTTATCAATATTACTACCTAACATCCAAAAAGCTGGCCACAAGCCTTTACCAACAGGTAATTTAGCTCTAGCTTCAATTTTTCCATATTTAAATTGAAATTTATTTTTGGTTGTTATTCTTGTTGAAGAATACACCGAATCTTCATGTTTTGCAGTAATAGTAAGTAAACCATTTGCGACCTTATGATTGGTTTTTGTATACTCTTGAAGCTCGTTGTTTCCCCAACCACATAAGTTTGGACACCCATAACCTAGCTCGAAATTCCAAACGGATTCATTTAAAGTGTTTCCATCAAAATTTTCTTCCCATAGTAATTCTGTATCCTGACCTTTACAAGAAAAAATACTTAGGAAAAGAACAATAACTAAACTTGGTTTCATCTTTTATAATGTAAAATTGCTTTCTAAAGCCGTGTTAGAACTACCACCAACAAACACTGTAAAATCTCCAGGTTCTACAACATAATCACCAGAATTATTATAAAAACCTAGTTCTTTTTCGGTTAATGTTACAGTAATTTGCTTCGTTTCACCAGGCTCTAGTTCAACTAACTCAAAACCTTTTAATTCTTTTACAGGACGAGTTACACTTGCAAATAAATCGCGAATGTAAACCTGAGCTACTTCCTTACCTTTTATACTTCCTGTGTTTTTTAAATTGAAAGATACCTCAACTTCATTTCCACTTTTAACAGTTACATTTAAGTTAGCATATTGAAACGTTGTATAACTTAAACCATGACCAAACGGATACAGCGGTGTATTACTCACGTCGGTGTAATGCGACCAAAACACACTATTTGGTTCGTTTGCTGTTGGCCTTCCAGTATTTTTATAGTTGTAATATATAGGCACTTGCCCTACGCTTCTTGGAAACGTCATTGGTAATTTACCGCTTGGGTTATAATCGCCATACAAAACTTGAGCAACAGCATTTCCACTTTGCGTTCCTAAATGCCATGCTTCAACAATAGCTGGAATGTGAGCATCTGCCCACGGAATAGTTAGCGGACGACCATTGTTTAACACCAAAACGATGTTTTTATTTACTGCATAAACAGCTTCTAACAATTCTTGTTGAACACCTGGTAAACCTAATTCTGATCTGCTTCGAGCCTCACCACTTTGAAAAGCGTGTTCTCCCAAAACCATAACAACCACATCTGCATTTTTAGCCGTTGAAACTGCTTTACCAAACTCACTTTTATCGGTTGTATTAATGTTTAATTCAAAAGGAAAAGAAGCGTCTCCTGTAATTATATTAGCACCTTTTGCGTAACTAATTTTATTATTTGGATAGTGTTTCATGCCTTCTAAAAAAGATACCGCTGTACCATCCTCTGCTCCTATTCTCCAGCTTCCTAACGGACTTGTTTTATCGTTAGCTAAAGCCCCTATTATAGCTATATTTTGACCTTCTTTTTTTAATGGAAGTATATTATTTTCATTTTTTAAAAGCACTACAGATTTTTTAGCGATATCTAGAACAGCATCGTGTATTTTTTGGCTTCCAGTTACTTCTTTTTCACGCTCTAAATTGCAGTATTTATAAGGATCGTCAAATAAACCTAACTCGAATTTTACACGTAAAATGCGTTTAACCGCATCATTTATTAAATCTTCTGAAACTTTACCCTCGTTAACCAAATTTGCTAATTCTGAAACATAAGCATACGATTCCATATCCATATCTGATCCTGCAATAGCAGATAATTCAGCAGCCTGTTTTTTATCTTTTGCAAAACCATGATTTACCATTTCTATCATAGAGCCCCAATCGGAAATAACAAAACCATCAAAATTCCATTTTCCTTTTAAAATATCACGTTGTAAATAACTATTTCCTGTTGCCGGAATGCCATTAAGCTCGTTAAAAGAATTCATAAAGGTTCTTACATTCGCATTTACAGCAGCTTCAAATGGTGGAAAAATTATATTGTTTAAAGTAGATGTACCAACATCAACTGTATTGTAATCTCTACCAGCCTCGGCAAAACCATAACCTGCCCAATGTTTTGCACAGGCGGCTATGGTATGCTCTAAACCTAAATCTACACCTTGAAACCCTTCAATTCTGGCTACTCCAATTTTAGAACCTAAAAACGGATCTTCACCAGCGCCTTCCATAACACGACCCCAACGCGCATCGCGAGAAATATCGACCATTGGAGCAAAAGTCCAGTTTATACCTGCCGCAGAAGCTTCAAGTGCTGCAACTTCAGCCGATTTTTTGATGGCCTCCAAATCCCAACTAGCAGATTCTGCCAACGGAATTGGACTTAAAGTTTTAAACCCATGAATAACATCGAAACCAATGATAAGCGGAATGCCTAATCGGGTTTCTTCTACGGCTATTTTTTGTACAGCACGAACATTTTCAACTCCTGTTACATTAAGCATAGAACCTACATAACCTTTGCGTAAATGCTCGTATTTTTTAGCCGCGTCTCCATTCTCTGGTGTTGGTCCAGTAACATCCCAAAACCCATTGTACTGGTTCATTTGCCCAATTTTTTCCTCTAAAGTCATTTTAGAAAGTAACGAGTCAACTTTACTATCTAAACTTGAAGAAACCGAACTATTTTCAACCTTTTTATCATCATTATTTTTACCACAACTTAAAGTTGTAAATAAAACAACTAGAGCGTATATTTTTAACTGCTTCATATCTTATTGGTAAACTCTTACATAATCAATTTCCATAGTATCTTCAGTAAAACCAGAATCAATAGTTCCTCCTAAAGTACCTCCCATTGCTATATTTAATATGATGAAAAATGGATCGTTAAAAGGTAAACTTGAGTTATTGGTAAGCTCGTAATACTGTACATCATCGAGATAAATTTTAATTGCACTTTCCGTATACTCAATGGTATACAAATGAAATTCTGAAGATGCATTAGTTATATCAGTTGATTCTCCATAACTCGCATTAGCATTTGTTCCATCATCAAACCAATGCACAGTACCTAAAACACGATCTTTATCGGCTCCTGTTTGCTCCATAATGTCCATTTCTCCACAATGTGGCCAACCTACTGTAGAAAAACTATCGCCTAACATCCAAATAGCTGGCCAAGTACCTTGAGCACTAGGTAATTTTGCACTTACCTCTACACGAGCATACCCAAACGACTGTAACCCTTGAGATTTTAATCTGGCAGAAGTATAACCACCATTTCCATCTGATTTGGCTGTAATTTTAAGGTATCCACCATCTACAATTACATTATCTGCATCTGAAGTATACGTTTGGGATTCGCCATTACCCCAACCACCATCACCTAGATCGTAAGTCCAGTTATCAGGATTAGGAGCCCCATCGGTATCAAATTCGTCAGACCATACCAAAGTTTCAAACTCATAATCGGCATCAATAACACCTTCAACGGGTTTTGTAGATGTAAATACCTGATACCAAGTATAATCGTTGCCATTTTCAATAATTCTTACAATTAATTCTTCATCTGTAACTGAAATAATATCATAAGAACTAGCTCCTACATACCATCCCATGAATCCATCATCGGCAATTGTAAATTCTGTTCCTCGATAAGGTTCGTCATTATAAGAACCTTCAAGAGCAGCTTTAGACGAAGAAGGTGCAAAACTCACATTTTTAACTCCAAACATGGATGTAACAACAGTTTCATCATGACAAACATCGCCATCAATTCCTATTTTAGCTGCGTAAGTACCGGGTACAAATGCAGGACCTACAGATTGTTCAAAAGTCATAGTTCCATCTTCATCAAGCCTAGTAAATACAAACTCATTTGTATACATACAATATTTTTCTTCATCCCAAGGACCAATAGCATTCCACCAAGCAGGCCAAGCAAATTCACCATTTCCATAATCATCTTCAACTGGACCTAGGCCAATATGAGCAGCTTGATTAGCTGCCCAATACCACGTTTTTGAATCGCCTGCATTATCTCCTGCTAAAAACTCCACAACCTCAACATCTGAGAATGAACTATATACAGTAATATCTAAGCTCATTGTAGAGGATGTACCTGTAACACCTATAGCGGTAACAATTACGGTATATGTATTAGCATCTGGTAAACTATAGCGCTTGGTAACTTCTCCTGTTGGAACAACCTCCGACGTACCATCTCCATAATTAATTTTATAACTTATAGCATTATCTGCAGTAACAACAAAATCTACATAACCTGTGCCATCGCCATATTCTAATTCTGGATCGCTAGTATCTTGACCTTGTATGGTATAACTGACTTCAATATTTGATGGAGCAACAATGTCGCCCAATTCGTAATTTTCTTCCTCACAGCTAAAAGAAATTAATGCTAGAAGCAAAATTCCTATTATATATTTTAAATTTTTCATACTCTATATTTTTAAATTTTTACAAGCTTATATTGCCAAAATACTCCTGAACCAGACTCGATATATACGTTTATTGTACTAGAATCTATGAAAGAAATATTATAAATAACTGAAGATGGTGTATCTGCAGGGTTAGCTATTTCTCCTGAATTATAAGCTTTAGCTAAACCAATATAAGCTCCTAATCCATCTAGAGTAAGTGTACCATTTACTGAATCATATGTGTAAGTTGCTGCATTTGTACCATCATGAGGATAAACAGGCGTTCCGCAAGCATCACTTCCGCCTTGCCAAGCTTCAACCCAAGTTTCTGAACCTAATACATTTTGGAAAGATCCATCTGTACCAAACACATAGGTATCATCATAATAACATGATCTGCTTGTTACACAAGCATCATCACAATTCCACCATGTTATATCTCCAACTGCAGGTCCTACACCTAAAGCTCCTGCTTCATTTGCTATTTGCCATGTTCCAGCTAAAGGCGAAACTGTAGCGCTATCTTTTACAAATTTATATTGCCAAAAAACACCAGATCCTGATTCAATTTCTACATACATTTCAGTATCATTATTAGCTAAAGTAACATTGTAAGTTACTGTTGAAGGTGCATCGGCAGGGTTTGAAATTTCTCCAGAATTATATGCTTTTGGTAACCCTAAAAAAGCACCTAGTCCGTTTAAAGTTACTGTTCCGCTTGCTGAATCGTAAGTATAAGTGGCAGCATTAGAGCCATCGTGAGGGTAAACAGGTGTTCCGCAAGCATCACTTCCACCTTGCCAAGCTTCAACCCAAGTTTCTGAACCTAATATATTTTGAAAAGAACCATCTGCATTAAAAATATATTCATCATCGTAATAGCATGCTCTACTAGTTACACAAGCATCATCACAATTCCACCATGAAATATCACCAGAACTAGGACCAACACCTAAAGCTCCTGCTTCACTTGCTAGTCTCCATGTACCAATAATTCCTGTTGATGCTATTGATGGTGATTTATAAAAGTATATATTATCTATGAACACTGTACCTGCTGCCCAATCTATACCCACAAACTTTAGTTGTAAAATTTCACTTACTGTTAAACCTTGATCTGTATAATCTGAAATTGGAATATCTATACTCACCCATTCGTTTGCTACTAAATCGCTTATAATAGGTGCTTCAGTAGAACCAGAACCATCGGCAGGAATATTTATTAATGATGTTTCTAATTGGTTTACATCTGTAGTCCATACATCTAAATGTAAATATTCCATGTTTGAAACATTTTGTGAAGAACCAAACTGAATACCTTGATAACTTAAATTAATGTATTGAAGCATATTGTCTCCATTTAAATCAAAGCTTGACCAAGAACTACCTTGTCCTGCTTGTCCCCAATCTGGAAAATAATCTGTATCAGCTACATTTGTGTAAGCATCGCTAAAAATTGATATAACATCTTCTGTATTTCTACTTGGAGGTGTTGGGGCACTAGCTAAAGGTTGTAAAATAGCTGTAACTACAAACTCTTCTGTATATGTTGTTGTTTCAATAGCAGCACCCATTGCAACAACTGTAATAGTATAAGTTCCTGCATCTTGATATTGATAAGAAGTAGATTCGCCAATGTTTACGGTTATAGGAGTTTCATCATCTACTTCACCGAAGTAAACATCATAACTTACAGCATAGTCGGCTGTAGCTGTTACATTTACTAATTTTGAAGTTGCTGCATCGTTTTCAATTATAACTTCTAAGTTTTCTGGTGCGTTAAATGATACCTCTAATTGATGTGTTGAAGTTGTTTTTAACCCTGTTGTATTATATGCTGTTAGTGAAACTGTGTAAGTTCCTTCGGCATAAGTGTGTGTTGTGTTTTCTCCATTATTTACAGATTCGGTACCTGAATTATCTCCAAAATCTACATCAAACCATGATGCACCAATAGCTGTTGGTGTTATGGTTACCAAACCTGTGTTGTCTTGAGTAACTGTAAATTGTGCAGCTACATTTTCTGGTGCTTTAGCAGAATTTGCAAAATCTGTACTACCAAACTCTTCGTTAGTACATGCAAATATCAGAGCAAAAAGCAAACCGATATTTAATATATATTTAAATGTTTTCATAGTATATTGTTTAATTAATAACCTGGATTTTGTTCGATTCCAGAAATATCTATTTCGTCTTGAGGTATTGGAAATACTTCGTGTTTTCCTGTAACGAAATTATCTATAACACCAGCTGCTTGACCGGTTCTAACCAAATCGAAAAAACGATCGCCTTCCATTGCAAGTTCTAATCGTCTTTCGTTCCAGATGACATCTACAGTTGCAGTAACTCGATGGTTAGTATCACCAAAAGCTCTATCTCTAACCATGTCTAAATAAGTTTGAGCATCTGTAGCGCTACCCGAACCTCTTAAATTAGCTTCGGCAGCTAAAAGTAAAACTTCGGCATAACGAATAATTCTGTGGTTATTTTCGTAGTTTAATTCTACTTGTCCGCTAGTTTGTCCTGCTCTAGGTAAATATTTTTTGTTGTATAAACCTGTATTATTATATGGCGCTTCTTGATAAGTAATGCCCCAAGTTGGATTAGCTGCTATATAAGCTTCAATGTCAAAACAAGTTGCATCTTTTCTTTGGTCTCCATCTTCATAAGCTAAAGCTAAATCTTGGGTTGGTAAATTTGTACTCCAACCAGAATTATAAGGCATTTCGCTACTTTCTGCACTTAAACTTCTAATACCACATTGTTGCACTGCATAATTTCCTTGTCCACGAGTTTGACCTCCCCAGTTGTAGTAAGGTTGACCGTTAGAATATTGTACTTCTAAAACTGATTCTAAGCCATTTTCTCCTTCTAACAAAAAGATATCATCGAAAGTGTCAACTAAAGTAAACGGACCGTTAACAACTTCGTTTAAAACAGGAATAGCCTCATCAAATTTTTCTTGATATATATAGACTTTTCCCAACAATGCTTGAGCAGCATATTTGGTTATTCTACCTTCTTGATCTTGAGTTGTTGGTAATGCACTTATAGCGTCTAACAAATCCGTTTCAATTTGTGTATAAACTTCTTCTTTTGGCGAACGCTGTAAGGTTCCAAAATCTGAAACTCCTAGTTTCTTATCGGTAAATAAAACAGTGTTGCCAAACATTTTTACTAAAGCAAAATAGTAGTATGCTCGTAAAAAGTAAACTTCGCCATACATAGCTTCTTTTGAACTCCAAGTAATGGTTTCTCCTTGTAAATTTTGGTCTTTATAGCTTAGCAAATAATTGGTACGGTTAATGCCTTCGTAAGCCGAAAGGTATAAATCGCTTAACGTACTATTGTTTGGTACTAATTGAGACAAATCATCTAAATGTTGTAATGAAATAACATCTGAAGCATTTTCTCCTCCAGCTACAGCATTGTCTGAAGCTATATCGGCAATTACATATAATTGATTTAGCCATTGCATTGGCGTGTAACAACTTACCGCCATAGTTTCATAATCTTCTTGTGTTTGCAAGTAATCTGCTTCGGTAACAGCATACTCATCATGTGGATCGAATTCTATTACTTCTGAACAACCAACAAAGCTTGTTAGTATGAGAATTAATCCTATGTATTTAATATTTTTCATGCTAATAATTTTTTTTGGTGTTAAAATTTAAGGTCTAAGCCAATTAAAAAAGTTCTTGCTTGTGGGTAAGCACCACGATCTACTCCAGTATCTAAAATTCCACCTGATATTTCAGGGTCTAAACCAGAATACTCTGTGAATGTGAAAAGGTTTTTAGCCTGTGTATAAATGCGAACTTTACTAAAAAAGTTATTAGAATCTTGTGGTAATGTATAACCTAAAATGACACTTTTAATTTTTACAAAAGAGCCATCTTCAACATATCTATCTGAAGCACGAATATTACTGTTAGAATCTTCGAATGTATAACGTGGTGTGTTAGGATTGTTTGTAGAGCCTTCTCCTGTCCATCGATTTAAAATGGTTCTAAATTTATTCGTGTATTGTGCGTTACGCTCGTAAGCCCTAAAAATGTCGTTGCCTACAGAGGCGTATGTAAATGCTGTAAAGTCGAAATTTTTATAGTTCATTCCTAAATTCCAACCTAATGTAAAATCTGGAAATGGATCTCCAATTTTAGTTCTATCTAAATCAGTAATAGTTCCATCGCCATTAACATCAACAAAACGAATATCGCCTGGGTTTGCTCCTGTTTGAGTAGCATGAACATCTATTTCAGCTTGATTTTGAAATAAACCATCGGTTACATAACCATAAAAATATCCTGGTGAAAACCCTTGCTCGAAACGCGTTACATCTTGACTTTGCCCATTAAAATAAGAACCACCAGTTACAAAAGCTGTTCCATCGCTATTTGTAGAAGTTACAAGGTTTTTTGATGTTGTAAAGGTAAAACTGGTATTAAAGCTAAAGTTATCTGAAAAATTGTTATTGTAGCCCAAAGTAATATCGAAACCTTTACTTTCTGTACTACCAATGTTAGAATCTACTGGTAAAGAAGTTCCGGCATAAAGCGGTGTTGCATCTGTAAATAATAAACCATCAACAGATTTGTTAAAATAATCAGCATTAATTGAAACGGTATTATTAAATAATTTAGCATCAAACCCAAAGTTGTATTGAGTTTGTACTTCCCATGCTAAAGTTGGGTTGCTAAACGAATCTACGGTTGCTCCAGAGACAAAAGTACTACCAAAAGTATAACCATTACTATTTGCTGTTGCATTATAACTTGGCCCACCAATAGTAATACTTACGTATTGAGGATCTACATTTTCGTTACCAGAAGTACCGTAACTTCCTCGTATTTTTAAATAATCGATAATTTCTGAATTAAAAAAATCTTCGTTTGAAACTACCCAACCTAAAGAGCCTGCGTAAAAATTAGCCCATTTATTATCGTCTCCAAAAGCAATTGAACCATCGCGACGTGCAGAGAATGAGGCTAAGTATTTATCTTGATAATCGTAGTTTAATCTTCCAAAGAAAGACATATTTCTACGTTCTAAATTTTGGTAACTATAACCTGTGTAAGCATCTGTATTCTCGTCTGTATTAACTCCTGTAGCAGCAGAAATATCTGCCCATTCCCAGGCATTATCTCTTACATCTTGTCGTGTTGCACCAAAACCATATCCTGTAGATTTACTTCTTGCTGTACCTAATACAACATCGAAATTATGAATTTCATTAATATTTAGATTATAAGATGCAAAGGCTTCAAACGTATAACTAAAAGTTGAATTTGTGTATTCTGTTACACTGTTGTGTTCACCATCTTTAACTTCTCCGTCAGATGTATATTGACTTGATACATTATTTGGACCGTAGTACATTAACGGGTTAAAACTTTTGCCTACCTCATCCCATTTTGTGTAACCAAAACGCGACGTAAGTTTTAAATTATCTAATACATCATATTGTATTTCAAACTTACCGTAAAGTTTATCGCCATTACTTTCGTTGTAGGTATTATCTAATTGTTGTACAGGATTAAATATTTCTGATAACAATAAATTACTATAGCCATAGGTTGCAAAATCATTAGGATCATTATTATAGACTGAAACCGTTGGATCGAAATTTATTGCACTTCCTAATATAGAATTAAACGAGTTTTCAGCCACAGTTTGGCTTTTTATATTGGCATAACTACTGTTTAAAATAAACTTTATTTTATCGGTTAATTGTAGGTTTAAATTTGCAGTAAAATTAAATCGATTAAAATTAGATTTATCCGATCCGCCTACAATACCTCCTTGACTTAAATAACCTGATGATAAGAAATACCCTAGTTTTTCTGAACCACCTCTAGCAGAAATAGTATGCGATGTTACTAAAGCATCTTTAAAAATTTCATCTTGCCAATTAGTACCTTCACCTAAACTAGAAATATCGTTAAAAATTAAATCGCCACCAGAGACCAAACTACCTTCATTAATAATGGCAGCATATTCTGTAGCATTTAATACACCTAATTTTTTAAATACAGATTGTACGCCTGTATAAGTGTTTAAACTAATTTCAACTTTTTCGCTATTTCGTCCAGATTTTGTGGTTACTACAATAACACCATTACCACCTTTTACACCATAAATGGCTGTAGAGGCAGCATCTTTTAACACGTTAAGTGATAAAATATCTGTTGAGTTAATAGAGTTTAAATCGGCAAGTGTTTGTGGAACACCATCTATAATAACAACAGGATCTGTACCAGAAAACGAAGGGATACCACGAACTAATACTGTTGGTGAACTTCCAGGAGAACCTCCTTGAATAACCGAAACACCAGAAGCGGTACCTTGTAAAGCCTCTTCTACACGAACCGGTTTTAATTGATCTATAGATTCTGATTTAACTGTAGAAATTGCACCAGAAACTTTTGTAACTTTTTGTGTACCATAACCAACAACAACAACTTCATCAAGTTGCGATACATCTTCTTCTAATGTAATGGTTAGGTTTTTACTTTCTGTAATAACTATTTGTTTAGTTACATAACCTATGTAACTTATAGAAATAGTTGCTCCAATTTCAGCCTTAAGTGTAAAATTACCATCAAAATCTGTGGTAGTTCCATTATTAGTTCCTTTAATAATGATATTGGCACCTGGAATGGGTAAACCAGTTTCATCTTGAACTATACCACTCAAATTGGTAGTTTGAGCATAGGATAGTACACATAAGAATAAGGCTAAACATTTAATTAGCGTGTGTCTCATAAAATTTAGTTTTAGTTTAGGTTAAAATTATGAAAACAAATTATTGAATTCATAATTTTAACCTAAACAAAAAACATACATCATAAAATAAAACATATATTTTTTATAAAAACGTAAAAATAACTTGTGAATAAAGGAATTTAGGCAGTTTACTTAAGAGAATAAAAATTGTAATTTTACTTAATGTTGTGGTATTGTATAGGTAAAAAATAGCATTGTATAGCTTTTATATTTGTAAAATATAATCTGTTAAGCTAGCTTCATGCTTTAAATTCATTTTTTTTCTAAGTCTGTAACGTTTTACCTCAACACTTCTTGATGAAATATTTAAAAGCGGTGCTATTTCTTTTGAAGATAAATTTAAACGTAAATAGGTGCACAAACGTAAGTCGTTTGATGTAAGTTCTGGATGTAATTGTTTTACTTTTTTAAGAAAGTCTTTATCAGCATTATTAAATGCTTCTTCGAACACATGCCAATCGTCTGAGTTATTAATATTTTTGTCTATAATATTTATAACTTTTTTTATCGATTTTATATCGTTTAAGTTTTGAAGTTCTTTTTTAAGATTATTTAAAAACTGATTTTTCTTAATTAGGCTCATTGTAGAAATACCTAATTCTCGGTTTTTATTCTCAATATCTAAACGTAGTTTTTCGTTATTTAGTCTGGTTAGTTCTTCTTTATTTTCTAATTCTTTAAGTTCTAATTGACGCTGTTTTTTTAGTATTAATTTTTTTTGTTGCTTTTTAAAACTTCGTTGGTATTGCTTGTGCATAAACCAAGAAAACAACACAATAACAGCAACATAACAAGCCAACATGGTGTTGGAAATATACCAGGGTCTTTTAATAGTAAACGCATATGTTTCTGTATTTTCGGATATTGTATTACCTATTTTAGCACGTACTTTAAATGTATAGTTACCAAAGGGTAAATTCTCAAAAAATTCATTTGGTTTGTTTTGCCATTGGCTCCAATTATTATAAATACCTTCAAGTTTATATTGATATTCTGGAACTACATATTTTTGGTATTGTGGTACGCTAAAATTAAACTCTATATTATTATTAGTATATTTAAATAATCCTTTTTCTGTTTTATTTACTACTAACAAGGAATCGTTTGGCTTTTTAAAATCGCTATTTATTACTTTGTTTAAATAAATTTTAAACGGCTTTGGATTTACTTTATTTAAATTAAAAACTATATAACCTGTAGAATTTCCATATAAGTAAGTTTCATCTTTTAAATAGCTTATATTTTCATATCCAGAAACATCACTTCTAACATAACTAGGTATAGATAATACTTTAAATTTTGGTGTATTGGTTAGTTTTTGTGTTTCTATATAATTAAGACCATTTTTTGATACCGCCCAAAGCTTATTATTTACTTCATCTGAAATAAGTTTTCCAGATGTAAAATTATTAGCGTCTATTAACTTACTATAAATACTGTCTTTTTCAAATAATTTGTTGGTATTATTGTATTTAAAAACTCCGTTTATATGCCCATAAAACAATTGATTTTTATATTTTACTAAACTAGTTTTTAAACCTTTGGTAACAGATTTTTCTTTTAAAATTTTAATAGCTTCAGTAAAATTTTCATTTAAAATTATTTTGAAAACTCCTTTATATTCGTGACTTACATAAACTTCATTTTTATTTAATATTTCGAAGTAACGGCTTGAAATATCGAAATTTTTTATTTTGTTTTTTATTTTCCAAATATTATTAACCTTATGTAAAACATATAAACCCGTATAATTGCCTTGAAGCAAAAGTTCATTATTAATTGGTTTTATACTCCAGGTTCCTTGAATATTTGCTATTAAACTGGCCTTGTCTTTATTTATTAAAAAAGTACCTGAGTTATGGCCACAAAACAATTCATTATTTATAATACTTAAACTCCAAACAGCTCCTTGGGTTCCTTTTATAAATTGAAAATCTTGCTGCGAATTGTAGGGTTTAAAAAATAAACCCTGATTTGTACCAATATATAAGTTGTTATTATATAAAATTGATGTATTTATAGCTCCTATTTTACCTTTTAAATCATTATATATACTAAATGGTGAGGTTACATTTATACAGTTAATACCGTTTTCAAGTCCTAACCAAATATTATGATTTACATCTTCAAAAACCGATAGAATTGTATTGTTACTTATACCTGTATTTTGATTTATTTCGTGAAGAATGTTACCATTTGCAGATAGTATAAATATACCGTTTGATATGCTTCCTAAAACAAAACTACCATCGTGTAATTGTTTGGCACTATAAATTCTAATATCTTTTAATTTATCAAGTATTGGTATATTCCATGCAATGTATTTATTATCTTTTTTGAAGTAAAAACCATTATCTTCGGTTAAATACACTAATTTTTTATTTACCTTAAAAATATTAACAAGTGTATTATTTTTAAAGATTTTATTATTTGAAACTAAATTAGCCTTACCATTTAAAATCTCGAATAACCCACTATTAATTTCTTGAAAATAAATACTGTTATCAATTTTAAATATTTTGGTAATTGCATTTGTAGTGCTAATAAATCGTACAGATTTGTTTAACGCATTATAAATGTATATTCTGTTAAGTGATTGAAATAAAATAGAATCGCCTATACCTATAATATTCCATAATTCTTCATCTTCAAAAAAAGGAATTTGTAATTGCTCTGATAGAGATGTGTAATTTAATTTACCATAAGCATCTTTTTCCCAATACCCAAATTCCCTAAAGCTACCTGTATAAATTCTATTGCTAATTACAGCAACAGAACGAATTATGGTTTTGTTAGGTGATGGATATACCGTCCATTTAGCACCGTTAAATTCTAATAAACCAGTATTATTAGCTACATATATGGTTTTATTTGCAGCTTGATCTATAGACCAGTTTTGATTTTCTGCACCATAATCTGTAGGAGAAAATATTTGAATTGGCGGTCGTTCTTGAGCATGAAATTTTAAAGTAATTACTATAAGAGTAAATACTGTTATGCTTTTTATTAGCTTCACAATGTATGTTTAGTTTGTTGTATAGCTAAATATAGTAAAAATAACAACTAACAATTACTTTGTATAGTGCTTGCTAAGTAAAAAAATTTAATTTATTCGTTTAATACTTCCACCAAAAGTTGTACTCTCTACAACTTCTTTTGGGTTACCATAAACATGAACGGTACCTCCTGCTCTTACTTTAGCATCAACTAAATTCGATGCTTTTACATAAGCATCTCCAGCCGCTTTTATTGATACATCTGTTCTTTCAGTTTCTAAATCCTTTCCTTGATATTCGCCACCTGTATATAAAGATATATTTTGAGTTTTAGATGTACCAGAAGCTTGAACAATTCCTCCCGTTACAGCTTTTACATTGGTAAAAGATACATCTACAGGAACATTTATAATACCACCTTCTTGAGCTTTTAAATCTATTTCAAATTGTTTAATAGGGTCTTTAGCTGTTACTTTAGCACCTTCGTTAACATCAATAATATCAATTTTAGTGTAAAATAGTTTCACTTTTGTCTTGTTACCATCAAAAGATTCTCCTAGACTCATTTTTATTTTTAAAGTGCCATTTTTATTCACAATTATAACATCATCTTTATTATCTCCAGAAATTTCAACTTTATCTTCTTTAGCAGGAATTAACTCGACATTTATTAAATCGTATACTTTTAATTCTTTAAATTCACCAACAGTTTTTTCAATACTGTTTTGAGAAAATAAACTAGCTGTTATAAATAATACTAAGGTTTTTACTAAGGTTTTCATTTTAAATTTTAAAAATTTTAAATTCTACTTTTAATAATTTACGTAAAACTATCAAGAATTGTTCCATGCTATTAAAACTTTAGCAAAACATTAATAATTTAAGCAACTTTTACGGCTGTACCTGTTACAGACACAAAAAAATATGCGCCACTTTCATTTTCAAAATCAATACTAATGCCTACTACAGCATTAGCTTTTAATTGGCTAGCATTTGTTTTAAGTTTTTGAAAAGCTTCTTCTTTAGCCTTATCTATAAGCTCTGAAAATGAATTTAGATTTTTTTGCGTACTAAACGAAAAATTTGTTTTTAAAAGTGTAGAAACACCTGTTACAATACCTAAATAATCTGAAATTTTATAGCCTTCAATAGTATTTGTAGTAGTTAAAATCATATTTATTAAAATTTTTAACGTGTTAGTATTTAAAAGATTGTTAAAGTTACACCTTAATTGTATCTAACCGTTTATTTAGTTATAAATTTATCGAAAATATAATTATATAAGATAATGAAAAATTACTTTTACACACTTATTCTATCTTCTGTATTGATTGTATCGTGCAACAATACACCAAAAAAAGACGTTCAAATTAATAAAGAACAACCTACTGAAAAAACTGCTACTCCTACTTTTAAAAATAAAGGTCATGAATTAGTTTATAACATGGTACAAGTGGTGGGTAACTACAACCAATTACGTAAAAAACATGATGTAATTTATACTTACACTTACCAAACTCCTGACGGAAAATCTGATATTTCTACCGAAAAGTATTTATTTGATGGTGAATTATCTTATGGAAAATATACGAAACATGAACGCACCTTACCAGACTTAAACGGACCTTTTGAGCAAAGTTATAACGGAGAACAATATTTACTTAAACATGATGGTAAGTACATAGAAAATGAAACAGCAATTAAACGTGTTGCTTTTAACAGACCAACTAACTTTTACTGGTTTGCTATGTATCAAAAATTATTAGATCCGGGATTAATTTATGAATACATAGGTGAAAAGGATGTTAATGGTAAAAACTATGACATTGTAAAAGTTTCATTTGAATCTATAAACGATAAACCTACAGATATTTATCAATTATACATTAATAAAGAAACTAAACTAGCGGATCAATTTTTATTTACAGTAGCAGATTTTGGAGTTATGGAAACTCCATTTTTAATGACCATGGAATATGAAAAAATTGAAGACTTGTTAATACCAACTAAAAGGCATTATAAAAAATCTGACTGGAACGCTACAGTAACTCAAGATCCTTGGATTAACGTAACCTGGAGCAACATTAAATTTAATAACGGTTTAACGCCTGAAGATTTTAAAATATAAACCTAAATTAATATTAAAAAAAGAGCCTTTTAAACAATTTAAAAGGCTCTTTTTTTGTTTATTTGGATAAAATCTTACAAATTATGAATGACAAAAAAATGGGTTGGGTTCGTGCGTTATTAATTATAATTCCGTTCCTAGTTGTCTCTACAATATTTCAATTTATTGGCATTATAGTATCTGGAGTGAGTTTATCAGATTTACTGAATAACGTGAATAACAGATCTGAATATCAAGAAACAGTTATTCAAATATTTAGCCTAATAGCAACCATTGTAATTACATGGTTATTTGTTAAATACTTAGATAAAGAAAAATATATTGATATAGGCTTAAGCTTAAATAAAAAAATATTACACATAGTTTCAGGCCTAATTTTAGGCACAGTAATTATGATACTTGCCTATTATACACTTATTGGTTTAAATGAAATTGAATTAACCTTTATAAATGTAAATACAAAAAAAATTATTTACTCTGTAATTTTATTTACAGCTGTAGCTTTTTCTGAAGAAATATTAGTTAGAGGCTATGTTTTAAAAAATTTTATGTACTCAGTTAATAAATATTTAGCTTTATTATTATCATCAATTCTATTTTCATTAATGCATGCAGCCAATCCAAACATAAATTTGATTTCATTTATAAACATATTCTTAGCAGGATTATTATTAGGCATTGTTTACATACACACCAAAAACTTATGGTTTGCTATTGCATTACATTTAAGTTGGAATTTATGTCAATCATTAATTGGATTTAATGTTAGCGGACAAGATTTTTACTCCATAATTAACTTTAAAATTATAAAAAGCAATACATTTAACGGTGGAAATTTTGGGTTTGAGGGATCATATTTTGCTTCTATAATTATGATTATTTTAATTGTTGCTATAGATGTATTTTACCGATCAAAACAACGAAAATGCAATGTAAACCCTTAATTTTAAGAAAAATCAAATAAAACCAGTACTTTATTTCTTTCAAAACAATTTAAAACATTAGTTTTTAACAAAAAGCCTTTATCCTTATCATATTTTTGAGTAACTTTTGCTATTGCTATAAAAATAAAAAATTATGATAAGGGATTATTGGAAAGAAGAATGGAAAGAAATTAAATTTGATGAAGGTATTGCCGAGAACGAAAAATTTAAAATTTCGAACTACGGAAGAGTTATTAATTGTAAAGGTGAAAAAGAATTTTTAGTAAAAGAATCGTATATAAACGGTTACCGAAATTTACCAGTAAAACAAAAGGTAAATGGAAAATCTACTAGCCGATACATTCACAAACTTGTTGCACAACACTTTTTAGAACAAAATGATGGCGTTTATGTAATTCATTTGAATTACGATAAAAATGATAACCGGGTTGAAAACTTAAAATGGGCTACTAAACGCGAAAAAGAAATTCATCAATTTAGTAATCCAGAATATAAAAATAAACCTAGAAAACGTACTTATGCGAAGCTTACCGAAAGTAAAGTTAGGTTAATAAAACGAAAAATAAACGATCCTAACCGCAGAACACGTTTAAAAATGATTGCTAAACAATTTGGAATTTCTGAAATGCAATTATACCGTATAAAATCTGGTGAAAACTGGAGCTCGGTTACAGACTATTAAAAAATTCATAATATTAAAATAATAATAGCTTGTTTAAAATATTTTAAACAAGCTATTTCTTTATTATACTCTATATTTTAAGCTTATTCCTCAGCTTTACCTATTAAAGTAAAATCTAAGTGTTTTTTAACTAAATCGGTATTTTTTACTTTTACAACAACTTCATCACCAAGTTGATAAACAATTTTATTACTTTTGCCAACCATAGCGTAAAGTTCTTGATCGAAAGCATAATGATCATCTGTCATATCACGAACACTTACCATACCTTCACATTTATTCGAAATAATTTCAACATAAATACCCCAATCTGTTACTCCAGAAATAACACCTATAAATTCTTCATCTTTATGATCTTCCATAAATCGAATTTGCATGTATTTAATAGAATCGCGTTCGGCTTTTGTGGCTAAATTTTCCATATCGCTGGAGTGTTTACATTTTTCTTCGTAAACATCTTCATTAGCGCTTTTTCCGCCCTCTAAATAGTGTTGTATTAATCGGTGTGCCATAACGTCCGGATAACGGCGTATAGGCGATGTAAAGTGGCTGTAATAATCGAATGCTAAACCATAATGCCCAATATTGTGTGTAGAATATTCGGCTTTACTCATACTTCGTATGGCTAAAGTATCGACTAAATTTTGCTCTTTTTTACCATTAACTTCTTTAAGTAAATTATTTAATGAAGTTGAAGTAGATTTTCTATCTTTAAAATCGAGTTTATAACCAAAACGTTTTACAACACCTTGTAAACTAGCTAATTTACTTTCGTCTGGCTCGTCATGAACTCTGTAAACAAAGGTTTTTTTAGGCGATTGTTTACCAATAAATTCCGATACTTTTCGGTTAGCAAGAAGCATAAATTCTTCAATTAATTTATTAGCATCTTTACTGGTTTTAAAGAAAACACCAACCGGATCATTATTTTCATCTAAATTGAATTTTACTTCAACTTTATCGAAAGAAATAGCTCCAGAACGCATACGCTCACCGCGCATTTTTTTAGCGAGTTTATCTAATACTAAAACAGCTTCGGCAATTTCGGGTTTTGTTTTATATGCTTTTCCTGTTAATGATACTTCTTCTGGAATTTCGGTATTGATTTTTGACGTTTCGATCGCACCCAGCGTGACACCGGAATTATTTTCAATTATTGCCTGAGCTTCTTCGTAAGCAAAACGAGCATCACTATAAGTTACTGTTCTACCAAACCATTGGTCTTTTATTTCAGCTTTATCGTTTAAAGTAAATACTGCCGAAAATGTATATTTTTCTTCATGCGGACGCAATGAACAGGCATTGTTAGATAGTACTTCGGGTAGCATTGGCACTACTCTATCTACTAAATAAACCGATGTGGCTCGCTCGTAAGCTTCATCATCTAGAACGGTGCCTTCTTGTAAATAATGTGATACATCTGCTATATGAATACCAACTTCGAATAAACCATTTTCTAATTTTTTAAATGATAATGCATCATCAAAATCTTTTGCGTCTTTAGGATCGATGGTAAAGGTTAAATCTTTACGCATATCACGTCGTTTAGCTATTTCGTTTTCGGTTATAGATGTATCTAACTCATTTGCATAAGCTTCAACGGCTTCTGGAAATTCGCTTGGTAAACCATAATCGGCTAAAATAGCATGAATTTCTGTATTGTGTTCTCCTGGTTTACCTAGAACTTTTATTACTTTTCCGTAAGGAGAATCGGCTTTTTCTGGCCAATCTTCAAGTTTTACTAATACTTTATCTCCATCTTCGGCTTTAAAAGTTTTATTTATGGGTACAAAAATATCTTTATACATTTTTGTACTATCTGGCACTACAAATGCATAATTACTATGTAATTGAATTACACCTACATACTCACTTTTATCTCGTTTTAAAACTTGCGTAATTTCACCTTCCATTTTGCCACGTTTACGGCGTTTGTATAAGTAAAATTCTACTTCGTCTCCGTTTAACGCACGATTAATATTGTTTGAAGCTATGTATATATCTTCTTCAAACTCGTCGCAAATAATATATCCAGAACCTCTTGCAGATAAATCTAAAATACCGGTGTAATATTCGGTATTAACAACGGCTTTAAATTTACCACGATCTACTTCTTCAATTTCTTGTTTTCCAGCAAGTTTGGCTAAAGTTTTTATAATTTGGTTACGGCTACTAGCATCGTTAACACCTAGTTTTGCAGCTATTTGTTTATAATTAAACGCTTGATTTCGATCTTTTTTTAATATGCTTAAAATTGTATTTGTAAGGTTGGAAATCCCCTTTTTTTTGGATTTTCCTTTTCTTTTTCTGCTCATGTAATATTTGTAATCTTATTTATTTCCTAAGATAAAGGAAATTGAGTTATTAAATAGCTTTTTATTGTGAAGTAATTGCTATTTCTAGATTACAAAGCTACAACAATTAAATTAAACATAGTTTTAATAGTAATTAAAACAAAAAAAGCCCAAGAATTAATACTTGAGCTTTAATGATTTATAAATTATTAAAATTTACAATACCATAATTTTTTTTAATAATTTACCCGAATTAGTGCTAACTTCAACCAAATACATTCCACTTTTTAAATTATTTGTATTAAGTATTGCTTTTTCGGTACTTTTTATTATTTGTCCTTGTAAATTAAATAGTTTTAATTGATTAAGCTGTAAGTTATTAGATAATTTAATGTATAAAACATTATTAGAAACCGGATTTGGATATAAAGTAACATTTTGGTCTAGTTTGATTATCTCAGTATTTGATAAAGTTTGACCTTGAATATTAAAATCTTGCCAAACATCAGCCATTTCATAATCGGTAATATAATCTGGAATTACGTATAAATTTACATCCGGTAAGTTTACACCATTAAACATGTTACTATTACCATAAACATCATTTATAACTAGAGGTGTAGACCAATTTACTGTTACGTTTTTTAAACCTGTACAAGAACCAAAAGCATAATCTTGTATAGTGTTAACAGAAACAGGAATAGTTAAATTTTCTAGACTTGAACAGAAATTAAACGCAGCAGTACCAATAAAAGTTAAATTATTAGGTAATTCTATTGAAACTAATGAACTACAAAATGAAAAGGTATAATATTCTATTCTGTTTATATTTTCTGGTATAGTTAAACTTCTTAAACTTTCACATTTAAAAAAAGCATAATTTTCAATGGTTGTGAGTGCATCTGGTAAATTAATATTTACCAAACCTTCGCAGTACGAAAAAGCATTTGTTTTTATTGTATTTATTGTACTAGGTAAATTTATAGTGTCCAAATTGGTACAATAAAAAAAAGTATATTTACCAATAGTTGTAACACCTTCGGGTATAGTAATATTTGTTAAAGCTTGACAATAATAAAATACTTCGTCCCCAATTTCATTTACGCTTTCAGGAATATTAATACTTTCTAATCTGGGGCAATTATAAAAAGCATTATTGTTAATAACTGTAATAGTTTCAGGCAAAGTTACATTAAGTAAGCGGTCGCAACTAGAAAAAGCATCTTCAGATATACTAGTAACAGTATAGTTTACATCTAAATAAGTTGCCGTTTCAGGAATAGTTAAATTGCCAACAGGACAATCGCTTAGTTTTTCAACAGAAACATATTTGTTTTCTGTATTTATAACTGTGTAAAATAAAACACCGTCGTTAAAGGTTTGCGAGTTTACTCTTTGTATTATTAAAACAAGAAGTAATAAAAGTAATTTTCTAAACATTGTAGGTTAAGTTTTAGATTGTTTGGTAAATATTTAAAGTAAAATTATTTAATTTTTAAGTTATCCACATTATATATTATAATATCTTTTTCTTTTAAAAATTTTAAAAAATAAATGATGGTTATTATAGCTTGTTAATAGCGGTATAACTTTTTTAATATTTATTTTGATTTATGGGTTATTAAAAATAATTAATATCTAATTAACAGTATTTAGTATACGTAAAATCTTTGTTTTTAGATGTTTTCTATATTACTATTAACAATTGTTAATAACATAATTAACTGTTAATTTTTAATAAATATGGTTTGTTAATAGTGCTTATAACTGCACATTTTAGTGCTAATAAGTTAACCAAAAATTTACATTAACTAATTTGTATGTTACGATAACGTTACGGATTGTAATTTTTTAGATAAAAACCTAATAAATGTTTTAAAAACATATTAACAGTTATTAACATGTAATGAAAAACTAATGCACAGCTTTTGTAAAAAATATGAGGTTATTAACATGTTAAAATAAATGATAAGTTTTTTTATCAGATAGCTATCTAAATACTAATTCGTTACCTTTGTATACATATATTAAAGTATAAAAAAATGACAATTTCTATAGGAAACGACCACGCTGGTACCGATTATAAATTCGCAATTGTAAAATATCTTGAAGAAAGAGGATATACCGTTTTAAATCACGGTACAGATAGTAAAGATAGTGTAGATTATCCAGATTTTGTTCATCCAGTTGCCACAGATGTTACCAACAAAAAAGCTACTTTTGGTATTTTAATTTGTGGTAGTGCCAATGGTGTTGCTATAACAGCTAATAAACATCAAGGTATTCGTGCTGGTTTATGTTGGACTAAAGAAATAGTTGAACTTATTCGTGGGCATAATAATGCTAATATATTATGCATTCCTTCACGATTTACAGCTATAGAACAAGCTGTTGAAATGGTTGAAACTTTTTTAAATACAGAATTTGAAGGCGGTCGTCATCAACGACGTGTAGATAAAATTCCGTTATCTTGTTAATATGAATGGAACACAACTATTCGCATAACCATGTTCATCATCATCCAGATTTAAAAGGGAGAAACCTGTTAATTTCTATATTTTTAAATGTACTTATTACAGCATCTCAAGTTATTGGAGGTTTAATTTCTGGTAGTTTATCTTTATTAAGCGATGCATTGCATAATTTTAGCGATGTTATATCTTTAATAGTAAGCTATATAGCTAGGAAATTAACTAATAAACGCGCTTCAGAACAACGAACTTTTGGTTATAAACGTGCCGAAATTTTAGCAGCTTTCATAAATGCTTCTACTTTAATAATTGTTGCTATTGTTTTAATTAAAGAAGCTGTGCAGCGTTTTAAAAATCCGCAAATCATTGAATCTAATTTAGTTATAATACTTGCGCTTGTGGCTATTTTAGGAAACGGATTTAGTGTGTATTTGCTAAAAAAAGAATCTAGTAATAATATTAATATAAAATCTGCTTATATACACTTATTAACAGATATGTTAGCAAGTATTGCTGTTTTAGTTGGTGGCTTGTTAATGAAGTACTTTAATATGTTTTGGGTAGATAGTTTACTCACTTTTTTAATTGCTTTGTATTTAATTTGGGTAGGTTATTTTTTATTAAAATCTTCTACCAAAATGTTAATGTTATTTACACCCGAAAATATTGATATTAAAGAAGTTGTAAACGAAGTTAACAAGTTACCAAAAGTAAAAAAATTACATCATGTACACATCTGGAATTTAAGTGATGATGAATTGCATTTAGAAGCACATTTAGATTTAATTGAAGATGTTACCATCACAGAATTTGATGCTATTTTATTAACAATTGAAACTGTATTACAAGAAAAGTTTAATATTAACCACGTTACTATTCAACCTGAGTTTAATAAAGATGATATAAAAGATATTATTGTTCAGGATTAATTTTTTAATATGATAGAATATTACTTTTAATGTCTGGTTGAGCGTAGTCGAAACCTTATTCTTATTTTTTAAAAACTTTCGACTACGCTTAAGGTGACAACCATTAATTAGTAAAACTTATATATGCTAACCATACAAACTAAAACATTTAACGAACTTACTACCAACGAGCTGTATAATATATTACAATTAAGAAGCGAGGTATTTGTAGTAGAACAAGATTGTGTTTATCAAGATATAGATTATAAAGACCAAAAAGCGATTCATGTTTTAGGTTTTAAAAATGAAAAAATAGTGGCTTATACACGTATTTTTAAACCTGGTTATTATTTTGAAAAATCAAGCATTGGTAGAGTAGTAGTAGCGAAAAACGAACGAAAACATAAATACGGTTACGATATAATGAAAGCTTCAATAACCGCGGTTAGTAATTATTTTAACGAAACAGAAATAAAAATTTCTGCACAATGTTATTTAAAAAAGTTTTATAACAGCTTAGGATTTAACGAAATAGGAGAGGAGTATCTTGAAGACGGTATACCGCATATAGCAATGCTTAAAAATTAGCGTTTTAATGTAAAATGGCCACGTAAAACTTCACCAGTATTAAAATTTATAACATACCAATAATCATCGGTTGGTAAATGGTTACCTTTAAAAGTGCCATCCCATTCTAAAATACCTTGTGCTAAAAATTTTATAAGTTTTCCGTATTTATTGTAAATACTAATTGTGTTAATAGAATTAGTATTATCTATAATCTGCCATAAGTCGTGGCTACCATCGTTATTAGGTGTAAAATATTTTGGAATATAATAATCTGAATCTGTTATAAAAACATAAAAACTAGACTCATTACTATCGCATACGGTTGCATTATAAATGTAAATTAATTGCGATTGGTTAATAACATTTCCAGCGCTTAAAGGTGTTCCGTTGGCTTCAGATTCGGTGAAATAGTTACCGTTTGTTAAAGTTGGTAAGGTGTATGTTGTTCCTATAAAATCATCAAGTTCATCTACCGGAACAAAAACATTACAAGTTTCAACAGTATTTGTATAATTGTTAAAATTAGTCGGTTGCCAAGTACTAAAATCGGCATTTTCATTATCTACAACTACACAATTTAAAAAATTGTTATTGCTAAAATCTATAAAATTTATAGCAGAATTATTACCGTTTTTAACGTTTAAGGTACATAATTCGTTTGTATTACAATCTAAATAAGATAGGTTTAAATTCTTAGAAAAATCAAGCGTTTTAAAATTATTATTACTACAAATTACTGTTTTTAGCGCTTTATTTTCACTAATATCGAGTGTTGTTAGTTGGTTATTTTCACAAGCCAAATAGGTTAAATTTGTATTTTCTTTTAGGTTTAAATTATTTAATGTGTTGTTACCACACTGTAATCTATTTAAAGCTGTATTTTGAGTTATATCTAGGTTTGATATATTATTTTCTTCGCAAACTAATACGGTTAATGCTGTATTATTAGTTACGTTTAAAATGGATAGATTATTGTTCCAGCAAACTAATGAAATTAAACTTGTATTGTTAATAACATTTAAAGTGTTTAAATTGTTTGAGTAACACCATAAAATTTTTAGAGCTGTAAGGTTTGAAACATCAATATTTGTTAGCAAGTTATCGTGAATAAATAACTCTGTTAATAAGCTATTTTGAGATACATTTAAGGTAGTTAATATATTTTGTGAGCAGTCTAAACTTATTAGGCTTGTAAAATCTTCTATTCCTGTTAAATCGCTTATATTTTGTTCAGAAACATCTAAGTTTGTAATGGTGTTTATATTAGCTGTGGGAACAAAATTATCGAGTGGAGCTGTATCGTAACCTAAATTAATTAATGCTTGTTCAAAATTATTATCTGGAACATAAGTTTGCGCTATTAATTTTAACTGAAAAACAATTAAAATAATGCATACATATAAGGTTTTGAAGCGCATAACATTTAGTTGGCATTATCAACGTAGTTGATTACAATTTCTACACGACGATCGTATTTAGGATCGCCACCTAAAGGGAATTTACGCCGCATTCCTAAATGTCTCATTCGTTTTTTTTCAACTCCTTTTTTCGCAAAATAATCGTAAACATATTTTGCCCGTGCTTCAGATAGATTGCGTTTTTTGGTTTTTCTGTCAATAGCATCACGTGTATATTGTGTGCAACAAACGTGACCTTGTATTGTAAAGTAAATATCTGGTCTGGCTACTAAAGCTTCGGCTATTTCGGTAAGTATTTTTTTTGAATCTGGTGTAACAGTAGCATAACCTGTTTTAAATAATATGTTATCTAAAACAATTTTATTGCCTTTTTCACTTTCGTTGATTTTATCAATTATCGATTTTTCTTTTTTTGCTTCAATTGATTTTTTAGTATTATCGGCAATTTCAACAACGGGTTCTTTTGGTTTTGGCTTTACTATAATTTCAACTTTACGGTTTAAACCACGAATTTTTAGTAAGTTTTCTTCTTTAACTACTTTTAATAAAATTTCACCTTTACCATCAACATTTGTTATTAAAGATTCGCTTATTTCGTTTTCAGAAAAAATGGTTTTTATAGCGTTTGCGCGCTGTTGAGATAATTTTAAGTTGTAAGTGTCTGCACCTCTATCATCACAGAAACCAAAAATTGAAACCGATTCTATATTTACATCTGTTAAGTTTGATATAAATAAAAGCAACCTGTTTTTTTCGGTATTTGGTACGTTATATTCATCAGTTTCAAAATAGACTTCGTGTTTTAAATTTTCTTGCGAAAAACTTAAAATTGAAATAAAATTGAGAAGTATAATTATTAAAACTTTGTTCATAGCAACCTATGTGATAAATATAATATTTTTAATTGAAATCGAAGCTATATCCTGTTATACAGCATATTTCAACGGTATTTTAATTTAAATATCCAGAATAGGTACTTAGGTTGCCAAGTATTTCTGTTGCTTTTTTAATTTCGTTATCGTGAATTTTATAATATTCGTATAAGCCTTCGCGATAAGCATATTGTTTTACAATTTCTTCGGTAATTTTATTTAATAAATAGTTTTTGTTTTCATCGATTACCGTAGATTTAGATTTGTTTAAATTTGAGATTAAGGTATTATAATCGGTTTGTATATTATCGTTTAATTCTTCTTTTTTTGCGACTTCAAATGCTTTTTTAAGCGCTTTTTCGGTATCGGTTTCAAAAGTAAAATTGTTAGTTTTTAAATAATTTTTAAAGTCTTTAAAATCGTTATCGTTTAATTTTAAATTGTTAATGTCTTTAATTTTATGTTTGTAATGGTAATTTGTAGCGTAATTAAAAACTAAATCGTTATTAACAATTGCAGATGTTATGGGTGAGGTTTTATAACTTCCTATTAAAACATCTGGGAAAACACCACCACCATCAAAAACTTTACGTCCGTTTTTAGTTTTAAATTCGTTGTAATTTTCTTGTTTTACACGAACAGCCTCTCCGTTTTCATTACGGTGCCAATAATCTAAAGCTTGAATACATCGACCAGATGGTGTGTAATAACGCGAAATGGTAATTTTTACTTGTGTACCATAAGTGAGTTCTTTTGGGCGCTGCACTAAGCCTTTACCAAAGCTTCTTGAGCCTACTATTACTGCACGATCTAAATCTTGAAGTGCACCAGAAACAATTTCGCTAGCTGAGGCACTTTTACCATCAATTAAAATTACTAATGGAATTTCGGTATCTATAGGATCGTTTTGTGTGTAGTATGTTTTATTGTATTTTTCTACTTTAGATTTTGTAGTTACTACTAATTGACCTTTGGGTACAAAAAGATTTACAATGTTAATAGCTTCGTTAACCAATCCACCAGGATTACCGCGTAAATCCAAAATAATACGCTTTGCGCCTTGCGCTTTTAAATCGCGTAATGCATAATTAGTTTCTGCATGTGCTTTACGACTAAATGCACTTAAAACTATGTAACCGGTTTTGTCGTTAACCATGGAAAAATGCGGGACAGCTTTAATTTCTACCTCCGCGCGTTTAATGGTTGTAGTTTGTGTTTTGCCTTGTCTATTAAAAGTTACTTCAACTTGCGATCCGGCAGTACCTTTTAATAAGTTACCCGCATCGTCTTTATAATCTAAAATAGAAGTGTTGCCAACTTTAATAATTTCGTCACCTGCTTTAAGTCCAGCTTTATCGGCAGGATAATCTTTGTAAGGCTCAATTATAACAAGTTTGTCTTTTAAGGTTTTAACTTTGGCACCAATACCTGTATAATCGCCGGTATTGTTTATTCTTGCGGCTTCAACATCTTGTTCGTTCATGAAATTGGTGTATGGGTCTAAATCGGCAAGCATGCTTTTTATAGCAGTATCCATGAGTTCACCAGGATTAGTATCATCAACATAATTCATGTTAATTTCTTTAAACAAGGTGGTAAATATTTCAATTTGCTTTGCAATTTCAAAAAAATCGTTTTTAAATGCCGATGTTGTTAAAAACACAGCACAAAGTAAAACGGGGATAATTACTTTTCTTTTTAATAATTTTTTCATGAACGAATTTTTATTAGGCTTGGCTTTTATTCGAAAATTTCTCGAAAAGTTGCTTCATTTTAGTATTTACAAGGTTAAAGTTTGGTATTTCTTTACCAATGTACAAAATCATAAACGCATGTGGCGTTGATAAATTGTTAAATATATCGGGTTTATTTAACCTATAAGCTTCACGCATTAAACGTTTTATACGATTTCTAGCTACCGCAGTTTTAAAATTACGCTTACTTACCGAAACACCTGTTTTAGCTTGTATATTTTCTTTAAATGTTGTTGGTAAATATACTAAACGCAAGGGGTAGGACGAAACCGATTTACCACTGTTAAATAGTTCGTCTATAAGCGTTTTGCTTTTTAATTTTTCGTTTTTAGGGTAGGTAAGACGCAATTATTGTGCTTTTATTTGCCAAAGGTATGTAAAATATAAAAATTAAAAACCTTCTGTTTTAACAGAAGGTTTTTAAAATTAATATAAAAATTAAATCTATTTTTTATTATTATCTGGGTTAATATCTGCCATTAAACCACTTGGGTCTATTTGTACACTTTTTACAGATTTTTCTGCGTTAAATGTATAGGTAGGATATGCCCATGCCCAATCTTTTATAAGGGTTGCAGTGGTTGGTTTTTCACCACGCATCATTTGTAATGGTATATAATAATTTTGTGTTGTACCATCGGTGTACGTTACTGTTAAATCTATAGGCATTGGCATTAAACCAATGCGCTCTAAAGTTATGGTTTTATCTTCAACAGATGTAATACCATAATCTATAGTGTTTGTTGTTTGGCCAAAATCTATTAAATACCAATCGAGTTCTAAACCAGAAACTCTTTCGGCAGTTCTAACAATATCTAATGGTTTTGGGTGTTTAAAAGAAAAATCGGTAAAATATTTTTTTATGGTTTTCTTTAAGTTTTCTTCTCCAATTACATAACCTAATTGAGCTAAAAACACTTCACCTTTACTGTAAGCCGAAATGCTATAAGCTTGATTGTAAGCATATCTATCGGCATGTGTAGTTAACGGTTGCTCTTTACCAGATTTAGCTAAATACAGGTAGTTTCTGTAAGCTCCAGCAGTAGGGTTTTCTTTATTAGTTTCCATAACTTCGTTCATTGCTAAATCGCTAATGTAACTTGTAAATCCTTCGTCCATCCACTCATGTTTTGCCTCGTTGCTTGCTAGTAAAAATTGAAACCAAGTATGTGCCATTTCGTGAGCTGTAACACCAACTAAACTGCCAAAACTTCGTTTACCAGTAATTAAAGTACACATAGCATATTCCATACCGCCATCGCCACCTTGAATTACAGAGTATTGTTCGTAAGGATATTTACCAACATGCTCTGAATAATACTGAATTAACGCCGCTGCTTTAGGTTGAAATTCTTTCCAGAATTTTATATTTTCTTTTGGTAGTGTTTTTTTATAGTAAAAATTAAGTAATGGGCCATTTTCTATTTGTAGTGTATCGTGAATATATTCCGGATCGGCAGCCCAAGTAAAATCGTGTACGTTTGGAGCTTTAAAATGCATGGTTTTTTTATTGCCTTTTACAGTTGGCTCTCCTTGTAAATAACCTGTACCACCAACAACATAATTTTTATTTATTGTTAGTTTTACATCAAAATTACCCCAAACACCATGAAACTCACGACCAATATATGGGTCTGCATGCCAACCTTCAAAATCGTATTCTGCTAATTTTGGGTACCACTGCGTCATTGAAAGTGCAACACCTTCTTTGTTATTTCTACCAGAACGACGAATTTGTACGGGCACTTGCGCATCAAAAACCATATCGAAGGTTACTTTTTCACCTGGTTGAATAGGTTTTGCTAATTCAACTTCTAAAACAGTACCCACAGTTTCGTATTTTAAAATGGTTCCGTTTTGTTTTAAAGAATTAACGTTTATATAACCAATTTCGTTAGGTTTAAGTTTGCTAATTCTATCTTCAACACGACGATCTGGATCTGCAATTGTACGCGAGCGTACATCCATTTCGCTACCAGGTTGAAAAGCATTAAAGTATAAATGATAGAATACTTTATTTAAAACATCGGGTGAATTATTGGTGTAAACTAATTGTTGTTTTCCTTGGTATTGATAGGAGTTTACATCCATATCAATCTCCATTTTATAATCTACATGCTGTTGCCAATATCCAGTAGTTTCACTTGAAGTATTGGTAGCCAAAGCTGTATTTGGAGGTGATGAAACCGTTGGAGCCGCACCTTTTGTTGTACTGCACGATAATAAAAAAGAAAGACTTAATAAAAAAACAAAAGATCGTTTCATATATAATTGATTAATTTGATTGAGTGGCTATTTTTGAAGCCATAATTAAGGCATTGTAAGCATTTACAATTTTTCCTGATTTTGATAATTCTGAAAACGAACGGATATCGCTAGTATCGCCACCAACAATAACTTTAGTTTTTAATGCTAAGCCAGAATCCATTATAATTTGTTTTACTTGTGAAGCTTTTAGAGCGGGATAATACGAGCGAATTAAAGCAGCAACACCAGCAACAGCAGGAGCAGCCATAGATGTACCGCCTTTAGTATCGTATTCGTTTTCTGGCGTTGTAGAATAAACGCTTGCTCCTGGAGCAAAAACATCAACATTTTGTTTCCCATAGTTAGAAAAACCAGCCACCATGCCAGAACCATATTTTGGGGCTAATGCACCAACACGTATGTAGGTATTTGATATTTCTTTTCCATCTATATTATCGTCTGGAAAATTAGGTTCTGTGTCTACATCTTTACTATCGTTACCTGCTGCATGAACAAAAACTACATCTTTTTCACTTGCGTAAGCAATGGCATCGCGAACCCAATCGCTATGCGTTGAAAAACTTTTACCAAAACTTCCATTAATTACAGAAGCACCATTATCTACAGCATAACGAATTGCAAGTGCTACATCTTTGTCGTATTCGTCTCCGTTAGGCACGGTTCTAATACTCATAATTTCTACATTGTTAGCTACACCATTTGCACCTAAGCCATTATTGCGTTCTGCAGCAATAATTCCGGCTACGTGTGTACCATGACTTTCTGTTTTTACAGTTGGTTTTACATTTCCATCACCGTAGAATTTGGTAGATAAATCGTCTGGGTTATCTCCAGTTACACGACCTTCAAACGTTTTATTAAGGTTATAGTTTAAACGCTCGTTAATTTGTTCTAAACCAGAATTAATTTCTTCTTTGGCTTCATCCATAGATTCCATACCATTACTAAACATGTATTGCGCCATTTGTTTTGCTTGAAGTACGCTTTCGTCTTCACTTTCAATAGCATTAACATCTTCTTTAGTGTATTTTTCTTTACCTGTAGCTTTTGCTAAAATTTGGTCTGCAGCCAATATTTGTTGGTAAATTTGGTCGTATTGTGTTTTTCTACCCAACCAAGTTTGGTATTGCGAATCGTATTCGGCTTGGGCAGCAGCATAATCTGGGTTACTGGTATCTCCTTTTGCTAAAATTCGAACAAATTCTAGTTGTTCGTTATAGCCTTCACCTAAAAAATTCCAGCCATGAATATCATCAACATAACCGTTATTATCGTCATCTTTTCCGTTGTTTGGTATTTCATCTTCATTGGTCCATATAACATCATTTAAATCTTCATGGTCAATATCGATTCCAGAATCAATAACAGCTACAATAATTTTTTTTCCTTTTTTGTTTTTGATAATTTCAGCGTAAGCTTTATCAACACTCATACCAGGAATAGTATCGGCAATCATGTCTAAATGGCCCCAATTATGCTTTTCGGCTTCTGTTAGTTCTGAAACTTTTAAAGGTGAAGTATCAATATTTTCTGGTGGTGTAGAAATTATGTTAGCTCCGGTACCGCAGCCAAATAATACTGCCGAAAATATGGCAGAAGTGAATAAGGGTTTAATAATTTTCATTTGTTTATTTTGAGTTTATTTTGAAATTTAATTAAAATATATCTGTAGTTACAAACGTTTCGTTAAGCCTAACTCCTTTTTCGGTGTGTTTTACTGTAATTATTTCGTTATGCGCGTCGTGTTCTAAAAATAGATAATAATTATTATCTGCGGCTATATTTAAAAATTTTTCTTTTTCTGTGAGCGTTAAAAGTGGTCTGGTATCGTAACCCATAACGTAGGGTAATGGTAAATGCCCAACAGTTGGCAATAAATCGGCCATAAAAGCTATGGTTTTGCCTTTATAATTTATTAGCGGAATCATTTGTTTATCGGTATGGCCATTGGCAAAAAAAATATTGAAACCTAGCTGCGATTTTTTAAGTAAGTCGCTTTCTGGAATGTTTGTAAATTTTAATTGACCACTTTCTTCTATAGGTAAAATATTTTCTTTTAAAAATGATGCTTTTTCGCGTGCATTTGGTTGTGTTGCCCATTGCCAATGGTTTTGGTTGCTCCAAAAATGGGCATTTTTAAAAGCCGTTTCGTATCCGGTTTTATTTTTGTTCCATTTTATGCTACCTCCACAATGGTCGAAATGTAAATGTGTTAAAAAAACATCAGTAATGTCATCACGATGAAAACCATATTTTTTTAAAGAACTATCTAAATTAAAGTCGCCCCATTGGTAGTAGTAACTAAAAAATTTTTCGGATTGCTTATCACCCATACCATTATCAATTAAAATTAATCGATTTTCATCTTCAATTAATAAACAGCGAGCTGTTAAATCAATCATATTGTTAGCATCTGCAGGATTGGTACGCTGCCATAAAGATTTTGGCACAACGCCAAACATAGCGCCACCATCTAACTTAAAATTACCAGCGTTTATTGGGTATAATTTCATAAGAACGTAAAATTAAGAAATCTATAACGATTGTTTAAAAATGTTAAGATTTTATTATGAAATAAGAATTTATTTGGGAATAAAAAATTAAAAAACACGAACAAAACAGATTATAAAACCTAATCTTGTAAGATTTTTTTAATTTAGTGATTTTATAACAACATTATATGGTAGCATTAGGAGGAATAATTATTTTAGGAATATTGGCGCAGTGGGTAGCTTGGAAATTAAAAATTCCTGCTATTTTACCGTTAATTTTAATAGGCCTTCTTGTTGGACCAATTGCTGCAGAATATTTATCATCAGACGGAACAAAATGGATAGAGCCTATTTGGAATGGTGAAGAAGGCTTATTTCCAGGAGAAAGTTTATTTTATTTTGTGTCTTTAGCCATTAGTATAATTCTTTTTGAAGGCGGTTTAACCCTAAAAATTAATGAAATAAAAAATGTAGGCCCAGTTATTACAAAACTTATAACGTTAGGTTCTATTGTAACTTTTTTTGGTGGAGCTTTTGCTGCACATCATGTGTTTTATTTAACATGGGAAATTTCATTTTTATTTTCTGCCTTAATTATAGTTACAGGACCAACTGTAATTACACCAATTTTAAGAAATATACCTTTAAAAAAGGATGTATCTGCCATATTAAAATGGGAAGGCATTTTAATAGATCCTATTGGAGCGCTGGTAGCAGTTTTAGTATTCGAGTTTATTAGTGTTGGTGCAGGTGGCGAGTTTACAAAAACAGCTTTAATTGAGTTTGGTAAAATTGTATTATTTGGTTTTACCTTTGGTTTTACCTTTGCTCACGCGTTAAATTTTATAATTAATAAAAAACTTGTACCTCATTATTTATTAAATGTTTTTGCTTTAGCAGCAGTTTTAGGTGTTTTTATTTTATCTGATGTTTTTGCTCACGAATCGGGACTATTAGCTGTTGTGGTTATGGGAATGGTTTTAGGCAATTCTAAATCGCCTTACTTAAAAGAGCTATTGTATTTTAAAGAATCGCTAAGTGTTTTATTAATTTCTATTCTGTTTATTTTATTAGCTGCCAATATAAATTTTGAAGACTTACTGCTTATTTATAATTGGAATGCAGCCATATTATTTGCCTTGGTTGTATTTATAATTCGTCCAATAGGAGTGTTTTTAAGCACCCAAGGATCTAAATTAAAATTAAAAGAAAAATTATTTATAAGTTGGGTAGGCCCTCGTGGAATTGTAGCTGCTGGTATTGCCTCGTTATTTGGTTTAACACTAGCAGATAAGGGTGTTGAAGATGCTAAATACATTACACCTTTAGTTTTTATGATAGTTTTAGGTACCGTACTTTTAAATGCAACAACAGCGAGATTGTTTGCTAAACTAGTTGGTGTTTTTTTAAAGAAATCTGGAGGTATTTTAATTATAGGAGCCTCAAAAGTGTCTAGATTATTAGGACATTATTTAGAAAATAACGGTCGCCATGTAGTGCTTATAGACAGTAACGAACGTAATATTGAAAAAGCTCGCGAATTGGGTCTTGAAGCTATTACAACTAATATTTATTCTGATACGCTCATGGATAATATTGAACTTAATGATGTGGGATATTTAATGGCTTTAACCGGAAATTCTGATATTAATAAGTATGCTATTGAGAAGTTTGGAAGCCAATTTGGTGAAAACGGATCGTTTAGGTTAATTACCACACAAGAAATGCTTGATGTTGATGTTAATAACCATCCAAAGGAAGGGTTATTTTCTCATAGAGATGATTTTAACTCATTATTAGCCTTATCGAGAAGACACCCAAGTATTCAGGAAATAGATTTAACCGATAAAGAACATTACCAAAGTTTAATTAAAATAACAAACGAAGATGATGATATAATACCTTTATTTATAAAAGATTTAAAGGGCGAATTGCATATTATTTCATCATTTGGTTTAGAAATTGAAGACGAAATAAAAGGAGGTTGTCAATTAGTGTATTTAGGAAAGCCTTTTGATGTAGATGAGGTTCCAACCGTTGAAAGTAATTCTGGAATTAAAGAGCAAGAATAAAAATTAGAAATAAATTTAAGGTATGTATAAATAAAAACCCCTTTTTTAATCTTAAAAAAGGGTTTTTTTGTTTCTTTAATTTTATTTTTTATCTATAAGCTTCATAAAGAGTTGATATAAAAGGATCAAATTCATCAACTTGTAATTCATAAAAACGATCTGTATAGTCAAAAACAGGAGACCAATTCCAGTCGTCTTCTATATCCATAAGTCTTGCGGCTAAAATATGAGAAGTTTGAGCATAACCACAAATTTTGCGGTAAGTTGCTCCCCAATTAGCGTTATCTTCTTCAGGCTCATCAGCATGATGTATTCCCCATTCTGCTAAACCTATATCGTCTGTAGTGTAAGGAGTAAGTGTTGCTCTGTCATCGGGTCTCCAAGCATCACTATTAGTAATATCTACTTCCGTTTGGCTAACATAAAAATGTTGTTGATCGTCTTGAAAAATAAAGTGTTGTTCTTTGTCTCCATAAGCTAAAATATCATCATTTTCTAACACTTTTCCGGCTAATAAAAGAGGCATTTTTCTACCTAAATTATGTCCACCACTATTGTTCCATTGTGCTCCGTTTTTAGCTAAACCATAAATATCAATTCCATATTGGACTAAGTTTATTAAAAGTTGTGTTTTTTCTTCATTAGTATAATCTAATTGTAAAAGAATTAAACCGATGGCAGATTTATTAGCTAAATCTCTTCCATATGGAGGCATATGGTTGGCAGGATGAATATCTCTGGATGTCCATGCTGTATTGTGCTCTAACCAAACTCTATCATAGTAATGAGTAACTTCTCCAATATCGTATGTATCTGTTAATCTTGGATGAGTTCCTAAAACATCAAAATTTAAATCTGTAGTTGTTGCTATCGCTGTTTTGTTTGAACCTGTATATGGAGGTCTAAAAGAGTTTTCTAAAGGAATTTCGGCAACTACAGTAAGTATAGCAGCATCACTAATAATAGGTCTTCCATCTGCAGATTCTGTAGAGATTGATTTGATGATAGATGTTCCTGCAGGTACTGTTAAGTTTGAGTTTGTGTTACCAGGGTCAACATTTAGAAAGTCTTCATAACCCATATCTCTAGCGTTACTATCATAACCTTGATTTTCACTGTTTTCAGGGTTAATCATTGTACCATTAATTATGCGCCCGCTTACATTTTGAGATACAGGCGTTATTTGTGTAATTGTAACATCATATCCTTCATTGTAAACCCAATAATCTCCGTTTGCATATTGTCCTACAGTATAAGAATCTAAAAAATAAAAAGTTATTAGATCATCATAATAAGAAATACTACTTTGGCTAGTGCCCTCAGATGATTCAGGATCTTCCTCTGTATTTTCTTCTTCTTCAGAAATTTCTTCTTCTGTCTCCTCAGGATCTGTGTTATTTTCAGGGGTACAGTTGTAAATAGTTATAGTTAAAAAAGCAAAAATTATGAGAGAATAATTTTTAAATAGGTTAAATTTGTTAATCATGATTTAGGGATTAAATACTTTTAAATGGATTTTAATTTTTAATTATTTTTTTTGTAGTTACACCTTCTTTTGTAAAAATTTTCAAAACATAAATTCCAGAAGTAAGATTATTGGTTTTTACGTTAAAGTTATTACTTGTAATAGTGTTTTTCATTATTAATTTTCCTGTATTGCTATACAATTCATAATTAGCGCCTTGATTTTCTAAAACGTAAAGTTCGTTTGTAATCGGGTTAGGGTAACTTATAATATTATTAGAGAGTTCTATGTTGTTGGTACTTAATGTTTCATCGCAAGTTGTACCTTCTACTAATTCGTTAGTATCTTCATATCTATTACAGTTAAAAACGTTATTGGTAACTGAGTTATCTCCATCTATAATATGAGTACCAAATTGAGCATCTCTACCAAACAAATTGTTTGTAATAGAAATATTGGTTGGTGGGCCGTAATTACGTTCTCTTATTTGAACGCTATAGCCACCACCATTAATCCAGTTTCCATCAATTACAATATCATCAACAGCTGCATCGTTAGATTGAATAATAATGCATTGGCTGTTTTTATAACCGCTAGCAGGTCCCATGTCAAAGTTATTTCCAGTGATAATACCACCACCTTCTCTAACTAATTGTATACCATCGGCATGAGCATCTTCTACATATCCTAAATGGTGAAAATAACAGGATTCAATAAGAAAGTTACTATATGGTTTAATACCGTCTGCACCGCTATTCCAAATATTGCATCGTCTGGCAGTAAAGTTTCTACCAAGTATTGCGGCACTTTGCATACCTTCAATTTCACAATCTTCTATAAGAATGTTTTCACCTTCTTTAATGTCTATACCATAAAAGCCACCTGTAGTAATTTTACAATTTCTAATAGTAACATTATTTGCATAAATGCGAATAGTTCCGGATATTAATTTGTTTTCAATAACAGTATTATCTGTTTGAATTGTTGTTGAACCAGTATAATTTGTTAGAGTACCAGTGTAACCTGTGTTTTCGGCTGTTGGTTTTTCTTGTGCATAAAAAATAGTTGTAAATAATAGTACTAGTGAGGTAGTAATAATTTTGTACATAACTTTAAGGGGTTTATATTATTAAAAAGGTTAATTTCTGAATGGATTTGGTTGAGAGATTATTTAATTTATTTTACTAATTAAAAAACCAGAACCAGCTGGAAAATTTCCATAATCTAGATACGTGTATAAGGGGTATGTTATATTTAATTGAGATAAATTAAATTTAGAAACACATTCTTTTATCAAGTATTTAACTTGAGTCATTTTTTTATGTTTAATTAAAATGAAAATATCTTCTAAATCATCTTCATAATTTTCAGAAAAACTATTATAATAGCATTCATTGTATATTTTAGTTAAATCATCTAGGTAATAATTGCCTAAATCTCCATATCCTATAGCGTTTAAACCTTGTTCGTGATTGTTTTCATTAACATTTTTATAAGCACGTATACGAATAGAATAATCACCTGAAGCAATAAAACAAAAACTAATTAATTGAAAGTCATTGTTAGAATTCTTGTGAGGAAGATTTTCAAGCATGTTATTAATACCAGATATGAGTTCTTTATTGCGATCATTAAAAGAAGCATCTACTTTATTTATTAAGTTTATGTAATAATCTTTAGCGTCACCTTCAAAATTGCATTGAATTAATTTTAAAATTGAAATTTTTAGGTCATAGTAATTTTCAAAATCTTCGTTATTAAAAAAAATCATTGCTTTTTTAAGTTGTTCTTTATTAGCGATATTCATAAATTTTTAAGAATTTATTTTGAGTAAAACGTCGCTAAACTATAAAGACTAAATAAATTATACTACCCTGTTTTCAGTGAAAAAAAAATGTAAGAAAAATAAGGTTTTTTTCAATTAAAAAAAGTGTTTTCAAATTGTTGAAAAGGTATTCAATATTAAAAGTTAAATAATAAAAAAATCAGAAATGAAGATTCATTTCTGATTTTTTTATTATTCTTGTTATGAGGTAGTTTAATTAGGCCATAATATGCAATTCTGTAAATTCTTTATCGAGAATTAAAATATTATTACCGTTTGAAATAAGTTTTTGTAGAGGTATTTCTACATTATCTACTTCAATTTTCTTTATATCAAAAGGTAAGCCATGTAAACTAATTTTAAATGTTTTGTAGGTGGTTATGTATTTACCTGTTTTAAACTGTTGTATTATAAGTTCGTCTTCTTTTCCGGTAAGTTTAAAATCTCTTAAACTGTAACGACCTTTTATATAATCGTAACCATCGTTTGCATCTTCGTAAACTTGAGAGGTTTCTTTACCAAGCTTGTAATATACATCTAGGGTAAGTTCTTCTATAGTTTTTTCACCAACATATTGTTGTACAGGGTATTTAGGAATTATAGCTCCTTCACTTACAAAAATAGGCATACTATCTAGGTCTGCATCAACCCAGGTTTCTTGGCCACCTTCAACAATTTCATCGGTCCAGAAGTTATACCATCTACCAATAGGGAAATACATTCGTCTGCCTTTTTGATTTGGTCCGTTTACTGGGCAAACTAATATTTTTTCACCAAAAATAAATTCGTCGTTTCTGTAATGTGTTTGTGGGTCTTCTTGATCATAAAGCACTAAAGACTTTAAAATAGGAATACCATCGCTTACATTACGCCAAAATGCAGTATATAGGTATGGTAATAATTGATAGCGCAATTCAATAAATTTTCTAACAACATTGGTAATAGTATCCCCAAAAGCCCAAGGTTCTTGGTCGCCATGATCTCCAGAAGAGTGTGTACGACAAAATGGATGGAAAATACCTAGTTGAATCCAGCGTGCATAAAGTTCGCCATTAGGCTGTTCTGCAAAACCACCAATATCTGACCCTATAAACGAAAATCCAGACATGCTCATGCGTTGTGCTTGTAGGTTTGCTATGTTTAAATGATCCCAGGTTGCTACATTATCACCTGTCCAACTAGACGTGTAACGTTGTGTACCAGAATAGGCAGCTCTAGTGATTACAAACGGGCGTTTAGGATACGAGAATTTTTTTAAACCCTGATATGTTGCGCGTGCCATTTGCATACCATATACATTATGTGCTTTACGATGGCTACAGTGGTTACCATCGTAATTGTGCCTTACATCGTCTGGAAAAGATTTTCCTGGAACATCCATTACGGCTGGTTCGTTCATATCGTTCCAAACGCCTTTTACACCTATATCTTCAATAAGTTCTTTAAATAAATCAGACCACCAATCGCGTACTTCTGGGTTTGTAAAATCTGGGAAATAACATTCTCCAGGCCAAACTTTACCTTTCATATAAGGGCCATCGGCACGTTTACAGAAATAATCTTTTTCTAAACCTTCTTTAAATACAGAATAATCCATGTCTATTTTAATGCCTGGATCTATAATTACAATGGTTTTAAAACCATCGTCGGCCAATTCTTTAACCATACGTTTAGGGTCTGGAAAGTGCTTTTTACTCCAGGTAAAACAACGGAAACCTTCCATATAATCAATATCTAAATAAATAGCATCACAAGGTATTTGTAATTCTCTAAATTTAGAGGTGATTTCTTTTACTTTAGATTCTGGATAATAACTCCATTTACACTGGTGGTAACCTAATGCCCAAAGTGCTGGCATTTCGTGTGGTTTTCCTGTTAAATCGGTGTAATTTGCAACAACTTCAGACATTTGTGGCCCGTAAATAAAATAGTAGTTCATTTCGCCACCATGAGCCCAAAAACTTGTAATATTTCTGCGTTCATGACAAAAATCGAAATAGGAACGAAACGAGTTATCGAAAAATATACCATACGATTTTTTATTATGAAGTGCAGTATAAAATGGAATAGCTTTGTAAATAGGATCGGTTTCTCTGCCATAGGCATAAGAGTCTGTAACCCAGTTTTCAAAACGTTTACCTTTTAAATTATTATCTACAGGTTTATCGCCTAAACCATAGTAACTTTCGCCTGGTTGTGCTGTTTTAGACATTTTAACAACATTACCACCAAATTGATAGCTTTCTTCCCAATGGAAACCAAGCTCATCTTCACAAATTAGTGTATTATCTACAGCATCGTAAAGTGAAATACGCATATCTGCTTTCGCGACTTTACAAATTAATTTTGAAGTTGTTATAACGTAAGTATCTGCTTCTTCTTTTACTTCTAAATGGTTGTAACCTCTGCTTGCATATTTTGTTATAGCATACGAAAAATCGTTTTCAAAAATACCTGTTGTTGTATATCTAAACCTAAGTATACTGTCGCGACGTACTGTTATTTCTAATACAACACCATTATCGGCAGTGAATGAAAGAACATTTAGGTTTTTTTCGTAGTTTGTTATTTTAGAAGGAAATAGGTTTCCTTTATATTCTAATTCTGTATTTAATATCATAGCTTATAGGTTCATATGATTAAGTTTCTAATTTAATAAAATAAAAAATCCTCTCGTGTTTCTTTTCTGTAAAAAATCTTACAATTAATTATTAAAGATTTAATTTTATGGTAATTAGTTTATTAAAAATGTAAGATGTTAAACATAGACAGCATTTTAATATCATACCTTTTAATTGTTTTAATTGAATTCGAAAATAATTGTGGCTAGTGGAGGCAAGGTAACTTTAGCCGAAAAAGATTTACCATTCCATGGTTTGTTATCAATTTTTATAGGTTTAGTGTTTGAAACGCCACTGCCTCCAAATGCATATAAATCACTATTAAAAATTTCATTTATTTTTCCATTAATAGGCAAACCAATACAATAGTTTTCTCGTAAACTTGGGGTTAAATTACACACTACAATTATGTTTTCTTTGGGGTTATCGCCTTTTCGAATATAGGATATAACACTATTTTCATGGTCGTCGTAACTTATCCATTCAAAGCCTTCACCATCAAATGGTTTTTGGTATAATGCTGGCGTATTTTTATAAAATGTGTTTAGAGCTTTGTAATATTTTTTTAGATTTTGATGCGGAATAAATTCGAGCAAATTCCAGTCTAAACTTCCTTGAAAATCCCATTCGTTGTATTGCCCAAATTCACCTCCCATAAACAGTAATTTAGTTCCTGGGTGTGTAAACATGTAGCCATATAACAAACGTAGGTTAGCAAAACGTTGCCACTCGTCTCCTGGCATACGCCCTAAAATAGAATTTTTACCATAAACAACTTCATCATGCGATAAAGGCAGCATAAAGTTTTCGGTAAATGCATAGGCTAAACTAAAAGTGATTTCGTTGTGATGAAATTTACGATATACAGGGTCTTTTTTAAAGTATTCTAAGGTATCATGCATCCAGCCCATCATCCATTTCATTCCAAAGCCTAAACCACCAATATCAACTGGTTTAGAAACCATAGGGAAAGCTGTAGATTCTTCTGCAATGGTTTGTACATCAGGAAATGATGCGTAAATTTCTGTATTGAGTTCTTTTAAAAAACTAACCACGGCTAAGTTTTCGCGGCCTCCATAAATATTTGGTTCCCATTCTCCGTCTTCTCTAGAATAATCTAAAAAAAGCATAGATGCTACAGCATCTACACGTAAACCATCGGCGTGGTATTGGTCTAGCCAAAAAATAGCGTTACTTATTAAAAAGGAACGTACCTCGTTGCGTTCGTAATTAAAAATTAAGCTTTTCCAGTCTTGATGATAACCTTTGCGTTTGTCTGGATGCTCGTATAAATGTGAGCCATCAAAAAAGCCTAAACCATGAGCATCTTCTGGAAAATGAGATGGTACCCAATCGAGTATTATACCAATATCGTTTTGATGTAATTTATCTACTAAATATTTAAATTCTTCAGGATAACCGTAACGCGAGGTTGGAGCGAAATAGCCCGTAATTTGGTAACCCCATGACGGATCGAAAGGATATTCCATAATAGGCATGAGTTCAACATGCGTAAAATTCATGTCTTTTACATAGTCTACAAGCTCGTCAGCGAGTTCGAAATACGACATAAAACGGTTCTCTTCAACCTTTTTTTTCCAAGAGCCTAAATGTACTTCGTAAACGGAATAAGGTGCGTTTAAAGCATTATGTTTTTTACGTTTTTTCATCCAGTAGGTATCTTTCCAGCTGTAGTTGTCTTCCCAAACTATAGAAGCTGTACTTGGTGGATGTTCGCATCGTCGTGCATAAGGGTCGGCCTTTTCTGTTATTACATTATTATGATGGCTTACAATTTTGTATTTGTAAAGACTACCTTTGCCAACGTAAGGTATAAAACCTTCCCAAATACCGCTTGAGTCCCAACGTACATTTAGTTGGTGTTCGCCAGCTGTCCAGTAATTAAAATCGCCAATTACAGATACCTCTTTTGCGCTTGGTGCCCAAACAGCAAAGTAAGTACCATCAATTCCATTTAAAGTAATAATATGCGATCCGAATTTTTCAAAAAGTCTGAAATGTTTTCCGGCTTTAAATAAATTTATATCAAATTCTGTAAATAAACTGTGTGCTTTTACTTGTGCCATAAATTACAATTTGAAACCGCTTGGTATAACGGCTCCTTTTTTAATTACTACAATGCCGTCTTTTATGGCATAAGTTTCGGTTTCTGAATTTTCTAAATGTGGCCCGCCTTCAATAGTTACATCGTCGCCAATGCGGCAATTTTTATCGAGAATGGCATTTTTTATAAAACAGCGTTCTCCAATACCTTTTAAAATTTCAATTTTTTTCTCTTCGATTTCTAAAAGAGTTTCATAAGAGTCGCTACCCATCATGTAAGTACTAATTACCACAGAATCTTTACCAATTCTAGAGCGAATACCTATTACAGATTTTTCAATACGTTGGGCGCCAATAATACAACCTTCGGCTACTACGGCTTTTTCTAAAATAGTACCAGCCATTTTTGTAGTTGGTAGCATTCTGGCTCTTGTGTAAATGCGTTTTTTCTTATCGTATAAATCAAATTTTGGAATATCATCTGTTAAGCCAATGTTGGCTTCAAAAAAGGAGTCAATATTCCCAATATCTGTCCAGTAACCTTCGTATTGAAAGCTTAAAGTTTTATGTTTATTTATGGATTGCGGAATAATTTCTTTACCAAAGTCTATAGTAGATTCATCTTTCATTAAATCGATTAATAAATCTCTATTAAAAATATAAATACCCATTGATGCTAGGTAGTTTCTTCCTTCAGCTTTCATATCATCACTTACTTCTGATGTCCATTCAGGTAATAAGCTTGCATCTGGTTTTTCTATAAAAGATGTTACAACATTTTCCTCATTAGCTTTCATAATACCAAAAGAGGTAGCGTCTTTAGCATTAACAGGAATTGTTGCTATAGAAATTTTGGCGTTGCTAGCTTCGTGAGCGGCTATCATTTTATCGTAATCCATTTGATATAATTGATCGCCTGATAGAATTAAAGCATACTCAAAATCATGACGAACAAAGTGGTGCATACTTTGGCGAACAGCATCTGCAGTTCCTTGAAACCAGCCTTTATTATGTGGTGTTTGCTCAGCGGCTAAAACATCTACAAAAGCACTACTAAAAAAACTAAAATGGTAGGTGTTTTTTATGTGGCGATTTAACGAGGCTGAATTGAATTGAGTTAAAACAAATATGCGTTTAATATCGGAGTTTATACAGTTTGAAATTGGGATATCTACCAAGCGATATTTACCGGCAATAGGAACTGCTGGCTTGGAGCGCTCTTGTGTGAGAGGGTATAATCTTGAGCCTTGGCCACCACCAAGAATAATTGATAGAACTTTATTGTTTATCATGACTTTTTAGTTTATAGTATTGTATAGTTTTATGTATTGTTTGGCTGAAGCATGCCACGAATGGTCAATTTTCATTATTTGTGTTCTTAGTTTTTTGTACTTAGTTTGGTTAGTGTAAAGTTCTATTGCGCGGTTTATAGCTTCATTAATTTCGGGTATAGTTGTGGAATTGTGACAAATGCCAAAACCATTAGGTTCTTTAATATCTGTAACGGTATCTTTTAAACCTCCAATTTTAGTAACAATAGGTATTGTACCGTAGCGTAAAGAATACATTTGGTTTAAGCCACAAGGTTCTACTCGCGATGGCATAAGTAAAAAATCTGCACCTGCGTAGATTATATGAGAAAGTTTTTCGTCGTAGCCTATGTATGCATTGTAATTACCATTAAACTCCGTTTTTAATTCATAAAGATTTTGTTCTACAAGAGTATCACCGGAGCCTAAAAGTAAAATATTTAAATTGTTATTAGTTAGTGCTTTTTTAAAGATCTCTGGAAAAAGGTCTGTTCCTTTTTGGTGCACTAAACGACCAATAAAAGCTATTAAAGGTTTGCTTATGTCTAAATTAAAAGTTTCGCAGAGATATTTTTTATTGGCTTTGGCTCCTTTATTTACAGTTTTTATAGTATAATTTTCAACAAGGTAATTGTCTGTTTCTGGGTTCCATACTTCGGTATCAATACCGTTTAAAATACCAATACATTTATTACTTTCTGCGCTTAATAAGGGCTCTAATCCGTTGGCATTTTGTTTAAGCTCTTCCATGTAAGTTGGCGAAACTGTAGTAACCCGCCACGCGCATTTTATTCCAGCAGCTAAAGGGTTTATTTGTCCGCCCCAATCCAAAAGACCAACATTATTAAAATTAAAAGGCGGAATTAAATCAACTTTATCGTGCGAAAACCAACCTTGGTATTGCGCATTATGTATGGTTAAAATATTAGGTGTTTTTCTAAATGCTTCGTATTTAAAACTTTCTTGAAGCATAAATGGGATTAACCCTGTGTGATGATCATGACAATGTATAATGTCTGGATAGGTGTCCCAGGTTAATAACCAATCTAGCGAAGCGATTTGAAAGGCCAAAAAGCGTTCAGTATCATCAAAAGAATATACGTAATCTTTAAACAGTAAATCTGGTATATCTATAAAAAATACATCAAAATCTAAAATTGTATTTTCAAGAACTAAAATATTAACATTATAAGATGTTTTACCTAAAAAAACCTCTGAAGTAAATAGTGTTTTAAACTTATTATTTTGAGTGAATTTATTGTTGTAAAAAGGCATTAAAACTTGAGCCTGTTCACCAGAGTTATTTAAGTATTTTGGTAATGCACCAACAACATCGGCAAGCCCGCCAACTTTAGCGACAGGATAACACTCGGCGCTTATGTGGATAATTTTCATAGTTTAGTTTTGCTTACTGTATAAACTTACAAAAATAAACTATGAAAAATTACAGGTTTGTAGATTTTTTAAGAAAATAATTCTTTATTAACAATAAAGAAAGCTAAAAATAATAAATGACTAAAAAAAGGTTTAATAAATAGAATTTTTTTAATCGTTAAGCTTTAAAACAGCCATAAACGCTTGTTGAGGTATTTCAACGTTTCCTACTTGGCGCATACGTTTCTTCCCTTTCTTTTGCTTTTCTAGTAATTTACGCTTACGCGAGATGTCTCCACCATAACATTTTGCAGTAACGTCTTTACGTAAAGCCTTAACAGTTTCTCTGGCTACAATTTTGGCTCCGATAGCTGCTTGAATAGGAATATCGAATTGCTGACGTGGGATTAATTCTTTTAATTTCTCGCACATTTTTTTACCAATGTTATGTGCGTTATCGGCGTGAATTAATGCAGAAAGTGCATCAACCGATTGAGCGTTTAATAACACATCTAAACGTACTAATTTAGATTGTTTCATGCCAATTGGATGATAATCGAAAGAAGCGTAACCTTTTGATACGGTTTTAAGGCGATCGTAAAAATCGAAAACTATTTCTGCCAAAGGCATATCGAAATTAAGTTCAACACGCTCTGTAGTTAAATAAGTTTGGTTGGTTATTTGTCCGCGTTTTTCAATACACAAACTCATTACGTTACCAACAAAATCGGCTTTTGTAATAATAGTTGCTTTTATAAAAGGCTCTTCAACACGATTTAAGGTTGAAGGTTCTGGTAAATCGCTTGGGTTATTAACAACAATAACTTCGTCTGGATTTTTATTTGTAAAGGCGTGGTAACTTACGTTTGGTACGGTTGTAATTACCGTCATGTTAAATTCACGCTCTAACCGTTCCTGAATAATTTCCATGTGAAGCATACCTAAAAACCCACAACGGAACCCAAAACCAAGAGCTGCAGAACTTTCTGGAGCAAATACTAACGAGGCGTCGTTAAGTTGAAGCTTTTCCATAGAGGCGCGAAGTTCTTCGTAATCTTCGGTATCAACAGGATAAATACCTGCAAAAACCATAGGTTTTACATCTTCGAAACCACCAATTGCATTTTTAGTTGGGTTGGCCGAATCTGTAATAGTATCACCAACTTTTACTTCTTTGGCTTCTTTTATACCGGTAATAACGTAACCTACATCCCCAGCTTTAATTTCTTGTTTTGGCTGTTGCTTTAATTTAAGTGTACCAACTTCGTCGGCACCATAGGTTTTACCGGTTGCAATAAATTTAATTTGCTGGTTTTTTTTAATAGAACCATTTATAACTCTAAAATAAGTTTCTACACCACGAAATGGGTTGTAAACCGAGTCGAAAATTAAGGCTTGTAAAGGTTCGTTTGGCTCTCCAACAGGAGCAGGAATGCGTTCAATAATAGCTTTTAAAATATTATCGACACCAAAACCAGTTTTTCCACTGGCGTGAATAACATCTTCTGGATCGCAACCTAAAAGGTCTACAATATCGTCAGTAACTTCTTCTGGATTTGCACTTGGTAAATCTACTTTATTAAGTACCGGAATAATTTCTAAATCGTTTTCTAAAGCTAAATATAAATTTGAAATGGTTTGTGCTTGAATACTTTGGGCTGCATCAACAATTAGTAATGCACCTTCACAAGCAGCAATAGATCGAGAAACTTCGTAACTAAAATCTACGTGTCCAGGTGTGTCTATTAGGTTAAGCACATAGGTTTCGCCTTCAAAAATATAATCCATTTGAATGGCATGACTTTTTATGGTAATTCCTCGTTCGCGTTCCAAATCCATATTATCTAAAAGTTGGTCTTGCTTTTCGCGTTCTGTTACAGAACCAGTATAGTCTAGTAAACGATCGGCAAGGGTACTTTTTCCGTGATCAATATGTGCAATAATGCAAAAGTTTCTAATATTCTTCATATGGTTAACCTAAACAATAGATTTAGTTTGCAAATATATGTGTTTTTAAACGAGCGTAAAACATTGCTTGTTGGTAAATTATGAGTTTAAGTATAATTATGGGTAATAGTTTATGGAAATTAAATATAAATTAAACAATTACAGGTATTTATAGTTGTAGGTTTATATTTTAATATACTAAACTTATGATACCGTTAATTAAAATCTCGAAAGGGTTATTTCTATTATATTTTATTGTTTTAAATCTGTTTATTTTAAATGCTCAAAACAATAAAAAAGTTCCAGAAATTGAAGGTGTATACTTGCACACCGATCGTACAAAGTATATGTTTGGCGAGTCACTTTGGTATAAGGCTTATTCTGTTTATCCTTATAGTAATCTTCTTTTTAGTAAAAGCCAACTATTGTACGTTGAGTTAGTTTCTCCTGATGCCGAAGTTGTGGCTCAAAATAAAACCATTTTAGAAAATGGATTAGGTCATGGAGATTTTATTTTAAACGATTCTTTAGGGTTTAAAAAACCAGGGATTTATCAATTAAGAGCTTACACGAATTGGAATAGAAATTTCGATGATCATTTTGTTTTTAAAAAAGACATTGAGATTTTAAATGTTTTCCAACAGGCAAATTCTGAAGTATTAAACGTTTCTAAAGCTTCAAACGAAGAAAATTTAAAATACAATACTTTAAAAAAAGTAAATATTCAGTTTTTTCCAGAAGGTGGTTCGTTAATTACAAATGTAAATAATGTAGTTGCCTTTAAAGCTACAAATAGCAAAGGTTTTCCAATACAATTAAAAGGTGAAATTTATAAAGCTTCAAACGATTCGCTTGTTACTTTTTTTGGTACACTTCATGATGGTATGGGAAAGTTTATGTTAAACCCACAGCCAGGTGAAACATATTATGCTAAAATTTTAAATACAGATATTAAACAACAACTTACTGGTAGTTTAAAACAAGGTTATGCTTTAAGTTTTAGAAAAGTACGTGGTAAAAACATGCTCATTATTAAAACCAATGCAAATACTTTAGCCAGTCAAAATAAAGCACCATTTCAAATTATATTTAAATTTAAAGGGGTTACTTACTTTAATATTTCACAAGTTATTGTAAATCCTACAACTTATTTAGAAATACCTAATAACACGCTTCCTGAAGGCATAAACCAAGTAACTTTAATTGATGCCAACAACCGCCCACAAAGCGAACGATTAATTTATTTAGAAAAAAGTAAAGATTTAAATGTTGTTATTTCAACTAATAAAAGTAGTTATCAACCTAACGAAAAGGTAACTTTAAAAGTATCGTCAAAAAACAAGGCAGGAGAAGTAGCTTTAGCAAGTTATTCTGTAAGTTGTATTGATAAAAACGGCGAAGATGCTAAAAACTATCAATCCAATATTGCTTCGTTTTTTTTAATAGAGTTCGATATTAAAGGAAAAGTGCATAATCCTGGGTATTATTTCGATGAAAAAAATCTGCGACGATTTCAAGATTTAGATTTATTACTATTAACACAAGGTTGGAGAAACTATTTATGGAAAAACTTACCAGAACCTAAGCCTATAAAAGCCCCTTTTTTAACCGAAAAAGGCATTACATTTAGCGGTCGTGTTAAGCAAATACTTGGTACAAAAGTAAAAGCAAATAATATAGTAACCTTAGCTTTATTTAACAATGGTAAACTTGAGATGTTAAGCACAGAAACAGATGCTTTAGGAATGTTTAGGTTTAAAGACCTCATGTTTTATGGTAAAACAAAGTTTGTATTAAGTTCTAAAAACGAAAAGGGCAAAGGGAAAGGCCAATTACTATTAGATAAATTTAATAGAGTTCCACTTGAGGTTAACTTAAATCCACAAGTTTTTACAGTCGATACCATTAAGAATACAACACTAAAAAATAATATTTTAAAAAAACACATGGCGTTTGGTGTAATGCCAGAAAATGTTTTAGATGAGGTTGAAATTATAGCAAAGAAAAAAGCAGAACTTTCACAAAGTATTTACGGAACCCCAGATAGAACTTTTACTTTTGAAGATGAAAAACGCTCGTTTTCAACCATACACCAACTTATTCAAGTTACTATTCCTGGCGTGCAAGTTTCGGGTTCAACTATAAAATTTACCAGATATAATGGGCCAGCACAAATAATAGTAGATGGTATACCTTGGCAACAGGAAGAGGTTGCCTTTATACAACCAAATGATGTAGAAAAAATAGAAATTTTAAACGGCGCAAGTGCATCAATTTTAGGAGCAAATGGAGGTAATGGTGTGCTTTTAATTTATACAAAAGAAGGTGCTTTAAATCGAGAAAAAACGATTTATCATACAGTAAAGGATGAAGTAAATGGTTTTTATAAAGCCAGAGAATTTTACACGTCTAATCCTTTGGAAAATAATCAACAAAATAGCACAGAAGCTGTTAGGAACACTTTGTATTGGAACCCTTATGTTCATCCTGAAAATAATGGCGAGGTAAAATTAAATTATTTTAATAGCGCAGTAGAAACAGAAGTGCAGATAACTTTAGAAGGTATTACAAAAACCGGTATTCCTGTGGTTAGAAACTGTTATTACAGCATCGAAAAATAGCTTTATTATAAACTAAAAAATAAAATACTGTATTTTTGCCTCAAAAACTGTGTTGTGGTAAAAATAGGTAATATAGAACTTCCAGATTTTCCATTGCTTTTAGCACCAATGGAAGATGTTAGCGATCCGCCGTTTCGAAAGCTGTGTAAAGAGCAAGGCGCCGATGTGGTGTATACCGAGTTTGTGTCTAGTGAAGGCTTAATTCGTAATGCCGCAAAAAGCGTAATGAAGCTTGATATTTACGAAAAAGAGCGTCCCGTGGGAATCCAAATATTTGGAGCAAACCTAGACAGTATGCTTCAAACTATTGATATTGTATCAGAATCTAAACCAGATATAATCGATATAAATTTTGGTTGTCCGGTAAAAAAAGTAGTAAGTAAAGGCGCTGGCGCAGGTATTTTAAAAGATGTGTGCCTTATGGAAAAACTTACTGCCGAAATGGTAAAACGAAGCTCTATTCCTATTACTGTAAAAACCCGTTTAGGTTGGGATCACGATTCTATAAAAATTGTTGAAGTTGCCGAACGCCTACAAGATGTTGGTTGTAAGGCTATTGCTATTCATGGACGCACGCGCGCACAAATGTATAAAGGAAATGCCGATTGGAAACCTATTGCCCAAGTAAAAAACAACCCAAGAATGCATATTCCGGTGTTTGGTAACGGTGATGTAAATACACCAGAACGTGCTATGGAAATGCGAGACGAATACGGGTTAGATGGCTGTATGATAGGACGTGCAAGTATTGGTAATCCTTGGTTTTTTAAGCAAGTAAAACACTTTTTTAATACAGGAGAACATTTAGCTCCAATTAGTATGAAAGAACGTGTTGAAGCTGCACGCCAACATTTGCAAATGAGTATCGATTGGAAAGGTGAAATTCTTGGTGTGTTAGAAACTAGAAGACATTATACAAACTACTTTAAAGGTATTCCGCATTTTAAAGAATACAGAACAAAAATGGTAACAAGCGACGATGCTAAAGATGTTTTTGCTGCTTTTGATGAGGTTGAAGAAAAATTTAGCGATTACCAGTTTACTTTATAACAATACGTTTTTATAAACATTTAAATTTATGAAAAATAGCGTTAAAATTATTTATTGTACACAATGTAAATGGTTACTACGAGCGACTTGGATGTCTCAAGAAATACTATCTACTTTTAATGAAGAAGTAAACGAATTGATTTTAGTACCGGGAACAGGCGGTATTTTTGAAATTTACGCTAACGATGAAAAAATTTGGTCAAGAAAAGAAATGAATGGTTTTCCTGAAATTACTACGTTAAAAATAAAAGTTAGAGACGTTATTGCACCAAACAAAAACTTAGGACATATTGATAGGAAAGCAAACTAAATGTTATGAACTAAAGGTTCTGTAATTCTAGTTGATGCTATTTTCGAGGCAATAATTCCTAAAATAGAAATTGTAATAAAAACAATAATAAAGTTTTCTAACTTAATGCTAACAGGGTAAGGTAACGTAGGAGTAATCATTACCAAATTAAATTGTTGCTGTAATAATGTTAGAATAAAAGCCAAAAATAGCCCTATAATACCTCCAATAACGCTCATTAAACTTCCTTGTAAAAAAAATATTTTTCTAATATCTTTTAATGTTGCTCCTATATTAAATAAAGTATTTAAGCTTTTCTTTTTATCTAAAATCATCATTATTAAAGAGCCTATAATATTAAAAAAAGCAATTATTAACACTAAAGTAAAAATTAAATACACGGCTAAATTTTCGGTGTTTAGCATTTTGTAGAGGGCATCGTTTAATTGTGCTCTATTTTTTAAAATCACTCTATTTCCTAAAATGGTTTTAATTTTTGATTTTACTAAAGCTTCATCGGTGTTTTCATTCAATATAAACTCTATAGATGAAATTTGATTTTCCTTGTAATTTAAAAGGTTTTTAACCAAATCTATTGGAGCAAAAACAAATTCATCGTTTAATGTTTCGTTTATGTAAAATACACCAACATTTATTGCTTTTACAGAATTAAATGCGTTTTTAGTAGAGGTAATTTGTCCTGTACCAGCTTTAGGCACATAAATGGATATAGGTTTAGTAAAATCTAAAACACCTAAAGATAACGTGTTAGATATACCCCAGCCCATAACAACTTGATTCGATTTTTGATCGAGCCAATTACCATAATCTAAAATAGAATCTATTTTGGCAACTTGTTCGTAATTGGCATCAACCCCTTTAAGTGTAGCGAGTGTATTTTTATCTTCAACACTAATTGCAACGCGGTCTTCTATAACTCTGGCAAAGTGTTTAATTTCTTTTATGTTTTTAAGTTTGGTAAGGTCTTGTTCTGTTAGCATAAAAGATTTCCCAGTGGTACTTTCAGCCTTTAAATCAGGGTCTATTATACTTGTAAACTTAAGTGTAAAATCTTTTAAACCAGCAAACCCAGAAAGCACAACAAATAATGAAGCAGCACCTAAAATAACGCCTATAAGTGCTATATATGTAATAATATTTATAGCATTATTGCTACTTTTAGAGTATAAATAGCGTTTTGCAATGTACAGCGAAAAATTCATGCTTTAAAGATAAGAAAGCAACAGAGATAATATAAAAAGCGTAGTATTATTTCTTTTTTCTTTTTTCTAAAATTGAAGGATCTTTAATTGGGTTATCTTCGCCTTTAAGCGATTTATTAATATTATCTATATATTCCAAAGAATCATCAATAAAAAACTCTAAATTAGGCATACGGCGTAATTGGTTTTTAGTCCGTTGTGCTAATTCGTGTCGAATTAAAGGAGTGTTCGAGCGAATACCTTCTAAAAGTTCTTTGCTTTTATCGTTTGGAAAAATGCTTAAATACACTTTTGCAATACTTAAATCTACAGTAACACGAACTTTACTTACAGAAATTATAACACCACGCATACCGCCATCTGTAGCTGCACGTTGTAAAACATCAACTAAATCGTGTTGTAAAACCGATGCTATTTTTTTTTGTCTTTGACTTTCTTCCAAAATATAAATTGCTATTAAAATGCAAAAATAAGATTATTTTTATTACCATATATTGTATCTTATACAAATACAAGCTTTAAAATGAATAAAATTGAACATATAGGCATTGCAGTAAAGAATTTAAAGGAGTCTAATATTTTATTTGAAAAGCTTTTTGGAACACCAAGTTATAAAATTGAAGAAGTGATATCTGAAGGTGTTAATACCTCGTTTTTTAAAGTTGGAAATAATAAAATTGAATTACTAGAAGCTACAAACTCAAATAGTGTAATAGCAAAGTTTATTGATAAACATGGTGAAGGCGTACACCATATTGCGTTCGCAGTAAATAATATAGAAGCAGAAATTAATAGGTTAAAAAACGAAGGTTTTACTGTATTAAGCAATGTGCCAAAAATAGGAACAGATAATAAAAAGGTTGTTTTTTTGCATCCTAAAACCACTAATAATGTATTAATTGAGCTTTGTGAAGATATAAAGAAATAATTTTTCTTGTAGAGTTATAAAATAAGTAGTAATATTGCACTCTCTTTTAAAAAAGAGTGATTAGTTATATGCTAATGGGTCCTATAACTCAGTTGGTTAGAGTATCTGACTCATAATCAGAAAGTCCCTGGTTCGAGCCCAGGTGGGACCACAAAACTAAACCGTTTCAAATTAATGAAACGGTTTTTTTGTTTTTATAATATTAGGTGTCGAAAAATAAAGATAACATGAGCATAATTTATACTTCACTAAAACGTTTATATTTGCAATTAGCTTACAAGTTATATATTTGTTAATCAAATAATATTCAATTTTTTACAAAATTTTACTGTAGCTAGTTTAAAAATTAAAACAAATTGTATTTCATCGAATATTTTTGTTGTTTAAACCAGATTTTAAGTTATAAACCATGTTTTACGCATGCTTTTTTTTATACATTTGTAACTCTATGAAAATGCAAAATAAAAGAATATTTGCCTCAATCTTATTTGTGTTAATAAGTTTGGTATGTCTTGGTCAAAAGACACCACCACCTCCTAGTACTCCAGCACCAGGGCCAGGTTTTATTTTGCCAATAGATGGAGGTGTTTTGTTAGGTGCTTTTTTTGCTATAATTTATGGCGTTAAAAAAATGGTTTTCAATAAAAAATAGTCTTTTTATTGTTTCAATTCCACTAATCTTGCTACATATTTTCCTAAAACATCAAATTCTAAATTAACTGTAGTTCCTTTTTTAAAAGTATTAAAATTAGTATGCTCATAGGTAAAAGGTATTATGGCAACGCTAAATTTATCTTTTTTAGAGTTTACAACAGTTAAACTAGTACCGTTTACAGTTATTGACCCTTTTTCAATTGTTATATTGTTTAATGATGAATCATAACTAAAAGTAAAAATCCAGCTTCCGTTTTCTTCTTTTACATTTTCACAAATAGCTGTTTGGTCTACATGTCCTTGTACAATGTGTCCGTCTAGTCTATCGCCAAGTTTCATAGCGCGTTCTAAATTAACTTTATCGTTTATTTTTAAACTTCCTAAGTTTGTTTTTAATAAAGTTTCGTTAATTGCTGTAACTGTGTAATTATCATCTTGTATTTTAACAACTGTAAGACAAACACCATTATGGGCTACACTTTGGTCTATTTTTAATTCTGAAGTAATATTACTTTTTATTGATATATGCAGATTATCTTGTTCTTTTTCAAGATGTGTTACCGTTCCAATTGTTTCAATAATACCTGTAAACATTTTATTGTGGGTTTATTTAATTAAATTTGCAAAATCAAAATTACGAACAAAACTTATCATTTTTAAATGAAGGAAGCTGAAAATATAATAGTAGGAATTTCAATAGGCGATTTAAATGGCATTGGAGGCGAAATAATTTTTAAAACTTTTGAAGATGTACGTATGATGGAGTTTTGTACACCAGTTATATTTGCATCGGCAAAAACCCTAACCTTTTTAAAAAAGCATTTCAATTCAGAAATTAAATTTCATTCTATAAATCAAATAGAACAAATTGTAATTGGAAAATTTAATGTACTAAATTGCTGGAACGAACATGTAAAAATAGAGTTTGGTAAAGAAGATTCTAAAATTGGTGATTATGCTTTAAAATCATTACAAAAAGCAACCTTAGCATTGAAAAACAATGATATTGATGTATTAGTAACGGCGCCAATTAATAAACATAATATACAATCTAACGACTTTAAATTTCCTGGCCATACCGATTATCTAGCAAAAGAATTAGGAGGTAATAGTTTAATGTTTATGATTACTAATAGCTTACGTGTAGGGCTTTTAACAGATCATGTTCCGGTAAAAGATGTATCAAAACATATTACCCCAAAATTAATTGAAAATAAAGTTAATACCTTATATAATTCTTTAAAACAAGATTTTAGAATACAAAAACCAAAAATAGCCGTTTTGGGAATAAACCCCCACACAGGTGATAATGGTGTAATTGGTTCTGAAGACGATGAGGTTTTACGGCCAACAATTTCTAAACTTAAAGAACAAGGTAAATTAATATATGGCCCATATGCTGCCGATAGTTTTTTTGGATCTAATACCTACAAAAATTTCGATGCAGTAATAGCATCATACCACGACCAAGGTTTAGTCCCTTTCAAAACATTGTCATTTGGGCAAGGAGTTAATTACACAGCAGGTTTAAACAAAGTACGAACTTCACCAGATCATGGTACGGCATATGAAATTGCAGGAAAAGGAATTGCTAACGAAAATTCGTTTAAAGAAGCGGTTTTTGCAGCCATTAAAATTTATAAAAATCGAAGCGATTACGAACAATTAACAATAAACCCATTAAAAAAGAGTACAAAAAAGTAATTATTCTTAACTTTATAAAAGTAATTAACAATGTTAAACGTTTAATAATTAAACGGATAAACAAAAAAATGTTTATAAATATAGCTACGTAAATAAAAATTTATATATTTGCAGGCTCAAAATAGATACGATTAAAATGAAACCATTAAAAGAGTTTACAATTCCTTTTGTGGGATTAAAGATTGGGAAGCATCATTTTGATTATCAAGTTGAGAAAGCGTTCTTTGAATACTTTGAGTATGAAGATTTTAAAAATGCCAATGTAAAGGTTGATGTTGAGCTAGAAAAGAAAACCACTTTACTAGAATTGCATTTTAAAATCTCAGGATGGGTAAATGTAAATTGTGATTTAACTAACGAACCCTACAACCAAGCTATTGAAAATAGTTTTAATTTAGTGGTTAAGTTTGGAGAAGAATATAACGACGACTATATAGATATATTAATAGTACCACATGGTACTTTCGAAATTAACATTCAGCAATATATCTACGAATTAATTGTATTATCAGTTCCGGCAAAATGCATACATCCAGGAGTTGAAGATGGAAGTCTAGACTCGGAAATACTTAAAAGATTAGAAGAGCTAAGCCCTAACGAGCAAAAAGAAAATAAAGACCAAAACGAGGACATCGATCCTCGATGGAATACATTAAAGAAACTATTAACGGATAAATAACATATAAAAATGGCACATCCTAAACGTAAAATCTCGAAAACAAGAAGAGATAAAAGAAGAACACATTACAAAGCTACTGCGCCACAAATAGCAACTTGTCCTACAACAGGCGAGCCACATTTATACCACAGAGCGCACTGGCACGAAGGTAAACTTTATTACAGAGGTCAAGTATTAATTGATAATTCTGAAGTAGAAAACGTAGCATAAATTTATTATGCAAGCATATAGAAAAACGCTCTTTTTGGGCGTTTTTTTTTGTGAAACATTTTTTATACACCACAAAAACTAGTAATTTGCATAATATTACGTCATATTTGGGAATTATTAGCCAAATTTGAATGTTTTTGTACAATTTGTAATAATTTTTAGTACTAATTAACTTGATAGTTATGAGTGAAATTTCTGCAGCAATTACAGCTGTAGGCGCTTATGTGCCAGATTACGTATTAACCAACCAAATTTTGGAAACTATGGTTGATACTAATGACGAATGGATTACCACCAGAACGGGTATTAAAGAAAGAAGAATTTTAAAAGATGAAGATAAAGGAACTTCATTTTTAGCCATAAAAGCCGCGCAAGACTTAATAAATAAAAAAGGTATCGATCCTAAAGATATCGAACTAGTTATAGTAGCCACTGCTACACCAGATTTAAAAGCAGCATCAACAGCATCTTATACCGCAACTCAAATTGGAGCAACCAACGCTTTTTCATTTGATATGGATGCAGCCTGCTCAAGCTTTTTGTTCGGTATGTCAGTTGCTTCAAGCTATATAGAATCAGGGCGCTATAAAAAAGTCTTACTTATTGGTGCCGATAAAATGTCGTCAATAATTAATTATAAAGACCGAGCTACATGTATTATTTTTGGAGATGGTGCAGGAGCCGTACTTTTTGAACCAAATGAAGAAGGCTTAGGCTACCAAAACGAATATTTAAGAAGCGATGGTTCTGGAAGAGAGTTTTTACAAGCTCCAGTTGGAGGTTCTTTAAATGCAATTACCCATGAAGCTATAGATGAGGGCAAGCAATTTGCTTATCAAGAAGGCAGAACTGTATTTAAAAACGCTGTATTTAATATGGCAGATGCTACTGTTAAAATACTAGAGCGTAATAACCTTACTAAAGATAATGTAAACTGGTTAGCAGCACACCAAGCTAATAAACGTATTATTGATGCTACTGCCGAACGAATAAACTTAGAGCCAGAAAAGGTAATGATGAATATTCACAAATACGGTAATACAACATCAGCAACCTTACCATTATTGTTAAACGATTACGAGTCTCAACTTAAAAAAGGAGATAATATTATATTTGCTGCCTTTGGCGGCGGATTTAATTGGGGGTCAATATATTTAAAATGGGCCTACAATTCATAAAATATAACCAAAACACTAATTAATAAAACTATGGATTTAAAAGAGATTCAAAACTTAATCAAGTTTGTTGCAAAATCAGGAGCAAGCGAGGTTAAATTAGAAATGGATGATGTAAAAATCACCATTAAAACAGGATCAGATTCAGATACTACAATTGTGCATCAAGTGCCAGCACCTCAAATCGCACAAGCACCAATTGTTCAAGCAGCACCAGTTGCAGAAGCACCAGCAGCGCAACCTGCAGCACCAGCCGAAACAAAATCAGAAGACTCTAAATATATCACTATAAAGTCTCCAATTATTGGAACATTCTACAGAAAACCATCTCCAGACAAACCTTTATTTGTAGAGGTAGGTCAAACTATTGCAGAAGGCGATGTGCTTTGTATTATTGAAGCTATGAAACTTTTCAACGAAATAGAGTCTGAAGTTTCAGGGAAAGTAGTTAAAATTTTAGTGGATGATTCTTCGCCAGTAGAGTTCGATCAGCCATTATTTTTAGTAGACCCATCATAACCCATTTTAAAATTCCAAAAAGCAAATCCCAATTTGTTGGAATTTGGAATTTGAGATTTTAATAATATAAAGTTATGTTTAAAAAAATATTAATAGCAAACAGAGGTGAAATAGCACTACGTGTTATACGTACTTGTAAGGAAATGGGAATAAAAACCGTTGCGGTTTATTCTAAAGTAGATGAAGAAAGCTTACATGTAAAATTTGCCGACGAAGCCGTATGTATAGGGCCAGCACCAAGTAGCGAGTCTTACTTAAAAATGTCTAACATTATTGCTGCAGCCGAAATTACAAACGCCGATGCCATTCATCCAGGATATGGATTCTTATCAGAAAACGCAAAATTTTCAAAAATTTGTGAAGAACACGGTATAAAATTTATTGGTGCATCTCCAGAGATGATCGATAAAATGGGAGATAAAGCTAACGCTAAAGCTACCATGAAAGCTGCAGGAGTACCATGTGTACCAGGTAGCGACGGTGTTATAACATCTTTTGAAGAGTGTGAAAAAATAGCAGTTGAAACAGGTTACCCAGTTATGTTAAAAGCTTCTGCCGGTGGTGGAGGTAAAGGTATGCGAGCTGTATGGAAACCAGAAGATTTAAAAGCTGCTTGGGATTCTGCACGACAGGAAAGTAAAGCTGCCTTTGGTAACGACGATATGTATATGGAAAAGCTTATTGAAGAGCCTCGCCATATCGAAATACAAGTTGTTGGAGATTCTCGTGGTAAAGCATGCCATTTATCAGAAAGAGATTGTTCGGTACAACGTCGTCATCAAAAATTAACAGAAGAAGTACCGTCGCCTTTCATGACCGATGAGTTGCGCAAAAAAATGGGAGAAGCAGGTGTACGTGCCGCAGAATATATTAATTACGAAGGAGCCGGAACAGTTGAGTTCTTGGTAGATAAACACCGTAATTTTTATTTCATGGAAATGAATACACGTATTCAAGTAGAGCATCCAATTACAGAACAAGTTATAGATTTCGATTTAATTCGTGAACAAATACTTGTAGCTGCAGGTGTGCCAATTTCAGGAAAAAACTATACGCCAAAATTACACTCTATAGAATGTCGTATTAATGCAGAAGATCCTTATAATGATTTTAGACCATCACCAGGAGTTATAACAACATTACACGCTCCAGGAGGTCATGGTGTACGTTTAGATACGCACGTTTATGCGGGTTACGCCATTCCACCAAATTACGACTCTATGATTGCAAAGCTAATTACTACAGCGCAAACAAGAGAAGAAGCAATAAACAAAATGAAACGCGCCTTAGACGAGTTTGTAATAGAAGGCATAAAAACAACTATACCATTCCACAGGCAATTAATGGATCATCCAGATTATGTTGCTGGTAATTATACCACAAAATTCATGGAAGACTTTGTAATGGAAAAAAAAGTTGAAGAATAAATAAACAGAAACTCCGGAATTAATTTTCGGAGTTTTTTTTTTATGGTGTTTCTTTTGCCTTTTATGGGCAAAAGTCAGGCTATCCACTATATCTTTTTTATTCGTGCCTCAAAAAAAGGATGCCGTTTCTATCCTTAACACAAAGCAACGTCCTGTTAAAATAAGTATCTTTACAACCTATTAAATAGTATACAAATGTCCTTAATTTTTTAAATGAAAAAACTATTTCGTTTTATACTAAAAAGTTGTTTTTGGTTTGTTATTATATCAATTTTATGGGTTGTAATGTGTCGTTATATTCCTGTGTATTATACGCCATTAATGGCAATTCGCTATTTTGGAAAAACACAATCAACTTCACAGTTTCAGCATAAATGGGTAAATATTAATGATATTTCTATTCACTTGCAAAAAGCTGTAATTTGTAGCGAAGACCAAAAGTTTTTAAGCCATAATGGCTTTGATTTAGATGCTATCGAAAAAGCGTACCAAAACAATAAAACAGCAAAACGCATAAAAGGCGCAAGCACCATTAGCCAACAAACAGCAAAAAATGTGTTTTTATGGCCAAACAGAAGTTGGTTGCGTAAAGGTTTAGAAATGTATTTTACCTTTTTAATCGAAAGATTTTGGAGCAAACAACGCATTTTAGAAGTATATTTAAATAGCATTGAAATGGGAAATGGGGTTTACGGAGCAGAAGCAGCATCAAAATATTGGTTTGGTACATCGGCAAAACGTTTAACTATAAGTCAGGCAGCCGCAATTGCAGCTATATTACCAAACCCAAGGCAGTACAAAGCGCAACCAGCAACAAATTATATATCGGCCAGAAAAAAGTGGATTATTAAGCAAATGGGATTTTACGGACCGTTAAATTTCCCAAAAAAAGAGCATGGAAAACTTAAAAATTAAAGCAAAATTGCTACAGCTTTGCAAAGCTAGTTTAGAAATACGATTACAAAGTGTTTTAGCAGTTATAAACGACTTAAAACAAAGTTTACAAAGTGAAACCAAAAGTAGTGCCGGCGATAAGCATGAAACGGGACGAGCAATGTTACAACTTGAGCGTGAAAAAGCAGGGCATCAATTAGCAGAAATTGAAAAGACTAAACAAGTTCTTTCTAAAATTAATCCAGAATCTTTTTCTAAAAATGTTGGTTTAGGTAGTGTGGTATTTACAACAAAATCTAACTATTTTATTAGTATTAGTGCAGGTGAGCTTAAAGTTGAAAGTGAAATATTTTATGCTATTTCTGCTAGTACACCAATTGGTCAATTACTGTTAGGAAAATCGGTTGGAGATAAAGTGGCTTTTAGAAATATAACTTTTGAAATTACAGCGCTCTTATAAACAAAAAAGCAGACCAACATACGTCACAGTCCACTTTTTTCGTTTCTAGGATTTATTTCTTCTTCTTTTCTCTCTTTTTACGCGCCAAGGTGCATTTTTTTGCCAATCGCCTGCCATAATACAACCGTAAGGTAAAACCTCATCAATTACATTTCCTAAACCGTATTCTTCCATTTGGTTTCTTACGGTTTGAGCATTTTTATAAGCGCTTGGTAACTCGGTAATATCAATTTCTTTAGAGAAAAACCGAACATCTAATCCGCGTGTTTCTTCCTTAAAAATTTGCATAATGCTTCCCGTTTTGCTCTTTCTGTGTTGTGTGCGACTTACGTTTCTACCGGCACCATGTGGCGCAAAACCTAAATTGGTTTTGGTAGTTGCACCATCAACAATTAACACAGGTTCAGACATGTTTAAAGGTATTAATCTTGGACCAGTAATGTCTGGCATAAACTTAGCATCTAAAGGTGTTGCACCTTTAGCGTGATAAAATAAATCACCTTCTTTAAATACAAAGTTATGCTCGTTCCAGTAACGGTTTTCAATAGCAATTTCTAAACTTTCAGAAACCGAATTATGAATTACCTCATGATTGGTTTTGGTCCATTGTCTTATGGTTTGCAAAGCTTGCCAATAGTCTTGACCTTCTACAGTATCAAAAGGAATCCATGCGTTTTGTTTTAACGTTTCTGGTGATAATATTTCTCTAAAACGTTCGGCAATTTTCATCCCTTTTGTATACAATCTAGCACCAGGACCACGAGATCCGTGATGAGTTACCATCATGGTATTTCCTGTTTTTTTTGATGTTCCAACAAACAAGAAATGGTTACCATCGCCTTGCGTTCCTAAATGTGCTCTTGCTGCTAGAATCATTTGTTGGTCTTTTAAGAAATAATTGTTTTCAAAAGCTTCTAATAATTCCTTCGGAAATCTAAATTGTGTATTTCTATCGCGTCCACCAGGACCAAAATGTGTGTTGGCATGCGCTGCATCTAACACGTCTTTTGGGTTTACTTTTCCAAGGTCTGTTAACATGACCGAGCAACAAATATCTGCACTATGCATACCAGGATGAATGGCATTTTTTGCTACTGCAACACCGCCAACAGGAATGGTTCCGTTTGGTCCAGTTGGGCAAGCATCTGGCATAATGGCACCATTGACTAATGTTGGTGTTTTCATTAAGGTTTGCATCGAGTTAATGACTTTAGAAACGTTATCTTCTTCTAACTCGTTTTCTGCTTTTATGTTAATTGAAAAGTCTACTGGTGTTTTATGCAATGGTAATGGATCTGGTAACTTGTATTGCTCTAAATAACTTTGTAAAGCATCGCCTTGTAATTGGTTTTCGTTAATGTAAACCAATGCTTCTTGCATCCATTTGCCTTGTCTGTAACCTAAATTGATTAAGTCTTTTCCGGTTATTTTTGTGTTTGTTTTCATTGTTTTATTTTAATTACACTACAAATATTATAGTGTGTTGCGCAATGTTTTTGCGTCTTTGTATTTTTTTATCTAACAAAATACCCTTTGGTTTAGCCCGCGTAAGCGATTGAAGTGGCATCATTTTGTTCGCAAAAGATATAACGTAAAGCGCTACCACGCCACTAAAAGGGTGGTTACTCCCAAAAAATTACTTGTTTACTGAAAAAAGATCTTTTAATTGTTCGATCACGTTTCCGTTTCCGGCTACGGTGATTTCGCCAATTTTATCGGCTATTTTTTCTACGTATTCCATTTCTTTTAATTTGAACAACATGCTGTTGTCTTCCATTAATTTTGCGGTATTTAACAAGCTACGTGTTGATGCGGTTTCTTCGCGTCTTGTAATTACGTTGGCTTGCGCTTTTTTCTGTGCAATTAACACTTGGTTCATGATGTCTTTCATGTCGCCTGGTAAAATTACATCGCGCATACCGGCATGTAATACGTTTACGCCTAACTTACTGGCTTGCGCTTTTACGTCTTCTAGAACTGCTTTTGCTATTTGGTCTTTTTGCTCTAACAATTCGTCTAAGGTGTAAGCGCCAACGTATGCTCTTAAGGCTAATTGCAAGCTTGTGTACAATTGTTTTTCGTAATCTTTATTTTGCATTAATGCCGTTTCGATATCGACTACTTTGTACTGTGCGTAAAAGTTAATACGCACAGCTGCTTTGTCTTTGGTTAACAACTCCTGACCTGATACTTCTAATTGTAACTGACGTAAATCTGCTTTTACGATTTTTATAGTTTGATTGTTTCTCCAGAAGTGGTATGTACCGTGATCTAAAATTTTATCAAACTTATCGTCTACAATCATAATGGCTTTTTCGTAAGCTGCAACTTCGAAAGCGCGTATGTATTGTCTTAATTGCATATTGGTATATAAAGACTTGCTGATATTTTCTGTGATTTCGATTTTGCTTAAATCTACAGTGACAAATTTATAGTCTACCAACGTGTTCCAAAAGGTGTATTGACCAGCGGTTAGCACTTGCTTAAAGTTGTTGTATGTGTAAACTAAAACAATTTGGTTGTCTTCTACATTTATAACGTGTAACATGTTGGCTAAAGCTTGTTCTTCTAGTAAGATTTCCAATGCTTTAGGCGCATTAAAAGCTGTAGTTAAGCTGTATTTTGCAACGGTTTCGTTAAAGCCTAACCAATGTGTACCACTGGTAATTACGCGTTTGTAATCACCGCTTTTAAATACTAAACCTACGTTTCCTGCATGAATTCTTACTCTCTTCATGATTTCTAATTATTATGTTCTGATTGCATTATTTTTTAAATATCAGAACGGTTATACATTTATAATAGAATTTTTGAGCTTATGCTGAAAATGATCTATTCGTAGTTAAAGCAAAATAAAAATTAACCATCTTTATAACTACGGAAATACTATGGTTTATAGCGCTTTACATAATGTTTAGTAGATGATTTTTAAATGTTTACACCGAAATAATTTCAATGATTTAATTTAAAAATGAATCTTTAAAAGATTACCCAAAGTGACTTTAAATACATTAGTATTTCAAGGTGTTGTCTAGACTGCTTTTGTAAAAATTACATAAGCTAGCCAACTTATACTTTGCCTTTATTTTTAGAGCCATTTTTTACGTGATGGCAACACTGGTGGTCGATTTTTACAAGTGACCTTCTTAATCAAAAAAAGATGGATTAAAGTCCATTTTCAAAACTGTAACCTAAATACAGCGCGTTTGCCAATTTCGCCACAAGACCGTTAGATCTTGGTAGGATTCGAACCTACAATTTGAATCTATTGCTATACCTGACTTAGCTACTTCCCGTGAGAGAAGACAGGATTCGAACCTGTGTACATAGATGGGATTATTTATTTGGTCAAATAATCTAAAAACCTTCAAGTCAAGTTGAACATAAAAACCTAATGCGAAACCGCAAGGATTTATACAATAGTGCTATACAGAAACACTTAACAAGACTTGCTTGATGTTTTAATTGTCTGAGAGATAGGATTCGAACCTACAACCTCTCGCTTCCAAAGCGAGTAAACAAACCATCGTTATCCTTTCAGTTTTTTATTAAGCTTCACCAGTTCCTGCGACTGGTGAAGCGCTACTGTTAAATTAAGCTTGATTCCACAAAGCTTATTGTTAATGACTCTGCAAATATTTTACACTATTGCGCAATGTTTTTGCGTAGTTTTAAAAATTACTTTTTATTCTTCTTTTTCTTGTCTTTTTTACTCTTTTTCTTTTTAGAAGCTATTTTCTTTTTAGGTTTTATCTTGTCTTTTATTCTGGATATTTCATTATCAATATGACTGATAAAACCATTGTTGTAACCAAATGCTTTTGCTGTTTTTAATGCTTTAATGGCTTTTTCATAGTCGCCCAATTGCTCTGCTTGCAAACGTCCCATTAAATACAAAGCGTAAGCGTTGTTACTTTCGTAAGACAAAGCGTAGTTTAGGTTTTCTACGGTTTCTTCTAAATCATATGGATAGGCATCTATAGCTTTAAGCACGTAGTTGTTTAACAAATTCGTGTCCATTGTTTTGTGTTTTTAATTCTGAATTTTGTCCAGAATTTGATTTAATATTTTCGTTCTTGAAACACTTCGACTGCGCTCAGTGTGACATCACGATTTTAAAATTCTTAGTTTCGGGAAATGTTTTAGCAGACTCGCTAATGACTGAAAAACAAAAAATCCGAAACAGTTTAAAATTTGCTTCGGATTTTTCATTTTGTATGAGTTTACAAAAGTTTATTTACAATAATCACGAAGCGTCACAAAAGGTAAAAGTCCTTTTGGCTTTGGTTGATATGTTATAAATAAACGCATTGTTCTTGTTTTTTTAATGTTAATTGTTTTGGCTGTTATCATTTAGCCAATTGCACTGCAAAGATTTAGATTTATTTTTCAATTTTCAAAATTTATTTTTTCAATTTCAGGAAATTACAACCCTTAATACGTAGTATTAACTTTTTTTTAAAAAAGCAAAAATTTTTGTTTTTAACTCATTTTTTTATTGAATAAAATAAACTACGCAAAATGATTGCGTAGAAATTAATTACCTTTATTTCAGTTAAAAATTAGAGTAATATGGCTGTAAACAAAAACGCATTAATTCGCTATAAAACCATTGATAAATGTCTGCAAAATAACTACCGACAATGGACGCTTGACGACTTAATTACCGCTTGTTCTGATGCGCTTTACGAGTATGAAGGTAAAGATGTAGATGTAAGTAAACGTACTGTGCAGTTAGATATACAAATGATGCGTAGTGATAAGCTTGGATATAATGCGCCAATAGTGGTTTACAATCGAAAATTTTATAAATACGACGATTCAGAATACAGCATTGTAAACATACCTGTAACCGACAAAGATATTAAGGTAATGAACGAAGCTATACAAGTTCTCAGGCAATTTAAAGATTTCTCGTTGTTTAAAGAAATGGATGGGGTTTTGCAACGTTTGGAAGACTCGGTTTATGCTTCTCAAAAAAATAATCGCGCCATTATTCATTTAGATAAAAATGAACAATTAAAAGGTTTAGAGTTTATTGATGTTATTTATAACGCCATACAAAGCAAAAAAGTGATTAGTGTTTTGTACAAATCCTTTTCAGCAAGAAGTTCGAGCGAATTAAAAGTACATCCGCAGTTATTAAAAGAGTATAATAATCGGTGGTTTTTATTAGCATCTTATAACCAAAAAATGATGACACTAGCTTTAGATAGAATATTAAATATTGAAGTAGAAAATGATTTGGAATATATTGATTTAAAAATTGATGGCGATGTGTTTTATAAAGAAGTTGTTGGTGTTACAGTATTAAATTCTAGAGCGCAACGCGTGCAATTTTGGGTCGACAAAAAAAACGCGCCTTACGTAATTACAAAACCGTTTCACCCTACGCAACGTACTATCGAAACCAGAGAAGATGGCACCGTTTTTAATATTTTAGTGCAGCATAATTTTGAATTAGAACGCCTTATTTTAGGGTTTGGAGAAAGCATTGAAGTGTTAAAACCAAAAAAATTAAGAGATCGTATTTTAAAAAAACTGAAACAATCGGTTAAAAATTATTCTGAAATGGATAAGTAAATTTCTGAGTCTTTTTCTAACGCAGTTCTATGCTCGAAAAACACTTTTTCACCATTTAATTCAGCTTCAATTAAATAATAACTTCCCTTAAAATAGCTGGTAATTACTTTTGCTTTTAAATTAGAGTGCTCAACAACTTTTAATTGATTGGCGTAAATAATTTCATTATTTATAACATTAAACTCGCCAAAAAAAGAAGCGATTAATGGTGTTTTTGGGTGTTTGTATAAAGTTTCAGGCTTTCCGGTATCTAAAATTTCATTGTTGTTTAAAACCATCATAGTATCGGCAAAACCTAAAACGTCGTCTTTATCGTGTGTAGCAACAATACAAGAGATGTTTTTATCCTTTAAATATTTATAAACGCTACGACGTAAACTTTGTTTTTTAAAATTATCAATGTGACTAAAAGGCTCGTCTAATAAAATAATTTCGGGTTGTTTTGCTAAGGCTCTAGCTAATGCTACACGTTGTTTTTGCCCACCAGAAAGTGTTTTAACTTTTACGTTGGCAAAATCTTCAAGCTCTACAACTTTTATAAGTTCTTGGGTGCGTTGTTCTTTTTCTTCTGGAAAAAAGCGCGATAAATGTTTTCCAATATTTTCGGCAACAGTTATGTAAGGCATTAAATCGAATTCTTGATGCACGTATTTCATAAATTCGTATCCAATAACTAAGTTGTATTTTGGTCCTAAAATTTCGGTGTCTTTCCAGAAAATTTTTCCTTCATTTAAATCAAATTCACCATAAATTAGGTTAAGTAAAGTACTTTTTCCGGAACCACTTTCACCAATAATAGCTAGGTTTTCACCCATTTTAACATTAAAAGAAATGTTTTTTAAAATAGGAGATTTATTATAGGAAAAAGTAAGATTTTTAACGTTTAGCATAGTTGCAAAAATAACATAAAAAAACCGCTCAAAATATTTCGAGCGGTTTGAAAAATAGAATTAATTGAGAGAAATTAATTCCATCCTCCACCCAAAGATTGATATAATTGGATATTTGCTATTAATTGGTCTTTTTTTGTTTCTATAATTTCCATTTTAGAATCTAGTGCTTCACGTTGTGTTAGCAATACCTCTGTATATTCTGCTCTTGCCGATTTAAACAAGCGGATAGAAAGATCGATGGCTTCGGTTAAACTATTTACCTGGTTTTCTTTTAATCGATAACTTTCCTTTAGATTTTCAACTTTAGATAAGTGATTAGACACTTCTATAAACGCATTTAAAATGGTTTTTTCATAATCAAAAATGGTTTCTAATTGCTTATTATTAGCTGTGCTATATGCTGCTTTTATAGCATTTCGGTTTATTAACGGAGCAACCATATCGCCTACCAACGAATAGGCTAAAGATTCTGGTGTGTGTGTTAAAAACTTAGGTTTGAATGCTTCAAAGCCCACACCAGCGCTTATACCAACCGACGGATAAAAATTAGCTCGAGCAATTTTTACATTAAGTTTAGAAGCTTCTAACTCTAACTCAGCTTGTTTTATATCTGGACGTTGCGTTAGCAGTTGCGAAGGAATACCAGTTAAAACAGGGTTTATTTGTTGTTCTAAAAATGTATCTGAACCTCGTGTTACGGGTTGCGGATAACGACCGACTAGGTAATTAATTAAGTTTTCGGTTTCTATTATTTCCTGCTGAATATTATACTTATTACTTTGGTTTTTATAAACATCGGCTTCAAAACGACTTACGGCAAGCTGTGTTGTTCGTGCAGCTTGTTTTTGTAGCTTAACCATTTTTAAAGCATTTTGCTGAATATTTAAATTTTGCTCGATAATGGTAAGTTGATTATCAAGCGCCATGAGTTCATAATATGCACTGGCAATTTCTGAAATTAGTTGGGTAACCATAAAATTTTTACCTTCAACTGAAGCTAAATATTCTAGAACAGCAGCTTTTTTTTCGTTTCTAAGTTTTTTCCAAATGTCTAACTCCCAAGAGGCCGATAAGCCTATTGTGTAATTGGTTAAAGGTTCTGGAAATGCTTCATCTTCACGAATGTTTAAGTTTTGCTCAACAGCACCATCTCTGGTGTATTCCCCAACTTTGTCTAAATCTGCAGCGGCAAAAAAGTTTACAAAAGGTAAATATTCACCTTTTTTAGCTTTAATGTTGTTTTGTGCTATTCCAATTTTTTGAAGCATAATATTTAGCTCTTGGTTATTGGTTAAGGCAGTATCTATTAAAGCAATTAAATACGGATCTTTAAAAAAATGTTTCCAAGGTATTTTAGCTGTATTTGTAGTATCGTTTGCGGCATTTTTATACTGTTTTGGAGTGCTTTTATTTACCTCTCTAATATTTTTAGTTGGCACACACGAAAACATGCCAATTGCAATAAAGCAACTTAGACAAAAGCCTTTATATGTTTTTAAATTAATCATTAGTCTTGTTTTTTCTAAGTTTTTTAATTAATTGTTTTAGCTTATTTATTTGTGTTGTGTTTGCTTGCGTTTGGTTCTCGGTTTCTCGAATTCTAATAAATTCCTCAGAAAGCGGTTCGTTTACTTCGTCTTTAATTAAACTTTTACCCTCGGCCATTTTAGCAAAAATGTAGTATAAACCAGGAATAACGAGTACCCCAAAAAAGGTTCCTATAAGCATACCTCCTAAAGATGAGCCTCCAATGGTTCGGTTACCAATAGCACCTGCTCCTGTTGCTATTATTAGCGGAATTAATCCTGCAATAAAGGCAAAAGAAGTCATTAAAATAGGGCGGAAACGAGCTTTGGCACCTTCAATTGCGGCTTCTAAAACCGTTGCGCCTTGCCTTTGTTTTTGTACTGCGTACTCTACAATTAATACCGCATTTTTACTAAGTAAACCAACTAGCATTATTACCCCAATTTGAGCATAAACATCGTTAGCTAACCCCATTATTTTTAGTAAAAAGAAAGAACCAAAAACACCTACCGGTAAAGAGAAAATTACAGCTAAAGGCAGCATAAAGCTTTCGTATTGTGCGGCCAAAACAAAGTACACGAATACTAGTACAACTATAAAAATGTAAATAGACTCGTTACCTCTTTTTGCTTCGTCGAATGATAAGCCTTCCCAAGCAATATCGTAACCTCTAGGTAGTTCTTGAGCAGCCACTTCTTTAATGGCATTTATAGCATCTCCACTTGTAAAACCTGATGCTGGTAAACCTCTAATTGAAGCAGAATTGTATAAGTTGTAGCGAGTAATTTCGTTTGGACCAAGCTTTTTTTCAACACTCATGAATGCCGAATAGGGCACCATTTCACCTTCTTCATTTTTAACAAAAAGCTTTTCTAAATCTGAGGGTAAACGTCTGTATTCTGGTCCGGCTTGAGTATATACTTTAAAAAAACGTCCAAAACGAATAAAACCTTGCTCGTAAGTACTACCAATTAAAATATTAAGGTTTTCCATAGCTTTACTTATAGTAACACCTTTTTGCATAGCAATTTTATTATTTATTTTTAATTCGTATTGCGGATAATTTGCCGAATAAAACGTGAATAATCCAGTTATTTCTTTACGTTTAGATAGAGCATCCATAAACTTACTGTTTATGTCTTCGAACTTATGATAATCGGTAGAGTTGGTTTTATCGAGCAAACGCATTGCAAAACCACCCGACGAACCAAAACCTGGAACTGCTGGTGGCTCGAAATATTCAATTACGGCACCTAAATCTTTGGTTTCTTCTTCTAATTCTTCCATAATCTCATGAACAGAATGATGACGTTCGGACCATGGTTTTAGGTTAATTAAACATGTACCTGCGTTCGATCCGCGACCTTCCGTCATAATTTCGTAACCTGCTAAAGATGATACCGATTCAACACCTTCAGTTTCTTCACAAATTTTTTGAAGTTTACGTGCAACTTCATTCGTACGCTCTAAAGTTGCTCCTGGTGGTGTTTGGATTATAGCATAAATCATCCCTTGATCTTCGTTTGGAATAAATCCGGCAGGTAATACTTGATTTGTAAAAAATATACCAGCACAAAATGCGGCTAAAATTGCGAAGGTTACTATACGTCTTGCAACAATTTTGTTAAGAATTTTTACGTATTTACCTGTTAATTTTTCAAAACCACGGTTAAACCAGTCTATAAATCTATCGGCTAACGATTTTTTCTTTTTACCATGATTATTTTTAAGTAACATGGCACATAACACAGGTGTTAGTGTTAGTGCTACAAGAGCGGAAATTAAAATAGCACCTGCCATTGTTATAGAGAATTGACGGTAAAATACACCTACAGGCCCTGTCATGAATGAAATTGGAATAAAAACAGAAACCATTACTAATGTTATGGCTATAATGGCGCCACCTATTTCACCTAGTACTTCTTTAGATGCTTGATACGGACTTAAATGTTTTTCGTGCATTTTTACGTGTACGGCTTCTACAACTACAATGGCATCATCTACCACAATACCAATAGCTAATACCAAGGCAAATAGTGTAATTAGGTTTATAGATAACCCAAAAATTTGCATAACAAAAAATGCGCCTACTAAAGACACCGGAACAGCAATAATTGGAATTAAAGTTGATCGCCAATCTCCTAAAAAGATAAATACCACAAATGCTACTAAAATAAAAGCATCACGAAGTGTATGTATTACTTGTTCTATGGAAGCATCTAAAAAGTTTGATACGTCGTAGCTTATATTAAAATCTACATTTGGTGGTAATTCTTCTTTTAATTCATCTAATTTTTCTTTTACTGCATCAATAACGTCGCTACCGTTACTTCCAAAAGTTTGTTTTAGTACTATAGATGCTGAAGGTTTACCATCTAAATTCGAATAAATATCGAAAAACTCAGAGCCTAATTTTACATCGGCTATATCTTTTAAGTTTACAATCTCGCCTTCTTTGTTTGCACGAATAATGATGTCTTCGTATTGTTCGGGCTCGTTGTAGCGGTTTTGGTATGTTAAAACATATTCTAAAGATTGAGAGGTAATTCCCGAGCTTCTACCTAAACGGCCAGGTCTTGCCAAAATGCTTTGCTCTTCCATGGCTTCAAGCACTTCTTCGGCCGAAATGTTATAGGCTCGCATTCTATCTGGTTTTAACCAAACACGCATAGCGTATTTTCTACTACCTAAAATTTTGGCACTTGCAATACCATTAATTCGTTGTATTTCTGGAATAATTTTAGTGTATGCATAGTTGTATAAGAACTTTTCATCGTTGTTTTTATCTGAGCTAGACAGGTTAACGTACATTAACATACTAGGTTGTATAGGTGTAATTATAACACCTTCGCGTTGAACAAGTTCCGGCAATAATGGCATAACTTGGTCTACACGAGTTTTTACACGAACCACAGCTTGATTGGGGTCCGTGCCGGGTTCGAAAATAACTCTAATGGTAGCTTCGCCAGCACTTGTGGCATCAGATGCAATATAGCGCATACCTTGTACGCCATTAATAGCCGTTTCTAATGGAATTAGTGTAGAATTTACTAAAACCTCGGAACTTGAACCAGGGTAAGCAATAAAAATGTTTACCGTAGTTGGTGCAATTTGAGGGAATTGCGATATGGGTAATTGTTTAATGGAAAGCCCACCAACAAATAATATAATTACCGAAATGACAATAGCCAAAACGGGACGTTTTATAAATTTTTTAAACATGTTTTTGTAGATTAAATTCTAATTATTCAGCATATAAATCCAATTCGGCAAGCACTTGGTTTGGCTCTAAGAATTTGGTGTGAATTTTTTCGTTGTTTTTAACCATACGAATACCTTCAAGTAAAATGGTATCGGTTTCGGTTAAGCCATCGTTAACTACAAAAAGGTGCGGTAATTCGGCACCAATTGTAATTTCGCGTTGCTTTACAACATGATCTTTATCTATTACAAAAACATAGGTTTTATCTAAAATTTCGAAGGTGGCTTTTTGTGGAATAATGACAACATTTTTAAAAGGCACAGTCATTAAAACACTGCCTGTTTCGCCATGTCTTAAAATACCGTCTGGGTTAGGAAAAGTTGCTCTAAATGCAATATTTCCAGTTTCGCTATTAAATTCACCCTCAATAGTTTCAACAATTCCTTTTTGGTTAAAGCGTTTGTTGTTGGCCATTAAAAGCTCTACTTCTTTTTTCGAGTCTTTATCAGCACTAGTTATATAATCCAAATATTCGGCTTCAGGCACGTTAAAATACACCCACATTTTACTGTTATCAGATAATGTTGTTAGCAGTTCGCCTTCATCAAGCAAGCTGCCTTCACGTACATGTAGGTGGTCCATAATACCATTAAAAGGAGCTTTAATTGTAGTAAACCCAAGATGAGTTTGTGCAAGAACAACTTCAGCTTTAGCTTTTAAAAAATTTGCTTCAGCTAACGATAATTCATTTTCTGAAACAACATTACCATCAGCTAAAAGTTGTGTGTTTTGTAGTTCTATTTCGGCTGCTTTGGCTTCGGCTTTGGCCATTTCTAATTCGGCTTGATAAACATTTGGCATAATTTGGAACATAACCTGCCCCTTTTTTACATGTTGTCCCTCGTCTACCTCAATGTTTTTTAAATATCCTTTTTCTAAGGCTCGAAGTTCAATGTTTCGAATTGAGTGAATTTGACTTACATAATCTTTGGTTATAGAGGTGTCTTTTTTTATGGGGTTTGTTACTAAGAACGCAGTATGTTCTTCTTTTTTTTCTTTTTTATCATGGCAACTTGTGAAAATTATAAGCACAAGAAGGCTCATGAAAAGGAATCCTTTTTTCATAATTTTTTGTTTGAAATAAATGGAGGTTAATGTGATTTTTCAGCTAACGATACGCAAAAGTGCTGATAACTAAATAGTTTGATTATAAAGTTTTTACGTGTAATAAATGTTGTGTAAATCGAAGTTGTATTGATTTACAGAAGAAAAAAATCAAATTATGAAAACCTGAAGCCTCACATGAAGTTTGGTTGAAGCTTTGTCTTGATACTTTTTATTATAATAAGATGCTTTTTGAGATTGTTTTACCTCGTTAAAAGCAATAAATTTATAAACTTCATTTAAGAAATTATGAAATGACGTTTGATAATGTTTTGAAGGAGATTCTTCGTTTTCAATTTCATCAACTTCTACAGTTTCAAAAACTAAATTACTAGTATTTCTATGATGTCGCGAACTTAATTCAACGTGCTTATTTGCCGATATTTTTGAGGACTGGTTATAAATATAGGCCTGTGAATGAGATGTGTTATTAGCATGTAAATTGCTAATTCCTGTGAAGAATAGCAATGCTAAAACCGAAACATATTTAAAAATGTTTTTACTCATAATTGAATACAAAGCTATAGTAATGCTATTTTACCAACAAAAAAATTAGCTAAAAATTAACATTGCGAGTTTATTAAAAACTTATTCTGATACAGAAAGTCCCATGTTATAGAGGGTAAAGCCAAAAATATCGGCATATTGTTCAATAGTTTTACTTACAGGTGTACCAGCACCATGGCCCGCATTGGTTTCAATACGAATTAATATAGGGTTTTCGCCTTGTTGCTTATTTTGTAATTCTGCTGCAAATTTAAAACTGTGCGCAGGTACAACTCTATCATCATGATCGGCAGTTGTTATTAAAGTTGCAGGATATGTAGTTTGTTTTACGTTGTGTACAGGAGAATATGCTTTTAAATATTTATACATTTTTTCGCTATCTTCTGCTGTACCATAATCGTAAGCCCAACCTGCACCAGCAGTAAAGGTGTGGTAGCGTAGCATATCTAAAACTCCAACAGCGGGTAATGCTACTTTTGCTAAATCTGGGCGTTGTGTTATTACTGCACCAACAAGCAAACCGCCGTTAGAACCACCGCGTAAGGCTAAATATTCTGAGGAAGTATATTGGTTAGCTATTAAGTATTCCGCGGCAGCGATAAAATCATCAAACACATTTTGTTTTTGCATTTTTGTGCCTGCATCGTGCCAAGCTTTACCATATTCGCCACCTCCACGTAAATTAGGTACAGCATAAATGCCGCCTTGCTCCATCCATACTGCCATTGCGATACTAAATGCAGGGTTTAAACTAACATTAAAACCACCATAACCATATAAAATGGTTGGGTTTTTACCGTTTAGTTCAATACCTTTTTTGTGAGTAATTATCATGGGTACTTTAGTACCGTCTTTTGATGTGTAAAATACTTGTTTGCTCTCGTAAGCATTGCTGTTAAATTCTATAGATGGTTTCCAATAAAGTTCTGTTGCACCAGTTTCTAAATTAAGCTTGTAAATATTTGAAGGCGTATTGTAATTGGTAAATACAAAGTAATCTATAATTTCATCTTTTTTGCAGCCAAAACCAGCGGCACTACCAACCCCAGGAAGCGTAATTTCTCTAATTAATTCGCCGTTGTAATTGTATTGTTTTACGCTTGAAATGGCATCAACCATATATTCTGCGATAAAATATTTACCAGCGGTTGCTACCGACAAAACATTTTTGGTTTCTGGAATAACATCTTCCCAAAATTCAGGAGTTGGGTTGGAAGTATTAACTTTTACTAATCGCTTATTGGGTGCGTTTAAGTTTGTAACTAAATAAAGTGTATTATCCTTGTTGTCTATAATATTCGTGTTACTATCTGTATGGTTTAGAATAGTAATAAAATCGCTGTTAGGTTTGGTTAAATCTTTAATAAACAATTTGTTTCCCGTGGTGGAAATTTTTGGTGCAATTATTAGGTACTTGTCATCTTGGGTTACACCGGCGTAAATGTAACGGTGTTTTTGGTTAGGTGAACCACCATAAATAAGTTGATCTTGTTGCTGGGGTGTACCTAGTTTATGGTAATATACTTTATGCTGATCTGTTTTAGCAGAAAGCTCGCTACCATTTGGTTTATCGTAGCTTGAGTAAAAGAAGCCTTCGTTTTTATACCAAGATATTTGAGAAAATTTAACATCAATAATAGTGTCTTCTACAACGGTTTTAGTTTCGGTATTTAGAATGACAATTTTTCGCCAATCACTACCACCTTCTGAAATAGAATAAGCTAAAATACTACCGTCTTTAGAAAAACTTAAATCGCCAAGGGAAACAGTACCATCTTTTGAAAATGTGTTTGGATCTAGAAATAATTCTTCGTTACCATTACTATCTGTTCTATAAATAACGCTTTGGTTTTGTAACCCGTTGTTTTTGTAAAAATAAGTGTAATTACCTTCTTTAAAAGGAGCGCTTATTTTTTCGTAATTCCAGAGCTTTTCAAGGCGATTTTTTATGTTTTTTCTAAACGGAATTTTATTAAGATAGCTAAACATTACAGTGTTTTGCGCCTCAACCCAAGCAGCTGTTTCGGTACTCATATCATCTTCTAACCAACGATATGGATCTTTTACGGTTTCACCAAAATAGGTATCTATAGTATCAACGGTTTTGGTTTCAGGGTAATTCACAGCTGTTGTTTTTTTAGTTTTATTTTGTTGCTTACAAGCCACTAACAATAATAGACTTAATATGGAAATTGAAAATCTTTTCACGATCAGATAGTTTTACCAAAAATAAAAAAGCTCCTACATATTGTAGGAGCCTTTAACAAACTTTTATTGAAATTGTATTATACTAATTTATTTTCAACAAGGTATTCTGCTATTTGAACAGTGTTGGTTGCGGCACCTTTACGAAGGTTATCAGCAACAATCCACATGTTTAAAGAGTTTGGTTGTGTTTCGTCTCTACGAATACGTCCAACAAAAACCTCATCTTTTTCGTGTGCAAAAATTGGCATTGGGTAGCTGTTTGTAGCGGTATTGTCTTGTACAACAACTCCTGGAGTTTCGCTTAATAATTGACGAACTTCGGCTAAATCGAAATCGTTTTCAAATTCTACATTAACAGATTCGCTATGTCCACCAGCAGTAGGAATTCTAACAGCTGTTGCAGAAACAGAAAATGTTTTATCGTCCATTATTTTTTGTGGCTCTCTGGCCAATTTCATTTCTTCTTTTGTGTATCCGTTATCTAAAAACACATCGCAATGTGGTAAAGCATTTCTACCAATAGGGTAAGGGTATGCCATTTCGCCTTCAACACCAGCAATTTCGTTTTCTAATTGGCGTACGGCTTTTACACCTGTACCAGAAACCGATTGGTAAGTTGAAACTACAACACGTTTCATTTTATATTTTTTATGTAACGGATTTAAAGCCATAACTAACTGAATTGTAGAACAGTTTGGGTTGGCAATAATTTTGTCTTCTTTTGTTAATACAGAAGCGTTAATTTCTGGAACTACTAATTTTTTAGTAGGATCCATTCTCCAAGCCGAAGAGTTATCTACAACAGTTGTACCTGCTTCAGCAAATTTTGGAGCCCATTCTAAAGAAGTATCTCCACCGGCAGAAAATAATGCAATATCTGGTTTCATAGAAACAGCGGTTTCTAAACCAACAACGGTATAATCTTCACCTTTATAATTTAGTTTTTTACCAACAGAACGTTCTGAAGCTACAGGAATTAATTCTGTAACAGGAAAATTACGTTCAGCAAGAACTTTTAGCATCACTTCGCCTACCATACCAGTGGCACCAACAACAGCTACTTTCATTTTTTTAATGTTTAGTTTAAAATGTGGAGGCAAAAATACATAAAAAAAGACCTTATTTAATTAAAAATAAGGTCTTTTAACAACAAATAACAGGTTGTTATTTATTAAACTTTATGTTATTTTTTTAACAAGTCTCTAATTTCAGCAAGTAAATCTTCTTGACTAGGTCCTGCAGGAGCTTCTGGAGCTGGCTCTTCTTTCTTCTTTAATTTGTTAACACCTTTTACAACCAAGAACATTACAAATGCAACAATTATAAAATCTAAAACATTAGTAATAAATTGTCCGTGCTCTAAATAAACTTCGCCTACCATTTCTCCAGCTTCGTTTAATTCTCCATCTTGTAATTTCAATCTTAAATCTTTAAAGTCTGTATCGAATAATAAACCAATTAGTGGAGATACAATTCCTCCAGTAAAAGATGTAACTACTTCTTTAAAAGCAGCACCCATAACAAAACCAACTGCAATGTCTATAAGGTTACCCTTCATTGCAAATTCTTTAAACTCTTTTAACATGATAAAAATTTTATTAATAGTTAGTGAGCGACTAAATTAAATAAAATATTTAAAAAAATGTTAAAATTTAATATAAATACACGCGTTTAATGCGTTGTGAGAGGGATGTTAAAATTTCGTAAGATATAGTATTTGCGGTTTGTGCAAATTTTTCAGCAGTATTATTTGGGCCAAAAATTATAACCTCATCGCCTTCATTACAATCTATTTCGGTTACATTTACCATAATCATATCCATACAAACATTGCCTATTATTGGTGCTTTTTGGTTATTAATTATTACGTACCCTTTTTCGTTACCATATTGCCTACCAATACCGTCGGCATGCCCAATAGGTAAAGTAGCTGTTTTTAAAATGCTATTACTAATATAGCCACGATTATAGCCAACAGAATCTCCTTTTTTTAAAGTGTGAATTTGCGAAATAATAGTTTTTAAAGTGCCTATTGGTTTTAAATTTTGATTTTCTTTTACGGAGTTACCATAACCATAAAGGCCAATGCCGCTGCGCACCATATTAAAGTGTGCTTCTGGGTAGTTTAAAATACCAGAAGTGTTACATAAGTGTAAAATTGGTTTGTAACCAATTAAATTAGACAGCTTATCTGTAATAGTTTTAAAACTATTTATTTGGGTTAGTGTAAAAGGTTTTTCATTTAAATCTTCGCTCGCTGCCAAATGTGAAAATATCGATTTTACTTTTATAGCATCTGTTTTTTTTAAGGTTTCAGCTAAGTAAGATGTATCATTTACAGAAAACCCCAATCTATTTAATCCAGTATTAAATTTAAGGTGTACTGGGTAATTAATTAATTTTTCATTTTGTGTTAATTCAATAAACTGGTTTAAAATTTTACGACTGTATAAATTAGGTTCTAGTTTGTATTCTATAAGTGAATTAAAGTTTGTTGCTTGCGGGTGTAACACTAAAATAGGTGTTTTTACACCAGCGTTTCTAAGTGTAACACCTTCGTTAGTGTAAGCAACTGCAAAATAATCTATACCTAAATTTTCAAGATATTTAGCAAGTTCTTCAGCATTATTACCATAGGCGTAGGCTTTAACAACTGCTAAAAATTTAGTGTTTTTTTGTAGTTTAGATTTTAGGTAATTAAAATTATGTTGTAGTGCTTTTAAGTCAATTTCAAGCACTGTTTCATTTGCTGTCGGCATTAGTGTCTTTAGAATTAGAAGTCGGTATTTCCTCTGGGTTGTTTACCTTTATATTACGAATTTTATCACGCGACATGGCTTTGTAATAAGCGGCTCTACTAAGTGGTTCGTATTCTTCAACTTCACCTAAAAGCACTAAATTATCGCTTTTGGCTTTTCGGTAGCTGTATTGGGCTAAATTACCAGTTCTAGTGCAAACAGCATGAACTTTGGTAACATATTCTGCAGTAGCCATTAAATTAGGCATTGGCCCAAAAGGATTGCCTTTAAAATCCATATCTAATCCAGCTACAATAACGCGAATGCCTTTGTTAGCTAAATCGTTGCAAATACGCACAATTTCGTCGTCAAAAAATTGGGCTTCATCAATACCTACAACATCGCAGCCATCGGCCAGAATAGGAATGTTGGCCGCGGCAGGTACAGGCGTAGATCGAATTTCGTTAGAATCATGAGAAACCACCATTTCTTCATCGTAACGCACATCAATAGCAGGTTTAAAAATTTCAACCTTTTGTTTTGCAAATTGTGCACGTTTTAATCGGCGAATAAGCTCTTCGGTTTTACCAGAAAACATGGAACCGCAAATAACTTCAATCCAACCAAATTGTTCTTTATGATTTACTGTATTTTCAAGAAACATTTTGTAAATTTAACACTAAAACAAATCGAATTTTCGTTTGTATAAAGGTGGCGCAAATTTATTAAAAAACAAAAACCTGTTAATAACAATTAAAAAATAAAATAATGAAGAAGAAGTTAGAAGCTGAACTCATTAGCATTGCACATAAAATATTAAAACTTAAAGGCAGAGAGGATGTAAAAAAAATGCACGAACAGGTCGCTGTGTTGTATGAAAAACTTTCGGTTTTAAAGTTTGCCGAAGAAAATGCCGAAGCAGGCATGCCAAGTATAGGTAGCAATTCATCGTTTTTTGGAATGTTAGATAGTGCTTTTAATAACAAAATAAGCGATAGTATTGAGGTTGAAGATAAGGTTTACATAAAACTGGAAGACGAAGAAGATAACAAAGACGATATTATGGAGCACGCCATACACAAAATAAAAGATATGGCAACGCTAATGCCAGATAAAATAGATGAACCTGTTGCAAAACCAGATTTCGACGAAATTACAGCAGGTTTTAAAGAAACCCCAGTTTTCGAACCAGTAACAAAAGCAACAAGTAGTGTTTCGTTTGAAAAAAAATCGTTAAACGATAAATTAAACATTAATAAATTAAACATAGGTTTAAACGATAAAATAGCCTTTATAAACAAACTATTTAACGGTAAAAGTGAAGATTACGATCGGGTAATTTCGCAATTAAATACCACCGAAACCTTTACAGAAGCCCAACAGTTTATTACAACAATGATAAAGCCAGATTATAATAATTGGCAGGGAAAAGAAGAGTTTGAAGATCGTTTTTTAGAAATAATAGAAGCTAAATTTAATTAATTTTTGGGTGTTACCACGCTTTAAACGCTATCGCGAGCGCGGTCGTGCTTTACGTTATATCTTTTTTTATTATTTGTAATACATTTGTGCTTATAAGCATTATCCTATGTTTTAGGTTTTTTATATAATTAAAGCTTATTTAATAAAAAAAGGATGCCACTACAATCACTAACAAATGAGTAAACTCTACATTGTGCCTACACCCATAGGTAATTTAAAAGATATTACCTTTAGAGCCATAGAGGTTTTAAAAGAAGCCGATTTAATTCTGGCAGAAGACACTAGAACTTCAGGTAAACTCCTAAAGCATTTCGAAATTTCAACTCATATGCAATCACATCACATGCATAATGAGCATAAAACGGTTGAAAATATTATTCAAAAACTAAAAACAGGAACAACCATTGCTATAATTAGCGATGCCGGAACACCGTGTATTTCCGATCCTGGTTTTTTACTTTCAAGAGCATGTATAGAAAATAATATAGATATTGAGTGCTTACCCGGAGCAACAGCATTTGTGCCAGCTCTTGTAAATAGTGGTTTACCAAACGATAAATTTATTTTTGAAGGCTTTTTACCAGTAAAAAAAGGAAGGCAAACGCGTTTAAATTTACTAGCCGAAGAAACACGAACCATGATATTTTACGAAAGCCCACATAAATTAATAAAAACGCTTGGGCATTTTTGCGAATATTTTGGCGAAGATAGGCAAGTTTCTGTATCTCGCGAGCTTACAAAAATGTTTGAAGAAACCATACGTGGCACAGCAAAAGAAGTTTTAGAGTTTTATACTAACAAGCCGCCTAAAGGAGAAATTGTTATTATTGCAGCTGGAAAAAAATAATTAAATATTCAAATTGTAATGAAAATAGAGACTTTTAAAACGAAACTAAAAAACAATCCAGAAGCTATCGATTTTTCTGAAACCATGGAAACTATTGAGGCTAACTATAATTTTACACCAACAGCTTTTATAAATGGAGATTTACAAAACGAAGCAGGTCAAAACTCTGGGTCTTGTAAATTATTTGCTTTTGCAAAAGCACAAGAGTTAACTAAAGAAGAAACTTTAGCCTGTTTTGGTAAATATTATTTCGATGAGGTTTTAAATGACCCAACAGGAACTGGGCACCAAAATATTAGAAATTTTATGAAAACCGGATTTGAAGGTTTAGTTTTTAAAGGAGAAGCTTTAGTAGAAAAATAATTTAAAAATACCCAAAGTACTTTCTGTACGTTTCAATTTCTTCAGGGTTAGTTTTTAAATTAACCCTTTTTATTTCGTTTTTATTTTCATCTAATTCAATAATTTCAGGATTTTCGTTATTGGTAATTATTCGTAAAAATTTTTCAAGAGAGCCATCCTCATTATAAAATTTAACAGCTTCAAAATTATCGTAAGTTGATGAAATTTTTTCAACAACAATTTTACCAGCATTAATAGTTTGTGTTATTTTTAAGCCATCATTAATAAACATCTGAGATTCAATTTCTCCAATTAAATTATAAGATACAGACTCTATAACTTCTTCTTTCTTTATTTTAGATTTAGTATGTATTTGTCCATTATTAAAGTATAAATATGATGTGCCATAAAGTTTATCATTTTTATAATTATTAAGTTTACTTAAAGTTCCGTCTGGTAAAAAAAAGCGTTCTTCACCATGCTTTTTACCATTGGAATATGTGGTTTTTGAGTAGGCTTTTCCGTTAGGGTGATAAATAATATATTCACCTTTTAATAAGCCATTATCAACTTCAAACTCTTCCCATTTATTTAGTTTATTTCCAACTATATAATAGCCATTTAAAGGTTGTCCAGTATCGCTATTGTAGTAAGCGTTTAAGCCATTTACAGAATTAACAACGTAGAAATTTCGTTTAACTAGTTTAAAACCAGTTTGGTTTTCTTTTTTAGTATTTTTACAATAGATAAACGCAATAAATAAAATATAAAGAAGTGGTTTTATAAATTTCATGCAACAATTTAAAAAAATTATTTATTGTTGAAACCTTTTTCTAATAGACATATAAAAAAACAGAATCTATTTAAATTGAAAGTAATTTCATTTATAATTTCACTACCTTAACTACAAATTAAACTAATTAATTTATGCAGGTTATTTTAAAGCCTTACAAGTTAAAATTAAAACATACGTTTACAATTTCTAGAGAATCTCACGATGTGCAACCATCATTAATTGTGCAATTAAATAGTGGTAGATTTACTGCGCTAGGTGAAGCCACTTCAAACCCGTATTATAACATTACTGTAAAAAAAATGCAAGACGATATTATGGTGTTAATACCAGAAATAATATCTAATAAAAACAAAACACCAGAGGAATTTTGGGAAATTTTTTATCCACATTTAAAAAACAACATGTTCGCACTTTGTGCTCTAGATTTAGCATTCAACGATTTGTACGCCCAAAAACAAGGCAAAAAACTTTACGAGCTTTGGGGTTATAATACAGAAAATAATCCGTTAACCGATTATACTATTGGTATTGACACCGTAGATAAAATGGTTGCTAAAATGAAGGAACTGCCTTGGCCCATTTATAAAATAAAACTTGGTACTAAAGAAGATATTAAAATTGTAACCGAACTACGCAAGCATACAAATGCCGTTTTTAGAATTGATGCCAATTGCGGTTGGACGGTAGATGAAACCATAAAAAACGCTATAGAGCTTAAAAAACTTAGGGTTGAATTTTTAGAACAACCTTTAAAAGCAGACGATTGGGAAGGGCATAAAAAAGTTTTTAAAACATCGGTTTTACCTGTAATTGCAGACGAAAGCTGCCAAATAGAAGCCGATATAGAAAAATGCCAAAACCATTTCCATGGCGTAAATGTAAAATTAGTAAAATGTGGCGGTTTAACACCTGCACGACGCATGTTGCAAAAAGCAAAAAACCTAGGTATGAAAACCATGGTGGGTTGCATGACAGAATCTTCGGTTGGCATTTCTGCCATAGCACATTTATTGCCTCTGCTAGATTATGTTGATATGGATGGTGCGTTATTACTTTCTGAAGATATTGCAAAAGGCGTTACTATTACAGATGGTGTTGTAAATTACAGCGATAAAAACGGAGTTGGTGTTACATTAATTTAAGTTAAAATGAAGGTAAACCAGTTTCCTGATAGGCTTATAAATATTAAAGGAAAAGACTATTTGTATTTTGGTGGTACCGCATATTTAGGATTACCAACACATACAGAGTTTCAAAAGCATATAATTAATGGTTTGCAAAAATGGGGATCATTTTATGGAAGCTCAAGAAGCTCAAACATAAAACTTTCTATTTTTGATGAGGTAGAGGTTTTTTTTGCCGAACAAATAGGTGCAGAAGCTTCGGTTACAACATCGTCTGGAACTTTAGCAGGCAAATTAGTTTTAGAGCATTTTTCTAAATTAAATTATTCGTTTTATCATTACCCAAAAACGCATCCAGCGATTTTACATCATAAAAGTTTGCCTTTATTTCAAGAGGAAAAGTTACACCCTAATTTGCTAAATAATACACCTGAAAATATTGTAATAACTGCCGATGCTATTTTGGGATTAGAGGTTGAAGCTACACTTTTTAATCTTCTAAATAAAATTTCTAAAACAAAAAAAGTAACACTTATTGTTGATGAATCTCACAGTTTAGGAATTGTAGGCGATTTAGGAAAAGGTATATTTGGTGGTATAAATAATAAAGTGTTATCTCGTAAAATTATGGTGTCTTCTTTAGGAAAAGCCTTAGGGTTGTCGGGAGGAATTATTGCCTCAGATCAAGGTTTTATTAAACATATTAAAGAAGAAGCGCTTTTTGTGTCGTCGTCGTGTGCTAACCCAGCGTATTTTGATGCGTATTTAAAATCTCAAGACATTATAAAATTTCAACAAGATAAATTAAAAGCAAATTTGAATGTTTTATTTAAAGGCTTCAGTCCTTCAGTAAAACTTAAATTCAATAAAAACTACCCGGTAATTTATTCTGAAGAGGAAACCTTATACAACTACTTATTTGAGGAAAATATAGTAATAACAAATTTTAAATACCCAACTTATAAAAATTTAATGAGCCGTATTGTTATTACAGCAAACCATACAGAGCAAGATTTATTAAAATTGAAACATGTTTTAAGTAGAAAATAAAAACCTCAGAAAATTGCTGAGGTTTTTATTATTTTGGGTTTAATTAATTATTCAAAAAGCCAAATATCAACAATTGATGAGCTCTCGTCGTAAGTTATATTTTCGTTAGAATCGGTTTCAGATAATGGATAAATTGAGCGTCTAAACCATTGCCCGCCGTATTCGCTAGCATCAGCATCTTCTTCTAAACGTAAATCTAAATCTTTAAAAACATCTGCAGAGAAATTATAACGACGCATATCGTTGTAAGTTTCAACATTATGAATATTTGCAATGTATTTTTCTTTCATGATATGATTTAACATTAAGCCATCAACACCAACAGCAACGGCAGTATCTGCCATATAATTTGTGCCATCAACACCAATTTCATCCATATTTGCACTAATTCCGGCTAAATATGCGTTGTAAGCATCGATTGAACTTCCCACACTTGTAGTTGTTCCGCCGTTTGCTAAAAATTCAGCTTCAGCTTTAATAAACATAGCTTCAGCATAAGTTAAAAGTATTAAAGATGAAGTTGCACTAGTATGGTAGCCACCATCTTTATAGTAAGTATTTGCCGGTTCACCATCTGATGATTCACCTGTGCCACCATTCATAAAACCTCTCCAAGGGTCGCCATCTTCTCCTTCGTTTTCAAAAATTTCGGGTAATCTTGGGTCAATTTCAACAACACCGCTTTCAAATGGATATGTTGTTCCGTTCATTATACTAATTAATTGATCGTTAGGTGCGCGGTAAAAATTTGATGTTGCTCTTGCTAATACATTTGTAGAATAGTAAGGGTTTAATTCGCCTTCAGGAAATTCTAATACTACATTATCGTCGTTTGAAGCTAAACCATTATCTATTGAAGCAATAACATCTGCAGCTGTTGCGCCACCAGTGTTAATTAATTTAAGTTGCATACGCGCTTTAAAAGTGTAAGCTGCACGAAGCCATTTATCGAAATCGCCATCGTAAAACAAATCTTCTGTTCCCATGGTAATTTGCGAGTTGTCTGTGCCTTGAAGGGCTGCAATAGCCTCGTTTAATAAATCGAGAGCTTGGTAGTAAACGGTTTCGCCATCATCTAAACTTGGATAAGGGTATATAAAAGGATCTCCAGTTTCAGAATATGGTACATCGCCCCAATTTTCTACCGCTAAGCTTAAATTTACAGCTTCAAGAATTTTAATAACTGCCATATAATAAACAGCTTCTTGCTCTTCGGCTTTGCTTTTTAAAACTTCAATATTTGGTAAAGCTTCTGTATAAATATTAGACCACGTTGCTGAATTACTTGTTAACCCTACAGATCCATAACCATACGAGCCAAAGTATTGTGTGTAATTACCATAGGTTAGCTCTGAGTAATAGAATGCATATACGGTATTAAACATTACAGGGCCTATAATGTCCTTCATGTCTAGGGCATCTTCGGTTTGTGCACTCGAAGGTTTATTTACATCTAAATAGTCGTCGCAACTATAAATTCCTGTAGTTATTAAAACTAAAAGGAGTATGTTTTTTATTGTGTTTTTCATAATGCTTTCTTTTTTTAAAATCCTACAGTTAACCCAAATGAATAATTCTCGGTTAAAGGAATTCCTCTACCAGTAAAACCGTAAATGTTGCTTCCTGCAGAGTAGTCACTTCCTTCAGGATCGAAACCATCAAAAGGTGTCCAAACTAAAATGTTATTTACGTTTGCACTTAATTCGAAACGACTTAAGTGTAGTCTTTCTAAAATTGAATTATCAATGCTGTAGGTAAAGCCAAGGCTTCTAATTTTTACCCACGATGCATCTTGTAATAAGTTATCTGCAGTTCTACGTCCGTAGTTTGTCCAGTTAAACATTCTATATCCAGTTACAGATTCTGGAGAAAAGTCTGCTACCACTGTGTTAGGAATGTAAGAACCTGCATTGTCTGGGTCTTCAATTACACCATCAAATAAATATTGACCATCACCTTCTCTGTATTGCATAGTAAATTCAGATTGTCCCATGCGGTTTAAAATGTAACGTTGCCAAGAGTATTTATCGCCACCTTTTTTCCATTCGAACATAAAGTTAAATCGAAAGTTTTTCCATCTTATATTACTACCTAAACTCATTATAAAATCTGGAGTAGCATCTCCTACAATAACACGATTTTCATCAGTTATGGTTGTGGTTGGCAAGCCAATTGTGGAATCTATAATAAGTTCTCCATCGTCGGTTCTATCATAATTATACCCGTAAATAGCACCAATATTATCACCTTCTTTAGGTTGTAAATATAAATAGGCACCTGTAAGATCGCCAGAAAAGTTAATGTAAGGTACATCATCGGGCAAATCAACAACTGTTCCTTGTGTTTTAGAGAAGTTGTACGTTAAACTTATATCTAAATCTGTAGTTTTAATTAAATCGCCACTTATTAAAAGTTCATGTCCTTCGGTTTGGTATAAGCCAGAGTTTCTACGAATTGATGTTACTGATGTTGAAGGCGCTGTGTTTGAAGCGAAAATAGCATCGTGAATATTGTTTTTGTAATAAGCATAATCTAACCTTAAGCGGTTTTGAAAGAATCTTAAATCGGCACCATATTCCCAACCTTTTGTCATTTCTGCTTTAAGGTCTGGATCGGCAATGGTTTTATCGGCTATATATCCACCTGTTCCCGCCCATGGGAAATTAGCATCTGGGTAAAAATAGTATCCGGTTTGTCCAAATGAGGTATCGTTACCAACTTGAGCGTAAGATACTCTAAGTTTACCAAAACTAAATACATCGTTAGCACCAAATAAACTTTGAATATTATAAGCTAAACTTACTGAAGGGTAGAAATAGGAACTGTTTTCTACAGGTAATGTTGAAGACCAATCGTTTCTTCCAGTAACAGAAAGGAATATTTTATCGTCGTAATCTAATTTAAGTTCACCAAATAAACCAACTGTTCTTGTTTGAGCAACATAATTTGAAATAGAAAAGTTTTCTTGAGCGTTACTCATATGATTAAAATGCGGAATATTTAGGTTTTGACCATACATTCTATAAGATGTTCTTTTAAAATCTCTAACCGAGTTACCAACGAGTAAAGAACTTGATAGTTTTTCGGTGATGTCTTTAGTAAATGTAGCCAATAAGTTAGACTCTAATCCCATAAAATCATAAACCTGATCTACTATAAAACCATTTACTTGAGATCCTGAATCTAATTCTGGTGGCACAAAACGATTAAGAAAAGTTGTGTAATTATCAATTTGAGCTGTGTAGTTTAAATTGAACCACTCTTTTGGTGTCCAGTTTAAATTTATATTACCTAACCATCGGTTTGTGTCTTCGGTTAAACCGCTAATGTAAGCGTTATATTTTGGGTTATCAATCCAACCAGGATAAGGGTTTCTTGCAGAACCATCGGCATTTAAAAAATCGTTTATTGGAAAAGTTGGGGACCAATACCCTAAAGCACTAATTATAGATTTATCGCCACCTGTAGGTTTCCTAGCATCCGATTTGGTGTACATAACCGATGTGTTAATTTTAAATTTATCTGTAACTTGATAACCAGCCTTAAATCTTAATGCTGTTTTTCCAAAATCGGTAAATGGAATAATACCTTCAGATCTTGTATTTGCAGCAGAAAAATAATAGTCAATTTTTTCAGAGGCTCCAGAAATATCAAAATTTATATTTTTGTTTGTTCCGGTTTCAAACAATTCATAAGGGTCGTAAAATTTATCGTTAGATAAGTCATATGTTTCACCGTCTTGTAAAATGGAATCATCGGTATATCTTACACCCCAGTTATATGGTCCAGAACTAGATGTTCCAGAAATGTATTGGTAACCAGATTGTGTGTCTGGTAAATAAAGGGTGTTGGTTTCGCCGTAAATGCCTTGCCTAAAAACTTTTTGTAATTCTGGAGCTTTTGTTACTTTACTTACGCTTGTTGAAACACTTAAATTAATTTTTGGTTTACCTTGTTTTCCTTTTTTGGTGGAGATAACAATAACACCATTTGCACCAGCGCTACCGTATAATGCTGTTGCAGCGGCACCTTTTAATACGTTAAAGCTTTCAATATCATCGGCGTTTAAGTCACCAATTCTACTAGCAAATGAAAACTGTTCATTGCTTCCCGAAGCGTTAGATCCGGCTGCTGGTAAAATGTCTCCCGAAAAAGTATCGTTGTTTAGGGTAACGCCATCCAAAATTATAAGTGGTTGATTATTTTGGGTAGGGTCCATGGAAGACATGCCACGAATAAGTATATCTACACCACCACCTGCAGTTCCTGAAGGGTTGCTAATTTGTAAACCTGCAACTTGACCTTGTAAAGCTAAAATTGGGTTCGTGTTTCCGGTTAAATTTAAGTCGTCTGTTTTTACTTGTGTTACAGAGTAACCTAAAGATTTTTCTTTCTTTTTAATGCCAAAAGCAGTTACTACAACTTCGTCGAGGGCATCGGTTCCTTCAGTTAAACTTATGTTTAATGTAGTTCCTTCTACGGTTGCTTCTTTAGTTTCAAATCCTAAAAAAGAAAAAACAAGAACATCGCCTTGTTTTGCCGAAATACTGTAAAGACCATCAAAATTGGTTGATGCCCCTAAGTTTGAGTCTTTAATTTGAATATTCACACCAGGTAACGGCACGCCAGAGGCGTCTGTAACCTTACCGCTAACAGTAATGCTTTGAGCATATAAAAAACTAAAAGTGGTTGTGAAGAAAACAAGAAAAGTGAGGGTCGTTTTTTTCTTCATATAAGTTGATTTATGAGTTAATTGTCTCTCAAATATAAAAAATTAATGCATTTTTTTGCGTGTTTATGCGTTTTTATTGCAAAATTTATTTGAAAATCGGATATTTATAAAAAAATTCTTAATAGTTATGTTAAAGCAGGAACGCCATAAATTAATTCTGGATAAGTTAAAAATGAGTAAAAAAGTATTATCCAAGGATTTAAGCGGTTTACTTTTTGTTTCTGAAGATACTATTAGACGAGATTTAAAAGAACTTGAGGTTAAGGATTTAATTTATAAAGTTCATGGGGGTGCATTATTAAAAGAAAGTCGTGTTCGGTCTTATGATGAGCGTAGTACCTCAGATATAGAACAAAAGAAAAAAATAGCCATAAAAGCCGTACAGCTTATAAAAAACGGGCAGGTAATTATAATGAGTGGTAGTTCTACTAACTTAGAGTTGGCTAAAATAATTCCGCCAAAAATAAACGCAACCATTTATACATATAGTTTACCAATTGCTGTCGAGTTATCTCACCATCCATCGGTTGAGGTAATTTTTATAGGAGGTAAATTAAATAAAGAGGCTCAAGTTACCGTTGGTATAGATGTAGTAAAACCCATTTATAATATTAGTGCAGATATTTGTTTTATGGGAACAGATGGTATAGACCTTTCTCGAGGTTTAACCGAACCAAATTGGGAGGTTTCTAGAATAAAAAACAGTATGATTGAAACTTCAAATTATGTAGTTGTAATGTGCGTAAGTACAAGAATTAATTCTGTTAAAAGGCATTCGGTAGTGCCAATAAATAAGGTAGACACCATTATTTCAGATATTAATCCAGATAATGAAATTTTTGATGCTTTTAAAGCAGAAAAAATAAATATTTTATAATGATTTGGTATCGTTTACAAAGTGTAATTATTTTAAGTCTTGTTTTTTTAAGTTTAACAAATTGCAAATCGCAGCGTATTAAAAATAACATAACGAATAAGCTTGAAACGCCTTTCTATAACAATCAATTTACGGGCTTACTTGTTGTAAATGCTAAAAATAGCGACACCGTTTTTAGTTATAACGCCAGCAAATATTTTACACCAGCAAGCAATACCAAAATTTTTACATTGTATTCGGCATTACAGCTTTTGCCAACCTATATTCCTGCATTTAAATATAAAACAGAAGGCGATACTATTACTATTCTAGGTACTGGAAATCCAACGTTTTTGCATCCTTTTTTTAATGATAGCACCGCTTTAAAAATGGCTAAAAATTATAAACATGTAAAATTGATTTATAATAATTTAGATGATGAAAAATTTGGTCCTGGTTGGGCTTGGGAAGATTACGACACTTATTTTAGTCCAGAGCGAAGCAGTTTTCCTATGTACGCCAATGTTGCAACAATTAGTAAAACCGATAGTTTGCGGGTTATTCCCCAAGTTTTAAGCCAAAATGTAACAGAAGTGTTTACTCCCAAACGCCGAAATTATAACGATAACATCTTCTATTACAACAAAAAAAATCAAGATACTATTGAAGTTCCTTTGGTCATCGATTCTACTTTAATAAAACAACTTTGGCAAACCATTTATCCTAATAAAATAACCTTTGTAAAAGCATCAAATAAACCATTCGATCAGGTAGCTTACAGCAACATTGCATCAGATTCATTATATAAGCGCATGATGGAAGTAAGCGATAATTTTCTGGCCGAACAAATGCTTATCATGGCATCATCTACATTGTCCGATACCTTAAGTTCTCAAAAAGCGCGAACGCATATTTTAAAATATCAGTTAAATGATTTAAAACAAGAACCACGTTGGGTAGATGGCTCTGGATTAAGCCGATATAATTTGTTTACACCAACATCTTTTGTTCAAGTTTTAACTAAATTATATAACGATATTCCTCAAGAACGACTGTTTAATTTATTTCCTGTAGGCGGAAAAACTGGCACTTTAAAACGGTATTATAAAGGCGGTAATGAGCCTTATATTTATGCTAAATCGGGAACGGTTGGTAATAATTATTCTTTAAGCGGTTATTTAATTACCAATTCTGGAGAAACACTTATTTTTAGTTTTATGAATAACCATTACAGGAAATCGACGGTTGAGGTAAAGCATCACATGGAATCGGTATTCGAATGGCTTCGCGATAATTATTAAATTAACTTTATAAGTAGTATTTTTGATGTTTATTGAAATACTACAAAAAATGGCAAATCATATTACAACAACCTGGTTGGGCGACATGAAGTTTGAAAGTACAAACCCATCGGGACATAATTTATTTATTGATGCAGGCGAAGAAAACGGAGGCAAAGGCGAAGGTTACCGTCCAAAAGCACTTATGCTATCTGGTTTAGCGGGTTGTTCTGGTTTAGATGTGGCCTCGTTAATAAAAAAAATGAAGCTTGAAGTAGACGATTTTAAAATTGAAATCGAGGCTAATTTAACCGAAGAACACCCAAAATATTACGACAAAGTTGCCATGCATTTTCACTTTACAGGCAGTAACTTAAACGAAAAAAAGCTTCAAAAAGCAGTCGATTTATCTATTGAAAAATACTGTGGTGTAATGGAAATGTTTCGTCAATTCGCCGAGTTAGATATTCAAACTCATTTTCATAATAAATAGTTTAATTGTGGTTTCTTTTAGTCAATTTCTGAAAAGAAACCAAGCAAATTAATATCGATAAGTAACCCCTGAAACTTAAAATGAACAATGCGTTGGACGCTAAAACCAAAACCAGAATCGCATAAGGTTGAAGCTTTACAAAAAGCCTTAAATGTCGACGAAACTACAGCAACCTTATTGGTGCAACGTGGCATAACAACATACAATGATGCAAAACGGTTTTTTCGCCCAAGTTTAAACGATTTACACGATCCGTATTTAATGAAAGATATGGATAAAGCCGTAAAACGCATTGAGCAAGCCTTTGCAAATGGTGAGAATATTTTAGTTTATGGCGATTACGATGTAGATGGAACAACGGCAGTAGCCTTAATGTCATCCTATTTAAAAACACGCACGCCTAATGTAGCGACTTATATTCCAGATAGGTATAACGAAGGTTACGGTGTGTCAACACAAGGTATCGATTTTGCGCACGATAACGATTTTACGCTTATAGTTGCTTTAGATTGCGGCATAAAAGCCATCGATAAAATAAGTTACGCTAAACAAAAAGGAATCGATTTTATAATCTGTGATCATCACCGCCCAGGAAACGAAATTCCAGAAGCTGTGGCGGTTTTAGATGCCAAACAACCCGATTGCAATTATCCATACAAAGAGCTTTGTGGTTGCGGCGTAGGTTTTAAACTTATTCAGGCGTTAGCTTCAAAAACTGGAGAAACCATCAACGATCTTTTACCTTATTTAGATTTGGTTGCAACAGCTATTGGTGCAGATATCGTGCCTATAGATGGGGAAAACAGAGCATTAGCTTATCATGGTTTACAAGTTATAAACACTAACCCAAGACCAGGCTTTAAAGCGATTATAGCTCAAACCAATAAAGATGAATTAACCATAACCGATGTGGTTTTTATTGTGGCTCCAAGAATTAATGCTGCGGGCCGAATGAAACATGGCGATTACGCCGTTTCACTTTTAACAGAAATGAATTTGGCTGAAGCCGAAAGATGCGCAGCAGAAATTGAAGCCTTTAATTCCGAGAGAAAGGAAACCGATAAACTAATTACTCAAGAAGCTTTACAGCAAATTGAAATACAGCAAGAACAAGAGCGTTTTACAACCGTTGTATACAGTGAAAACTGGCATAAAGGCGTTATAGGTATTGTGGCTTCACGATTAACCGAAACCTATTATCGTCCCACTTTGGTGTTTACTAAAAGTGGCGATAAATTAGCAGCTTCGGCACGTTCTGTAACAGGTTTCGATGTTTACAATGCCTTGGAAGGCTGCAAAGCACATATAGAACAATTTGGAGGTCATAAATATGCCGCAGGTTTAACATTAAAAGCAGAAAACTACGAAGCTTTTAAACAAGCTTTTGAGGATGAAGTTTCTAAAACTATCGATACCAATTTACTTACACCGGAAATTAAAGTAGATGGTAAAATAGAGTTAGATAATATTACACCTAAATTTTATCGCATTTTAAAACAATTTGCTCCTTTTGGACCAGGTAATATGACGCCTGTTTTTATGACTGAAGATTTAATAGATACCGGTTATGCCAAATGCGTCGGAGAAGATAAAACCCATTTAAGGCTTACGGTCACTCAAAAAAAAGCCCATAATAAAATGGTAGCTATTGGTTTTGGTTTAGGCGATAAATTAAATTTGGTAAGTAATAATAAGCCATTTAGCGCTGTATATTCTATTGATGAAAACCATTGGCAAGGAGAAGTAAGTTTGCAATTAAAGCTTCGAGATGTTAAATAAATTCAGTTATTTAGAATAAGTCTAAATAATTCTTATATTTGTTGTAAATCAAGTGTTATGCAACAAGATATTTATAAATTATACAACAACAGCTTTGGTATAGCCTTTAAGTGGAAAGATCCAATTACAGATCAGGTTCAAAATAAAGTTCAAATTATATTTAGAGATATGGGCTTTTATTTTTCTCACCAAGAAATAATAGAATTTTATAATTGTGTAAGTGCTGCCAAATGGAATTTACCTTGCAATCAATGCGATTTAAATTGCGATACCAGAAATATTTTACTTAAAACACCTTGTAAACAAATTGATGTTGCAATAAATAACAAAGAATTAGCCTTGGTTGATGATTTAATTAAAGGCACGCTTTTTCAGTTAGAACTCGACGATTATGTTGGAGATTTATGTAAAAATTAGATAAATTTACTAGCTGCAAGATGTAATTTTAATACTTTCGTTATTTAAAATTATGGCAAAAAACGATCCTTACGCGGCTTTAAAATTTAAGGAGTTTAATATCTTCCTTTTTATGCGATTTCTACTTGTATTTGGCTGGTCCATGCAATTTATTGTTATCGAGTGGGAAGTATATAGTTTAACTAAAGATCCGTTAGCTCTGGGAATTATTGGCTTAATGGAAATTATTCCAGCGTTTACCATGGCACTTTTTGCAGGCCATATTGTAGACCGAAGCGAAAAACGGAATTTACTTGCAATTTGTATTGCCTTATTTTCATTTATTAGTTTAGGTTTATTTTGTTTAACTTGGGATGTTGTTGTAGCAAATTGGTCTACAAAAACTATTTTATATGGTATTTACACATTAGTGTTTTTTGGTGGTTTTTTACGTTCGTTTTTTGGGCCAACCATATTTTCACTTATCGCTTTAATTGTTCCTAAAAAAGTATACCCAAATGCCGCAACTTGGAGCACAAGTACTTGGAAAGCAGCCACCGTTTTAGGTGCGCTTTGTGGTGGATTTTTTATTCATTGGATAGGTGTCGATAAAACACTGTGCATCATTTTTGTTTTGGTAGTTTTAGCCTTAATTTTCACTTTCAGAATTAAAAAGAAACCAATTTTAAACACTAACAAAGAAGAGTCTGTTAAAGATAGTTTGGCTGTTGGCGTTAAGTTTGTGTTTTCAAATAAGGCGATTTTAGGTGCTTTAACTTTAGATATGATTGCGGTTCTTTTTGGCGGAACTGTAGCTTTATTATCGGTTTTTGCTCAAGATATTTTAAAGGTTGGTTCGCAAGGTTTTGGTGTTTTAAATGCTTCAATTTCTTTAGGAAGTATTGTTAGTATGTTTTTAACCACCTATATTCCAGTTGCAAAAAATGCAGGTAAAAAGTTATTAGCTTCTATATTTATTTTTGGAATTTGTATTATAGTTTTTGGCCTATCGTCTAGCTTTTGGCTTAGTGTGGTAGCTTTATTTTTAAGTGGTGCTGCCGATGGTATTTCTATGGTTATTAGGCAAACTATTTTGCAGTTAAAAACACCTGACGAAATGCGCGGACGTGTATCGTCTGTAAATTCAATGTTTGTTGGTTCGTCTAATGAGTTGGGTGCTTTCGAGAGCGGTTTAGCCGCGAAATTATTAGGACCTGTAAGAGCTGTTATTTTTGGTGGAACTATGACGCTTTTAACGGTTACCGCTATTGGCTTTAAAAATAAAATTTTAAGAAATTTAGATTTAACAAAGGATTACGAAGGGCATGAAGAAACCAATTAATATTTTTTAAGCTCTAGTGTTTCTCCATCAAAAACGCCGTAGGTGTAATAAATAATCCAATCGCCTAGGTTTATGTATTTTGCCTTGTCTTCAATAGAAATTTCTAGCGGTAAATGCCTGTGTCCAAACACGTAGTAATCGCGATGTTTTTGACTTTCTTTGCGCTTGCAATATTGCACAAGCCATTCGTTATCTTCGCCTAAAAATTTAGCATCCTCGTCGCCTGAAATCATTTTATTCTCTACCGATAAATATTGAGCTAGTTTTACGCCAATATCGGGGTGCAACCAACTAAATAACCACTTGCAAAACGGATTGGTAAATACTTTTTTCATGCGTTTGTAACCTTTATCGCCAGGGCCTAAACCATCGCCATGTCCTATAAAAAAAGTGGTGTTGTTAAAAGTGAATTCTTTAGGTTTGTGGTAAACAGGAATGTTTAATTCTTCTTCGAAATAGCCATTCATCCATAAATCGTGGTTACCAACAAAGTAATAAATTGGAATTCCAGAATCGGAAATTTCGGCAAGTTTGCCTAAAGTTCTGGTAAAGCCTTTAGGTACAACGGTTTTATAATCGAACCAAAAATCGAATAAATCGCCTAAAAGGAAAATAGCTGCCGCATCTTGTTTTATTTCGTCTAACCAGGCTACAAACTTTTTTTCGCGTGGTCGAGAGGCTTCTTTTGTTGGTGCGCCTAAATGATTGTCGGAAGCGAAATATAATTTTTTTCCTTCGGGAATTTGCATGTTATAAATATAACTTTTTTTGAGTTCTGGCCTTTTAACGGCCTATTAGTTTTGCGTTAGGGATTGAGCAATTGTTGGAGCTTCTTGAAAAGAGCGACTTGCGAAAGCCCGATCCTTGTGGTAACGCCCTAAATATTATCGTAAGCAAACCACTCGGCATACGAGGTGTCTGTTTCTTTTAACTTTAGTGAGTGTAATTCTATATGGTTTGGAAGGCGCTTTTTTATTTTTTTTGCAAAATCGATAATCATCATTTCGCTGGTAGGTTGGTAATCTACGAGTATAACCTTGTGGTCGCGTTTTTGTAGCTCTTTTGCTAACTCTAAGTGAGGTGTGTTTTGATTGAAAACAGTAGCGTGGTCGAAAACATCAACGATTTCTTCTTTTACTATTTTTTTTAGGTCGCCAAAATCGATTACCATACCGTATTTTACGTTGTTTTTGTCTGTTATTGGCGAGCCAATTACTGTTACGTAAAGTTTATAACTGTGGCCATGTACGTTTTTGCATTTACCATCGTAACCGTAAAGGGCGTGTCCTGATTCGAAAAAAAACTGTTTTGTAATGCGAATGTGATTACTCATAATATTGCTGCGAATATAAAATTTGCTACAAAGATATTCAATTTGTTTTACGAATCGATTTTTAGATTACATTTGCGCACTTTTATCCGCGGTGGATAGATTTATATTTCTATTTGCTTATGAGCCATTTGTTTGAGGCTATTGATTTTGTTGAAAATTCGCTTTATGAAAAAATAATTGAGGATTTAGCGAAGCAACAATTTTGTATTGTTGAGGATTTTTTCTCGAACAATGAAGTTGAATTACTTAGAGATTCTCTTTTAAAACGAAAAACGGAAGACGATTTTAAAAAAGCTGCTATTGGTAACAAAACCAACGAAAGTATTATAAAATCGATTCGTGGTGATTTAATTTTTTGGATTGATGAGCTTATGGCTAACACTGCCGAAGACTTGTTTTTTGCTAAAATTAATGATTTAATTGGGTATTTAAATCGCACTTGCTTTTTAGGCGTGTTGTTTAAAGAATTTCATTACGCTATTTACCCTAAAGGCACGTTTTACAAACGCCATATTGATACTTTCCAGAATGATGATAGGCGTAAACTTTCGTTTGTGTGTTATTTAAACGAAGATGGTTGGTTGCCCGAAAATAGTGGCGAATTGGTGCTCTATTTAAAAAATGAAGAAAAAATTATTTATCCGTTTCCTGGGCGCGTAGTTATTTTTGAAAGCCAAGTTATTGAACATGAGGTTAAGCCTGTAAATACACAACGTTTTAGTATTACGGGTTGGCTAAAAACGCGATAATTTAGCGTTTTCTTATGCGGTTTACTATATAAACTATTATTAAAATTAATGCTAAAAGTAGAAATAAGCCATTACCACTTATAAAAGACATGAAATCCATAGGTTTGTTTTTTGAGTAAATTTAATTGTTTTTAGCAAGTGGCAAAAATAGTTTTCTAAATTTAATTATTAAGGGGAGTCCACGAGCTATAATCCAAATGGTTAGCGCTATAAAAATGGCATAAAGTTTAAAATTGAAATAATCTAGTAGAAATAGTATAGGTAAAAACACTAAAAAGGTTGCGCATAAAAGCACATTACGAAGGTATTTCATTTTACCAAGGCCTTTAAACATGCCATCAAAAATAAAAGCTAATGCGCATAAAGGCTGCATAATTAGTATTACAAAGAAAATAGAGTAAAATGCTTGTAAAACTTCGGTTTCGTTTGTAAAAATTCTTCCGACAGGGTAATATAAAATGACACCAATAATAGCGGTTGAAATTCCTAATAAAACACCGTATTTTATGAGTTTATTACTTAACTGAATAAGTAAATTATATTGTTTGGCGCCATACAATTTACCTGATAATATGTTTCCAGCACTTGCATAACCATCTATAATAAAAGCGCCTAAAAACCATAAGTTTATTGCTATAGTATAAGCTGCAATATAATTAGCGCCATAACTTGTTGCATAGGCGCTTGCAAAATATAATGTAACGTTTAAAGCAACGGTTCTAATAAATAAATTTAAAACCATTAATAAAAAATGGTTTATTTCTTTGTTAAAAGGAAAGCTTATTTTTAAGGTAATTGGTGTTTTTGTTAGTAAAAAGTAAGCCGATAATAATGCCATAATTATTTGAGCAATAATGCTGGCATATGCCGCACCATTTACATACATTGGGCTAATGTAATTGGGTATTCCGTAAACTAAAATAAAGTCTAAAACTATATTTAAGGCAGCACCAATTAGGGCTATTATCATAGGATAAAACGTATTTTGTAAACCACGAAAAGCCCCAAAAACAGCCATTGTAAAAAGTGTAAATGGAAAACCGAAAACGCGTATGCGATAATAGTCTATACAATATTCTAAAATTAAATTACTGGCATTATAAAGTTTAAATATACTCCTAGCAAATGGGTATGTACCAATAATAATTAAAATACTTAAAGAAGTAACTATAAAAATGGCTTGTGCTGGTAAGCTGGTAATTTCGTTTAATTTATTTGCACCAACATATTGAGATACAATAGAGGAAATAGCACTACGCGTTTGCCCTAAAACCCAAATAAGCATAGATAAAAATGTTGTTACTATACCGACAGCTGCTAACGATTCGGTTGCGTTTTCTGAAATATTCCCAACTACAGCAGCATCGGTTAACGACAAAATAGGCTCTGAAACGCCCGCAATTAATGCAGGAATAGCTAGTTTGTTTATATGTTTAAAACTTATATCTGCGCTCACAATACTAGTTCGTAACAGTGAAACGGAAATTCACTTTGTTTAGGGAAAAATACATCGCCTAAGCGTTTGTACCCTCTAGTTTCATAGAATTTTACATTTCTTGGGTTTTGCGAAAAAGTATCTAATCTTACAGAAGTAAAATGATTTGTTTTTGCATAATTTTCGGCAAAACTCATAAGTTTTTGAGCATAACCTTTTCCTTGAACCTCCGGATGAACAGCTAACCGGTGAATATAAATGTTGTTTTCGTTTTTGGTAAGCCATTTAATAGGAATGTATTCTTCATCCATAAGTGTTGAAATGGTTATACATCCCATAACTTTATTGTCTATATCTAAAACATAAAGTTCGTCGCGATTAAAATCGTTTAAAAATGGTTTTTTATTAGGATAAAACTCGTTCCATTGAAAAATATTTTGTGCAATCATGCTAGCTGCACAGGATTTTGTAATTTCTAATAACCTATCAATATCTGTAACTTTTGCTTTTCTAATCATGAAAAATGTTTACATTTACGGCAAATTTATTTTAATTTTTTTGTTTGTTAACAGAAGTTAAAACAAATATATGTTAAAATGGGGATGTAGCTCAGTTGGCTAGAGTGCTTGACTGGCAGTCAAGAGGTCACGGGTTCGAATCCCGTCTTCTCCACAATAAAAAGCCCTTAAAACACAATTGTTTTAAGGGCTTTTACACTCTAAGAAAAAAATTATTCCGATAAGGCTTTTAGTGATAGTGCTAAGGTTTGCACACCTTTATGTATTTGTTCTGGAGAACTGTATTCGTCTGGATGATGACTTAACCCATCGCGACAAGGAATAAAAATCATAGTTGTTGGACATATTTGAGCCATAAATAACGAATCATGATATGCATGACTTATCATTTTCTTATAAGAATAGCCTAAGTTTTTAGTTACGTTTTCTACAGTATTTACTAAGTTTTCTGCACATATTGCTGGTGGGTCGCAGTTTAATAATTTAACATTACTGGTTACACCACGACGATTAGAGATTTCTTTTATTTTATCCTGTACATCGTTTAAGGCTTTATCTCTAGTTTCAATAAAGGTATCTCTTAAATCTATTTCTAGGTAAGCTTCTTTAGGAATACTGTTTACAGCACCAGGTTTAATATTAAAAATACCGGTGGTTGCTACTGTATTATCGCTAGCGCTATTTTGGGCAATACTTTCAACAGCTAGAGCAATTTCTGCAGCAGCACAACCTGCATCTTTACGTTTTGGCATAAGTACACAACCTGCATGACCACCTTGACCAACTATTTGAACACCTAGAGAGCTAGGTGCGGCAATCATGGTAACAATACCTATATCTAAATTTTCTGCTTCTAAAATAGGGCCTTGTTCTATATGTAATTCAACAAAAGCATTATAGTAATTTTTAGGAAGTTTTACCGAGCTTAAATCAGTATTAAAATTAACACGCTCTAAATTTTGTTTTAATGAATTATTTTCGGTATCAATTAACTTTTCAGCATTTTCAGGAGTTAATTGTCCGCTTAACATTCGGCTTCCTAAACAGCCAATACCAAAACGTGTTGGTTCTTCTGAGGTGAATAATAGAATTTCAATAGATCGTTTTGGACTATATCCCGATTCTTTTAACACCCTAATAGCTTCAAGACCACCAAAAACACCAACTGTACCGTCGTATTGTCCAGATTCTGGAATAGCATCAATATGCGAACCCGTTCCTACTGGAGCTAAATCTGGTTGTGAACCTTCCCATCTTGCAAAAGTATTTCCTATAACATCAACACGCACTTTAAGTCCTATATTTTCGCATAGCGTAATAAAATAAGCTCTAGCTTCCATATCTTCTTCAGAATATACTATTCTGGTTACCGAGGGGTTAGGCGTTGCAGAAAATGAGGCTAGTTTTTGTAATTCTTTATCAATTCTATTCATAATTTGCGTTTAAGGTTTTATAGGAAATCGGTTTACGTTTTTATAGTAAATATATACGGCTGGCTCTTTGCCCAAAGCACCAAACCATTGCGGGCAATAAGGTGCCATCCAGATACTATCGCCTTTTTTTATAGGATACCATTTGTCTGCTAAACGATAAATGCCCTGGCCTTGTAAATAAATTAAGCCGTGTTCCATGATGTGAGTTTCTACAAAAGGCAAATTTGCACCTGGGTTGTAGGTAAAAATGTTTACTGCCATATCAAAAGAAAAATTATCTTGATCTGGAAGTAAATTTTGCATTAATAAATCTGGATCGTCACAGTAAATATTTTGATTTACAGTAGATTGATTTGCGACTATTACATCAGGGATTTTATAACCTTCTAAAAACTCGTATGTTTTATGAAAAGTTAAAAACTTGGTGTTTTCTGAAGCATTTTTAAATTCATAGTTTTTATTAACCGGAATGTAAACGTAAGAACCTTGTGTTAGTTGGTGGGTTTTGCCATCAACAATAACTTCGCTCGATCCATCAATAACATAGAAAAATATTTGTGTAGCTTCAGTAGTACCTTTTAAAACGGTTGCTTTATTTAAAGTAACTAATAATTGGCAAAACTTAGCGCCCATAGCCTCGTTTATAACAACATTAACTTCGCAGTTTGTCCAACCAGGAATGGCGCTATTTACAAAGCCATCGCCTGTAATTACAGCATGATCGCGTTCTACAACTGTTGTAGAAATGGCTGTTAATTTTATTTTATTCATATTCATTTTTTTTTGCTAATTCATTTATAAAATCGAAAGAGACTTTAAATGATGTTTCGATATCTTCAGGAGAAACATATTCTTCGGGGTTGTGGCTAATGCCCTCTTTACAACGTATAAAAAGCATTGAAACAGGCGCCACGTTTGAAAGCATTACAGCATCGTGACCTGCACCGCTAGGAATTTCAATAAGTTTTTTATTGTATTTTTTTATAGAGGTTGCTAAAGCTTCTTTTAGCTGATTATTACAGGTTACAGAGGGGTTAGATTGCATGATTTCCCATTGTAGCTCAATATGTCTTTCTTCTGCAATTTTTAAAGCCTTATAATACAGTGTTTTTGTGATGTTTTCTAAAAATTTATTGTTGGGCGACCTAAGATCTAAACTGTGAGAGACTAAACCAGGAATTACGTTTGAAACATTAGGTTCTGATTTAATTTTTCCTACTGTAGTAACTAATTTTTCCTTGTTTTGTTTTCCTAGGTTTTCTACGCCCAATATAAATTCTGAAGCAGCGCAAAGTGCGTCGTTTCGTAAATCCATTGGGTAAGTTCCAGCATGACCACTTATGCCTTTCCAAGTTATATTTACTCTGTTTTGTGCAGCAATGCCGCTAACTAAACAAACGGCTGTATTTTCGTCGCATAAAACAGGACCTTGCTCTATATGTGGCTCAAAATAGCCTAACCAACTTTCTGGTGGAATTATATTTTTATTTATGTCTTTAAAATCGCCTTTGTTTTTCTTCATTAAACGCGATAATGAGTAGCCATAATCATCTTCTTTTTTTAACCAATTTTTGTTGAAATTTCCTGCAATTAAAGAGCTTCCTAAATATGCTATATTAAATCGGCAACCCTCTTCATCAGCAAAAGCGCAAACATGTAAATGAAATGGGAGCTCTGTATTTTGTTTTGAAAATGCATGAGCGATTTCAATACCTAAAATTATGCCTAATGGCCCATCGTATTTTCCGGCATTGAATACCGAATCGTAATGAGAGCCAATCATAAAATGTTTAGCATTTGGGTTGCTACTTTTTAAAACACCTTTAACATTGCCTACAATATCGGTGGATGTTTGCATGCCCGCTTTAGCCATCCATTTTAATAGTTTTTTACGGGCTTTTTTATGCGATTTTGTTCCATAGAAACGGGATAAACACTGTTTATCATCGCTTATTTCACCTAAGGCATCAATACGTTTTAATATTCTAGAAGTTTCTTTATTCACAGCTACTATAACAATTCTTTTAAAGCACCAATAAGCATGTTTACGTGGTTTTTTGTGCAGCTTTCGCCCATAATACCAATACGCCAAATTTTGCCAGCAAAGTCACCTAATCCGCCACCAACTTCAATATTATAATCGTTTAATAATGTAGATCTTAAAGCAGCTTCATTTTTTACTGTTTCTGGTAGATAGACGGCATTTAAATTAGGTAATCTGTTTTCCTCATCAACCAGATATGTAAATCCTAATTTTTCTAATTCACTTTTTAAATAATTATGTACATTTTGGTGACGTTCCCAACGTTTTTCTAAACCTTCTTCAAGAACAATGCTTAAAGCTTCATGTAAGGCATAAACAGAGGATACTGGGGCAGTATGATGATAAGCTCTTTTTGCACCGGCCCAATAGTTTTTTACTAAATTTAAATCTAAAAACCAGCTTTGTACTTTGGTTTTTCTGTTTTCTAAAACCTTTACAGCTCTAGGTGAAAAGCTTACAGGAGAAAGTCCTGGAGGCGCACTTAAGTTTTTTTGTGTTCCTGAGTAAATGGCATCAATTCCCCATTCATCAACTTTTAAAGGAACACCACACCATGATGTAACAGCATCGACAACCAATAACCCACCAGCATCATGAATTAAATCGCTTATTTCCTTTAATGGTTGCAATGCACCGGTTGAAGTTTCGGCATGAACAGTAGCCAATAATTTTGGATTTGGGCAGGCTTTTAAAGCCTCTTTTACTTGTTCTGTAGAGGTAACTTGTCCCCAAGACGTTGTAATTTTATGCACTTTTGCTCCGCAGCGTTCTGCAATGTCGGCCATTCGTCCACCAAAAACTCCATTTATACAAATAATACATTCATCACCTGGTTCTAGTAAGTTTACAAGGCATGTTTCCATACCAGCACTACCTGGAGCAGAAACCACAAATGTTAATTCGTTTTTAGTTAACAATGTTTGTTGAACCATGTCTTTAACCTCATCCATCATTTGAACAAATTGCGGATCTAAATGGCCAATTAGTGGTGTAGCCATGGCTTTTAAAACTCTTGGGTGGGCATCTGAAGGTCCTGGACCCATTAATACTCTTTTTTGGGGATTAAATGTATATTTCATAATTGTTTAATTGTATTTAATTTTTGTTTTTATAATGTGTTTGTAAAAGTTGCGAAACAACATCTATGGCTATTTCTTTAGGGGTGTTACCGCCAATTCCTAACCCAATTGGGCAAATAACATTCTGCATGCCGCTAGCTATATTTAAATCTTGAGTAAGCATTTTGTTAAACCGAGCTTTTTTGGTTTTACTACCAATTAATCCTAAGAATTTAGTTTCATGTTTTAAAGACATAGCAATAATATCTAAGTCTATACCATGATCGTGAGTCATTACTAAAACATAGCAGTTTTCACCCCAATTAACGGCATCTTTAAAAGTTTTGAAATCGGTTATTTTAACTGAAGTTGTTTTAATATCTCTATCAACATCAATGTTATTAAACCAACCTTCACGAGAATCAATTAAATTTACCTGAAACGGTGTGCCAACTAGTAATTTTGAAATTTCTACGCCTATATGTCCGGCTCCAAAAAGGAATAATTCTGGTAGTTGATTCATGGGTTCTATAATTAATTCTACTTTACCACCGCAGCATTGTTCAAACTTTGGACCTAGTGTATAAGAAACTTCTAATATTTTATTTTTACTCATAGCATCTAAAGCTTTTTCTATAATTTCAAATTCTAGTTTTCCGCCGCCAATCGTGCCATAAATGTTTTTGTTTTCTGTAACAATCATTCTTGAGGTAAGCTCACAAGGTGCAGAACCTATTACTTTAGTAACTGTTACTAAAGCTACAGGTTCGTTTTTAAGCTGAAATTCACTTAGTTTTTTTACCCAATTAATCATTGTACGTTTTATACTTTATTTTGTTTAGCTACCTCTATAAGTTGAATAACCAAATGGGTTAACCAATAATGGTATATGATAATGACTTTTATCTGTAACCTTAAATTGAATAACAACTTCGGGGTAAAATCCGTTTTGATTAGTTAATTTGTAATAAGCTTCGGTTTTAAATACCATAGCATAAATACCAGGTTTTAAAAATCGACCTGGAGGTAAAATATCTGCAATTCGCCCATCGGTATTTGTAACTCCAACGCTTATTGGTTTTGTATTGTTATTTTGAATTTGATTTAAAGTAATTACCATTTGTTTTGCCGGAACGCCTAAAGCAGTATCTAGAGCGTGTGTTGTAATATGACTTTTTAAACTGTCGTGATTTTTTAAGCTTTTAAGAAGTTTTACTAACCGAATAACAGTTATTTTATGTTGCTCGTTCATGGCTACATAAATTTCATCTTCAATAGTATTATGTAATCTTGTGTTAATAATAGTTAGCATTTCTTCGGCAGATTTTCCGCTTGCGCTAACTATAAAAATATAGCCGAATTTTTGTTCGTAATCTTCATTGGCTTTAGCTAAGGCTTCAATTGTATTTATATTAGCTTCCTCAACTTTAGCTTGTTCGTTTTCTGCCCATTTTGAGGTGTGTGCAAATTTTTCTTTTAAGCTGTTTACATCTCCAATTTTTGGGTGGCCAGTAAAAGCTTCTAAATAATCATTTTTATTACATTGGTTAAACCAAATATTGCTTGCTGTGTTTATTAGAGCTTCTTCGTTAAAAAACGGTCTGTTTTCAATAACTTTATTAATCCAGTTTTTGGCGACACAACATCGCTCTAGAGCTTCAAAAGCATCTTTTTTTGGTAAATTATTTAGTTCGTTTAATGTTATCATAATTATTCGTTTGGTGCGCCTTGGGTTATCCAACAATTAATAATATCGCGTTCTTCTTCGGTCATTCCTGTTTGGTTGTTGTTAAACGGCATGTTTTTGCTAACCACGGCACGTTGAAATATTTTATCTTTAAAACTATATATCTGTTCTGGAGTATCGTATTTTACACCGTTAGGTGCAACTTTCCAAATTTCATCGGTTGGGTTTTCAGAATGACAAACAATACATCTGTTTTGTACAATAGCCTTTACTTCTGCAAATGAAACAATGGTTTCGCAATTTTTGTATTTGGGTTGTTCTGGAGCGGTAATAAAAGCCATTCCTAATAAAATTATTACTGAAGCTGGCATAATCCAAACTGAAATTTCACCTTTTTCTCTAAGGTTTAAATAGTGTTTAACACCTGCAGTTCCTACTGTGATACCTAATAAAATTAACCATTGGTAGGTATTGCCAAAAGTGCTTGGAAAATGGTTGCTTATCATTACAAAAAGCACAGGAAGGGTAAAGTAATTGTTTGTGTAAGATCTTAATTGAGCTGCTTTACCATCTTCTGGGTTGGGTTTTAATCCTTTTTTAGCGGCATTAACCATGCGTTTTTGACCAGGAATAATTACGAAAAACACATTTCCGGCCATTAAGGTTCCTAAGAAGGCTCCAAAATGTATATATGCCCCGCGACCACTAAATACTTGAGAATAAAACCATGCAAAAACAATAACCATAAGTGTAATAGCTACAGTAAACAGGATTTTGTTTTTGTTTATTTTTTTACAAATGATGTCGTAACAAATCCAGCCAACAATAAAAGAACTCACGCCAATAGCAACGGCTTGCCAAGGTAAAATGTCTAAAACATCGGGATCTATTAAATATGAATTTGCATTAAAATAATATACAATACTAAGTAAACAAAAGCCAGATAACCATGTAAAATAAGCTTCATATTTAAACCAATGTAAATGTTTGGGTATTTGTTTTGGGGCAACTTTGTATTTTTCTAGATAATAAAATCCGCCACCGTGAACTGCCCATAAATCTCCAGCTAATTCGTCTCTTACATTTTTTCTGTTTAAGGCATTTTCTAAAAAAACAAAGTAAAAGGAAGCGCCAATCCAGGCGATACCAAAGGTTATATGAATTAGCCTAACGGTAAGGTTTAGCCATTCGAAAAAATGACTTTCGTAAACGGTATCTTTTAAAAACAAGTACAATACACCAACACCAGCTAATGATGCGATTACCACTAAAGCATAAAATGTGTTTTGTGTGTTTTGTAAAGCTTCAGCTTTTTCTGGTTTGCCTTCTTTTTTAAAAGTATCAGTGTAATGCCTTATTTTATATGTAGCACCAACAATAACAGTAAAAATGATTAACCAAGCTATAAGCACCATTATTTCTAAATTTTCAATCATATTTTTAAAACGGGTTGTTTAAAGTGTTAAACAATAGTTTCCCTTGTTGTTCTTTGTGCATTTTAGAATTGTTAACAACCTGAATTCCGTTTACAAAAACATGTTTTACAAGTCCATTAAGGTTTTCGTTTAAATAAGGTGTGGCTTTGTGTTTGTGTTCTATAATAGTTTCAGTTAATTTAAATTTTTCATTTTTGTCTAAAACGGTAATATCAGCATCGAATCCTTTTTTTAGTAATCCTTTTTGGTTTTCTAAGCCTAAAAATTTGGCAGGATTTTCGGTTAATAACGGAATTAATTTTTCAAGTTTTACTCCTCTTTTTTTACATTCGGTATACAAAACAGGTAGTGTAAATTGTAGGCCCGATATACCACCCCAAGCTTTAAAAAAATCTCCAGATTCTAATTGTTTTCGTGCGGGTGGAGCAGGCGAGTGGTCTGATGCTAGAAAATTGAAGCCATCGCTTTGCAGAAAGCTCCAAAGTTTATCATTATTTGCTTTTTCACGAATAGGTGGAGCGCATTTAAAAATAGGTGAAGCATCAGGAATAGCTTCAGCATTAAAAAATAAATACTGCGGACAAGTTTCTACCGTAAGTTTATCGGTTTCTTTTTTTGCCTTATTGATTAGTTCAATGCCTTTTGAAGCCGAAAGATGAACAATGTGTACTTTAATATCAAACTTTTTTTGAATAGCGATGGCCAATTCAATGGCATTTGTTTCCCAATGTTGAGGTCTTGAGTGTAAATATTCAATATAGCTTTTAGGGTTTTCAACCTCAGGAACATCTTCATCACTTAATTCGCAATGCAGTAATAAAGGCACGTCGTATTTTTTTAAAATAGGAGCTATAGCTTCTAAATCTTTTTGGGTAATATTTGGAAATTCGTCTATTCCACTATGTGTTAAAAAGCCTTTAATGCCAAAAACGCCCTCTTTAATTAAGCCTTCAATATCATTTGTGTTTGAAGGAATTGTACCACCGTAAAAGCCACAGTTTACATGTAATTTATTGGTGGCCGCATTTTGTTTTAGTTTGAAAGCCTCAACAGTTGTAGTTACTGGACTTGCATTTAAGGGCATTTCTATAAGTGTGGTTACGCCGCCCATTGCAGCGGCTTTTGTTGCTGTGTAAAAACCTTCCCAATCTTCTCTTCCAGGTTCGTTAATATGCACGTGAGCATCAATAATACCTGGTATAACTACAAGGTTTCCATAATCAAAAAAAGGTAAATTACTTAGTTTTTGATAACCGTTATTAACGTTTTGAATTTTTCCATCTTTTATATGAAGTGTTGCTTCCACAAAGGCATTTTCTATAAAAGTTTGTTTGCTATAAATTAAAAATTCTGTCATGTAATTAGTTAGCGTATAGGCTCGTTAACACTTTTTCAGGTGTCATTGGAGCGTGAAACTTTAATTTATAATTTGGGTTGAATGCTTTTATGGCATTTTGAATGGCGAAATAAGCGCCAATACCATACATTAATGGCGGTTCACCAACAGCTTTAGATTTTAGAATGGCCATTTCATTACCTTCTGTTTCCAAAGGAAGAATATCTATGTTTTTAGGAATTGAAAAAATGTCGGGTACTTTATAAGTAGATAATGAATTTGAAAGTAGTTTTCCTTTTTTGTTAAAAGCAATTTCTTCCATAGTCATCCATCCAATACCTTGAATTAATGCACCTTCAACTTGGCCCAAATCAATACCTTGGCTCATGCTTTTTCCATAATCATGAACAATTTTTACATCGTCAAATTCGTAAGTTCCACGCACACAATCAACAGTAGCAGTAAAAACAGCAGTACCGTAAACATGATATGCAAAAGGATGACCTTTTTCTTTTGTTTTATCAAAATGAATTACTGGCGTAGCGTAATGAGCATTTTCGGTTAAAGCCACACGCTTCATCATAGCTTTGTTGATTAACTCATTCCATGTTAAAGCTGTTTTTTCATTGTTTATATAAACAAATTCATCTTTTAATTGAATGGTTTCTTTTGAAGCATTGAACTCTTCGGTAACAATATTTTTTAATCTGCTTAATAATGCTTCACAAGCTTTAGCCAGTGCTTTTCCATTTAGATCGGCAGTAGAACTTGCGGCCGAAGGTGATGTATTGGCCACACGGGTTGTGTTGGTGCTTTCTATTTTTATTTTTTCAGGATGAATAGAAAAAAACTGTGCTGCAATTTGAAGGAGTTTGGTGTTTACGCCTTGTCCCATTTCTACAGCAGCAGTACTTATACCAACGCTTCCATCTTGATAAATATGTACCAATGCTCTGGCGTGGTTCATCATGGTATTGGTAAACGAAATTCCAAAAGTAATTGGCATTAAAGCCAGTCCTTTTTTTAAATTGGAGCTCGATGCATTGAATTCTTTTATGTTTTGCTCTAAAGCTTCAACATTAAAAATATTTTTAGCGGCATTCCATGTATTTTTTGCTTCTACTTGTTTGGCTATTTGTCCATAAGAAAACACATCATTTTCTTGAAACAAATTAGCTTCTTGAATTTTTCTTGGAGCTATACCGAGTTCTGAGGCAGCTTTTGCAATGGCCGATTCGATAACGAACATGCCTTGTGGTCCTCCAAAACCACGAAAGGCGGTATTAGGTGGTAAATTTGTTTTGCAACTGTATACCGTTGTAGCTACATTAGGTATAAAATAACTGTTTGTAGCATGAAACAACGTACGTTCTGCAATGGCAGGCGATAAGTCTGCCGCAGCTCCAGAGTTTTGTAAAAACTCAACCTTATAGGCTTGTATTTTTAAATTTTTAGTTAAGCCAATTTTAAATGTGCTTTCGTAAGGATGGCGTTTTCCGGTCATCCTTAAATCGTCGTGCCTATTTAAAATTAATTTTACAGATTGATTTAGTAAATATGCCGCTAAAGCTGTCATTGCCGCCCAAGGATTAGCCTGATCTTCTTTACCACCAAAACCACCTCCTAATCGTGTAACATCAATTTCAATTTTGTGCATGGGTAAACCCAAAACTTTTGAAATGGCTTTTTGCACAGCTGTTGGTCCTTGTGTGGAAGAAATAACTTTGAGGTTGCCATTCTCTAAAGGTTCTACATACGATCCTTGAGTTTCAATATATAAATGTTCTTGTCCGTTGGAAAATGTTTCTCCTTCAAAAACATAGTCACAATCTTTAAAAGCTTTATCTGCATTTCCTAAACCAAAAGATCTTGGAGCATTAATAAAACTGTTTTTTTCTTTAGCTTCTTTAGCAGTGGTAATAACTGGAAGCTCTTCAATATCAATAGTTATTAAAGCCCGCGCTTTTCGGGCAATAAATTCAGATTCGGCAACAATAAGTGCTATTGGCATTCCCCAAAAGTGAATCTCTTCTTTTGCAAATAAAGGTTCGTCGGGTAAAATACCACCAATTTGGTTTTCTCCAGGAATATCTTTGTAAGTAAAAATGCGTTCAACACCTGCTACAGCTTCAGCTTTTGAATAATCTATACTTTTAATTTTTCCGTGCGCTACAGGAGCATCAAAAACTACGGCAAAAAAAGTGCCTTGCCTAATATTAATATCATCTACATAAATAGACTCGCCTCTAAGATGTGTGTTCGAGTCAATATTTTTTACACTTTTCTTTAATGCGTCAAAAACCTCAATTTTCTTAGCATTTAGCTCGTTATTTGTTTTGACTTTATGCATGTTGAACAAAATTATTTAGTGAAAAGGTATCTGGAAATAATTCGATAAAATGTGAATAGAATAATTGTCTTGCTAATAATCTTTTGTAATCACTGGTGCCTCGAACATCACTTATTGGTGAAATTTCTTTTTGAAGTATGGTGTTTGCTTCAATAATTAAAGTTTCAGTTAATTCCTTTCCTTTTAAAAAAGCACTTGTTTCTTCTAAGTATTTAGGAAAAGCAAATACACCACCAATGGAAACTTGTGCATTGGTTATGAAATTGTCTTTTACTTCAATTTGAATGGCAGCATTGACACTTGCAATATCTAAATGCTGGCGTTTGCAAACTTTTTCAAAATTGAATAGCGATTTTTTAGAAGGAAGTTTAAAATGAATACTTTTAATAAGTTCTCCTTCTTTTAAATCGTAAGTTTTGTAGCCTTTATAAAAATCTTTTAAGGCTATGGTTCTTTCGGTATTTTCTTTATTGATTAAAGTGATATTGCTATTTAATGCTAAAAAGAATATGCTCATGTCTCCAATTGGAGAAGCATTTACAATGTTACCACCAAAAGAGGCCATGTTACGGATTTGTTCCGATGAAACTAATTTTAAATGTTGCCTTAGATTGGGAAAATATTGGTTTAATTCAGTGTGGTTCCAAAGATCTGTAACTGTTGAATTTGATCCAATTGTACAAATGCCTTGATTAATTTTTATGCCTTTTAAATGTTCATTATTTGAAATAAGGTTAACCGAATTATCCATTAAATTGTCGGCCTGTTGTACATATAAATCGGTTCCGCCAGAAACTACTTTTCCGTTGTTTTGATTTACCGTTTTTGTGTTTAAAGCTGAAAGTTTTTCATGAATATTTTTAAAATATTCAGGTATAAATTCGTTTTCAATAAGCCAATCTAAAGGCATTCCATCTTTATCATAATCCAATTTTTGGCAAACACTTTCTGCAGCATTTTTGATAGATTTATAACCTGTACATCTGCAAATATTTCCGCTAATGGCATTTAAAGCATTGGTGCTATTTTTTTCGACATTAGACATTGAAAAACCAGTTAAGGCCATTACAAATCCAGGAGTACAAAAGCCACATTGGGTAGCATAGTTGTCTTTCATGGCTTGTTGAACTACGGTAAGTTTTTCCTTTAAATTGGTGCCTTCAACCGTTACAACGTGTTTTCCATGTGCATTCCCCAACGGAGAAATACAAGAGGTAATGCTTTTATATTCTACATTTCCAGCATTTGTAGTGCTCCCAACCAATACGGTGCACGCACCACAATCGCCTTCACGACACCCTATTTTGGTGCCGCTGAGGTTTTTTTCATACCGCACATAATCAAGTAAGGTCATGCCTGTGTTTTGCGATGTCCTAATTATTTTATTATTAAGTATGAACTCTATCATGATGATTGGTATTAATATTCTGTTTTATCTTCTTTTTTAGCCCACTCATTAAATGGTTTTAAGGCAACATCGCGGCCTACTTGAATAAATTGTATGCTACGTTCTTCGTATGGTAAAGGAATTTCTTTGTAAATAAATTCATCATCAAAGCCAATAGCAGCGGCATCACTTTGGCTACTGCCGTAATACACTTTATCGGGTCTTGCCCAGTAAATTGCACCTAAACACATAGGGCAAGGTTCGCAAGAGGTGTAAATTTCACAACCGTCGAGCTGAAAAGAATTTAAATTTTTACAAGCATCTCTAATAGCAGTTACTTCGGCATGGGCTGTGGGGTCGTTTGTAGAAGTTACTTTATTGTTACCACGGCCAACAATTTTTCCATCTTTTACTACAATACAACCAAAAGGTCCTCCTTCATTATTATTCATTCCTTTTAAAGCTGCATTTACAGCTTCTTCCATAAATTCTAATTTTTTAGTTGTACACATTGAGTTTATCTGTTTTTAATTTTATGCTATTTTTTAGGTGAATATTTAGTGGTTGGTATGCTAATAAATTTACAAAACATTTTAATGAAAAGTATGTGTTGTCTTGAATTATAAAAAGCACAATACTTTATGTGGTGAATTTAATTTGTAAATTAGCTGCTAAATGTAAATAAAAATTTTTAAAATTAATTTGAAGTGAAAAGTATTCGAAATAATAGTAATTTATCCGAATTAGATGAGGTTGATGAGAAAATAATTAACCTTTTACAGAAGAATGCAAGACTAACGAATAAAGAAATTGCCTTAGAAGTTGGCATTGCAGAGTCTACCTGTTCTGAAAGAATGCGAAAATTGAATAAAAAGAAAATATTTTTAGGTTTTCATTCTTTTGTTAATTCGTCGTACTTAGGTGTAAATATTCAAGCTATTATAGCTGTTAAGCTTAAACGCCACTCTAAAGAAGTTGTTGAAAATTTTAAATTGGCTCTTAAGGATAATAAGGAGATTGTAAATACATATCATATGGCTAGTAATAGCGATTTTTTATTACATGTTGCTGTTACAGATAAAGATCATTTGAGAAATTTCGTGATGGATAAACTTACAGCTTTAAAAAGTGTAAAAAATGTTGAAACATCTTTAATTTATGATTTTGTACACAACCCTTTATTTCCCATATATCACTAGTGTTCTAGTTTTTTATGAAGTTTAAAACGGCTTTTATAACTTGGTTTAAATGGTTAGAGAGTTCCTTGTTTGTCCAAGGGTGGCTCGCGCCAAAAACATGATTTGCGTTGTTTATAACTTTAAGTTCGCTGTTAGGCTGCCATTTTTTTAGGTTATATGCTTCATTTATAGAAACGCTAGTATCGTTATCACCATGAATAATTAAATAAGGAATTTTTAATTGACTCACAGCTCGTTTTATAGTTAGGCGTTCTTCATTTTGAATAAAATCTTCATAAAACTGTATGTAATGTGGCATTTTTTGTTTTGTACGGCCGTTTATAATGTATTTTACACCATCCTTTTGCCACTCTTCTAAATCGCCTGTTGTAGAGCTGCGTTTGCCATAATCTGCAACTCCTGCTAAGGAGATTACCTTTGTTATCCTGGTATCTTCTTCTGCTTTAATGGTTACAATACCTCCAGCTCGACTGTGACCGAGTAAGGTAATTTGGCTTAAGTCGGCTTCATTTTTAAAATCTTCGTTGTTAAATAGCCAATCGATAACCGATTTTAAGTCGTCTAATTCTTTGGTGTAGTTATTATTTCCAAAGGCTTCTAAATCTGGGAAATCTATAGGTTGCTCCAAAGTACCGCCATTATGCGAAAAATTAAATTTTATAAAAAACACATTAGCTGTAGCTATGTTATCCGCCATTAAATTCCATGCACCCCAATCTTTAAAACCTTTATAACCGTGGCAAAATATAATAACAGGTTTTTTGGTAGTATTTTTATTGAAAAACACATCGGTTACAATAGGTTTTCCATGAATGCCTTCAACAGCAATATTTTTAATAATTTCCATAATTAAACTTCTTTTTCGGTAAAATCTACCTCTGGATTACAAATTTCTAAAACAAGTTGTTTTAGTTGTTTTGAAAATTCTAAAAGTGTATCTTCTGTAATTAAACTGTCTTTTTTTCTAGAATGGGTTGATGGTTTTGTAGAAAATTTTAATAAACCAGCGCTTAAATTTTTAAATGAAACTATACCAGCTTCAATTGGGAATTTTAATGGTTGTGATTTAGCCATCATATAAGCATAACAAAGTATCTGGAAACTTTTACTGTATTTTTTATAATCGGTATTTAAATCATCCCAATTAATAATTTCAACTTGACCTTGATCTACTTTACCTGTTTTGTAGTCTATAATTCTTGTAACGCAATTGCACTCATCAACTCTATCAACCTTTCCTCTAAGGTTAACAGGTTGGTTTAGTTCTGGAATATCTATTTTAACGTTATTATCGGCTTCAATAGCTATAATTTTTATTTTTTTTCCAGACTTTAGTTCTTTTATTTCTAAATCTAGAAAGTTTAAAACATAGCGTTTAGCAATCTCAAAAATAATTAGGTTTTTGCCCTTAGTAATGTCACCTTCTTTATATTCATTTTTAAAGTGAAATGTAACGCGTTTGTCAATGTTTTTCTTTAGATTTTGAATGATTTCAACCGATAAAAACTGATTAATTAGAGGTTTATAAAAATCTTCTAAAGTATTATGTACAACTGTACCTAACGTATTTGCTGCAACGGTTTCCTCAACATCGTTGTGCTCTTTAATTTTTAATATTTTTTGATAATAAAAATCAATTGGATTACGAATATAATTAGTTAAAGATGAGGGTGAAAAACCATCTTCAGCTACTTTTAAAATAGATTTTGTAAGCGCTTCTGTTTTTTTTACAACTGTTAGTTTTTCTGGAATTACAGGAACATTTGGCGCAACTACATGTTTTTTAAGCTCATGAATATTTTCAAGTTCAAGTTGTGTTATTAAGCGGCTTTTTTCACCTCCAGTTAAAACGTCTTGTTCTGTATTATAAAGAATATACACGTTTTTTGCGCGATGTAATAAATGATAAAAGTGATAGGTGTAAACGGCGTCTTTTTCTTTGTACGTAGGTAATTTATTTTCAACTCTAACATCAAACGGAATAAAAGAATTATTGCTTTTTCCTGAAGGAAGTACGCCTTCGTTAACCGAGGTTATTATTACAGTTTCAAAATCTAAAACACGAGACTCTAACATACCCATAAGCTGTAAGCCTTGTAATGGTTCTCCTTGAAAATCGAGTGTATTGCTGCTTAAAAGTTCTTTATAAATGCTGTAAAGCGCCGATATGTCTTTTATGTGGCTGTAATCGTTATTTAATCTTGTTAGTTCGTTAAATAGTTCGTTAAATCGAAATAAATATTCTAAGCTTAACGTATTCTGTGTTTTATCTAAATTAAGATGATTTTTTATAATATGAATTAACTCTGAACAATTGTTTAGTGCAGTTGTTGGGTTATTCATCCAGTTGGAGAATAGCATATTAATTACAGCATCGAATTTTGATTCGCTTATTGTTAATAATCTATCTTTATTGATAAATATAATATTGTTACTGTCTATAGTTTCAATAATTTTTGCAGCATAGTCAACATCATTAAAATAAAATAGTGGTTTTATAAATTGATGAGATAGTATTTTAATAACGTCTTTATAATAAAAATCATTACTAGCTTTTTTATGAAGATGAAATAAATTCTCGAATATTGAAGCTAAAGGAATTGATTTTAATGGAAAACCCATTGTAATGTTTAATTCATTTAAACTCTCAGGTAATGAATTTAAAACAGGAATCAATAAATTTTCGTCACCTAAAACCACAGCGGTATTCTCAAGATTATTGTTTGTTTCTTTCAGTTTTTCTAAAATAGATCCTACATATTTTGCTTGGCCAATATTTTTTGGAACTGCAAAAAGCGAGATGTTTTTTTGCTGAGTATAATTATCTTTTATCCATTTAAAAGGGTTGTTTTTAAAGTGTTTCCAGTTTTTTTTATGTTGATTTATAAATAAACTAGCATCATGGTTCTTAGTATTGATAAAAGCAGCATCTGTGTCCCAATAAATTTTGGCTTGGTTTAGTTCTAATAATTTTTGTATTAAGGTTTCTTCAGCAGTATTCAAAGCATTGAATCCTAAAAACACATGTTGTTTATTTGAATTTTGTTGTAAATAGGTTTCAAAATTATTAACAGCCTCTCTGTAAACTAAACCTTGATAACCTATGTTTTTACTAATTAATAATTCTGTGTAGCTTTTGTAGTAAGTGTATAACTTGTTCCAAAAATTTATATAGTTTTTTATAAAATCACTTTTGTTTTCACTTACAGACCAATGATCGCTTTCAATTTCCTTAATTGCGCTTAAATAATTAAAAATCCTTTCTTGAGGAATTAAGTAACGATCAATTTCATTAAAATCTTGCAATAAAATTTGTGCCCATTTAGCAAAAGTTTCAAACGAATCCCGTTGTTTATCGGGTGTTAATTCGCAATAGGTTGTATAAAAATTAAAAAGTAGTTCTGTATTGGTTATGGTTTTTAAACCTGATAGTTCGCCAACGAATTCCTCGATACTTAAAATTTCAGGAGCGAATATAGTTTTACCTACAACTTTCGGTATTTGGTGTTTTAAAAATAAACCAGCACGTTTACTTGGTAAGATAAAGGTTGTGTTTGCAATGTCAATTTTACTTGTTTGCAGGTCGATTAAAACATCAAATATAAAAGTCGTCATAGTATAAAAATAAAAAACGCATCGGAAACCCGATGCGTTTTTATAAAACTTATTTCAAGAATTAAATCAGTAAAATTATTTTACTAAGTTAATTTCTACACGTCTGTTGTTAGCTCTACCAGCTCTAGTTTTGTTAGTATCAATTGGTTTAGACTCACCGTAACCAAGAGCGGATAATCTGAATGCATCAATACCATGGCTTACTAAGTATTCTTTTACAGAGTTTGCACGAGAATCAGATAATCTTTGGTTTAATTTTTCGCTACCTACGCTATCAGTATGACCTTCAACTGTAAATTTAGCAGTTGGGTATTCTTTTAATATACCGATAATATCACCTAATACAGCCTCAGATTGAGATTTTATAGTTGCTTTACCTGTATCGAATAAGATAGTTTTAGCGTATTCGTTTAAAGTTTTTTGAACTTCTTCAGTTACTTCAGGACAACCAGCGTTAGCAACAGTACCTTTAACTTCAGGACATTTGTCATCTTTATCTAATACACCGTCACCATCAGTATCTGGCCATGGACAACCTTTGTTAGCAGCAGGACCAGCAACATCTGGACAAGCATCGTCAGCGTCAGTTACACCGTCACCGTCAGCATCTGGACAACCAGCTAAAGCAGCTAAACCAGCAACAGTAGGACAGTTATCATCTTTATCAGCAACACCGTCACCGTCAGAATCAGGACAACCGTTTAACTCAGCTAAACCAGCTTCATTAGGACAATCATCTTTAGAGTCTTCAATACCATCACCATCAGTATCAGGACAACCATTGAAAGCTTCTAAACCAGCAACTTCTGGACAAGCATCATCTTTATCATAAATACCATCACCATCAGTATCAGTACCACCAAACCTAATTGAGATACCAGCTGTATGTTGAAAATGAGTTTGTAAGTAATCTTCGAAAGCATGCTTGTAAGAAGACTGTAATGTTAAACCAATGTTTTCAGTAAACCATACGTTTAAACCAACAGTTCCGTTTAAAGTACCAGCACCGATATCGTCAATCCAAGTGTATCCACCACCAACTCCTAAGTAAGGATCAATAGTAGTACCTTCTAAAAAGTTGTATTTAATTGTACCGTCTAAGGCATAGTATGATAAATCTGAAACAGAATTAACCTCTTCAGGATCAGAACCTACAACGTCACCCCAGTTTTCAATTTTATTTAATGATCCAGTAACACCTAATGAGAAACCATTGTTAATGTATCTAGATACAGAAATAGTTGATAAAGAAGGTAAAATATTCCAGTGATCTGCTGCATTGAAGTATTCATCAAAAATAGTTTCACCAAATTGAGCATTACCTACAACACCATCTCCAGAAGGATAAGCATCTACAGCGTTTGCTCCAATAGTAATTTGCCAAGGATTGTTTTGGTCTTGCGCATTAGCATTGCTATAACCAAGAACTAGCAACATAGCTAATAATAATCTGCTAAGATTTTTCATATTCAAAAGTTTAATTTTTAAGTGTTAATTGTGAACAAAAGTAAGTTGTTAAAAGTAATTAACAAAACAAATATAAAAAAAATACCTAAAAACAGGCAATTATACGTTTTTATTAATGGTTATTCAATTATATTTAGAGCTTTACCAACGTTTATAAAGGCTTTAATTGCTTTATCTACGTGTTTTTTTGTATGGGCGGCTGATAATTGTACGCGAATTCTTGCTTTTTCTTTAGGCACTACAGGAAAAAAGAAACCTATTACGTAAATACCCTCTTTTAAAAGCATATTAGCCATTTTTTGAGATAATTGTGCGTCGTAAAGCATTACTGGAACTATTGCAGAATCTCCATCAATTATATTGAAACCAGCTGTTTTCATACTTTTTTTAAAGTAATTGGCGTTCCATTCTAAAGTGTCACGAAGTTCAGTGTTGTTTTCAAGCATATCGAATACTTTAATTGATGCGCCAACAATAGCCGGAGCTAATGAATTTGAAAACAAATAAGGCCTGGAGCGTTGGCGTAACATTTCGATAATTTCTTTTTTGCCGGTTGTATAGCCGCCCATTGCACCTCCTAATGCTTTACCTAGTGTTCCGGTAATAATATCTATTCGGTTTAATACGTTTTTTTCTTCAAGTGTTCCGCGTCCGGTTTTGCCAATAAATCCAGCGGCGTGACATTCATCAATCATTACTAGAGCGTCATATTTATCGGCTAAATCACAAATTTTATCTAATGGAGCAACTAATCCATCCATAGAAAATACACCATCGGTTACAATTATTTTAAAACGAGCTCCGTTTTTATTGGCTTCAAGAAGTTGTTTTTCTAAATCTGCCATATCATTATTTTGGTAGCGGTAACGTGCCGCTTTACAAAGGCGAACACCATCAATAATAGAGGCATGGTTAAGTGAATCTGAAATTATGGCGTCTTCTTTAGATAAAAGGGGCTCAAAAACACCACCATTAGCATCGAAAGCTGCAGCATACAATATAGTATCTTCGGTTTGATAAAAATGAGCTATTTTTTCTTCTAATTCTTTGTGAATATCTTGTGTTCCACAAATAAATCTTACCGAACTCATCCCGAATCCGTGTGTGTCCATAGCATCTTTTGCAGCTTGAATTACTTCTGGGTGCGACGATAAGCCTAAATAATTATTGGCGCAAAAGTTTAAAACAGTTTCGCCTGTGTTTAATGTTATTTCGGCACCTTGAGCTGATGTTATTATACGTTCTTCTTTAAAAAGTCCGTTGTTTTTTATGTCTTTAAGTTCTCCTTTTAAATATTCTTTAATTTCTCCGTACATAGTTTTGGGTTTTAAATAACGGTTACGTTTATATCTTGGTTTATGTAGACTAGAATTTTTTCATTTACTTTAAAATTCATATCCTCTAAAACATCTTGATAAAGTTGTAATTGTTGTTGATGTTTTTTGTTTTCGCCACCCGTTTTGTAATCTATAATAGTAGCTTCGTTTTGCGAATTTATAACTATCCTATCTGGTCGTAAAATAGTTCCGTATTTATCAATAATATCACGTTCGTTAAAAATAGTTGAATTGGAGTTAAAATATTGTGCTAGCTGCGGATGATTGATAATTTTTAAAATATCAGACTTTAAATATTCTGCTTGGTTTTTAGTTATGGTTGAAGCTTTTATAAACTCGTTTAAAACAGAATCAACATCATCAATAATTTTTATTTTAGCCATAATATCGTGCACTAAATTCCCTTTTTCTATAGCTTCTTGTTGGGTGGTATCCCAAAGTAAGCCCGATTTGGTAACCACTTTAATATTATGGTCTTCTTTTGCGGTTGAAATAAAACGTTGCTCGATAGTTGAGTCTAGCTCTTCCTTGTGTATAGATGTTTTAGATTTGTCTCCGAATGAATATAATAATTGCGAATCGTTCCATAAATCTAGATGTTGCAAATAGCTTATAAATAAACCTGAATGATTTTTAATATTAACTTCCCCCTTTGCATTAATATCTTTTTTAGAAATTATATAAAGTTGCTCAACAGGTCGTGTTAATGTTACGTATAATAGGTTAATGCTGTCTAACTCCAATTCCGCTTGATGGCGGTTATAAATATTATAGCCTTCTTCTCCAAAATATTCAAAATCTTTATTGTAATTTAGTAAGGTGTGTGTAAATCCGTTATATTTTTCTGCATCAAGTTTATACCATTCTTTAGGCTCTATATCTTCATAGATGTTTAAATCTGCGTAAGGGAAAATAACTACCGGAAATTCTAATCCTTTAGATTTATGAATGGTCATGATTTGAATAGCGTTTTGCCCCTTGGGCGATACTACGCTTAAATTGTCTTTTTTCTTATCGAAATACTCTAAAAAAGCTGAAATATCTGATCCTTTTTTCTGAGAGAAATCTAAAACAACATCTAAGTAAAATTGAATGTAAGCGTTAGAGTTTTCAACTAAATTAAAACTTCTTACAATAGTTTCTGCTAAATCGTAAAGTGGTAATTCAATAAGCTGTTTGCTGTTTATATAAATGTTAAATTTTTCGAAACCTTCAAAGAATTCTGTGCTTTCTAGGTTAATATGGTTTGTATAAAATTCGTGTTTGTTTTCAATATTAAAATGATCTGATAAAAAGTTTAAAATGGCAATTTTTATTTCTTTATTTTTTGGTTGAAGTAATAACCAGAACATGTTATTTATAAAAACAACTTCGGGTGAATTATGAATTAATAAACCGTCTGCTGAAATAATTTTAAGGTGTTTTTCTTTGGCCAAAAACTTTGCTAATGCTCTTTCTTCTTTTCCTTTTCTAACTAAAACACAAATATCACTTTGGCTGTAACCGTTTTTTAAACAATTGTTTATGGTATTTAAAACTTCATTACCGAAAACTTCGTCTCTGTCATCATCTTTCAATATATCTAGAAAATTCAGTTCTACATAACCTGAGTTATCTATTCTAATATCTTGATGTGCGTTACTAAAAAGTTCGCTATAAACGGGGTTGCTAAAGGTTTGTGTAGCTAAGTAATTAAAAAAACCGTTATTAAAACTTACTATTTCTTTGTAGCTTCTAAAATTATTCGGGAGTTTCTCAACGTTTTGATTTATAAACGGGAATGGCTTATTAGTTTTATTAAATAAATCGATAAATTGTTCAGCTTTACCACCGCGCCAACGGTATATGGCTTGTTTAGCATCGCCAACTAGCATGCTACTGCCAACTTGGGTAGCTAACGAGTTGCCAATTAATGGTAATAAATTTTCCCATTGCATGGTAGAGGTGTCTTGAAACTCGTCTATAAAAAAATGGTTGAATTTATCTCCCAAACGCTCGTAAATAAAAGGTGTAGGTTGTTTTTTTATTTCTTTGCTAATTAAGGTGTTAAATTCTGAAATTAGCATTTTGTTTTGCTCTTCCTTAAGTTCTGTTAACTCTTTGTTTATAGCACTTAAAACCGATAGCGGTGTTATGTTTTTGTAGAAGTTTTTTAAGAATTTTATTTTATAAATAGCCTGCTTAGTTTTATTAAATACCGAGGCTATTTCGGGTTGCAAACTATCTATTGAAGCAGCAATGTCGTCACTAACACGTTTTGGATAAAGTCTTTCGGTTTCAATGTTTTGTTGCCATTTAGCTTCAAAGCCTACATTAAAATTTTTGTTTGCTAATTTTTCAAGATGATTGGGTAAATATTTACCATTAAAATCGGTAATCTGTAGTCCCATTTCATCAAAAATAAATAATAGGTTTTTTGCAGCTTCAACTATTAGTTCTTCGGTAGATTTTATATCTTTTATTAATTGATTTTTTAAAGTTTTAAAATCATCAAAAGTTTTATTGTTAAGCTGTGTTACATATTCTGCATCATTTTCATTTACAAGTAGTTTTGCAATTTTATTAAAATCGAAGCTAACATCGCCACTTTTATCATCGTCTACTTTTTCAATGGCAAAATCAACTAAAATTTGGGTTAACGCTTTATTTGTTCCAGCTTTAGCAATAAGACTGTCTACAGCTTCATTTAAAAGGCTGTTTTGGTCTAATTCAACTTCAAAATTTAAGGGTAATTTTAAATCGTAAGCAAAGGTTCTAATTATGTGATGTGTAAACCCATCGATAGTTGAAATATCGAAAGCAGCATAATTGTGCATAATGTGGTTTAATATTTTCTTTGCTTTTTCGTGTAAAGTATTTTGGTCTATGTTTAATTCATTTTGAATAGCCAGAAACATATCGTTTGGCTGGGTTAAAATGGTATTATCTGCAAACTGTTTAAGCGTATTTATAATACGCTCTTTCATTTCGGCCACAGCTTTGTTAGTAAAAGTTATGGCCAAAATATTTTTAAACAAAAATAAATTGTTTGATGCCAGCAATATTTTTAAATACGCTTTTACTAGAGTGAAGGTTTTACCGCTTCCTGCCGAGGCATTATATATTGTAAAAGTTGGTTTATTTTGCATAAAGGTAATTTGCATACAAGATAAAAACTATCAATGATTTCATAACAATATATTATTTTTTATTACCCGCTTTTATGTGTAAATTTGAATGAAATTAAATATTAATAATTTAAAACTAAAAATTATGGCTTTCGAATTACCGAAACTAGGATATGCGTACGATGCTTTAGAACCAAATATTGATGCACGTACCATGGAAATACATCATACAAAACACCATAACGGGTATACTACTAAATTAAATGCTGCTATTGAAGGTACAGATTTAGAAGGAAAATCTATTGAAGATATTTTAACAGGATTAGACTTAAGTAACGGAGCTGTAAGAAATAACGGTGGTGGTTACTACAACCACTGTTTATTTTGGGAAGTAATGAACCCAGAAGGAAAAGGTGTTTTATCTGGAGAATTAAAAGATGCTATTGAAGCAGAATTTGGCTCTAAAGAAGCCTTTATTGAAGCTTTTAGTAAAGCTGCTGCAACACAATTTGGTTCTGGATGGGCTTGGTTATGTGTGCACAAAGGTGGTAAAGTAGAAGTTTGTTCTACACCAAACCAAGACAATCCATTAATGCCAGGAGTTGGTTGTGGAGGTACACCAATTTTAGGTTTAGATGTATGGGAGCATGCTTACTATTTAAATTATCAAAACCGTCGTCCAGATTATATCGATGCTTTCTTTAAAGTAATTAACTGGAACGAAGTAGAAAAGCGTTACGCTGAGGCTAAATAAGCTTAAAAACATAACAATTTTAAAACGCCTAAATTAAAGTTTAGGCGTTTTTTTTTGCCCAATAGTGACTTTTAATTTTAGCTGTGTCTAAAAGTTGTAAATACAAAAGTTTTAGGTTTGTAAAATATAAACACACACACTCAAATAAAAAGTAAGACTGTTAATAGCAAGATTACTAATTAATTCGAGCGGTTATAATTCTTTTATATAACCGCTCTATTTAAAAATCCATTAAAATCGCAACAATGAAAAAATACTTACTTTTTATTACAATGTTATTTGTAGGTTTAGCATTTGGTCAAAAAAAAGAAAAGATAAAAGGAAATAAAGAGGTTATTGAGGTTTACGAAAGCTTGCCTCGATTTTCAAAATTAGAGATTGCCGATGAGTTAAAAGTATCTTTAATGCAAACAGGGAGTGCTGGTTTTAGATTAAAAACAGATTCGAACTTAGTTGATGTTATAAAAATTGAAGTTGTAGATAGTCTTTTAAAATTATATACTACACATAATATTACATCATCAAAAAAAATAGAAATTAGTTTAACATCTGCACAAATAAATCAAATTAATCTATCTGAAGGTTCGAAATTAGAAAGTCAAAATTTAATAGAGTCCGATTCGTTAACAATATCAACATCTAGCAATTCTAAATTTAATTTAGATTTATCTTCTAAATATCTAGCAATAAATATGCAAGGAAACTCGGATGGTAAAATTATTTATAGAGGTGAAGATGTTTTAATGAGTTTAAATGAGAGGGCTTTAATTAAAGGAAGTATTTCAACAACAAATTTCGATTTAACGATAAACGATCATGCAGACATGAATATTGAAGGTAATTGTGAAAATTTAAACTTAATAGCAACAGGTTCTACAGATATTAAAGCAAAAGATTTAAATGTTACACATGCTAAAATAAATGGTTCGAATAATTCTGATATATACATTTACTCAAATAAAGACTTAACTCTTTATGCTAAAGGTAGAAGTAATGTGTACGTTTATGGTAACCCTAAAATTAATGTAGAAGGTTTAAGTGATAAATCGCAGATAATAAAAAAATAAAAATAGAGGTTAGTTTAGAATTAGTTAGTTTTTTAAAATGAAAAAGGTGAACAAGAATGTTCACCTTTTTGCCCCAAATCTACCATAAACTTAACCTACTTATGTTATGGTTTTTTAAAAATATAATTGTAAAATCTTCCTGTAAAATATATTAGTTAAAGCGCATATAAATTAGCTTAAACGAGTTGAAGTTAAATGGCTGATCAATGGTTTTGAGACTAAAAAAAGTGATAAGATAAAATAAAAAAAGGCGAACAGAAGTTCACCTTTTTTTGCCCCAAATCTACCATGAACTTAACCTACTTATGTTATGGTGGTACTAATTTATTTCTAATTTAACTAAATCTAACTATTTTTAGATGAAATACAGATTTATCCGTTTATAGGCGTTTTTTTATAGATAAATTAATTAATAAGCTCGTTCTTTGTTGCCTTCGTAAAAGTTTATAAAAGCTCTGTTAACAACACGATTACCTCCAACAGTTGGATAATTTCCTGTAAAATACCAATCACCTAAATGTTCTGGACAGGCTTTATGTAAGTTTTCAACAGATTGAAAAATGATTTTAACCTCGGCATTTATACTTTCGTCACTTAGTAATTCAGAGATTTTATCAGAAATTTGCTCATCAGTAAAAGGGTCGTATAATTCTTTAACAAAATTTACAACCTCTTTATCTTCTAGATGTGTTTGGTCTAAGCATTTTTTATAAACCTCTTCTACAATACTGTATTTATTATTTTCTTTAAGTAAAGCTAATGCAGCTTGAAATGCAATTAAGCCTTCAAGGTTAGCCATATCTATACCGTAACAATCTGGATATCGTATTTGCGGAGCAGAAGACACTACAATTATTTTTTTAGGGTTAAGCCTGTCAAGCATTTTTAAAATACTTTTCTTTAAGGTTGTCCCTCTAACAATACTGTCATCTATTATAACAAGGTTGTCGTTTGGTTTTACAACACCGTAGGTTATATCGTAAACGTGTGCTACTAAATCATCTCTACTACTATCTTCTGTAATAAAGGTTCTAAGTTTTACGTCTTTATTTGCTATTTTTTCAATACGTGGGCGTTCCGATAAAATTTCTGTTACCTTTTCTGCAGAAATAGAACGTTGCCCATTTAATATGGCTTCTGTTTTTTTCTCATTAATATGTTTTTCAGCAGTTTCAATCATCCCTAAAAACGATGTTTCCGCTGTATTTGGAATATAAGAAAACACGGTGTTTTTAGTATCGTTATTTATAGCTTCAAGAACCTTAGGCATAACAAGTTTACCTAATGTTTTTCGTTCTTTATAAATTTCGGCATCACTTCCACGAGAAAAATAAATACGCTCAAAAGAACAAGCTTTTTTCTCTAGAGGTGGTAATATTTGTTTAAGTCTTACTTCTCCTGATTTTTTGGTAATAATGGCTTGTCCTGGTTGTAATTCTTTTACATCATCAAACTTTACATTAAACACGGTTTGAATAACTGGACGCTCTGAAGCTATAACCACTACTTCATCATCTTTGTAATAATAGGCAGGACGAATACCTGCGGGGTCGCGTAAAACAAAGGCGTCACCATGACCTATTAAACCTGCCATAGCGTAACCGCCATCCCAATTTTTTGCAGCACGCTTTAATATTTTACCAACTTTTAAACGTTTTGCAATTAATGGTGAGGCTTCTTGTTTGTTGTAACCTTCCTTTTTTAAATCTTTATAGATTTTACTTACAGCATCGTCTAAAAAATGACCGATTTTTTCCATTATAGTAATGGTATCTGTATAATCTTTAGGGTGTTGACCTAGTTGTATGAGGTTGTCAAAAAGTTCTTTAACATTTGTCATGTTAAAGTTACCTGCCATAATTAAGTTTCTGTGCATCCAGTTATTTTGGCGTAAGAACGGGTGTACGCTTTCTACGCTGTTTTTACCAAAAGTACCATAACGAACATGGCCTAATAAAACTTCACCAATGTATGGGATGTTCTTTTTTTGTGCCGCAACATCGTCTAAATATTCTGGATGTAATTTTAATTCGTTGTTTATTCTATCGTTAATTTGTCCAAAAATATCCTGAATGGGCTGTTGAGCTATGGAGCGCACTCTACTTATGTAACGTTGCCCTGGTTTTGTGTCTAGTTTTATACTTGCAAAACCTGCACCGTCTTGACCACGATTGTGTTGTTTTTCCATCATGAGGTACATTTTATTAACGCCATAAAATGCACTACCATATTTTTCTTTGTAATACTCTAACGGTTTTAATAGCCTTATCATGGCTATGCCACATTCGTGTTTTAAGAAATCACTCATACTTAAATTATGAATTTTTGTTTTTGTCGAAAAAACAATTTTTTATTACGTTATTGGGTTAAAATAAAAACGCACTCTTTTAGAGCGCGTTAAGTTATTATAATTCTATTTCAAATTGTGTTAGGTCTTTAAATTGCAGCAGACGCTTATGAATTTCATCGTTAGATAATTTAAGCATACGCTCTGTTCCAAATTTTTCTACACAAAAAGAGGCTAGTGTTGAACCATAAATTACTGCTTTTTTCATGTTCTCGAAAGAGGTGTCTCCGGTTTTAGCAATATAACCAGCAAAACCACCAGCAAATGTGTCTCCAGCTCCAGTTGGGTCGAAAACCTTTTCTAAAGGTAAAGCGGGAGCATAAAACACTTCGTTATTGTGAAATAATAAAGCGCCATGTTCACCTTTTTTAATTACAACGTATTTAGGTCCCATTTCATGAATTTTTCTTGCTGCAACTACTAATGAGTATTCACCAGTTAACTGTCGTGCTTCTTCATCGTTTATGGTTATAACATCAACACGTTTAATAGTATTGTGTAAATCCTCTAGAGCAGAATCCATCCAGAAATTCATGGTGTCTAAAATAACAAGTTTAGGTTTTGTTGTCATTTGGTCTAAAACACTTGCTTGCACTAAAGGATGTAAATTTCCAAGCATAACAACTTCGGCATCTTTATAGTTTTCTGGAACCACAGGGTTAAAGTCTGCTAAAGTGTTAAGTTCTGTAACTAAAGTGTCGCGAGAGTTCATATCGTTATGGTAGCGTCCGCTCCAGAAAAAGGTTTTACCGCCTTTTACAATTTCTACTCCAGCTAAATCTATGTTTTTATCTGAAAGTAATTTTAAATAATCTTCTGGAAAATCGTCTCCAACAATAGACACGGCTGTGGCATCTACGCCAAAAGTTGAAGCTGCAAGACCAATAAAAGTTGCTGCTCCACCAAGAATTTTATCGGTTTTACCGAAAGGTGTTTCAATAGCATCAAAAGCTATTGTACCTACTATTACTAATTTGCCCATGAATAGGTTTGCTAATTTTCTGCAAATATAATGCTTTAAAAATAAAATGAGGAACTATTGTTTTTGTTGAAAAAATAAAAGTGACCTCTTTAAATTTAATGTGTCATAATAATGCTATTATTCAAATTTTAAAATGGGGAGTTGAAACTTTTAGGTGGATTTTCCCCTTTTTATTTTCTGCCAAAATAATTCAGTAAACTTTAAAAAGTCCAACTAAGTCCTAAAATAAAATACCTTTGTAATAAGCCTACTGAGTATGAATTTGTTGAAGTGTCATTGTTTTGTATAGTGGTAAATGTCTTTACATTTGTGAGGTTGTTGGCAGTTAAGTTAATCTCCCAATTTTTTTTAATAATATATGAAATTCTTGAATCAATTAAAGCTATATTAGATACTTGTTCATTTAAATCTGGAATAAAATGATCTAGTGTTAGCGATGATATAAATTTATTTGAAGGTTGATAAATTAAGCGAAATTTGTTTTGTAAATAATAGTTACTGAATTTATACTCGCTTATAGTTTTATTACTTTTTAATATGGTTTCATTTTCAAAGTTAAAATTACTTTTAAAAGCTGTTTTTAAAAATATTTCATTAGTTAGTAAGTATGATTTGTTGCTTCTTAAATTAGAGTTGTTTATGATGTTTTTGTAATTGTTTATGGAATAAAATGAATTAGTTTTTATATTAAGCTTTAGAAAAGGAATATATTTTGCGAAATATATATTAAAATCAAATGTCTCGGTGTTTTCATTAAGAAAAAAATAGTTTGTTATTACAATGTTCTCGTTAATTAGGGAGTTTGCAAAGTAGTTACCTTTTTGTTTGTTGTAATGAATTCCAATACGCAATTGTAACTGGCTAAATAAGTTAGTGTTAGAGTATGATAGGTTGAAATTTTCATTTTTTTGTAAACGTAAGTTTGATTCGCTTTTTAATATACTTCTATTGTTTATAAGAATGTCATTATTAAAAAGCCAACTAATGTTATTTGTTTTTTTGTTTAAGGAATAATTAGTTTGAATATTAGAGTTTCTATTGATTTGATATGATAACCTTAAAGAAGGCTCAAATATAATATTATTAATCAATTCAGAATTTTTTGTAACTCTATCTAAAATTGTTTGGTTTAAATAGCGTAATTTAACATTGGGTTTTATAGTAAAATGCTTAATTTTTAAAGCGTCTTCTGCTAAAGCATAAATTTCTTTTGTTTTGTAATCAATTTGGTTTATCCCGTTTATAGTTGTGTCACTATTGTTTAAACTTATAAAATCAGTTTTTAATGGATTTTTACTAATATTACCGCCAACAGAAAACTTATATTTATGTGATGATTCAGATCCTAAAAGGGTTGATTTAAATTTGAAAAATTCCTTTTTTAAAGCAATTTTTTGTTCATCCGAGTTTCCATCATACAAAGAGGGAGTGAGTGTTAAATTTTGTTTAACTGAATTTGTAGAACTAACTAAATTTACTTGTAATACTTTCTTCCTTGATAGTTTTTTCGTATAAAGGGCGTTTTGTAGAATAAATACATTATCTGATTTTATATTAAAAGTAGTATTATCTCTTATATTTGAATTGATGGAGCTATTAGTTTTTATCTCTTCCTCTCTTAAGCTTAATTTATATTCTAATATAGAATTTTTTGATGGATAGTAATCTAGCTTTAAATCGCCTCTATAATATTCTGGAGTAGCAGAAAAGACTTTATTATCGTAAGTTTTAAATTGATTATCGCCTATAGAGTAAGAATTTAATGTGTTTTCAAAATTATTTATTGTATTTTTTGAGTAATAAAGGTTTGTTTTAGCTTTTAATGACTCATTAAAGTTAAAAATGGCATTATAATTACTAAAAAAGAGATTATTTATATTTGTGCGGTTTTCGTCTAAGGAGTTTGAAAATAGAGTCTCCGGAATAATTTTGTTAGCCTTATAATTTAATTCTTTGATGTATTCTAAATTGTCTGTTGGGTTTAAGAAATCAAAGGGAGAGGTGTTTATTCCAATATTATTGAATGACATTATTCCAAAAGACTTGAAAAACTTATTTATTGCTAACAAGTTTGTCGATGAATTTGATCTTAGTTTATCATTAGAGTGTCCTCCATTAATATCTAAGCCTCCAGAAAAATCTAATTTATCTGACTTTAATTTTAAATTTAAAGCTACTTTTTCACTATTTTCAATACCTTTTAGTAATTTATTCTCAGAATAGTTTTCTATAGCTTCAACAGATTGTACGATATCTATATTTATATTTTTTGTGCCTAAGGTGTAATTATATCCAAATAAATTATCACCTTCCAACATAACAGTTTCTATTGGTTTTCCATTGTATTTTATTTTTCCTGTTTTATTATCTACCTCAATACCAGGTAGGTTTTTTAGTAAATCCTCAACTTTTCTTTCAGTGCCACTTTTATAGGCTTCTACATCATATTCTATAGTGTCATTCTTTATTTTGTATGGGCGTTTTTTTCCTTTAACAACTACTTCCTCTAGTTCTGTAATTTCAGATTTAAGTAGTTGTGCATTTACATAAATAGTAGAAGAACTTTTTTTAATGTTAATTACCTCTGAGTATGATTGATATCCAATCGAGGTAATTTCTAAAATAAGGTTTTCTTGGTAATTGTTTTTCAGTCTATAAGAAAATTTGCCATTACGAATTAAATGATATTCTATAATGGTTTGTGGGGATTTTATTTTTTTAATTAACAAACTTCCGTTAATGGGTTGCCCATATCTATTGTAAAGTTTACCCTCAATAGTTTTATTTTGAGAAAAACTAAAAAAAGATAACAATAAAGCTATAAATATTAGGTTAAGCTTTAATAAATAATACAAAATTTGTGTAAAGTGTTTTATTTCTCAGATAGTTGCTTTTTAAATTCTTTGTCTGCAATATAATCCGTATCATCTTCTTCTATGTAACGCTCAATTCCTTTTCTTGGAAGGATTATAGCTCCAGATGTTTTTTCTGGATTAAAATTACTTAATTCAATAGCTTTCTTTTTGTAAATGCTTTTAAATTGAGACCAGGTTATTTTTTTATTTTTTTCCAATGGGTTATCTATTGGTCTAGCAGGTATTTTTTTAGAAATAATAGCATTGGCCTTAAATTCAATAAAAGGAGTATTGCTTTTAATCTCTAAAATCATTCCGGGCAAACCATCATATTTCCATGGACCACCGACAGGTAAATCTGGGCTAAACCACGCGGTGTAATCACGATCTCTAAATTTCATTTCTGCTAATTGGCATTTATGGCCTAAAATATCTTTTGTTTCAGTTTTTATTTTCCAGTTAAAAATATTTAAAGAATCTTTTATTGTAAAATATTTTTTTGCTATTTCTTGTTTGTTAAGTAGCTTGTTATTACTATAATCTTTGATTACACAACGTATGTTTTTTCCTTTTGGTGTGTAATAAAAATGAGAATCTTCATCTTTATCATTAATTATTTCTAGACCGTCAGAATTTGAAGGGTCACATGAATCAAAAACAGAAAAATTTAATTCGAGGTAATATTTAAGTTCTAAACAAGCATAGAAAGATTTAGTAAAATTTTCAGGAGTAATTTTACGTTCATATTCTACCTTGTAGACCATTATCGAATCGTTTTGAGCATTAGCATAAAAAATGCTTGATAATATTAAGGCTATAAAAAAAACAAGTTTCATTGTGTGATTTTTAAAATACTAAATCTTTGTTTTTAGAAGATTTAGTATTTGATTTATAGATTTTATTGATCAGCTATATATATTTATTAGCGTAACTCATAGCTCTAGATTGACACATTGAAATTGCAACATCACAAAAATCGGCAGAAGCACTAGCGTAAAATGTTACTGATTATCCAGTTTCGGTATTAGTTGCTGTAGCAGAACAACGTGCTCTACAGCCACATGATTCTGTTTTTTGTTTGAAATTAAATAGCAACTATAATGTATAATCAGCGCCGATTTGTTGCAAAATATGCCTTTTTTAAGGCAACAAAAATTACACTCAGATATAAATATATCAAAATTTTCGTCTTGTTATATAGGTTTTTACTCATAAATAAAATTTATTTTCTGCCAAAATCAGCAGGAATTTCACCCCAGGCTTTGGTTTCCCATTTTACAATAGTTGTATTATAAGTGTTGTTTTTTAACCAAGTAACGGCTCTGTCTACTAACTCGAAAAGAGGTTTGTTTTTATTGTTACGTTCTAATTTGGTATTGCAGTTTTTCTTTTTTACCCAACTTATCGCGGTTCGCGAATCGGTGTAAAGTATTTTATTGCTATTATTTTTTTTAAGAAGCGCTAGCCCATGAACAATAGCTAAAAATTCACCTATGTTGTTGGTGCCTTGTTCAAAAGGACCTTGTATAAATAGCTGCTTTTTAGTTTTAGTATCAACACCACGATATTCCATTTTTCCAGGGTTTCCGCTTGAAGCAGCGTCTACAGAAATGGAATTATAGTTAGGTTTACCAATTTTTTTTAATTCGATTTTAGAGAGCGCGCTTTTAAAACTTTTATTTTTTCCAACAAAATCGAAATAATTACCGTTTAAAGCTTTTTTTGCAGCATCAAATGTTAGGAACGATTTATATTGAGCACCTTCAAAATTTGTTATTTGCGCTTTGCAATCATTCCAAGATTCAAAAACACCAGTTTTATGGCCTTTCCAAACGGTATAATATTTCTTCTTTTTTTTACTCATTTTTAGCTTCCGCGAAAGCGAATTTTATAAATTCAAGTTCTTATTTATTCAAGAGTTTCTCCACTACTTTTGGGAAATGCTCCATTTCTAACTTATGAATTTTTGCAGCAACATCTTCAGCAGTATCTTCAGGGTAAATATCACATTTGGCTTGAAAAATAGTGGCACCTTCATCGTAATTTTCGTTTACAAAGTGTATGGTAATGCCTGTTTCGGTTTCTTTATTTTCAACCACAGCTTTATGTACATTCATGCCATACATACCTTTTCCTCCAAATTTTGGTAACAGAGCAGGGTGCACATTTATTACCTTATTTTCAAACTCATTTAAAATAAATTCGGGAAATTTCCATAAAAAACCTGCTAGTATAATAAGGTCTGGTTTATTGGCTTTTAAAATGTTAAGGACATCGTTGGTTTTGGTAAAAGCAATTCGATTAAACGATAGTGCGCTAACCTTAAGTTTTTTTGCACGCTCTAAAACTTTGGCATGCGGATTGTTAGTAAGTACCTGAATAACAGAAGCATTATTGCTGTTGTGAAAAAACTTAATTAAATTTTCAGCATTAGTACCACTTCCGGACGCAAAAATTACCACACGTTTCATAAACAGACTATAAATGTTAAAATTGTTACAGCAAAAAAAAGAATAATTATTAACATTTAGTAGGTAAAATAGAATTACTTAAAATGATTTTATTAAATTTAGATTCACATTTTTATACTAAACATGTGTTTTAAAAATAAAGTTTTTTATTTTTGCCAACTAATTAAAACCTTAAATTAAAAAATTATGTCAGACATTGCATCAAGAGTAAAAGCGATTATCGTAGACAAATTAGGAGTTGATGAAAACGAAGTAGTAACAGAAGCTAGCTTCACTAACGATTTAGGAGCAGACTCTTTAGACACTGTAGAATTAATAATGGAGTTTGAAAAAGAATTCGATATTCAAATCCCAGACGATCAAGCTGAGAACATTGCAACAGTTGGTCAGGCTATCTCTTACATAGAAGCAGCAAAATAAGTAAATTTACTTTATGGAATTAAAGCGAGTTGTAGTCACAGGATTAGGGGCTTTAACACCTATAGGCAATACCAAAGATGAATATTGGGAAGGCCTTATTAGTGGTAAAAGTGGTGCTGCGCCTATAACCTATTTTGATACCGAAAAGTTTAAGACAAAATTCGCTTGCGAATTAAAAAACTTTAACGCAACAGATTTTCTTGATAGAAAAGAAGCTCGAAAAATGGATAGGTTTACGCAATATGCCATGGTTGCTTCAGATGAAGCAATTGCAGATGCTAAGCTAAACCTTGACGAAGTTAACAAATTGCGAGTTGGTGTTATTTGGGGTGCAGGAATAGGTGGTTTAGAAACCTTTCAAAACGAAGTGTTAAATTTTGCCAGTGGCGATGGAACACCACGTTTTAACCCATTTTTTATACCAAAAATGATAGCTGATATAGCCCCAGGAAATATATCTATTAAAAATGGATTTATGGGTCCAAATTATACCACAGTATCGGCATGTGCATCATCGGCAAACGCCATGATTGATGCTTTAAACTATATACGTTTAGGGCACTGTGATGTAATTGTTACAGGAGGTAGTGAAGCCGCTGTTACCATTGCTGGAATGGGAGGTTTTAATGCTATGCATGCACTATCTACAAGAAACGATAGCCCAGAAACAGCTTCAAGACCTTTTGATGGAACCAGAGATGGTTTTGTTTTAGGTGAAGGAGCCGGTGCAATTATTCTTGAAGAATATGAACATGCTAAAGCTAGAGGTGCCAAAATTTACGCCGAAGTTGTAGGCGGAGGTATGTCATCAGACGCTCACCACATGACAGCGCCACATCCAGAAGGTATAGGTGTAATGGCTGTTATGAGAAATTGTTTAGAAAATGCTGGAATGAAACCAGAGGAAGTCGATCATATTAACACACACGGTACATCTACACCATTAGGAGATGTTGCCGAACTTAAAGCGATAACCGAAGTGTTTGGAGACCATGCAAAAAACATTAATATTAACTCTACAAAATCAATGACAGGCCATTTACTTGGTGCTGCAGGAGCTATAGAATCTATTGCATCTATATTAGCTATAGAGCATGGTGTAGTACCTCCAACAATTAATCATAAAGTTGTAGATGAAAATATTGATGCAAGTTTAAACTTAACTCTAAATAAACCAGAAAAAAGAGACGTTAAAGTTGCTATGAGTAATACCTTTGGATTTGGTGGACATAACGCCTGTGTATTATTCAAAAAAATAGATTAAATCCCGAATGAAAAACATTCGTAACATATTAAATTCCCGTTTTAAACGTAACGGGAATTTTTTTATGGAAATAAATAAAATATTAGGCTTTAAACCAAAAGAGCTGAAATTTTATAAAAAGGCCTTTACACATCGATCTATGAATATAAAAGATAGTAAAGGAAATGCCATAAATTACGAACGTTTAGAATTTTTAGGCGATGCTATGTTAAGTTCTGTAATTGCATCGCATTTATACCTTGAAGTTCCTAGCGGAGATGAAGGTTATCTTACCAAAATGAGATCTAAAGTTGTTAGTCGTGAGCATTTAAACGAATTAGGTAAAGAGCTTAGTCTAATAAGACTGGTTGAAAGTAAAATTCCTGCAGGCCAATTCGGTGATAATATTCATGGTAATTTATTTGAAGCCCTAATAGGTGCCATATTTTTAGATCGTGGTTATAAATACTGTGAAAAATTTATATACAAACGCGTTATTATACCTTATGTAGATATTGAAACTTTAGAAGGAAAAGTAATAAGTTATAAAAGTTTATTAATTGAGTGGTGCCAAAAAGAGAAAAAAACATTTAATTATACCGTTTATGATGATACCGGTAATGATGAGCTTAAACATTTTTCGGTAAAACTTACAATAAATAATAAGGTTATATCTAAAGCAAGAGCAACCTCAAAGAAAAAAGCAGAAGAAAAGGCATCTAAGCGAGCTTTTTTTGCACTCCAAAATCAAATTATTAAAAAGTAAAACAGTTAAAGGAATAAAACTATAACGTTATAGTGTAATTTGTTCTTAAGATTGATATAAACTTAACAAATTGCACAGTTAATAATGTTATATTTACGCTTAAATATAAGTTATGGCTGTTCACAAACTTATTCTTGATGATGCTTTTTCCGAAGCACAATTTACTTTAATAGCTATACATTGTAATTTAGAAGATTACCGATTAGCATATCTTTTAAATAAAAATTTAAGTATATCTTTAATCCGTAAACCATCAGATTTACAGTTTAATAAAGGAGCAGTTTCATACTCTATTTATAATTGGGATGATGAAAACCAGCAAGTCGCATGGCATTTAGTTTCAAATCTTTGTAAAACAGAAGTGTTGCAAGATTTGGATTTAAATTCATTATTTAAAAACCAACAGAAAGTAATAAAATCGTCTTATTTATTGCCAGAATTTAAAACGGTAAATTACTTTTTAAAAATAGATTTTGAGTTTAGTGCAGCTAAACTTAAACTATTAGTAAACAATATTTTAAAAATACCACACATAGCAACAGCTTATGGTATTAATATGAATGATATAAAATCTAAGGACAATTTAATTTTTAGCTAATGTCGATCAACAAAAAAACAAAAATAGTAGCCACATTAGGCCCAGCAACCAGTACCAAAGAGGTATTAAAAGGTATGCTAGAAGCTGGTGTAAATGTATTTAGAATAAATTTTTCTCATGCCGATTATAGCGATGTAACCGAGCGTATTAAAATGATACGAGAACTAAACGAAGAGCATGGTTATACTGCTGCAATTTTAGCAGATTTGCAAGGACCTAAACTTCGTGTTGGTGTCATGAAAGAAGAAGTTGTTGTTAACCCAGGAGACGAAATTGTTTTTGCAACTGGTGAGCGTTTTGAAGGCACAAAAGAACGTGTTTACATGACATATAAAAGCTTCCCACAAGATGCAAAACCAGGAGAGCGTATACTTTTAGATGATGGTAAACTAATTTTTGAAGTAGTATCAACTGACGATAAAAGCGAAGTAACAGCCAAAGTTATTCAAGGAGGCCCTTTAAAATCTAAAAAAGGGGTAAACTTGCCAAATACCAACATTTCGCAGCCGGCTTTAACAAAAAAAGATATTGATGATGCTATTTTTGCAATTTCACAAAATGTAGATTGGATTGCTTTATCATTTGTGCGTCATGCAGAGGATTTAAAACAACTAAGCGAGTTAATAGAAAAGCATAGCGATCATAAAATTCCTATAGTAGCTAAAATTGAAAAGCCAGAAGCTGTTGAAAATATAGACAAAATTGTTGCACATTGTGACGGTTTAATGGTGGCTCGTGGCGATTTAGGTGTAGAGGTACCTGCAGAAGAAGTTCCTTTAATTCAAAAAGAATTAGTGCTTCGAGCTAAAAAAGCAAGAATACCTGTAATTATTGCTACCCAAATGATGGAAACCATGATTACTAGTTTAACACCAACCCGAGCAGAGGTAAACGATGTTGCTAACTCGGTTATGGATGGTGCTGATGCGGTAATGCTTTCTGGAGAAACTTCGGTTGGTAAATATCCGGTGCAGGTTATTCAAAAAATGGCAAGTATTTTAAAGAATGTAGAAGATTCTGAATTAATTAAAGTACCACAATTACCACCACATATTCGTACAAATCGTTTTATTACAAAATCTATTTGTTATCACGCTGCTATTATGGCTAACGAAATTGATGCTACGGCTATTTCAACGTTAACGAATAGTGGTTACACAGCGTTTCAAATTTCGGCTTGGAGACCATCGTGTCATATTTTAGTGTTTACATCAAACAAGCGTATTTTAACTCGTTTAAGTTTACTTTGGGGTGTTAAAGCTTTTTATTATGATAGTTTTGTAAGTACAGACGAAACGGTAGGAGATATTAACCGTATTGCTAAAGAGCAAGGTTATGTTAAAAAAGGCGATATGGTAATAAGTTTAGCATCAATGCCTATTCAAGAAAAAGGTATGGTAAATACTTTAAGAGTGCGAGAAATTACAAAAGATTAATATTACAACTATTGTCTTTTTATTATTTATAAAAAAAGCTGTCTTAAAATTATTAAGACAGCTTTTTTATGCTATGAAAGTTGAGTTTTACCAAGCACCAATAAAGTGGCTACCTTCAGTATTTATTAACTCTGCACCTTTTGTAACAATACCAGTTTCTGTATCTACAACATAAATATTCCCGTTTTCTCCAACAGAAGCAGCAGTTAAATAAATATCAGTACCATCAACGGCGTAACCTTGATATTGGAATAATTCGAAATCTACATCATAAGGAATATCGGTTATTTTTGTTGCTGTTTTTGCATTCAAATCTATTAAAGCAAAATAACTTTCTCCTCTTCCAGAAATTCCTTCAACAGAATCGTCGTGACGGTATGCTAAAACACCTTTACCGTTTTCAGTAGGTCTCCAAGCTAAAACATAGGCCCCTGTAACACCTAATTCTTCATCTAAATTAAACACATAAGAATCATCATATTCGTTATTTGCATCAATTCTTAAAATATAAGATCCTTCTGGGTCGCTTTGGTTGGCTTGATAAACACTTCCGTTGTATTCAAAAGCATTAATACTACGGTATCCATTTGTGTTTCCATGGCTAATTCCAGAGGTAATTATAGTTGGGTTTAATAGCGATGGGTAATCTAGCACTATTGTTTTCGATCCTAAAATTTCGTAATCACTGTCGCTTTCTAAAGTACTAGGGTCTATTTTACTTATACGTGCTCCAATATATAATTTATTGCCAGCAGTGTTTAAAGTTGGCATATCTATACGAGAAATATAGTAGCCATTTGCAGCATCTTCATTATTTAATGTAATAGTGTGCTCTTGAAAATTTTTAATTGAAGAATTAACTAAATCGAGTGTTACAATACCAATTGTAGAATTTGTTTGTGTATAGTAGTCGTCGGTAACATCATCTGGAGTGTCATTATCATTAACTTGGTGTTCTGTAGATACATAAACAGCAGCTCCAGTTTGATCGCCATCAAATAATTTAATCCAACGTGGTGCAGTGCCAACGTATGGAGCTATACTAATTTCAGAACCAGTAAGCTCAAAGTTATTACCACCATTAACAATATATTTTGTGTAATTCCCGCCTGTATCTCCAGCATAACTAATGTTAAATATTGTACTACCATCTTCAGATGCTTGTAAACGCGCTGTACGATTTGATGGTGCTACAAAACCGTTGTTAAATGGGTCTATTTGTACGGTTTCGTCTTGTGCGTCTTCTTTACTAACTGAGTATATTAAAGTGCCACCATTACCATCACCTGGGTTTGTTCCCATTAAGGCCCCAGCTACAGTTATCCAACGGCTATCGTCTTCATTTTCTTCCTCAATAATGTTTGATGTTTCGTCGTCGCTACAACTAGTAAATAGTACTAAAGCACTTAAGACCAGTGCTAAGTTTTTAAGGTTTAAAATAGTTTGTTTCATTTTTTAGAGTTGTTTTAAAATTTATTGATTGTATAATTGAGTTTTAGATAAAAAGCACGCCCTGGTTTTTGTACAGATCTGTTGTCGTAGGCTGCTTTATCAAATATGTTTTTGGCATCAAAGCTTAGCACCAATTTTTTATCTGGAAAGATGTAGCTAAAGCCTAAATCTTGTATAAATTGTTTAGGAATTACAAATTCATCATAACCAGTGTTATTATCTCCTGGAGGGTTTAAATACAAAAATTCATCTGTAAAATAGTTGCTGTAATAAAGGTTTAATCTAGATTTATTTTGGATGATATTTTTGAAAGAATAGCGTAAACTACCATTTATTGTAAATAGTGGTGTATTAGGTATATCTACGGTGTTTCCAAATCTATTTGTGTATTCTAAGGTAAGACGAGAAAGGTTGAAATTTAAGCCAAAATTGTTTTTATAATTATAGCTAAGTTGAAGCTCTATACCTTTTGAAGTGGTTTTATCGTCAAAATTTGCGTATTGTACAAGTTCATCGTTTTCCCAACTATTTTCGCTACTTGCTGGTAACCCAATTAAATCTTGTATATTTCGGGCAAATAGATTGGTAGAAATTGTAAAATCGTGTGAATTTATTTTAAATTTCCCAAACCGAAATCCTAAATTAATATTTTTACTAATTTCTGGTTTTACACTTAGGTTAGCTACCACGTTATCTCCAGCATCGCCAAAAACTTCTATTTCACTAGGCAGTCTAATAGCTTTTTCGGCAGAAGCTAAAAGTGTTACAGTTGATTTAAAGGCATACGATCCTGCAAGGCCAAAGCCATTATAATTTTTATTACTGTTATAAACTGTTTTTAAAACTTCGGTTTCATCATCATTAAATTCTGGTGATGTGTTTAGTACTTTTTGTTGGTAGTGTTTACCAAAAATATTGAGTTTAAGTTTATTTTCGAATGTATTTAATTCGTAACTTAATGAGGTTATATTTTTGTACAAATCGCTTGTAGATTGAAACGTATTCTCTAGCAAAGACACCATTTCGTCTGAATCTTCTCTATCAAGTCCACTGTAAAAGTGATTAACTAAAACTTTATGGTTATTATTTATTTTATACGAAACTCCTGCTCTTACAGATGAAACTTGGCGTTTTATATTAAGTAATGTTGGACCTTGCTCGCTTTGTGAGCCCCAAGTATACTCATATTCTTCACCTCTAAAATTCGTTGCTCTATTTCCTGTCCAGCTATAAGCAACAGCTGTAGTATCGTTAACCACTCGGTGGCGTTCACCAAAAAGCCCTGTAATGTTTACATCTAACCCATTGGTTAAAAAATCTTTTTTAAGGTAAACAAGGTTAGCCAATAAGGCATCTGACTCTAGAAAACGACCTTTATAAGGTATTTTGTTTACAAAGGCACCGTGTTGTACTTGTTTGTAATCATCAGAACCTGTAACACCAATAAAAAATTGATCAGCCCATTTAACGTCTGTATACCCTAAATTTAAAACACTACCATAGGATTTATAAGCATCATAAAAGCGTCTTGCTGTTATAGGTGTTTCAACACCACCAATACCAATATCAACTATAGTTGGGCCAGATATTTTGTAATTGTTATCAGAATAATTATAAAATGCAGAGGCTTTTACTGTAAATCCAGATTTTTCGTCGCGATATAAACCATTAGCATTTACTTGTAAGGTATTAAAAGAGCCGTATGAAATAGAAGCATTAAAATTAGTTTTAGATCCTGTTTTCATTACTATGTTTATGGCGCCACCAAGGGCATCATCAGCTAAATGTCCTGGAACAACACCTTTGTAAATTTCAATGCGTTCTATTAATGCTGGAGGTATACTATTTAGGTTAAATGAAGAACCATACATAGATATTGGAATGCCATCAATAAAAATACTAACCGAGTTACCAGACAATCCGTTTAAACTGTATTCTACATTAGAGCCTAAACCGCCATTTTGTCTTAATTTTACCCCAACCGTAGTGTTTAAAAGTTCGTTAGTTTGTACATTTCGTAGGCTTGCTTCTTTTGTTTCTATTACATTAACAGAAAAACCTTTGTCTTCAATTTTCCTTTTTTCTGTTTTTGTTTGTACTACAACTTCTTTTAAATCTTGATAATCTGTTAACTCAAGAACGATATTAATAGTTTTGTTTTTAGAATTTAAGAGAATGTTTTTTGTTTGGCTTTTAGCATTTAATGAACTAAAATTTAGTGTGTAATTACCAAATGGTAAGTTGTTTATAGCAAACTCTCCATTTACGCCAACCGAAGCTAGTTTTTCAATAGCATTACCTTTAATAATTATAGATGTGCCTAGTGCTGTTTCATTATTGTCAAATATTACATAACCATTAATAGTTCCAGTTTGTGCAACCAGATTTATGTTATAAATAATAGCAAATAAAAAGAGTAATTTTTTAACCAAATCTTATAATTTTTAGACAAAATTAACTTTATTTAGACTAAATCCAAATTAAAATAAGAAAAATAAAAATTTGTAGATGCTAAATTTTTAAAGAAAATTTACAGGAGTTAAAACTCAAATTTAAGTTGTGCACTTACACTTTTTTGTTTAGGAAGTTCTTTTTTTTCGGTATTTAAATTAGATAAGGAAATACCTAATAATCTCACAGAGTTATTAAGCTTTTCTTGGTAAAGTAACTGTTTGGCAGTTTCTAGAATAAGGCTTTTGTCGCTTATAAAATAAGTTAAGGTTTTGCTTCGGGTTTGCAGCGTAAAATCGCTGTATTTTATTTTTAGTGTTATGGTTTTACCTGCTACTTTATTTTTTTTTAATCGCCTTGATACTTCGTTTGCAATATGCTCTAATTTTTCTAGCATAAATACTTCGCTAGATAAATTTTCACTGAATGTACGCTCTGCAGCCAGACTTTTTCTAATACGGTATGGTTTTACTTCACTATAATGTATGCCTCGAACAATGTTAAAATAATATCGCCCAGATTTTCCAAAATTTATCTCTAAATACTCTAATGTTTTTAGTTTTAAATCGGCTCCAGTAAAAATACCTTTCTGGTACATTTTTTCGGCAGTAACTTTACCAACGCCATAAAATTTTCGAATATCTAATTGTTCTAAAAATTGAATAACTTCTTCTGGGTTCACGGTTTTTTGTCCGTTAGGTTTGTTATAATCGCTCGCTACTTTCGCTATAAATTTATTTATAGAAATACCAGCTGAGGCTGTTAGGCCAATTTCGTTAAAAATACGCGCTCTAATTTCTTTTGCAATTAAAGATGCGCTAGGGTTTCCTTTTTTATTTTTAGTTACATCAAGGTATGCTTCATCTAAAGAAAGTGGTTCAACCAAATCGGTATAATCAAAAAAAATACGTCGTATTTGTTTCGAAATTTCAGAGTAACGCTCAAAATTAGGTCTAACAAAAATGAGTTCAGGGCAAAATTTTATGGCTAAACTGCCAGACATGGCACTCTTTACTCCAAATTTTCTAGCTTCATAGCTCGCAGCACTAACAACGCCTCGTTTACCTCCACCACCAACAGCTATTGGTTTTCCTTTTAATTCAGGCTTATCCATTTGTTCTACAGATGCATAAAACGCATCCATATCTACATGAATAATTTTTCGTAAAGGTAAATTAGTAACCATACAACAAAATTATATTAATTTTGAATAGCATATTATAACTAATAAGTAGAATTTATAAAATAACAGTGCGTTTTTTATGATTGAAATAGAGCGTAAATTTTTAGTAAAAACAGAAGCATTTAAAACAGAAGCTTATAAGCAAACGCGGTTGGTGCAGGGGTATTTAAATTCTCATAAAGATCGAGCGGTACGAGTACGCTTAAAAGATGATTCTGGTTTTTTAACAATAAAAGGAGCTTCATCTTATAGCGGAATGTCTAGGTTTGAGTGGGAAAAGGAAATTAGTAAGCATGAAGCCGAAGCTTTGCTAAATATTTGCGAACCAGGAATTATAGATAAAATTCGTTATGAAGTAAAGGTTAAAAACCATACTTTTGAAATAGATGAGTTTTTTGGTAATAATCAAGGTTTAGTTGTGGCTGAGGTTGAATTAAAGTCTGAAAGTGAAAGTTTTGAAAAGCCACTTTGGTTAGGTAAAGAAGTAACTGGAGACGCTAAATATTACAACTCTCAATTAATTAAAAACCCATTTAAAAATTGGTAAACATGAAATATATACTAGCGCTTTTAGTTATAATAATAGGCTTTACAGGTTGTAAAAATGATGTAAAAAGCGATAATTTAAATTTAGATGAATTAACCGAAACGGATTCTATTCAAGAGACTGTAAATGAAATTAAGGAGGAACCCATAGAATTATCTGTTTCCGACATAAAAAAAGAACTTACAACAAAAGGTTTTAAAACTTTTGATTATGTAGATGAAGAAACAAAAGACACTGTACTAATGCAGCAATATTTTATGGCATTTTTAAAAGAAGGGCCTATTCGCGGACAAAACGAAGAAGAAGTTGCCGATTTACAAGAAGCGCATTTAGCACACCTAAAAAAAATGTACGACTTAGGTTATGCTGATATTTCTGGACCTTTTGATGATGAAGGTGATATTCGTGGAGTTACTATTTATAATGTGCCAACAAAAAAAATGGCAGATAGTTTGGCAAGTGCAGACCCAATGGTTAAAGCAGGACGTTTAGAAATTGAAATACACCCATGGTGGGCAGCTAAAGGTTTTCCTTTACGATAATTTTATTATTTAATTTTTAAAAAATTCGTATTCCCGTTCTACTTTACAAATTCTAACCTTATACCAGCTGTACCAATTTACTTTGCCTAATTTTTGAGCCAAAACATGGTCTGTTTGTTGTTTCCAAGAATTAATATTTTCAAGAGTTTTCCAATAACTTATAGTAATACCTAATTCATTTCTTGCGCTTTCAACACCTAAAAAACCGGGTTGTTTTTGTGCTAAATCTTCCATAGTTTTTGCCATTATTTTATAATCGTTGTCATTATTAGCTCGTATTGAGGTAAAAATAACAGCGTAGTATGGTTTAAAATTTTTCATGCTTACCTTTTATTAAACTGTATAAAAAATAAAAAAACAGCCTTAATTTAAGGCTGTTTTTTTTATTTAATATAAAATATTCTTTAATTATTAATTACCATTTTTTTTGAGGTTTCATTGTTGCTAGTGAAAACTTTAGCAATATATAATCCTGTTGATACATTGGTAGGTACTATAATATTAGTTTCAAAAGATTCAATTTTACTTTCAAAAATAACTTGACCAAGCGTATTGTATAATTGTAAAGCTTTGATTTCCTCGTTATTTATATTATTAATAATAATACTTTTATTTTGAGTATTGTAATAAACACCCAAAGAAGGTGTTGTTAACCCTACTTTATCAGTAGATAAAACTTGTTCTTTACTAAATACAATTTCAAAACGGTTATTTACTTCTTCTTTTTCTATACTCGTAGAAAAACTTGCTTCGTTTAGGTTGTAGTAAGTATTTGTAGTATTATCTTTTATGTAAATATCCATGTTTTCTGGAGCATATTCTACAGATTCTATAGCGATTTCAAAAGATGTATTAGAGTTTGATTTAACACCTAAAGGTAATTTAGTTGTTGTTGTGTTTATGGTATCTATTCCTTGTATTAAATACTTTTCATCTTCAATAACCCAATACGAGTCGAAGGCATTAGTATCTATTAAAGCACCATCATAACCCCAATCGGCGTCTATAGTTGCATTTTCATCAACTGTAACTAATAGTTGTCTGGTATAACCAGTTTCAGAACTAATGTTTAATCTAATTTTGGTACGCGTATCTGTTATAGAATCGTTGGAATTTTTTCCGTCATTGGTTTTTAAAAAGGTTGAATTTAAACTAGACTCTGTAACAAAAATGCGTTGGTTGTTTTTAAAAGTAGTATCACCATCAGATATAGCAGTTATAAAAAATCCTTGGCCTACAGGAATATATCGTTCAGGAGTTTTTGTGTAGGTGCCAGATTGAGAAACATCAGAATGTGAAACAGCAGGAACCCCGCCAGATAAATTATATTGCCCATAACCCCCTTCGTATTCTTTTAAAACGTGTGAACCACCGCCAAAATGTTCCCAAAAATATAAAGTTCCATTGGTATGGGTGTTTTCTAGAATAAAAGTATTTCCATCTATTGCAGATGGATATGGGTTACCTACTAAATAATCGTTTCCAGCATTAGTAGTCAACGTTATGGTTCCGTTGTTTGGTGTACCATTAAAAACATAATTATTTTCAGAAGATACTGCTCCTGAACCATAGCCTTTCATAGTGTAACCTTCGCCAATATTTAACTGACCAGTACTTTTTACTTGCTGCCAAGCATAATAATTACCGCTGGTTTTGTTCGCGAATTTCCACATCCAGTATTCGGCAATTTCTACAGGAGTTGTAGTTTCATTTCCATTGTATCCACCAACAAAATTAAAGCTTTTGGGGTTGCTTGCATCAGTTCCATCTAAAAGTATACTTGATATAGAGAAACTTTCATCCCCATCAATATCTGTGTTTGGATTTATGGTGTGTACCGGAGACGACCAATAATTGTAAGTGTATAAATTTACAGTACCTTGTTGGTCTCTCTCTAAGGCTCCAGTTCCTACTAATGTGCTATTTTCTGTTTGTACTAATTGAGATTCTCCTTGTAAATCAATAATTCCTTCTAGGTTTAAATACCAACTATTTTGTAATTCTACATCATTATTTATTTCAAGTTTAACCCCATTGTCTATAATTAAACCAAGAGTTCCATGTCTTTCAGAAGTTGTTAAATTATGCTTAGCATGCACGATAGACCAGTCTTTGTTATTAGTCTCGTCGGTAATATCCCAAACATCTCCATGTAACCATGTTGCTTCTGTACTCCAATCACCATCAGCTACAGTTTCGTATGGTAGTGGGGCTGTTTGATAGTAAATGTTTTTTATGTTGTATAATTTAGCTCCTGTGCTAACATCAATAGTTGTGGTGGTTTTATTATCGGTTATATCATTTTTAAAAGTATCCATTTTATAATACTTTATTAATGATGTGTTAAACGTAGTTGCTATGTTGTAAGGAATTATGTTACCGCTATCAAAGGTGTTTGTATCATCTAATTCCTGATACACCATTTTTTGGATTTCATCTGTAGTTAACGCAGCATTAAAAACCCTAACTTCATCTATTTCACCTTCAAAATAATTTGAATCTGTGTTTGGGTTTCTTCCAATAGTAAAGTTTGATGTGTCTGTTGGTAAATTGCCTGAGACTCCCAGACTGTTAATAAGCTCCCCGTTTATGTATTGGTTCAAAGTTCCGTTAATGCCATCATAACTAGCGGCTACGTGTATCCAGACACCTTCTGTAAGGTTAGATGTTGTTGTAGTAAGACCGTTTACAAACGCAGTAAAACCATTTCCGTTTTCTAACCTTAAAATAAAACTATCTTGACCTAATATAACACGCTGTCCGTTAGCTCCTGGTTCTATTTTAATCCAGGCCATTAGTGTTGCACTTGGCCACGCATTAATAATGTTGTCATCTTCTATATAGTCGTTTCTACCATCAAAAAATATAGTATAACTTCCATCTAAATCTCTTGGAGAGCCAAATATGGTATTATCTGTATCGAAAGCATCTAAAATACCATCGCCATCAGAGTCGGTATTACCATCAATTACACCATCGTTATTAGCATCCAGATGTGCATAAATTTCTGTAGTATCGATGTCACTTCCATTTAAAAAATTGTTAGGATTATCTTCACTATCAATATCTAGATAATTTGGAATACCATCGCCATCATCGTCTAATGGTGTAGGGTATGCATTTGCAGTTCCGTGGTCAGAATCATCGCCATCATCATCATTATTGTCAGCAAGATTCAAAATACCATCACCATCGTAAATATCATTATCTATAGGGTCGCCGTTGGAATCCAGAACTTCCTTATCAGAGCCATCCCCATTTCCATCGCCATCGCCATCAATATCTCCTCTATTATCGTATTCTACCGTATCGAAAACCCCATCATTGTCTGAGTCTAAATCTAAATAATTTACAACGCCATCCCCATCGGTATCGTAAATGGGGTCTGTTAAATCAATGGGAGTTCCTAATGAACCAGAAAAACCAGAATCGCCAGGGTTTAAGCCGTTGGCATCTTGATGATCATAGATATCTATTAGCCCGTTACTATTGGCATCAACCCAGGCATAGGCACCAGTGTCGTTGTTAACAGTTCCGTCTTTATCATTATCTGTAAGAAATAATTCTACAACGTTGGGAATACCATCATCGTCGTTGTCTAAATCTATAGAATCCTCAACGCCATCACCATCTAAATCGCATAATTCTTGATATACAAAAATATCATCGATAGCTAAATCGTTTCCTAACCCTCCAGGAGCTTCATTAGAGAGTCTTACTTTAAAGCTGGTATATGTTGTGCTAAATGTAGCACTTACACTTACCCAGTCTCCTGTTACATAATTAGAGGTTGGTTGGATGTCACCAGATGATTGTGAAGTGATAATATTATCTGTAGGATCTAAAATTTCAATTAACACAGATGGTCTTTCCCTAGAGCTTATTCCTGGTGAATCGGCACGATCTAAGTTTATTGCAGAGAACCCATAAGTTATATCTACTCCAGAGTTAACCCCTGTTATGGTAGTTTCATAAAAAACACCAGGATCAGCTTCTGCGTTAAACATAGCCATCCTACCATTAGTGTCTCCAGTTGTATGGTCTAAACCTGGATACCAATATTCATCTGCCCAACTTGCTACCTCTCCGTTAGGTGTATTATTTATTCCATCACCGTTTGCGGCTTTGTAATAAACTACATATTCTCCATCGTTTAAACTGGAGTTACTGTTACATGAGCCCGTGCCGTCTTCATAGCAATAGGTTGCCCCATCGATTGTTTTTCTATCCGTTCCAGCACCAAAATCTTCATTTAAATAAGTGGTTATAGTTGTTGTTCCTGAAGGGTTTAAAATACATGAACTTTGTTCGTATTCATCAGTTAAACCGTCGTTATCATCATCTATATCAATATTATCGGGAACACCATCGTCATCAGTATCAGGAAATGTTTGATCTCCATAGCCTTGAATTACAAAATTATATGGGTTTTCGTCGGCATCATTATTATCAATAGAAATTATTGCTGATACTGGAGTATTTGGGTCTGCAACTGATGGATTGAAAGTTACAGTAAATGTTGTAGATGCGCCACTTGATAATGTTGTAATTGAGGGTTGAGCACTTATTGTAAAATCGGTACTTCCTGAAATAGATACAATTGGTGAGCCAGTTAGGTTTAAATCTGTAGAACCGTTATTTGTTATTGTATAAGTTCTAGAGGTTGTTACATAAATATCGTTTGTGCCAAAATTGGTAAAATTATCACTACTGGTAGTGGTTGAGCCATCTGTAATAATATTTCCGTTTCCTGTAATATCAATTTCTGTAGGGCTTGTAGGGTTTAGTTGTATGTCTACTAAATAATCTTCAAATTCTTCAGGTTGCCCATCTGTATTACCACAGGGGTCTGTTGAATGCCAGTAACGCCTGGATCCGACACGCATTACCGTATTGCCTGTAGTGGCAGCACTTGAAATTGTAAAGTTTAGATTTCCTGTGCCTTCGCCACCAGTATTTGCAGCAAGTTCTCCTGTATCATTAAAGTCGCCGTCTTGATTGTAATCTATATAAATAGCCCACCCCATGTTGTTTCCATTTACAGTGATTGAACTAGTATAGGTATTATTTTTATAAACTTCTAAAGCTGGAAGTGTTGCTGTAAAATCGGCGTAACCTCCATTATCGCCAGTTGTATTATTGATAAAAGAACCCGATTCTCCTGTTGCGCTTACGTTTGTAATGTAATTAGAGCCGTTAGTGGTTGATGTTGGAGTACAATGGTTGAAGCTATAATTAACAGTTACATTTACAGTTGCTGAATCACAAACACCACCTGCATCACATAACTGGTAAGTAAAGCTGTCTGTTCCTACAAATCCAGCATCTGGAATATATTCGAAGATACCATCAGTTATTTCTGTTACATTTCCGTTTGTTCCATTTGTGTTTAAAGAATAATCATTACCGTCTGTTCCATTGGAAGTGCCAATATTATCATTAGTAGATACATCTATTTGATTAGTTGTTCCTGAATTACTATTTGAATAAACACTCAAATTGTCATTGGTAGCTACAGGATTTGAATTGCTAATACCTATTATATTGATGTTGTAATCTTCAAACTCTCCAGCTTGGTAATCATTTGTACATGATGATGTTGCAACACTATTGTGCTTTAAAGACAGTCGCAATCTTGTAATACCTATGCTTGCTGTATTCGGGATTGTTACAGAAAAAGAGTGTGTTCCTGATGTTGTTGTAGGTGTCGCTGTTGCTGAATAGACTTGTTCTCCTGTATCATCAAAATCTCCATCGTTATTATAATCTATCCAAAGAACTAAGCCTGTTGTATTATATGAATTTGTAGCAAAATCGACATCTACAGAATAGGATTGATTAACATTTAAGTCTGTAGTTGCTGAGTAAAATTCATAATTTGAGGCAGTTCCATTCGAAGCATTGTCTATACTTCCAATAGTTATATTTGTAATATGGAAAGAACTGTTATCGCCCAAGTTATTAGGGGTGCAATACTGAGCATGAGTATTATTGATACTATAAACAACAAAGAAAAAACTTAAAAAAGTTTTAAATAGAAAAGATCTGGTTTTTAATATTTCTTTTTTAAAAATAAAAAAAGAATAAGATACACGATAATAATCGTGTTTGGTTAAGTAGGATTGTTTCATAATATTTTTTTTGGGGACTAAAAAATAAATCAATCAAAACTAATTATTCTTTATGGCGGGAAGTAAAATTTAAGATAAAATGCAGATTTTTGGGGTTGATTGAACAGGGTTTTACTTGTCTGATTAATAATTGCTTATGTGTACTGTTTTTTTTGTGTACAATGCTATGTTTATTTCTAGTATTAATCGTTTTTAAAAATACCAACATAAAGTTTGCCTTCACTGTTAATAGAGGCTCTGTACATGCCTGCTGTGTTAAACTGAAAAGAAATGTTTCCTAACTTATCAACAGCAATTATACCTCCACTGCCTTTTTTGTTACCAATATTTGGTAGTTTTTCTTGAATTACGATTTTACTTGCCTCTTCTAAACTTAAGTTTTTATAGTCCATAAGTGCAGAAATGTCGTGTGCAACCATTCCTCTTATAAAATATTCGCCCCACCCGGTACAAGATACAGCGCAAGTGTTATTGTTGGCGTAAGTTCCAGCTCCAATAATTGGAGAATCTCCAATTCGTCCCCAGCGTTTGTTGGTCATTCCTCCGGATGAAGTTCCTGCGGCTAGATTACCGTGTTTATCTAGGGCTACACAGCCAACTGTTCCAAATTTGGAATTTTTTATGTCTTCGTTATAAAAAGTAGATACTTCATTGTTCTTTATCCTTTTTAAGGATTCTAATCTGCTTTTAGTTGCAAAATAACTTGGTTCAACAATATTAAGTCCGTGTTCTGTAGCAAATATTTCTGCACCTTTGCCCGAAAGCATTACATGAGGCGATTTATCCATGACTATACGCGCTAAATTTATAGGATTTTTAACTGTTCTGGTTCCTGTACTAGCACCAGCATTTAAGGTTTTGCCATCCATAATAGAAGCGTCGTGTTCGTTATATTCATCATGAGTATAAACGGCACCTTTACCTGCATTAAAAAGCGGTGAGTCTTCCAGTACATTAATGGTGTTTTGAACAGCATCTAAGCTTGTTCCTCCTTTTTTTAAAATGTTATAACCTACTAAAATAGCTTCTTCTAATTTTTGTTCGTAAGCAACACGTTTTTCTTCAGATAGGTTTTCAGGTTTTATAGTTCCTGCCCCACCATGTATTGCTATTGAAAATTCAACTTTAGGCTCAGGAATATTAACATCTTTGTTAAGGTGTTTTGTGTCCGTTTTACAGCTAAATATAAATAATACAATTATTAGAAAAGGTTTTATTAGCTTCATTTTAATTATCAGGTTTTTACAGTTTAAAGTTAATAATTTATTTTATCTAGTTTATGCATAACAATTATTAAAGAGAATGAAATAGAGTTGAACTTAAATTAAGTGACTTTTTAAAGTTGAATGTTTCTAAATAATGTTAAAAAATGTTAATTTTTTTTAATATATTGAATGCGAATAATTTAAAACACAACTACATGAGTAAAAAAACAACTTACCTTTTGGGTATTTTGCTCACAATTATTATTGGTACTTTATTGTATTGCTATTTATGCGATAGTTGCTATTGTTGTCCGAAAGAAGAAACAGAGCCCACTAAAGTTATAACCAATGCAGAAGCAAATCCCAATGTTATTACTGTAACCCGCAATGCATTTGCTATTACAGAACCAAACGGAGATTTTAAACTTAATGTTAACGATAATTTTAATTTTAAAACATCGTCTTTTTCAATTTTAGATTCTGTGTCGCCTAAAGTAATTTCTGGCGTTTCTAAACTGAAAGATTTTTTATTAAAAAATCCTTTAAAAACAGTAAACATTACTGGCTTTTACAAAAGCGATGAAACCAATAACTCTGCTTTTCCTAATTTAGGATTAGCTCGTGCTAATAGTGTTAAAAACTATTTTGTTACACATGGTATTCCATCAAAACAATTGGATACATATGGTAAGCTAAACGACGTTATTGTACCAGATGGTGCTAATACTTTATTTGGTCCTATGTCATTTAATATATTAACGCATAGTCCAGATGAGGTTGATGAAAAGTTGCTAGCGTCTTGCGATTCTATTAGAAAAAATCCTATTGTGCTTTATTTTAAGACAGGGCAAGCTCAAATAAATTTAACACCTGAACAACGCCAAAAAATAGCAGATATTTCACATTGTGTTGATAAACTTGGAGTTAAAATATTAGTTGTTGGGCATACCGATAATACAGGAAATGCACAAACTAATTTAAATCTAGGACAAGGTCGTGCAGATTTTGCAAAGTCTTATTTGGTGAGCAATGGTATTTTAAGCGATAATATTGAAGCTTCTTCGAAAGGGCAAACAGATCCTATTGCAAGTAATAATACCGAAGAAGGTCGAGCAAAAAATAGAAGAACAGTAATTACAATTAACTAAAAAATTAAAATATAGAATTATGAATTGGTGTATATTAATCCCATTATTAGTAGGCCTTATTTGTGCTCTTTTAGGTTATTTATTGGGCAGGTTAACTGGCGCAGGAAAAATTAATGCAGCAGATATAGAGAAGCTTGAAGCAGACTTAAAAGCGTGTAAGGCATCTAAAATGAATTTAGAATCAGACTTAAGCTTATCTAAGAGTTCTGTTTTAGATCTAGAAGAAAACTTAAAAACAGTAAAAGCGGAAAACCTAAGTTTAGCAGCATCTTTAACAGCACCTGCGGTAGCTTTGATTCCTTTTGATGCGGATGCTGCCAAGGCCGTTTTTGGTAAAAAAATAAAACAAGATGATTTAACTGTGGTAGAAGGTATTGGTCCTAAAATTCAAGGTTTATTTCATAACCATGATGTTAAAACATGGAAAGCTTTATCAGAATGTAGCGTAGAAAAATGTCAAGAAGTTTTAACAAGTGGAGGTGATCGTTTTAAAATGCATAAACCAGGAACATGGCCAAAACAAGCAAAATTAGCTTACGAAGGTAAGTGGCAAGAATTGTTAGATTGGCAAGATCAATTAGATGGTGGAAAATAATTGCTAGTAAAGCTTTAGTTTAAAAATGGTTATTATTTATAGTAACCATTTTTTTATTAGTCTAAATAATGATAGGGTTATTTGAAATTTGCGATTTGAGAAATTTATTAATACTTTTTCTGAAGATCTTGAAATAAAACTTAGATATTAGATAAACTAATATTTAAGGCATAAAAAAAACCTTGACTCTTTTTCTAAAATCGATTTGGAGCACAAGGTTTGTTTAAGATTAATAGCATAACAAATTTGCAATTTTTTTTTAAGTACTAAAAGTGTTTTTGCATTAAATAAAGGTTAAAAGGTAAGTATTTCGGTTTTAATATTAAAAGCCTAGTATTTTTGTCGTATTTAAACTGTAGATGCATCAATATTAAAATTTCACAATTTATTCAAACGAAAAATCTTACTTAAAAACAAGATTAAGCAAGATTTTTCTAAGAACTGATTAATAGCAATTTTTACATATTTATGATGTCATGTTATCGTTTGGGTTATAAATTTAAATAATTTTATATCACAAAGTAATGTAATAAGTTATAATATATAAAGCGTAAAAACACTTAAAAAAATATGTGTTTTCCTTATTTTAAAAAGGGTTTTTTCCCCTGTTTAGCTATACTTAACTTTTCTTAAAATTCTAACTGATTCTTTGTAGTAATTGTAAATTTCGTTACTATGTTTTTTTAAGTAAGGTTTTGCTTCATGAAGTTTGTTAACGGCTTCATGAAATAGGTTTAAATAACAGATAAGGTATGCCGAAGGTAAGTTTTTTAAATCGGCTTCTTCTCGAGGCGTTAGCGATAAGCCTTTTTTTAATTTTTCTAATAAAGCATTGTTATTATTATAAATATGAAAAAGTATTTTTTTATCGAATTGCGGGGGTTGGAAGAGTAAAGTAGTTTCAATATTATAACTGGCATTGTCTTGAAAGTTTATTATAGTTTCTTCTAATTGATAATATTTATAAGAATCTTGAAGTCCTAAGCGCACATACTCTATTATCTTAAAACTGTTTTCATCATAAAAAATGGAAACCTCATCTAAAGCCGAAAAAAATAGTTTTACTTGTTCATTAATTAATTCTATATCTACTCTCGAGAAAAATACTTCATCGTTTACAACTTTTTTTTGTCCGGCCCAACACACAACAAAATACTCTTTAAATACTTTGTACTGTGGGGTATAATCTGTACGGGCGTTCATAAACTCCATAACACCATCAAGTGTGTGTTCTATATTATTTTGCGAGTTTTTTTCAATAGCAGCAACAAGCTCAGAATTCACGTCTTTAATTTCAATATCAAAAACTTTAGGCATGCTCATGCTACCGTCTCTAAAAAATACAGAGCCACCGTAATATTTCCAAATGTTTTTTCTGAGTGAAGTAATGGTTCCTGTTGGGCGAATGGTAACTAAACCTACTACTTTGTCGTGTGGTAAATGAGGAAACGGTATGTTTTCGTATTGTACAATTGGTGGGTGACTTAAATAGGCGTTTATTAAATTTTGAATTTTACTATCATCAAAAAAATCTACTCCAATAATGGCATTATTTTCATCTTTTACACCAATAACAATATAAGAGTTGTTTTTGGGGTTACTGTTTGATAGTGCACAAATGTGTTTTAAAAATTTGGCTTTACCTTCTTTTTCGCTAATGTCTATTTTTAGTTTTTTATCGTAAAAACTATTTTCGTCGTTGTGAGCTAGCAAATGTTTAATAAGAAGGCGTTTATTAATCATTTAAAACTCCTTTTTAACGGTTACACTGTTAGCTTGTGCTGTTGGAAATACTAAAAGATCTGCAATATTTACGTGGTTGGGTCTGGAAATTACAAAGTGTAATATTTCGGCAATATCTTTAGCTTGCAAGGCTTTAAAACCTTTGTAAACATGGTTGGCTTGGTCGCCGCCTTTAAAACGCACTTTAGAAAATTCGGTTTCTACAAGCCCCGGGTTTACAGCACTAACTTTTATGTTATGCGGGTTTAAATCAATACGCATACCTTCTGTAATGGCTAAAACGGCATGTTTGGTAGCGCAATACACATTGCCTTTAGGGTAAACCTCTTTTCCTGCCGAAGAGCCAATATTTATAATATGGCCAGATTTACGTTCAGTCATTTGAGGTATAATAGCTTTACTAACATAAAGCAAACCTTTAACGTTTATATCCATCATGGCATCCCAATCATCAGTATTACCTTCGTTAATAGGGTCTAAGCCATGGGCGTTACCAGCATTGTTTATTAAAATATCTATTTGTTTAAATTTATCAGGCAAATTGTTAATAGCATTGTAAGTGGCTTCTTTATCGCGTACATCAAAATTTAAAATATGTACATATGTTAGTTTAGATAGCGCTTTTTTCATGGTGTTTAAGCGTTCTAAACGTCGGCCACAAATAATAATATTTAAACCTTGTTTTGCAAATTCGTAGGCGGTTGCCTCTCCAATACCGCTAGTTGCGCCAGTAATTAGGGCTGTTTTTTTCATTTATATATTTATTTAATCATTTATAAAAATACTTAAAACAACTCGGATGTAAAAAGTTTGTTTGCATGTAATCCTTTCATTAAAAGAATTAAAAGCCGTTTATTTATGATTTACTTATCATAATTATTCGTTAAACCTTTACACAAGCGGTTTTAGCTATGTTTTTTAACCATTCTTTAACAGCTACCAAAGAAAAATTTTAACAATTTGCAATGCTCAAATTAGGGCATTATATTCGTGCTTTTAATAAAATTAAAAAATGATGGAAGAAACAGGTACTATTGATATTAAGACCATTAACGAGAAAATTGAAAAAGAAAGTGCTTTTGTAGACTTACTAATGTTAGAAATGAACAAAGTAATTGTTGGACAAAAACACATGGTAGAACGATTACTTATTGGTTTGTTAGGGCGTGGCCACATTTTACTTGAAGGTGTGCCGGGTTTAGCAAAAACTTTATCTATTAACACCTTGTCGCAAGCTGTAGATGGCACATTTAGCCGTATACAGTTTACACCAGATTTATTACCTGCCGATGTTACAGGAACCCTTATTTATAATATGAAGGATAATGATTTTTCTATTAAAAAAGGACCTATTTTTGCAAACTTCGTACTTGCCGACGAGATTAACCGTGCGCCAGCAAAAGTACAAGCAGCATTACTTGAAGCGATGCAAGAAAAACAAGTAACTATTGGCGATGAAACCTTCCCGTTAGATAAGCCGTTTTTAGTAATGGCAACACAAAACCCCGTAGAGCAAGAAGGAACTTACCCTTTGCCAGAAGCACAGGTAGACCGTTTTATGCTTAAAACTGTTATCGATTATCCCAAACTTGACGAGGAGCAGCTAATTATGCGTGCTAACTTAAAAGGTGCTTGGGAAAAAGTACAATCTGTAATTTCAACAGACACTATTTTAAGAGCTCAACAAGCTGTTCGTGAGGTTTATATGGACGAGAAAATTGAAAAATACATTCTAGATATCATCTTTGCAACACGTTATCCAGAAAAATATAGACTTGCCGATTTAAAACCATTAATTTCATTTGGTGCATCGCCTCGTGGTAGTATAAATTTAGCTACTGCTGCAAAATGTTACGCATTTATTAAACGTAGAGGTTATGTAATTCCAGAAGATGTTCGTGCGGTTGTTTACGATGTGTTACGTCACAGAATAGGTATTACTTACGAAGCCGAAGCCGAAAATGTAACTTCTGTAGACATTATAAACAAAATAGTAAACGAGATTGAAGTGCCATAAAAATAGTTTACAGTGTTCAGTAGCAGTTTGCAGTTGCTTACTATAATTCTGAATACTGTATAAATAGTTTGTGATAACTGAATACTGCGACTGAAAACTGTTTACTGAATAGATGGATACTAAAGAATTACTAAAAAAAGTACGAAAAATTGAGATTAAGACACGCCGTTTGTCTGATCATATTTTTGGAGGCGAATATCACTCGACTTTCAAAGGTCGTGGTATGACTTTTTCTGAAGTTCGCCAGTATCAATTTGGAGACGATGTACGAAATATAGATTGGAATGTTACCGCACGTTATAACGAGCCTTACATAAAAGTTTTTGAAGAAGAGCGCGAACTTACCATGATGCTAATGGTAGATGTTTCTGGTTCCGAAATGTTTGGTACAAACCAGCAATTTAAAAACGAAGTAGTTACCGAAATTGCAGCAACTTTAGCCTTTTCAGCAACACAAAACAACGATAAAATAGGCCTGATTTTATTTTCAGATCAAGTAGAATTGTTTATTCCGCCTAAAAAAGGACGCTCGCATGTATTGCGTATTATACGAGAACTTATAGAGTTTCAACCGGAAAGTAAACAAACCAATGTTGCTGAAGCATTACGTTTTTTATCAAGTGTAATGAAAAAGAAAGCTATTGTGTTTGTGCTGTCCGATTTTATTGCAGACGATTATCATCACACCATGAAAATTGTAGCCGGTAAACACGACGTTACTGGTATACGAGTTTACGATGCCCGCGAAGAAGACATACCAAATTTAGGTGTTGTACAAATGCAAGACGAAGAAACGGGCGAGCTTATGTTGGTAAACACATCATCAAAAAAAGTAAGACAGAATTACGCGAAATTTTATAGAGAAAAAGTCGACTATTACAAAGATAGCTTCAATAAATCGGGTGCAGGAAGTATGGATTGCCGTGTAGACGAAAGCTATGTAAAAAAGTTACTAGGCTATTTTAAACGAAGAGGATAAACGAATGATGAAATACGAATTACTAATGATGAATATTAAATCAAAACAATCTAAAATACTTGTATTTTCTTTGTTCTTTTTTCTGTTCACTTTTTTCTTGAATGCTCAAGTAAAATCGTCAATCGATTCAACCTCAATAAAAATAGGAGAACAAATCACATTTAAAGTTGAAGTAGAAACCGATACTACAAATTTGGTGGTTTTCCCAGAAGGGCAATCATTTTCACCATTAGAAGTTATTGAATCTTACCCAATTGATACTTTAAAAAAGACCGATAAGTATAACTTGGTAAAAAAATACGGATTAACACAATTCGATTCGGGTAAATACACCATACCAAAGCAAAAAATAATTATTGCAGATAAAACCTTTTTTACCGATTCGTTACAAGTTGAGGTTTTTAATGTTGCGGTAGATACAACAAAACAAGGCTTATACGATATAAAACCAATTATTGAAGTTGAAAAAAGTAGCAGCGATTGGTGGAAAACAGCTCTTATTGTATTGTTAGTTATAGCTGTTATTGCAGCACTTTTATATTGGTTTATTTGGCGTAAAAAACCATTAACCGAAGCTGAGCAAATTGCATTATTACCGCCTTACGGGCGTGCTAAATTAGCACTTAAAAAACTAGACGAAAGCCACTATTTAGAGCACGAAAATTTAAAAGATTATTATTCCGATTTAACCTTTATTATTCGTAAATATTTAGATGAAAAAGTTTACGATCGCGCTCTAGAAAGCACAACAGACGAATTGATAGATAGACTTAAAATACTTAAACAAGGTAATCAGGTAGATTTAAGTAATGACGACATTAAAAACCTAGAAAGCATTTTAAAACGTGCTGATTTAGTGAAATTTGCAAAATCTGCACCAGATGTTGAGTTAGCAAAGCTAGATAGAAATACGATTGATGTAGAAATAGATCATGTAAAAGAAGCTTTACCAGAACCAACCGAAGAAGAAAAGCTTTTAGACCAACAATATCGCGAAGAACAAGAGCGTAAAAAGAAACGCCAAAAAATATGGTTAACAGTGGGTATAGCTGTGTTTTTATTAATAGCAACCTTAATAGGTTTTTCAATAAAATATGGCGTTGGTTATGTGAAAGACACAATAGTTGGTCACCCTACAAAAGAACTTTTAGAGGGAGAATGGGTTACTAGCGACTATGGTTTACCTCCTATAAAAATTACAACACCTAAAGTTTTACAGCGTCATAAAGTATTACTAGTTAATTCAAAAAAGGAAGAAGATAAACCGGAAGATAAAAAAGAAAAAACTAGCAAAAACGACATGTTTTATTATGGTAGTATGCTAGATAGGTTTTATATAGCAGTACGATCTGTAGCAGTAAAAGGAGAAGATTTAGTTGCTCTTTTTTCTCAAGACGAACAATTAGCAGAACAGCTAAATAATTATAATGAGGAAGAAAAGAAAGAGTTTTTTCTAAATTATTTTATAGAGGAATCTCTTAAGCTAATTGAAAATGAAGGCGCTAAAGATATCGTGGTTAAGAAGGAAGAAATTACGTTAGCTCTCGATAATTCAAAAGGGTTAAAAGCTTCTGGAAGTATGATTGGTAAAAATAAAATATCAGGGAAAGAGATGTCTTATGAGTATCAAATTTTAATGTTTGCCGAAGAGCAAGCTGTTCAAACCATTATGTTTGTGTATCAAAAGGATGATGCTTATGCTCCAGAAATAATAGATAGAACAATTCAATCGATAGAACTTAAAAAAGTACAAGAGTAATGTTAGAAGGTATTGAGTTTGTAAATAAAGAATTTTTCTGGTTGCTATTAGCATTACCGTTAGCTATTGTTTGGTATATTTTTAAAAACAAAAAGCAAACTGCAGAACTTAAAATATCGAGTTTAAAAGGTTTTAAGGTTACAAACTCGTTATTGCCAAAATTTAAGCATGTATTATTTGCTTTACGTTTATTGGCACTAGCATTTTTAATTACTGCTTTAGCAAGACCACAAACGGTTGATGTTTCTTCTAAAACCAAAACAACTCGAGGTATAGATATTGTAATGGCTATAGATGTTTCGGCAAGTATGCTAGCCAAAGATTTAAAACCAAACCGATTAGAGGCGCTTAAAAAAGTAGCTTCAGAATTTATTCAAGGCAGACCAAACGATCGTATTGGCTTAGTAGAATACGCTGGCGAAAGCTACACCAAAACACCAATTACAAGCGATAAAAGTATTGTATTACGTTCGTTACGAAGCATAAAATATAATAACATTATTGAAGGAGGAACTGCCATTGGTATGGGATTAGCCACATCGGTTAACCGATTAAAAGATAGCAAAGCTTCTAGTAAAGTTATTATTTTATTAACCGATGGTGTAAACAATTCTGGGTTTATCGACCCTAAAATTGCAAGCGAACTGGCCTTAGAATATGGTATAAAAGTATACACTATTGGGTTAGGAACTAACGGAATGGCATTGTCGCCTGTTGCTATCGATCCAAGAACGGGTAATTTTCAATATGGAAGAATTCAAGTTGAAATTGATGAAGCCTTGTTAAAAGAAATTGCAGAAGTTACAAGTGGAAAATATTTTAGAGCAACTAATAATAAGAAACTTGAAGAAATTTACGACGAAATTAATAAGCTTGAAAAAACCGAAATAGAAGAATTTAAGTTTTACAATTACGAAGAAAAATTTCGTCCGCTAGTATTAATCGCAGGATTATTGTTGTTGATTGAATTGTTATTGCGAAACACCGTTTTTAAAAGCTTTGTTTAACCGTTTTATTTTTCCGCGAAAGCGAAAATCTTAAAAAAGAATTTACAAACTGTTTACTGCAATTGTAAACTGTAAACTAAAAAAAGAAATGTATCAATTAGAAGAGAAAATATGGTTTTGGACGTTGGTTATTATTCCGGTAATAATCCTTCTGTTTTTAGGTCTTCAATTCTGGAGATACAGAACCCAAAATAAGTTTGCCGATAAAGCATTACTAAAAAAACTGAGTCCGAATAAATCTACATTTAAAACTGTTTTAAAAGTTGTGGTTTTAAGTTTAGCCTTTTTATGCTTATCCTTAGCTTTAGTAAACCCAAAAATTGGTACAAAGCTAGAAACAGTAAAGCGTGAAGGCGTAGATATTGTTTTTGCTGTCGATGTTTCAAAAAGTATGTTGGCCGAAGATATTGCACCAAACCGTTTAGAAAAATCGAAACAATTAGTTACTCAAATTGTAAATAATTTGGCCAGCGACCGTGTAGGTATAATTGCTTACGCAGGAGCCGCATTTCCGCAATTACCAATAACCACAGATTATGCCTCGGCAAAAATGTTTTTACAAGGTATGAATACCGATATGTTATCGTCGCAAGGAACTGCTATAAGCGAAGCCATAAAATTAGCATCAACGTATTTTGATGATGAAGAGCAAACCAACCGAGTACTTATTATAATTTCTGATGGAGAAGACCATGGACAAGAAGCCGAAGCTATAGCGAAAGCAGCAAACGAAGATGGTATTAGAATTTTTACAATTGGTGTTGGCGATGTAAAAGGAGGTCCAATTCCAGAGAAAAGAAATGGCGTTATTTTAAATTATAAAAAAGATAACCAAGGCGAAACTGTTATAACCAAGCTTAACGAAGATACTTTAAAAGCCATAGCAGAAGCCGCAAACGGCGCTTATATAAATGGAAAAAATACAGCTAACGTGGTTGAAAATATTAGAGACATTTTAAACACCATGGATAAAACTGAATTCGAGGCAAAACAATTTGCCGATTTTAAAGACCAGTTTCAATGGTTTTTAGGTTTCGGAATTTTCTTTTTATTATTAGATGTTTTCCTTTTAGAAAGAAAAACAGCTTGGTTAAAAAAATTAAATCTATTTAATGAGAATTTTTAAGATTCTACTGTGTGTAGCGTGTTAATTATTTATCATTTTTTTAACGTGCAAAAACAATGGGTTTTTTAAATTTAAAAGAACATATGAAGCATTTATTAATAATATTAAGCATATTTATTTCTTTGGTATCCTTTTCACAAGAAGAAGATGATGCTATGAAGGCACAATTATTGGCCATGAAAAAAGCCAATAATTATGTTTATGAAGGTAATGCGTTGTTAAATGACGACGATTTTGTTTCCGCAGAAATGGAATATCGTAAAGCACTGTCAGAACAAGCCTCAACAAAAGCAGGTGTTTATAACTTAGGAACAAGTTATATTAAAAACGGTAATTTTGATGAAGCATTGTATCGTTTACAACAAGCGGCTAGTTCTTCAACTTCAAAAGAAGAAAAACATCGTGCGTTTCATAATATTGGGAATCTTTTAATGAAAAATAAAAAGTGTAAAGAAGCTGTTGAAGCTTACAAAAATGCGCTAAGAAACAACCCAACCGACGACGAAACTAGATATAATCTTGGTATAGCAAAAGAATGTGCCGAAGAGCAACAAGATCAGCAAGATCAAAACCAAGATCAGAATCAAGATCAAGATAAGCAAGACGAAAATAAAGAAAACGAAGACCAGCAGGATAAACAAGATCAAGAAAATAAGGATAAAGAAGGCGAAAACGACGAGAATCAAGATAAAAAGGACGAAGGCGACCAAGAAGATAAAAAAGATGGTGAAGATGAAAAAGATGAAGATGGTAAGCCTAAAGATGAAAAAGAAGACAAAGGAGATAAAGGCGACGAGCAAAAGCAAAACCAGCAGCCAAAGCCGCAACCAGGACAATTATCGCCGCAGCAAATTAAAAACTTGCTAGAAGCCATGAATAATCAAGAACAAAAGGTTCAAGAAAAAATGAACGCCGAAAAACAAAAAGGTGTAAAAGTAAAAACCGAAAAAGATTGGTAGTTTTGAAGGCGAAAGACTGAAAATGGAATTTTAAGATGTCATGCTCAGCGCAGTCGAAGCATCTAAAAATAAAGAAGTATATAAACCAATTGTCATGCTAAGCCAATTAAGGCGAAGCATTTCATTTAAATAAAAATGCAGATAAAAAATTACATAGCAGTTTTATTAGTTATAATAGCATCAGCATTTGCTGGGGCTCAAGTAAAGTTTGAAGCTAAAGTAAGTAAGAAAAAACTAGGCGTTAACGAGCGTTTACGTGTAGATTTTGAAATGAATCAAGATGGTGATAATTTTAACCCACCAGATTTTGCAAACTTTACGGTAATTGGCGGACCAAATCAATCAGTTAGTAATACTTGGATGAATGGTGTTCGTTCTTATAAAAAAACATATAGTTATTTTTTAGCTCCTAAAAGTCGAGGTATATTTACAATTAACCAAGCAACCATAAACATTGATGGCGAAATCTATAAAACTACTCCAATAAAAGTTGAAGTTACAGCAGCTATAGATATCCCAAAAGACCCTAACGACCCTAATTATATTGCTTCAGAAAATGTTCATTTGGTAGCAGAGGTTTCAAACACTAACCCCTTTTTAAACGAAGCTATTACTGTAGTTTACAAATTATACGTTTCACCAAAAGTATCTGTACAAAGCACCAATGAAGTTGATACACCAAGATATAATGATTTCTGGAGTCAAAATATTGATACGCAAAACCAAAAAGTTCAGAATGGAACTTATAACGGTGAAGATTATAGGTTTTTAGTGTTAAGAAAAACTGTTTTATATCCTCAAAAAACAGGAAAATTAAAGATAGAACCGCTTACGTTAAATATTTCCATGTCAGTGCCATCAAATCGCCGTAATATTTTCGGAGGATTACTTATGACAGGAGTTAACAGAACTGTTTCTGCTGGTAACAAAACTATAAATGTAAAGCCATTGCCAGAAGCGGGGAAGCCATCAGATTTTACTGGAGCAGTTGGCGATTTTAAATTTGATGTTTCAACATCGAAAACTGAATTAGATGCCACAGAATCATTACAGCTTAAAGTTCGTGTTAGTGGTAATGGTAATTTAAAATTATTTAATTTACCAAAGGTAACTTTACCAAGTTCTTTAGAGGTTTACGAGCCAGAGCATACCGAGAATGTAAAAACAAATTTAGCAGGCATGCAAGGTAGTATTTCAGATAGTTACACGGTTGTGCCCCAATATAAAGGCAAATATCCTATGCCAAGTATTTCGTTTTCTTATTTCGATTTAAAAACTAAAAGCTACAAAAGGTTATCGTCTGAAGAAATTGTTATAAATGTATTAAACGGTCCTTCTAACAGTTCTAATAATAACGAAAATGCTTCGGCTAGTAATAATAAACAGGCTGTTGTTTATAACGATAATCAATTTGCGTTTATAAAAACAGATACCACATTTTCTTCTATAAAACAAAGTCATTTTTTTAAAACTATCACATTTTGGTATTTATTGTTGTTACCATTTTTGTTAATTCCATTAGCTATTGTGTTAGGTAAGCAAAAAGCCAAGCGAGATGCCGATGTTTACGGAAATAGAATACGAAAAGCCGATAAATTAGCTAGAAAATACTTAAGTAGCGCAAAGAAATCTTTAGGACAAAAAGAAGCTTTTTATGTAGCTTTAGAGAAGGCTCTACACAATTATTTAAAAGCCAAGTTGCATATAGAAACTAGTGAGTTAAGTAAAGATAGAATAACAGAACTACTTGCGGAAAAGCAAGTTGAAAATACAGTTATAACCGATTTTAATAGTATTTTACAAAATTGCGAATTAGCGCGTTACACGCCAATAGATAACGTAACTATGCAAGAAGATTACGATAAGGCGGCCAAAACCATTTCGTTAATAGATAAACAGGCAAAATAATGTGGTTGTAAACCAATTGAAGCATCTCATGAAGAAAACGATTTACATACTAATATTTTTTATTTCGGTAGTTACTTTTAGTCAAAACCAAAGTTTATTCGAAAAAGCAAATGCGTTGTATAACGATGGTAAATACGCAGAAGCAATAGACGATTACATGGCTATTTTAGAAACTGGAAACCACTCTGCCGAGTTATATTTTAACCTTGGGAATGCTAATTACAAATTAAATAATATTGCGCCAAGTATTTATTATTATGAAAAAGCATTAAGGTTAGATCCTGATAATACAGATATTAAAAATAATTTAGCCTATGCGCAAAATATGACAATAGATGTGGTAGATGTAGTTCCTGATTCAGGTATATCAAAGTTGCTAAAATCCTTAGCTAACAAATTTACTTTTGATTTTTGGGCAAAATTAGCTATTGTATTTGTTTTTGTATTTGTTGTGCTTTTTCTGTTATATTATTTTGCATATACAACCATAAGAAAACGAATTAGTTTTATAGCTAGTATTTTAGCATTAATATTAATGAGTATTACACTTACCCTAGCATTTTATAAATTCGATTTAGATAAAACAGATAATCCAGCTATAGTTTTTGCACAAGAAAGTAAAATAAAAAGTGGTCCTAACTTAAATAGTGAAGAGGCTTTTAGGCTTCATGAAGGTACCAAAGTACAAGTGCTTGAAACTTTTGATAACTGGAAAAAAATAAAGCTCGCCGATGGTAAAACGGGTTGGGTAATCCAAGAAGATATCAAAATGCTTAAGTAATTTTAAATAAGCAATAACTAAATTTTTGGTTTGAAATGCTATATTTGTGTAGCAACCAAACTAAAAAATGAAAAAAAAATCTATTGTTATATTCTTTTCTATAGTGCTTTTGGGCTTTATTTCTGCTCCTACTATAATTATTGCGATAGATAGTTCTGTTGATATTTCTATGTTTTATAGCATTGCTGAAGAAGAGGAAGAAGTATCTAAAATTACCTTACAAAACCAAAATTTCGATTCAGAACCAGCTTATTTAAAGCCATTATACAGTTTTAATCATATTGAGTATTATTGTAAAAATTACCCCAAACCACATTTAAACCTTATTTCACCACCACCAGAAATAAGCATAGTATAATTTTTATTTAGCAATAGGTTTTCTAAAAATCTAAAATTAACTTTAACCGCCTTTGCTTTTGTAAAATAGTAAAGGGAAATAATTTATATTATGTTTAAAACAATTAAAAATGATTTGCCGGCAAGTATTGTCGTTTTTTTCGTAGCGCTGCCTTTATGTTTAGGTATTGCGTTGGCAAGTGGAGCTCCACTTTTTTCAGGATTAATAGCAGGAATTATAGGAGGTATTGTAGTTGGTGCTATGAGTGGCTCTAATATTGGAGTTAGCGGACCCGCAGCTGGTTTAGCCGCTATAGTTTTAGTAGCTATAACATCTTTAGGTTACAAAAACTTTTTAGTGGCTGTAGTTATTGGTGGTCTTATTCAAATATTATTTGGCGTATTACGCTTAGGTGTTATTGGATATTTTTTTCCATCATCTGTAATAAAAGGTATGTTAACGGGTATTGGGATTATAATTATTTTAAAACAAATTCCTTACTTTTTCGGAATGGATAAAAACCCTGAAGGAGATTTTGCATTTCTAAAAGTAGAATGGGATAATTTAATATCAGGATTATTAAACTCAATTAATGCTTTAATTAGTGGTAACATTAGTATAGGAGCCACATTAATAGGCTTAATATCTTTAGGTATTTTACTTTTATGGTCTAATGTGCTTTCTAAAAAAGGAAAAATTTTTCAACTTATTCAAGGGCCATTGGTAGCTGTAGTAATAGGAATTCTTTTTTATGTTTTTACCAAAGATGGTTCGTTAGGTCTTGTAAGTAAACAATTAGTATCTGTACCAGTTCCAGATAGTTTAGATAGTTTTAAAGGGCAATTTAGTTTTCCAAATTTTGGAGTAATTACAAAGCCAGAAGTTTGGATTACTGGTTTTACAATAGCTCTTGTAGCATCTTTAGAAACATTACTTTGTGTTGAAGCTACAGATAAGCTAGATCCGCATAAAAATGTAACGCCAACTAATAGAGAGTTATTTGCGCAAGGAACAGGAAATATTGTTTCTGGTTTAATTGGCGGCTTACCAATAACTCAAGTAATAGTTAGGAGTTCTGCAAATATTCAGTCTGGCGGACGATCAAAAATGTCGGCTATAATACATGGTTTTTTCTTATTAATATCTGTAATTTTAATCCCAACATTATTAAATAAAATACCACTTTCAGTTTTAGCAGCTATTTTATTTGTTGTAGGTTTTAAATTAGCTAAACCTTCAACTTTCAAGCAAATGTTTAAGCTAGGTTGGAAACAATGGTTTCCTTTTATGGCAACCGTTTTGCCAATGGTAATTACTGGCGATTTATTATTAGGTATTGGTTTGGGGCTTATTGTAGGTATTTTTATTATCCTTCAAAAAAGTTTTCAAAATTCCCATTTCTTGCATAAAGAAGGTGAAGATGTTAATGATGGAAAAATTAAAATGACCCTAGCCGAAGAGGTTACCTTTTTTAATAAAGGAGCTATTTTAAAAGAGTTAGATAATATTCCTGAAAACTCGCAATTGGAAATAGATTTGATGAATACTAGATACCTTGATTATGATGTTATTGAAATTCTAGAAGATTTTGCTTTAAAAGCTAAAGAAAGAAATATAAATATAAAACTAATTTCAAAAAGAGGTGTGGTAGAAAATCCACCAAGTTTTATAGAATTTTTTGAGTTAAGGCCAAAATCTAGTTTAGGTTTAAATTAATTTATATAATAGTAAAAACAATAATGAAAAATCTATTTTCCAATTTTAAAGGCGATTTATTAGGTGGTGTTACAGCTGGTATTGTTGCGTTACCATTAGCATTAGCTTTTGGTGTGTCTTCAGGTTTAGGCCCTAGTGCCGGTTTGTATGGAGCCATTTTTATAGCGTTTTTTGCATCGTTATTTGGTGGTACAGATACTCAAATTTCTGGACCAACAGCACCAATGACAGCAGTTAGCATGGTAGTTATTGCTACAATATTAGCTGCGAACGATGGTAATGTAGATAAAGCACTACCTACAATACTAGCTATTTTTTTACTAGCAGGTATTATTCAAGTTGTTTTAGGGATTTTAGGTTTTGGTAAGTATATAAGATATATTCCTTATCCGGTAGTTTCTGGGTTTATGACTGCAATTGGCGTAATAATTTTAGTAACACAAATACTTCCATCTATTGGTTATTATGCGAAAGAAGACTCTAGTTTTGTAGATAGTTTTAAACCGCAGGCAGAAGAAATTATTCTTCAAAATATTTTAAAAGAAGAAGCAGGAGAAGGTATTCTTGTTCTAGAGAATTTTAAAGAAACAGTAAACAGAGCAGATAAAATAACAAACGAAGATATTTTAAAAGAGTCAAAAACCTTAGCAGGAAAAGAATCGTCAGGGGTTTTAGGAACACTAAAAGTTTTACCAAGAGCCTTAAAAAATATAAATTTTTTAGAGTTAGCACTTGCACTTGGAACGATATTAATTATTTATGGTTTTAAAAGAATAACTTCTGTAGTTCCAAGTACATTGGTTGCTTTGGTGGTAATGACGGGTATAGCATTAATTTTTAATATTAATTACATACCCATAGAAGAGATCCCGTCAGGAATTCCTACGCCAAACTTAAATATGTTTACTCAGTTTAGTTTAAGCAATATAAAACCATTCATTTTTACAGCTTTTACTTTAGCTTTATTAGGCGCTATAGATTCGTTATTAACATCTGTAGTTGCAGACAACATGACAAAAACCAAGCATAAACCAAATAAAGAATTAATAGGTCAAGGTATTGGTAATAGTATTGCATCTGTTTTTGGAGGTATTCCTGGTGCAGGAGCAACTATTAGAACCGTAGTAAATATTAATTCCGGAGGAAAAACTAAATTATCGGGAATGATAGCAGGAGTTATCCTTTTAATTATTCTTTTAGGTTTAGGTCCAATAGCTTCAAAAATTCCTGCAGCCGTATTAGCAGGTGTTTTAATAACTGTTGGTATAGGAGTTATGGATTATAAAGGTTTAAAAGCCATTCCTAGTCTTCCTAGAGATGTTAAAATAGGACCTTTTAAAGTAAGTTCAGAAGTTATTATTATGTTGGTGGTAATGTTACTTTCAACATTCTGGGATTTAGTTTATGCTGTTGGTATTGGTCTTGTAATTGCTTCATTAATTTTCATGAAAAAAATTGGAGATTTAACAACAAAGCATTCCGATGTCTCTGCGTTAAAAGAAGAAGCATGGGCTGACGAAGCGGAATTTCCAGAAAGCCTATCAGAAAAAGTATTTATAAAGCATATAAATGGGCCTTTATTTTTTGGTTCAACTAATAATTTTCAGCAATTAGCAAAACAAATTCCAAATACAGCCAAAGCAGTAATTATAAGAATGGGCAAAATGCCTTACATAGACCAATCTGGTTTATTTGCGCTTGAAGATATACTTATAGATTTAGAAAAAAACGGCATTCATGTTCTAATTGTAGATGTATTAGAACAACCCCGATATATGATGGAACGAATAGGTATAATACCAGATTTAGTTTCAAAAAATCATATTTTTAAAACCTTTTCTAGTTGTTTAGATTGGGTAAAACAAAATGTAATTAATTAAAGAAAACAAAAAACATGAAAGCACATACAAAAGAAACTCAGGCAACCATGACGCCTGAAAAATCGTTACAATTTTTAAAGGAAGGAAACATCCGTTTCCAAAATAACTTAAAAGCAAATCGTAACCTTTTAGAGCAAGTAAACGATACTAAAGAAGGACAATTTCCTTTTGCAACAATATTAAGTTGTATAGATTCACGCGTATCGGCAGAGTTAGTTTTCGATCAAGGTTTGGGCGACATTTTTAGTGTACGTATTGCAGGTAATTTTGTTAACGAAGACATCTTAGGAAGCATGGAATTTGCTTGTAAATTGGCCGGAACAAAACTTATAGTAGTTTTAGGTCATACAAGTTGTGGAGCGGTAAAAGGAGCCTGCGACCATGCCGAAATGGGTAATTTAACAAAACTTATTGAAAAAATCACACCAGCGGTCAAGGCTGTAACAGAACCTACAAACGAAAGCTTACGTAACTCTAAAAATCTAGATTTTGTTGATACCGTTTCTAAAAAAAATGTAGAGCTTACTATAGATAGAATTCATGCAGAAAGTCCAATATTAACAGAAATGGAAAAAAATGGCGAAATAAAAATAATTGGAGCCATGTATAACATAACAACAGGATCTGTAGAGTTTTACGAGTAAAACTAAATCCACTAAAAAAGGGCAATATTAAAACGTATAATGTTGCCCTTTTTTAGTATATATTTAATAAAAGTTAAGCCTCTTGCAACAAGGTGTCGTCCTCAATTTTATCATCCTCAGCTTCATCAGAAATTAACTTCGGAAAAATTAAAGGCACCAAACTTTTTACAGGTGTGTAAAGTATAGAGTTTTCAATATCATCATCATCAATAAAGGTGATGGTGTTATTAAATTTGTCGAAAATATTTAAAATAACACTTAGTAAAAGTGCAATTTTTAAAGCACCAAAAACACCGCCTAAAAGTTTATTTAAAATACCAAGAGCCGCAAAATCGGCAAGTTTAGTAAGCGCTTTCCCAGCCAAAGCAATAGCCAAAATAATAACCACAAAAGTAATGGCAAATGCTGTAACATTAATGGTTTTCTCTCCCCAGTCTGTTTTAGTTTGTAAAAATTCGGCAGCAAAATTACTAAAATGTATGGCGCCATAAACACCAGCAACCAAAGCAACAAGCGAAGCCACTTCAACAAAAAGGCCTTTTAAAAAACCTCTAACTAAGCCTAATAAAATTAAAGCTCCTAAAACAATATCAATAACGCCCATAAAAAATCAATTTCAACAAATATAAAATAAATTCCATCCTTTTTTAGTGCAAACCCAACAAGTAACCAAGGCATTCATTAAATTTGAACCCGAAACAAGAAACTTTAAAAAAAGGAATGGCAAGAGACGAACAATTAAAACAACGCTGGGAACAAGTCGTAAAAAAACTATCCAATCAATTCGCCGATGGCGATACTTTAGATTTAGATGCAATAATTTACCTCATTGGTGTGCAAGAACTCGGGCAATTAAACCGCACGTTTAAAAAAGACCAAAAGCTCGATCTCATGCACATTGCAATATGTAAATTACTTTCGCCATATGGATATTACGAGCTCGATTTTGTAGATAACGATGGTTGGCCACACTACAAAACCCTCGAACAGTTACCATACCTAAAAGCTGGAGAACAAAGCGTTTTAATGAAAGAAGCCATTGTAAATTACTTTCTAGAAACCGAATATATTAATTAAATGGGCGTTACCACGCTAAGGCGCGGTCGGGCTTTCCGCTATATCTTTTTCTCGTAACCTCAAAAAAGGATGCCGCTGCAATCCCTAACGCAACCCATCCGCAAAAGGCATTGTTTATTCGTTCTTAAATGTAATTTTGCCACAATTAACCATGCAGACTAAAGCATTTAAGATAAATAAAACTTGTTTCAGCGCGTTAAAAATCACTAAATTTGCAACCATTTCGATAATATAGCTATGATTGACAAGATAAAAGAACTAATTGCCGAAGCCGAAGCCTTTAAAGCCGAAACCATTGAGGAAGTAGAAGATTTCCGAATTAAATACCTCGGAAAAAAAGGATTACTTAACGCCTATTTTGCTGAATTTAAAAATGTAGCAAACGAGCAAAAAAAGGAATTTGGCCAAACCATAAATAAGCTTAAAACTACTGCACAAACAAAGGTAGACGAGCTTAAAGATGTTCTAGAAAGTAAAGAAGAAGAAAACGGCGTTTTTGGCGATTTATCGCGTCCAGGACAACCCGTTCAATTGGGTTCGCGCCACCCTATTTCAATTGTAAAAAATCAAATTATCGATATATTTTCGCGTATCGGTTTCAACGTAAGCGAAGGTCCAGAAATTGAAGACGATTGGCACAACTTTACAGCGTTAAACTTGCCAGAATACCATCCGGCACGCGACATGCAAGATACATTTTTTATACAAACCAACCCCGATATTTTATTGCGTACACACACCAGTTCGGTACAAGTACGTTACATGGAAAACAACCAACCGCCTATTCGAACTATTTCACCAGGTCGTGTGTATAGAAACGAAGCTATTTCGGCGCGTTCGCACTGTTTTTTCCATCAAATTGAAGGCTTGTACATAGATAAAGACGTTAGTTTTGCAGATTTAAAACAAACTTTACAACACTTTACAACCGAAATGTTTGGGAAAAGTAAAATACGCTTACGCCCATCGTACTTTCCGTTTACAGAACCAAGTGCAGAAATAGATGTGTATTGGGGGTTAGAAACCGAAACCGATTACAAAATTACTAAAGGAACCGGTTGGCTAGAAATTGGCGGTTGTGGTATGGTAGACCCGAATGTATTAACCAACTGTGGTATAGACACCGAAGTATATTCTGGTTTTGCATTTGGTGTGGGTATCGATCGTATTGCCATGTTGTTACACCAAATTGGAGATATTCGTTTATTAAGCGAAAACGATGTGCGCTTTTTAGAGCAGTTTAAATCGGCACTTTAAAAATAATATTGTCATCCTCCCGCAATTTCGGGGTCAGGATCTAAATAAATAGATAACAAACTTAAAACCCTGAATTTATCAGGGTTTTTTATTTCAGAAAAGCTTTACATCTTGCATTTTCATAAAACTAAAGTTATCTTCATACATATTTTTTAAACATGAAGGAAAACAAAGAACTCGACCTCGCTTGGAATTTTGTTACCAAAACCAATCGTAATATCTTTTTAACCGGTAAAGCTGGTACGGGTAAAACTACATTTCTTCATAAATTAAAAAAAGAATGCCATAAACGTATGGTAGTTGTGGCGCCTACGGGTGTGGCCGCTATAAATGCCAAAGGCGTTACTATTCACTCGTTTTTTCAAATGCCTTTTGGTCCTATTTTGCCACACGATAATTTACAAAGTTCGTCGCAGTTTAGCCGAAAATTCAATAAAACAAAAATTAATATTATTAAGTCGCTCGACCTTTTGGTTATAGACGAAATAAGTATGGTTCGTGCCGATTTACTCGATGGCATCGATAAAGTACTGCGCCGTTTTAAAAATAAAATGTTACCGTTTGGCGGCACACAATTACTTATGATTGGTGATTTACAGCAGCTTTCGCCGGTAATTAAAGAAAGTGAGTGGCATTTGTTACAACCGTATTACAAAAATGCATTTTTCTTCAGTAGTTTGGCTTATCAACAAAGTAAAGCCATAAGTATTGAACTTAAACACATTTACAGACAAGAAAACCCCGTTTTTATTACTATTTTAAATGAAATTAGGAATAATAAACTCACCCAAAAATCGGCCGATGAATTAAATAAAAGATATCAGCCCAATTTTATTGCAAACGACGAAGACGGTTATATTTCGTTAACAACTCACAACCGAAAAGCTATTGCAACCAACGAACAAAAGCTAAAGGATTTAACAGGAAAATCTCAAAAATACAAAGCAGCCGTAGAAGGTAATTTTCCAGAACATGCATATCCAAACGATTCGGTTTTAGAGCTTAAAGTGGGCGCTCAAGTTATGTTTATAAAAAACGATAGCTCTCAAGAAAAGGAATATTTTAATGGTAAAATAGGCAAAGTTATTGCTTTAAATAAAGACGAAGTTGTAGTGCGTTGTCCGCAAGATAATTTCGATATTACTACAAAACTAGAAACCTGGGAAAACATAAAATACACGGTAAATAACGAAACCAAAGAAATTACAGAAGACAAAGTTGGTAGTTTTTCTCAAATTCCGTTACGTTTGGCTTGGTCAATTACCATACATAAAAGTCAAGGTTTAACGTTTGAAAAAGCAATTATTGATGCCGAATCTGCTTTTGCCCATGGGCAAACTTACGTGGCTTTAAGCAGGTGTAAATCGTTAGAAGGTTTGGTGTTAAAAAGCAAAATTTCTCCGCAACAAATAATTACCGATAGCCATGTTTTAAATTTTAATGAAGAAGCGGCAAATAACGAGCCAGACGAAGCTGTTTTATTAGAATCGGAACGCGATTTTCAACTCGATTTAATTGCCGAACTTTTTAATTTTTACGCCTTTTTATACCCAACAAATCGTGTTTTAGATATCTTTTATAAAAACCGAGGGAGTATTGAAGGTCAAGTTGAAGAACCAGCAATTACAATTAAAAATACAGTAACTAATTTATTAAAAGTTGGTAATGGCTTTAAAGTTCAATTGCAAAACTTGATTGAAAAAACCGAAATTCCAGAAACTAGCGAACCATTACAAGAACGTTTTGCTAAAGCAGTTACTTATTTTAACGACCAAACAAAAGCCAATATTGAAGCATCATTAAAAGCTTTAAATTTTACAACCGATAATAAAGCCATAGAAAAAGATCTTGAAAAACAACTTGATACTTTAGAAGAACTTTTAACCGAAAAACTATTGTATTTTAAAGGATTGCCACATGCTTTTAGTGTAAGCTTTTATTTAAAATTGCGTACCGAAGCTGTATTTTTAGCTAAAGAAAAACCTAAAAAACAACGAAAACAAGTAATTGATGGTACTGTAAATATTGATCTTTTCGAGCTTTTACGCGTGTTAAGAAACGATATTGCCGACAGAGAAGGTTTAGTGCATTTTCAAATTTTCACCCAAAAATCGTTATATGCAATGTGTGAATTATTGCCAACAAATAAAAAAGAATTACTGGCTATTCATGGCATGGGAAAAACCAGAGTAGATAAATATGGTAAAGAAATTTTAGAGGTTATTACCAAATTTGTTGACGAAAACGATATTGAAGTTACCAACCAAGTTGAGCTAGAAGAAGATCCTAAAAAGCCTAAACGCCAAAAAGGTGATAGCCAAAAAGAATCTTTAGATTTGTTCAAAAAAGGTAAAACCATAGCCGAAATAGCGAATCAGCGTGAGCTTAACGAAAACACTATTTTTGGGCATTTAGCAACATTTATTCCTTCAGGCGAAATTAAAATTACCGATTTAATGGCTTCAGATGTTTACAACGAGCTAAAAGAAATATTACCTACAAAAACCTACGAAAATCTGTCCGATTTAAAACTTCAGCTTAACGATAAATATAGCTACGGCGAAATTAAATTGGTTTTAAGTGAGCTTACATCTTCTTAATTTAAAATAAAAAAGGCTAACTAATAAGCCGATTTGGAAAAGTTTAAGGCAACCACATAACTCATCTTTGTAACATAAATTAAAACAAAGTATTATGAGTAATTTAAAAGGAAAAGTGGCTTTAATAACAGGCTCTTCCAAAGGAATAGGTGCCCAAATTGCCAAAACGTTTGCGGAAAAAGGCGCAAAAGTTGTGGTTAATTATTCCGGAAGTAAAGCTGAGGCAGAACAAGTAGTTAGTACAATTTTAAAGGCTAATGGCGAGGCTATTTGTGTTAAAGCAGATGTAAGTAAAACCGGAGATGTTAACCAATTATTTGCCCAAAGTATAGCACATTTTGGCAAAATAGATATTTTGGTAAATAACGCTGGAGTTATGCTTAACAGTTTAATTTCTGAAGCTTCTGATGCTATTTTCGAAAAACAAATACAAATTAATTTAAAGGGTGTGTTTAACACACTGCGAGAAGCTTCAACCAAGTTAGCCGATAACGGAAGTGTCATTAATATTTCCTCTACAGTTACACGAACCAATTTTCCAACGTATGGCATATATTCAGCTACCAAAGCAGCGGTAGAACAGTTAAGCAAAGTATTTGCAAAAGAAGTTGGGCATCGTGGTATTAATGTAAATTGCGTTTTACCAGGGCCAACAGGAACCGATTTGTTTTTACAAGGAAAATCGGAAACCATAATAAATCAACTAGCTAATAGTAATGCATTTAAACGCCTTGGAACACCTACAGATGTTGCAAATATAGTAGTACAATTGGCAACTAACGAGTTTAAATGGATGTCTGCCCAAAGTGTTGGAGCAAACGGCGGAATGGCTTAAAATTACATATTATGAAACAGTTTTTATCTGCAATTATAATGGGTATTTGTGGCGCCGTAGCTACATATTTAGCTTTTTCGTTTAACTTACCAAGTTGGGTATTGTTTCTAGCTTGGGTAAGTTATTATTTATTTGGCAAATCGTTTAAATCGGCATTATTAACGTTGGTTCCAATATCTGCGGGAATAATTATGGGAACTTTAATATTAAGTTTTGGTGGCTTGTTAGGAGGTTATTTGGGTAAAATGGGTTTTCCCATAGCTGTATTTATATTTATTTCTGTACTTACCTATTTATCAAAAATTAAGTATTTAAATAATATTCCGGCTTGGTTTATGGGTTTAATTATATTTTTTGGCGTTCATCCGCATGTGCAAGTCATTTCAATTTTAAGTCTTTTTATACCAATTTTGTTAGGTCTAGCATTTGCTTTTATAAATGATACGTTAACTCAATTGATTTTTAAAACTTCTGTAAAACCATAACTATTTTATATTTAATTTTATAACTACCAAATTAGGGTTATTACAATGGAAAAGATAAAACACATAACAAAATTATCCGATTTTCATGTTTTTGCGAGCTTGCCATCACCAAAACATCCGCTAATCAGTTTAATAGATTTTAGTAAAGTGCAATTTCCAGAAGATATAAAAGGCTTAAAATTAGTTCAAAACTATTACACCATTGGTTTAAAGCGCAATGTGCCTTATAAGTTATTTTACGGGCAAAAAGAATATGATTTTAATGAAGGATTAATGACGTTTTTAGCACCCAACCAAGTTATGAGCATGGAGCGAAACCCGAATATAAATTTAAGTGGCCCGCTAAAACCTTCGGGCTACTTGCTTTTAATACACCCAGATTTTATTTGGAACTCTACATTAGCGAAAAGTATTAAGGATTATGATTATTTTAATTATGAAATAAATGAATCGTTGTTTCTTTCGGAAGATGAAGAGCATATGATGCTAAACATCTTTAAAAATATTGAAAAAGAATATCGAGCAAACATTGATAAATTCAGCCAAAAAATAATCATTTCTCAATTAGAGCTTCTTTTAAATTATGCCGAACGTTTTTATGAAAGGCAGTTTTTAACAAGAAACAAAACGAATCATCAGCTTTTAAGTCAAGTTGAAGCCTTTTTAGACAATTATTTTAAAAACGATAATTTAATTGAAGTTGGTTTGCCTTCAGTAGAAAAAATATCATCAGCATTAAATCTATCATCAAGTTACTTAAGTAGCATGTTAAAATCTCTAACAGGCATGTCTACACAACAGCATATTCATAATAAACTTATAGAAAAAGCAAAACAAGAATTAACAACTACTCAACTGTCAGTTAGTGAAATAGCCTATAAATTGGGGTTTGAGTATCCGTCTTCATTCAATAAATTATTTAAAAGTAAAACCGAAATGTCTCCAGTAGAATTCAGGAAAACGTTTAATTAATAATTCTTAAAATAGTTTTAACAACAAATTAACTTCGTTTAGTTCGGTTTGTTCCGAACTAGTTAATATTTTTGCAAAGAAATTACTTCGCAACTTATTTTGCGTTATTGTAATTAATGAAAAAAGGATATTTAATGAAAGGCATTTGTAAAGAAAAAATGGCTTTAGTTGAAAAACTAGGAGTGCATTTAGAAAATAGAGAATATTTAGCACCTGTAGCGGCAAGAATATTGGCTTATGTAATATTAACAGGTAAAAGAGGTACTACTTTCGATGAAATGGTGGAGGTTCTATGTGCTAGCAAAAGCACAATTTCAACGCATTTAAATCATTTACAAGATTTAAATAAAATTGAATATTTCACCAAAACAGGCGACAGAAAAAAATATTTTATTGTTAAAAAAGATATGATTGTTCATCATATTGATAGAATGATGGATCACTGGAGAGATGAACGAAAAATACATTTAGAAATAAAAGATTATAAAAATTTAATTAACGAAAATAAAATTGAAAAAGAAGAAGAAAAGTTTGATTTAAATTTTCACAATGATTACATCAAGTTCATAGATAGTGCAACTCTAGCTGTAAAAGAATTAAAAGATAAAATATTAGATAACCAAAAAATATCATAACCATTATTATGAAACAAAATAGATTAGTAGCAGTAATCTCGCTAAGTGTTTTCTTAGTGATTTTAAGTTGTGGGAATAGCGAACAGAAGCAGGCGGCACCAGCACCGCCTGCTACTTTTCCTGTAGCGAAAGTAGAGCAAAAAACTGTAACGGGTTATAACGAATATCCCGCAACTATTGAAGGGGTTGTAAACAGTGATGTTCGCGCTAAAACCACCGGATATTTAGAAAAAGTTTTTGTAGATGAAGGCCAAAAAGTACGAAAAGGCCAACCATTATTTAAGCTAGAAACGCAGTCGTTAAGTCAAGATGCAAGTGCAGCAAGAGCAAGAGTTAATCAAGCTCAAGTAGAGGTAGATAAACTTATTCCTTTAGTTGAAAAAAATATTATTAGCCCTGTACAATTAGAAACCGCTAAAGCTAATTTAGCACAAGCCAAGGCAAGTTATAGTAGTGTTTCAGAAAATATAAATTACGCCACCATAAAAAGTCCAATTAATGGTTACGTTGGCGCTATTAATTTTAGAGAAGGTGCACTAATTAGCCCTAACGATGCTACACCATTAACAACAGTTAGCGAAATAGAACAGGTTTATGCTTTTTTTAGTTTTAACGAAGCGCAATATATCGATCATTTACAACGATCGGAAGGTCGTACTAAAGCGGAACGTATAAAAATGTCGCCAGATTTAACTTTAATTTTAGCAAACGGCACAGAATATTCCGAAAAAGGGCGCATTCAAACCAGTACAGGACAAATAAACCAAAGTACAGGAACCATTCAAATAAGAGCCGCTTTTAATAATCCTAACGAAATTTTAACCAACGGTAACAGCGGAAAAATTAAATTTCCAATAGAATATAAAGACGCCATTGTAGTACCACAATCTGCAACTTTTGAGCAACAAGGTAATATAATGATTTACAAACTTGGAGCCGATAATAAAGTGGGCACATCAATTTTAAAAGTAAAAGGATCGGTAGATAATCTTTATGTTGTGGAGTCTGGTTTAAAAGCCAATGACAAAATTGTAGTTTCTGGAGTTGGTAAACTTAGAAATGGCCAGGAAATTACGCCTCAAGAAATGGCTTTCGACGAAGCTATAAAGCCCATAGCAGTACTTTTTAAAAACTAATTAATCCTCAAAAATAATAGTCATGTTAAAAACATTTATTGAAAGACCAGTGCTTTCAACAGTAATCTCTATTATCATAGTTATGCTAGGGGTTATTAGTATAACAACCTTACCTATAGAGGAATATCCAGATATTGCACCGCCAACTATTAAAGTATCAGCAACTTATACAGGAGCTAATGCCGAAACCGTTTTAGAGAGTGTAATTATTCCTATTGAAGAACAAATAAACGGTGTAGAAGGCATGACGTACATGACCTCTACAGCTTCAAATACAGGAACTGCAGAAATTACGGTGTATTTCGACCAAGAAATGGATGCAGATATTGCTGCTGTAAACGTGCAAAACCGTGTTGCTAGAGCGGCACCGTTATTACCGCAAGAAGTTACTCAAACTGGTGTTACTACCCAAAAACAAGAAACAAGTGCATTAATGTTTGTTTCTATGTATTCAGAAAGCGAAAATTACGATGCCACGTTTATTCAAAACTATTTAAAAATAAACGTTATTCCGGCTATGCAGCGTATTAGTGGTGTGGGCGATGTAAGCGTTTTTTCGCAACAAGATTATGCCATGCGAATTTGGTTAAATCCGCAAAAATTAGCAGCATATAATTTAATTCCTTCTGATATTTCAGCCGTTTTAGCCGAACAAAATTTAGAAGCAGCGGCAGGATCTTTAGGTGAAAATAACGGGGAATCGTTTTCGTATGCTTTACGCTATAGCGGAAGATTTAAAAACGAAAGTCAGTACAGCGATATTGTTGTAAAAGCCTTAGGAAACGGTGAGTATTTACGATTAAAAGATGTTGCAACCATCGAGCTTGATGCACAATCGTATGCATCGAACGCTATGAGTTTAGGAAATCCCGCAGTATTTATGGGAATTTTTCAAACCAAAGGATCGAACGCACAAGAAATAATTGAAGGTATAAAATCAACTTTAGAAACCGTTAAAGCCGATTTACCAGAAGGTTTAGATATTTTTATTCCTTACGATACCAGTTTATTCTTAAATGCATCAATAGACAAAGTAATTCACACCCTTATTGAAGCATTTATTCTGGTTTTTATAGTAGTATTCATCTTTTTACAAGATTTTAGGTCTACTTTAATTCCGGCTATTGCCGTACCTGTTTCTATTATTGGTACATTCTTTTTCTTAAATATTTTTGGGTATTCCATTAACCTTTTAACCTTATTCGCATTAGTACTAGCCATTGGTATTGTAGTAGATGATGCCATTGTAGTCGTTGAGGCTGTTCATGCTAAAATGGACGACGGGGAACACAATCCTAAAAAAGCCACATTAAAAGCCATGAGTGAAATATCAGGCGCTATTATTTCCATTACTTTGGTTATGGCTGCCGTATTTATTCCGGTAACTTTTGTAACAGGACCAACCGGTGTTTTTTATGAGCAGTTTGGTGTAACTTTAATTATATCCATTTTAATTTCAGCGGTAAATGCATTAACCTTAAGTCCGGCATTATGTGCCTTATTATTAAAAGAGCATAAAGACGATGAAGCATTAAAAGGAAAAAATCCGCTACAGCGTTTTTATACATTATTTAACCGCGGATTTAATGCTACGGTTAACAAATACGGAAAATCACTTCAATTTTTATACAAGAAAAAATTTGTTTCTGTTGTGTTAATTATAATTGCTGGTATTGGTATTTACTGGGCATCAAATACCACTCCAACAGGTTTTGTACCAAGTGAAGACCGCGGAATTATTTTTGCAAATATAGAATTGCCTGCTGGCGCGTCGTTAGACAGAACCGATGCTGTAGCTAGAAAATTATATTCTAAAATTGAAGGTTTAGATGGCATAACAGGCGTAAACTTTATTAAAGGTAGAAGTTTAATTTCTGGAACTGGTACTAACTTTGGTTTTGGTATTATAAAACTTGATGATTGGAGCGAACGTGAAGACGAAGCCCTTTCTGTGCAAGCATTAACAGGAAAGCTTTTTGGAATTGCTGCAACAGTGCCAGAGGCTAATATTATATTCTTTTCACCACCAAGTATTCGAGGTTTTGGTAATGCTTCAGGTTTCGAAGTAAATTTATTAGATAAGTTTGGCGGAGAGTTTACCGATTTAGATAAAGCAAACAAAGATTTTTCTATGGCTTTAATGAGTCATCCCGAAATTAAGTATGCAACATCATCATTCAGTACAAACTATCCGCAATACGAAATGGAAGTTAATGTACCATTGGCAAAAGAAAAAGGCGTTTCTGTTACCAGTATTTTTGCCACATTACAAGGTTATATTGGAGGTATTTATGCTTCAGATTTTTCACGATTTGGGAAACAGTTTAGAGTATACATTCAAGCTTTACCAGAAGATAGAGCAGATGAAAGTGCGCTTAATAGCATGTATGTAAGAACGAATTCGGGGCAAATGACGCCCATTACAGAGTTTGTAAAACTAAAGCGTGTTTACGGGCCACAATCTGTAACTCGTTTTAACTTACTAAACTCAACAAATATTACCGGAGCTACAAATGATGGTTACAGTACTGGTGATGCTATTAGAGTTATAGAAGAAGAAGTTGCAAAACTACCAAGTAATTATACCGTAGCTTATTCCGGATTAACCCGAGAAGAAGTAAATGCAGGTAGCCAAACTACCTTTATTTTTATTTTAAGTATTCTATTTGTGTACTTTTTATTAAGTGCGCAATACGAAAGTTACTTGTTGCCTTTTGCGGTTATTTTATCCTTACCATTTGGTGTATTTGGAGCCTACATAAGTACTAAGTTTTTAGGTTTAGAAAACAACATTTATTTCCAAATTGCTTTAATAATGCTTATTGGGTTATTGGCAAAAAATGCCATTCTTATTGTTGAAATCGCTTTACAGAAAAGGAGGCAAGGCGAATCTATTGTAGAAGCGGCAATCGATGGAGCAAAATCGCGTTTACGTCCTATTTTAATGACCTCGTTTGCATTTATTCTAGGTTTAATGCCATTAGTTTTAGCAACAGGCGTAGGATCGGAAGGAAACAGATCTATTGGTTCTGGAGCTGTTGGCGGATTATTAATTGGTACTATTTTAGGGGTTTTTGTAATTCCTATACTATTTATATTCTTCCAGTGGTTACAAGAAAAAATTTCGGGTAAATCAGTAGTTCAAACTATAGAATCTTAAAAACAATGAAAACAAATAAAAAATATAAAACCATAAGTAAAGGCGCTTTATTGTTGGTTGTTGTTGTAACCTTACAAAGTTGTTTTGTAGCGAAAGATTACGAACGTCCTGATGTTACACCAGAAACCGAAGCACTATTTAGAACCGAAAATTTACCACAAGACAGTGTGTCTATGGCAAATGTATCGTGGAAAACCATGTTTACAGATAAATACCTTCAACAGTATATTGAAGAAGGTTTACAAAATAACATGGATATTCGAATTGCATTACAGCAAATACAATCGGCAACAGCTTATGCAAAAGAAGGAAAAGCTGGTTATTTCCCTTCTTTAGATTTAGGAGCAAATGTTACACACCAAGAACTCTCGGAAAACAGTCAATTTGGTTCTTTATTTACAGGAGGAATTGATACATACGATATTACTGCAAGTTTATCTTGGGAAGCCGATATTTGGGGTAAAATACGAAGTAACCGAAGAGCAACCCAAGCAGCATATCTACAAACAGTTTCTGCGCATCAATTAGTAAAAACCGAGCTTATTTCAAATATAGCAAATACGTATTATAATTTATTAGCGCTCGATGCACAGTTAGAAGTTACCAAACAAACAATTGAAACCAGAAGAATAGGTGTAGAAACTATAAAGGCTTTAAAAGACGCCGGACAAGTAACACAAGTAGCTGTCGATCAAAATATAGCGCAATATAACAACGCAAGGTCTTTACAAGTAGATTTAGAAGCCGCTATTTTTAAAACAGAAAATACCTTGAGTATTTTATTAGGAAAAACACCTCAAAAATTTGAAAGAAGCCGTTTAGATTCACAAAATATAGAATCGGAAATTAAGCTTGGTATTCCTGCACAATTACTTAGCAATAGGCCAGATGTTATGGCTGCAGAATATGGTTTAATTCAAAGTTTTGAGTTAACTAATGTGGCAACTAGCAATTTATATCCATCCCTAACCTTAACAGCATCAGCTGGTTTAGAAAGTTTAGAGCTCGATAAATTATTAAACGTTAATTCCTTATTCGCAACAGTAGTTGGTGGTATTGCGCAACCTATTTTTAATAAAAGACATCTTAAAACATTAAAAGAAGTTGCCAAAGCCGATCAAGAACAAGCATTACTAAGCTTTAAAAAAACGCTTTTAATTGCAGGTAGCGAAGTATCGAACGCATTATACACATACGAAGCAGAAACTAAAAAGTATGAGTTTATTAAACTTGAGGTAGAAGCTTTAAGAGCTGCCGAAACAAACTCTGAAGAATTGCTTAAAAACGGTTATGCCAATTACTTAGATTTATTAACGGCGCGCCAAAGTGCTTTAAGTGCAGAGTTAAGTATTATAGATAGTAAATTACAGCAATTAACATCGGTTGTAAATTTATATGAAGCCTTAGGAGGCGGATGGAAATAATATATTTTTTAATATGAGATAAAGACAAGTGTAAATTTGTTTTTAATGTTGTGATTAATTATTGATGAAAAGGGACTTAATTTTTTAAGTCCTTTTTTATGAGGTATAATTAAAAGCGTATTTAAACAGTTTATCTATTTTTGTACTATGAAGAAAGATATAAATATACCCGAAGTAAAAGATGTTCATGTTGCTGTGGTGCAAGAAGAGCATTTAGAGTATAAAACGCAAGATTGGAATGCTTATATTATAAATAATACTGATAAAGAATTAGATACCGTTCTTATTGTATCGCAAGGTTATAACGAAACTAAAATGACGCCACCAATGCGCCATACCATAGCCAAATTACCAGCACGTAGTTACGCCAAAATTGAATATATGCAAGAAAAGGTTTTAGAACTTAACAACTCGTTTAAAATCACCTTTTTTGAAGGTAATCAAATGTTCGATAAAACCTATTTATTTAGAAAAAACACCATTAATAACAAAGCTTTAAGGCCTTTGCCTCTTATGCAATTAAAAGGTGTTTTGGTTAAGTAATATTTAATCAAGAAATAAAAAAAATCTGTTATTCTTTTAAAGTTTAGAATAACAGATTTTTTATTTTAAAACCTTTGCTATTTTATTAAGCCGCAGCCAATTTTATTTTCTGGTTAAAGGTATTTACCCATTTTTCTGAAAAAGGAATTTCCCCGTTTAAAGGCGGATCTACTTCATCATCAAAAATATTAAACGTTATTTTTTTATTAGAAAACTGATGAAAAACTATATCTGCATTTAGTACAACTTTTTCAGTTCTATCTTTATTAATGTTTAAATAACATTGATTGGTGTTTTTTAAATCTACAACAGTATGCGCTTCGCCTTTAATAAAAAAAGCAAATTCTAAATTGTTATCAATTCCAATAATAGAATCATTAAAAATTTCGAAACTTCCTACCTGGAAATTATGTTTATTAGCTATTGTATTTAAGTTTTTAATTAATGCTTTTTTGTTTCTTCTTTTTATAATTGAAAATATTACAAATGGCGCAAAGCAAATTAATGCTATAACAAGGCCAATTACGGTACTTTTAGTATCCATTTTTATAAGTTTTTAGTTAAATAAGTGTGTGTTTATTTGTGCCTTAAACGTTTATTTAAGACATAAATATTTAAAACGAAAAAAAGAATACGGTTTACCAGTGGTAGTGAAACGGAAAAATTATATCGGTTTTTGTAAAAGGAACACCAATTATATTTTGATGTTTAAATTTAACCTTGCAAGTGTTGGTGTATAAAGCTTCAAACGATTTTGAAACATTAAAAGGAAGCTTATAAAGCGGAACAAGGTTTTGTGGTGTAGTAGCAGATTGTACTAAGTTAATTACAGTACTTTCTAAACTTTTTGTTGTAATAGAAGGTGCATCTGGAGCGTAAAGCTTCCAAATGTTGTCTTCTTGGGCTTGTTCAAATTTAGTGGTTTGTGAATCGTTGTTTTCTAACGAAAAACCATAAGTAGAAAAGCTAAGTAATAAAAGTAAATAAATTAACTTTTTCATCCTGCAAAAGTAGCTAATACTAAGGTAGTTTGTTTAATTAGTAGTGTTAAAATTAATCTAACTTTTCGGTAAGTTTTTTAAAGACTTTTTTGGGGTTTTTGTTTTCGTATAAAATATCGTAAACCGCATTTATTATAGGAAGTTGGGTTTTTTTGTTGTTTTTCTGGTTAAGTAAATGTGCGCTTTTTGTAGCATAATAACCTTCGGCAACCATATTCATTTCCATTTGTGCAGATTTTACAGTGTACCCCTTTCCAATCATGTTACCAAACATTCTGTTTCTAGAAAAAACAGAATAGCCAGTTACTAATAAATCGCCTAAATAAGCCGAGTTATTAATATTACGTTTCATTTTATGCATTTTTTTAATAAAACGTTTCATTTCACGAATAGAGTTACTCATTAAAACACTCTGGAAATTATCGCCATAACCTAAACCATGGGCTATTCCAGCTGCAATGGCATAAATGTTTTTTAGCATAACGGCGTATTCTACACCAATAATATCATCACTAATTTTTGTGTTTATATAATCGCTACTTAAATTTTTGGCAATAGCTTTTGCTTTGTTTGAGTCTGAGCAGGAGATGGTTAAATATGATAAGCGCTCCAGAGCAACTTCTTCGGCATGACAAGGTCCTGCGATTACTGCAATATTATCGTAAGGCACATTGTAAAAGTTATGAAAATGTTCGCCTACCAACAAACCACTTTCTGGCATTATACCTTTAATAGCCGAAACAATTGTTTTTTCAGAAATATCTATAGTTAATTTTTCTAACTCGCTGTGTATAAATGCAGAGGGAATAACAAAAATTAAAACATCGGCGTATTCTGCAATTTCGTTTATATCGTTACTAAGTTTTAGTTGCTCTAAATGAAACTCAACCGAGCTTAAATAATTAGGGTTATGTTGTTCTCTTAACAAATGCTCTTTGGTGTAAACACTACGCATGTACCAGCCTACTTCATTTAAATTTTCGCACAGCATTTTAACAATGGCAGTGGCCCAACTTCCGGCACCAAAAACAGCGTATTTTAAAGGTTTTTCCATTTAAAAATATTCAAATTATATTTTTCAAAAGTACATAAAATTATATGTAAATAGAATTTACAGTTTTAGCAGATTATTAAGTTTTACTTAATTATCTTAAGAGACGTTTTGATATTTTTTACTGTATGTAGAAGGTGAAACACCTTCTTTTTGTTTAAAAATTCTATAAAAACTGGCTTTCGATTTAAAACCAGCATCATAGGCAATAGATATTATTGTGTATTTTTCAGCATCGCCACTTTCAAATCTTTTCTTAACATTTTCAATTCTGTAATGGTTTACTAAATCATAAAAATTTGTATTTAAATGATGGTTTAGCAATTCTGAAAGTTTTTTATTAGATATGCCTATTTGTTCGGCAAGTTCGGTTAAGTTAAGCTCTTCGTTTAAGTATACCTTTTCTTTAGTTAATAAAAGGTATAGTTTGTTTTTTAAATTTTCAATTTCGACTGAGTTTAAATTATCTAAACGTCTTATTTTATGCTTTTCTTCTTTTATATTGTTTAATACAACTTGCTTTTCTGTATTTGTGTATAAATTATCTAGCAAAAAGCTTGGTATAAAAATTTGAGATTGATATAAGCCTTTATAGCCCAAATAAATGTATAAACAGAAAAATAAAAAGGCAATTATGGTACCTATATTAAAAGTATTAATGGTATGAAATATTTCGTAAATACTCAATAAAATATCAAAAACCACAACAGTTAAAAAACCAATAATAAAATGTTTGTACCATTTTAAATTTTGAGAAGAAACGTGAGAATAATTTTGTTGAATAGAAAGCTTTAATCTTTTAAGAAAAGATAACGTTTTAAATATGTAAAATATAACAAACAAATTTTCTATAATATTAAAAGGAATTTCAAGAACAATGTATAAGTTATGGTAAGTCGATAAATAATTTGTTGTTACAGCAATAGATAAGGGAATGTTGAATAGAATAAATACTATAAAAAAAGGAATTAAACTTTTAATATATGGCTTTATAATAACCTCTTTTTTAAAAACTAAAGATTTTACTAAAAATAAAAATGAAGGCCCTAAAAGGTAGCCAACACCATGCCCAAAAAGTATTGAAATTCCTGCTAATAACTTTATTTTATGTAAAAAGGCATAATAATATAAAAGGAAGAAAAACGCGTTTATAAAAAATATGGTTAATATTTTTTTTGAAAAATGAACTTTAGATTTTAATAGAATTAAAATTAAAAATGCTAAAAAAGACATTCCAGCGATTAAAAAAAAATCGGTAAACATTTCCCAACTATCCATGTTTCGAATATAGAAAGGATAAATATTGTCACCAAAAATTATCGTTGGAATGTCCTAAATAACTTTATTTTTTTAAAAATTTAAATGTGTTTTGATTGTTTATAGAAAAAAAGTAAACCCCGCTATTTAAAGTGTTTAAATTTATTTTCTCTTTATTTTCTGTAACCCCACTTAAAATAGGTTTCCCGTTTATATCAAAAATTATATAATTTAATTTCTCGTTAAGGTTATTTTTAGATACTATTAAATAATCACTTGTTGGATTAGGGTATATTTTAAAATTGGTTTGTAAAGTGTTTGTTTTTGTGCTTAACACCGTGTTATTAGATAGCCTTAAAATATAATTATCTCTAAAACCTAAAGAGGTAATTGATATGTTTTCAGACGAGAACGGACTAATATTAACTGTTTCTTTAAACGAACCTCCTAAAATAATATTATCGTTATCATCTATAACTAATGATTGCGTGTCTACAGCATCTAAACCTCCAAATTGATGTGCAGATAAATAGTCACCAGAGTCGTTCATAGCTATTAAAAAATTTTCTTGAGCATTTGTTGTTTGCTTAGTTAGGTTAAAACTGCCTACATTAAGGGTTTCACCAAAAAAGCCAGCAATGTGTAAAATGTTGTTAGAGTCTGTATCTACTGCAAAGCTATATACCGAGCTATTTGCACCATCTATTTCTTTTATCCATTTTACATTATTGTTATTAAAGTCTACTTTCGCAATGAATCCTTCATAATTATTATCTGAGTTTAAGTTAAATTCATTTGAAGATCCAGTATTCGATGTTAGTATACCTCCATAATGCCCTGTTAGGTATACATAATTGTTTATACCTACAGCTAAAGACATACCAATGGCACTAGACTCAGCTTCTCCAATTTTAATAACATTAATAAAATTACCATTAGTATCTAGTTTTAAAGCAAAAATAGCTTTGTACCCTTCTGTGGTATCTAAAATTACAGGACTTCCCATAAAAAACGGTTCGTAAAATGTGGCACTATCTCTGTATTGCCCGGTAATATAAATTTCGCTATTACTGGTTACCTCCATGTCAATAGAAATATCGGAGTCGGGTCCTCCTACACTATACATCCAACTATAATAGCCAGATGCATCAAACTTCATTATAAAAATATCATTACTACCTTTAGATGATATAAAATCTGTTCCAGCAGCATGATCTATTGATATGCTACCACTATAAAATCCAGTAACGTAAACATTTCCATTTATATCTGTTTCTACATCATAAATATTTTCAAAACTATTTTCGGTAGCTCCAAATGAAGTTGCCCAAATAAATTCGCCATTGCTATCAAGTTTTACAATAAACATTTCATAGCTGTTAGAAGTTAATATAAACTCTCCATTTCCTGGGTCTGCATCAAACTCACCAGCTTCAAAATAACCTGTTATAATTACATTTCCATTAGCATCTACAGCAACACTTCTAGGTATAACAGAATGGTAGTCGTTTATATCTCCATCGTTAGGTTGTCCAAATGACTTAGCCCAAAGTATAGTGCCGTTAGCATCGGTTTTAGTAACAAAACCATTAAAGTAGCCTATACTGTTTAGTGTTATCTCATCAAAATGCGATGTGTTGGCAAAATAACCTGTAGAATAAGTATTGCTGTTTGCATCTGTATCTACAGAAAGTATAACATCTTCTGATGTTCCTCCAATTTGCTTAACCCAATCTATATTTTGGGAATGAGTAATGTGTGAGAAAGCTAGATAAATAAATAAGAAAGTAAAAGTTTTGTTCATGCTGTTGTGTTATTAGTTACTATACAAGCAAAGAAATTAATTTCGTATAATAAAAGGTTCTTATTGGAAGCATTGATACTTTTTTATGCATTGTAATAGCGCTTTAAAAGAGAGAATTATTAAGATTATAATTTTTGGCACGCGTTTTGAAATCTTACAAACAGAAACCATAAACTATTTGATTATGAAAGCAATAAAATTACTTTTAAGTTTTGCCCTAATTTCTTTAATGTTTACTTCGTGTTATACTGAAGTAGTAATAGATGATTTTGATGATAGACCAATTTCTGTAAATGAGCTATTAAGCAGTTATGAGCTATGGTATGTAGATATTAATTCTACATTAGGTTATGGTGAAACTCCTTTTTTACAAAAAGCCTTTACGATTTCGTTTATAAATGGAGTTGTTTATGCCAATAACAATATTGTAGGTTTAGGTAGTAGCGGAAATGGATATGGTATAGATGTTGGTACATACGATGCATATAGTATGATTTTAGATGTAATACATGATATTGATGGTTTTGAAACTTTTGATGTATACCAAATAGATAACAATACTATTGAGTTGTACAACCCGCATAGCGATACTTCATATTTTTTAGATGGATACCAACGTAGTAATTTTGATTACGATTATGTGTTTTACGACAATATTCATTATTTCTTGCAAGAGTATGAAGCTTGGGAAAAAACATACACCAGTAATTTTGGAGTCATAAATGAGTTTGATGCTGAAAATTATTTACAATTTTTAGCTGGCGGAAACGATTCGGAATTTAGAAGTTCACAAGATGTAGGTATATCTAACCCTAATAATTTATACTGGGATTATACAGGTGTTTACGCTGTGACTGATGTAGCAGGAGATTTTTATTTAAAAACTTTAACATTAGATTATGATTACTTAGGCAATGAATATTTTGAATTGAGCGTTATTAACGACCAAAGAATAGAGCTGTATCATCCTAATTCTGGAACGATATATGAATTTACAGGACGTGGATATATACAATTTTTAAAAACAGAAACAAATAAAGAGGATTTAGAAAATCCAAACGCAGATAAAAAACGTAAATATAGAAAAGATAAAGTAAATAACCCTAGAGAGAGTAATAGGGTTATATAAAATTTTGGTTGGTTATTTAGTTAAGAAGCCGTTTAAAACAACTTGTTTTAAGCGGTTTCTTTTTTATAGTATAAGAAAGGGCGTTTTATAAACGCCCTTTAACTTTTTAAGATAAAGCAATAAGATTACTTGTTATCGCGTAATTTTTTCACTCCAAAAGCGGCAGCACCTAAAACTAAAATACCAAGACCACCATCTAAAGGAACAGAATCGTGAGAACCTTTTTTGTCTCCACGACGACTATCACGACGAGAATCTTTTTTGTTATCTCTTTTATTATCTCTTTTGTTATTTTTTCCGCCAAATGCACTTGCATTTACACTAAATAATAAAGCAGCAATAAAAGTAGCTGATACTAAAATTGAACTATTTCTTTTCATAAGTTATATTTAATTAAATAATAATAGCAAATCAAATTTAATGTCTTATTATGTTTTATCTTAAAATTTTCGATGTACATAATTGTTTAACCCATAAAAGTTGTTAAAATAACAATAGGTGTCGTTAAAAAGCATTTTTATTCGTTAAAAAGAATAATTTTACAATCAGTGTGTTCTTTTCAAACTTCTGTTTAATAGTCCCATAGCTACATATAAAACTGGTGAAATAAGTATTTCTTGAATATTATGCGCAAATTCTTTTAATGATCGAGGTATTTCCATTATAAACCAATCGAATAAACCTAAGCTAGTTATAATAATTAAACCAGCAATATGGACTAAGTGCCATATCGTTGCCATCCAAGATTCCTGAATTTTACCTAAATGAAATGTTCCTATAAAATAAACGCCTATTGTAACTCCAAATCTTACTAAGTGAAATGTTAATTTGGGTAGATCCATCCAGCTCTTATCTTCAGTAATAAAAAAAAGATAATACCATGAATAGACTAAAATTATTAAAATAAGGCCAACTGCAAAGCGAGTTTTATCCGATTTGTAAAGATTCATTAGAATTTTTAAAATTAATATTACGTGAAAAACGCATCCATATTAAAAGTGTAAAAGTGTATACTATGGCTTTGAAAAGGAAATGATGAGCGAAATCAAAATAGGCATGATAATATTCACGTAAATATATTAATCCCATACATCTAAAAATGTTTATTAAGTCTATTAAAATTACGCCTAAAACAATATATATAACTTTGCGCCAAAACTTTGAAGGCATACAAATAATAAAACCAATATACAGAATGAAAAGTTCTAAAGCGTTACAGTTATCTGCTATGTATAAAACAAGCGTGTCATTATGAAAAATTTGAGATGCAATTTCTCGAACTTCTAATTCTCCATCAACCAAATATGTCGATAATTTTCTCTCAGACCTAAAACCACTCATTGGGCTAAAATTATTAAGTAGATATGCTGAAGCTTTACCTACATGAGTAGTTAAAGGATGGTCTAAAATTTTAGAATCTGACAAATAAAAGCCATAGAGTAATTTCCAAACAACAAAAATTAATAAGGCCTTTCCGAGGAAAAGCCTTATTGGTTTTGGTATATTTTTCAGTAAACTATTGAGTTTAAGCATTTTTGTTTTGTCTTAATTTTTTAGCGCCTAATGCAGCAGCACCTAATACTAAAATACCTAATCCTCCGTCTATTGGAACAGAAGTATGGCTGTTTGAAGAAGAGTCTCTGTTTTGACTCCACAAATCTATCCATGATCCTTTGTTGGTAGAAGCAAATAAATTGTTACTACAAGTAATAGCTAATATAAAGCTTACAGAGGCAATTTTTTTGTACAGTTTTTTAGTTTTCATGTGTTTAGGGTTTGTTGTTTGTAATAGTGTAAATTTAAAATAAATTTAAATCTATGTATTATTTAAGTTTTATTTTCGATAAAAACAGTAATTCTTTCTTTAAAATACTATCTAAAACAAATAAAATGTCATTTTTTTCTTTAAAATAGTAGGGCCTATTTTATCCATTTATTTAATTCTTCAAACAAATCTTCTTTAGCAACAGGTTTTGTTAAATAACCAACGCAGCCTTTATTAAAGCATTTTTCTTTTTCCTCTGGCATGGCATATGCAGTTTGCATAATTACTTTTGCTTGAGGGTTAATTGCTATAATTTTGTCTAGAGCATCAATGCCGTTCATTTCTGGCATTCTAATATCTAGCAATACAATATCGCATGTATGTTCATTAAAAATTTTTACAGCTTCTTTTCCATTGTTTGCAAATAAAATGTTAGCATTTGTGTTTTTTAGCACTATTTTAAATAATAGTTGCACTAACGAATCATCTTCTGCAATTAAAATATTTTTTCCTTTTAAAAATTCACTTTCGTTTACATTGGAGATTTTTTTCTTATTAGAGTTAAGGCTGCCTTGTTTAAGAGGTAAAGTAAACTCGAATAATGTTCCTTTTCCATATTCTGATTGCAGTTTCATTTCTCCACCAAGTAGATTTACTAAACCTTTAGAAATGGCAAGCCCAAGTCCAGTGCCACGATAGTTTGCATTATCATTGTAGTTTACTTGTTTGAATCTTTCAAAAACTTCTTTTTGTTTTTCTTTTTTAATACCGATACCTTGATCTTTTACAAAAAAGATAATTTCATTTTTAATAACATTAAAACCAAAAGATATTTCTCCTTCTAAAGAAAATTTTAAAGCGTTATTTAATAGGTTTGAGAGTATTTGTTGCAAACGTTGAATATCGGTAATCACTACAAGGTTTTTATAGTTTTCTGGTATTTTAACCTTTATGTCTATATCATCTTTTTTATACTTGCTTAATTTTAATTGGTTGTAGGTTATTTCTAAATTTTTAATAAGATTAGGTAAATGACATGGCTTATATAGTATTTTTATTTCTTCAGATTCTATTTTAGCTATATCAATAATATCATCTATTAAATTTAATAATTGTTTCGAGTTGCTATCTATAATTTCAAGATACTTTAGTCTGTCTTTTGTTGATAGTTGATCGTTTTTTAATAACTCGGAGAAGCCTAAAACACCGTTCATTGGTGTTCTTATTTCGTGACTCATGTTAGCCAAGAAATAATTTTTATGTGCGTTAGCTAGTTCTGCATTTTTTCGTGCAATAATAAGTTCTTTTTCTACAGATTTAGATTCTGTGATGTTTTGAGCGGCACCTCTGAGGCCTATTACATTGCCATTATTGTCTTTTACGGTTTCTCCTCTAGACCAAATCCAGGTATTTTTATTTTTATCTGTTTTTAAATTAAGTTCAATTTCGTAGGGTTTTCCTGTTTTTACAGTATTAGTTATTGCATTATTCAATATTACCCAGCTTTTTGAAGTTAATATTTTTTCAGTTTCGCTTAAGTTTGGTGGTGGTAATTTATAATCCCAATTAAATATTTTATAAAGTTCTTTGGTCCACTCAACTTCATTTGTTTTTAAGTCTAAATGCCAACTTCCTATTTCTGCTAGAGATTGGACTCTAGTAAGTTCAGCTTCACTTTTAGCTAAAGCTTCCTTTTGGTTTTTAAGTTCTGTAACATCAGTAAAAGTTGCTGCTATTTCGTTTTCTCCTGGAGAGAATAAGTGTACATAAAAATGTTTATTATTTTTGGTTGTAAAGTTGTCAATAAAATGGTCTTTTTCGGTTAAAGCTGTTTTTTCAAAAGCACCAATCCAACTTTCAATATTGGTTAAAGTATAGGGTTCTAAATCTAAAATACTTAATCCTGTTAATTTTTCTTTTAAATTAAATATTTCTTCTAGCTTTTGGTTAAAATCAATAATTTTCCAATCTATTATTCTGTTTTTGTCGTTAATAATAGCTTTGGCTTGAATAAAGCCTTCACTTAGGTTTTCAAAAACTCTATGATATCTACGTTCTGTTTGTGCTAGCTCTTTTTCAATTTCTTTTAGTTTGTTTATATTATCTAGAGTTATTACAACACCATTTATATTTTTTGAGGCTGTTATAAATGGACTTATTCGCTGTAAATAAAAATTACCAAATTTATCTTTTAATTGTTTTTCTACGGTTATTAGTTTTTTTAGAACGAGCTCAGAATCTTTAATTATTGCTTCTCTAGTCTCTTCGTTAAAGTTTGATGTAAAACTAGATAAAGGCCTCCCTAAGTCTGTTTCCCTTAAGCTAAACACTTGTTTTAATGCTGGCGTAAATTTTCGTATTCTTAAGTCTGTATCTAAAAATAAGGTGGCAATATCTGTATTGTCTAAAAGGTTAGTAACATCGTTACTAAGGTTGGTTAGCTCGGTGTTTTTTTCTTGAAGTTCTGAGTTTACGGTGTATAATTCTTCATTTACAGATTGAAGTTCTTCGTTTGTACTTTGAAGTTCTTCGTTTGATGCCATTAGCTCTTCGTTGGATGATTGCAACTCTTCGTTACTTGTTTCTAACTCTTCAATAGCATTTTGTAGCTCTGTTTTAACAAATTTAAGTTCGTTTTCTAAATCTTCTAAACGTTGACTCGAAGCTTCGTTTAAGTTTACATTATTTATTACAATAGAATCTGAAAGATCTATAGCTTTGTCGTTACTAAACTCAATTAAATAACAATCGCTTAAGCCTTCCTCTTTGTTTGGTTTATGAAAAGTTAAATCGAAAGTTAGGTTATTATCTGTAGTTTTGTTTGTAACACCTTTTATAGAAACAGATTTTTTTTCGATGTTTAGTTTTCTAACCCCGTTCCTAATTATTGATGCAACATCTGGATGTACAATATTTAGCAGATTATTTTGAAAAACACCTTCTTTATGCATTAGGCGTTTACCAGCATCACCTTTTATGAATAATATATTATAGTTTTCGTCTATAAATATAGATGCAGGACCATATTTTTTACTTAGGTATTTATGAAATATTAACTCTGGGTTTTCTTTGTCTCTGTGAAAAGATGTTGTTGGAAGAGACTCAAAAGGTGTTTTGTATGATAATGTGCTTACTCTTTCTATAGAGTTATTTTGAGAAGGTATATGTTTTGTTGACGAAATGTTTTGAAAAATTTTCCATTTAACATCAATGGTTTTATATAATTTTGAAACTTCGCCAAGAGTTTCGCTATTTCCTAAAAATAAATACCCATATTTATTTAATGCAAATTGAAAGTTATACATAACTTTCTTTTGCACTTTATTATCAAAATAAATAAGTAAGTTTCTACAAGAAATTAAATCCATTCTAATAAAAGGAGGGTCTTTAATTAGGTTATGATTAGAGAAAACTATTTTTTCTCTCAAGCGTTTTATAATTTGGATTTTATTGCCTGTTCTTAAAAAATAACGATCTAAATACGATTTATCTATTTCGCTTACAATATTAACATGGTAAGCGCCAATGCTAGCTATGGCAAGAGCCTTAGGATCTATATCTGTAGCGAAAATTTTAAAATCTATGCCTAAATTATTTGTGCGAATATAATCGTCTATTAAAATGGCTATTGAATAAACTTCTTCCCCAGTGGAGCAAGCAGCAACCCAAACCCTTATAGTTTCTGCATTTTTTTTTGATTTACATATTTCGGCAATTACATTTTGGTTTAAAATTGAAAAAGCCTCTTTGTCTCTAAAAAAACGTGTAACTCCTATTAAAAAATCATCTTTTAAAATTTGCTTTTCTTCGTCGTTGCTTTTAAGGTATGTTAAATAATCATAGAGCTGATGAATGTTTTTAATATTCATACGTTTTTCAAGCCTACGTAAAAGGGTATTTTTCTTATATTCTTTAAAATTAATTCCAGAAAATTTATAAATGACATCTAGAATATTGTCAATTAAAGCTTCGTTAGATGAATGTGTGTCTAAATCAATAGCTATTTTATGCTTAATAGGTTTATCTTGAAAAAGTGCTGCAATTTGAACCGGGCTTAAAACGTAATCGGCTAAATTAGTAGAAATGGCAGAGTTAGGCATGCCATCAAATTGAGCTGTAATTGGGTCTTGTACTATAATAGTGCCATTGCCTTCCTTTATAGTTCTTATACCTCTAGACCCATCTGAACCAGTTCCAGATAAAATAACACCAACCGAACGCTCTTTGTACTCTTCACCTAGTGTATGAAAAAAAATATCTATTGGTAAATTTAAATTATTTTTAGGGCCTTTATCTAGTAAATAAAGTTCGGAACCTTTTATATGTAAGTTTTTGTTTCGTTGATTAAGGTATATACAGTTAGGTTTAATGGTTTGTTTATCTTCTGCCGTAAAAATAGGCATTTTAGTATGCTTACTAAGTAATTCGGGCATTAAGCTTTTAAAATCTGGAGATAAATGCTGAATAATCACAAAGGCTATACCTGAATTATTTGGAATATTGTCAAATAGGGTTTGTATAGCATCTAAACCACCTGCAGAAGCACCGATACCAACTACATATAAATCAGAATTTTTACCTTCCATTCTTTAAAAATAAAGTTATCAGTCATCTAAAATAGTACTTTATTTACAAATTTCTAGTTGGTATTATGTATATATGGTGTATAATTATGTAAATAAACTTACAAAACTTTAAGAGTCATTATTTTAACTATTTATAAAAATTCATTTCATCTAGGTATTGCCATACAGAGGAAGAAACTAGTGGTTTAATATTTTTATTTGCTTTTATTGAATTGCGTATATGAGTTGATGAAATTTGGATTATTGGGGCATCAATAGTATGTATTTTGTTATGATTTAATAAATGTACAGGAGCTGTTTTGTTTGAAATTCTAGGGTAAACATAAATGTGATGATTTTCTAGAATAACATCATAATTTTTCCATTTGTGAAGACTCTTTAAATTATCTTCCCCCATAATTAAAGCAAACTCATAGTTGGGGTGTTTTTCTTGAAGGTAAGCTAATGTGTTAACGGTGTAATTTGGCTGAGGTAAGTTAAATTCAATATTGCTAGGTTTTAACTTATCATAATCTTCTGTGGCCAGATGAACCATTTCTAGCCGTTGGTAATTATCTAGCAAACTACTTTTCTTTTTAAAAGGGTTGTGGGGTGTAACTACAAACCAAATTTGATCTAAGTCGCTGTTTTCTGCTAAGTGGTTGGCTATAATTAAATGTCCAATATGTATAGGGTTAAAAGAGCCAAAATATAAACCAATTTTCATGGGTTTTTATGAATTTACAAAGTTGTTAACTAGTTTTTCGGCTTCAGTTAAGGCATTTTCTAAATTGTCGTTTACTACTATAGTATCAAAAAGTGGTGCTGTTGCTAATTCTGCAGATGCTTTTGCCACACGCATATTTATTTTATCGGCACTTTCGGTTTTACGTTTTTTAAGCCTAATTTTAAGTTCATCAATACTTGGGGGTTTTACAAAAATAGCCAGAGTATTCTCTGGAAACTTTCGTTTTATACGCAAGCCGCCAGAAACATCTATATCAAAAATTACATTTTTACCTTTCGCCCAAATGCGCTCTACTTCGGTTTTTAAAGTGCCATAAAAATTATCGCGGTATACTTCTTCCCACTCTAAAAATTCGTCTGTTTTAATTTTATTTTTAAATTCTTTGGCAGATAAGAAATAGTAATCCTTACCATCAATTTCGTTTCCTCGTTTTTCACGGGATGTTGCAGATATTGAAAACTCTAAATTTAATTGTTCTTTTTTTAATAAATGCCTAACAATTGTAGTTTTGCCTGAGCCAGAAGGAGCAGAAAACACTATAAGTTTGCCTTGTTTTTTGGTTTCTTTAGTCACTTAAGTAAGGTGTTTTATTAAAGTACGTTTAGTAATTGTTCTTTAATTTTTTCTAGCTCGTCTTTCATTTGTACCACAAGTTGTTGCATTGGTGCATAATTGCTTTTCGAGCCAATAGTATTTATTTCTCTACCCATTTCTTGGCTTATAAAGCCTAGTTTTTTTCCGTTAGAATCTTTAGTGTTTAAAGATTCTATAAAATAGTTTAGGTGGTTTTTTAGCCGAACTTTTTCTTCGGTTATGTCAAATTTTTCAATATAATACACAAGTTCTTGTTCAAATCTGTTTTCATCGTACTTTTCTTTTAATTCTTCAACACCTTTTAGTAAACGTTCTCTCACAGCTTCAACTCGCTCCGGATCCATTTCGGCAACTTGGTTTAAAAGAATTTCAATAGTTTTTACGCGGTTATTAAAGTCTTCTTCTAAAACCTTACCCTCGTTTTGCCTATGATTAATTAGATCGCTAATTGCTGTGTTTATTTCAGTTTGTATAGCATTCCATTCATCTTCATTAATTTCTTCTCTAACTGTGTTTAGAGTATCAGGAAATCTAACAGCCATTTTAAGTAGCTCTACTTCATTTGCATCAACTACAGATTTTAACTGCTCCATGTATTGTTTAACAACGGGAGTGTTTATTTGTGTAGAAGAATCATCGGCGGTAGCTTCAACGTAAATTGAAAAATCTACTTTGCCTCTAACTAATTCATTAGCAAGTAGCTTTCTTATTGCTAGCTCTTTTTCTCTGTAAATAGAAGGCATTCTTGCATTTAAGTCTAAATTTTTGCTATTTAAAGACTTTAGCTCGATAGTTATTTTCTTTGTAGGTAGTTGTAAAACAGATTTTCCGTAACCTGTCATGGAATAAATCATAAACTTGTATATTAAAGTTTACAAAGGTAACTAAAAGTATAACTATAGAAAACAGGGTTTTATATTCATTTTAAAGAAATTGTATTTTTTGTAAATATTAATATTGGTATTTTGTTTTATGCGTAATTTTTAATATTTCAATTTAATAATTTCATAATAATGTGTGTTTTCTTCATTTTAAAATTAAAAATTAAGTATAATTACGTAGTTTTTACTTATATTTGTTTTGAAAATACGTAGTTATGAAAAAAATTATTGTAGTAGGTAATGGTATGGTAGGTTACAAGTTTTGCGAAAAGTTTGTACAACAAGCTACCGATGATACTTTTAAGTTAACGGTTTTTGGAGAAGAACCTCGTCCGGCGTACGATCGTGTTCATTTAAGTGAATATTTTGCAAATCAAGATGCTAAAGCCTTAGAAATGGCTCCTGCCGAATGGTATGTAGAAAACGGAATCGATTTGGTGACGAACGAACGTGTGGTAGATATACATCGCGATTCTAAAACAATTACCACATCAAAAGATAGAACCTTTACTTACGATTATTTAATTCTTGCTACAGGATCTTCACCTTTTGTGCCGCCAATTAAAGGTGTTGAGAAAAAAGGGGTTTTTGTTTACAGAACTATTGAAGATTTGGAAGGCATGCTAGCTTATGCTGCCGATTTAAAAAAGACTAATCCAGATGCTAAAGCGGCTGTTTTAGGTGGTGGTTTACTTGGTTTAGAGGCTGGTAAAGCTGTTTTAGATATGGGCTTAGAACCACATATTGTAGAGTTTGCGCCTAAATTAATGCCAAGACAATTAGATTCTAGAAGTAGTAAAGTGCTTCAGTTAAAATTAGAATCTATTGGTTTAAATATTCATTTAAGCAAAGCAACTAATCAAATTTTAGGAGACGATGCTATTGTGGGAATGGAGTTTGGTGAAGATGATGTTTTAGATGTTGATATGTTAATTGTTTCCGCAGGTATTCGTCCAAGAGATGAGCTTGCTAAAACATGCGATTTAGAAGTTGGTGTTCGTGGCGGTATTGTTGTGAATAATAAAATGCAAACATCAGACGAGAATATTTATGCTATTGGTGAGGTGGCCTTGTTAAACCAAATGATTTATGGTTTAGTGGCTCCAGGATATGATATGGCAGATATTGCGGTAAAGCAAGTTCTAGGAGATGCTAGTGCTGAAATGCCAGAAGAAATTGATATGTCTACAAAACTGAAATTAATTGGTGTAGATGTTGCGAGTTTTGGAGAGCCTTTTATGCCAGCTTCAAAAGGTCATTCAATAATTTATGAAGATAAAACGAAATTTTTATATAAACGTATTAATGTAAGTTTAGATAGAAAAACACTTCTTGGTGGAATTTTAGTTGGCGATGCTGCCGATTATAATATGTTACACCAAATGTATATGAATAGTATGGCTATTCCAGAAGAGCCAGCACAATTAATTTTACCAACTAGCGATGGTGCTGCGGCCTTTGGCGATGTTATGGATTTACCAGACGATGCTCAAGTATGTTCGTGCGAAAGCGTAACTAAAGGACAAATTTGTGGCGCTATTGAAAGTGGTGAAGCTAAAGATTTAGCCGATGTTGTATCTTGTACAAAAGCAGGAACAGGTTGTGGTGGTTGTAAACCAATGGTTAAAGATATTACCGAAGCAACTTTAAAATCTTTAGGTATTGAGGTTAAAGATACTATTTGCGAGCATTTCGATTATAACCGTCAAGATTTATATAAAATTATTCAAGTTAAAGGTTACCAAACTTTTAATGAGGTTCTAGATAATCACGGAAACGGTGGTCATGGTTGTGAGCTGTGTAAGCCTGTAGTAGCGTCTTTAATGGCGAGTATTCATGCCGATACTGCTAATAAAGAATATGCTATTCAAGATTCAAATGATAGATTTTTAGCGAATATTCAACGAAACGGGACGTATTCTGTAGTGCCAAGAGTTCCTGGTGGAGAAATTACACCAGATAAGTTAATTGCACTTGGCGAAATAGCTAAAAAATACGATTTATATACAAAAGTAACGGGTGGTGTTCGTATCGATTTATTTGGTGCAACCTTAAATCAATTACCATTAATTTGGAAAGATTTAATAGCACATGGTTTCGAGAGTGGTCATGCTTACGGTAAATCACTACGTACTGTAAAAACCTGTGTAGGTTCTACTTGGTGTCGTTACGGTATGGACGAAAGTGTGAGTTTTGGTATAGAGCTAGAAAACCGCTATCGTGGTATTCGTGCCCCGCATAAAATTAAAGGTGGTGTTTCTGGTTGTATTCGTGAATGTGCCGAAGCTCGCGGAAAAGATTTTGGTTTAATTGCTGTTGAAGGTGGTTGGAATCTTTACGTTGGTGGTAACGGTGGTGCAACGCCAAGACATGCCGAATTATTTGCAGAGCAAATTGATAACGAAACCGTAATTAAATACCTGGACCGTTACTTAATGTTATACATGCGAACAGCAAAACCGTTACAGCGTACTGCTGCATGGCAAGAACGACTAGAAGGTGGTATTGAATATTTAAAAGAAGTAATTATAGACGATAAATTAGGTATTGCAAAAGATTTAGAAGAAGAAATGCAAACTTTAGTTAATAAGTTTGAATGCGAATGGACACAAGCTGTTAACGATCCAGAAATGATGAAACGTTTTAACCATTTTGTAAATAGCAAAGAAGAAGACGACAACATTGTTTTTGTGCCAATGAGAGACCAAAAAATGCCAGAACCTTGGAAATAATAATTACAGCTAAAAACACAAACATAAACATGATTACAGTTGCTAAAAAATATAAAAGCGTAAAGCCAGACGAGGTAAAGGTTTGGTTTAAAGCAGCATCGGTTAACGATTTTCCAAAAGATGGTGGTGCTTGCGTTAAGTATAAAGATTTACAAATTGCCGTTTTTAACTTTGCCAGATTAAACACTTGGTATGCTACGCAAAACTTATCGCCAGAAAAAGAGGAAATGGTGTTAAGTCGTGGCATGATTGGCGATCATAAAGGAGTGCCCATGGTAGCTTGCCCTTTGCATAAAAAAATATTTTCTTTAGTAGATGGCACTAACTTGAATGGAGATTTAGATCCTATTGCAACCTATCCTGTAAAAATTGAACAAGAAATTGTGTATATTGGCTTTGCAGACTAATATAAACACATATGAAGCCTACAAGATTTGAAACCGCAATAGCATTAATAGATAAAAAAAACGCAGAAGACACAAATGTATATACAACTAATGGATTAAATTTTCCAAAGGAATTATTGTATTCGCAACGTATGTCGCAAAAATTATTACAATTTAAACCTAATGCTTCACGAGCATTGCAAATAGCAGCTCGAGCACAACACATTTGTCGTTGGAAAATAGATAGAAAAGAATATCCAATGGATCGTGTTGGGTATTTAAAATGGCGTGAGGCTTTAAAAAAAATGCATGCCGATTTAACTGAGGGTATTTTAAAAGAAGTAGGTTATAACACTGAGTTTATTAAACGAGTAACCGACCTAATTAAAAAGAAACTTATAAAGAAAAACGAAGAAACTCAAATACTAGAAGATGTTATTTGTTTGGTGTTTTTAGATTATTATTTTGAAGAATTTGCAGAAAAGCATTCCGATGAAAAAATAATTGATATTCTTCAAAAAACATGGGTTAAAATGTCTGATGAAGGCCACGAAGAAGCCTTAAAAATTAAATATTCAGAAAAAAGTTTGGCGCTTATAAAACAGGCTTTAGCATAAATTAAAACAACATATAATATGAGTAACAACGGCAACACATTGGACCAACGTACCTTTGGTAAACTAAGCCGGTTGTACATTATTGCATTAACAGTAATTGCGCTATCTATTATAGTAAGTCAGTATTTAGTTAGGCGGCATCTTAATACTCAAGAAAGCGATTCAACAATTATTAATGTTGCAGGAAGGCAGCGTATGCTTAGCCAAAAGCTTACAAAAGATATTTTAAAACTTAATTCAGCTAAAAATTTAGATGTTCAACTTCAGTTAAAAAATCAAATAAAACAAACCTTAAGCCTTTGGGAAACCTCACATTATGCTTTGCAAAAAGGTAACGATAGTATGGGTTTGCCAGGAGGCAACGGTAAAGCTATTCAACAAAAATTTCAAAAATTAAATCCTGTTTTTTTAAGCATATCAAATGCTGCAAAAGGAATAATTTTAAAAATTGAAAACACAACACCTTCATCGTTGCTTTCTTACGAAGTTGAAATTGAAACGGTTACAAATGCTGAAAGCGATTTTTTAGTTTTAATGGATGATATTGTTAATCAATATGATTTAGAAGCAAGTAAAAAAGTAAACTGGTTGCGCCAGTTAGAGTCTATTATTACATTGTTTACTTTGGCAGTGTTGTTACTTGAATTCTTGTTTATTTTTTGGCCAACCGCAAAAAATATTAGAGCAACTTTAGCCGATTTGCTACGAGCAGAAAGTAAGGCAAAACAAATGGCTATTGAAGCGGATGAACTTAGTATAGCAAAAGAAAAATCTATTAGAGAGTTGCGAGCCCTAAATTATGCTATGGATGAAACTTTACTATTTGCTAGAATTACCCCTAGCGGCTCTTTGGTGCACATGGGAAAAAAATTTTCTAAGCTGTTTAAGGTGTCAAGGTTTAGTATGTCAGCTTCTTTTGCAGAAGTACTTTCGGTTAATGAAAACGAACAAGTTGCCATAGAAAATATTATTTCTAAATATAAAAAAATTGGTTGGCAAGGCGAAGTAAAAGCAACTACTAAAAATAATCAAGATGTTTGGTTAGAAATGGCCTTTATTCCTTTTAATACATCAGAAGAAAAATCTGAATTATTAATAATAGCTTCAGATGTAACTTACAGAAAATCGGCGCAACTAGAAATTGAGCGCTTAACAAAAAAAGGTTTTGATGAGAAAATGAATCATCAAAAAGTAATATCAAGTAAAATAATAGAAAACCAAGAAAAAGAACAAAGCCGCATAGCAAAAGATGTTCATGATGGTATTGGGCAAATGTTAACGGGTTTAAAATATAATCTAGAAAGTATTAATTTAAACGATACTAAAAAAGCAGAACAAAAAATTGAATATTTAAAAGAATTGGCTTTAAATATTATAAAAGGAGTTAGAACAGCCACGTTTAACCTAACGCCTCCAGAACTGTCCGATCATGGTATTGTTCCGGCAATAACAAAATTAACACAAGAACTAAGTAAACTTACGGGTAAAAATATTCAAATTTTTAACAAAAGTAACTTTAACGAACGTTTAGATTCTTTAGTTGAAATAAATATTTATCGTATAGTACAAGAAGCTATTAATAATGCTATTAAGTATGCTAATTCTTCATATATAATAGTTTCTTTATCACATAGTGAAAACTTACTTAGTATTGTAATAGATGATAATGGAAAAGGTTTCGATCCTAGTAAAGTAGAAAAAGTAAAAAATGCAGATGGCGGTATGGGGATGACGTTCATGAAAGAACGTATAAAATTTATTGATGGTCGCTTATTTTTGTATTCAGAGAAAGATAAAGGTACACGTGTAACCTTAAACATTCCTTTACCAAAACAAGTAAACAACGAAAAATTAGTAATTTTACCAACCTAAAAACTAAGCAAGTTATGGATGTTATAAATGTGGTTTTAGCCGATGATCATGTGTTAGTGCGTGATGGTATTAAGGCTTTATTAGAAGATCAAGATGGTATTAATGTAGTAAACGAAGCATCCGATGGTGTTGAAGCTATAAGTATAATTAACAACGAACAGCCTCATGTTTTAATTGTAGATATTCGTATGCCAAACAAAAATGGTATTGAGGTTGTTGGCGAACTTAAGCAAACACATCCAGATGTTAAAGCGTTGGTTTTGTCAATGCATGACTCAGAGGAATACGTAGTAAAATCTATTCAGGCAGGTGCAGATGGTTATATGCTTAAAGGGGCAAGTAAAGATGAATTTTTAAAAGCATTAAATACTGTTGCTTCTGGAGGAAAGTATTTTACAGGTGAAGTTTCTGCTATTTTGCTAAATAATTTTGTTAGTGGAAATGTTGATGCAGAAGCACCTAAACCGCAAATTAATAAAGAGGATCCTTTTAAGCTAACAAAGCGCGAAAAGCAAATTTTAGAGTTGGTTTTACAACTAAAAAATAATAAAGATATAGCTAAAGAGTTAGATATAAGTAAACGAACTGCAGAGGTACATAGATTTAACTTAATGAAAAAACTGGAGGTTAAAAATTTAATGGAACTAACCAATAAAGCTAAAGAATACCAGCTTATTTAAGTCAGTATAAGCTTAATATTAAGCGATTTATATTTTTTAGGGTATAAATCGCTTTCTTTTTGTCATATTCTTAAAAAGTAAAATTTCTTATTGTTAAAATCATATAAATTTAAAAATACGTATAAAATACTTAGAAAATTAAGTATTTATACGTATTTTTGATTTGTGCTATATTTTGGTTTGTAAAACAAATTCACATCAAAATTTACCTTAATTTAGAAGAAAACCTTTGATATGTTAAAAAAAGAAGTAAAAACAACATGTTCATATTGTGGTGTAGGCTGCGGAATTGTTATTAAAAAAGATAATAATGATAAGGTTTTTGTAGAAGGAGATAAAGATCATCCGGTAAATAAAGGTATGTTATGCAGTAAAGGTATGAATCTGCATTACGTAGCTAACGATACTTCCGATAGGATTTTGTATCCAGAAATGCGCTGGAGCCGTTCACATCCAAGAGAGCGTGTAAGTTGGGATGATGCTCTAGATAGAGCGGCAAGTGTTTTTAAAACAATTATAAAAAAATATGGCCCTGATAGTGTGGCGTTTTACGTGTCTGGTCAAAGTTTAACCGAAGAATATTATATAGCAAACAAATTAACTAAAGGCTTTTTAGGAACTAATAACATTGATACTAATTCCAGATTGTGCATGAGTTCTGCAGTTGTTGGTTATAAAAAAACATTTGGTGAAGATAGTGTACCTATTTCTTATGAAGATATTGAGTTGGCAGATTGTTTTTTAATTACCGGTGCAAACCCAGCTTGGTGTCACCCTATTTTATTTAGAAGAATAGAAAAACGTAAAGAAGAAAACCCGAACGTTAAAATTATTGTTGTCGATCCGCGAAAAACCGATTCGGCAAATTTTGCAGATATTCATTTACAACTCATTCCAGGAACCGATATTATTCTTTACAATGCTATTGCACGTTGTATATACGAACGCGGTTTAATAGATGAGAATTTTATAAACAATTACACCGATGGTTTTACAGCTTATAAAGAACTCATTTTTAAAACTTCGGTTAAACAAGCTTCTAAGCTTTGTGGTGTTCCCGAAAAAAGCATTCGTAAGGTTGCCGATGTAATAGGGCTTTCGAAAGGTTTTATTAGTATGTGGGCAATGGGGCTTAACCAAAGCGTTGTAGGAACCGATAAAAATGTATCACTCTTAAATCTTTCGTTAATTACAGGAAATGTAGGTAAGCCGGGAGCAGGTCCATTTTCATTAACGGGTCAGCCTAACGCCATGGGCGGTCGAGAAGTTGGTGGAATGGCAAATTTGTTAGCTGTTCATAAAGACTTGGCTAATGCAGAACATCGTCGCGAAGTCGCTCAGTTTTGGGGTGTTGAAGAAATTTCACCTAACCCCGGATTAACAGCAACCCAAATGTTTGATGCTTTAGAGTCTGGTAAATTAAAAGCCATCTGGATTGCATGTACAAACCCTTCGGTTAGTTTACCTAATTCGCATAAAATAGAAAAAGCTATGGCAAACTCTAAGTTTGTTGTGGTACAAGATATATCTCATAAATCGGATACTACAGAATATGCCGATTTACTTCTTCCAGCTGCTGGTTGGTTGGAAAAAGAAGGGACAATGACGAATTCCGAACGCCGAATTTCATACTTACCAAAAGAAATTCAAGCGCCCGGTGAGGCTAGACCAGATGTTGAAATTTTCTGCGATTTTGCACAACGTATGGGGTTTAGAGGTTTTAATTATAACAGCACGGAAGAAATTTACGATGAGTATTGTAGTATGACAAAAGGCACAAATATAGATGTCTCTTTTCTTAATTACGATCGTTTAAAAACTGAAGGTACTTTTCAATGGCCAGTTCCAGAATATAGACATCCAGGAACACCACGTTTGTTTGAAGATAAGGTGTTTTATACACCATCAAAAAAGGCAATTTTTAATATGCCTTCATCAATAGAAAATACGGCAGTAAAGCCAAACGATAATTTTCCTTTAGTGCTTACTACTGGTCGTGTGCGCGACCAATGGCATACCATGACTAAAACCGGCAAGGTAGCACGATTAAAAACACATTACCCAAAACCAGTTTTGGAAATTAACCCTGTCGATGCATATTTAAATAATATAAAAGACGGTGATATTACTCAAATAACCAGCGAAAATGGAGAGGTTCGTGTAAGAGCAAAGGTTACTAAAAATATAGCAAAAGGTGTGGTTTTTCTGCCTATGCATTGGGGTAAACAATTGCAAAACACTTTAAATCGAGCTAATAATTTAACGCATACGGTTATAGATCCAGTTTCAAAAGAACCTGATTTTAAGTACACTCGTGTTAAAGTTGTAAAATATAAAAAGCCAAAAGATAAAATTATAATTGTTGGAGCTGGAGCTGCTGCATTTAGGTTTGTGCAAAATTATCGTGAATTAAATGAAGTAGACGATATTCATGTGTTTTCAAAAGAGCCTAATTTATTTTACAATCGTGTGTTGCTTCCAGAATATGTAACCGATGAATTAAGTTGGGAACAATTGCTTAAAATCAAGAAATTAGAACTTTCTAAATTAGATATTAACGTGCATCCTGAAATGTTTATAATCGAAATAAACCAGAAAGAAAAATACGTAATAGATAGTAATAAAGAGAAGCATAATTTTGATAAACTTATTTTAGCAACAGGTAGTCGTGCCTTTGTGCCTCGTGATGTTCAAATAGATTTGCCAGGGCGATTTACTATGCGTAATAAAAAAGATGCAGATGATTTTAAAGCTTATTTAGAGGCTACAGGCTTACCACCAGAAGAACAACACGTGGTAATTGTTGGCGGAGGTTTGCTTGGTTTAGAGCTTGCAGCGGCAATGAAACATAAAAACGCTAAAATCACTATTATTCAACGGGCCTCAAGATTAATGGAGCGCCAGTTAGATAGTATTTCAAGCAAATTATTGTCATTAGATGTGCAGGAACGTGGCATACAGGTTTATTTTGATAATGAGGTAAGTACGGTTTTTGATGATGAAGATACAGGAGAATTAAATATTACCTTAAAAAGTGGTAAATTTTTAACAGCAAATGCTATTGTTTATGCTATTGGTACCATTCCAAATGTTGAAATTGCTAGAGAAAATGGTATTTTGTGCGGAAGAGGTGTTAAAGTAAATCAGCATTTACAATCTTCTAATCCAGATATTTTTGCTATTGGTGAAATTGCAGAATATAACAATCAGCTTTTCGGGATAACTTCGGCAGCAGAAGAGCAAGCTAATATTTTAGCTAATTTTATTGCAGGCGATTTAGGATCGTCTTACAACGGTTCTGTGCTCATGAATATTTTAAAATTTAACGATTTAAACTTATGTAGCATAGGAGAGATTAAAGTGCCCGAAAATGATGATAGCTACGAAGAAATAATTTTTACAGATATAAAAAAGCGCTATTATAAAAAATGTATAGTTAAAAACGATCTACTAATTGGTGCAGTTTTAATGGGTGATAAAAATGAGTTTGCCGAATTTAAATCGATGATTGAAAGTAAGATTGAAATGGCCGAAAAACGAGATACTTTGCTTCGTGGCGCATCAAATACAGAACCTGTAAAAGGTGAGTTAGTATGCTCTTGTAGTCAAGTGGGGGTGGGTAACATTCAAGAAGCTATTCGTGGTGGTTGTGCAGATTTTACAGAATTATGTAACTCTACAGGAGCTGGTTTAGGTTGTGGTAGTTGTAAAACCGAAGTAAGAGAAATTCTAAATAACTTTAAAGTTTTAGCGTAATGATAGAGCCATACAGATTACGAATTAATGGTGGTGTACTGTCGCCAGGAGAGTTAAAATATATTTGCGAAGCTGCAGAATATCTTGGGTTAGATGCTATTTCATTTGGCTCGAGACAAGATATTATTTTTCCCGAAGAAATAGACGAAAGTAAATTTAGCAAATTTGATAAAATTACCTTTGTTAAGCCAAAACGTGATAGTGTAGAGAATTTATCGTCTTCATATGTTTCTGCAGATATATTACCAAGTACGTCATGGTTAACTAGTGATAGGTATTTGTACATTATAGAGCAGTTTAAGCACGATTTAAAGTTACGTGTAAATGTTGCCGATCCTAAACAGCGCTTAGTGCCTTTGTTTACTGGTAATATTAATTTTGTGGCATCTCATCATCAAGATTATTGGTATCTATACATTCGTTTACCAGGGTGGAAAAAAACACAAATGTACCCAGCGCTTATATACAGTTGGGATATGGATAAAATAGAAATAGCGATTGAGCAAGTGCTTAAAGAAGACCCTGAAAATGTGGAAACAATTTTTCAGCTTGTTAGTGATGCAGTAGATACAAATAATAGAACTGTAGATAAGCCACTTGAAGTGCCATTTTACCCTTTTCCTTATTATGAAGGCATGAACCGAATTGGTGATAAATATTGGTTGGGTTTGTATTGGCGCAACAACCGCTACGATATTAAATTTTTAAAGTCACTTTGTGAAATTTGTGCAGAAAATAAAATTGGAAAAATATCTATTACTCCATGGAAAAGCTTTATAGTAAAAGGAATTCCGACAGAGTTTAAATTACAATGGGAGAAATTTTTAGGTAAGTTTGGTATAAATGTACGCCATTCTATGTTAGAAATGAATTGGCATATTCCGGTAAATGATAAAGATGCTTTAAACTTAAAAAAATACTTAGTAACTAATTTCGATCAAAATGATATTAGTACTTATGGTTTAACTTTTGGTATAACCAATTTTGATAGTACTACTTATAACTTTACCTCTATAGTTATTGAAAAAAATAAAGCACCAGAAGCTGTTGGAGATTTTATAATTAGAGATACTTATAATTTACTTTACGCTAAAAATTTCGATCCCAATACAAGAGAATATATAGTGCATGTTCAAGATGTGGATATGGTTGAGCTTCCTGGGTTATTAATGGAATTAAGTAAGCTGTATTTTGAAAATTTAGGAAATGAAAGCTCTGAATCAGAAGCCGAATTAGTTATTTCTGAAACTTTAGAGGAAGAAGTTTATCAATGTACTGAATGTTTAACAGTTTACAATAAGTTATATGGCGATATTACGCAAAATATTCTGCCAAACACTAGTTTTGAAGCCTTACCGGAAACATATAAATGTTCGTTGTGTGAGGCACCAAAGTCTAGTTTCGATAAAAAAGTTTTAATAAATAAAGTTTAATTTTTGGTTGAAGAAAGGATTGCAATTTGTCGGTTTGAGGTTTTTAGTTAGTTAAAACTTAAGAAGTAGTGAGAGGCATTCTCTTGTTTAATTTTTAAAAAAATTCTTAAACTGGCTTTTGCTATCCACCAATAGTTATCATGCTTCTGTTTTTGGTATGAAGCTGAGGTTTTTCTAGCTTTTTTAATGTGTCCATACCGCCACGTATTTTAAACTTGGCTTCTATGGCTTTTTTAATAACAGGTTCTATGGAGTTTCCTTGGCGAAGTGTTGTTAGTAAATCTGATTCTTCAGCGGAAAATAAACAATTTTTTAATTGGCCGTTTGCAGTTAATCTAAGTCGGTTACATGAATCACAAAACGGATTGGTAACAGAACTTATTATGGCGAAACTTCCTTTGTAACCATTAATTTTATAGTTTTTAGAGGTGTCGTTTGGCGCATCTTGTAATCTTAAAATATCATTTTGTGTAAATTCTGCCTCGGCATATTGCATAACTTCAGCATAAGATATCATTTTACTTTTATCCCATTTATTGCCATCAAAAGGCATAAACTCAATAAATCGAACCGAAATAGGTAGGTTTTTAGTGAATTTTATAAAATCTACTATTTCATCTTCATTAAAGTCTTTCATTAAAACCGCATTAAGTTTAATATTAAAGCCTTCGTTTATAAGTTTTAAAATGTTGTTATAAACTTTATCGAAATTGTTTCGGCGCGTTATATGTGTAAACTTTTCTTTGTTGAGTGAATCTAAACTAACATTAATGTTTTTAACACCATAGGTTTTTAAATCATCAATAAATCTATCAATAATTACAGCGTTGGTGGTTATAGAAAGTTCTACGGGTAGTGTGGCTAATTTTTTTAAAATAACCGTAAAATCTTTTCTAACAAGGGGTTCGCCTCCAGTTAATCTAATTTTGGTTATACCATTATCTACAAAGGTTTTTGCTATGCTGTAAATTTCTTCGTAGGTCATTAAGTGGCTTTTTGGTGATAACGGTACACCGTTTTCGGGCATGCAATACGTACAGCGTAAATTACACCTTTCGGTAAGCGAAATGCGCAGGTAAGTGTGTTGCCTGCTAAATTTATCTGTTAATATGTTTTTATTTTTGTTCATTTATTCGCTTAGTTTAACTACTAGTTAAATTTTGTAAATACGTTGTTTAGTCGTGTCTTGCACCTGCCAATACGCCATAACTATGCAAAACGGAAGGGAAAATAGCATCCATAGATTCTTTAGCACCATTGGTTGATCCTGGAAGCGCTAAAACTAAGGTGCTTCCAATGGTTCCTGCAATGCTTCGAGATAGCATAGCAAAAGGCATGCGTTGTTGGCCATAACTTCTAATGGCTTCTTCTATTCCTGGAATTCGCCTGTCTAAAATTGGAAGTAAAGCTTCTGGTGTTACGTCTCTAGCCGAAAGGCCAGTGCCGCCTGTGTAAATTACTAAATCTATATTGTTTTCATGATACATTTTTAATTTACTTTGAATGGCATCAACTTCATCTGGAATAATTACGTATTCAGAAATTTTAACTTCGCAAGATTTTAGTTTTTCAATAATGGCTTTTCCTGCTTTATCTTCTTTCTGTCCTGCAGAAATACTGTCGCTGCAAACTATTACTGCAGCGGTTAAATCTTTTTTAAAGCGGTTTTTGTAATCAGATTTTCCACCTTTCTTTTTCAATAATTTTATAGCATGTATTTCTATGCCTTTATCAATTGGTTTTAGCATATCGTACATGTTTAAAGCTACAACACTAGCACCGTGCATAGCTTCAACCTCTACGCCGGTTTTATAAATGGTTTTTACAGTAAAAATAATATGAATGTTTAACCCGTCAATTTCATATTCAACGCCAGTAAACTCAATAGGTAATGGGTGGCAATCTGGTAAAATGTCTGGTGTGCGTTTAACACCTAAAAGTCCAGCGGCTTTGCTCATGGCAAATACATGGCCTTTTGGCACGGTGTTGTTTTTAATAGCGTCTATAGTTTCTGGTTTGCTAACCTTAACGGTTGCTTGGGCTATGGCTGTTCTAAGTGTTGTGTTTTTATGAGTGATGTCTACCATTTTATTATTTTGTATTGTATAATTTTTATTGATTATTTTCTGCTTGCTATTTTTCTTGAAGCAATGAAAGTAGAGGTCAATTCGCTAGATTATTTCAATAAATAGTTGATTTTATTTTCTAAATATGTTTTAGGTAAATAATCAGTCAATTTAATGCAATTATGAGCAAAAATTTTTGTACGTTTTTTTAAGGCTTCTTTCATAATAAATCAATTATTAACTTTCCATTGATGCGATTGGTCTTCGAAAATTTCTTTGCCAAAAACGGGAACATGTGCTTTTATTTCTTCAACTACATATTCTAGAGCTTTAAAAACTACTTTACGGTGTGGTGCCGAAACAAAAACAAAAAGGCAAATTTCACCAGCTTTAACTGTGCCTAAACTGTGGTAAATATGCATGCAAGTGAGCTGGAATTTGTTAAAAGTTGCTTCTCGAATATCATGAAACTTTTGGTTTGCCATGTCTTGGTAAGCTGTATATTCTATGGCAGAAACGGTTTTACCATTAACCACATCGGCACGAACCTGCCCAAGAAAAATATTATGCGCGCCAATACTTGTTTTGCTTTGGTGCTTGTAAATGCTATTTCCTATGAATTCTGATGAAATAGGGCCTTCTTTAAATACGTTTTTTATGTTTTTACTTTTCATATGCTTTTTTGAGTTTTGCTATTCTTCCGCGAAAGCGAAAAAAATAAATTATTTATCCGCCTGCAAAAGGAGGTAATAGTGCGATTTCGGCTCCAGATATTTTTGTGTTTAAAGAAACTAATTCTTGATTTTGAGCAATTTGAAAGCCTAAATCTTTTAATTTTATATATTTTGTTTGCAGCGTATTTAATACATCGGCAATTTGATTGCCTGAAACTTCTAGGGTTTCTTCGGTTTTATGGGTAACTTCCACTATTTGCCCGAAATATTTAATAGTTATTTGCATTTTTTATAGCTTTAAGTTCGTTAGGTGTGTTTATGTTGGTTGTGGTTTGTTGTTCGTTATTTTTTAAAACTATTTGTTTTGTTTTAAGCGATTTTAAAACCATTTGCAATCGTTTTTCATTATTTTCTAATGCGTTTTTAAAAGTGTTACTACACGATTTTTTGTATAACCCAATTAGTGGCATAAGTTTGTTGTTGCTTTTGGTTAAAACAGCATCAAAATTATCAGGTATTTCATTTAATAGCTTTTGTAATATTTCGGTTTTAATTAATGGAATATCGCAGCTTAAAATTAAATTCCACTTGGTTTTTGATGCGGTTAAACCTGAATAAATTCCTGATACCGGACCAGAATTTTTAATGGTATCAGGAATTCTTTCGCAATTAAAAATATTATAATCTACATTATCAGAAACTATTAAAACCTGAGTGGTTAATGGTTTTAGGGCTTCAATGCTATACTCTACAAAATGTTTACCATCTATTTTTAAAAAACCTTTATCGGTTCCCATTCTAGAGCTTTTTCCGCCGGCTAAAACAATGCCTGTTATGTTGTTTTTGTTAGTCATTTTAAGTTAAAATCAATTTAAAACAGGCAATTACTAGTACAAAAGCTAAAATGTGTCGTAGCTTTTTGTTGTTTAATTTTTTACTGCCAAAATAGCCTCCTAAAGTTCCGCCAATTAAAGCAACAATAATTAGTATAAATGATTCGGATTTAATGGTAACACCGCTACTAATTTGCCCAATTAATCCAGATGCAGAATTTACCCAAATAAATAATGCTGAAACTGCTGCGGCTTCCTTCATTTTACCCCAATGTAATAGTAAAATTACTGGGGTTAATATTATGCCGCCTCCAATACCTATTAAGCCTGAGAAAAACCCGATTATGCCGCCAACAATAAGTCCTTGCCATAGTTTTAAAGGTTTTATGTTTTCTTTTTTATTGCCAAAAACATTAAGCATTTTTAAAATAGCAAATATGAGTAATATGGCTAATATTTTCTTGTATATGGAGGCGTCAATTTCAATGGTTCCGCCTAAAAATGCACAAGGAATTGAGGTAATAGCGAATGCTAAAAACAGTTTTTTATTAAAATGTCCTGCTTTAAAATAATAGTAAAACGATATGCCAGCCACAAATAAGTTAAGTAGTAAAGCGGTGGGTTTCATGGTTTCTGGAGCAAATGAAAATAAGGCCATTAATGCTAAATAGCCACTTGCTCCACCATGTCCTACACTGGCGTATAGAAATGATACAATTGGTAACATTGTTAGGAAAATATATATGTTTTCGGTTTGAAGCATTTTATAAACTATCTATTTTTTGTATTTGTTTGTCTAAAAAATCCCAGCAATTTTGGTTTATTTCGTCAAAGGCTCGAATTAAAGATATGCCGTAATCTGTTAACTCTGCACCGCCACCACCTTTGCCGCCAATGCTATTTATTGTCACTGGTTTTTTTGCTGATTTGTTTACAGAATCTAAAAGAGTCCATGCTTTTTTATATGAAATGTTTAGCGATTTAGCAGCTTTCGAGAGTGACCCTGTTTTGGCTATGGCTTTTAATAGTTGTACGCGACCTTGGCCAAGAAGCACATTGTTGTCTGCTTCAATCCATATTCTACTTTTAATTTTATAGCTCATATTATTAAGGTTTAAACAGGTAGTAAAATGGTTTCAACGGTGTCGTTTATTTTTACTTCTTGCGTATCTTCAGGAATAAAAACTAAAGCATTTGATAGGGCAAAAGTTTGAAGCATTGATGAGTTTTGACCTTCAAGAATTTCTACTTTCCCTTCAGAATATATTGCTTTTAAAAATTGTGGACGATCACCTTTTTTTGTGAAGTTACAACTTGATATAGCTTGTTTTCTAGGTAATTCTATTTCGGTTCTGTTCATCATTTTTTGTAAAGCCATGTATACATAAATGTAAAAACAGCTTAATGCTGCTGCCGGATTTCCGGGTAATGCAAAAATAGAGGTGTTGTTTTTTTTTCCGAAGAATAAAGGTTTTCCAGGTTTTTGTTTAACCTTATAAAATATCTCGTTAACTTTTAATTCTTTTAACGCTTTCCCAACAAAATCGTAATCACCAACAGAGATGCCGCCTGTAATTATTGCCAAGTCGTTTGTTTTAATTACTGAATTTAAGAGTTGTAATGTTTTTTCGTAATTGTCTTCAACTTTATGAAGCGTAACGTTGTAAAATTTTAAACCATATAAAGCGGTTTGAAGCATTTTAGAGTTGCTCTCGTAAATTTGCCCGTGTTTTAGTGGTGTTCCGGGTTCAACAAGTTCGTTGCCTGTTGTAATAATAGCAATGTCTGGTTTTTTAATTACTGAAACTTCGGTAATTCCCAAAGACGTTAAATAGCCAATTGCGGCCGGGTTTAATTTGGTTTCTTTTTTTAAAGCAATGTCTCCTTTTTTTACTTGCTCGCCTAATGGTCTAATATTTAAATTTTGAGTAATATTATGCTGCACAGTAATTTGTTTTCCATTGGTTTTAACTTTCTCTTGCATCATTATAGCATTTGCTGTGTCTGGAACAGCTGCGCCAGTAAAAATTCTAACGGCTTCACCTGGTTTTAAAATAGGCTGGTGTGGGTCGCCGGCTTTAACTTCATCAATTAATTTATAAGTTAAGCTATCGTGTAAGTTTAAAGCATAACCGTCCATAGCAGATTGTCTAAATGGTGGCATGTTAATAGGGGAAATTATATTGTTTGCTAGAACATAACCATTTGCTTTTTCAATAGTTTTGATGGTTGTTTTAAAGCTGGGCGAAATACTTGCTTTTATTTTTGAAATAGCGTCATTTATAGTAATCATTTTATTTCGTTATGTTTTAGTAAATATAACGCTTTTTTATAGTAAAGGTTGTTTTGTGTGTTTTTTTTAGTGAAAAGCTTTTTAATATAGATGTTAATTTTGAATTTCATAAATAAGCTTCATTTTATTTGCATATTTTATAAAAATAAGTACAAACACAAAAAACTAAGTATAATTACTTATATTTGGTATTGAAAAATAGTTATTTGTAATTTTAGTTAATATTTGTGATGCCTAACACTTCTTCTATTATTAAGAAAAGAGCAGCTTTTGATGTAAGTTGTGAGGTCTGTGAAAATTACAATTGTTTAATAAAAAAAAATTTGCTTTTAACAGCAGGTTCTGATGCTTTACTAAAAAGAAATATACGCTGCAAAAAAGGGCAGCAATTTGTTATAGAAGGGGCTCCTGTTAATGGTTTGTTCTTTGTTTTAAAAGGGAAGGTAAAGGTTTTTAGAACCGGTATTAATGGAAAAGAGCAAATAGTTCGTTTTGCAAAAGAGGGTGAAATTATCGGTCACAGGGGGTTTGGTACAGAAGAATACTATTCTATTGGTGCCATAGCAATTGAAAACACTATTTTATGTTATTTTTCAAAATCGGTTTTACAAGAGGCTTTATTGTCTAATGCGAAATTAGCTTACGATTTTATGATGTTTTATGCAGATGAATTAAATAGAAGTGAATCTAAAGTTAAGTCTATTTCTCAAATGACGGTTAGGGAACGAGTAATAGATACTTTGTTGTATATTCATAGGAAATTCGGAGTAAATAAGGGTTATTTAGATGTTGTTTTAAGTCGAAAAGAATATGCAGATCATGCAGGTACTACAGAGGAGCAAGTTATTCGTGTGTTTTCTGCTTTAAAAACAGAAAAATTAATTTCAGCAAGTGGAAAAAAAATAGCAATTAACGATATTCAAGGATTAAAAAATGAAATTAGTGAACATAATTTTTATTTAGATAGTTAGCGCACTTTTACCAACAACCATAAATAGGAGCTGTACTTTGTTGTGCGGCTTTTTTTTGTTTTTATAGCTTTTTGTTTAATATTTTCACATGTTATAATCTGTTTTTTTACAGCTTTTTACTTGTTTAAAAAGAGGTGAATAGCATATAATTCCTCATACTTAGTTTTAAATAGTCGCTTTAAATTTGTTAAGTATAAATACGTATTTATGCTTAATCAATTTATGTATTGTTAAACTAACTTAAAAATATTATGGAGCAAAAAACAGTAGCACTTGTGCAAACCTCGTTCGAGAAAGTAAAACCTATAGCATCTACAGCGGCTGACATTTTTTATACTAAACTTTTTGAATTAGACCCAAAGTTAAAACCTTTATTTCCTAATAGCAGTGAAGCTATGAAGCAGCAAGGAAATAAATTAATGACTATGTTGGGTGCTGCGGTTGCTGGGTTAAGTAATCTAGATGCGTTAATTCCTGTTTTACAAGATTTGGGTAAACGTCATGTTGGTTATAAAGTCGAGCAAAGTCATTATGATACTGTTGGTACAGCATTATTAGGAACATTAGAGGCTGGACTTGGGGATGATTTTACAACTGATGTGAAAGAAGCTTGGGCTACTGTTTATGGTACTATGGCAGATGTTATGATTAAAGCGTCTTATTAAAAAACATACAATAAACTTAAAATTAATACAATGAAAACTTTTTATAAACTAAAATTTATATATCCATTATTGGCTTCATTAATAGTTGTGTCATGCGGTGGCGTTCCTGAAGAAAAAGCAGAATTACAAGGTGAAGAAAATGTTTTTTCTGTTGAAGAAGTTCTAGAAATGGTGGCTAAAGAGAACGATGTAACACGTACACTATATACTAAAGCTATTGTTGGTAAAGGTAAACTACAAGGTATGAAATTTGATGAAGATTGGCGAAAAGACAAAGTTGAAGCGGGGCCATTGCCAGCATTGTTTTTACGTGGTGTAGCAACTAGTATTAAAAAAAGCCCTGTGCCGTTGGGGTTGTATTTGGGGTCAGATCATCCTGTTAATGCTGCTAATAAATTTGAAGGTAAGCAAGCGAAATTGTTTGAAGAAATTAAAGAAAACCAAGAACCTAAGTTTTTTTATGACGATTCGCAACAGTTGCACACGGCTATGTTTGCAGATTTGGCTAGTGCCGGAGCCTGTGTTTCATGTCATAATGAGCATCCACAAACAACAAAATCTGATTGGAAACTAGGTGATGTTATGGGGGCAACCACTTGGCAATACCCTAAAGATTCGCTTACCTATAAAGAAACTGTAGCGGTTTTAAATTCTTATGCAAAAGGTACGGTTGATATTTATATGGAATACTTAGATGAAATTGAGCATTTTAAAGAAAGTGAGAAGCCAGAAATTGGTAATAAGTGGCCCCAAGATGGAAAATATTTGCCAACTGCAGAGGTGTTTTTAGATAGTGTGAAAAAATTATCGTCTTACGAAACGATGAAGCACTTAGTTTCATTGAATAAAAAATAATTTAATTAAGTATTCTAATTACATCGGTAATAGTTAATTTTTTACAATCCGTTTTTATGGCATTAAGTAAAACCAGCGTTTTAGGAATTATTTTTTTTCTAACTTTTGTTATTCAGTTTCTTTTTAAACTCAATTGGGAATGGTTGTTTCAATTGCAACAACAAGAAATGTATAAAAGGTGGACGGGTTTACTTCTTGCTGTTTTTGTGTTGTTTCAATGGTTGTTATCGTTGGTTAGGACAGTTAAAACATTAAAGAAGTTTGCAGTTAATATGCAAGAAATTCATAAGTGGCTTGGTGCAATTAGTCCGTTATTGTTCTATATCCACAGCATAGGATTGGGTTATGGGTATTTGCTTTTGTTGTCGTATATTTTTCTTGCTAATACCGTTCTGGGGTATTTTAATTTAGATGTAGTTAAGAAAAGTGGAGAAATTTATTTTAAAGGCTGGATGATTGCGCATGTTGCACTTTCTTTAATAATAGCCATACTCATGGTGTTTCATATTACAATGGTGTTTTATTATAAATAAGCTTTAAAATGAAATTAGTAGTAAAAGAACTCATTGAAGAAACTCCCGAAGCATTAACTATATCTTTTAAAAACGGTAATTTTTTTAAAAAGTTAAGTTATAAGCCAGGGCAGTTTTTAACATTACATGTTCTCATAAAAGGAGAAATTCATAAAAGAGCTTATTCGTTTTGTAGCAACCCATATACAGATAAAGATTTAAAAATTACAATAAAGCGTGTTCAAGGTGGTTTAGTGTCTAACTACGTACACGATTACTTAAAAGTTGGAGATAAGTTAAGTGTAGATAATCCTGCGGGTAGTTTTTGTGTTATTCCAGAAAAAAGTAAAAATGAACAATATGTGTTATTTGCTGGAGGTAGTGGTATAACTCCCATATTTTCAATAATAAAATCTATTTTAACAGAAGAAGAGGGATCTAATATATTATTGATTTATGCCAATCAAAATGCTAAATCTATTATTTTTCATCAAGAAATAAAACAGTTAATAGCTTTGAATCCTAAGAGGTTTAATGTAGAGCATGTTTTATCTAACTGTGAATCTTGTTCTGGAAACTACAGTCAAGGGCAAATAACAAACACTTTACTAAAAAATATTTTTGCTAAGTATAATTTAGGTTTTAATAATCATCAATACATGATTTGCGGTCCTAATGGTTATATGGAAAAGGTAAAAGAAATTTTGAAAGAAAATGGAATTACTCGAGAGCAAATTAAACTTGAAGTATTTAAAGCTCCAAAAGTTAAATTAACTGGCAAAAATTTACTTAGCGAAGTGGTTTTAAAACTAAAAGGGGAAGAATATAATTTGTCGGTAAGAGGCGATAAATCAATACTTCAGCAGGCATTGTCTGATAATGTGGTAATACCTTATTCATGTAGGTCGGGTATGTGTTCTTCATGTAAGGCAAAATGTCTTGAGGGTGAGGTAAAAATGATAGATGGCCATATAATGCCTCACGAAGAGGTTTCTGCAGGAAATATTTTAACCTGTGTTTCATATCCGGTAAGTGAAAAAGTTGTTATAGAATTTTAAAAAAAAATATAGTTCATGTTTAGTATAAGTCCATTAAGAACAAGGCAAGTTATAGGTGGGATAATAGGTTTAGTTGTTGGGGCTTTAGTATTCGTTTTGCTTTCCTTGGAATCTAATGAGGAGTATGTTTCTGTTGGTCCCATGAATACAGGACATGAAGAGCTTTCGTGTTTTGCTTGTCATGCAGATGCTAAAGGTAATTTAATTCAGCAAGTACAGTCAAATACATCTCATGCTTTTGGTTTTAGAGAAGAAGGTGTAGATTTTGGAACACAGGATGTAACTGCGAATAATTGTTTAGAATGTCATGATAGGCCAAACGACAGGCATCCTATTTATCGATTTTCAGAACCGCGATTTAGTGATGCTATTAAAAATATTGATGCAACTACTTGTGTAACGTGTCATTCAGAGCATCATGGGGAGCGTGTTACTCTTGGTAAAATTGATTATTGCATGAATTGTCATCAAGATTTGTCTGTTGAAAGCGATCCGTTGGATATATCTCATAAAGATTTAATTTCTCAAGAAAAATGGGAAACATGTATCCAATGTCATGATTTTCATGGAAATCATAGATACGAAGTGCCAACACAAATGAAGGATACATTTTCTTTAAAATCGATTAGTAACTATTTAAAAGGAGATAAAGATCCTTACGGAATGGATAAAAAATACACGGCACTTTCTCAAGAAGAATGGTTGAAGAAAAAATAACAATCAAAATTCATTATTATAGATGTTTTAAGGTTTTGTTATTTTAAATCATTTGCACTTTCTCTTTTCTGAAATTTTATTACTACGTAGTGTTGTGCTTAAAAATAAGTACGGTTATTTCTTGGTTTTACGTATGTGCTCAGGTGTTTGTGCTTGTGTGCTTTGTTTGTTAAATAATTGATTATAAGGTATTTTTGAGTAAAAAACTGTTTTTTAGCAGGTTATTAACTGTTCAAAAAGCTATCAATTCATGGTTAAATGCATACGTAGTTTATAATTCTACGTATATCTTTGTTAAAAATAAGTATTTGTACTTAGAAACATAAAGCTAAAATAAAATGAAATCACAATTAATTAAATTAACAAGTCTTGCAGCACTTTCCTTAGTTATGTTTGCTTGTGGAGGCAAAGATTCTAAAAAGAAGACTGAAGAGGTGGCGGCTGTAGCCGAAACATCTAAAACCAAGACCTTAGAAATTGAAAAACCACAATTAACATTCGGTTTTATTAAATTAACAGATATGGCGCCTTTAGCCATTGCTAAAGAAAAAGGATTTTTTGAAGATGAAGGTTTATTTGTTTCTGTTGAAGCGCAATCTAACTGGAAAAATGTATTAGATCGTGTAATTGATGGACAATTAGATGGTTCGCATATGTTAGCAGGACAGCCAATTGCTGCTGGTGCAGGTTTTGGTCGTCAAGCAGATTTAGTTACACCATTTTCAATGGATTTAAATGGAAATGGTATTACTGTATCTAACGATGTTTGGAGCAAAATGAAGCCAAATGTGCCAACAGGAGAAGATGGAAAACCAGTACACCCAATAAAAGCTGAAGCTTTAAAGCCAGTAATTGCTGATTATAAAAATTCAGGTAAAGCATTTAAAATGGGTATGGTATTCCCAGTTTCCACACACAACTACGAAATTCGTTATTGGTTAGCTGCTGCTGGAATTCACCCAGGAATGTATACTGCTGAAAATGTACAAGGGCAAATTGATGCCGAAGTTTTACTTTCTGTAACACCACCACCACAAATGCCAGCAACTTTAGAGGCAGGAACAATTTACGGATATTGTGTAGGTGAGCCATGGAATCAACAAGCAGTATTTAAAGGTATTGGAGTTCCTGTAACTACAAACTACGATATCTGGAAAAATAATCCAGAAAAGGTGTTTGTAATGACAAAAAAGTTTGTTGAAGAAAATCCTAACACTGCAATTGCGGTAACTAAAGCATTAATTCGTGCTGGAAAGTGGTTAGACGAGCCAGGAAACAGAGCTGAAGCCGTAAAAATATTATCAATGTCTCAATACGTAGGTGCAGACGAAGCGGTATTAGCAAACTCTATGACAGGTACTTTCGAGTTTGAAAAAGGTGATAAGCGCGAAATGCCAGACTTTAATGTATTCTACAAATACAATGCAACATATCCATTCTATTCAGATGGTATTTGGTTCTTAACTCAAATGAGACGTTGGGGACAAATTCCAGAAGCAAAACCAGCAGAATGGTATGCAGAAACTATTAAAGATATTTACAGACCAGATATTTGGAAAAAAGCAGCAGATCTTTTAGTTGAAGAAGGACATATTCCTGCTAGCGATGTGCCAACAACAGATGGTTATAAGCCAGCAACAACAGATTTTATAGATGGTAAAACATATGATGCTAAAGATCCAATAGCATATATAAACAGTTTCTCAATAGGAAATAAAGATAAAGCAGTGCAATAAGCTGTAAAAAAGTAAAGTGGTTTTATTGGTTTGTTATTCCTGATGAGGATTATCTCCAATATTTCAGGAATTACAAACTATAATAGTCACTTAATCTTTAATATTTATACTTAAACACAAACCAATAAAATTAGTAATCATGAGTCAAAGTTTAACATTAAATAAAATATCTAAGTTTATGGGATTAGGTTTTATATCTACCCTTAAAGATTTATTTTCCGGAAATTTAGGAAAACAAGACTATTTAAAGATTTTAAGGAAATTTATTGTTCCAATTTTATCTATATTTTTATTTATAGGAATATGGCATTTAGGAGCAAAAGCGTTATACAACAAGGAAGCCGAGTTTAAAATTGAAAAAGCTTTAACCGAACAAGGTCAGGCAGCAGCAGATGCTTTAAAAGCATGTATAGCTTCTGGAGATATTAGTTGCCAGCCAAATACTTTACCATCACCTTCACAGGTTTGGGCATCTTACAAATCGCTTTTAGATGATCACTTTTTAATTAGAGCAGATAAATTAGCATTTAAAGAAAAAACAGCAGCATTAAATGAAAAACGTGTTGCAGCAGGTAAAGATCCTATAGTTTATACAGGAAGACCATCGTTTGTAGATCAAATTTTTAGAAGTTTAAAAACGGTATTTGCCGGTTTCTTTTTAGCCTTATTAATTGCAGTGCCTTTAGGAATATTTATAGGTTTAAGCCCAACGTTAAAAAGTGCTTTTAACTGGTTTATTCAAATATTTAAGCCTGTATCTCCAGTAGTTTGGTATTTATTAGTGTTCATGATTGTTAAAACTTTACTTATAGATTCTAGCGAAGATAGCTCGTTTACCATTTCGTTTATTAGTGTTGGGTTGTGTTCTATGTGGGCCACTTTAGTAAATACAGCAATGGGAGTGTCTACGGTAGATAAAGATTATATAAATGTTGCAAAGGTTTTAAAATTAGGACCTTTTCAAAAAGTATTTAAAGTGGTTTTACCATCGTCGTTACCATTAATTTTTACAGGTTTAAAAATTACATTATCTGTAGCGTGGATGGTTTTAATTGCTATTGAGTTATTAGCACAAAGTCCTGGTTTAGGTTTATTTGTTTGGGAAGAGTTTCAAAATGGAGCTAACGATTCTAACGCCAAAATTATAGTTGCCATGTTTGTTATTGGTATTATAGGTTTCTTGTTAGATCGATTAATGTTGTTTATACAAAACACGGTGTCTTTCGATAAAACAGACGCAATTTAATTGTTGGTTTTATTGCAAACCGATAGTTAGTAATAAAGTTTAAAATTTTGTAGAAATCTCGTGTTAGGGATTGAGGCGGCATCCTTTTTTATGTCAGTTCTAGTGTGCAGCGATAGCGAAACAACAGAACCAATAAAAAAGATATAGCCGAAAGCCCGACCTGGAAGGGAACACCCAAAACTTAAATAAAATGGCATATTTAGAATTAAATAATATAAATAAAACATATGGTACTGGCGATAATGCTTCAGAAGTATTATCGAATATAAACCTAACCATAGAAGAAGGTGAGTTTGTGGCTATTGTTGGGTTTACTGGAAGTGGTAAAACAACTTTGGTAAACTTAATTAACGGACTTATTACGCCTACATCGGGCGAGGTGCTTTTTAAAGGACAAAAGGTTGAAGGTACTAGCCATGAGCGTGGTGTTATTTTTCAGAATTATTCCTTATTACCATGGTTAACTGTGGGGCAAAATGTATATGTGGCGGTTAAAGAGGCTTTTCCTAAAAAGAGCAAAAAGGAGTTACAAGAGTTGGTTGCCGAATATATTGAAATGGTAAGTTTAACACCAGCTATAAATAAACGCCCAAAAGAATTGTCGGGTGGTATGCGCCAGCGTGTATCGGTTGCAAGAGCTTTAGCTATGGATCCAGAAATGATTATTATGGATGAACCACTAGGTGCGCTTGATGCCTTAACGCGTGGAAATTTACAAGACGAAATTTTAAATATTTGGAGCCGTAACAAGCGTACTGCCTTACTTATTACAAATGATGTAGATGAAGGTATTTATATGGCAGATCGCATTATTCCGTTACGTCCAGGGCCAAAAGCAACTTTGGGACCAGAATTTAAAATTGATATTGAAAGACCTCGCGATAAAACCGAGCTTAACGATAATGCTAATTTTAAAGAAACCAGAAACGCCATTATTGAATATTTAATGGATATAGGAGATTCTCGCAAAGCGGAAGCGAATGCACCTATTGAATTGCCAGATTTACAACCAAAAAGCTTTGTAGGACGTTTTTAAAACCTTGAAATTATGATAACTCAAACACAAAATATAACAGAAAATGGCATTATTTTTCCTTCGGAAGATGTGATGCTAGACTTAAAAGATTTAAAGAAAGTTTACCCAACACCAAAAGGTGATTACGTGGTGCTAGAAAACTTAAATCTACAAATTAAAAAGGAAGAGTTTGTTACTATAATTGGGCATTCGGGTTGTGGTAAAACAACTATGCTTTCCATGATAGCAGGTTTAAACGAAATTTCTGGTGGTAATATTTCGGTTTTAGGAAACCATATTAAAGGTCCGGGTCCAGATCGTGGTGTTATTTTCCAAGCGCCAAGTTTAATGCCTTGGATGACGGCCTTACAAAACGTGCTTTTGGGTGTAAACCAAGTGTTTCCTCATGCTACCAAAGCACAGCGCAACGATATAGCTAAATATTATTTACAAAAAGTAGGTTTAGAAGATGCTTTTAATAAACGTGCCAGCGAACTTTCTCAAGGCATGCAGCAACGTGTTGGTATTGCCAGAGCATTTGCTATAAAACCAAAAGTATTGCTTTTAGATGAGCCTTTTGGAATGCTAGACTCTTTAACTCGTGGCGAATTACAAGATATATTAATTGAAATCTGGAATAAAGAAAAAATTACTGCCGTAATGATTACGCACGATGTAGATGAGGCTATTTTTCTTGCCGATAGAGTGGTGATGATGACTAGTGGTCCTCGTGCAAAAATTGGAGATGTTTTAAGTATTGATTTTGAACGTCCAAGAACACGAAAAGCGGTTTTAGAGCACGACGATTATTACAAATATCGCAAACATTTAATTGACTTTTTAGAGCATTAAAAAAACTAACAAAAAATATAAACTAACACAAAACGTAAAATAATCAAAAAATGAAAAAACAAATAATAACTCTAGGACTATTATTTTTAGGTTGCTTGCAAGTAGCTAATGCACAATTTACCTTAGATGGTGAATTTAGGCCACGTACCGAATACCGCCATGGTTTTGGTAGCTTAATCGCAGATGAGGCAGAACCTGGTTACGGAATTTCAACAAGAATTAGATTAAATTCTGGCTACAAAACTGAAAAATATAAAGTATTTATTAGTTTACAAGATGTAATGGTATGGGGAGAAAATCGTCAGATTTTACCAGATGATGAAAATAACTCGTTTGCAGTATTTCAAGCTTGGGCAGAATTACAATTAGGAGGCGGATGGTCTACTAAATTAGGTCGCCAAGTTTTATCTTATGACGACCAACGCATACTTGGTGGTTTAGATTGGGCACAACAAGGCCGTAACCACGATGCCGCCCTAATTAAATACGCAAAAGAAGGATTTAAACTAGACTTTGCCTTTGCTTTTAATCAAGATTATGATAACCCTACAGGGTTTGTGTCTTCTGGTACAGAATATAACACAACAGGATTTTTCTCTTACAAAACCATGCAAATGTTACACTTAAGCAAGGCTTGGGATAAATTTTCAGGTAGCTTATTACTTATGAATAATGGTTTTCAAGAATATGAAGACGATGGTGTAACTGGAGATGGTACAAGTAGTTTATTAACACTTGGTACGCACTTAAAATATAACGCTGGTAAACTTGGTTTGGCTGCAAACGCTTATATTCAAACAGGTGACAGACAAAATGAAGTTGCGGTAAAAGGTGCATTCGACGTAAGTTTAGATGCAACTTTTAAAGCTTCAGATAAAGTAACTTTAGGTGCTGGTGTAGAAGTTATTAGTGGTAATGATGCAGATGCTGGCGAAACTGGTGCATTTTTCCCATTATATGGTACAAACCACAAGTTTAATGGGTTTATGGATTATTTCTACGTAGGTAATCATGCTAACTCAATTGGTTTAGTAGATATCCATGCTAGTGCTAATTTTAAATTAGGAAAAGGTTCTAGCTTGCTGGTAAAAGCTTTAAACTTTAGTGGTGAACAAGAAATTACAGATGGCGAGAAGGCATTAGGTACAGAATTAGATATTGTATTTAAAAAGGCATTTAAAGGTTATGCTTTAGTTGCTGGTTATTCACACATGTTTGCTGCAGACGGTATGTACGATTTAAAAGGTATTACAGAAGATGCTGCTTCTAGCACTCAAAACTGGGCTTGGGCTATGTTAGTTATTAAGCCTAAGTTTTTAAACTAAGCAGTTAAAAATTTTGGTGGTTAACTTTTTTTATTAAAGTTAATTTTATTGGTGAAAAAAAGGATCTCAACTTGAGGTCCTTTTTTGTTTTTATATAGTTTTAGTTGTCTATAAATTAATTGTAATTTACTTATAAGTTATATATTCATGATTTCTTAAAACTATTTTATGCTAAACCGACTCCTTATTATTCTTTGTGTATTATTTAATTCAAACCAGTTTTATGCACAATCTCTTGAAGAGGGTTATACAATTTTAAATGTAGAACCATCAAAAACCGATTCTAGAATTACAAATTCTAATACGCCGCATTTAATAATGTATAATCCTAAACCAAAACAAGGAAAACTATTATTGTTTATACCAGGAACTGGCGGTATTGCTACAAAAGGACCTAAGCAATTATTTGAGGTTGCTGTGCAGCAAGGGTATCATGTTATTAATTTATCTTATATCAATAGGCCTGCAGTTGCTCAAATTTGTAAAGGTGAAAATTTAGCAAATAACAGTAAATGTACCGAAGAATTTAGAACAAGAAGAATTTATGGTACAAATAAATTCGATTTTATAAATGATGCATCTTATGATGCTATTGAAAACCGATTAACTAAACTACTTATTTATCTTGCTGAAACTGATAAAAATACAAATTGGAGTGCTTATTTAGAAGATGGTAAACCAAAATGGAGCGAAATAGCGGTTTCTGGTCAGTCGCAAGGAGGTGGTATGGCTGCTTTTATTGCAAAAACAAAAAAGGTAGCTAGAGTAATAGATTTCTCTGGAGGTTGGGATTATTCAGCAAAAAATAAAATTGCCGATTGGTATTTTTACGAAAGCGTAACACCGTCGTATTTATGGTATGGGACTTATCATGCTACAGAGCCAAAGGCAAAGACTATTCATGAAACTTATGAGGCTTTAAATATTCCAAAAAATCATATATATGCGTTCGATTTACCAGTTCCTGAAGGTAAAAGAGGGCATTCCAATGGCGTGCGAAATATTGGGTATACACCACAATGGATTGAGCTGTTGGGTAGTGGATATTAGTTTTTAATAAATGAAAAGTTTTATGCAAAAACAATTTTATAATTTAAATTATTGGCTATTACTAGTTATTGCAATTAGTTTGGTGAGTTGTAAAAATGATAAAAAAGAAGAAATTCAAGAACGTATTGCTCATAAAAAACAACCAAATATTCTTTTCTTATCTATTGATGATTTAAGACCAGATTTAGGTGTTTATGGTAATACCGAAATTAAAACACCAAATATTGATGCTTTAGCAAAACAGTCTATGGTTATGCTAAATACGCATAGCCAGTCGGCAGTTTGTGCGCCTTCACGAGCCAGTACAATGTTAGGATATCGTCCAGATTCTACAAGAGTTTGGCATTTAGGCGATAAGTTTAGAGAAATAAACCCTAACGCCGTAACCATGCCACAATATTTTAAAAAAGCGGGTTATTACACGGTAAATATTGGGAAAATATTTCATAATTACATGCCCGATTCTGTGTCTTGGGACGAGCCAGATTTAAAGCCTTACCCATACAATACAAAGCTGTATAACAATCGAGATGCAGAAACCTATTACTACTCTGCAGAAGCTTTAGAAATTCAAAAACGAGATAGAGAAGCACTGTTAGAAAAGCGAAAAGGAAAAAAGATTTATGGTGATGGATGGAATCGTGGACCTGCAATTGAAAGTGCCGATGCGCCCGATTCATTGTATTACGATGCCATGCAAACCCAATTAGCATTACAAACCATAGATAAAATTAAGGATAAAAGCGAACCGTTTTTTCTTGGCTTAGGTTATTTTAGACCGCATTTACCATTTGTTGTGCCAAAAAAGTATTGGGATTTATATCCAAAAGGCTCTGTTTCTCCAGCGGCAAATCCAAAACTTCCAGAAAATGCACCTGTTATGGTGTCAAATTCAAATTACGAGCTACGTGCTTATAATCATCCACATAAAATTGGAAGACCCGAGGATGAACCTTTACCAGAAGATTATGCCGACACCCTGAAACGCGGCTATTTCGCAAGTGTAAGTTTTATTGATGCTTGCGTAGGGAAATTAATTGAAGGATTAAAAGAACGCGGACTTTACGAAAATACCATTATTGTGTTGTGGGGCGACCATGGTTGGAAACTAGGCGACCATAACGGATGGGGAAAAATGACTAATTTTTATATTGATACTCATGTGCCTTTAATAATAAAACAAGCTCATCAAAAAGAAGGAAAACGCATTGAAGCACTTACCGAACTTGTTGATATTTTTCCAACACTTTGCGACGTTTCAAACGTAGAAAAAGCTAATTATTTTCAAGGAACAAGTTTAACGCCTCTTTTTGAAAACCCTGAATTAGAATGGAAAGATGCCGTTTTTTCACAATTTCGAAGACGCGCTAAGGTATCAAAAGATGGTAACGAATACATGGGATATTCTATGCAAACTAAAACCTATCATTACATAGAATGGTATGCTTGGGATAATGAAGCCAAACAAAAAGGAAATTACGCTGCAACAGAACTGTATAATCATGATGTAGATCCAACCGAAACGGTTAATGTCGCCAATTATCCTGAATATAAAAAAGTAGTAGAAGAATTATCTGTAAAGCTTGCTGAGGGTTGGCGTTCTGCAGTTCCTAAAATTTAAAAAATAAATGAATTTAAAATTAATTAAACTAAGTGTTGTAGTACAATTTCTGGTAATTCTAGTTGCTTGTAATGGCGAAAAAAATGTAAAAGTAGAAGTTACTCAGGAAAATAATAAGCCAAACATTCTTTTTATTCCTATAGACGATTTACGGCCAGAATTAGGTTGCTACGGGAACGATTTGGTAATTTCGCCAAACATAGACAAGCTTGCAGAAAATGGTGTTGTTTTTAATAATGCGTATTGCCAGCAAGCGGTTTGTACACCTTCTAGAACCAGTTTGCTAACAGGCTTAAGACCAGATTCTACTCAAGTTTGGGATTTACGTACCCATTTTAGAACGTATTTACCTAATGTGGTCTCTTTACCTCAGTTTTTTAAAAACAATGGTTATTATACCGTAGGTTTAGGAAAAACGTTTCATAATACACTTCAAGATTCAATAGCATGGAACGAGTATTTGCATGTAGACGGATTTCCTTTTGATCCGGATGCCGTTTATGTAAATCACGATAATATTGTTGAGCAAAAAGAACTAGAATTAAAACGTTTAAAAAGTGGTAAAGCAAAGTTCGATAAATACGGTTTTATTTATTCTAAAACACGATCTAGCGAAATGGGAATTTCCGAAGACGATGCCTATTACGATGGTGCACAAACAACCCTGGCTATTAAAAAATTAAAGGCTTTAAAAAACAGTAAAACACCATTCTTTTTATCTGTTGGATTTTATAAACCGCATTTACCATTTAATGCGCCAAAAAAATATTGGGATTTATATAATAGAGATAAAATTCCGTTAGCAAACAATCAATACACACCAAAAGATAGTCCAGAGTTTTCGATTCATGGCGATGCCGAATTACGTGGTTATGTAGATGCTAAAAATAATTTACCAAAACCTAACGAGGCCCCTTGGGATGAAGATAAACAACGCGAATTAATACATGCATATTATGCCTGCGTTAGCTATATTGATGCTCAAGTGGGCAGGTTGTTAAATGAGCTTAATCAATTAGGTTTAGCAGAAAACACAATAGTTGTACTTTGGGGCGATCATGGATGGAAATTAGGCGAACATAATGGTTGGGGTAAGCAAACCAATTATGAAATAGATACGCGAGTGCCTTTAATTATTAGCGGAAACGGTGTAAAGTCAAAAGGAAAAACAAGTCATGCGTTAACAGAGTTTGTAGATGTTTACCCAACGCTATGCGATATGGCAGGTTTTAACGTGCCAGAACACCTTCAAGGTTTAAGTTTAAAACCTGTTTTAGAGGATTCTGAGGCTACAATAAAAGATGCTGCTTATAGTCAGTTTTTATTAGGAAGGTATGGGCCTCCAGAAGCTCGTAAGCAAGAACGAATGGGTTATACAGTTAGAACAGACAGGTATAGATATGTGGAATGGTACACATGGAATAAAAATAAAAATGTACCAGAACAACTTATTGCGAGAGAGCTTTTCGATCATGAAAACGATACTCAAGAAAATTATAATATTGTAAATAACCCAGAACAGGAAGTTTTAATAAAACAACTTTCAAATAAAATAAAAGAGGGATTTACTTTTTAATACAAGCTTTTTTATGTTTAAAAAATGTGTTTCTGTGCTTTTGTTTATAAATGTAGCGTTATTTGTAAGTTCAATAAATGCTCAAAAAAATCAATATAAAAATAAAATGAAAACATTAGGTTTAATTGGTGGTACATCATGGCATTCTACAATAGAATATTACAGTGCTATTAACCAATCTGTAAACGACCATTTTGGTAATAACACCAATCCGCCTTTGCTAGTTTACACACTTAACCAAGCTGAGGTACATCGTTTTCAAATAGAAAATAAATGGGATTCTATAGCGCATATGTTAACCCAAGGCGCTAAAAGTTTACGTAATGCTGGTGCCGAAGCTGTTATGTTTTGTGCAAATACTCCGCATAAAGTATACAATCAAGTTCAGGAACAGTTAGATTTTAAAGTGATTCATATAGCCGATGTTACCGCGCAGGCCATTCAAAAAAAAGGCATAAAAAAAGTATGTTTTATAGGTACTAAATATAGCATGCAAGAAACATTTATAAGCCAAAGATTAAAGGAAAATGGTTTAGATGTTTTAGTACCAGAATCCGAAAGTGTTATTAACGAATTACACCGAATAATTATAGAAGAACTCACTTATGGTGAGATTAAAGAAGAATCTAAAGCTTATGTTATAAGCGTTCTTAACGGTTTAATCGATAAAGGAGCCGAAGGTGTAATTCTAGGATGTACAGAGTTCCCTTTAATGATTTTTAAAGAGGATTTAAGCGTTCCTATTTTCGATACTACAAAAATTCACGCCATGTCTGGTGTAGAATATATTTTGGGAGAATAAACTTATTACTTTTTAATAGCTACGCAGATAATTTGTTGCTTCAATAAAATCTGTTAAAAAAAAGAAAACCTTAGTAAATAGCTAGGGTTTTTTTATTGGTTTTCTGTTAATACTAGTCATGTTAAAAACATCTAATAATCTTGTTAGTTCAGTAATGTGCAACACTTTTAGTACACATATATGTTAATTTATACATAGCATAATTTATGGCAACTCGCTAAATATGCCTTATGCAACAAATGTTTTATTAAGCGCTGTATTTGTTTTAAAGATATTTTTTAATTCTGAATAGTTTTATATCACTTTAACCAACTGAATTAAAGGAAAGCTTATTTTCTTAAACAAATTATTCTTTATGAAATTTAAACTCAAGTACATTAGTATACTATGTGGCATCGTTTTATTGGCATCTTGTAACACAAAGCCAAAAAATAAAATAGAAGAACCAACACAGAATATTGAAGCAAAAATAGATAGTATTTTACCACTTTTAACCTTGCAGGAAAAAGTAGATTTATGCCACGCCCAATCTAAATTTAGTACAAAAGGAGTAGAGCGTTTAGGAATACCCGAAATTTGGATGTCCGACGGTCCGCATGGTGTTAGAGCCGAAATAAGTTGGGATTCGTGGGATTACGCAGGTTGGACGAACGATTCAATTACCGCATTTCCGGCATTAACCTGTTTGGCGGCAACTTTTAACCCAGAATTAGCTGGCGAATACGGATTTAATTTAGGTGAAGAGGCTAGGTACAGAAAAAAAGATGTGCTTTTAGGTCCTGGAGTTAATATTTACAGAACACCATTTAATGGTAGAAATTTTGAATATTTAGGCGAAGATCCATTTTTAGCCTCAACATTAGTGGTGCCTTACATAAAAGGTGTTCAAAAAAATGGGGTTGCAGCTTGTGTTAAACATTATGCTTTAAACAATCAAGAGCATTGGCGCGATGTTGTTAATGTTGAGGTTAACGATAGAGCTTTACACGAAATTTATCTACCAGCATTTAAAGCAGCTGTTCAAGAGGCCAATGTTTGGGCTATAATGGGAGCTTATAATAAATTTCGAGGGCAATACACTACACATCACGAGCTATTAACTAACCAAATTTTAAAAGGAGATTGGAAATATGATGGTGTAGTAATTAGCGATTGGAGTTCTGCACACAGCACAATTGAAGCAGCTAATAATGGATTAGATATTGAAATGGGAACGGGAACAGATGGTTTAGGTTTTACAACAGAAAACCATTATTCCAAATACTTTTTAGCCGATCCTTTTCTTGAAAAACTTAAAAGTGGAGAGTTGTCAGAAGCGGTTTTAAACGATAAAGTTAAACGCGTATTAAGATTAAGGTACAGAACCAATTTAAGTAAAAACAGACCATTAGGAAAAGCAAATAATAAAGAGCATCATGAAATAGCTCGAAAAGTAGCTACAGAAGGAATAGTGCTACTTAAAAATGAAGATAATTTCTTTCCTATAAAAGATAAAACAGGATTAACCATTGCAGTAATTGGAGAAAATGCCACACGATCTATGACTGCAGGCGGAGGCTCATCAGAATTAAAACCTAAATTCGAAATATCTCCATTAGAAGGTATTAAAACGCGTTATAAAAACGCTACCGTTTTGCATACAATGGGTTATGAAACAGGGCGTTCGGAGTACGATGTAGTGCATCCGCCAACTTTAAATCAAGACTCATTAAAGGTTGAAGCCATTAAGCTCGCCAAAAAAGCAGATATTGTATTATTTGTTGGGGGTTTAAATAAAAGTCATTTACAAGATTGCGAGGGCGATGATAGGCAACAATATAATTTGCCATTTGGTCAAGAAGAACTTATTAACCAAATAGCTCAAGTAAATAAAAATTTAGGATTTATTTTACTTACAGGAAATGCTATTAAAATGCCCTGGTTAAACAATGTAAAAGGCTTGCTAGAGTCTTGGTATTTGGGTAGTATGGCGGGTTATGCCATTGCAGATGTAATTAGCGGAGATGTAAACCCATCTGGTAAGTTACCGTTTACAATACCTGTAAAAATAGAAGATAATGCGGCTCACTTTTTTGGATCCGAATCTTACCCAGGAATTCAAGATTCTCAAAACGACATTTCAAAAAACAATAAACCATCATTCACGCAAGAATATAAAGAAGGAATTTTAGTGGGGTATCGTTGGCACGATACAAAACATATAACACCACGCTATGCATTTGGTTATGGCTTGTCTTACACATCATTCAATATAGAAAATATTAATACAGATAATAATACTTATAATCAAAACGATGAAATCACCATTACTTGCGATGTTACAAATACTGGAGATGTTGCTGGCGCAGAAGTTATACAGGTTTACGTTGGTAAATTAAAATCTAAAATAGAGCGACCACTAAAGGAGTTGAAAGGTTTTGCTAAGGTTAATTTAGAAAAAGGAGCAAAACAATCTGTTTCTATAACTGTAGATGTTTCAAAGCTAAAATATTATAATGAATCAAAATCAGATTGGGATTTTGAAACAGGAGAGTATCAAATATATGTTGGTAATGCTTCAAATAATATTTCCAAAGCGCTTAAAGTAACTATCAATTAATATTTGTACACACACTATGAGTAAAAATATAATTATTGTTTTGCTTTTTTTTCTTTTTCAAGGCTGTAGATCACATAAAAAAGAAATAGTTGTAAGTGACAACCTTAAGGCAGAATTAGAATATAAAATACCAGCTCAATTAGGCGAAGGCGCTTTTTGGAACTATAAAACACAAGAATTGTATTGGATAGATATTGAATCTGAAACGTTTAATATTTACAATCCAACTACAAAAAACAATAAAGTATATAATACTAAAAGTAAAATAGGCAGTGTAGTTGCTATTAATGATATTGAAGCATTAATAGCGTCAGAGGATGGGGTGTATCGCTTAAACCTTAATTCGGGTGAGCGCACCCTTTTTTCTGACTTAAAAAAAGAGTTGGTTGGCAGTAGGTTAAACGATGGTAAATGCGATCCTTTTGGAAGGTTTTGGGTAGGCTCTATGCATTTTAAGCAAGAACAAGGAAAAGCTAATTTGTATATGATTAATGCTGAAGGTAAATCTGTTAAAAAGAAACAAAACGTAACCATTTCTAATGGTATAGTTTGGACTTCAGATAAAAAAACAATGTATTATATAGATACACCAACTTCAGAAATAAAAGCTTACGATTACAATAATAAAACAGGCGAAATTTCAAACGAAAGGGTTGTTGTAACTATTCCTTTAAAATTAGGATTTCCAGATGGTATGACCATAGATGAAGAAAACATGCTTTGGGTTGGCATGTGGAATGGTAATGCGGTAATTCGATTCAACCCAGATACAGGCGAAGTTTTACAAACAATAGAAGTTCCTGCGCACAATGTAACATCCTGTGCCTTTGGAGGCAAAAATTTGGATGTGCTTTACATAACCACGGCATCGGTTGATATGACTGATGAAGAACAAAAGCAATATCCGCTCGCTGGTTCAGTATTCAAAGTCGTTACTGGGGTAAAGGGTGTAAAGTCTTCATTCTTTAAAACCAATAACTAAACTAAATACTACCATGAAAAAAATCTTATGTATAATGCTGTGCGCTATGTTTTTTACTTGTGAAGAAAACAAAACAAAAACATCTCAAAATACTAAAGAAGACCAATTTATTAGCGAATTACTTTCTAAAATGACTTTAGAAGAAAAAATTGGTCAAACTAATTTACGTGGTACTTCCAGCAGAACAAAAATGTTACCAGCAGCATTAAAAGATGCAGTAAGAAAAGGAGAAATAGGAGCTTTTTTAAACGTAATGAATTTAGATTATGTGGACGAGCTTCAAAGAATAGCGGTTGAAGAAAGCCCAAATGGTATTCCTTTAATTTTTAGTAGAGATGTTATTCACGGTTTTAAAACTATTTTTCCAATTCCGTTGGGTATGGCGGCAAGTTGGGATGCTGAGGTAGCAAAAAAATCTTCTGAAATTGCAGCTTACGAAGCTTCGGCAGTAGGAATAAGGTGGACATTTGCGCCCATGCTCGATATTTCCAGAGACAGTCGTTGGGGAAGAATTGCCGAATCTCCTGGTGAAGATCCTTATTTAGCAAGTGTTTTAGGCAAAGCATATGTTGAAGGGTTTCAAGGTGAAGATTTAAGCGACTCTACTAAAATGGCTGCTTGTGCTAAACATTTTATAGGCTATGGTGCAGGCATAGGAGGTAGAGATTATAATACAGTAAATATGAGTGAGCCACTACTCAGGAACGTGTATTTGCCACCTTTTGAAGCGGCTTTAAATGCTGGAGCAGCAACGGTAATGACCTCATTTAATGAGGTTAATGGTATTCCAGCTTCAGGAAACGAATTTTTATTAAAACAAGTACTTAGGGAAGAGTTAGGTTTCGATGGGTTTGTGGTTAGCGATTGGGATTCAACTAAAGAAATGATAGCGCATGGTTTTGCTAAAAATAATAAACATGCTGCAGAATTATCGGCTGTTGCAGGAATGGATATGGAAATGACAAGTACATCTTATGAAAAACATCTAAAAGAATTAATTAATGAAGGAAAGGTTCCTGTAGCAGAACTAGATGCGTTTGTTAAAAATATACTTCGTATAAAATATAGATTAGGATTATTTAAAAATCCATATAGAAATAAAGATCACACAGGTAATTTTTATGCAGAAAATCATTTAAATGAAGCTAAAAAAGCCGCAATAAAAAGTACCGTTTTATTAAAAAATAACAATGCTATTTTACCTTTAAATGAAAATAAAAAAGTAGCAATTATTGGTCCTTTAGCCGATGCACCACATGAGCAATTAGGCACTTGGACTTTTGATGGCGAAAAAGAGCATACGGTTACTCCAGTAGATGTGTTTAAAGAAAAAAATTCAAGTTTTATATTCGAAAAAGGATTAACACACAGCAGAGATAAAACTAAAAAAGGATTTAAATCTGCAATTCAAGCAGCAAAACAAGCCGATGTAATTTTGTTTTTTGGTGGTGAGGAGGCTATTTTATCTGGTGAAGCACATAGTAGAGCAAATATTGATTTACCAGGAGTTCAAGAGGAATTGGTTAACGAATTATCAAAACTAGATAAACCTTTAGTTTTAGTAATTATGGCAGGACGACCAATTTCAATTTCAAATATTTTAGAAAAAACTGATGCTGTTCTTATGGCGTGGCATCCAGGAACTATGGGTGGTCCTGCTTTACACGATATTATTTATGGTGTGGCAGAACCTGAAGGTAGATTGCCTGTGTCGTGGCCAAAAACAGCAGGACAGTTGCCGTATTTTTACAATCATAAAAATACCGGAAGACCAGCTAGTGAAGACCAGTTTGTTGGAATAGATGATATTCCTATTCAGGCGTGGCAAAGTTCGTTGGGTAACGATTCTCATTATTTAGATGCCGGTTTTACGCCGCAGTTTCCGTTTGGTTATGGTTTAAGTTATTCAAAGTTTGAATATGAGAACTTATCCGTATCAAAGGATACTATCAATTTTAATGAAGATTTAACTGTAAAAATAACTATTACGAACACAGGAGACAGACCAAGTAAAGATATTGTTCAGCTATATATTCAAGATGTGGTTGGTAGTATTACAAGGCCAGTTAAAGAGTTAAAGCGTTTTAAGCATGTGTACTTAAAACCAGGAGAATCTGAAGAAGTGAGTTTTACTATTTCTTCTGAAGATTTAAAATTTGTGAATCATAAGTTAGTTAATGCTGCTGAAGCAGGCGACTTTAATATTTGGATTGGGCAACATGCGCTTAGTGGTTTAAAAGGTTCTTTTTACTTAAAACAGTAGTTAAGCTATGATAGATTATAATCTCATTCTAGCTGTATTTGCAGGCATTGCTATTTTATTGTTTTTAATTCTACGGTTAAAAATTCAAGCCTTTATAGCTTTACTCGTAGCTAGTATTGTTGTGGGTATTGTAGCAGGTATGAATCCTACAGACATTACAAAAACTATGCAAGAAGGCATGGCTAGTACTTTGGGTTTTGTAGCCATGGTTGTTGGGTTAGGAGCTATATTTGGTTCTATTTTAGAGTATTCTGGTGGTGCAGAAGCTTTAGCCAACTTTCTTTTGAAAAAATTTGGAGAAAAAAATGCATCATGGGCGTTGGTAATTACAGGTTTTTTTATTGCTATTCCTGTTTTTTTTGATGTGGCGTTTATTATTCTTGTTCCGTTAATTTATTCGTTACAACGAAAAACTAAAAAATCGATATTACTTTATGCTATTCCTTTATTGGCTGGTTTAGCAATTACACACGCCTATATCCCGCCAACTCCTGGGCCAGTTGCGGTTGCAGATATTTTGAAAGCCGATTTAGGATGGGTAATATTATTCGGGTTTGTAACGGGCATACCAACGGCAATAATTAGCGGGCCAATTTTTGCAAAATATATTTCAAAGAAAATTTATGTTGCTGCGCCAGAGGTTAGTCTTATTAAAAACGAAAACGAGAAATACCCAGCAGTTGGTTTAATTTTAGCAATTATTGGTATTCCTATTGTGCTAATTGTTGGTAATACAGTTTTAAATAGTCCGTTGTTTTCTAATAATGCTATTTCAAGTAATTTAAAGTTATGGTTAAAAATGCTTGGGCATCCTTTTACAGCTTTAATATTAGCGAATCTTATTGCGTGGTATTTATTAGGCATAAAACGAGGAGCAAAAAAAGAGGTTTTACTAAAACTTAGTACAAAATCTATGGAGGCTGCCGGAATTATTATTTTGTTAACTGGCGCTGGTGGTGTATTTAAACAAATGCTTGTAAATACAGGAACAGGAGAAATGTTAGCGGTTTATTTTGCCAATAAAGGCATTAGCGTTTTGTTTTTTGCGTTTTTAGCAGCTGTGGTAGTTCGTGTGTTACAAGGGTCTGCAACGGTTGCTATGATTACCGCAGCAGGAATAGTATCGCCATTATTAGCAGCTACAGTTTCTGAGATTGATAAAGCTTTGTTAGTTTTGGCTATTGCATCAGGAGCTTCAATTTTTTCTCATGTAAACGATAGTGGTTTTTGGTTAGTAAGTAAATATCTTGGCTTAAATGAAATGCAGACGTTTAAAAGCTGGACCATGATGATAACGATTATGGCTTTAGTAGGTTTTGTAACTATTTTTATTTTTTCTTTAATTTTTTAAAACCTCAATAGATTGTAAGTAATCGTTGTTTTTTGCGGCAAGAATATGTTTTTTGCTATTAATACTAATTTCTTTTAAATCTTTAACATCGCCACTTACATAAAATCCGCTTTCTGAAACAGGAATGCTTTTAAATTTCCCTTTTCCATTGCCTTTTAAAAACAAACCAAAACTGGCATCGTTTCTAGGGGTTTCTACTTCTGAATTATAAAGGTTTCCAGCTATGAGTGCGTCTAAATTTCCATCGTTATCATAATCATTAACCAAGATGCTGTTTATGCTAGAAAATTGAGCTTCAATAGGTAATTCGTGTGTAATAAATTTGCCGTCTTTATTTTCTAAATAAATACTAGCAAACGATTTTACTTGGTAGTGTAAAGCGTTTTCTAAGTTCTTTTTTCCGTAAACATCAATAAGTTTGGCTTGCGAAAATTCATCGTAATTTTTAAACTTTTGCTTAATTCCTGGGATTTGTTCAGACGAGCATTGTCTACCTCTAAGCGGATATTGTTCACCGTCATTGTAGTAGCTTAAAACAATGTCTTGTTTTTTATTGTTATCAAAATCATTTGCATAAATATCGAATGTTTCATCTTCAGTAGCTTTGTATTTATAGTTTAAACCGTTGTTGCCAACAATATAATCTATATCGCCATCGCCATCAAAATCACCTTGGTTAATGCTCCACCACCAACCAGTGGAGTTCGCATTTAAACCATAATTTTCAGACACATCTTTAAAAATACCTTCAGAATTCATAAAAATTTTAATTGGCATCCATTCGCCCACAATAATTATATCGTCCCAAGAATCGTTATTAAAATCTGTAATTATGGCGTTTGTAGCCATACCTAAATCTTTAAAAAATGGGGCAACTTGTTCAGTTTCATTTTCAAACTTAATCATTGAGTTTTCAGATACATTTTTTAATAAGTAACTAGATGTTGGTGTTGGGTATTTTCCTGAAACTTGTCTGCCTAAAACCAATACGTCTTTTTTGCCATCTTTGTTGTAATCTAACTCTAAAACTTTAGAACCACTGGAGTTAAATTTAGGCAAAGCATTTGTGTTTTTGGTAAAGTTGCCTTTGCCATTATTAGTGTATATTCTGTCTTGTAATAGGTTTGAGTTTTCGGCATATTCGTAACCACCACTAACTACGTATAAATCTAAGTCACCATCATTATCGGCATCAAAAAAGAGTGCTCCTAAATCTTCAGATAATTTGTCTTTTTCAACATCTGGAATGTTTTGTTTTACAAACTCTGTTTCGTTTTGTAAATATAAGCTGGCAGGTAAGCCAAAGGAGCCGCCAATAAAATAATCGTCCAATCCATCATTATTTACATCAGCAATGGCTAAAGCTGGACCAAGAGTTGACATTTTATGTGGTAAAAGCACTTGTTTGTCAAAATCGTTTATATCGTTTTCAATATGTTTATGAAAAACAATGTCTTTTGAAGTTGAAAATAACTTTTCATTAGAATTTGATTTTTTTACTTCTGAAGAATTAGCTTTTGAAAACTCTAAAGTTAATTCTTGGTTTGCCTTTACATTTTTAAGTGTTTGAATATTGCCATTATGCCAAACAACTTTTAAACTGTCAATTTTTGAAGCATTGCCCAAACCAAAGTGTAATTTGGGTGAAACCGAAGATTGAAACCCACGAGTTAAGGTTAGTTCTTGTACTTGAGTTGTATTTTGGTTGTATAAATAAATACGATTTCCTAAGCCAAATTTATTTGAAGTTTGCCCGTTAAACTTTATTTGTAAGTAGTTGTTTTGGTTACTTGTGTTTTCAAAAATTGAAGCTTCTTCATCAATGTTATTAATTATAATCTCTAAATCGCCATCGTTATCTAAATCGGCATAAGCAGCGCCGTTAGAAAACCCTTTATGTTCTATTCCCCAAGCTTTATTTGTTTTAGTAAATCTTAAATTTCCTGAATTTTTAAACATGAAGTTGTCTATTTTTTCAGAAGGAATCATTTTGGTTTTTTCTAACAGAGAATACTTGTCGTATTCTTGCTGTCCTATTTTTTTAAAGAAATCTTTATTGTTTACCTCTCGTCTTGTTCCGTTGGTAACAAAAAGGTCTTTAAGCCCATCGTTATCAAAATCGGCAATTAAAGGTCCCCAGCTCCAATCTGTTGATGAGGTTCCTGATAATCTGGAAATATTAGAAAATTTAGGAACTCCATTTTCTGAATACCCAGAGTTTAATTGTAAATTGTTTTGCATGTACTGGTAGTGAAAACCATAAAGTATAGTTTCGTAAAAAAGCCTTGGATTCATGCTGGCCATATTTGCTTTTTGGCGGCGGTTGTTATTAGAATCCATATCCACTTGAAAAATATCTAATAAACCATCGTTGTTTATATCGGCTACATCAATTCCCATTCCGTAAAAGGCCGTTTGGTTTGTGGCGTCTTTTATTACTTCGGTAAATGTACCATCATGATTATTAATGTATAAAAAGTCTGGAATGCTATAATCGTTTGATACATATAAGTCTTGCCAACCATCGTTATTAATATCTGAAGCAGAAATGCCTAAAGAGAAACTGTAGTTTTTAACACCAGCTTCTTGGGTAACATTAGTAAATGTATGGCCATCGTTTCTGTATAATTTATCTGATTCTTGCATGGTAACATGATCCATTCGGTTTTTATAAATCATGTTTGGAACCGATGTTTTAGATATAGGATAATTGGCTACATATAAATCTAAATCGCCATCATTATCGTAATCAAAAAAAGTAGCCTGTATAGAATTGGCAGAGTCGTTAATTTTATATTCTGAAGCTTTTTCTGTAAAGGTTAAATTTTTATTATTTATAAAAAGTTGGTTGTTTTTTACGCCATCTTTTCCTGCCACAGCGCAATAAATATCTAAATAGCCATCGTTATTAATATCGGCCATAGTAACGCCTGTATACCAACGATTATCTCCAGAAATTTTGGCTTTTAAGGTAATGTCCTCAAATTGTAAATTACCTTTATTTAAGTATAATTTATTGTTTGCTTGGTTACCTGTAAAAAAAATATCATCTAACCCGTCGTTATTAATATCTCCTACAGCTACGCCACTACCCATATAAATTGAGGGGTAAGTAAAATAGTTTAACGAATCGGTTTCTTGTAAATTATTACTAAAAGTAATGTTGGTTTCTTGTGGTGTTAATTTTTTAAATAATGTAGCATTAGTGATGTTATTATTTTTTGATTGACATCCAATAAATATTAATAAAAAAGGAAAGATAATTTTATGCATTACTTTAATTTTTACATTGAAACATAAAATAATATAGCAGTATGAAAAACTTCCATACTGCTAATATTAAACTAAAAACTAAACAAATTTTATAAGTTTAGTAACCAGGGTTTTGGTCGGCCTCGGTTAATTTTGAATTTTTATCTATTTCGTTAATTGGAATAGGAAATAAATCGTTTTTAGAGGTGTAACCAGTTCCTGCTAATTCGGTTGAGGCTCTTCCCCAACGTACTAAATCCCAGAAGCGTTGTCCTTCGTGTGCTAATTCTAAGAATTTTTCGTTTACTATAGCATCAAATAAATCGTCACCAGCTAAGGTTGCACTAATATCTGCTAAACCAGCTCTATTTCTAATTTTATTTAATTCTGTTCTTGCCTCGGCATCTTGTCCATTTTGGTTATAAGCTTCGGCTGCTAATAATAATACTTCGGCATAACGGAATAATCTAAAATTAGTGCTGTAGTTTAGTTCTTTAACACCATCAGGACTTGTGTCTTCGTCTTTAGTGGCGTATTTTATTCTTATAGAACCTTCGTAATCCCAAATTTCACCTCCGGTAGCAGCTGTAGCATCAACAGAGCCACCTGCAGCAATAAGTTCTTCCTCAGTCATCAATGTTGCTGCTTTTCTATTTACGTCTCCGGCTGTATCAAAGGCATTAGCAAGTTTTTCGGTTGGTAAATTAAAACCCCAGCCGTTAATTAAATTAGTTCCAGTAAGATCGAAAATACCATCACCACGAGGCCCCATAAGTTGAATGTGTAGGTTGCTTTCGTTACGGCCTCCCCATTCTAAATTACCCCAGTCTCTTCCTGATGTTGAAATAAATCCTATTTCTACTAAAGACTCTATACCAAATTCATTATTTATACTCCAAACATCTTCAGGGTTAGTTTCTAAATCGTGAGATGGATTAGCAATCACACTCTCGAAGTACGGTATGGCTTCATCATACTTTTCTTGAAATACTAATACTTTTCCCATTAGAGCTTCTGCAGCACCAGAGGATACTCTAAAATAATCGGTAGCAGATTTGTCTTGTAAATCTGAAATAGCATCAATTAAATCGCTTTCTATTTGTGCATAAATTTCGGTTTGAGACGTTTTTTCAATTCCAAAATCTTCTGCATCTTCAAGAATTGTAAGTCTTAAAGGGATGTCTCCGAACATGGTTGTTAATTCAAAGTAACACCAAGCTCTAAAAAATTTAGCTTCTGCAATTACGCGATCTTTATTACTTAAATCACTGTCTTGAATGTTTTCAATTACAATGTTTGAAAGTGCAATAGTTCTGTAAAACAAATCCCAAATACTTGTTATAGAGGCGTTAGATGATACTACATCTGTATAATCGTCAATATCTTGTAATTGTTGTTGGTCGCCAGAGTTTCCGCCTGCTGCGTTAGCATCGTCGCCTGGTAAAAGTTTTACGAAAAAGGCGCTATGCCAATCTCTACTGTAATTGTATTGCATTAAATCGTAAATACCAATTAAAGCTTCTTCTACATTGCTTTCGTCTTGGAAAAACGTATCTATATCTTCAACTCCAAAAGCGGGGTTTGTTGTAAAATCGTCGTTACATGATAGTATTCCTAAAAAACAGATGGAAATACATGTTAATATTGTTTTTTTCATAATTTTCCTTTTTAAAATAAGTTTAGTGATAAGCCTAGTATAGCTCTTGCTGCGGTTGGGTAAAACCCTCGATCTATACCAACGGAGTTAAAAGAAAAGTTACCAATTTCGGGGTCTAAACCTTTGTATTTTGTAAATGTAAAGTAGTCGTCTAGAGATACGTAAACTCTTAAGTTTTTAAGTTTAGAGTTTTGAATTATGTGCTGAGGTAATGTATAACCAAGTTGAATTTGTTTTATACGCATATACGAGCCGTCTTCTACAACTAAATCTGTGTCGTAAGAACTTATTACATGTTCAGCGCCAGGTAAACTTGCGTTATCGCCCGCTTGTTGCCATCTGTCGGTATAAAAATGTAATGGCTTATTCGTAATAGGTCTGGATGGTTGGTGGTAGGTAGCCATAATATCGTTACCTAATGTGCCTTGAAATTGCAAATTAAAATCTAAGGCTTTATATCCTAAGGCAATGTTGCCACCAAAAAGCACATCTGGATGTGGTGTGCCTATAAATGTTTTGTCTAGGTTGTTTACAGTACCATTACCATCGTTATCTACTAAAATAACTTCTCCTGTATTTGGGTCTATACCATCGGTTTTGTAACCATAAAAATACCATGCGGGTAAGCCCTCTGTAAAACGTGTTACGCCATCAGGATTTTGTGGAGCACTAGCCCCAACTAATGAAGTGCCTTCGGGAACAAGCTTAATTTCTTTTACTTCGTTTTTAAGTGTTGAAAGGTTTAAGTTAATATCGTAGGTGAACCCTTTGCTATTAGAATCGGAGTAACCTATTTCAAACTCGAACCCACTATTTTCAATTGTTCCTCCATTAAAAGCTTCAAAGTTAAAACCTGCAGAACCTGGTGTTATTAAACTTCCATCTGAAACTAGTAAGTCTCTTGTGGTTTTTATATAATAATCTGTTGAAAAACGCAGTCTGTTGTTAAAGGCTTTAATATCTATACCAAGGTCTAGTTGTTCTGATGTTTCCCAAACTAAATTAGAGTTTCCGTAACCGGTAATTTGGGCACCATTGTTGCCTTCGTAAACAATGTCTTGATTTAAGTAACCTTCACCAATTAGTGTTATACCAGTAATATCTGAATTTCCAGGCAAGTTAGCCTTACTACCATTTTGCCCCCAGCTAGCTCTTAGTTTTAAGTAACTTATTTTAGAGTCTTCGTTCCAGAAATCTTCGTTAGATACTACCCAACCAGCAGAAAATGCAGGGAAATAACCTGTTTTGTTTTCTGAAGGGAATTTATCTGATGTGTCTGCTCTATATGAAGCTTCAAAAAGATATTTATCGTTAAAGTTATAAGATAATCTTCCGTAAAAAGATGCTAAATTATCTAAATAAGGAAATGCATTATATTCTATTTGCCCCGGTAGCGAGTTGTCGTAAAAATCGAATCCAGTAAAATCTTCTACAGGAATAGAGAATGTTCTTGAAATGATGGTATTGGTATCTGAATCTTCAGCAGAATAACCAACTAAGGCTTTAAAATTATGATTACCAAATGATTTGGTGTATGTGGCAAAGTTTTCCCATAACCAACGTCTATTTCTTAATCTGGTTTGCGACCCTGTATAAGAGGTGTTCGCTGCCTCTGAACTTACATAATAAGGGTTAACTGTATTACGATTATCTGTATTACCACGCTCGTAACCATAACGCGTAGTTAACTCTAAACCTTCAATAGGTTTTAAGGTTAAATACACTGTTGATAAAAACTGAGACCCAATAAAGTTTGAAATGTTTAATTCGTTAGCGTAAGCCACAGGATTTATAACCTCTCCTGTTGAAAAACTTGGATAACCATATACACGGCCATTACCATCTGTAATTAAAGGTACATTATTGTCATTAGATCTATCAATTACATCTTGAGGAACTTCTCCCTCATTATAAAAAACAGGTGTTAGCGGGTCTATAATTAACATGTTTTGAATAACTCCTCGAGTATCACTATTTTCAGCAATACCAAATCTATCTCTAGATGATAACGACATGTTACCGCCCACTTCCATCCAATCAGCTAATTGAGACTTTAAGTTAAGTCGCATTGTTGTACGATTAAAAGATGAATTATCTCCGGCTACAACACCGTCTTGTTTTAAGTTTGATGCAGAAAAATAAAATGAATGTTTGTTTGTGTCTGTGGCTCCAGAAACATTCACATCAAATCGTCGTGTTGGTGCGCTAGAGAATGTTTCGTTAATCCAGTTTGTATTATAACCATTGTCTTCAACCGAAGTTATGCCTGCTTCATTCATGTATTCAACAAACTGAGAAGCATTCATTAGTTCCATATCTGTATTAACCCATTGAGTGCCTAGTTGTGTGTTAAAACCAACTTTTATACCGCCTGTTCTCCCTCGTTTGGTAGTTATAATTACAACACCATTTGCACCTTCTGTACCGTAAATAGCTGCAGAAGCGGCATCTTTTAAAATTTCCATATTAGCAATATCGCCAGGAGCAATATCTACTATAGATGAAGTTTTCATGCCATCTACAATATATAAAGGCCCAGAGCTACCGCTTGAACCTGTACCACGAATTCTAATTTGTGCACCAGAACCTGGTGCTCCAGACGACGACATTACGGTTACACCTGAGGTACGACCTTGTAAAACTTGCTCCACACGTTGGTTTGATGCGCTTTCAATAGCTTTGGTATCTACACTAGATATAGCTCCGGTGAGTAAGCTCTTTTTCTTAGTTCCGTAGCCAACAACAACAACTTCGTCAAGCTCCGAGGTATCTTCATTTAAAATAATATTTAATGAATCTTGACCATTGTAGGTGAGTTCTTTAGTTTGATAACCTAAGTATGAAAATACTAAAATGTTACCATTACTAATTGATACTTCAAATTTCCCATCAAAATCAGTAACTGTTCCGTTATTAGAATTTTTGATGAGTACATTTACTCCTGGTATAGGTACACCTACATTGTCTGTAACTGTTCCAGAAACCGATTGTGCATAAGCAATACTTTCTATAATAATAAATAAAGGCAGTATTAACTTTTTAAGTAATCTGTTTTTCATAAAGTTTAGTTAGTTTTAAATTATTTGTTTTAGTTAAAAAACATAGGTTATAAGAAACAATAAAAGCGCTATAATACAGATTATTAATAGTACTTCTCCTGCTCGCTTATACCTATTAGTTTTTAACATGGTACTACAAATGTTATAAAAAAATTAAACTAAAATTAACATGCATAGTGCAAGTATTAGAAATTTTGAAGCAAACCTTATTAAATTTTATGTTTTGCTACATTTGTAACATTTGGTGCAACAAGTATTATAAAGTTTAACTTGTAGTTTATTAACTTTTTAAGCGTTGTATTGTGTTTTAATTTCTGTTGGCAGAACACCAAAATGATTTTTAAAACATTTTGTAAAATACGAGTGCGATGAAAACCCTGTAGCATAGCAAACCTTGCTTATGTTTGTTTCTCCTAATTCAAGAATTTGTTTGGCTTTTTGAAGCCTTATATTTCTTAAAAATTCGGTTGCCGTCTGGTTTGTAAGTGCTTTTATTTTTCTGTAGAATTGACTTCGGCTTAGGTTTAAGTGTGTTGCAAGTGCTTCAACATTTAAATTAGGATCACTTATATTTTCATTTATATGATTTAAAACTTTTTCTATAAACTCTTTATCTATGGGTGGTGTGTTTGTGTTTTTTGGTAGTTCGCTAATTACACTAAAATATTTATTAAAAATTAATTGTCTGCTGGTTATTAATTGTGATAACCTGAGTTTTAATAAACGAATATTAAATGGTTTTACCATATAAGCATCTGCTCCGGTTTCAATGCCTTCAATTCTGTCGTCTATTTTCGCTTTGGCAGTAAGCATTAAAATAGGTATGTGGCTTGTACTTAAATCGCTTTTTAGTTGTTTGCAAAACTCTAAGCCATCAATTTCAGGCATTACAACATCAGTTATTATTACATCGGGAAAGGCTTCTTTTGCAATTTTAATACCTTCTTTACCATTGGCGGCCACTAATACTTTATGTTGACTGCTAAGTTCTAGTTTTAAATAATCTCTTAGTTCGGTGTTGTCTTCAACAATTAAAACTGTATGAATTTTATTTTCTGATTCAATTTCATTTATGTCTTCTTGAATGTTTACAGATGGAACATACGAGAATTCATCTTTTTTAAGGTATTCTGAAGCTTCATTAAGCACTATTTGGTCGTCGCTAAAATGACTGTTACCTGCTGGAAATAAAATTTTAAAAGAAGTGCCAACGCCAATTTCGCTGCTTACTTTAATTTTACCTTTATGTAATTTAACGAAGCTTTGTACAACTTCTAAACCTATTCCTGTTCCTCCAATGTAAGATTTGGTTTGTCTTTCAACTTGATAAAAACGATCGAAAATTTTATTTACTTCTTCTTTTTCTAAACCAGGACCGCTATCTGAAATTATAATTTCTACCGCTTTCACTGTTGTTTTATCGGTAACCAAAGGTAGTAAGTAAGGTTGTTCTGTGGCAAGTAAATCTATATTAATTACACCACCACTAGGTGTTATTTTAACGGCATTAGAGAGTAGGTTAAATATTATTTTTTCAAGCATTTCTAAATCTGCCCACACGCATATATTTGGGTTATCGGCATCCACACTAATAATAATATTTTTACTTTTAGTTTCTTCTTCAAAATAACCAACAATATTTTTTGTAAAATCTATTAGCTTTATTTTACGCGCTTTAACTTTAATTTTATTAAACTCTAGTTTTCTAAAATCCATAAGTTCGTTAATTAGTCTGTAAAGCCTATCTGTGTTTTTATTAATTATGGCGTGCTTATGTTTAACATGTTCTGGTAGGTTTAATTTTGTATCATGAATTATGGCTTTTAACGGATTCATGATTAAGGTTAATGGAGTTCTAAATTCGTGAGAAATATTTGTAAAGAATTGTATTTTCTTTTTGTTTAGTTCGTCTTGTTGTTGCCTTTGTATACGCTCGTTTTTTATAAGTTCTTTTTCTTTTATTCTGCTTTGGGTTAATCTATTTAATAAATAAAAACTTGATATAATAAGTGTAATATAACCCATTATAGCCCAGTTTGTTTTCCACCATGGAGGTAGAATTTTTACATGAAGTTGCAATGGTTCTTGGTTCCAAACGCCATCGTTGTTTGAGGCTTTTAGTTTAAAAATATAGTTGCCGTGATCTAGATTTGTGTATGTTGCACTTCGTTTTTGCCCAACGTAATTCCAATTTGTTTCGTAGCCTTCAAGGTAGTAAGCATAGTTGTTTTTTTCGGGCCTAGTGTAGTTTAAACCTGCGTATTCAATTGTAAAAACAGATTGTGTGTTGGTTAAAGTAATACTATCTGTTTCTGTAATAACTTTAGTTAATGGTGATTTGTTTTGGTTAGGAGTTACGGTTTCGTTAAATAGTTTAAAATCTGTTAAATGTAGAGTGGGTACATTATTATTAAACTGTAATTTTTTTGGATTGAAATAATCGATACCTCTATAGTTTCCAAAATATAAGGTGCCATCTTTGTCTTTTAGTGCAGCACCAAAGTTAAAATCGTTGGATAGTAAGCCATCGTTGTATGTATAGTTGGTAAATTCATTTTTTTCAATGTTTATTTTAGTTAATCCGGAGTTACCGCTTATCCAGATATAATGATCATCATCTTCAATAATAGATGCTACATTTTCTTCAACTAAACCATTAGATTTATTGTACCATTTAAAGGTATTGTTTGTTTTGTTATATAAACATATTCCGGCACCTCTTGTGCCAATCCATATATTTTGTTTAGAATCTTCAAATAAACTTAAAACGTAATTTGCATCAATAGAGTTGTTAAATACTTTGTTTATTTTTTCAGACAAAGCTAGGACTTGTTTTATAGAAGAGCCGTTTCTTTCAACTTTAAATAAGCCATCTGTAGTAGCTAGCCATTGGTTGTTATCAGAGTCTAAAAATATTTTTAAAATATTAGCACTACTTATACCGTGTTTTATGAAAGCATCAGGCTGGAAATTGACGATTTCTTTTGTTTCTGGATTAAAAATATGAATACCGCTGTAAAACGTTCCTATGTTAATATTACCGTTAGTGTCTTCAGAAAAGTTCATGATAATATTAGATTTTAATCCTGAGTTTTCTTTGTTGTAGTTTATGAATTTTCTTGAGCCTTTTCCTAAAAAAAATACGCCTTTGTCCCAGCTACCTGCCCAAATATTGTTTTGAGAATCTTTAAAAATAGATATAATGTAATTTGATGTTAAGCCAGAATAATAATTAGTGTCTGTAGTGTTTATGTGGTTTATTTTTTGGGTTAAGGTATTGTAAATATCTATGCCGCCTCCATCGGTTGCTATCCATAAATTGTTGTTGGAATCATTTACAATGCCCATTACAGAGTTGGTTTTTAGTGAGTTGTTGTTGTTGGGAATGCTGGTGATGTCTTTAAACTTATCGAAAAGTTTATCGCTAATGGCCACACCGCTATTGTAATAACCCATCCAGATTCTATCGTTTTTATCTATAAAAAGTTTCCATATAGAATTATGTAAAATATTATTGTTTTTAGAGCTGCTTTTTAAATGTTTAATGACGCTATTGTTTTTATTTAAATGAATAAAACCATCATTTTCAGTACCAATAATTATGCTATTGTCTGGTAATTGAGCAATAGACATTATTTTATTTTGTGTACAATTAACAGGTATAACTTTTGCGATATTTTTGTGTTCGTTTAATATACATTTATAAATGCCTTTACCAGATTGAAAACCAACCCAAAGGTTTTGGTTGGCATCAACAAAAAGTTTTGAAATTTCACTTTTAAAATCTTCTTGGTTTTGTGAAGCATTTTCAATGTCAATAAGTTTGTTGGAGGTAACATCTATTTCCTTTAATCCAAAATTGGTGGCTACATAAATTTTATTATTTCCAGCGTGTGATAAACTGTTTATTTTTAGTTTTTTACTTTGTTTATAATAAGTAGAATTTACAATTTTTGTTACATTAAAAGTGCTTGTGTTTACTTTGTAAATACCGTATCCAACAGTACCAACATATAAATTATTTGAGGCATCATGTGTAATAGAACTTATAATGTCTTTATTGGGGTTGTTGGTGTTTAAAACAATTCTTTTAAAATTGTCTTGTTTGTTATTGTATATATTTAAACCATTTTCGGTACCAACCCATAATTTTTTATTGGAGTCTATAAAACTACATGAAACTCTGCTGCTACTTAAAGATGTAGAGTCGTTTAAAACATGTTTGTAAGGAATGTAATCTATACCATTAAATTTGTATAAACCGGTAGAGTTTGTAGCAATCCAAATAAAATCGTTGTGGTCTTGAATAATATCAGTAACTCCAGCTTTTGGAATGCCTTCTTTTATACTTACAAAATTAAAATTTTGGTAAGTATTTTGCGCCCAAGAAAAGTTTAAATTAATAATTAGTAATATAAGTGCACGCTGTAAGTGGTTCATACAAAAGCGAATTAGTTTAGTTAGTTGATTAAAGATAAAAATAATTATTATTAAATCTTGAATTTGGTACTTTTGATGCATGCATTACAAGTTATGTTGCATAATCGTTAAAAACCTAGAGAAGAATTTAAAAGGAAAACACCTATTTAAATAAAAATATTTTAAAGTGTAAAAACAAAAACCACAACTGTTAAAACAATTGTGGTTTATATGTACTCAAGGTGGGAATCGAACCCACACTTCCGAAGAAACTGGATTTTGAATCCAGCGCGTCTACCAATTCCGCCACTTGAGCAGTTAAGGCGCACAAAAATAACCATTATTTTAATATTTACACTAAAAATAACCTCTAAAAACTTTATAGGTTAAAATAATTGTATAAATTTGCACCTCGTTAAAAATAACGCAGTGTTTGCACACTCTAAAACAACAAGTTAACTATGCCTATTGTTATTACCGAAGCCAAAATTTTTGCATGTAAGCAAAGTAAAGTCTTAGGCGAAAAAATAGCTAAGGCATTTGGAGCCGAACTAGGAAAGGTTATTACATCTACCTATAGCGATGGTGAGTTTCAACCATCTTATGAAGAATCTATTCGTGGTACGCGAATTTTTATAATTGGTTCTACCAATCCAGGTCCAGAAAATTTAATGGAAATGTTGTTAATGATTGACGCTGCCAAACGTGCATCGGCAAGACATATTACGGCTGTTTTACCATATTTTGGTTGGGCAAGACAGGATCGTAAAGATAAGCCTAGAGTGCCAATTGCAGCGAAATTAGTAGCTAAAATGTTAGAAGCAGCTGGCGCAACACGAATTATAACAATGGATTTGCATGCAGATCAAATTCAAGGGTTTTTTGAAAAACCAGTAGATCATTTATTTGCATCTACAGTTTTTTTACCATATTTAAAAAGTTTAAATCTAGAAAATTTAACCATTGCTTCGCCAGATATGGGAGGTTCTAAAAGAGCTTACTCTTATTCTAAAGCATTAAAAAGTGATGTTGTAATATGTTATAAGCAACGTGCAAAAGCTAATGTAATTTCACATATGGAGTTAATTGGAGATGTAACTGGTAAAAATGTTGTTTTGGTTGATGATATGGTAGATACTGCAGGTACGTTAACTAAAGCTGCCGATTTAATGATGGAACGCGGTGCATTAAGTGTTAGAGCTATATGTACACACCCATTATTATCTGGTGATGCTTACGATAAATTAAATAACTCGAAATTAGAAGAGTTAATAGTAACAGATTCTATACCAGTAAAACCTTTAAGTGATAAAATTAGGGTTTTAAGTTGTGCAGAATTATTTGCTGAGGTAATGGATAAGGTACATAACAACCAATCTATTTCTTCAAAATTTGTAATGTAATTTAATAATTAATATAAATAGAAAATGAAATCAATTACAATCAATGGATCTCAAAGAGAAAGCGTGGGCAAAAAAGCAACAAAAGCCTTACGTAATGCTGGTCAGGTTCCTTGCGTATTATACGGAGGAGACAAGCCAGTACATTTCTCTGCAGCAGAATTGGCTTTCTCTAAACTTGTATACACACCTAATGCGCATACAGTTGTGATTGAGCTAGACAATGGTACAACTTTAAACGCTGTACTTCAGGATATCCAATTTCACCCAGTAACAGACAGAATTTTACATGTTGACTTCTATCAATTATTCGATGATAAAGAAATCGCTCTTGATATTCCAGTACAGTTAGTAGGTAACTCTCGTGGTGTTAAAAATGGTGGTGTTTTAAGAAGAAACTTAAGAAAACTTCGTATTAAAGCTTTACCAGCAAACTTACCAGATTTTATCGAGATAGACATTACTCCTTTAAAAATTGGTGATAAAGTTTATGTTGGTTCTTTACCTGCAGAAGATTATACATTCTTACATTCTGATAATACCGTTGTAACTCAAATTAAAACGTCTAGAACAGCTGTTGCTGACGATGACGAAGATGAAGATGAGGCTGGTGCAGAAGCAGAAGCTACTGCAGCAGAATAAGCATAGTCTTAAATTAAAACATAAAGCATTCTGGATCGATATTTTAAAGATTCAGAATGCTTTTTTATTTTTACAAAAATGTAATCTTATGTTTCAATTTTTGTATAAGTTATTTGTAAATAAAAACGTTACAGACGAACAAAATCCTATGAAAAAATTTTTAATTGTTGGTTTAGGAAATATTGGTGATAAATATGAAAATACACGACACAATATTGGTTTTAAAGTATTAGATTTTTTTGCAAAACAAGAAGATTTAACCTTTGAAACTAAAAAGTTGGGAGATATTGCTACTTATAAACTAAAAGGCAGAACGTTTATATTTTTAAAACCTAATACGTATATGAACTTAAGCGGAAAAGCAGTTTTGTATTGGCAAACTCAAGAAAAAATTCCATTAGAAAATATATTAATTATAACCGACGATTTAAATTTACCTTTTGGTAGCATTCGTTTAAAAACAAAAGGAAGCGACGGCGGACATAATGGTTTAAAAGATATACAAGCTAAATTAAACACAACAAAATATAACCGTTTTAGGTTTGGTATTAGTGATGCTTTTAGCAAAGGCCGACAGGTAGACTACGTGTTAGGTGAATGGACAAGCGAAGAAAATTCTATACTTCCAGAGCGTCTCGAGAAATCTGTAGAACTTATACAATCGTTTGTTTTAGCAGGCGTTAATAATACCATGAATGCTTTTAATGGAAAGTAATAATACTTTTTTAGTTGTATTTATATTATAATAAGTTTTTTAGTAATTTCATCTTTTCCATCATCTACTTTTAAAAAGTAAATACCGGTTTTTAGTTGGTTTAAATTAATAGTTTCTGAAAAATTTTCTGTATTAGTATAGGTACTATAATAAATAATTCTTCCACTACTATCAATTACTTTTAAATTTAAAAAATCTGCGCTTGTAGTATTGAATTGCACGGTAAACTCTCCGTTATTTGGGTTGGGGTAAACTTTTAACTCTGTTGTCTCGTTATTTTCATTGTTTGATATGGTTTCATTAGTTTGGCAAACTTCAATATACCATGAGTTTAAAGTTCCAACATCGCCACCTGCATAATCGCCTAACGATAAGGTCCAATTGCCGTTAAGGCTTTCACCATCAAACGAAGAAAGTAATCCTCGAATAGATTGATAAGATTGATTACTTGCCATATCTAAGCAGTTTATTGTAACGGCTTCATCATCAAAAAGTGTTAAAATATTTTCTTCAGAACCGCAATCGTTTGGAGATTTTAAAGTAATAGAGGTACCTTCAGGACTTGTTAATGCTATAGCTAAATCTCCAATGTAAGTATGCGAAATATCTAATCCTATATTTATGTCTTCAATATTTGTGTTATCGTTTATAAAAATTGAATTATTTTGAGAAAAACTACCAGAATTATCAGTTATAGCTAAACCTAAGTTACTTGAAGAGCTGTATGTTTCACAAGTTGTTAATGTATTGTAATTAATAGCAAAATCTTCAGAATTAATAGCGAAAAAGTTATTGTTTGTAGGTTCAATCATTATTCTGCAGTAAGGAGCTGGTGTTTCTGGAACTGTAATAGTGTAGCTTCCGTTGTTAGGTATATTGTTAACTATGGCATTATAAGTTTCGCCGCCATCTGTAGATAATAAAATGTTTACATTAGCCGCTCCTGTTAAATTATTTGTGTTATTTACATTCCAGGTTATGGTTTCGTTAGTTCCGCTAGTCCATACAATGTTTGTTGTGTTTTGCGATGTTATTTCAAAAGGACCATAGTTTGCATCAAAGGTTACTACCATATCGTCGTGGGTGTTATTGGCACCTCCGGGTTTGTTATCTCTTACCGTTAATCTAAAAACGGCAGTTCTACTAACTTCAGGTATTTTTTCCCATTGCGTAAAATTAATTCCGTATTTTAAATCGGTTAAGTTTGGGAAATATCTTATGTTTTCAGTAGTTGGTGAATACGATCTGAATAAAACAGAGTTAGAGTTAGTTGAAGTTGAGTTTGGATAACTAGTTGCTGCATTATTTTCGTTGTATTGTTCCCAGCAATAAGTAATATTGTCGCCATCTGCATCACTTCCTGTTCCAACCAGCTTAAAAGCGGTTCCTATTGGTAAAGTTAAATCTGCACCTGCGTTAGCAGTTGGAGTTGTATTGCCCGTATTAGTTATAATGGGGCAGGTTGTATTAACAATAGTTTCGGTTATTTGTTCTATAGATATAGCGTGAAAATAGCTGTCGCTATGGCCTTGTATATTATATGAGCCTGCTATTCCGGCATACCCCATAATTGTAGAGCCACTTCCGGGTTCCATTTGTGAATTAAAACCTTCGTTTCCATTATAAGTCCAGGTGTGCGTTGCTCCAAACTGGTGTGCTATTTCGTGTGCTACTAAATCTATATCAAAATTAATTCCATCGGGTTCATCGTCAGAGGTGTAGCCGGAACCTTTATGGTTGTAATTAGAAACACTTCCACCATCATTACAAACACAGCCTATACAACCTGCATTACCATCGTACCCTGCAGCAGCAAATAAGTGTCCAACGTGGTAATTCTCTTCTAAAATTACAGCATCCAAATTGTCTGCTAATTCTTGGTTGTAACTACTAAAATTGCTATATGGGTCTGTTGATGCGTCTAAATAAATAACATCATCGTTATTTGCTACTAATTGTAATGTAACATTAAAATCGTTTTCAAAAACGGCATTTACGTTTGTTAAAGTTGCCACTAATGCCGCATTAACATCAGCCAATGTACCGCCATGGTATGTTGCATATTCACCAGTTACAGAAATAGCAATATCGTAAGTTCTATTCAAACTATCGTCTGCATCTTTAAAACTTGAACTTTTTAAGGTTTCAGAGTTGTTTAAGTTAGTAGTTTCACATAAAAACCCTTCTTTTTTTAAATAATCGCTTTTATTTTTAACCGTAATTTGGTTTGGGTTATTTGAGTTAGGTTGTATTGTTAAAGTATTTTCTTCATTTAAAATAATTGCTGTTAAACCTTTATAAGGTGAAACACTAAATCTAATTTTTGAAGCAGGTGAATTTGTTTTATAGCCAGTATAAGATCTGATTTTTGGGTATTTAGCCTGTAAATCTGGGTGCATAACAGAGGCTTCAGTTATGGTATATTCAACAAAATTTCCGTCAGCATCCGGAAGGTTTATTGTAGTTGTTGAGCTTACTTTGTTATTTGCCGTTTTATTTGTTTTTGATACCTGTTTAAATAAGTCAGAATAACTGTATTCATAAACTTGATTATTTTCTGCAGGTTTGGAATTATTTGATGTTTTATTTTCGCTGGGAATTTTTTTAAAAAAATTTGTTTGTGCAGAAACTGAAAATATCGTTAAAAGCATGGTTATTGATAAAACATAATGTAGCTTTGTTTTCATAATTTTGAGGCTATTAATATTTCAAAGATAGCAAATCTTTAAATTCAGGTGTGTTAAAATAACAAGTGAGTTCAACCAAAAACATAGAAAATTACAAAGTTAGCGAGCCTACAGTAGTAACAATTGGAACATTTGACGGTGTGCATGTTGGCCATAGAAAAATTATAAATCGATTAGTAGCAACAGCAAAACAGGAAGGTTTAAAATCTGTGGTGCTAACCTTTTTTCCTCATCCAAGAATGGTGTTGCAAAAAGAATCTAACATTAAACTTATAAATACCATAAACGAGCGTTATGATATTTTAAATAGTTTAGGTTTAGATTATTTACTTATTAAAACCTTTACAAAGGAGTTCTCGCGTTTATCTGCCGAAGATTTTGTAAAACAAATTTTGGTTGATAAACTAAAAGCCAAAAAAGTAATTATTGGTTACGACCATCGTTTTGGAAGAAACCGAAACGCCGATATAAACAACCTAAAAGTTTTTGGTGAAACTTATGGGTTTGATGTTGAAGAGATTTCTGCCCAAGATATTGATGATGTTTCAGTTAGTTCTACTAAAGTTAGAACGGCATTATTAAGTGGCGAAATTACAACAGTAAATAGCTATTTAGGTTACAACTTTATATTAACAGGAACTGTTGTAAAGGGCAAAGGTTTGGGTAAAAAAATAAGTTTTCCTACAGCAAATATTTCAATTTCTGAAGATTATAAAATAATACCTAAACAAGGATCGTATATTGTAAAGTCTTTAATAAACAATAGTTTTGTTTATGGTATGATGAATATTGGTACAAACCCAACAGTTAATGGGCAAGGGCAAAGTATTGAAGTTCATTTTTTTAATTTTAATAAAGATATTTACAATAAAACTTTAAACATACAACTGCTAAAGCGTTTACGTGACGAACAAAAATTCGAATCGGTTGATGCTTTAGTAAAACAATTAGAAATAGATAAACAAACCTCATTACATTTTATTGCAAATCAAAATGCTTAAATCATTTTTGTTTAAACACATGGATAATTCTGGATTGGTAATTTTCAGAATTTTTTTCGGGTTACTTTGTTTTTTAGAGTCTGTTGGCGCCATTTTAACAGGTTGGGTAAAAACCAACATGGTTAATCCAAAATTCACGTTTTCTTTCATCGGTTTCGAGTGGTTACAACCACTTCCTGGAAACGGTATGTATTTTTATTATGCTGTAATGGGAGTTTTTGGATTAATGGTAATGCTAGGTTATAAGTACAGAGTAGCCATAATTAGTTTTACACTTATGTGGTCTGCTAGCTATTTAATGCAAAAAACCTCATACAACAACCATTATTATTTGCTTATGCTAATAAGTAGTATAATGGTGTTTATGCCAGCAAATAAATATGCATCGTTAGATGCTAAATTTAATCCTGAAATTAAAAGCCTATCTATGCCGCAATGGTGTAAATGGGTAATAGTGCTTCAGCTTTTTATAGTTTATACTTATGCATCTTTAGCTAAATTTTACCCAGACTGGTTAAATACAACGTTTATAGAAAATTTAATGCGTAACCGTAAAGATTATCCAGTAATTGGTGAGTTTTTACAACAAAAATGGTTTCATTATATATTAGTTTATGGCGGCATTTTATTCGATGGTTTAGTCGTGCCATTATTACTTTTTAAACCAACACGTAAATTTATTTTTATAGTGTCTATTGTTTTTCATTTATTTAACTCATTCGTATTACAAATAGGAATTTTTCCATATTTAGCATTAGCATTTACATTGTTTTTCTTCGAGCCTAAAACTGTTAGGAATATATTTTTAAAGAAGAAAACTTTATATGAAGACAGTCAAATAATACAACCAAAATACAGTAGTTTTTTCATCACACTTTTTTCAATTTATTTTCTGTTTCAAATAGGGTTACCATTAAGACATCATTTTTTTGAAGATGATGTACTTTGGACGGAAGAAGGCCATAGATTGTCCTGGCGAATGATGCTTCGATCTAAAGGAGGAACTATAAGTTTTAGAATTCGAGATGTGGAAACAGGAGAAACCACACGAGTAAACTTGCGTAATTATTTAACAGATAAACAAAAACGAAGAATTGCAACAAAACCAGATGTTATATGGCAATTTGCACAATATTTAAAAGAAGATTACAAGAAAAAAGGTATAAACATTCAAGTATTTGTAAGAAGTCGGGTAAGTGTAAACCATAAACCCTATGTAACGTTTATAAATCCAAACGTAGACTTAGCCAGTATAGAATGGAACCCGTTTAAACACAGCGATTGGATTTTACCTTCAAAACAGTAAAATTTTTAAGTAAAAATCAATAGCAATCAAACCAAAGAAATATTTCTTTACTCTGGGTATTTCATTAAATTTGCCACTTAAAATTTAACGCATGTTACAAGTAGCTTTTATTAGAGAGAACAAAGATTTAGTAATTAAACGTTTAGAAAAACGAAACATTGATGCATCACAAATGATAGCTGATGTTTTAACGTTTGATGAAGAACGAAGAGGTATTCAAACACAGTTAGATAACACTTTAGCCGAGTCTAACACACTTTCTAAAGAAATAGGAAACTTGTATAAATCCGGTAAAGCACAAGAAGCAAATGCCTTAAAGGAAAAAACATCACAACTTAAAGAAACGTCGAAAGAACTAACAGAAGCATTAAATGCTAAAGCAGAGGCTTTAAACGAATTGTTGTATAAAATACCAAATGTTCCTAATGAGATTGTTCCTAGCGGAAATTCTGATGAGGATAACGAAGTAGTATTTGAAGCAGGAGAAGTTCCTACATTAAGTAAAGAAGCTTTGCCACACTGGGAATTAGCTAAAAAATATGATATTATCGATTTTGAGTTAGGTAACAAAATAACAGGTGCCGGATTTCCTGTGTACAAAGGTAAAGGAGCCCGGTTACAACGTGCCTTAATAGCTTATTTTCTAGATAAAAATACAGAAGCAGGTTACAAAGAATACCAATTACCACACCTAGTTAACGAGGCCTCTGGTTTTGGCACAGGGCAATTGCCAGATAAAGAAGGGCAAATGTACCACGTAACTGGCGATAATTTATATTTAATACCAACAGGCGAAGTTCCAGGAACTAATATATTTAGAGATGTGGTTTTAAACGAGGCCGATTTACCAATAGGAATTACAGGTTACACACCATGTTTTCGTCGTGAAGCCGGAAGTTATGGCGCACATGTAAGAGGTTTAAATCGTTTACACCAATTTGATAAAGTTGAAATTATTAGAGTTGAACATCCTAAAAACTCTTATGATGCTTTAACCGGAATGGTAGAGCATGTAAAAAGTATTTTAAACGAATTAAAATTACCGTACAGAATTTTAAGACTTTGTGGTGGCGATTTAGGGTTTACATCGGCATTAACTTACGATTTTGAAGTCTTCTCTACAGCGCAAGATCGTTGGTTAGAAATTTCTTCAGTTTCAAACTTTGAAACATTTCAAGCAAACCGATTAAAGTTACGTTTTAAAAATAGTGAAGGTAAAAACGAATTGGCACATACATTAAATGGTAGTTCTTTAGCTTTACCAAGAGTATTAGCCGGAATTTTAGAGAATTACCAAACCGAAAATGGTATAGAAATTCCTGAAGTATTACAACCTTACACTGGCTTTAAAATTTTAAATTAAAGCCTCATTTACAGGTAGAATACAATTTTTATCGATTAAATGCATAAAAAAATCGTTGTTTAACGATTTTTTTATGCATTTTTTTGTGTTTATGCATTTTTTTTACAAGTTAGTACCACCATAACCTCTTAATCTACTTAACCATGAAAAATTTTAAGCGCATAATACTATTAGTTGCTCTAGCTGTTCTTGCGAGTAAAGTGTTGTTTTCAGACTTCGAAATTGTAAAATCTGAAGATTCAAAAACTACCATTGTAAGTAAATAGTACACACACTACTAAATTACTTTTATAAATAAAATTACAATTTTTTTAAAATAGTCGTTTCTATATATAGAAATTTAAGACTGTCCCCAATCCATAAATTAATGTTAAGTTAATAGAATATTATTTTGGTTGGTAAGTGCCTAATATTTTATTAGGCACTTTTTTTTTAACCTATAATAGGCCTTACTTAAATACTACATTTGTTATATTTACCTTATGAGATTTTTAGTTTTTATATTATGCCTTACAACTTATATAAGTTTTGCCCAAAACGATGTAATTGCAAACGCTTATTTTGAAAAAGGTGAATATGAAAAAGCTTTAATAGAATATAAAAAGCTTTATGAGAATTCACCATCAAATATCACGGTAATAACCCAGATTACTAAAACTTACCAACAATTAGAACAATATACCGAAGCAGAAGCTTTTTTAAACAAGTTAATGGTTCGTATAAAATATGCCGCTTTTTTGGTAGAACTTGGTTATAATTTTCAATTAAAAAAAGATTCTATATCAGCACAACAATACTACCAAAAGGCATTAAATAGTATAGACGACCGAGTAAGTAATGTTTATGCAGTAGCAAGAAGTTTCCAAAATCATTCATTGCTAAACGAAGCCACACAAGCTTACGAAAAGGCAATGCAATTAAAGCCTGAGTATAATTTTAGTTTACAATTAGCACAAATTTATGGCGAGCAAGGTAATATTGAAAAAATGTTTAGTAGCTATATGGGGTTTATTGAAGAAAGACCCAATATGGTTCATGATGTAAAACGTGCTATTAACGATTTTATTAGCGAAGACAATGAAAGCGAGAACAACATCATGTTAAAAAAAATGCTGTTAAAAAAAATGCAGCAAGAACCTAATGTCTTATGGAACGAGTTGTTAAGTTGGTTGTTTATTAAACAAAAAGAATATAATAAGTCTTTTACACAAGAGAAAGCCATTTATAAGCGCAACCCCGAGAGTTTAGCAAGAATAAAAGAGCTTGCAGAAATAGCTGCAAACCAAAAAAACACAGAAGTAGCAAAAGAAATTTATCAATATATAATAAGCACAAGTGCGTTGCCTGAAGATCAATTAAAAGCACATTATAAATTACTTGAGTTAGAAACCAAAGAAGCCAAAGAAAAAGATTATAAAGCTATAAAAAGTAAATACGAACAGATTTTATTAGCTAAAGAAAATAATCTTACACAAAACACAACAGCTTCAAATGAAGTTTTAAAACTAAAAATAGCATATGCACATTTTTTAGCATTTTACATTAAAGATACAAAAGAAGCAACAGGTTATTTAGAGTCTTTATTAAACACGACATTATCCAAATTTCAAATAGCCGAAGTAAAATTAGAATTAGCCGATATTTTGGTGCTTCAAGAAAAATTTAATCAGGCTTTAATTTATTACACACAAATTCAGCGAAATTTAAAAAACAGTACATTGTCGCAAGAAGCGCGTTTTAAAGTAGCAAAAACAAGTTATTATAAAGGCGATTTTAAATGGGCAGAATCTCAATTAAAAATTTTAAAATCTTCAACATCACAATTAATAGCCAACGATGCGTTAAATTTAAAATTACTTATCTCTGATAATAAATATGAAGATTCGTTGCAAACGGCATTAAAACTATATGCTAAAGCCGATTTGTTAGCCTTTCAAAATAGAAACGATGAAGCCATTAACGTATTAAACAAAATACTAGAAGCACATAAAACAGAACCTATAATTGCACAAACTTTATATAAACAAGCACAACTTTATGAGATTAAAAATGAGTTTGATAAAGCAAAAGCAAACTATGAAGTTTTAATAGAAAATTATCGCGATGGCATTTTAATAGACGATGCATATTTTTACTTGGCATTAATTTACGAAAATCAATTAAACCAACCAGAAAAGGCAAAAGTGTTTTACGAGCAAATTATATTTAATCATGCCGACAGTATTTATTTTGTTGATGCTCGAAAACGATTCCGAACTTTACGTGGCGATGCTATAAATTAAGTGTTATGGTGGAAGAAACACAGCGTTTAATTCTAGAAAAATTCTCTAAAAACGACGCCCCTTTTTTTTTAGAATTGGTAAATTCTCCCAACTGGATTAAATACATTGGGGACAGAAATACTAAAACAATACAAGATGCCGAAAAACGTATTGAAAATGGGCATTTAAAAAGCTATAATACTAATGACTTTGGTTTTTACAAAGTGTTATTAAAAGCTGAAAACAATAAACCAATTGGTACTTGCGGCATTATAAAAAGAGACGAATTACCCGAAGTAGATTTGGGTTTTGCTTTTTTACCAGAGTATGAAGGCTTGGGTTTTGGTTTTGAAGCTTCAGAAAAAGTTATAAAACTTGCCAAAAATAAGTTTAACTTAAAAAAACTAATAGCTATTGTTACGGCAAAAAATAAAAACTCAACAAAACTTTTAAGAAAACTAGGTTTTGTTTTTAAAAAAGATATAATTCTTTTTGACGATGCTTCAGAACTTCAGTTATTTGCAAAAAAATTATAAGCTATGTACATATATAATGTAACCTCAAATATAGACGAAAGTATTCACGAAGCTTGGTTAAATTGGGCTAAACAGGAACATATTCCTCAGGTTTTAGCTACCGGAAAATTCACTAAAGCTACCTTAACAAGAGTTTTAGTTGAAGAAGAAATGGGTGGCATAACCTATTCCATTCAATATAGAACAGAATCTCGTGAGCATTTAGATGATTATTACAAAAATTACGCTGAAGCTTTGCGTAGCGAAGGTTTAAAAAAGTTTGCCGATAAAATGCTAGCCTTTCGCACAGAGCTTCAAATTATTGACGAGTATTCTGTGAGTTTTGATAATAAGTTTTCTAAAAACTAATAAACATTTAATTAAGAAAACATGGTTTTTAGAAAAGCAACTTTACAAGATTTGCCAGCAATAATTGCTTTGTATGCAAACGATAAACTTGGTAAAACACGCGAGCAATTTGTAATACCCTTGCCAAAACAATATGTTGAGGCTTTTAAAAATATAAATGAAGATAAAAACCAAGAACTCATTGTTTTAGAGAATGACACAAATGAAGTAATTGGTACACTTCAATTAACTTATTTACAGCATTTAAACCGCTTGGGTAGTTTGCGAGTGCAAATAGAATCGGTTCATATTAAAACAGAATATCAAGGTAAAGGATTAGGGAAAACCATGTTTCAATGGGCTATAAATAGAGCAAAAGAAAAAGGCGCGAGTATTGTGCAATTAACCTCAGACAAAAAACGCCCCGAAGCTATTAAGTTTTATCAAAAATTAGGTTTTACAGCATCGCACGAAGGGTTAAAACTTCAATTTTAAAACATAAAAAAAGCCACGTTCTAGTTTACAGAAGTGGCTTTTGTTTTTTTAAAACAGTTATGTTTATTCTACAATAAACTTTGAGCTTGCTGTTTTATTAATAGCTAAAAAGTAAATACCACTTTTTAATACCGATGTATTTATTGATACATGTTTTTTAGCATCCACTTTTTTTGAAATAATTTTTTGTCCGGTAATATTATAGATGTCAATTTCAGTAATTTCAAGGTTAGACGATTCTACATTTATAACATTATGAGTTACAGGAATAGGATATATTTTAATTCCTAAACTTAATAAACTTGGGCTGCTAACCGATAAAGTATTATCTGTAGCACCAAAGCCAACAGTAACACCAACATCACTTTGGTTATATGGCATTTTAACCAGAGTAGCTCCATATTCTTGAGCGCCAACATCAAAAACTCCAGAACGGTTACCGCTAAAAACATCGTTTGTAAAGTATGACGAATAATCGCCAACCGAAGCATTTACAGCATCACTTGCATCGTAAATAGAATAGTAAGTTGTACCGCTTTGTAACAAATCGTTAGTAACAACTGTAAAGCCGTTGGTACTAGATTGCGAACTGCTATTAACCAAGTTTCCTTCAAAGGTAGAATTAGTAGCAGCTCTGGCTTCATCTAAATAATCACCACAATTAAATAAAATATTATTAGCTACGGTAATATTGTCTGGTGCTACATTCTGGTTGTTACCACCAGAATCTTCACCAATACGTATTCCTAAGTCGCAATCTACTAGGGTGTTATTTGTAACTAAAACATTTTTTACTTGTCCGTAGCCACTTAGTACAAAATTGGCTTCAGATTGTCCAGCAGAAATATTTATACCGCCTAAACCACCAGATTTAGATGATGAGTTTTGTTTTGAAGCATTGGTGCCTTGTATATAATTGTTGTAAATTTTATGGCCTTCACCAATAATTCTAATGCCACCATTAAAGTAAGAAGCCGTTTGTCCAGGGTTTAAAAAGAAGTTATTAAACACCTCACAATTATTACCATGTCTTAAAGATAAAGCGCCTAAATACTCAGAGAAAGTATTATTGTAAAATTTATTACTTCCACTTTTATTAGCTATAATTTCAGGTTCACCACCTTTAACTTGGTAAAAATAATTGTTGTAAATTTCTGTAAATGAATCTGATAAAGATTCGCTACTATCTCCAATTCGCATAACATCAACATCATTGTATTGATCTGCTGTTCCTACTTGGTTTCTGTATGCAAAGTAATTGTGATGTATTTTAGTATAATCTGGATAACCATCACTACGTTGGTTAAAAATCATAGATCCTAGGCAATCTTTATTTATAAAAGTAGAATAACTTATTTCGTTGTATTGTCCGTACATACGAACCCATCTAAAATCATCGGTCTCGCTACTTGGGTTATAGTCATCAATTTGCACCTGTGTAACTGTACAATTGTTACAATCCGATCCGTTTTTAAATGAAATAGCGTAAGAACTAGCACCTTCTTCAGATAAGGTATAATCGCCAGTAAATTTAACACCAGTAAGGGTTATATAGCTGCCACCCATTTTAATTCTAGAGTTATTAATAAAAGAAACACCGCCAGGTGTTTCAGCTTGAATAATAATAGGCATGTTCTCGGTACCTGAAGCTTCAATACTTAAATCGGCATTATAGTAATCGCCGTTAGTAATGGTAATTATAGTTCCTGCTTCAGCATTATTTAAAGCTGTTTGTAAATCAGAAACCGAAGAAACAGTTTGTGCAAACGAAGTAAAATAAAAAAGCAGTAAGTAGGTTAAAGTTAGTAATGGTTTTTTCATAAAGTAGAATAGTTTTGTTTAAAATTAAAGTTTTATATACGTTATTAGTTATTAATCAGGATTTTTTCATTAAAAAAACCAATGATTTTTTTAAAAAATAATAGATTAACTGTTAAGTGTTATAACTTCGCATAAAATTTTATATCGTGGCAAAAAACTCCAACAATCATCAGGTAAAAGCAAAAAAGCATTTAGGACAACATTTTTTAAATGATGAAACGGTTGCCGAAAAAATAGCCGATACGCTATCGCTACAAGGCTATAAAAACGTACTAGAAATAGGCCCAGGAATGGGTGTGCTCACAAAGTATTTACTAAAAAAAGACTGCACCACTTACGTTATAGAAATAGATAGCGAATCTGTAGAATACTTGCAGAACAACTACCTAAATTTAGCACCACGAATAATAGAAAAAGACTTTTTAAAGTACAATTTAAACGAGGTTTTTAATAACGAACCTTTGGCCATAATAGGTAACTTTCCGTATAATATATCTAGCCAAATTGTATTTAAAACCTTAGAAATGCGCGACCAAATTCCAGAATTTTCCGGAATGTTTCAAAAAGAAGTGGCGCAACGTATTTGCTCAAAAGAGGGTAGTAAAGTTTACGGTATTTTATCGGTTTTAACACAAGCCTTTTACGATGCCGAATACTTGTTTACCGTGCCACCAAACGTATTTAATCCGCCACCAAAAGTCGATTCTGGTGTGCTTATTTTAAAGCGCAAAGAAAACTACCAATTACCATGCGACGAAAAATTGTTTTTTAGGGTGGTAAAAACCGCATTTCAGCAACGCCGAAAAACACTTCGTAACAGTTTAAAAACATTCAATCTGTCCGATAATTTAAAAGCAAATACTATCTTTGGGCAGCGGCCAGAACAATTAAGCGTAGAACAGTTTTTAGAACTTACGCAACTTATTGATAACGACCAGAATTAAAAAATTTTCATAGAATTTCAAACGATACATAGGTTTCAAAAATTATGGATCAGGAAATTTCAAAACACGGTGAAATCTCATGTCAGAAGAAAAAGAAAATAGCCAATTTCAGTTAACAGATACGCTTTTAGAGCAAGTGGAGTTACTTATCGAAACCCAAAACGATAAGGAACTTAAAAGTGTTATGGACGAGTTTCATTACGCCGACATTGCCGAAATTCTAGACGAATTAAATCTAGAACAAGCCATGTACGTTATAAAACTTTTAGATTCTGAAACCACCGCCGATATTTTAATGGAACTCGATGAAGACAATCGAGAAAAAGTATTAAAAAACCTATCAGCAAAAGAAATTGCCGAAGAAGTTGAAGAACTCGACACCGATGATGCTGCCGATATTATTGCCGAATTACCCGAAGAACGCCAACAAGCTGTAATAGACCAAATAGAAGACGAGGCACACAAAGCCGAAATTACCGAGTTATTAACCTACGACGACGATGTTGCCGGAGGACTAATGGCTAAAGAACTTGTAAAAGTTTACGAAACCTGGACTGTAGCCGGTTGTTTACGCCGAATTCGCGGGCAAGCCAAAGATGTTAAGCGTGTACATTCCATTTACGTAGTCGATAAAAAAGACCGTTTAATTGGTCGTCTCTCTTTAAAAGATTTAATAGTAGCCAAAAGCGAACAAAAAATTGCCGATATTTATATATCTAATGTCGATTATGTAAACGTAAACGAAGATGCCGAAGAAGTAGCCAGAATAATGGCAAAGTACGATTTAGAAGCCATTCCGGTAATTGAAAGCGACGAAAACAAAGTGCTTTTAGGCCGCATAACCATAGACGATATTGTAGATGTTTTAAAAGAAGAAGCCGACAAAGATTACCAAATGGCAGCAGGTATAACCAGCGATGTCGAAGCCGATGATAGCATTATACAACTCACCAGAGCCCGTTTACCATGGTTATTTCTTGGTTTAGTTGGTGGTGTGGGCGCTTTTTTAATCATGGAAGGATTCCACGAAGCCTTTAGCAAATACACCGTATTATTTTTCTTTACACCGTTAATTGCTGCCATGGCCGGAAACGTAGGCGTACAATCTAGCGCCATAATTGTTCAAGGTCTGGCAAATGACGATGTAAAAGGAAGTATAAACAGCCGTCTGTTAAAAGAAATGCTACTCGCAGCCCTAAACGGACTAATTCTCGCCCTATTTTTATTCGTATTCGTTTGGATAGCACAAGGCGAAGTCAACACCGCATTAGCCGTATCAACCTCATTAGTTGTGGTAATAATTGTAGCAGGTTTAATAGGTACATTTGTGCCCTTATTTCTCGACAAACGCGGTATCGATCCAGCCATTGCTACAGGGCCATTTATAACCACTAGTAACGATATTTTTGGCATTTTAATTTACTTTTCAATAGCCAAACTCATTTTAGGGATCTAGATTTTTAATGGAATTTATTGGTTGTGCTTAACCTGTTTTAGTATCTCAAAAAAATATTTTGGGCGTTACCACAAGGAGCGGGCTTTACGCTATATCTTTTTCTCGTGCCTCAAAAAAGGATGCCGCTGCAATCCCTAACGCGGGTGTGTGTTTGTAAGTTTTGTTTATTCTTTTATATCAGGTAAATACCCGAAAATTTTCACAAAGACAACTATAAAACTTTACCCAACATTAGCTTGCATCAACTCAATAAACAAATTACTTTTGGGTATTAATGAAAACATCTTCCCAATAAGAAGATTTAGATTCGCTTTTTTACATGAAAATACTTCACCTAGATTCTAACCACGAGTTATTAATAAATCAATTAAACGATTTAGGATTTACAAACCACACCGATTTTACAGCTTCAAAAGAAGCAATTGAAGCAAAAATTTCAAACTACGATGGTATTGTAATCCGTAGTCGTTTTACTATCGATAAACAATTTCTCGATGCCGGCACTAATTTAAAATTTATTGGTCGTGTTGGTGCCGGTTTAGAAAACATAGACTGCGATTATGCCGAAACCAATGGCATTCATTTAATATCTGCTCCAGAAGGCAACCGTAACGCCGTTGGCGAACATAGCTTAGGCATGCTGTTATCGCTTTTTAATAAACTAAACCAGGCCGATGCCGAGGTTAGAAGTGGCAAATGGCTTCGCGAAGCCAACCGAGGTATAGAACTCGATGGCAGAACCGTTGGACTAATTGGTTATGGCAATATGGGCAATGCCTTTTCTAAAAAACTACGTGGTTTCGATGTAGAGGTGTTGTGTTACGATATTAAAGAAGGTGTTGGCAACGAAAATGCCAAACAAGTATCACTTAAAGAATTTCAAGAAAAAGTAGACGTGGTAAGTTTACACACGCCGCAAACACCACTTACTTTAAACATGATTAATGCCGATTTTATAAACGGCTTTAAAAAACCATTTTGGTTAATAAACACCGCGCGAGGTAAAAGTGTGGTAACAAAAGATTTAGTTGCTGCTTTAAAATCTGGTAAAATATTAGGCGCAGGTTTAGATGTTTTAGAATACGAAAAAGCATCGTTCGAGAACCTTTTTAAACAAGACGATACATCGGGTGCAGTGGAGATGCCAGAAGCGTTTCAATATTTAATCGATGCTAAAAATGTGTTATTAACACCACATGTTGCTGGTTGGACTGTAGAAAGCAAAGAAAAACTAGCCCAAACCATTGTAGATAAAATTAAAGGGAAATTTTGTTAACTTTAGGTTTCTAAAGCTAACATCATGCAATACAAAGCCAACTCGCCAGAAGACTACATAAAACAAACCCCAGAAAATAGGCACGAGGCTTTAAATAAATTACGAGAGGTTATAAATAAAAACCTTCCGGATGGTTTTAAAGAAGGCATGCAATATGGCATGATTGGGTATTTTGTGCCACACAGCATTTATCCAGATGGTTATCATTGTAAACCTGAAGAACCTTTGCCTTTTATGAGTTTTGCTTCGCAGAAAAACTCTGTAAATTTATATCATATGGGTATTTATGCCGTTCCCGAAATTTACGATTGGTTTGTTCCCGAATACGCCAAACACTCTAAATTAAAACTCGATATGGGGAAAAGCTGTATCCGGTTTAAAAAAGTAGATCAAATTCCGTTTGAGCTTATTGCAGAACTTTGTCAAAAACTGACTGTTGAAAAATGGATTTCCATTTACGAAACTGCAATTAAAAAGTAACTAAACGTAAATATTATGAAACTAGGCGCATTTTCAACAAGCTTGAGTGTAAAAGACATTAAAGCTTCAAAACAATTTTATGAAACCTTAGGGTTTTCGGTTTTTGCTGGCGATTTAGATAAAAATTATCTCATCATGAAAAATGGCAATGCTTTAATTGGTTTGTTTCAAGGCATGTTCGAGCAAAATATTTTAACCTTTAATCCTGGTTGGGACGAAAACGCTCAAACCCTACCCGATTTCGATGATGTTCGCAGCATTCAAAAACATTTAAAAAACAATGGTGTTACCCTTATTAACGAAGCCGACGAAGCTTCAACCGGACCAGCAAGCATTGTACTTAAAGATCCTGACGGGAATACTATTTTAATCGATCAGCATGTTTAACATGTCGTGTTACATTTCCGCGAAAGCGAAACTTTAAATAATATAATCCATGAAAAAACGAGTAACAGGAATAGGCGGGTTATTTTTTAAAACCAAAGATCCTAATGCCACTAAAGATTGGTACAAAAAACACCTGGGTTTTAATACCGACGATTATGGCTGCACCTTTTGGTGGAAAGACGAAGCTGGCAATAAATGCTCTACGCAATGGAGCCCGTTTCCAGAAGACACAAAATACTACGAACCATCGAAAAAAGATTTTATGTTTAATTATCGTGTAGAAAATTTACACGAATTATTAAAGGTTTTAAAAGAAGAAGGCGTAACCGTTGTTGGCGACATTGAAGAATACGAATACGGCAAATTTGGCTATATTTTAGATAACGATGGCAACAAAATTGAACTTTGGGAACCTATAGATAAAGCCTTTTTATAATATTGCGTTAATTGTATTGGCAATGTCTTTTAGCGCAAAGCTATTTATTACCTTCGCCCAATATTTTAAATATTACAGCAATTGAACTTTCTAGAAATTCTTCAATCATATAATTTAAGTGTTTTAAATTGGGTTGCCATGGCATTTGCAATTTTTGTCTTAGGTGTGTCTAAAGCAGGATTAAAGGGCATAAGTATTTTTATTGTTGTAATTATGGCATTTATTTTTGGAGAAAAAGCATCAACAGGTGTTTTAGTGCCATTGTTGGTCTGTGCCGATATTTTTGCTGTAATTTATTATAATAGGCATGCCAATTGGAAGATTATAAAAAAACTAATTCCGTTAATGTTAGTTGGTGTTTTAATAGGTGTTTGGGTTGGTAACGATATTTCTGAGATAGTGTTTAAACGCCTTATGGCAATTATTGTTTTACTCTCGGTTGGTGTTATGATTTTTACCGAGCGTATAAAAGCTTATAATATACCAAATAGCAAGTTTTTTTCCGGTATAATGGGTTTTTTAACAGGCTTTACTACTATGGTTGGTAATTTGGCAGGACCAATATCTAACGTGTATTTTTTAGCTATTAGGTTTCCAAAAAACGAATTTATTGGTACAGCAGCATGGTTGTTTTTTATTGTAAATGCGTTTAAGTTACCCTTTCATATTTTTGTTTGGAAAACCATAACTAAAGAAACTTTAACCTTAAATTTAGTTTTAATTCCGGCATTGGTAATTGGTTTTTTTACAGGAGCGTACATTGTAAAACTTATAAACAATGTAAATTACAGAAAGTTTATACTTGTAGTAACTACAATTGCAGGAATTATTCTACTATTCCGATAAAGTGTAACATTTATACATTAAATGACACAAACAATAGGTATTAAATTTTATTTTTCCCTATTTTTATTTCCTAATCAATTACAAAATATAACTAATCATGTCTGATGAAAAAAACCTAAGCAACGACCTAAACGAAATGTTGGACGACGCTAAAGAAGGAGCAAAAGAATTTGCCAATGATGCAAAAGAAACAGCAGCAGAGTTTGCAAACAATGCTGAAGAAACTTTTAACGAAGTAACCGGAGAAAATAAAAAAGTTTTAGCAGGAGTATTAGCTATAATTTTGGGTGCGCTAGGGGTACATAAATTTATTTTAGGATACAATAAAGAAGGAATTATTATGCTAGCTATTTCTGTAATTACTTGTGGTATTGGTGCCTCTGTTATTGGACTTATTGGTTTAATTGAAGGTATTATATACTTAACTAAATCTGATGCAGAGTTTTACGCAACTTATCAATTAGGAAAAAAGGGTTGGTTTTAAGCGTTAAAATATTTTTAAAAAGTCAAAATTTAAGAGTTTTGACTTTTTTTATTCGGTTTATCATCGTAATATTGCAATATATAATTAGATTAAATTATGGGAATTACAAAATCGGATATATTTACAGAGAAGCAAAATGATTTAGCACAGTTTTTTAAAGTACTTGGTCATCCAGCTAGAGTAGCTATTCTTCAGTATATAGGAAGCCAAAACTCATGTATTTGTAACGATTTGGTAGAAGAAATTGGTTTGGCTCAAGCTACTATTTCTCAACATTTAAAAGAGTTAAAAAGTATTGGGTTGCTTAAAGGTGAAATAGAAGGAAAAAAAATGTGTTATTGTATAAATGTAGAGCGTTGGGAAGAAATTCAGCAGCATTTAAATCAGTTTTTTAATAATACAAAATCCAATTGTTGTTAAACCATAATAGTAATGTTTAAATTGTTTTTATTACCTCTTTTTAATTTTCAATTTAACTAATAAAATTTTAAAACTATGAAAACACAAGAATTATTAAACGTTTTAAATCAACATAAAAACAAAAGTTTATTGTTTGAATACGCCCCTAATTTATTAGTTGGTGCTAATTATCATATAACCGAAGTAAAACATATTACTATCGATTCGGTAGATTGTGGCGCACAAACCGATGCATGGAAAGAAACTGTTATTCAGCTTTGGGAAAGCCCGAGCGAACTTGGAAAAACCGAGTTTATGAGTGTTGTTAAGGCTTTAGGTATTTTAAATAAAGTTGGAAAAATTAAAACGTATAATGGCGATGCAGAAGTAAAGTTTGAATACGGAAACGCAAATTTTCATACAGCACAGTTATTTGTTAATGATTTTGAAATACGTAACAATAATTTAATTTTTAAGCTAGCCATTGAAAAAACAGATTGTAAAGCCAAAGGTATTTGTGGTGTGCCAGAAGAAGTTCAGGTTATTGATAATACTAGCGACGAGCCTTGTTGTTCGCCTACAGGAAACTGTTGTTAATTAATTTACCTATAAATCAATTTTTAAATTAAGGAAAAATAAATTCCAAAAACAGATGAAAACACCTCTTTTTGAAACTATTGAAAACACAATAGACTCATTAAATACAAATACTATTTCGGAAGAAAGAAAAGCCATTTTAAACCCTTTAACCGATTATATTAAGTCTAAAATTGATGCCAAAGCACCAATAAATATTAATTTTATTTGTACGCACAACTCACGCCGAAGCCATTTAAGTCAAATTTGGGCACAAACTATGGCTACGTTTTTCAATATTGAAAATGTAACATGTTATTCTGGAGGAACCGAAGCAACAGCTATGTTTCCAAAGGTTGGTGAAACATTACAAAATCAAGGTTTTCAGGTTTTAAAATTATCAGATAACGATAACCCTGTTTATGCCATAAAATATGCTAAAAATAACCCAGCTGTTATTGCTTTTTCTAAAACTTATGGTGATGAATTTAACCCTGAAAGTGAGTTTGCAGCAATTATGACGTGTTCGTCTGCAGATGGTGGCTGTCCGTTTGTGGCGGGTTGCGATAAACGTATTGCTATAACTTACGAAGACCCAAAGGCATCAGACGGTACACCAGAACAAAGTAAAGTTTATGCAGAGCGTAGTTTGCAAATTGCTACCGAAATGAAATATGTTTTTGAGAATTTATAACAATATTTTAATTTGTTGGCAACCAGAAGTTTTTATTTTTTCTGGTTGCTATTATAAATCATAGTTTACAGAAAACAACCAAATGTTGGGTTGAATATAGGTTTGCTTATTTGTTATTAAATAATCAGATATTGAATTACTATTCTTAAACTTAGTGTTAAATATATTAGTCCCACTTAATTTTATACTCCACGGGCTATTATTAAAATCATAGAGTAAAGAGGTGTCTGTTATGTTATAACTGTTTTTCTGATTATTATAATTTTTGTAGATCGTTTTTTCATAATTAAAATTAAATATAAAACCATTTAAAAAATTATAATCCATTGCAAATTTTGGAATGGTTGTTATAAATGTAGAGTTATTGTTATTGTAAATAAATTTATCAAATTGTTTTTTTAAGCTTAACTCAAAATTTGGTAGTTTTTTAAAATCAGTACTTATTTCTAGCTCATAATTTTCACTATTTGATTTCGATTTATAATTCTCGTTGTTAACCATTAACTGAATATCACTAAAAATTAAATCGGTATTTAATGTTACACTAAAGTTGTTAATTCTTTTTTGCAGCATAACATTGGTTAACCATGTTTTTTCAGGGTTTTTTAATAATATATATGCATTTATTTGATTAATACCATTAATTTCTGTGTTGTAATTAATACCTTTTGATGCTATTTTGTAAGTTAAGTTAGAAGCGAAGGTTAAGCCTTTGTATAAACTAAATTTAAGGTAATTTAAGTTTAACGTATGGAAAAGTTCGTTCTCCAAATCGGTATTACCAATAACAATGTTGTTGTAGCTTTTTAACCAGTATTTATTAGCATATTTATTAGCTGAAGCGATACTGCTTTTTAAATTATATTTAAAACTTAATGAATTACTACCACTAAATTTTAGTTTAGTTTGTAAGCTTGGTAACCATACCTGTTTCGTAATTTTTTTATTGAAATTTTGATTAATATTCCAATTATAAAAATGAGTTTCTAAACCATATTTAGCACTAAAAATACCCTTTTGAAATTTGTGTTCTATACCTAAAAATAGGTCATTTGCTTTGTAAATTAGGCTGTTATTAAAATTTGCAGATTCAAAATTATTTAAACTAGTATTACTAAGCTTTTGGTAATCTTCTGTATTGTATTTTTCTGTCAAATTATTATTACCAATAGTAGTGTAAATGTGGTTGTTTTTATTTAATACCCAATAATGCTTTATCAATAAATTAATAGTTTGTTGTTTATTGTTTTCAAAATGATTGATATTATAATTATCATCTTCAATAAGTGGTAAAAAATCATTTAAAATAGGTAAATCTGTAATCCAATAGTTTGTGGGGTTTTGTTTTAGATATTTATAGTTAAAAGTTAATGATGTAGTATGTTTGGTATTGTACTTTTTATGCCATTCTACATTTTGCTTTATTTCTGTAGAATTGTTTTTATAGTTTGTGCTTAAATTGTTTTCTGACAATAAGGTGCTTAAAAAAATATTTCCTACGTTGTTTATTGAAGTTTGTTTTACAAAAGAGTTATACGAGAGGTCTTCTTTGGTTGATGGCTTATATTCTAGCAATAATTTAGAGAACACAAAACGTTGATTATTACTTTGATTATCGGTTTTATTTTCAACGGTATTACTATCGTTAAAAAAATAGTTATTCGTGGTTTCTTCAGTTGTATTGGTTTTTATTTTTGAAGCGATACCGTAACCTGATAAGCTCCATTTACTATTTAAAGCCCGAACAAAATTTAAAGCTGCAAATTTATTTTGCGCCAAAGTAAAATCCTGCCCGTTTAAAAATTGAGAATAATAATCGTTTGTAGATTGAAAATAGGAACTCGGATTGGAAAATAATTTTCCTATGCCGCCTTCAAAATTTAAATAATCTTTTAGGGTAAAAGATTTTATACCAACATCATTTACATCACCAATAAAATTAAAAGTTGTTTTTGGGCTGTAATAAAAAACATTAGGGTGCACTAAATAGTGTTCTTGTTCTGCAATTCCAGTTCCAGCTTCAACATCACCAAACAAAAATCTTTTTTTATCTTTTTTAAGCTTAATGTTTAATGCCATTTTTTCTGAGCTTGATAAACCTTTTAAAAACGATACCGATGTGTAATTATCTATAGCATTTATACTCTCTACCGCATTGGCGGGTATATTTTCTATACCTAATTTTGTATTACCATTAAAAAAGGGTTTATTGTCTACAAGTAGTGTGCTTACTTTTTTACCCATTACTTTTACATTACCATTTTTATCTACATCTATACCAGGTAAATTTTTTAAAACATCTTTTAATTTGCGCTCTGTACCAGTATTAAAAGCATCTGTTTTATAACTAATGGTGTCTTCTTTTATAATTACTGGTGGTGTGTTTTTTATAATAACAACTTCGTCCAATACATCTGTTGCACTTATTAAAATTATATTTTTTTCGGTTGCTTCTGTAATGGTTAAATTAAATTTAAAAGGAGAGAAACCCAGATAACTCACCGTTATTTCGTAAGGTTCGTTTGTATGCAAATTTAATTTATAATAACCTTTAGAATTTGTAATAGTAAAAGCCATGTTTAAATTACTAGAAAGTGGTCTAGCTAAAATATTGGTATTTTCTAAAGGAGAATTAATGGTGTCTGTAACAATTCCTTCTAAAATAATATTTTGTGCATTAGTAATAAAAGGAAAAATAATGGTATACAATATGAGGCAAATACGTATCCAAATCACTTAGTAAAAAAATTTTTTGTGCGTTCTCTCCACTCGGCATAAGTTATTTTTTTGCCTTTTGTTGGTTGCTCTATAGGCTCAAAATCTGTAGAATTAAGTTCTATTTTAGTGGCTTTAAATACATACACCTTTTCTTCAATCTCTAATATTAAACCAGGCAAACCATTAAAACCTTTTGGGCCAAAAGGCAGAGGAATATCTAGTGTGTACCAAGCTATAGGTTTTACTTTACTCCTATTGCTATTAGTTTGTATGGCTTTAAAGCATGTGTACTTACCTATTTGTTTGGTTTCGTTTACAAGTTGCCATTCTTGCTTTTCTTGTATTACCCTAATGTATTCGCCACTTACATCTGAAGCATTAATGTTTTCAATGGTATTATTATAATAAATAGTTCTTCCTCCAGCCATAGGATAAGTGAAATTTACAATAGTTTTATCTGCCTCATTTTTTAAGCTTTCTTGTGCTTTATAAATAGCTTCTTGAGCTGTAAAATGTAATATAGCGGTTACATCTTCTGCCATTTCATATAAATCAAGTACCCTTTGTGCAGATTCCGACGTTTTTGCCTTCTCTTTTAATTGTTCAACATGATCTTTTTTCTGGGAAACAATATAAGTTATTGTTCCATTTGAGATGTTTTGAGCATTACAAAAGGCAGTAACAAGGAGACAACTAATAATAATTTTTTTCATAATTTTCTAGAACTATTTAAGATATGGCTAACTCTAACTACCATAATGAAGTTATGTTCGTTAGCCATAATACTTTTATAAAAATTTAGCAACCGTCATAGCATGCACTATATAATGCTAGGTAGGCAGTCATGTACTTGGGGTTACTATTTACATCCTGATTAGCTTCATCAGCAGCTTCCATGACAGCATTTCTCGAACTTCTCACACAATCTGAAGCACAACCAAAGTCTTCTTCATCTTCTATGTTAATTTCAGTTTTATTTTCATTACTAACATTGTTACCAGTATTAGAAAATGCACTAATTGCAAAAACACAAAAAATTCCAATCAATAATTTTTTCATAATTTTAAATTTTAAACCCATATTATTATATGGATTGGTTAATAAATATTAAGCCAAAAAGTTAAAACCGATAATAAATGTAAAGCCTAATAAAACAATAAAAGCAAATAATGTTGTTTTAAGTAAAAACTAGCGCTAGTTTGTAGATTAATCTTTTGTCTGTATAAATAATTTTCATCGGCTTAATTAAGAAAACAATTTAAAGACAAGTAAATCTAAAGAAAATATTTAAAGAAAAACCTTCTTTTTTTTGAAAAAAGAAGGTTTTTTCGCTTTTTTAAATAATGTTGCTGTGGATTTTCCGAAAATTGATATTAAGGTTAAACGTTTTTTATCCCCTAAACAAAAAGAAATCATCTTTCATATCTTCAATTTGAGCATCTTCGTTGGTAATGATGTAATCGATGGCTTGCGACGTAAAAGCGTCGCCTTTTTCGGTTAACGACACAATGTTTTTATTAAACTTAATCATGTTGTTTTTTAAAGCTAAATCTAGCACGGTTTTGCTTCTTATTTTTTGCCAATTTATATGTTCGTTTAAGTGGTTTACATGGCGTTCTCTTTCATCGGTATGATTTTTTAAATGCAATAAAAACGTTAGTAAAAGTACTTCGGTGCGTTGTTGCTTTTCGCGGTATAAAACAGCAATAACACCTTTGTTTGGAGCAAATAAATACACTAATAAAAAGATGATGCCTAACATGGTGGTTATGGAACCAGATATGGAAGCATCTAAACCATGTGCTAACCAATAGCCAGAAATGGCCGAAAATACGCCAAAACCAACCGAGTAAAAAAGCATCTTTTTTAAATCGGTAGTTAATAAGTAGGCTGTTGCGGGTGGCGCAATCATTAAAGCAACTACTAAAATGGCTCCAACGGCATCAAAAGCTCCAACGGTTGTAATAGACGAGACCGTCATGAGTCCGTAATGAATTACAGCCGGCGAAAACCCAAGCGAAGCTGCTAAACCAGCATCAAAAGTGCTTACTTTAAGTTCTTTAAAAAAGGCAAAAAGCAGTGCGATGGTAATAAGTAGAATACTCCCGATAATCCATAAGGATTTTGGACCAACATCTGCTCCAGAAATTACCATTCTATCGAAAGGTGCAAACGCGAGTTCGCCAAGTAAAACGGCATCGACATCTAAATGGACATCGTTAGCATTTTTAGCAATTAAAATAACACCAATACTAAATAAGGTTGGGAATACTAAACCAATAGCGGTATCTTCTTTTACTAAACCCGTTTTTTGAATGTATTCTACTAAAACAACGGTTATAATTCCGGTTAATGCAGCCAGTAAAATAAGTAATGGCGAATTTAAATCTTGGGTAATAAAAAAACCGATGACTATGCCTGGTAAAATAGAATGACTAATAGCATCGCTTATCATGGCCATTTTACGAAGCACCAAAAATGTACCCGGGATAGCGCAAGCAATTGCAACAATACTTGCAATAAGTTGTATTTCTAATTGTGCGTTACTCATTGGTTTTGTTTTGCTGATTGTATAAATTTGATGCCGTTTTGTAACCTTCTTCGGTTAAGCTCCACATGTTTCCATCTAACTTTACAAAATTCTTTTTTTCTAGTTTTTGAAGTGTTCCGCGAGTGTATCCATGGAAATTATTTAAAATTTTAATAGCATGCGGATGCGAAATATTATCGTGATCTTCGGCGATATGAAACATAAATGTTAGGGTTTTATGAAGCTGTAAATCGCGACGGTTTTTTATAAATCGTATTTGTTTAAATAGTAATCCACGACTTGGTGAGAATACAAACGAAAATAGCACAAAAACACCTGCAATTATAACGATAACCGGACCAGTAGATAAATTGTTTTGTGTGGCGCTAATGGCAGTTCCAAATACACCAGAAAACGCACCAAATAGTGCTGCTAAAAACACCATAGTGCTTAGTTTGTTTGTCCATTGGCGAGCTGCAGCAGCTGGTGCCAGTAACATAGCGCTCATTAAAACCACACCAACAGTTTGCAAGCCTAAAACAATGGCTAAAACTATAAACGAGGTTATTAAAACATCTATGAATTTGGTGTTAAAGCCGAGGGTTTTGGTATAATCAGCATCAAATAAAAGTATTTTAAACTCTTTCCAGAAAAACAATAACACCAGTAAACAGATACCTGAAACTAAAGCCATGAGCCATACATCGCTTTCAACAAGTGTTGCAGCTTGACCAAATAAATATTTATCTAATCCTGCTTGATTGGCATTGGGTTGTTTTTGAATAAACGTGAGCAATAACATACCGAAACCAAAAAACAAGGATAAAATTAAACCTAAAGCGGTATCGGATTTTAAATGCGTTTTTTTAACAATGCCTCGAATCCAGAATGTGCCGATTAAGCCACTAACCAAAGCACCAATTAATAAAATGTTTGAATCTTTTGTTCCGGTTAATAAAAAAGCAATGGCAATGCCTGGTAATGCAGCATGAGAAATAGCATCGCCCAACAAACTTTGTTTTCGTAATACTGCAAAACTGCCTAACATACCTGTTACTGCACCTAAAATGGCTGTACCCAAGGTTATGGTACGCAGTGTGTAGTCTGTAAAAAGAAGTTCTATGTATTCTTTAATATTCATTGTTATATTTCCGCGAAAGCGAAAAATTAATTTTTAGTTAGTTTTTTATGCATTTCAAATTCATCATAATCCACATGGTCTAAAGTTACAATTACGGGTTTTGTAATGCTGTAATTTTTAGATTTATAAAAGGCTACAGCCGATGGTGTTGCAATTAAAAATAATTCTTTTTGGTTTTGCTCTAAGGCATAATTTTCAATAAAATGAATTAATTCTGAACCTAAGCCTTTACCGCGTATATGATGGCTAACGTAAAACCCAACAATCCAATTCTCTTTTAATCCAATAGTACCAACAAGTTTGTTATTTATAAAGGCGCAAAAAACAGTGCGTTCTTGCAATTGCGCTTTTATGCGTGCTGGCGTATTGTATTTTTGCCATGTTGTGGCTTGAATAGTATTGTAATTATTCGGGTTATGTGTTGCCGATGTATTGATTACTAAATAGCTAATTTTATTTGCATCTTCGAGTTTTGCTCGTCTTATTTCCATAATGTTACTTATGAATGCTTACTTTGTAATTTATGCCGTAGGTTTTTGTTAAATAATCGTCGTTAAATATATCTTTTACTGGGCCTGTGGCTATTTTTTTTACGTTTAAAAAGGTTACCCAATCGAAATATTCTGGAACAGTTTGCAAATCGTGATGTACTACAATTACTGTTTTTCCGGCTTTTCGTAAGGCTTTTAAAATGTTTATAATGGCAATTTCGGTGGTGGCATCTACACCTTGAAACGGCTCGTCCATAAAATAAATTGAGGCGTTTTGCACCAAGGCTCTGGCTAAAAATATACGTTGTTGCTGGCCGCCGGATAACTGACTTATTTGTCGGTTTTTAAAAGGAAGCATGCCTACTTTTTCTAAAGCTTCAAGCGCTTCTTTTTTTTGTTTTTGCCCTGGGCGTTTTATCCAACCCAAATTACCGTAAGTTCCCATCATAACAACATCGAGTGCTGTGGTAGGAAAATCCCAATCTACACTACCTTTTTGTGGCACGTAGGCTACTAGTTTTCGTTGCTTATCGTATGGCTTTCCGTAAATGGAAACACTTCCAGCGATAGGTTTTAAAATACCTAAAATAGATTTTATTAAGGTTGATTTTCCAGCACCGTTAGGCCCAACAATAGCCATAAGAACGCCTTCAGGAATTTCTAAATCGATATCCCAAAGCACCGGTTTGTAATTGTAGGCTACGGTAAGGTCGTCTACTTTTACAGCGATTGGTGTTGTTTTATTTTTATTATCAATCATTACCTTTGTTGTTCTGTTGACTGTTTGTTTTTTTATTTTGTTTCATTTATTTTTTGCTTGTCTAAAAAAACGCTTCGATTACGCTCAGGATAAACCAGTCAAAAAAGGACATGGAACAATGCTAGATTATTCTAATCGTTAGAGGCTTTCAATGCTTCAACAATAGTTTTTACATTGTATTGAAACATGCCTATATAAGTGCCTTCAACTGTTCCTGCTGTTCCTAATGCATCGGAATATAAAGTTCCACCAATAGCGACATCGTGATTTTTCGATTTTACTGCGGCTTGCAAAGCTTCAATGGTACGTTTTGGTACCGAGCTTTCTACAAAAATGGCTCGTACTTTATGTTCTATAATAAATGCGGCTAATTTTTGTACATCTTGCACGCCTGCTTCTGTTGCTGTTGAAATACCCTGCAAACCAACAACTTCAAAATTAAAAGATTTTCCAAAATAATTAAATGCATCGTGGGCTGTTACTAAAATGCGTTGTTCTTTTGGTAAAGCTTCAATGGTTTTAGTTATTTCAGCTTTTAAAGTTATTAATTGCGCTTTGTAATTTTCCCAATTTTTTCTGAAAGTTTCTGCTTGTTCAGGTAATTCTGCTTCAAGGGTTTTCGATACAAAAGCTCCGGCTTGTAGCCAATAATCTATATTAAACCAAATGTGCGGATCGAAGTTTGACGCAAAATACTCAGAGCCAATTAATGTGTTTTTATCTAAAGCATCGGCAATAGCAATGGTTTTTTTGTTTTTCATTTTTTCGAAAACTTCAACCAACTTACCTTCTAAATGTAAGCCGTTATAAAAAATAATATCGGCATTGGCTAACTTGGTAACATCGCCTTCGCTGGCTTTGTAAAGGTGCGGATCGACACCGCTTCCCATTAAACCTTTTATATCTACAACATCGCCACCAATGTTTTTAACCAAATCGGTTATCATGGTTGTTGTAGTTACTATTTGTAGTTTTCCTGATGCTTTTTTTTCGTTTTTACAGCCAAAAATAAGACTGAAAAACGCTATAATTAATATTGATTTTTTCATTTTTATGTATTGTCTATTTCATTTAGTTAATCATAAATCGTAAACCTAAAAACAAACGGCGTCCTTGGTTGGGTGCATAAACATAGGACGGATCGAATGTTAATGCATAAGGATTATCGTCGGTAACTATTGCATTTCCATCGTTATCAAATTCTACATTTTCATCAAAAGGATCGTCGCTTCTAGCAATTATAAACGGGTTACCCTTGTTTGGTGTCCAGTTTAAAATGTTTTTAACACCGCCGTAAATTTCAAAATGTTTTAGTCCGTTAAAGGTAAGCTGAATATTTTGAATACTCCAAGTTGGTGAGTATTCGCTTCTAGGGTCTAAATCGCCTAATAATGGTAATCGCATGGGGCCGTAAATGGTTCCTGTGTAATCTACAGATAAGTTAGTTTTATAATTTTTATAGGAAACCGACCAAACACCATTAAATTTTTCGGTTAGTATTTGTTGTATCTTTACATTGTTTTCTGTTTGAGAAACATCTTGAAATGTAGCACCAACTGAAGCTCTTAAGTTAGTGTTTAAAACAGCATCAATATTAAAGCTTGCGCCTTTTGATGTTGAATAACCATCTAAATTTGCGTAAATAATTTGATTTGGATTGGTGTCGTAATCTGGTATAATGGCATTGGTAAAATGGGTGTACCACAACGAGGCATCAAACGTAAACAATTCGCCAGAATTTGTAGTTAATGTTTTTAAGTAGTTTAAAGTAACATTGTATGATTGCTCTGGTTTTAATTCTTCTTCAATAATAACATCTCTTGAGCCTGTTAAAGCAGCGTGGTCTTCTGTAAAAAGGTTTACAACCCTAAAACCGGTACCTGCATTTAGGCGAATAATATCGTTTTTTGTTGGCTTAAAACGGTAGGCTAAACGTGGTGTAAAAATAGATCCGTGGCGTTTGTCGTAATCATAGCGAGCACCTAATAAAATGTGTTGTTTTTCAGATATAGAAAATTCATCTTGAGCAAAAATAGAAGGAATTGTAACTTCATCTGCATGTACTGTTGCAGTGGTGTTATCGTTATAAAAATTATATCGAGCTGCAACGCCAAAAAGTAAATCGTGATTGTTTACAGATTTATCCCAAAGTAATTGCCCAAAACCTATTTTTTGCTGTGCAATATAGGGTGTATCGCCGTAAACGGAATTTTGGTCGTGATCGGAATATGAAAACTGAAAATTCATATGTTCTGAAACCGGCAATTCGTAATTACCAATAATTTCGTAGCGCGAGGTATAAATACTTTCTCCGTAAATGTCGTTGCCACCTCTGTAAGATGAATTCCATTGCATTTCGCCACCCCATCTATTTTCATAAAAATAACGACCGGCTAAGGAAAAAGCTTTTCCGCTGTTGCGTTCAAAATTCCATTTTTGAAACACCGAAATACGATCTTGAAGCGTAACATCGGTAAAATTGTCGTTGTTATTATCTATGGGGTTTGAGTAATTAAAATAGTTTGCTCCAACTAAAACAGTGGCTTTTTTACCAACGTTGGTTTTAAAACCTAAATCGAAATTGGTTTCTCCCCAACTGTTAGAAAACACATCGGCAAATACTAGCGGTGCTTTAAAAAATTGTTTGGTTCTAATATTTATTAAACCACCAACAGCTTCGCTACCGTAAAGTGACGATGCAGGGCCTTTTACAATTTCTATTTGCTCGATTAATGAATTTGGAATACCCGATAAGCCATAAACCGTTGATAAACCACTTACAATAGGCATACCATCTATTAATACCAGAGTATACGGGCCTTCTAAACCGTTAATATGAATATCGCCCGTGTTACACACATTACAATTAAGTTGTGGGCGCACGCCATTAACGTTTTGAAGCGCTTCAAACACATTTGCTGTTGGGTTTTGTTTTAAAAATGTAGCGGAATACACTTCAACAGGAATTGGGCTTTCTAATCTTGATACCGGTTTTAAGGTTCCGGTAACTGTAACTTCGTCTAAAAGTGCAGATTCTTCTAAATTAAAATTCACTGTTAGTACCTCGTTGTTTTTTATGAAAATTTGTTTTTCAACCGATTTATAACCCGTAAATGAAGCTACAATAGTATAATTACCTGCTTTAATATTTTTTATTTGATAATCGCCAAACTCATTTGATGCGTTACCTTTTGTAGTGCCTTTTAAATACACATTTACGTAAGGAAGGGCTTCGTTTTTTGAGGTGATTTTACCTTTTACTTCTTGAGCATTTAGTGGTAAAACCGCAATTAATATAACTGAGAGAAGGAGTTTAATTGTTTTCATTAACGTAGATAATGTTGGTGAAATCGCTGTTAAGCACAATGGTGTTATTGTTAATTGAAATTTGAGTCATTTTACTCGAAATGAATTGCTTCGAGATTGTAACCGTGTTCCCGTATTTTAATCCGTTAGCCGAACAAAAATCGAAAAACTCTTTATCGGAGCTAATTAATCTTGAGATGATATAACTTTTGCCTTCTTGGGCTTTTGATAATGGAATAGAAGTATCTATAGTTGTAATTTCTCCATCGGCATTCGGAATTGGGTCGCCATGCGGATCGAATTTTGGGTTGCCTAAATATTCGCTAATTTTTTCAGCAAGCAAATCGGAAGTTTGATGCTCCAACAATTCGGCTTCTTTATGAATATCGTGTAACGATAAATCGAATAATTTAAATAATAAACTTTCCCATAAACGATGCTTTCGCACAATGCTTAAAGCCATTTTATTGCCTTTTTCGGTTAATTTTAAGGGTTGATATTTTTCGTAAATAACCACATTTTTAGCAGCTAATTTTTGCGCCATATCGGTTGCCGCAGCACTAGATATGTTCAGCACTTTAGCAATATTACCAGGTTTGGTGTTGTTGGTTTTGCTTTTTCCGTTTTTGTAAATGGCTTTTACAAAATTTTCAATGGCTACAGACATTTAATTTGCTTTAAATTATTTTTAAGTAAGCTTAAAAATTTATTCAAATGTAGTTAAAAATCAAATGTACGCAACAAAAAACCCTTTAAATTTTGAAACTTAAAGGGTTGATTTGTTATTTATTGTGTGTATTGTAAACTACAATAACATTATTTCGTCATGCCGAACTCGTTTCAGTATCTTAAAATGTTTTTAAATGAAACCCCGAAAACTAGTTTGGGTAACAAGAAATTTTTTAAAAATTATAGATGATTTTCTTTATTCTTTAAATCGAACGTTTTTAGAAATAAATTTTGGAAACTTTTTTATTGGTGTTAATGTGAGTTGTTTGTAATAGCATTCGGCAGCTTCAGACTGTATTTGTATTTCGCCTTCGTTTAAAATAGTGCCATCGTGTTTTCTAGCATTTTCTAACACCATTACAATTTCTCCGTTTACTAAATGTACCGCATTGTTGCCAATAACATAAATTTCTAAAAGATTCCAATCGCCATGTGGTTTATCGTGCTCTGAATCCGCATGAATGTAACCTTTGCCTTCGGAGTAAACTTCAGAATGTGGGTCGAATCGTTTTTCTTCTTTAAAATCGCCTCTAATATCGGTAATTGGCGAACCTACTTTTGGTTTTGCTGAGTTTCCGCCTAAGGGAATAAAATCACCTAAATCGCTTTCTTGCACTTGGTATTCTAAACAGGTTTTCCAGGTATTCCAAAAACGCCCATGCGGCCCGTAGCAATGGTATAAAATACCGCTATCGCGTTTTTTGTCTAGTCGTGGTTCCCACTTTTTGTCGCCCCATTTAAATAATACACTTAAATGATAATTTGAGTAAGATGCTTTTGATGATATACAACCAAATATTTCGCCCGTAATTTTTAAAACAGGTTCACCATGTTCTTCAATAATAGAAAACACATTTTTTAAGTTGTTGTTTAAACCTATGGGTTCGCCCGAATTCATTTTATCCGATTGATAGGTGCCTTCTGGTAAATCTGTAACCGAGGAATGTGGAATGCTTAGCCAGATATCAAAATGGCTTAAATCTTTATCTAATAAAGCAATAGATTGTCCTTTTTTTTGAGAAAAAGCTGCCATACCAATGCAGGCAAACAGTAAAAATAATTGTTTGGTTTTCATATATTTAGTTTGGTTTACACCAAATATATGAATTATGTAAAATAAAAAACCTGCAAATTTGTAAAATAAAATTGCAGGTTTTTTTTAAGTTTTTAAAACGTAATATTTTATTCCTTTTCCCATTCGGTATGGAAAATGCCTTCTATGTCTAATCTTTCGTAGGTATGCGAACCAAAATAATCGCGTTGCGCTTGTATTAAATTTAATGGCAAACGACTAGAGGTGTAAGCATCGAAATAGGTTAACGAATTTGATAAACCTGGTACAGGAATTCCGCTTTTAGCAGCATAACTTACCAATGTTCTTGCCGAAGCTACGGTAGACTGTACTTTTTCAACAAATTTTGGTGCTAAAAGTAAGTTTTTAAGCTCTGGATTATCGTTGTAAGCTTCAGTAATATCGGCCAATAAAGCAGCTCTAATAATACAACCTGCTCTCCAAATTTTGGCAATAACAGCTAAATCGCAGCCATAACCATATTCTTTTGATGCATCTGTTAATTGGTGTAAACCTTGTGCGTAGGTTATAATAAATGCAAAATATAAGGCTTCTTCAGCTAACTTAGTTAATTCGGCTTTATCAATAGCTTCAGGTGTTGGTCTGTTGTATAATTCATCAGCTAAAATACGTTCGTCTTTTAATGCCGAAATTTCACGCATGCTCACTGCAATATCTATACTTGGTACAGGAATTCCTAAATCCATGGCGTTTTGCGAAGTCCATTTTCCAGTTCCTTTTTGTTTGGCTTTATCTAGAATTTTATCAATTAAATCGCCATCACCTTTGTCATCTTTTTCGGTAAAAATATCGGCAGTAATTTCAACTAAAAACGATTGTAATCTTCCCGAATTCCATTCAGAATACGTATTATGAAGCTCGCTGTTAGTTAAACCACCTGCTTTTTTAAGTAAATCGTAAATTTCGCTGGTAAGCTGCATTAAGCCATACTCAATACCATTGTGTACCATTTTCACATAGTTTCCGGCCGATTTTTTACCCATGTAAGCCACACAAGGTTCGCCTTTGTATTTTGCAGAAACCGCTTCAAAAATGGGTTGCACTACTTTGTAAGCTTCGGCATCGCCACCAGGCATAATACTTGGGCCTTTTCTGGCACCTTTTGCGCCACCAGAAACACCAGCTCCAAAAAAGTGAATACCTTTTTCTTCTAAATACGCATCTCTGCGATCGGTATCTGTATAAAACGAATTTCCGCCGTCAACAATAATATCACCTTTGTCTAAATGTGGAATTAAGCTATCTATTACAATATCAACTACTTTTCCAGCAGGCACTAAAAGCATAATTTTTCGTGGTGTGCTAAGTGCGTCGATAAATGTTTTTAAGTCGGACGATGCGTTTACTTTTTCTGTATTTCCGCCTTCTTCTATTAAAGCATCTACCTTTTCTTGATCTAAATCGTGGCCAAATGCCGAAAAGTTATTATCTGCTACATTTAATATAAAATTACGGCCCATTACACCAAGACCAACTAATCCGAAATCGTATTTTTTATCGCTCATAATTTGTAGTTAAATTTAAGTGAAATCGACTAAAATCCTTTAAACACCTAGAAAATAAAGCGTATATTGAATGCCGAAAAACACAGTGTTTCAAAAGTAAAATAAATTATTTAGTTATTAATGAAATAGGTTTTAAAAAAGCTTACTTTTCAATAAATTAACAAAACAATATGAAGTCTATGGACGAGCAGATGCTTATCATTTTTGGTGCATCGGGCGATTTAACAAAACGAAAATTAATACCTGCGCTTTACGATTTGTATAAAGGTGATTTTTTACCGGAAAATTTCGTGGTTTTAGGAACTAGTAGAAGTGATTTAACAGACGACGATTTTAGAAACCGCGTGGTTTTTAATAGTGAGTTTTTAAAAGATGAAGCAGAAAATAGCGACGCTACAAAAGCTGAATTTGCAAAAAAACTTTTTTATAAAGATTTAGGTGATGGCTACGATACTGATTTTACACCGCTAAAAGAGAGAATACACGAACTTAATAGCAAGTTTAAAATAAATCACAATTTTGTATTCTATTTTTCATTGCCACCAAGTATTTATGAAACCGTTGCTAAAAATTTAGCAGCTGTAGATTTAAGTGTTGAAGGTGTTGGATGGAAACGTTTAATTGTTGAAAAACCCTTTGGTTATAGCTTAGAAACAGCGAAAGAACTAAATATAGGGTTACAAAAATACTTTAGAGAATCGCAAATTTACCGAATAGACCACTATTTAGGTAAAGAAACAGTACAAAACTTATTGGTAACCCGTTTTTCTAATACGGTTTTCGAGCCACTATGGAATCGAAATTACATTCGTCACGTAGAAATTACAAATGCCGAAAGTGTTGGGGTTGGTAATCGTGGTGGTTATTACGACAAATCTGGTGCATTACGCGATATGTTTCAAAATCATTTAATGCAAATTGTATCGATAGTTGCTATGGAACCGCCAATTAGCGACGATCCTGAAGAAATTAGAAACGAAAAGGTTAAGGCGTTAAAATCATTACGAATAATGGACGACGAAGAAACCCTTTTTAATCATACCATTCGTGGGCAATATACAAGCGCTATAATAAATGGCGAGACAGTAAAAGGTTACCGTGAAGAAGAAGGTGTAGACCCAGCATCGACCACAGAAACCTTTGCTGCTATTAAATTTTATATAGATAATTGGCGCTGGAAAGATGTGCCTTTTTATGTGCGTACTGCTAAGCGAATGCCAACAAAAGTTACCGAAATTGTAATACATTTTAAACCGTCGCATCATCACATTTTTAAAGATCAAGATTTTGATACCGATAATAAACTTATTATACGCATTCAACCAGACGAAGGAATTTTAATGAAGTTTGGTGTAAAAGTACCAGGACAAGGCTTTAATGTTGAGCGTGCTAATATGGATTTTTATTATTCTGATTTAGAAGAAGGAAACAATATTATGGAAGCTTACGAACGCTTGTTGCTCGATGCAATGCAAGGCGATGCTACGCTTTATGCACGTGCCGATGAGGTTGAAGCAGCTTGGGCTTTTGTAGACCCTATTTTAAAATATTGGAACGAAAGCAAATCGGCCATTGTACATGGTTATTCTGCTGGTGTTTGGGGACCTTTGCATGCCGATGATTTAATTGAAGGACGCGGTTTTTGGAGAAATCCTTGTAAAAACTTAGCCGATGAGCCTTCGTATTGCGTATTAAATATTAAAAATAATGGAACTGAAAATTTATAAAGACAAAGCCGAAGTTGCCAAATACTTCGCGATATATTTAAAAGAATTAATTAGAACTAACGATAAATTAACCATTGCCTTATCTGGTGGAAGTACACCAAAAGTAATTTTTGATTATATCGCCGAAAACTTTAACGATTTAGATTGGAGCAAAGTGTTTTTGTATTGGGGCGACGAGCGTTGCGTACCACCAACACACGAGCAGAGTAATTACTTAATGACAGTAGAGCATTTAATATCTAAAATTGATATGCCTAAAGAAAATATTTTTAGAGTTTTAGGTGAAGAGTGCCCAAATGAAGAAGCCAAACGCTATGCTATGGTTTTAAATGAAACTTTAGAAATAGAACATGATATTCCGCAATTCGATTTAGTTATTCTTGGAATGGGTGATGATGGGCATACTGCTTCTATTTTTCCTCACGAAATAAACCTTTGGGATGCTGCCGAAAGTTGCGTTGTGGCAACACATCCAGAATCGGCACAAAAGCGTGTGTCTATTACCGGTAAAATTATTAATAATGCGAAGCAAGTAGCTTTTTTAGTAACCGGAGCGAGTAAAGCAGAAAAAGTTGACGAAATTATTAATACTGCCGAAGTTTCTAAAAACTATCCGGCAGCTTTAGTAAAGCCAACAAGTGGTAATTTATATTGGTTTTTAGATGAAGATGCAGCCAAAAAAATAAAATAAATTAACAACCGCAATCACCATTTCCACACGATTTTTTTGAAGATTTTTTGCCTTTAAAAACAAATTTCTTCAATAAAAATAACACTGCAACTACTAACGTAGATATAACGAGTATGTTTTGTATCAAGTTATTCATGTGGTATTAGTCGTTTTATTTTCAAATTATTTCAAAAACTGAAAAGCAATTAAGGCGGTAACATAAGCTAAACCACTCATGAAAACCAGTTGAAGCATCGGCCATTTCCAGCTGTTTGTTTCGCGTTTTACAATGGCTAGCGTACTCATACATTGCATAGCAAAGGCGTAAAACAACAATAGCGAAATACCACTTGCTAGAGTAAAAACCTTGGTGCCGTTACTATACGTTTCGGCAGCCATTTTGTTTTTTATGGTGTCTTCATCTTCATTATCGTTGGCACTACCAACACTATAAATAGTTGCTAAAGTACCCACAAAAACCTCGCGAGCTGCAAACGATGTTACAAGCCCGATGCCTATTTTCCAATCGTAACCCAACGGGCGAATGGCAGGCTCAATGGCTCTTCCAACAATACCAATATAACTGTATTCTAGCTTGTGTGCTGCAATTTTATCGTCTAATTCGGTTTCAGAAAGTGTCGGATTTTCAGTTTTTACAATCGTTTCAGCATTATTAAAATTATCACCAGGACCGTACGATGCAAGTACCCAAAGCACAATGGAAATAGCTAAAATTATTTTACCAGCTTCTAAAATAAACGTTCGTGTTTTTTCGTAAACACTTAAAGCTACATTTTTAAATAACGGAATTTTATAACTTGGCATTTCCATTACAAAGTAACTTTTACTCTTTATTTTTAAAACTTTATTTAAAGCATAAGCCGAAACTATTGCTGTTAAAAAACCAATAATATAAAGACTCATTAAGGTTAAAGCTTTGTAACTCATTCCTAAAAATGTGCCTTCAGGAATTACCAGTGCAATAATTATAACGTAAACAGGCAACCTTGCCGAACAGGTAGTAAACGGTGTAACTAAAATGGTAATAAGGCGTTCTTTCCAGTTTTCAATATTTCTAGCGGCCATAACAGCAGGAACAGCACAGGCGTTTCCAGAAATTAATGGCACAACGCTTTTTCCGCTAAGGCCAAAACGTTTCATAATATTGTCCATTAAAAATACAACACGACTCATATAACCACTCTCTTCAAGCAGGGCAATAAATAAAAATAAGAATGCAATTGGCGGAATAAAAACCATGACACCACCAATACCAGCAATAATACCTTCGGCTAATAAGTTGGTAAATACGCCTGGTGGCAAGGTGTTTTTAACCCAGTCGGCAAGGGCTGCAAAGCTTTCGTCTATAAAATCAGTTGGTGGTCCAGCCCAATCATAAACGGCTTGAAACATTAAAAATAATATCACAAAAAAGATGAGGTAACCCCAAACTTTATGCGTTAAAATTCTATCTAGTTTAATGCGTAAATCGGTAGCTGCAGTTAAATCTATTTTAAGGCCATCTTTTAAAACAGCATTTATAAATTGGTAGCGTTTTATAGTTTCTTTTTGTTGTAATCGCTTTAAGTCGGCAGTACTTTTGGTTTTAAAATCGTTAATATCATTAAAATCTTTACGCTGTATTTTTCCAAAATTTACATCTTGTGTAATTACTAACCAGAGTTTATAAAGTAATTGGTTTGGAAAGGCCTTTTTTAAGTTGCTAAAGTAAGCATCATCAATAGTACTAATATTTAAACAAGGTGTTGTATTAAGTACGCCATAATTTGTAATAAGCTCTTTTAGCTCGTTAATACCTTCATTTTTACGTGTACTAATAACAGCAATTTTGGTGTGTAATTGTGCCTCTAGGTGTTTAATATTTAAAGAAATACCTTTTTTTACCATTCTATCGGCCATGTTAATTACCAAAAGTGTAGGTATTTCTAAATCTTTAATTTGCGTATAAAGTAATAAGTTACGTTTTAGGTTTTCAACATCGGTAACAACTACGGCAACATCAGGAAAATCTTTGTCGTTTTTATTTAAAAGTAGCTCAATAACCACACTTTCATCAAGCGATGAAGCGTTTAAACTATAAGTTCCTGGTAAATCTAAAATATGCGCTTTAAGTCCACGAGGCAGTTTGCAAATACCTTCTTTTTTATCAACCGTAATACCCGGATAATTACCAACCTTTTGGTTTAAACCCGTTAAGGCGTTAAAAACCGAAGTTTTACCCGTGTTAGGGTTTCCTATTAAAGCAACGTTTATTTGTTTACTCATTTAGCAGTTTTTTCAATTAAAATAAGCGCAGCCGTTTCTTTTCTTATGGCTAAATGCGAACCGTTTATGTTTAAATAAATAGGATCGGCGAGTGGTGCCACCTGTAATAACTCTACAGTATTACCGGGTAAACACCCCATTTCTAAGAGTTTTAAAGGAATTTCGCGAGACGACACATCTGTAATTACGGCCGTTTCACCTTTTTTTAAATGAGCTAAAGTATCTTGCAAACTTATTTAGATTGATTTTAAAGAAGCAAAAATAATGTAAAAAGTTTCAGGTTCAAAGTTTCAGGTTTAAAGTTTTCTAAATATCACAGTGTTTTAGGGCATTCCCCTATAGGGTCGGGCTTTTCGTTACTAGTTTTGGCTCGATGCGCGCCTCGCCAAAAGCTATCCACTGCAATCCCTAATGCTGCAGGCAACTACTGTTTGTATTCTTCCTTTAAAATATCGATATCGTTAAGTAAACGCTCAATATCGTCTTTATTTGTGCCATCGTAAAACCCACGAATTTGTCGTTTTTTATCAATAAGCATAAAGTTTTCGGTGTGTATCATATCAAAAGGGCCACCATCACCAAAGTCTTTTACCGCTAAATAACTTTTTCTAGCGAGTTCATAAATTTGTTTTTTATCGCCAGTAACTAAATTCCATTTACTATCAATAACACCTTTTTCTTTAGCATAACGCTTAAGTTGAGCAACAGTATCGATTTCTGGAGTTACACTGTGCGATAATAGCATAACTTCATCGTCATCTTTAATTTCTTTTTGTATATCGGCCATGTTTTTTGTCATAATAGGACAAATGGTTTGGCAAGTGGTAAAAAAGAAATCGGCAACATAAATTTTATCCTTATAATCATCTTGTGTAATGGTTTTACCATTTTGGTTTACAAGACTAAAATTGGCTATTTTATGATATTTACGTTGGTGCTGTATGGTGCTGTCTACCAATTGTTCATCAACCATAGCAGGTTGGTAAATGTTTAGCGGTTGGTAAACATTAAGTGTATTGTAAATTAAAACTAGTATAATAACCGAAATAATGGCAAAAACTATGGCAAACTTCTTGTAAACTTTAAAAAACGACAACATAACATTTAAATTTCACACAAAAATACATTGAAAATTAGAGCTTAAAAATTAATACTGAGCATAAATTAATGTTAAATGGTACTAGAGTAATTAATACTTTTTTTAAAGTTGGTTTAAAAGCTTACTTTTGTGCGATTATAAAAAATTGACTGAAAACAAACTATGGATTTTGTAATAAAAATATCTCAGTTTTTACTGAGCCTTTCCTTATTAATTATTTTACACGAATTAGGACATTTTATTCCTGCAAAAGCATTTAAAACAAGAGTTGAAAAATTCTATCTGTTTTTCGATGTGAAATTCTCATTATTTAAAAAGAAAATAGGAGATACCGTTTACGGTATTGGTTGGTTACCACTTGGTGGCTACGTAAAAATTTCTGGAATGATTGATGAAAGTATGGATACCGAGCAAATGGCTCAAGAACCACAACCTTGGGAATTCCGATCTAAACCCGCATGGCAACGTTTAATAATTATGCTTGGTGGTGTAACCGTAAACTTTTTATTAGCGATTCTTATTTATATAGGAATGAGTTATTATTACGGCGATAAATTTTTACCGGTAGAAAATATAAAAGATGGTTTGCTAATTGAAAACACTGTAGCTAACGAAGCTGGTTTAAAAACAGGCGATAATATTGTAGCTGTAGATGATGTAAAAGTTGAAAACTATTCTGAAATTTCTGAGAAAGTTTTATTTGGAAAAGAAATTACTATTGAAAGAAATGGTGTGCAATCAAAAGTTGCAATGCCACAAGATTTTTTAGCCCAATTAATCGATTCTAAGGAAAAAGACTTAATAAGTTTAAGAATGCCTTTTGCTGTAGTACAAGTGCCAGATACATCTAAGAATGTAAATAGCGGTATTAAAAAGGGTGATATAGTTGTTGGTATAAATGATTATGAAACTAAATATTCAGACCAAGTACAAGATGCCTTAACAAAGTTTAAAGGTCAAGAAGTACAAGCTACTATTTTGCGAGATGGTAATAAAACCATATTACCGATGCAAGTTAGTAAAGAAGGTAAATTTGGTATTGTAGTATCTGGGGTAACACAAGACAATCTTGAAAAATTAGGTTATTACAAATTCGAAACTAAAAAGTACGGCTTTTTCGAGTCTATTCCGGTTGGTTTTACAAAAACTAAAGAACGTTTAGTATCATATTGGGGGCAGTTAAAGGCGATATTTACACCTAGTACTGGTGCATATAAAGGTGTTGGGGGTTTTAAAGCTATTTACGATATATTTCCGGAATTTTGGAGCTGGCAAGTATTTTGGGGAATTACTGCATTTTTATCTATTATGCTTGGTGTTTTAAATTTATTACCAATTCCAGCTTTAGACGGTGGACATGTAATGTTTTTACTTTACGAAATAATTTCGGGTAAAAAACCAGGTGATAAATTCATGGAATATGCGCAAATGGTTGGTTTCTTTATGCTTATAGCTTTAGTGTTATTTGCCAATGGAAACGATATTTATAAAGCACTATTTAATTAGTAATATTTAATTGAAAAAAAATTAAAAAATTTTTCAAAGTGTTTTGCAGAAACTAAAATAATATATATATTTGCGCTCGCTAAGACAAAGCACAACCTTCCTCAGTAGCTCAGTTGGTTAGAGCATCTGACTGTTAATCAGAGGGTCGCTGGTTCGAGCCCAGCCTGAGGAGCGAAAAGCCTAACAGAAATGTTAGGCTTTTTTTATTTAAAAATGTTTGATTTTAAATAAACTTCTAAAATAAATAGTTAAACTATTTATGCTTAATATATTTTATAAATAAGCTACTAAAGTATCTGCAGCAATTTGTAAATCTGGTGCAACTATTTCTGTTTTTGGCGCTAATGGAAATACTTGTTGCCCTGGCCTGCTTATAAATGCAGCTCGCCAACCTGCCCAAAGTGCTCCTGCAACATCCCAACCATGCGCTGCAACTAGCATAGCTTCATTAGGCTGGATATTCATTTTTTTAGCTCCCCAAGCATTTGTATTGCTAAAAGGTTTGAACTTATTGGTTGGTTCTACACTTATTAAGTCATCAAAATAGTTCGTTAAGTCTGCGTTTTTAAACTGTTTTATTAAACCTTCTTGTGATGAGTTTGTAAAAGCTACTAGCGTATACCCAGCATCCTTTAATTGTGTTAAAGCTTGTTTTACTTCTGGATGTGGTGGAAGCGATCTTAATGCGTTTGTAACGATGTTTTCAGCCTTGTTTGTATTAATTTCAATATTATTATTTGCCGCAACCATTTGAAGAGTAGCTGCCCCAATATTAGCAAAACTGTAATATTGTTCTGCTGCAGAGGTTACTAGTGAATATTGTAATAATGTAGTAAACCATAATTTTAGCAAATCCTTATTACCATTTAAAGCTTCACCAATTTGTTCCTTCATTGGTGATAAATCTAACAATGTTTCATTTACATCAAAAAATAATACTTTTGGTTTTATGTTTTTCATAGGTTTTCATTTTTTATTGTTAATAAAATATACTTAGAATTGTTTAATTAACATTAAAGTATTAGTTAAACATGTTGTAAAAAAAAAGAGCTAATATTTAATATTAGCTCTTTTTAAATTGAATTCCTTCAATTATTTTGTCCAAGCAAACTTTTTAAACGCGTCGTCTACAGGAGTTTCAGCAATGTGATTAGTATAATTACTTATTACTTTTTGAGCTAATCCTAGAATTATATCTAAAAGATTACGCTCTGTATAACCTGCCTCGTAGAATTTATTTATTTCTTCATCTGAAATATTACCACGGTTTCTTAAAATACTTAAAGTAGTATCTTGTAAAACTTGTAATTTTTCAGTTGGCATTTTTTCTTGGTTTCTTAAGGCTTCAGTTAAAGCAGAATCTACTTTCATAGAATGTGCAATACCTGTATGTGCTGGCACACAGTAATGGCAACCATGTTCTACGTTAATTGTTTGCCAAACTACAGTTAATTCTTCTGCATTAAATGAAGAACTTGCAAATAAACCGTGTAATACCTTGTAACCTTCTAAAATTTGAGGAGACTCAGCTAATACACCGTGCAAGCCTGGTAACATACCAAAGCTTTTTACAGACTCTTCTAATAATGGTTTACTTTCTGCTGGTGCAGACTCAATACTGTGAACTTTTAATGTACTCATAATTTTTATTTTTCTGTTTCAATTATTATTATATCTAAACAAACGTTTAGGTATGTGTTAAAAAATTTTTACTTATATGTTATTAAATATATTTTCAATATAATTTTCTAGTTGCGTTGAATTAAAAACACGACTTGCAGATGATAACCCGAACATTGCTACAATTAAATAATCGGCTTGTTCCTCTAATAAAGTTTGGTTTAGGTGTTTCTCTTGTTTTAATGTATTTACAAAAACATTGCGGACAACATTTGTAAAACTAGATAATACCTCTTTTATTTTTTCATCGGCATCGGGACTTAACTCATTAGCTGTATTTGTTATTAAACAACCTTTGCCATACTCAGTTTCTTTTGAGAATTCAATAAAGTCGTAAAAGTATGTTTTAATAGCTTTAACGCCTTTTGTAGATTGCTCTAACTTAGCTATAAGTTTATTTAATTTTTGTTTGTAACATTTAATGCTCTCTAAAAAAACGCCATTTTTATTACCAAAACTCGCGTATATTGAAAACTTATTTATGCCCATTTCTTTTTCAAGCATTTGCATAGATGTAGTTTCATAACCATTCCTCCAGAATAGATTCATGGCTTTTTCAATTACTTCTGTTTCGTTATAGTTTTTTGTTCTTGGCATGCTACAAATTTACATTTTTTTTAAAAATGTTGTAATATCACTTGGTTCTGCGCGTTCTCTGTAATCGGCACTTAAAAAAGCGTGCTCAATAACGCCTTTTTTGTTTATAATATATGTGGCCGCTAACGGCAATTCATTACTGGAATCTCCATTATAGGCAGTTAAATCAAATTTAGTATTATAAATATTTGCAACATCGTTGGTTAGTTTAAATACTACACCATAATTTTTTGCTACTTTATTACCAACGTCGCTTAAAACTTCAAATTTTAAACTATGCTTTTCTGAAGCGCTAATAGATGCGTCGGGTAATTCTGGCGTTAAAGCTAATAGGTTTGCACCTTCTGCTTTAAAATTTGGTAATTCTTGCTGTAAATATTGTAAATTTATATTGCAATAAGGACACCAACCTCCTCTGTACCAAACTAGCACAACAGGGCCTTTTTCTAAAAACTGTTTTAAGGTAACTATTTCGCCAACAGCATTTTTTAATGAAAATTCTGGAGCAATATCACCTATCTTTTTTGCCGCCTGTAAAACACCGCTTTTTGTCACAGCATTTAAGCCTTCGCTGTAAACTTTTTTAGTGGTTTTATCGGCTTTTTTGCTAAAACTATCTTTGTGTGCGTTTAATGCTTCGGTTTGGTTTTTATAATTTGACATACTTCTTTGTCGTAACTTCTATGCAAAACTAACTAATCGTTTAGAAATAAAAAATTGTTTAACAATATTTTAGTTAAACAACCGTAATTATAGGTTAATAAAATAAGTTTAACCCTTTATAATTAACCGGATATAGCAGTTTTTGCGTCTTCAACCGTTTTTTTTGAATTTCCTATGAAAATATGGTTTTCAGAAATTATTACTGGACGTTTTAAAAATGTGTAGTGTTCTAAAATATAATTTTTATAATCGCGCTCTGTTAAATCTTGGTTTTTTAAGTCCATTTCCTTGTACAATTTGGCACGTTTACTAAATAAAGCTTCATAACTTCCTGCAAGTGTTTGCATTTCTTCTACCTGCTTAACTGTTATAGGCTCTGTTTTTATGTCTTGTAAAATGTATTCGGTTGGTAAATTCAATTCATTTAAAATACGAACACATGTATTACATGTTTTTAAATAATATACTTTTTTCATGTTTTTAGTTTAAAGCACAAAATAAAGCTATATTCACAGCAAAATAAAATTTTATAATGGATTTCACTTTCGCATTCTTAAACAAAACACGATCAATTTTCATTAAAATTATTGAAGAAAATACTCTTGAGGTTTTAAATAAAGTACCTAATGGGTTTAATAATAATATTATTTGGAATATAGCGCACTGCATATCTGCAGAGCAAGGTTTAACTTATGGTTTATCTGGATTACAAGTTAAAGTGCCAGATGAGATAATTGCTAATTATAAAAAAGGAACTAGACCTGAAAGCTTTATAGCACAGGAGCAAATTGACGTTATAAAAGAGCTTTTAAAAACGAGTATTAAGCAAACGGAAGAAGATTATAAAGCAGGAGTTTTTAATAGTTTTAATCCTTATGTTTTATCTACAACAGGTAACACTTTAAGTAATGTTGATGATGCTTTACAGTTCGTTGCTATGCATGATGGTCTGCATTATGGTTATATTTTGGCTTTATTAAAAGTTGTTAAAGGCTAAATAAGGTGCCACTATATCATAAGGAATAAGAAATTCTGTAATTCCTGCCACATATGGACCTATTTCGTAAATATTGTATAGTAAAACTAAACCTTCGTCTGTAAAAGCTATGTTTTTAGGTAAATCAAACTTTTCTGGGTCGAATAGTATGCTTTTGTCTTCAATACTTTTATTGAAATAGTTTTTTGCTAAGGTTTTAAATCCGTTAAAATCGCTAAATAATTCTTGGTTTTGCAGCGTATTTCCTGTTTCAGGATTAAAATTTTTAAACGCAATATAGGTATTACCATGTGCGCCACCTGCAAAAGTATAGGTGGTTATAGCAATGGATATAATTTCGGACGATTGGTATAAAACTTCAGTGTCAATTTGGGCTTCCCAAGGCGGAGTAGCTACCTCAAATTCTTTTGAAAATTCAATATAAGCAGCGTTAAATTCATCTATACTTTCTTCAATAGAAGAGGCAGTAATATCATCTACAAGATTACCAAAATGTAAGGCAGAGATTATAGATTTTTTTAGTGTATTATTTAGTTTAGTAGCTACTTCGCTATCGCCATCGGCTTCAATGGTGTTAACTTCAACAAGTTTATTGCTATTGGTTGTAATCGTTTTTTCTTTAAATGAAATAGATTTTTGTTCTTTTTCGCATGAAGTTAAGCATATAAAGAAGAAACAAATAGATAGTAGTAATAGCTTTTTCATATAAAATTTCAATTATTTAAATATAGATATTGTATTTATTACAAATAATAAAATACTAAAACTTAACAAAAAATTAAATGAAAAATAAAGTGTTAATTTAGGTAATAAATATAACCAAAGTTTAGCCAAACGAGCCAGTCGTTATTTTGGTTAGAATTTAATTGATGATTTAAACCATCAACCCAGTCGCTAAAGTAATATTGCCACCTTAAGTCTAAAACTAAATCTGACACTCTAGTTAATTTATATCTTACACCAACACTAGATACAACAGATAAAGTTGAAAATGAAGCAGTATCTATAGGATATTCACGTTCTTCTCCAGCTGCTAATGCAGGTAAAAAAGTTGGATCTGCATACCAAAAAGAATAAATATTTTCTTCATCAAAAACGTTGCCATCACCATAAGTTGTTGTTGCTTCTGGCGAGCTGTAAGTGTAATGTATTCCTAGAGAAACGTAGGGGGAAAATCTGTAAGCAAAACCTTGAAAATCTCTTATACTAAGAGGAAAGAATTCTAACTGGGTACCTACATCTAAGTTTTTTGCATAACCGCTTTGAGACCTTAATCTTTCAGAATTATCAGATGTTTTACTATCTGCTACCCACTCACCAAAATGTTCTAATTTAGTTCTGTTGTAAGAAATCTCATTTCTTAATTTAAAGTGGTCATTAAAAAAAGTATCTGTAGAGTAACAGTTACAGTCTGATCGATAAGAAAAATTAATATAATGTACTATACCAACGCCAAAACCAGAATTACCGAAATTAGTTTCGCCTTCTTCTCTTAAACCATAATCCGATCTAAATTGAACAGGGCCAGCTATAGCACCGATTTCATGGGAAAAACCTAATTGAGCGTTTATTGATTGTAGAGAAACAAACAATAAAAAAAAACAAACTAATTGTTTTAAGTTAAGCATACTAAGGCTTGTTTTAGTTGAGGCGAATTAGCGTTCACAAATATATAAAAACTGCGCAAACAAACAAATATTATTAGTTGAGCTGAAAATCACCACATTTTAATTACGGAATTATAAAAGTATCAACGATATTTTTGTAGATATCGTATATTTGCCAAATAAAATTATTTTTTTAATAATAACCATTGCAATACAAATTGTATATGAAAAAAAACATTGAAGAATTTTTAGACCTTGTAAAACTTCGAAATGGTCATGAGCCTGAATTTTTACAAGCGGTTGAGGAAGTAGCCGAAACAGTTATTCCTTACATTGTTAAACACGATATATATTACGGTAAAAATATTTTACTTCGAATGGTTGAACCTGAACGTTTAATTTCGTTTAGAGTGTCATGGGTAGACGATAGTGGCGAGATTCAAGTAAACAGAGGATATCGTGTACAAATGAACTCCGCCATAGGGCCCTACAAAGGTGGTTTACGTTTTCATCCAACGGTAAATGCAAGCATTTTAAAATTTTTAGCCTTCGAGCAAGTGTTTAAAAATTCCTTAACAACTTTACCAATGGGTGGAGGAAAAGGAGGTAGTGATTTTGATCCCAAAGGAAAAAGTGATAACGAAATCATGCGTTTTTGTCATGCTTTCATGAGCGAGTTATTTAGACATATTGGCCCTAATACAGATGTTCCGGCAGGAGATATTGGTGTTGGTGCCCGAGAAATTGGTTTTCTTTTTGGTATGTATAAAAAACTTCGTAACGAATTTACAGGCGTTTTAACTGGTAAAGGTTTATCTTGGGGTGGCTCTTTAATTCGCCCAGAAGCTACTGGTTACGGTACAGTTTACTTTGCAGAAAGCATGTTACAAACTAAAAACGATAGCATTAAAGGTAAAAGTGTAGTTATATCTGGCTCTGGAAATGTGGCGCAATATGCTGCTGAGAAAATATTACAATTAGGAGGTAAAGTTTTAACATTATCAGATTCATCCGGATATATTTATGATGAAGATGGTATTGATGAAGATAAGCTTAAATTCGTTATGGACCTTAAAAATGTAAAACGGGGTAGAATTAGCGAATATGTAAAAGAATATCCTAATGCTAAATTTGAAGAAGGTAAAAAAACCTGGAGCGTAAAATGTGACGTTGCTTTGCCATGTGCTACACAAAACGAGTTAAATGAGGAAAGTGCTAATTTGCTTTTAAAAAATGGCTGTATGTGTGTTAGCGAGGGAGCAAATATGCCATCTACAAAGGAGGCAATAGCAGCTTTTCATAAGGCGAAAATATTGTTTGCACCAGGTAAAGCTTCAAACGCTGGTGGTGTTGCAACTTCCGGTTTAGAGATGTCACAAAATTCGCTAAGAATTAGCTGGACTAGAGAAGAGGTTGATGATAGATTAAAAGGCATAATGAAAGATATTCATGATGCTTGTATAGAATACGGAACCGAAGACGATGGTTATATAAACTATGTTAAAGGTGCTAATATTGCAGGTTTTGTAAAAGTTGCTGATGCTATGCTTGCTCAAGGTATTGTTTAACTTTGTCAAAATAAATTAAAAAAAGCTTCACTTAATTAAGTGAAGCTTTTTTGTTTTTAATATATTTTTTTAAGTTAAAACTCGTTAGTTATAAATATATTTGAATGATAAATGAATGATATGTTAAAACAACTATTTGTCTTTTTAATAGTTTTATTTTCAGTAAATGTGTATTCTCAAGATTACTCAGCACTATGGAAAGGGTATTTTTCATACAATCAAATTATTGATGTCACTAAAGGAGATAACAAAGTGTTTGCAGCATCTACCAATGCTGTTTTTTCTTTTGATACCGTTACAAATAATTTGGAAGAAATTAGTACTATAAATGGGCTTTCAGGAGGAAATATTTCAACACTTTTTTACAGCGCTACATATAAATTACTTGTTATTGGTTACGAAACAGGATTAATAGAAATTGTTTTTGATGATGACGATGATGTACTAACCTTAGTAGATATTGTAGATAAAGTAACTATTTCACCTACCAATAAGCAAATTAATCATTTTAATGCGCTAGATAATCAATTGTATATTTCTACAAATTTTGGTATCACCGTTTTTAATTTAGAGCGTTTAGAGTTTGGTGATACCTATTTTATAGGCGATAATGGAGCACAAATACAGGTAAACCAAACCACCATTTATAATGATTATATTTATGCCGCTTGTGCTGATGGCAACGGAATTAGAAAAGCATCTGTAAGTAGTCCCTTTTTAATAGATTATCAAAACTGGGAAACCTTAAACACAAATTCTTGGAATGGAATAACGGCTACCGAAACAAATTTATATGCTATTAGAAATAATAATAGTATTTACAGTATTACTAACGATGCTGCTACGCAGTTAAATCAATATAATAATGCACCACTAAAATTAAGGTACGATAATGGTATTTTAGTTGTAAGTACAGCCAATAATGTTTTTGCTTATAACAGCGATTTTAGTTTATTAACTCAAGCCGATGTTAATCCGCTTTTTGTTACAGAGTTTACATCAGCAATAGCAGATGGAGACAATCTATATATGGGAACAGAAGATTTTGGTATATTAAAAACAAGTCTTTCAAATACCATTGATTACGAAGAAATTCATCCAGACGGCCCGTTGTTAAATATACCTTTTTCAATAGAAACTTCCACAGATGGTTTGTGGGTAACATTTGGAGAGTATACAGGCTTTTTCAATCCCTACCCATTAAACAGCAGAGGTATAAGTCATTTAAAATATAACGATTGGGTAAATATTAGTTATGATGATGTTTTTGAAGCTAAATCTTTAAATCATATTGCTGTAAACCCTAATAATTTTAATCAGGTTTTTGTGAGTTCTTTTTTTAGTGGTTTATTAGAAGTAAACGACGATTTGCCAACCACTTTGTACAACGAAACAAATAGTGGTTTAAACTCGTTATCCTTGCCTAATAACCCAAATTATATCGATATTAGAGTTGGGCCATCAGAGTTTGATAGTAATGGATTGCTTTGGACCTTAACAAGTTTGGCCGGCAACCCATTAAAATCATTCAATCCAGTTAGTAACCAATGGGAAGTTTATAGTTTTGCAGAAATAACAGGTGATGCTTTTGAGAGCGGAAATTTAGGTTATACAGATATTGAAATAGGTAATGATGGTACAAAATGGACGTCTTGTTATAATTTTGGATTAATAGGTTACAATGAAGCGAACGGTGGTCAAATAAAAAGTATATCTACGGAAGATGAGAATATGCCAAGTAATTGGGCTACAGCTTTAGCTCTAGATAACCAAAACCAGTTATGGATAGGCACTTACAGAGGCTTAAGAGTTCTATACAATACTTCAGGCTTTTTTACAGATGATGATGTTCAAGTTTACGAAATTATTATAGAAGAAAATGGTGAAGCCGAAGAGTTATTGTTTCAACAATATGTAACAGCTATAGAGGTAGACGGTTCAAATAACAAATGGGTAGGAACAGACAATTCTGGTTTGTTTCACTTTTCTTCAGATGGACAAAATACCATATATCATTTCACAACAGACAATTCACCGTTGCCATCAAATAGTATACGAGATATTTCTTTAAATCTAGATAATGGTACTGTTTACATAGCAACCAGCCAAGGTTTAGTTTCGTTTTCTTCCGGGAGTTCAAGTGCGTCAAACGATTTACAAAATGCTTTTGCCTACCCAAATCCGGTACGCCCTGGTTTCGATATTTCAGAAGATAAAGTAAAAATAAAGGATTTCTCAGAAAATGTAAATATAAAAATCACAGACATTGCTGGAAATTTGGTAGCAGAAGCCCAAAGTAACGTAAACGAGAGATTTGGTGGTTATAATCTTGAAATTGATGGAGGTATAGCTTATTGGAATGGTAAAAACTTTGCCAATAATATTGTGGCATCTGGTGTGTATTTGGTAATGATTTTAGATTTAGATTCTTACGAAACCAAGGTTATAAAATTAATGGTGGTTCGCTAATGTTAATAACTACAAATGCTATTGTTCTTTCTAAAATACGCTATAAAGATAACGACCTTATAGTAACCTGCTACACACAAGAAAAGGGTGTTTTAAGTTTTTTAATTCGTGGTGTTTTAAAAAGTAAACGAGGAAACTCTAAAGCAGCATATTACCAATTACTATCTCAGTTACAGTTGGTAATTAATTTTAAAGAAAACCGAAATTTACATGCCATAAAAGAAGCTAAGCCAATAAACATTTACCAAAGTTTACATACCAATATTTTAAAAAGTGCTATAGTTATGTTTTTGGCAGAGGTTTTGGCAACTTCGTTAAAAGAAGAAGAGAAAAATAAAGGCCTCTACGAATATTTAGAAAATGCTTTAGTTTTATTGGACAGCCAAAGTAATTTTGCTAATTTTCATTTACTTTTTTTATTAAAACTAACAAAGTATCTGGGGTTTTACCCAGACGATACCGAAATTGATTTTCAATACTTTAATTTAAGCGAAGGGCAATTCGAGCTACAGCCATCAAATAAACATAGTATTTCAGGCGAAAATTTAACACTATTAAAAACTATGTTAGGCATAAATTTTGATGCTATTTCTACTTTAAAAATTAGCTCACAAAAAAGGCAAACATTTTTAAATATGATGTTGCTTTATTTTGAGTTACATTTGGGCAATTTTAAAAAGCCAAAATCTTTACAAATCTTCAATCAAGTTTTTAATTAATTAATGAAATATTTTTACCTCGCTTCCTTCTTAATTTTTTCAATTTATTCTCAAGGCCAACAAATTAAGGTATTAAATTCAAACACCTACGAACCGTTGTTTGGTGTAGCTATATATAACTCAGATAAATCAAAAAGTGTTGTTACTAATTTTAGAGGAGAAGCCAATATTTCTATCTTTTCAGACCAAGAAATTATATATGTAAAACATCTTTCTCACATATTAAAATATTTAAAAAAATCAGATTTAAAATCAAACATAATTTATTTAGAGCCTAACACACAAGGTTTAGATGAGGTTGTTGTATCTGCATCAAAATTTCAACAAAGTAAACGCGATATACCCCAAAAAATAATAAGCTTAAATGCCAAAGATATTAAACTAAATAATCCGCAAACCAGTGCCGATTTATTAGAGCAAACCGGACATGTGTTTGTGCAAAAAAGTCAATACGGTGGTGGTAGCCCAATGATACGAGGTTTTTCAACTAATCGTTTATTAATAACCGTAGATGGTGTAAGAATGAATAACGCCATTTTTAGAAGTGGCAATTTGCAAAACGTTATTTCTATAGATCCGTTATCAATTAAAAGTACCGAAGTTACACTTGGTGCAGGTGCTGTAATTTATGGTAGCGATGCCATAGGTGGAGTAATGAGCTTTTACACGCAAACACCTCAATTTTCTGCTACTAATAATTTGTTATTTAGTGGTAATGCCATTGCTCGATATGCAACTGCCAGTAATGAAAAAACCGGGCATATAGATTTTAATTTAGGATATAAAAAATGGGCATTTTTAACCAATGTTAGCTTTAATGATTTTGATGATTTAAAAATGGGAAGCCACGGTCCTGAAGAATATTTAAGAACAGAATATGTAGTTACTACAGAAAATGGAGATGAAATTGTAGAAAATAGCGATCCCTTAATTCAAAGATTTTCTGGTTATAGTCAATGGAATTTTATGCAGAAGGTAAAGTTTCAGCCAGAAAACAATTTTAGTTTCGATTTCGGATTATATTACACAGAAACCTCCCAGTATTCTCGTTACGATAGGCTAATTCGTTACAGAGACAATTTATTGCGTTCGGCAGAGTGGAATTATGGGCCGCAAAAATGGTTTATGTCTAACTTACAAATAACTAAATTAAGCAGTAGTTCTAATTTATACGATAAAATAAAAGCAACGTTAGCTTACCAAAATTTTAAAGAAAGCAGAATAGATCGCGATTATCAAGCAGTAGAGCGGAATATTACAGAAGAAGGCGTAAACGCAGTTTCATTTAATATAGATTTAGAAAAAACACTTAGCCCCAAAACCGAATTTTTTTATGGAGCAGAGTATGTTTACAATAAAATAAAATCTAGAGGAGAAACGCAATTTATAGACACAAATATGTTTCAGGACGCTGTATCGCGTTACCCTAATGGTGCCACTTGGCAGTCTGCTGCTATTTACAGTAGTATAAAATATAAGCCTAATCCAAAATTTGTATTTCAATCAGGGTTAAGATATAACTATGTAACCAGTAAAGCTAATTTTACAGAAAATAATGAGTTTTTAAATTTACCGTTTACAAGTTCAGAAAACGAATCAGATGCCTTAACAGGAACTGCAGGTTTTAGTTGGGAACCTAATAAAACTATACAATGGAAATTAAATGCATCGTCGGCATTTAGAGCACCAAATATTGATGATATAGGTAAGGTTTTTGATTCTGAACCAGGTTCTGTAGTTGTACCAAATAACAATTTAAAACCAGAATATGCATATGGTGGCGAGCTAGGTGTAACGCTTAATTTTAATAACAAAGTTATTTTTGATGTAAACACTTATTACACGTATTTAGATAACGCTTTAGTACGCCGCAATTACACATTAAACGGTGAAACCGAAATTATTTACAATGGTGAGCTTAGTAATGTTCAAGCCATGCAAAATGCATCAAAAGCATGGATTTATGGGTTTGAAGCTGGAGGACAAGTAAATTTTACTAATAAATTAAAATTAACTGCACAATACAATGTAATTGGTGGTACCGAAGAAGATGAAGGTATTGAAGTTCCAGCAAGACATGTTGCTCCAAATTTTGGAAATGCACATTTTACTTGGAATAACAATAAATTTACTCTGGACGCTTTTACAAATTTTAGCGATGGGTTTTCCTATTTGCAATTAGCACCATCTGAACAAGAGAAGGATTACATTTATGCCATTGATGCCAACGGAAATCCATACAGCCCATCGTGGTACACTCTAAACTTACGTACACAATATCAAGTAACGCCTAGTACAACTGTAACTGCAAGTTTAGAAAATATAACAGACCAGCGATACAAAACATACTCGTCTGGTATTGCAGCGGCAGGGCGCAATTTGATTATAGCTTTACAATATACTCTATAAATAAAAACCGCCATAAAACTAGAAGTACTATGGCGGTTAGTAAATTAAATTCAGGGAACGATATTTAATTATTAATAGCTTTTTTATTTATTATTAAACCGTTTTCAAGCTCTATTTTAAATATTTAGACTTTGTTTTTTAAGTTATTTAATTGAAAAGCTTCTGTGTCGTTGTTACTTTTAAAGTTATATAATTGGTGGCCAATTAAATCGAAAATTTTAACCGATTTTATTTGTTATTGATTTCCTGCCGAAAATTAAACCTTAAAGTATTTTACTCTAGAAGTTTTATCTTTAACCAGATTTGGTGTTTTATTTTTATATGTTATGGTTTCAATGTTTATTTTTGGGCACATGTTGCAACCCAAAAAAACATATACACTACAAGAAGCTATTAAAAAATTAGAGCATTATTGTGCATATCAAGAACGTTGTCATAAAGAAGTGCGACAAAAACTAATAACTATGCACATGATTCCCGAAGCTATCGATACCGTTATAGTGCACTTATTGCAGCATAATTTTCTTAACGAAGAACGTTTTGCCAAAACATTTGTAAGAGGCAAGTTTAGAATTAAGAAATGGGGACGCCGCCGTTTATCTTTAGAATTAAAGAAAAAAGACATTAGTAAAGTTAATATAAATGAAGCATTTAAGGAAATTAGCGAAACGGAGTACATCGAGGTTTTTAATGATTTAGCCGAAAAAAAGGCTAGTACGTTAAATGGTAATACTCATAAGAATAAAAAAAAATTAATAGACTATTTATTATATCGTGGTTGGGAGTCGCATTTGGTTTACGATAAAGCTAATGAATTATTTAGTTAATCTTGTTTTGTTTATGCAGAGTTTATAAAAACTACTACTATTTAATATTGTTATATGGCACAGCACAACGAGTTAGGTAAAAAAGGTGAACAACTTGCAGTAGATTTTTTAATTGAAAACAACTACCAAATTGTAGAACGAAATTACCGTTTTGATAAAGCTGAAGTTGATATTATAGCAAATAAAAACGATGTTTTAGCAATTATAGAGGTTAAAACAAGATCGTCTAATAATTTTGGAAATCCTGAAGATTTTGTAAAACTAAAACAAATTAAAAATTTAGTAAAAGCTGTTAACGAATACGTAACGGTTAATAATTTAGATGTTGAGGTTCGGTTTGATATTATTGCTATTGTTAAAACAAATAAAACCTTTAAAATAGAGCATTTAAAGAATGCTTTTTACCATTTTTAAGCGTTATTTTACAACAATTATATCGTTTAATTTAGTGGTGTAGCGTGGCGATAGGCGTTCTTGTCGCATTTTCCAGGTTCGCGTTAAATCTTGGTTTGCTAGTTTAATTTTATAATCAGAATATTTTGTATTTAAAGCATCTATAGTGTGCATTAATGGTTTATGCTTAGGATTTTCGCAATCAAACATTTGTAATTGATGATTATTTGTAGGCACTATACCCATTACTATAACTCCTGCCCGTTTATATTTAATTCCTTTTTTAAACATTTTGGTAACCATATTAACCGCTTCTTTGCTAATAATTAAATTAGAATCTGTTGGGTAAGGTAAATTTACCATATTACTTACTCGGTGTTGTTTTAAGTTTTTTTTATGCTTGTCGCTTTGTAGTGTTACGTAAACCATATAGCAACTAGATTTTTGTTTACGTAATTTTTCGGCGCAATTTGTAGCAAAGGTAGATATACGTTCTTTTATATAATTTAAGTCATCATACGCAAAATCGAAACTACGCGTAGTAGCTATAGCGCGCTTAGTTTTTATTTCATCTAGTTGTAGTGTAGCAATGCCTTCTAAATCTTTTTTTAGTTTAAAACCTGTGGTGCCAAAGTTTTTACGTACCCAAGCATCAGGCAAATTAACAAAGTCTATGGCTTTTTTACAGCCTTTAGCTTTTAAACTTTTTTGTAACCCTCGGCCAATGCCCCAAACATCTTCAATGGGCATCCAGTTAAGTGCTTTAATTCGTTGTTCTTCAGAATTTATTACGTAAACACCTCCTGTTTTTTCTGGAAATTTGCGTGCAATTTTATTAGCAATTTTACTTAAGGCTTTTGTCGGGGCTATACCAACACAAGTTGGTATTCCAGTCCATTTTAAAATACGTTTTCGTATTTGGATTCCGTAATCATTAAAATTGTAATTTTCAAAACCTTTAAACTGTAAAAAGGCCTCATCTATGCTGTATACTTCTACATCTGGTGTAAATTGCTCTAGTATTTTCATAACTCGACTACTCATGTCTCCATATAACGGGTAATTAGATGAAAACACAGCAATATTTTTTGCTTTACAAAAGCTATCCCATTTAAAAATAGGTGCGCCCATGGGTAAGCCTAAAGTTTTAGCCTCATCGCTTCTAGCAATAACACAACCATCGTTATTGCTTAAAATAGCAAGAGGTTTTTTGTTTAAATTAGGGTTGAAAACGCGCTCGCAAGAGGCGTAAAAATTATTACAATCTACTAATGCATACATAGACTGTAAAGGTAATTATTTCAGTTTATTTTTGTAATAATTAAGGCAACACAAGTATGTAGTATTAAAACTACAAAATGTTTTAAATTTTGTGATTTTGCTTATCAGGATATTATTTTATCGATGAAATGCATTTTGTGTTTGAAAAAAACAGTTTCTGTTAGTATGGTATTATAAAAAGATTATTTTCACAGAAATAATTTAAAATAATCTAAAATGACATTTAAAAAATTACTTATGCTTTTATGTGTAGTAGCGAGTTTTTCAGCGGCTGCACAAAATTTTTCACCAGCTTTTGAAGGGTTTAGTAGAAAGAAACCTGCATTTATTACCATGGCAGATGGTACAGAATACACGGTTTATTTAAAAAGTTTTAAACGTAAAAAAGGCCTTATAGACCAATTAAAAGTAGAGAGTGTTAACGGAGGAAAGAAAGTAAAAATTAACCCTGAAGATATTTCTCATATGTATATAGCGCCTTCTGGATTAGCTAAGTTAGCTCAAAAAATGGATGCATCAACAGATCTTACAAAAATTCAAGACGGAGAGTTAAATGCAGAGCACCTTGATGAAGGTTATATTTTTATGGAATCTTCTGAGGTTCAAATAAAGAAGAAAACACAGTACTGTATGTTACAGTTAATGAATCCTACTTTTAGTGGAAAAATTAAAGTTTATAACGATCCATTTGCAAAGGAAACAGCAAGTATAGGTATTGGAGGAATGACTCTTGCAGGAGGGTTAGATAAATCATATTACATTAAAAAAGCAGATGAAAAAATTGCTAAGAGAATTAAGAAAAAAGAATATAAAAAAGATATGACAGAAATTTTCTCTGAATGTCCAGATGTGTTAGCAAAATATGCTGATGACCCTAAATGGGGAGAGTTTGAAAACTTTATATACGATTATTCTACAATGTGTAACTAATCAGTTAAAAATATTTTTTGAAAAAGGCAGTCTAATTTAGGCTGCCTTTTTTATTAACTTTATTTTTATAGCCTATGTATACTATTGAGTTTACCATTAGAGAACCAAAAAAATCATCGATACTAAATATTTTTGTAGCAGCAGTGTTTTCTGCATTTTTTACTTATAGTATTTCTCTGTTTTTCCGACACGATTACTCCAAAAATTACGCATCAGCATTAGCAGCTTTTCTCGTTTGGTTATTTGGGTGTTTGTTTGTGTTTCTTATACCACTAATTGCGCGCCATTACATTCATTTTAATTTTCAACATTTAAAAATTAAACATAGTTATTCAATAGGATTATTTAAGTATAACGAAAGTTGGCAAGATTTGAAAAACTTAGAATACATCTCGGTGTTTAAAACACAAAATGGTTATGAAATAAATATGTGGTTTAATAAAAACGACATACTTAACCTTGCGGTTTTAACAGATGCCGATGAAGCCATTAACGAAGGTTTATTCTTTTCAGAAAAATTAAATATTGATTTGCTCGACGCCAGAAAACGAGGCCATCACAAATGGGTTGATAAAGAAGTCTCAAAATTAAATAACATTATAAGTTACAAAAACTAAAACACTTCTATTTTCTTTGCAACGCTATGGCCAATACGCTTATAAGTCACTTTTTCACCGTTGGCGCAAAACTTATAAGTTCCTGTTTTTTTATTTTCTTTTACAGCGAGTAGTACTATGTCTTCAGGGTTACACTCAAAATCTTTAGCTACTTTTTGTTTAATATGTTTTATAGTTGCACGCCCTTTTTTTAATTGATTTTGAACTTTATTATCTAGTTCTGGTTCAATAAAATTTGGCTGAAAATGGCATGCATTTTCATTGTTTTTTATAGTTTTAACTTCGGGAATTTGGTCTTTAGGTACATCTAAATCGATGTATTCCCAAGTAAAATCGGCTTTAAGTAACACACGACGGCCATCTTCGGTTTTAACAATGTAATTGTTTTGGGAAAATGCAGTTAGGGAAATAAAAAATAGAAAAATACAAACTAAGGACTTCATAAAAATAAAATATGGTTTCGTTCAAAAATACAATTTATTTTTTTTTGCTATTTGTTTATTAGTTTATCATATGATTGTTTTAAGAGCTTCACTACAATTTCAATCTCATCTTCATTTAAATGCCCAAAACCAAAACGAATCGCACAGTTATTTTTATCTTGGTATAAAATAGTTTTAGGCAAAAGTAAATCATGCTCATGGGCCACTTCAGCGAGTTTAATTAATGAAACTTTAGTTTTAAATTGCAACCAAATTGCTAATCCGCCGCTAGGTATATTGTATGTTACAATATCTTTTAAATGCAATTTCAATTGTTTGCATAACACATCGCGACGCTGTTTATAGGTTACTATATTCTTTTTAAGGAGTCTGTAAATTTCGCCTTCGTAAATTAATTCCAAAAGCATTTGCTCCTGTATTAAATCGCCTTGTTGGTCAAGTAACTGCAAATAGTTTTTTGCTTCAGAAATTAAATTTTCTGGCGCTACAACAAACCCTGTTTGAAAACTAGGAAACAGCGATTGCCCCATTTTTCCTAAATAAATTATCATACCATTGGCATCGGAACTTGCCATAGGTAACATAGCAGAACCATCGAACTGAAAATCGTAATCATAATCGTCTTCAATAATAGCGAAACCATAAGTTTTTGCTAATTGCATCAATTGTAAACGCCTTTCGGTACTTAAAGAAACGGTAGTTGGGTAATCGCGATTAGCACAAATGTAAATACAGCGAATACGGTTTTTAATAAAATGTGTTTTTATGTATTCAATATCCAGTCCGTTTTCATCAACCGGAATAGTTATTATAGTGGCACCGGCTTGCTGAAAAATCATATTTGCCGCATAGTTACTTAATTGTCCAACCAAAACAATATCGTTGGGTTTTAAAAGTAATTGAGAAACAATGTACAAACTCATTTCGGTGCTTCGTGTACTTACAATATTATTAGGCTTAATATGAAACCCTCGTGTAGTATTTAAAAAATTACATAATTGAGTTTTAAATAATGTGTTTTTTGCTTTATTCGATTTGTTCCATTTATTAACCAAAGTATTGCGTTTCATTGCGGCGCTATACCAGCGTGAAAATTGATGTACTGGGTGTAAACGTAAATCGGGTTTACCATCGTTAATGCTATATTTAGCTTCGGAAGATTGCGTAGTTGGCGATAAATGAAACGATTTTTGAAAAGGAAATCCCGTTGAATCAGAATATTGATAAGCTTTATTAATTGATGCTGCTGAAGCTTTTATTTTTGTAGCATTCTCTTTCGGAAACAATACAAAAGTGCCTTTGTTAGCTATAATTTCTACCCAACCTTGCGACGCTAACTCGTCGTAAATAGCAACAGCCGTATTTCTATGAACACCCAACAATTCACTTAAAACACGTGTGCCAGGTAGTTTATTTCCTTTTGATAAATACCCACGCTGTATGGCATTTATAATTTGTTGAGACACTTGTATATACACTGGTTGCGATAAACTTTTATCGAAACTTATAAGTTGTTTTAACAAATCACTAACCGGACTACTCACTGTTTTAAAACTGGACTATTTTAATCGTCCGGAAAGTTACGATTTTTGCAGCATGAAATTAAAACAAACTAATGAAAACTAAATTTTCACTCTTTACATTTATATTATTTACTATTATCAACCTCGGTGCTCAAGAAGAAACCGTTAAAACCGATTCGTTGCAAGAAGTTGTTATTACTTCTACAAGAATTGATTTACCGTTTAAGGAAAACTCTCGAACTATAACGGTGGTTTCTTCTGAGGACATTAAAAAAAGTGCCGCAACCAATGTTGCCGATGTTTTGCAACAATTTGCTGGTGTAGATATTCGTCGTCGTGGTACTTCTGGTAGTCAGGCCGATTTATACATTCGAGGTGGCGGGTTCGACCAAACACTTTTATTAATTGATGGCATAAAAATGGACGATGCACAAACGGGCCATCACACCATGAATGCAGCTTTACCATTAGAAGTTATAGAGCGTATAGAAATAATTAAAGGTCCAGCAGCGCGTGTTTTTGGGCAAAATGCTTTTACTGGAGCTATAAATATTGTCACTAAAAAAAATGTAGCTAATAGTATTTCAGCAAAAATTGAAACCGGTTCTTTTGGGCAGTTAAATGGAGGGGTTACTGCTGGAGTTAGCTTAAAAAACTCGTCGCATATTGTACATATAGATAAGCTTTCATCGGAAGGGTATCGTTATAATTCCGATTACGATAATAGCAACTATTTTATTAAAAGTGTATTTAATAAAACAGGACAAGCTATAGAAATGACAACCACTTTTCAAGAACGTAAGTTTGGAGCTAATGGGTTTTACGCTAGTGCAAGTGCCACAGAACAATACGAAGAAACACAAAATAGTTTACTAGCCTTTGCAACTACATTTAATAAAAATAATTTAACCATTACGCCTCGAGTGTATTGGAAACGCAATCAAGATATGTATGTGTACCTGCGTAACGACCCAACGGTGTACAGAAACTTACATATTACCAATAAAATTGGAGCCGAAGTTAATGCCTCATACAAATCTAATTTAGGAATTACAGGTTTTGGGGTAGATATGTCTCAAATTTACATTAGTAGTAATAATCTTGGTAATCGTGAGCGTTTCATGACCAACCTATTTTTAGAGCACCGTTTTAAATTATTTAATAATCTTGTAGATGTAACACCTGGCGTAGCCGTAACGTATTTCTCAGATTTCGATTTTTATGCCTTTCCAGGTATAGATGTTGGGGTAAAAATAACAGATGATTTAAAAGCTTACGGTAACATTGGCTACACCTATCGCGTTCCAACTTATACCGATTTATATTATACCGATCCTGTAACACAAGGCAACGAAGATTTAGAGGTTGAAGAAGCCCTAGCTCAAGAAATTGGTTTAAAATACTTTTCAGAAAAATTTAATGCGGCTGTAGCTGTTTACAATAGAGATGCTAAAAATTTAATTGATTACGTAAGGCCAACTACAGATGTAGAAATTTACACAGCAACCAATATTGCCGAAGTAAACACAAAAGGTATTGAAGTAGATTTAGGCTACAATTTTACCCTTGCAAATTACAAACAAACTATTGCCGTTGGTTATAATTATTTAGAAGATGATATTATAGACCAAAACGAAGCATTATCCCGCTATTCGTTAAACACTTTAAAACATCATTTTACTACACGTTTAAGCACGCAACTGTTTAAAAACGTAAGTCAGAATATTATTTACAAACACGCTGAACGTGCCACAGGCCAAAGTTATAATGTTTGGGATGCCTCAGTAGCTGTTAACTTAAAACAATTAGAATTCACTTTTACCGCTAATAATATTTTTGATGCCGATTATATTGAGGCCGGATTTGTACCAATGCCACCAAGCAACGTACTTTTTGGTTTACGATATAACTTTAATTAAAAAACTAATTATCATGAGCAGCTTTAAACATAACTGGACAAAATCTGAGATTTTAGAAATTTATAACAAACCCTTAATGGATTTGTTGTTTGAAGCTGCAAAGGTACATCGAAAACACCACGACCCTAACACTGTACAGGTAAGTACTTTATTATCTATAAAAACCGGTGGTTGCCCCGAAGATTGTGGTTATTGCCCACAAGCGGCACGCTACCACACTAATGTAGAAGGTAACGATTTAATGAGTGTACAACAAGTTAAAGCTCAGGCTTTACGAGCTAAAGCAAGCGGTAGTTCTCGGGTTTGTATGGGCGCTGCATGGCGTAATGTAAAAGGCGGTAAAGAGTTTGATGATGTTTTAGAAATGGTAAGAACCATAAACAAACTAGATATGGAAGTTTGTTGTACTTTAGGTATGCTTACTGAAAACCAAGCACAACGTTTGGCAGAAGCAGGTTTATATGCCTATAATCATAATTTAGATTCTTCGGAGGAATATTATAAAGAAGTCATTTCTACTCGTGGTTTTGAAGACCGAATTCAAACTATTAATAACGTTAGAAAAACCAATGTTACCGTTTGTTCTGGTGGTATAATAGGTATGGGCGAACGTATTGAAGATCGCGCAGGTATGCTTGTAGCCTTAGCTACTTTAAACCCACAGCCAGAATCTGTACCTATTAATGCTTTAGTTGCTGTTGAAGGCACACCTTTAGAAAATGAACAACCGGTTTCTATTTGGGATATGGTGCGTATGGTTGCTACAACACGAATTGTAATGCCAGAAACTCAAGTGCGTTTAAGCGCTGGTAGAACCCAAATGAGCCAAGAAGGGCAAGCTATGTGCTTTTTTGCTGGTGCCAACTCTATTTTTGCTGGCGATAAACTGCTTACTACACCAAACCCCGATGTTAATGAAGACATGAAAATGTTTGAACTTCTGGGTTTAAATCCGCAAAAGCCTTTTATCAAAAAAATGCAACCTAAAACAATTGAGGCTAAAGATTCTAACTTTAAAGATTTAGGTGAAAAACCCAAATGGACGCGCCCTGAGCATAAAATAGCGCGTAACGAAAACGCTAAAAACAAATCTAAAAACTTAAAATAACTATCTTCTCGCATTAGGGATTGCAGCGGTTAGCTTTTGGCGAGGCGCGCATCGAGCCAAAACTATTAGTGTAAAGCCCGACCCCAAAACTTTGGGGTAATGCCATAATTAATATAACCTTATTAATTTGTAACAAAATGTTGTTTTTTAATACTTAATAAGCGTACGATTTTATATAATACTTTTATGTGCTTTATCGAGTCTGTTTATTTTTTAGTAAGTGTTTATAAATAAATCAATTAACTATAAGTTAAATTGTATTGTGATTTTTACAATTAAAATAGTTTGCGATCTCGTACAATTAGGCTTACATTTAATTTATTAATTTATAATTACAAATTATGCTAGATTGGTACTCTAATTTAGATTTTATTTCTCAATTCTTTTGGCTTATTGCCGTAATAGGGTCTCTTATTTTTACAATAGTCGTTATTCTAGCCTTTGCAGGTGGAGATGCTGATGATTTTGATAGCGTTGATGCAGAAATAGAAGCCGATTCGGGTATTGGTTTTCAGTTTATAACATTTAAAAATTTAATGGGTTTCTTTACCATTTTTGGTTGGAGTGGTATAGCATGTACTGAAGCAGGTTTACCCACACCGTTAGTTTTTGTTATTGCTACTGTATGTGGTTTAATTATGATGACACTTATGGCCGCTATGTTTTACTTTATGCAAAAACTTGCAGATAGTGGAACTTTAAATTATAAAAATGCTATTGGAGCAGTTGGTGAAGTTTATTTAACTATAGGAGAAAATAGATCGAAAATGGGAAAGGTTAGTGTTAGGGTGCAAGGTGCTTTACGTGAGCTAGATGCGCTAACTGATGCATTAGAACCTTTAGCTTCTGGAACTATTATAAAAGTAATTGATGTAACTAGCAATGGCATTTTAATAGTAAATAAAACAATTAAACCAATACAACCTACAAAACAATAACCTTATGAAATTACTTATGGCTCAGGAGAGCACTAATTTTGGCTTACCGCTTACCTTAATTTTTGCGGTATTATTCATTTTTTTATTTTTAATTATTTTAATTCGTCGCTATAAGCGTTGTCCTTCAGATAGAATTCTTGTGGTTTATGGTAAAGTTGGCGGCGGTCAATCTGCAAAATGTATTCATGGTGGTGCAGCTTTTATTTTTCCTGTAATTCAAGATTACGAGTTTTTAGATTTAACACCTATTTCAATAGAAGTTAACTTAGTAAACGCACTTTCTAAACAAAATATTCGTGTAAATGTGCCGTCTCGCTTTACAATTGGGGTTTCTACAGAACCTGGTGTTATGCAAAATGCTGCAGAACGTTTGTTAGGATTATCAATGAACGATGTGCAAGAACTTGCCAAAGAAATTATTTTTGGACAGCTACGTTTAGTTGTTGCTTCTATGGATATTGAAGAGATTAATAACGATAGAGATAAGTTTTTAACTAACATTTCGCAATCGGTAGAAACCGAATTAAAGAAAGTCGGTTTAAAATTAATTAACGTAAATATTACAGATATTGTAGACGAGTCTGGATATATTGAAGCACTTGGTAAAGAAGCCGCTGCACATGCTATTAACGCAGCACGTAAATCGGTTGCAGAAAAAACTAGAGACGGTTCTATTGGTGAAGCTAATGCTGTTCAAGATGAAAGAACACAAGTTGCAGCCGCAAATGCACAAGCGGTAGAAGGTGAAAATACCGCAAAAATTGCTGTAGCAAATTCTGATTCTTTACGTAGACAAAGAGAAGCCGAGGCAGAACGTGTTGCTATAGCCGCAGAAAAAGTACAAAGTGCAAAAGCTTTAGAGGAAGCCTACGCTGCAGAACAAGAGGCTGAAACAGCTAGAGCAGAGAGAGAACGCTCTTCTCAAATGGCCGATGTTATTGTACCAGCAGAAATTGACAAAAAGAAGGCAGAAATTGATGCTGAAGCTGAAGCAGAACGTATTAGACGACGTGCAAAAGGTGAAGCAGACGCTATTTTATTTAAAGCACAAGCTGAAGCAAAAGGTTTATACGAAGTTTTAACTAAACAAGCTGCAGGTTTAGACCAAATTGTTAAAGCCGCTGGAAACAACTCTAAAGATGCTGTATTACTCTTAGTTGCAGATAAATTACCTGAACTTGTAAAAACACAAGCAGAAGCTATTAAAAATATTAAAATTGATAAAGTTACTGTTTGGGAAAATGGTGGAAATAAAGATGGTAAATCATCTACTGCAAATTTCTTGTCTGGAATGTATAAATCGGTACCTCCATTACAAGATATGTTTAATATGGCTGGTATGGAGTTACCAGAATATTTAAAAGGAAAAGATATAAAGGATATAGTTGAAGAAGGGCAAAAAGATTCGGCTAAAAAGGCAGAATAAAACTATTTGTAAAATTTAAGAATGCATAATACAACTTTATTACATTTAAGAAAAGCATCAATAATTAAACAAGTTATTGGTGCTTTTCTTTTTATTATTGGTGTTTTTGGAGCCGTAACTAACAATGTTTTTAATTTAATACTTTCTGGTATTGGCGTTTTTTTGATGTTAAGAGAAGGCTCTGAAATAGATTTAGCTTCAAAAAAATTTAGAGAAATTTATTGGATAATGGGCTTGAAATTTGGGTCGTGGAAAGATTTGCCTGAACTTGAATATATTTCAGTGTTTAAAACAAAAGAAAATAAACGTGTTCAAGCCATGGGAGCATCTGCAAATTTTTCTAACCCTATTTTTGTATTAAACTTATTTTATAACACAAACAAAAAAATAGAAGCTTACAGAACTTCTGAAATTAATGATGCTTTTGAAAACGCAAAATATATATCCGAAATATTTAATATAAAGCTTTTAGATGCTACCCAATCAGAATCAAAATGGGTATAAAATTAATATATTAGTGTTGTTTGTTTTTAATAAAAAACCATCTTTTTAAAAGCTTTAGCTTTGTACACTATTTTTACTTTGGTAACGTTTTGTTAACTTTGCGTACTTAATTTTTATACCGTTGTCGTTAAATTTACAAAGCATTCCTAGGGTAAAAACTATTACGAAACAGGAGTTTTTAAAATGTTATTTTAAACCACAAAAACCTGTGGTTATTGAGCGTTTTATTGAAGATTGGCCAGCGTATAAAAAATGGAATTTAGCGTATATAAAAACTTTAGGTGGCGAAATTACCGTTCCGCTTTATGATGACAGACCTGTAAATCATGAAGATGGGTTTAACGAACCACATGCTAAAATGAAACTTGCCGAGTATATTGATTTACTTAAGCGCGAACCTACTAAGTTTCGTATTTTTTTATGGAATGCCTTAAAGGAAATACCGCAATTACAAAAAGATTTTACATTTCCCGATTTTGGTTTACGCCTAATGAAAAGCATACCTATGTTGTTTTTTGGAGGAAGAGATTCGTATACCTTTATGCATTACGATATAGATTTGGCAAATATTTTTCATTTTCATTTTGATGGGCAAAAAAAGTGTATCCTTTTCGACCAAAATCAAAACGATGTTTTATACAAAATTCCGCATTCTTTAATAACGCGAGAAGACATTGATTTTAACAACCCCGATTTTAAAAAATGGCCTGCGTTAAAAAAAGCTCAAGGTTGGGTTTGTGAGCTAAACCACGGTGAAATATTATATATTCCCGAAGGGTATTGGCACTATATGCGTTACGAAACACCTGGCTTTTCTATGAGTTTAAGGGCTATAGCTAGAAACCCCAAAAACTTAAGTAAAGCTATTTATAATGTGTTTATTATGCGGACATTAGACAATGCTATGCGCCGCATAAAAGGACAAAAATGGATAGACTGGAAAAACAGACAAGCCATTTTAAGAACCCACAAAAATATGAGTAAGTAAATTTTATAGTATATAAATTGGCTATATTTGCACTTCAAATCTATAAAAGATATTATGAAGAATTTAATTTTATTATTAGCATTAACAAGTACTTTATTAATTAATGCACAGGCTTTTGAAGGAAAAGGTGATACCAAATTTCAAGTAGGTTTAAATGTTCAAGACAATGGTAGTGGTTTAAATTTAAGTTACGATTATGGTATTGGAGAAAACATCTCAATCGGGTTATCCTCTACTTATCTTTTAGGTGTAGATGAAGATTTAGATAATGTTTATGATGTCGATTTTAGTGATCGTATTGATCTTAAGGCGCGTTTTAACGCTAATTTAGGGAATGTTATTAATGTTAGCGATAATTTTGATTTATATCCTGGTTTAAGTTTAAGTTTTAAAAACTTTGGTGGTCATGTTGGTGCACGTTACTTTTTTACAGAAGGGTTTGGTGTTTATTCAGAACTTAATTTTCCTTTAGCTACTTATGATGAAAACCTTAATCCAGCTGAAAAATTAAACAACCAAGTAACTATAAATATTGGAGCTTCTTTTAACTTATAAGAAGATTTATAATTTAATTAAATAAGTAAACCTTCAGTTTTATAGCTGAAGGTTTTTTTATAAATATACAAAGCTTCTTTTTTTCAATTACAAAGTTTACTAAATTTATACATTAATATAACTTACAATGCGAAGCAATACTATACATAAAGGCAAAAACCTAACTTTTTTTACACCAGAAGTTACAAGTGGTCTAGATGCAGTTTTTTTAGATACAGGTATTTCTGCCGGATTCCCTTCGCCAGCAGAAGATTTTAAAGAAGAACGATTATCTCTAGACCGAGAACTAATAAAAAATAAAGAAGCTACTTTTTTTGCAAGAGTAAGCGGCCAATCTATGATTGGGGCAGGATTAGAAGATAGCGACCTATTAGTAATAGACCGCAGTATAGAGCCTGCTAATAACAAAATAGCTGTTTGTTTTCTTGATGGAGAGTTTACTGTTAAACGTTTAAAAATAGATAAAGACGGTATGTTTTTGCAACCGGAAAATCCCAATTATCCAATAATTAAAATAACAGAAGATAACGATTTTATTATTTGGGGCATTGTAACCAATGTAATTAAAAAGGTGTAAATTAAGCTTAATGTTACATTTAAATTAAGCAATAACGTAAATTAAAATCCATTTGTTTCCTTACCATTAAATAACTGTTAGTATTTATTTATTGACATATTTATACGTTTAATAATTAATAACTTGGTGTATTAATCGAGTTGTTTTCGTATGAAAGTTTTAGTAACAGGTGCTGCCGGATTTATTGGTTTTCATGTAGTTTCAAAACTATTAAATGCAGGTTATTTTGTAGTTGGTTTCGATAATTTAAACAAATACTACAGTACACAACTTAAATACGACCGTTTAGTACAAACCGGAATTTTAAAACATAAGGTTTTAAATAATGTTGCGGTCCAGTCCGAAACGTATTCTAATTACTTTTTTATTAAAATGGATTTATGCCAAAAGGAAGCAGTTATGCAACTTTTTGAAACACATAAATTCGATGTTGTAATTCATCTAGCAGCTCAAGCAGGTGTTCGTTATAGCATACAAAATCCCGAAGTATATTTAAAAAGTAATGTTGATGGTTTTTTAAATATTCTTGAAGCTTGTAGGCAAAACCCTGTAAAACACCTAGTATATGCTTCAAGCTCTTCCGTTTATGGTAATCAAAAAAAAGTGCCATTTTCTGTAAAACATAAAGTAGATACACCCATAAGTTTATATGCTGCAACCAAAAAAAGCAATGAGCTCATGGCGCATACATACAGTCATTTATTCAAAATACCAACTACAGGGTTGCGTTTTTTTACGGTTTATGGGCCTTGGGGTAGGCCAGATATGGCACCGTCACTTTTTACCGATGCCATTATAAATAACAAACCCATTAAAATTTTTAATAACGGTAAAATGAAACGCGATTTTACCTATGTAGATGATATTGTAAAAGGCATAATAGGAATAAGCAAACATCCGCCAGTTGCAAAAAATAAAAAACCACCTTATGTGTTACACAATGTTGGTAACAGTAAGCCAATTAAACTTATGGCATTTATAAAAGCCTTAGAAAATAATTTAAATATAAAAGCCAAGAAAATGTTTTTGCCTATGCAACCTGGAGATGTTAAACGAACATTTGCGAATGTAACCAGCTTAAAAAAAGCCATTGGGTATAAACCAACAACGAGTTTAAACGATGGTGTTAAAGCATTTGTAGATTGGTATGTAGATTATTTTGCTGAAAAAAATACCAAAAATTTAGAAAAAGAAATTCAAGAAAATTAAAACTTATAATGAGCTCTAATACATATATATCTGTAGTAATACCTGTTTATAATGAAGAAGGTAACGTTGGGTTATTAACAAAATCTATTGAAGATGCTTTAAAATTGTATAAATATGAAATTATTTATGTTGATGATTTTTCAACAGATAAAACTAGACAGCAAATAAAAGTTCTTGAAAATCCTAATGTGATACTTATTGAGCTTAAACGAAATTACGGACAAAGTTCTGCACTTGCTGCTGGTATAGAATTTGCTCGTGGAAATTATGTAGTTACTATAGATGGCGATATGCAAAACGACCCTTCTGATATACCAAAAATGTTAGAGTTAGCAATTGCCGAAGACTGGGATTTGGTAACAGGTATTCGTGCCAAACGAAAAGATAATATTATAAAAACATTCCCATCTAAAATTGCCAATTTTATAATTAGAAAAGCAACAAAACTTCATATTTCCGATGCAGGTTGTGCTTTAAAAGTAATGACTGCCGAAACAGCAAAAAATATTCCACTTTACGGCGAGTTGCACCGTTTTATTGCTCTAAATGCTCATATTGATGGCGCCAGAATAACCGAAATACCAGTAAAACATCATCCACGAAAATTTGGAGTATCAAAATACGGCTTAGGAAGAACATTTAAGGTAATGAATGATTTGCTACTTATACTTTTTCAGCGTAAATACCTTCAAAAACCATTGTATTTATTCGGTAATATGGGAATGGCATTTTTTGGCTTAGGATTATTAATAAACATATATTTATTAATTGTAAAATTTTTAGGGAACGATATTGGCACAAGACCTTTGTTATTTTTAGGGATTTTATTAATTTTAGTTGGTATTCAGTTGTTTACAATTGGAATTGTGGCAGATTTATTGATGCGTACCTATTACGAGTCCCAAAACAAAACACCTTATAACGTTAGAAATATTACAAGTTTTGGAGACAAAAAAACAACTTTATACGCTTCTTAAAATTACAGTAACTTGTATTCTGTTATATTGGGTTTTTACCAATATTTCTTTTACAGATATTTATAGTGTTTTACAAAAAATAAATATTGAGTTTTTTATCGTAGCATTGCTATGTTTTAGTTTTTCTCAAATTATATCAGCTAAACGACTTTATTTAATTTTTATAAGCTCCGGTTTTGCTATTTCTAGAAAAAGCAATTATAAGCTATACTTATTAGGCATGTTTTATAATTTTTTTATTCCAGGTGGTGTTGGTGGCGATGCTTATAAGGTTTACATTTTAAATAAAACGTTTAATTGGCCAATAAAAAAGCTTTCTGCTGTAGTTTTTATTGATAGGTTTTTTGGTTTAATTGCAATTAGCTTTTTAACTGTTTTAATATGTTTTTTTGTGCCGTATTTTAAAACAGAAAATTTATTTTGGCTTTTAGGCGTATTACTAATTTTGGGTGCTTTAGGTTCTTATTTTATATTAAAACAATGGTTTAATTCTTTTTTTAAAATTTCTACAAAAGCTATTCTATTATCGTTTTTTATACAGTTATTGCAGTGTTTATCGGTCGTTTTTATTCTGTTATCCTTAAAATTAGCACCTAGCACTTATTCAGTTTATATACTAGTTTTTTTAATATCCTCTGTTTTGTCAATATTCTCCTTTTCAGGAATTGGTGTACGCGAAATGATTTTTTTACAAGCATCTTCTATGTTTTTATTTGATGCTTCAAAGGCCGTAACTGTAGGGTTGTTATTTTCTGTATTAACAGCAGTTATTTCTCTTTTTGGAATAGTTTATCACTTTAAAAGTCAAAAGAAGGCTTTTATAAAGCAACGATTATACTAATTTTTAAAAGATAATTATTGTTTTTTTCTGAAAATTCTTGTTGTATGATTTTCAAAAATAGCCTTACGTTCAAGAACAAGCTCTAAGTTTTTGTGCTCAGAAAGAATTTTGTAATCGTTTCTATCATTAGTGATAATAAAACCGTCCGGATTATTTTCAATAAAATGAAACACTTCTGAAGCTTGGTTACTTACATTAAATGTTCGTTTAAAATTAATAGGAAAAGCAGGATCAAAGCGTTTATAAACTATTATTTTGCTGTTTTTTGAAATTATTTTTTTTGAAGCCTGTACAGGACTTTCATTTGTTAATTTAGGGTAAATTACTAGAAATAGTATAGGAGCCAGAATTATCCAACCTGAAGCAATACTAAGAAACGATTTATTTAACTGATTTTTTAAATAAAAAAACAATCCTATTACCGATAAAACTGAAGTAGGTATTAACCAATAAGCTACATTACTTACAGCCGTTAGTGATTTTTCGTTAGCCAGGGCCAATTTCCCAGCAATGGGTAATAAAACGGATAACATTGTTATTAAAATAACTACTACAGTAATTCCTGTTTTCTTTTTATTATTTTGATAAGTTTTAACTAAATACAAGCTTATTATAAATGCCAAAAACGGATAACAAGGCATGGTATAGTTGGGTAATTTTGTGCCAGAAATACTAAAGAATACAATAAAGACACTTGATACAATTAATGCAAATAAGGTTAATGTGTTTTTTCTATTAAAATAAGCGTTTTTAATGGCGTTAATTATAAAAAACGAAAAAGGCATTAGCCCTAACAAAACAAATGCCCAGGTGATTAAAAAAATACCTCCGTGACCTTCCATTTTACTTCCAAATCGATTTATATTATGGTCAATAAAAAAACCTTGAGTCCAAGCTCCATTTGTTTTTATATGTACTAAAATATACCAAGGTAGAGCAATTATTAAAATAATTAATAAACCTAAAATAGGTTTATATTTAAAAATTCCGCTAACACTAAATTGTTTTGTAGCTATAATAAAAATTAAACAAATTAAGCCGGGTAGGGCAATGGCAACGGGCCCTTTAGCTAATACACCAAAGGCTAAACATACATAAAATAGCCAAAGCGATGTTTTGTTGTTGCTAACTTGAAAATTATAAAAACACCATAAACCTGCACTTATAAAGAAAATTAAATAAGGATCTGGAACCGATAAATGGAATTCTTGTACAAAAAATACCGAAGACCATAATATTAAAATATAAACTAATGCATTAGTTTTGTTTGTGTTTTTTTTTACAAAATGGTAAGAGGTTACCATGGTTAATGCCCCATATACACCAGAAAAAAAACGAGCAGCAAAGGCATTTACACCAAATATTTTATAGCTTAAAATCATAAAAAAGTAATGTAAAGGCGGTTTGTCTGTTCTTAAAATGTTGTTGAAATAAGGCGTTATAAAGTTGCCATTGCTTAACATTTCTCTTGCAGCCTCGGCATTTTTAGCTTCGTCTAAAATATAGATAGGATAATGTCCTGAACCTAGTAAGCATAGCATTAAGCTAATTAAAAATACAGCTATGTTTAATTTATGTTTTTTAACAAATTGAAACATTGTATTTAGTTAGAATTCCAAGATTCTTCAATAATATCAGGTTCTTCAATATAAACTTCTAAATTTTTAAATTTTGGTATTAAAAATTTATTCATCCAAGCATATTTTTTATGAATTCTTTTTGTTATTACAATGGCTAATACTGCAGATATAAACCCAAACAATAACCCAAAATAAACATCGATTAGAAAATGTTGAATTAAATAAATTCGTGACAGTCCAACAAATACCGATAATGCCATCATAACCCAAGCAACACTTCGTATTTTTTTAAAAGCAAAAGCTATAAATGCTGCACCGAATGTTGCTCCTGTTGTATGCCCAGAAGGAAAGCTAGTTGTTCTATATATCCTTAGGTTTTCTATACGGTAAAGTAAATGTTCTTTACCGATGGCTTCAAAGTACCCAAGGGGTCTTAAAACATCAGGAAATAATAGCAGTTTGTTTATTTGAATAAGAATAAAATGAATGGCAAGTCCTATTAAAAAAGCAATTATCCATTTTGTTTTTTTTACCAAAATTAAAAGTAATGCACTTATTAGCATGAAACCTTCACCTAACCATGTTGTTTTTATAAAAAAGGAATCTAATTTAGGAGTGTGAAAACTATTTATAAAAATTGAAGATGCTTCTTTAAAAACAAAAATAAGAGGAAAAAACACTGCTAAAACAATAGCAAAAGGTAATACCGTTTTAAACTTAACTTTCATGTAAGTAAAATTACATTATCAAGCGGTTTTATGTTTTAATATTATGTTATGTGTATATATTTTAGAGTTAAGTTTTAATAGTGTTTTTTAATTAAATGTTATTAAATAAAAAGAGCGCTAAATTATTACAATTTAGCGCTCTTTTTATTGTTTAATAAGTGTTATTATTAATCAGCTAAAACAATAACCTTATTATTATTAATTTCTAAGGTACCAGAATTAATAGCTACCGTTAGTAATTTCTTGTCGTCTTTATGAGGAACAACATTACCGTGTAAATCATCTAGCTCTAAATGGTTTTGAGAATGTGTTCTAATTTTAACAGTACCTTCTTTTAAAAGAGATACAATAGGAGCATGACCTTTTAATAATTCAAACTCTCCATTTATACCTGGTACAACAACAGAGTCTACTTCTGAACTAAAAAGTGTTGCTTCTGGTGATACAATTTCTAAATACATATTCTTTTAGTTGTTTGTTGTTAAGTTGTTGGAAAGCAACCAACAACTATAAACCAATTACGCCTCAGCTAACATTTTCTCACCAGCTTCAATAGCTTCTTCAATACTTCCTTTAAGGTTAAATGCAGATTCTGGTAAGTGATCTAATTCACCATCCATAATCATGTTAAAACCTTTAATAGTTTCTTTAATATCTACTAATACACCTGGTATACCTGTAAACTGTTCAGCTACGTGGAAAGGTTGAGATAAGAAACGTTGTACACGTCTAGCACGTCCTACAGCCATTTTGTCTTCTTCACTTAATTCTTCCATACCAAGAATAGCAATAATATCTTGTAACTCTTTATAACGTTGTAAAAGCTCTTTTACACGTTGCGCACAGTTATAGTGATCTGCACCTAAAATATCTGGAGTTAAAATACGAGAAGTAGAATCTAATGGATCTACCGCTGGGTAAATACCTAACTCGGCAATTTTACGAGATAATACTGTTGTAGCATCTAAGTGAGCAAAGGTTGTTGCTGGAGCTGGGTCAGTTAAATCATCTGCAGGTACGTAAACCGCCTGTACAGATGTAATAGATCCTTTTTTAGTTGAAGTAATACGCTCTTGCATCGCACCCATTTCGGTTGCTAATGTTGGTTGGTATCCTACGGCAGATGGCATACGACCTAAAAGTGCCGACACCTCTGAACCTGCTTGTGTAAAACGGAAAATGTTATCAACGAAGAAAAGTACATCTTTTCCTTGTCCGTCGCCAGCACCATCACGGAAATATTCAGCAATTGTTAAACCAGATAAGGCAACACGCGCACGTGCTCCTGGTGGCTCATTCATTTGTCCGAATACGAAAGTTGCTTTAGAATCTTTCATAGCAGATTTATCTACTTTTGCTAAATCCCATCCGCCTTCTTCCATAGAGTGCATAAAATCATCACCGTATTTAATAATACCAGATTCTAACATTTCTCTTAAAAGGTCGTTCCCTTCACGAGTTCTTTCACCTACACCAGCAAATACTGATAAACCACCGTGACCTTTTGCAATGTTATTAATTAATTCTTGTATTAATACTGTTTTACCTACACCAGCACCACCAAATAAACCAATTTTACCGCCTTTTGCATAAGGCTCAATTAAATCGATTACTTTAATACCTGTAAATAAAACTTCAGTTGAAGTTGATAAATCTTCAAACTTTGGTGCTTGTCTGTGAATTGGTAAACCTGCATCGTTTGCTTTAGGTAAATTTCCTAAACCATCAATAGCATCTCCAATTACATTAAATAAGCGTCCGTAAACAGCATCACCAATTGGCATTTGGATAGGTGCACCAGTAGCTATAACCTCAGTTCCTCTACTTAAACCATCTGAAGAATCCATGGCAATAGTACGAACAGTATCTTCGCCTATATGCGACTGTACTTCTAATACTAAAGCAGAACCATCTGGTTTTTTTATTTCTAACGAATCATAAATCTTTGGAAGCTCTGAACCAGCAGCGAATTCTACATCGATAACTGGACCAACTATTTGTGCAACTTTACCTGTAACTTTAGACATTGCTTATTTGTTTAATATTATGTGTTTTAATTATATGAAAACACTTTTAGTTTTCGGCTGCAAAGATATACCTTTTAATTTAAATTGAAAGTTGTTTTTCTGTGTTTTTCTTAATAAAAAAACACCTTCGATTTGAAGGTGTTTTTATAATTTGTGAAATTTTTAACTTATTGTAGTAAAGGTGAATAGTTTGTAGGGTAGTTTCCTATATCTACTAAATTTCCTGATGCTTCAAAATTACTACCGTAGGTCGTATCAATAGCTTTCATAAATTCGTTTGCTAAATGAGCATAACCTCTTGCGGTTAAATGTACACCATCTAAAGAAAAGGCTCCTCCGGTTACTAAACTAGAAGTTAAAATGAAGTTATCTGACGCTAAACCAGTAGTAGCCAATTCTGATAAAAGTGCATTAGCATCTACAAAAGCTAAGCCAGCATTATCTGCAGCATTTTTTAAAGTTGTATTAAATATATCTGTAGCGGTTTTAATTTCTTCTTGTTCACTAGGTAGTAATACCCATTTGTCTTCTAAAGGTAATGTTATACCTTCAACAGAAAATTGTGCAGCTAATTCTGGCGATAGATTATAACTTAAAAGTGTAGCATACGAAGTTGTGTTTACTTCACCTATAATTGAACTGCTAGATAAAACCAATAAATCATTTTCTGTAGCTTGTCGTGCTTGTCCATAATAATTGCCCATTAAAGTTGCTACAAGTGGTACATAGGCTTCAGATAGCCCAAGGCTTTGTACAAAAAGAGAAAAGCTGTCGCTAGAGCTCAGAGAGGCTGTTATTTGTGTAGATAAATCTGTTAGTGTTTCATCGTGAACAACTACTCCATTAGCTTCACTTTCAGAAAAGGTAATAATTCTTGAAGGATCTAAAACCGAAAAAATTTGATTTAAAGCACCATATACAGTATTTAGGGTTGGTATTTGTGCCACTAAATCGGCGCCAGTATCTTCATCTGTAGGATCTAATGCATTATAAGGTACTGTTGTAAAATGCGGAATATCTGTTACATAAGGAATATTTGCCATAACTCCTTTAGCTCCTGATGCAGTTAAAGCATTAACAATGGTTGATACTGCATAATTGAATGTTGTTTCGTCTGTGATAGGGTCGCTACTGTCTCCTCCTGATGTTGCATATCCTAAAACATCATTATTTCCAGCCCAAAGAGTAAAAAATGTTGGGTTTTGAGCTAGTGATAATTCCAGAATACTAGCATCGGGAGTACTTCCAGTCATTCTAATATAATAAGGATTTGCAGCTGTAGGGAAGTTAGCTATATTGCCATAACCTGGAGCAATTATATGATAACTTTTTGCTCCTGGAACGCCCATGTTGTTAAATGGCCCTGTAGGATTGTTTAATAGAAAATCTGTAGTAGGAGTGACATTTCCAATAACATCTGTTAAGGCTAACGGTGCTCCACCTGTAGTTACTAATCTTGGTGCGAATAGTTGTTCGCCCGTAGTAGGATCATAAACTACATTTCCTCCTAAAATAAGTCCGCCATAATTATCATTCATTAAAGGTTGTGTGAAGGTTCCACTGCCTAAAAGTTGAAATTTTTGGGATAATATGTTGGGTATAGAGTTTTCTTGGCTAGCTATAAATAATGCATTATCTGTAAAACCAGCGGTTAAAGAATTACCTATGGCAACGTAAGTTGAAAAATCTGCTGTACCAGTAACTAGTGTTTCAGAAGATTCTTCTGTTGTGGTATCAATATTAAAATCGGCTAATACATCTTCAGGTTCGTTACAAGAAACAAACCCTATTAGTAAAACAAAAAGCCATGTATATTTAGTGTAAGTTGTATTTTTCATAATATTATAGGTTGTTTATTGTCCATGATACGTAGTACATAGAACCAATGTTTCCTGTACCAAAAGCAGTAAAGTATTCGTCGCCCAATAGGTTGGTTGCACCAGCTTTAAAGGCAGATTTTATGCTTGGAACTTTTAAGTTGATTTGAGCATCTACAACATGAAATTCTGGAACTAAACCATTACCAAAAGTTGCTTCCCAATAATAGTCATCGCTAAACCTGTATGCAATGTTGAAACCGAAGTTTTTAAATAATTCGGTGTTGCCAAAAGAAGCTTTAAATTTATGTTCTGGTGTATTGAAGTTTGTGGTGAAGTCTGGATAAGTTTGTCTATCAAAGTCTAATTTTGCATAAGTGTAGCTTCCACTTAAATCGAAATCACCAAATATTTTTGTTGATAAACCTATAGATGCTCCATAAGAATTAACATCTGCAGGAGAGTTTGTGTAAGTGCTATAAGCTTGGTAGTCGTCGTTTGCTATTGCGGCTATAGATAAGCCACCGTCTCCAACAGTTCCGTAATAAGGGGAAACTACAACTTCTTGAGATATAAAATCTTTGTATTTGTTGTAATACGCACTTAAATCTACAATTAAATTATTGAACTTGCCGCGATAACCAACCTCGGCAGAAGATACTTGCTCTGGTTTAATTATATCTGGGTTTGAAACTACTAAATCTGCAGGATTACCTGTTTCGGCTAAGGTTGCTACAGAACTAGCTGTGTATGAGTTTTCGTAAGCTACTCTTCCTGTTTGTGTTACGGTTTCGCCTTGTCCTAGTGCTTGTCCTTCTGTGCTTACATTGAAAGTACGTACATATCTGTCTAGATTTGTAGGTGCAGAACCAATTAAAATAGCTCTACCGGCATCTAAACCAATAAATAAATCTTGTGTGGTTGGGTTTCTAAAACCAGTTTGTACAGATGCTCTAAAGTTATGGTCTTTATTAACGGTTAAACCAGCAGAAATTCTTGGAGAAACAAATCCGTCAAAAAATTCAGATTTATCGTAACGCATAGAACCTGTTAACTTTAAATTTAAAGCATCGTTTAATTCTATGTTTTTTTGAATTTGAGTGTATAATCCATATTCTGAATACTCAATAGGAGCATCGTAATCGGTATAAATAGTTCCTGAAGAATTCAAAGCATATTGTCTGTAAGATCCTCCTAATTGAATTTCTGCCCAATCTATTAAATGACTAAAATTGTAATTAGCATCGGCGTGATAATATTTTGATGCATCTTGAAATTTTGAACCAGTAGATAAATCAGGATCGTTTATACTTCGGTTAAAAGCAGCTATAAACTCATCAGAACCAGGTTCGTATCTTCCAGATTCGGCTTGAGCCCGAGCAGCGGCATGTGCTTCGGCCTCGGTAGCACCAGTTAATGTGGCTCCTGCATAGGTTTCAATGTATTCGCCAAACCATTGTTCGTCACTTTTCCAGGCGCGGTTTATATTAATACCAGTAAAAACCATATCATAAGAATCTCCAGCTTTATCTGCAACAATATACCCTCTTAAAAAGAAGTTATTGTTTTTAAACTCTAATTTATGTTGCTGTTGAAAAAAGTTGTTAATATTATAACGGTTTGTTCCTTGATAAATGGTAGAGCCTGTTCCAACTTTACCAACATATTGAATTTCAAAATCGTTTTCCCAAGGTCGATAATATAAACCCCAATCAGCTTTAATACTTTCTGCGTTGTAATTTGTTAAATAGCGTTCGTTATATCCTGTTCTACTAACATCTACATCAGGAATTATACCTTTAATAGATTCTGGAGCAAGCGATCTAATGTTAGCTGAAACTTCATCACCATACACATTTATACCATCATAGTCTAAATCTGCTCTGGTTCTTGTCGGGTCAATTTTATCAACTTCACTAGTTGCTGCCCAATCAGTTCCCTTTAAATATCCGAAGTTAATTTTACCTGCAAATTTTTCAGAAAATTTTTGCGCTGCGCGGAAACTTATATCTGTATATTCGTTATCGCCTGCAGCTTTTTGTGAAGTGATACCTTTTTTAATTGAAGCACTAATGCCTTCGTGGTCAAAAGGGTTTTTACTTCTCATAAATAAAATACCGTTAAAAGCATTGGCTCCATAAAGAGCTGAAGATGCGCCAGGTAATAATTCTACGCTTAAAACATCGGTTTCAACCATACCTACTAAGTTTCCAATAGGAAAGTTTAATGCGGGTGTGGAGTTGTCCATGCCATCAACTAATTGCATAAAACGATTGTTTGCAAAGGTTGCAAACCCACGTGTGTTAACCGATTTAAATGTTAAACTGTTTGTGTTTACATCTACTCCTTTTAAGTTTTCTAAGCCGTCATAAAAATCTGCAGAAGCAGTATTTTTTATTTGTTTTAAACCGAAGCGTTCTACAGTTACAGGAGACTCGAAAATACGTTCTGGAGTTCTAGATGCAGAAATTACAACTTCATCAAGTGTGGTGCCTTCTTGAAGTATAAAATTTAATTTTTGGTTTTTTGTGTTTACTTCAATGGTTTGACTTTCAAAGCCTACGCTACTAGCTTGGACTTTAAACGGTGGGTTTTGGCCGTAGGTTAATGTAAAGTTTCCGTCAAAATCTGTGACAACACCTGTTGAGGTGCCTAAAATAATAATGTTTGCTCCTGGTATGGGTTGGCTATTTTCGTCAACCACAGATCCAGAAAATGTTGTTTGGGAAAATGATATACCGCAAATCAACAAGAAAATGAATTGGAGAATTGTTTTCATGTATTAAGTTTAGTTTAAATTGTGAAAGCAATATATGTATATTAATGCATTACTTCATAATAAAAATATGAAAAAGTATGCGTTAATATTACTTTTTTAACAAAAAAGACGATTAAAAATTACTGTTTGTTTAAAAAAACAGCAATTTGAATGCGAATAAAGCTTATTGAGGAGCTTTTAGTTTAAACCTAATATATTAAAAAACTACTCCACCGTTACAGATTTTGCCAGATTACGTGGTTGATCAACGTTTTTATCTAATAAAACAGCTATATGATAGGACAGTAATTGTAATGGGATAGTAGTGAGTAGTGGTGTTAAAAATTCTAAAGTTTCAGGAACCTCAATAACATGATCTGCCAATTCTGTTACCTGCTCATCACCTTCAGATACAATAGCAATTATTTTACCTTTTCTAGATTTTATTTCTTGAATATTGCTTACAACTTTTTCGTAATGCCCTTTTTTAGTGGCAATTACTACAATTGGCATGTTTTCGTCTATAAGAGCAATAGGGCCGTGTTTCATTTCGGCAGCAGGATAGCCTTCTGCATGAATATATGAAATTTCTTTAAGCTTAAGTGCGCCTTCTAAAGCAACAGGGAAGTTGTAGCCACGCCCTAAGTACAAGCAGTTTAAAGAATTTTTATAAATGTCTGCAATTAAACTAATGTGAATATCAGACTTTAAAGCTTGTTCGACTTTATTAGGTATTAATTCTAACTCTAATAGGCATGTTCTAAAATCTGAACTGCTAATAGTGCCTTTAGCACGAGCTAAGCGTAGTGCCATTAAAGTTAGTACTGTAATTTGTGTGGTAAATGCCTTTGTTGAAGCCACGCCAATTTCTGGTCCTGCATGCGTATATGCTCCTGCATGGGTTTCTCTTGCTATAGAGGAACCTACAACATTGCAAACACCAAATACAAAAGCACCTTTAGATTTTGCAAGTTTAATTGCTGCTAAAGTATCGGCTGTTTCTCCAGATTGAGAAATGGCAATAACAACATCATTTTCGTTAATTACAGGGTTTCTATATCTAAATTCTGAGGCGTATTCTACTTCTACAGGTACTCTTATTAAGTCTTCAAAAATATATTCGGCTACAAGTCCTGCATGCCATGAAGTGCCACAAGCAACTATAATAAAACGGTTAGCGTTTAAGAATTTCTTCATATTATCTTCTACGCCTGCCATTTTAATTATAGCTTCGTTGCGTAAAAGTCTTCCTCGGTAAGTATCTCTAATAGCTTTAGGTTGTTCGTGTATTTCTTTAAGCATAAAGTGGTCGTAGCCACCTTTTTCAATTTGCTCTAGGTTAAGTTGTAGCTTTTGTACGTAAGTATCAACTAGAGAATCATCTTTAATTTTGCGAACTTTAACGCCTTTTTTTTGACTAATAATAGCCATTTCTTCATCTTCTAAATAAACGGCATCTTTTGTGTATTCTAAGAAAGGAGAAGCATCACTAGCAATAAAAAATTCGCTTTCATTTTCGCCAATACCAATAGCAAGAGGGCTTCCTAAACGAGCAACAACAACTTCTTCTGGTTTGTTTTTGTCGAAAACAGCAATGGCGTAAGCCCCAATAACCTGGTTTAGTGCTATTTGCACAGCCTGTCCTAGCTTTACGTTTTCTTGTTGTTTTACATCTTCTATTAAATTAACTAGTACTTCTGTATCTGTATCTGATGAAAATGTATATCCTCTGGCTGTTAATTCTTGTTTTAATGATTCGTAGTTTTCTATAATTCCGTTGTGAATTATAACCAAATCGCCAGAGTTTGATTTGTGTGGATGAGAGTTTATATCGTTTGGTACACCATGAGTAGCCCAACGTGTATGGCCAATGCCTACTGTTCCTTTTTTTGGTATTTCGGTAACAACACGTGTTTCTAAATCTGATACTTTACCTTTGGTTTTCGAGATGTTTAGGGTTTCTCCATCAAAAAGAGCTATACCTGCACTATCGTAACCGCGGTATTCTAGTCTTTTTAATCCTTCTATAATTATTGGGTAAGCGTCTCTATGGCCAATATAGCCTACAATTCCACACATATATAATTTAGTTGTATTTTATGTTTTATTATATGTACGTAAAAACTTTAAAATTTGTTTATTGGAGAATTATTTTTTTCTTAAACCAAAAATAATTGGTTTATGCTCCTAAAATATCATTATTAAAAAACGATGTATAAGCTTCTCCGAACTCGTCTCTACTTTTGTATTCTAACATTGGTTTGTCTGAAGACTTTATGTGTTCGTTAAGTTCATCTGGAATATTTTCAGAACCAACAATTAAACCATCAGAATAATCAATAGCTACTTTCATTAAGTTGTTATATGTAGGTTGGTCTAAAATCTTTACAGCGTCTTCGGTAATGTTATCAAATTTAATTTTGTTAATTAAATCGTTATTTAGCATATTATCGAAACTTTGGTTGTAAACCGATGTAACAATTTTACTTTCGTTAAATAGAGGTTCATCTTTATAATATTCCTTTAAGTAAACCGGTAGCAGAGCAGCTAGCCATCCATGAACATGTATAATATCTGGAGACCAATTTAATTTTTTTACGGTTTCAATTACTCCTTTTGCAAAAAATATGGCACGCTCGTCGTTGTCTGGAAATAAGTTGCCATCTTCATCGGTTAATGTTGCTTTGCGTTTAAAGTATTCATCATTATCTATAAAATAAACTTGAATACGCTCTTTAGGAATAGATGCTACTTTAATGATAAGCGGCATATCTAAATCGTTAATTACTAGGTTTATACCGGAAAGTCTTATAACTTCGTGTAATTGGTGTCTGCGTTCATTTATATTACCGTATCTAGGCATAAAAATACGAATTTGCCCACCTTGTTGATTCACCAATCTTGGTGCTTCAAAAGACATAGAAGAAATTTCGGTTTCAGGTAAATAAGGCACTACTTCAGATGATACATATAATATCCTCTTATCTTTCATATGTTTGTTTTTGTTGACTTTTAACGATTTTAAAAATCATTAGTAATTATTGATTTGTTTTTTGTCGAATTAAAAAGCTTTTTTTCTTTAAATTCAAAAGAAAAACATGCAAAACTACAAAAATTTATGCTAATTTGATTGTAAAATCTTAAGTTTGCACCCGTTAATTTTTTAAGAAACGTGGAAGTTTACAATAAGAAAGAAGAAATTAAAGCTGCAATTGCATCATTTAAAAGCAACCAAAACACTGTTGGTTTAGTGCCAACTATGGGGGCGTTGCATGAAGGACACCTTCAGTTAGTAAAGCGCGCTTTAAGTGAAAATGATAAGGTGGTGGTTACTATTTTTGTAAACCCAACCCAGTTTGATAATCAAGATGACTTAGAGAAATACCCGAGAACTTTAGAGGTTGATGTTGATTTGTTAAAGTCTGTTAATAAGGATAATATCGTTGTTTATGCACCTTCGGTAAATGATATTTATGAAGGTAATACTGTTTCTGAATCTTTTAATTTTGATGGGCTAGAACATGAAATGGAAGGTAAGTTTCGTCATGGACATTTTGATGGTGTTGGAACTGTAGTAAAACGTTTTTTTGAAATTATAACTCCAGATAAAGCTTATTTTGGAGAGAAAGATTTTCAGCAACTAGCTATAATTAAAAAATTAGTTGAAAAATATAACATTCCAGTTAAAATTGTAGGTTGCGATATTTATCGAGAGGCATCTGGTTTAGCAATGAGTTCAAGAAACACTAGGCTAAAACCAGAATATAAAGAAGCGGCACCATTTATTTACAAAACTTTAAAATCTGCCAGAATGTACTTTGGCACAAAAAGTGCTACTTTAGTAACGCAATGGGTAACCATGGAATTTGCAAAGCATAATTTATTAGAACTAGAATATTTTATAATTGCTGATGCAGAAACCTTAAAACCCGTTCATAGAAAATCGAGCAAAAAAAAATATAGAGCATTTATAGCGGTTTATGCCGATGATATTAGGCTAATAGATAATATCGCACTAAATTAATTATCTTTGTTACATGCAAATTCAAGTAGTAAAATCTAAAATACACAGAGTAAAATGCACAGGTGCAGAACTCAATTATATTGGTAGTATAACTATAGATGAGGATCTAATGGATGCTGCTAACATTATACAAGGTGAAAAAGTTCAAATTGTAAATAATAACAATGGTGAACGATTGGAAACATATTGTATCCCAGGGCCAAGAAATAGTGGTGAAATTACTTTAAATGGTGCGGCTGCTAGAAAAGTTGCTTTAGGAGATACGCTTATTTTAATAACATACGCATTTATGGATATTGAAGAAGCTAAAGGCTTTAAACCTGCACTAGTTTTTCCAGATGAAGCTACCAACTTGCTTAAATAATTTCTCTTGAAATTTAATATAAAAAGTATTTTAAAAATTGGACTCCCATTATTATTGGGAGTTTTTTTGGTTTATTATTCTCTATCACAAATATCCATAAACGAATTGATAAAATACTTTAAAAAGGCCAATTATGCTTATGTGTTTTTAGGAATATTTTTTGGTTTTTTAAGTCATTTATCAAGGGCTTATCGTTGGCGATTTCAATTAGAACCAATGGGTTACAATATTAAGTTTAAAAATAGCTTAATGGCTGTTTTTGCAACATATTTAATAAATTATACAATACCCAGAGCAGGTGAAGTAGCTAGAGCTTCAATATTAACTAATTACGAAAATGTACCCTTCGAAAAAGGCATTGGTACCATTGTAGCAGAGCGAGTTGCAGATTTGGTAATTATGCTATTTATAATAGCAATAACTTTAGTGCTAGAGTTTGAGTTTATTTATAGTTTTTTAATAACTAAATTTAATCCAAAGGGTATAGTTTCTTTGTTGGTAATAGGTTTGTTTTTATTGTTGTCTGTTATCATTTATGTTGCTAGAAGTAAATCTAAATTTGCACAAAAGGTTAAAGGTTTTTTGGAAGGACTTACGGAGGGCGTCTTAAGTATTTTTAAAATGAGTAAGAAATGGCCTTTTATTTTTCATACTCTTTTTATTTGGTTAATGTATTTACTTATGTTTTACACCACATCATTTGCGTTACCTGAAACAAGTAACGTTACAATAGCAGCGCTTTTAATTGGCTTTATTGCTGCAAGTTTTAGTATAGCTGCTACTAATGGAGGTGTAGGTTCGTATCCAGAAGCCATTGTGTTAGCATTTACTCTTTTTAGTATACCAGAAAACCCAAGTAGGGCTTTTGGTTGGATTATGTGGAGTTCGCAAACCGTTATGTTAATTGTATTAGGAGGTCTGTCTTTAATATGTTTACCTATTTTAAATAGAAAAAGGTAAAATATATCGTTTTTTAAAATTCTACTTTTTTTATACCTTGCTACATCAAATCTCAAATCAAAAGAAATGAAAAAGAATTTACTTTTTTCACTAATTGTATTAGCTTCTGTGGTTTCTCATAGTCAAGTTATATATAAAAAATTAGAATCGCTTAAGCTTGATCAAACTAGGGAAATTAAAATACAATTACCTAGAGGTTATGAAAACAATCCAGAAAAAAAATATCCAATATTTATAGTTTTAGATGGAGATTATATGTTTGAAGTTGTGGCTGCAAACGTAGATTATTTATCGTATTGGCAAGATATGCCAGATGCTATTGTGGTAGGGGTAAACCAAGTAGATACACGTTTTGAAGATAGTATGTATGGGCAGCAAAATTCATTACCAATAGATTCTAGTGCTAGTTTTTTTGAGTTTATTGGTATTGAGTTAGTTCCTTATATTGAAAAAACTTACAGAACAACAGGTTTTAGAGTTTTAGTTGGTCATGGTAGTACGGCCAATTATATAAATTACTTTTTATTAAAACCATTGCCGCTATTTAGTGGTTATATAGTGTCAAGTCCTGAGCTTGCACCGAACATGTTAGACTATATTCCAGAAAGATTTCAAAAGCTTGAAGATAAAACATTTTATTACTTAGCCAATACAAAAAAAGATTCTAAATCTGTTTTAGAAATGACAAGCGCTTTAAATCAAGATTTGGTAAGTATAGACAACCCTAATATTGAATATACATATAAATTGTATGAAGGCGCTTCACATTATTCGCTGCCAACCAGGGTTATACCAGAGGCAATAGAACAATTTTTCAAGATTTACCAACCTATAAGTAAAGAAGAATATCAAAACGTTATCTTAAAATTAGAATATTCACCAGTTACTTATCTTCAAGAAAAATATGGTGCAATTAACGATTTTTATGGTGTAGAGAAACCAGTAATAATTAATGATTTTAAGGCAATAGCGGCTGCTATTGAAAAAAATGAAGGTTTTGAGTATTATGAAGAATTAAGTAAAATAGCAAATAAATATTATCCAGATAGTCTTTTATCTGGTTATTATTTAGGTAGATTTTACGAAGAAACAGGTAAGGCCAAAAAAGCTATGCATACATATCAAGAAGCTTTTGCAAAAGAAGAAATTGCAGGTATAACTAAAGATTATATTCTAGAATTGGTAGATGCCATTAAAGACGATTTTGGATATTAATGGCAAAAGTAAAAACTTCTTTTTTTTGTCAGAGTTGTGGTGCGCAATATGCTAAATGGCAAGGGCAGTGTAATGCCTGTAAACAATGGAATACTATAGTTGAAGAGGTTATACAAAAGCCAGATAAAAATGATTGGAAATCTCCTTCAACAGCATTAAAAAAGTCCTCTGTTCCATTAAGAATTAATGAAATAGATTCTGCTAAAGAAACACGTTTAAATACTTTTGATGGTGAGTTTGATAGGGTTTTAGGTGGCGGAATAGTACCAGGATCTGTAACCTTGCTTGGTGGAGAGCCAGGTATAGGGAAAAGCACGTTGCTTTTACAAATATCGTTACAGTTGCCTTACAAAACTTTATATGTTTCGGGGGAAGAAAGTCAAAAACAAATAAAAATGCGGGCAGAACGAATTAAGCCTAATAGCAAAAACTGCTTTGTTCTTACCGAAACAAAAACTCAGAATATATTTAAACAAATCGAATCACTTGAACCAGATGTGGTTATAATAGATTCTATTCAAACTTTGCATAGTGATTATATAGAGTCCTCTTCTGGAAGTATTTCACAAATAAAAGAATGTACTACAGAGCTAATAAAATTTGCAAAAGAAACAGCCACACCAGTAGTTTTAATAGGTCATATAACAAAAGATGGTAATATTGCTGGACCTAAAATACTAGAGCATATGGTCGATACGGTTTTGCAGTTCGAGGGAGACCGAAATCATGTATTTAGAATTTTAAGAGCACATAAAAATCGTTTTGGTTCTACAAACGAATTAGGTATTTATGAAATGCAAGGAAGCGGGTTGCGTGAAGTAACAAATCCTTCAGAGATTTTAATATCAAAGAAAGATGAGGAGTTGTCTGGAAATGCAATAGCAGCAACACTTGAGGGGGCGCGTCCTTTAATGATAGAGGTGCAAGCATTAGTAAGTACAGCTGTTTATGGTACTCCACAACGAAGTGCTACTGGTTTTAATGCTAAACGATTAAATATGTTGTTAGCAGTTTTAGAAAAGCGTGCAGGTTTTAGGTTAGGAACTAAAGATGTGTTTTTAAATATTACAGGAGGCATTTCTGTGGACGATCCTGCAATAGATTTAGCTGTAGTAGCATCTATTTTATCTTCAAATGAAGATGTAGCATTACCAAAAGATGTCTGTTTTGCAGCAGAAGTAGGTTTATCTGGAGAGGTTAGACCTGTGCAACGTGTAGAGCAACGTATTTTAGAAGCTGAAAAATTAGGGTTTTCAACTATTTATATTTCGAAATATAATAAAATTTCAAACAAACAATCTACTATCAAAATTCGTTTGCTTTCAAAAATTGAAGATTTGGCACTAAATATTTCGTAATAAAATTCTTTAACTTTAACATTTAAATTTTAAAAACTTAACTTTTTTTAACTAAAAAGCGCGTTTTAACGATTATTATTTGTTTTTTATCGATTTTTTTAATTATACTTGCCTTAAATTTTAGAATTAAATTGATATCATTAATTTTATAAAAGCATGTGTTCTAGTTATAATTAAGTATAAAATAATTTAATGTGAAAAATAATGAATTTATTGTATGATTTATTGATTACCTCAAGTTGATTCACAGCAGTATTTTGTACTTTTAACGAGTAAATAGTTTAAAATATGTATTATGTATTATTTTTGCTAAATAAAAGTTTACTTCCCTCGTAAATATTATTTAATCCAATCCATCATATTATTAATAAAAATTTAATAGTCCCAAACTAATTAAAATTTTAACCTATGAATGTAATTTATAGTAATTTATGCTTCATTGAGCATTTATATTCAAGTTGTATACCATATATAACTTCAATATTTTTAATTAAAAAAATAAGCAACAATACATTAAACAATCGTATTTGTAGCCCAATTATTGTACAAGACTATAGTTTTTTCTTCAAAACAGTTATTGTAAGTATTTCTTTATTTAAACGACTGTCTTTCATATCAGAATATGAATCAAATCAAAAAAATGGTCTAACTATTGCTATGCCTATATTAAATAGTTAGTCTTATATATAATAAACAAAACAAAAGGACTCTACATAACCCCAAAAAATATTAAAATGCGCCCCAACAAGTTTAATTTTATCCTATTTCTTGCCTTAATTTGTTTTAATGCTGTAAATGCACAGTTAAGCGATTTACATTATTTACCGCCGTTAAAACAAGATAGTAATAATATAGCAATACAACAGCAAACTATCTATCTATCTACGCCAGTAACTACAGCATTTACTGTAAATGTTTATAGAGGTACAAGTGCAACACCTTTAACAAGTTTTTCCTTATCTAAAGGCACACCTGCAACTTATGGTTTATCCAATGGAGATAATAACATTACCTTGGTAACAAATGCCAACACAGGGGTTGTTTTAAACAATGCCGGTTTGAGGTTTGAGTCGCCTTCAGGCGAAAAGTTTTATGTAAATTATAGAGGACGTTCAGGGTCCCAAGCTGCTTCAATTACTTCAAAAGGTAGAGCAGCACTGGGGCAAAGTTTTAAATGGGGTGGAGCACCAATTGAAGCAGATCATACCAGTATGAGTGCTACTTTAGGTATTATGGCAACAGAAGATGATACTGAAGTACATATATCAGGATACAATACTAATTGTGAATTCCGGTTGGGTGCAGATGTTGATGGTATTACAGATAATGCAATAACAATTATTTTGCAGCAAGGAGAATCTTATGTATTAGAGGCTGCCAAAGATGCAACAACAGCTAATATAGACGGTTGGATAGGTGCATCAATAGAATCAGACAAAGATATAGCCATTAGTAATGGTATGTTAAATTTTGGGGTTAATCCAGCAAGTGCTAGTAGAGATGCGGGAGCAGATCAACCTGTTCCAGAAGATAAATTAGGTAAAGACTATGTTTTTGTAAGAGGTAATGGAGGTGTAACAAATGAATATGTTATTATTATAGCAACCCAAGATAATACCAATGTTTATGTTAATGGAAATACAACAGCTTTTGCTAATATTGATGAAGGTGAATATGCTGAAATTCCGAGCACATTTTTTTCAGGTGTAACGGTTGGTAGTAATATGTTAGTTACTACATCAAAAGATACGTATGCATATCAGGTGCTTTCTGGATCTTCATCCATTGTGTCTGTTAGTTTAAACTTTGTGGCGCCTGTAAATTGTTTATTGCCAGATATAATGGATCACATACATAATATCACTGATATTTCGGGAATAACGGCTACAGGTGGGATGTTTTTAATAGCATCAACTTCAACCCCAGATGCCAATATAACGGTTCAGGATGGTTCAGGAGTGGTTACATTACCAGCATCTTCAGCGGTTGCAGGAACCCCAGATTGGAAAACATTTTATATATCTGGTCTTACAGGAGATGTTTCTGTAGAATCTACAGGGCCCATCGCCGTTGGTTTTATAGGTTTTAACGGAGTTCGTGGTATCGCAGGATATTTTTCTGGATTTGATACGGTGCCAGAAGTAAATCTTCAAGTAGCTGGAGGTGGTTGTTTACCTGGTGCAGATGTAGAGGTAATTGATGAAACTTTCGATTCATATCAGTGGTTCGAAGATGGCGTTTTAATTTCAGGAGCAACAAGCGCTACTTATTCGCCAACAACTTCTGCTGATTATTATGTTAGAGTGGTAAAAGGAGGGTGTACCTATGATTCACAACCACTTTCTGCATATTATTGTGATCCAGATGTGTTAATAAATAAAACAGTAGATAAAGATAAGGTTGTAGAAGGAGAAACAGCTATTTTCACTATAGAAGTTCAAAATTTAGGAGTTAATCCAGTAACTAATTTAACAGTACTTGATAATATCCCTTCGGGATTAACTTTAATAAGTTCAAATCCTTCTGTTGGTTCTTGGAGTGGAAATACTTGGACTATTGGAACTCTAAACAGTGGAGTAAAAGAGACTATAGAATTAGAAGTTCAAGCAGATCAAATAAATACGCATAGTGTAACTTTAACAAATACAGCGTACAATAATCAAACAGAAACAGATACTAACGTAACAGCAGATAGTCCCTCAGCAGATATAACAATTTATAATTATGTAAGTGAAGCTTCAATAGATTTTGATGGTGTAGACGATTATTTATCAGGAACATCATTTGTTAATGGTAACAGTGCTGTAACCATAATGGCATGGATAAAAAGTGATTCAGGTAACAGCACCGATATGGTTGTAGCAGGAGAAGATGAGGCATGTAAATTATGGTTGTCTAATGGTAATATTCCTAGTTTTACAATAAGTACAACTTTAAATTCAGCAGTTACAATTAGTTCAACTAGTTCAATAGCTTTTGATGAATGGCATCATGTTACTGGAGTTTATGATAATGCTAGTGGAAACATGAGCTTATATATAGATGGTGTTGAAGTTAGTACAGGCAGTACTAATGGAGCGATTGCAACAACAGCTTCATCAAATGGTAATTTTGAAATAGGAAGATTATCTAGTTCAGTCAGCAATCAACAGTATTTTAAAGGAGATATTGATGAGGTGAGAGTTTTTAATACAGCTCTAGAAACTTTACAAGTTCAGCGAATGGTGTATCAAGAAATAGAGGAATTATCAGGTAATGTTTCTGGTTCTATAATCCCTAAGGAAATAACCGATTCCACACTTGCAAGTATATCTTGGTCTAACTTAATAGGTTATTATCCAATGACAGATATTGATCTTACTTCAGATATTGTAGATGATTATTCAGGAAATGGAAATGATTTAAGTTTATACAATATTTCAACTATTGTAGAACAAACAGCACCTCTACCTTATGAGAGTGAAACAGACGGATTATGGACTTCAGAAAGTACTTGGTTACATGGAAATGTATGGGATATAGAAGATGTCCCTAACAACAAAGATTGGAGTATTGTAAAAATATCGAGTGAAGTTGCAACAACAAATTCTCATACAAATTTAGGTTTAATTATTGATTCTGGTAGTACATTAAATATAAGTGGTGAGCAATCCTTAACTAACACATGGTATTTGGAGTTAAATGGAACTTTAGATTTAGAAGATGACTGTCAGTTATTACAAAGTACAAATAGTGATTTGGTTAGTTCAGCATCAGGAAAATTGTTAAGACGTCAAGAAGGAACATCAAATGCGTACCGTTATAATTATTGGAGTTCTCCAGTGGGAGCTTTAGGTTCAACAAGTTTATTAGATGATAATGCCTCTACTAATAATACCAATAATAGCGACTTTACTTTAAACATGTTAAAAGATGGAGCTGAAAACCCTATGACATTCACATCGGGATATACAGGTAGCGGAAGCATAAGTACATATTGGTTGTATACCTATAAAAATGGTGTTACTTACTGGGACTGGAGTAAAATAGGAACTTCTACAAACATACCGGCAGGAGTAGGATATACTCAAAAAGGTACAGGAGTTAGTGGTACAGAGCAAGCTTATATATTTGAAGGAAAACCAAATAATGGTACAGTAAAAGTAAGTGTAAGCGATGTAGGAGGTAGCGGATCAAAAACAGATTATTTATTAGGTAATCCATATCCATCAGCAATTGATGTACATCAGTTTATTGATGACAATAAAGATATTATAGGAGGATTTATTTATTTATGGCAACAATGGAGTGGGGATTCACATTATTTAAATGAATATAATGCAGGTTATGCTACAGTAAATAAGACAGGTGGTGTACGTGCATTCCAATTTGTTGGTATTTATGGTGGTAATAATGGAAGTAAAGATGGTACAAAACACCCAACAAGATATTTGCCAGTGTCACAAGGTTTTATTGTAGAAATTGTTGATGATGGCGAAATTGAATTTAATAATGGTCAGCGTGTTTTCGTTTTAGAGTCTGATGCAGATGGAACAGATTATAATGGTTCAGTCTTTTTTAAAGGTAATTCTTCTAAGGACAATTCTACAAAAGAAGATGATGATTCAACAATACAAAAATTGCGTATAGAATTAAATTCTGTAAGTGGTACAGATACACGAAGAGAATTATTATTAGGATTTAGTAATTATACAACCGACGAGTATGATTATGGTTATGATGCAAAGCTAGGTGAGATAACAAGTAACGATATAAGTCTAGATTTAAATGGAGAGAATATGCTAATTCAAGCTTACGGGGAAATAACAAGTGATAAAATTGTTCCTTTAAACTTTAGATCTTCCGGTGATAATACCTTTGAAATTCAAGCTACTGAATTAATTGATTTTGATGATGATCAAGAAGTATATTTAAAAGATAACTTAACAGGAACCTATTTTGATTTAACCAGTGGAGAGGCCTATAGTTTTACCACTAGTCAAGGAATTTTTAATGAACGTTTTCAGATTGTATTCCAAAATGAAACTCAACAGGCGTTAAGTACTGACGATACTTCTTTTAATTCAAATTACATATATTACCAAAATAGTAACAAAACCTTTTATGTTAAAAACTTAACTACAGATGTTAAAAATATAGCTTTAATAAATATGCGAGGACAAACAATGCTAGAATTAGAAAATGTTTCGGCATCAAGTTTAAATAACGGCATACAGCTAAATGTTTCAACAGGAGCATATATAATTAGTATGCGTACAGATAGTAATGAGGTGTTAACCAAAAAAATTATTGTAAATTAAGTATATTCAGTTTAATAAATTTAAAAGCCAAAACATATGTTTTGGCTTTTTTTTATGCATAAATTTAATGGCTTCAAAACTAATTTTACCAATTTGTAAATACAAATATATAAATTTAAATGTAGGTAAAAACTTTCTAATTTTGGATAACCAGTCAAATTTTACCGATTAAATACATTATTCATGGTTAAAAAGTAAAATATATTCATTTTCTGACGTTTTTCATAGATATAAACTGTAATTTTACATCAGAGTTAAAACAGTTAGGTTAAATAACTAAATGTTTTTTTAGAATAACCCCAAAAATATTTGAGCTATGAAAAATTTTTACTATAAATCTTACACCTTAATTTACTCATTAATTATCATGCAATGTGTTTTGTTTGCAAGTAATCTTAATGCACAAACAACAAAACTAGGAACAGTAAATAATTCAGAATTAGAAAAAACATCATCAAATAAGTCAACTATAATTAGAAGAACTACATCTTCTGGTTTTCAAAAAATAAGAATAGAATTTTTAGGTTTAGAGGGAGCTTCAATAAGAAGAGAGTTGCTTTTAGGTTTTAGTGATGCAACAACAGATGGTTACGATTATGGTTATGATGCCGCCGTTATGAGAACATATGATGATGATTTAAATTTAGATTTAAATGGAACTAACATGAGTATTCAAGCCTATTGTGCATTAAGTGAAGATAAAGTAATTAAGTTTAACCATTATTCTTCTGGAGAAAATACGTTCTCTATAAAAGTAATAGAACTAGAAAACATAGAAGAAGGTCAATCTATATACATACAAGATGCTTATACAGGAAAACTTTTTGATTTAGCTAGTGGAGAGGCCTACGAGTTTGTGTCATCTCAAGGTGCCTTTACAGATAGATTTCAAATGGCATTTCAAGAAGAAACAAGTGTGCTTAGTAGCACAGAAGTAGCTTACAATTCAAAAAACATGTTTTACCAAAATAGTACAAATACATTTTATGCAAAATCATTGAAAAACGGAGTTAAAAAGTTAGTGTTATTTAATCTTCAAGGTCAAAAAGTTTTGGAATACAGTAACTTATCATCAAGCGAGTTAAATTCTGGAATAAATTTTAATAGCATTCCAGTAAACGCATATGCTGTTGTATTGCAAACCGAAACAAACGAAATAGTTAAGAAAAAAATAATAGTGAACTAAATTTTTAATAGTAAAGTAATAGCACTAAAGCCAAAACATTTGTTTTGGCTTTTTTAATGCTTAAAATTCCATAAGAAATTATTAAATTCGCGAACTTAAAAGATTAATGAGTAAATGAGCGCGAAATTTCCTGAATATAAAGGACTTGACTTGCCAAAAGTAACCGAAGAAATTCTTAACTATTGGCAAGAAAATAGCATATTTGAAAAAAGTGTAACTACTAGAGAAGGCAATGAAACATTTGTGTTTTTCGAAGGACCACCATCAGCAAATGGCTTGCCTGGTGTGCACCACGTGTTGGCGCGTGCTATAAAAGATATTTTTCCACGATATAAAACCATGAAAGGTTTCCAAGTAAAGCGTAAAGCAGGTTGGGATACGCATGGTTTACCTATTGAGCTTGGTGTAGAAAAAGAGTTAGGCATTACTAAAGAAGATATAGGGAAAACTATTTCTGTCGAAGATTATAATGCAGCGTGCCGCAAAGCCGTAATGCGCTACACCGATGTTTGGAACGATCTTACTCAAAAAATGGGGTATTGGGTAGATATGGACGATCCGTACATTACCTACGAACCTAAATACATGGAGTCTGTTTGGTGGTTATTAAAACAGATTTACAATAAAAGTTTATTATACAAAGGTTATACTATACAACCTTATTCGCCAAAAGCGGGAACTGGTTTAAGTTCTCATGAGCTAAACCAACCAGGAACCTATCAAGATGTAACCGATACCACAATTGTCGCGCAGTTTAAGGCTGTTAACGAAACGCTGCCAGACTTTTTACAAAACGAAGGCGATATACATTTCTTAGCTTGGACCACCACACCTTGGACATTGCCAAGTAACACCGCGTTAACCGTTGGTCCAAAAATAGATTATGTTTTAGTTGAAACATACAATCAATATACTTTTGAGCCAATCAATGTAGTATTGGCTAAAAAATTGGTGAACTATCAGTTTTCTGGAAAGTTTAATCGTGTTGAAAATAAATCTGAATTATTAGAATACAAATCTGGCGACAAAAAAATTCCATACTTCGTTGTAAAGGAATTTGTAGGTAAAGATTTAGTTGGTATAAAATATGAGCAACTTATGCCGTATGTTTTACCAAACGATAATCCAGAAAATGCATTTAGAATTATAGCTGGAGATTTTGTAACTACCGAAGATGGTACAGGTATTGTACACACCGCACCAACCTTTGGTGCCGATGATGCTTTGGTTGCAAAACAAGCAACACCAGAAGTACCGCCAATGCTTGTAAAAGATGAAAACGGAAACTTAGTACCGCTTGTAAATTTACAAGGTAAATTCCGTCCAGAGTTAGGCGAATTGGCAGGTAAATACGTTAAAAACGAATATTATAACGATGGCGAAGCTCCAGAACGTTCGGTAGATGTAGAAATTGCCATTACATTAAAAGAAGAAAACAAAGCCTTTAAGGTTGAAAAATATAAACACAGCTACCCGAACTGTTGGCGTACCGATAAACCAATTCTTTATTATCCTTTAGATTCTTGGTTTATAAAAGTTACCGACATAAAGGATAGAATGTACGAGCTTAACGAAACTATAAACTGGAAACCAAAAGCTACAGGAACGGGTCGTTTTGGTAATTGGCTAGCCAATGCTAACGATTGGAATTTATCGCGATCGCGTTACTGGGGAATTCCGTTACCAATTTGGAGAACCGAAGATGGTAAAGAAGAAATTTGTATAGGTTCGGTTGAAGAACTTAAAGCAGAAATGCACCGTGCCGTTGAGGCAGGCGTTCTTGAAAAAGATATTTTTGAAGATTTTGAAGTTGGAAACAATTCCGAAGAAAATTATGCAAAATTAGATTTACATAAAAATATAGTTGATGGCATTATTTTAGTGTCTCCAACGGGCCAAAAAATGTTCCGCGAAAGCGATTTAATCGATGTTTGGTTCGATTCTGGTTCAATGCCTTACGCACAATGGCATTACCCATTTGAAAATAAGGAATTAGTTGATGGAGGCGTATCGTACCCTGCAGATTTTATAGCCGAAGGTGTCGATCAAACTCGTGGATGGTTTTACACACTTCACGCTATTGGAACCATGGTTTTCGATTCTGTAGCTTACAAAAATGTAGTTTCTAATGGGTTAGTGTTAGATAAAAACGGACAAAAAATGTCCAAGCGCTTAGGTAATGCTGTCGATCCGTTTGAAACTTTAGGTAATTACGGTGCCGATGCTACACGTTGGTATATGATTAGTAACGCCAATCCTTGGGATAATTTAAAATTTGATATTGATGGTGTAGAGGAAGTAAAACGTAAATTCTTCGGAACGCTTTATAATACCTATTCGTTCTTCTCGTTATATACAAATTTAGATGGTTTTAGTTACGCTGAAACCGATATACCTCTGGAAGATCGTCCGGAGTTAGACCGTTGGATTTTATCAGAATTACATACCTTAATTCAAAAAGTAGACGAATATTATGCCGACTACGAACCAACTAAAGCGGCTAGAGCAATTTCAGACTTTACGCAAGATAATTTGAGTAACTGGTTTGTACGTTTAAGTAGAAGGCGTTTCTGGAAAGGCGATTACCAACAAGATAAAATTTCGGCCTACCAAACATTATATACATGTATGGAAACCATAGCGAAACTTGGGGCGCCAATTGCACCTTTCTTTATGGATAAATTGTATTTAGATTTAAATGCAGTAACCAAAAAAGAAAGTTTCGAGAGTGTACACTTAGCTAATTTCCCAGTTTACAACGAAGCTTTTGTAGATAAAAGTTTAGAGCGTAAAATGGAAAATGCTCAAATAATATCATCGTTAGTATTATCGTTACGAGCAAAAGAAAAAATAAAAGTACGTCAACCACTGCAAAAAATTATGATTCCTATTGATAACGAACAGCAAAAGGAGGAAATATTAGCGGTGTCAGATTTAATTAAACACGAAGTAAACGTAAAGGAAATAGAACTTTTAGATGACGCTTCAGATATTTTAGTAAAACAGATAAAACCAAACTTTAAAGTACTTGGGCCACGTTTTGGTAAAGATATGAAGGCAGTAGCGTCTAAAGTAATTAACTTTTCGGCAGAAGATATTAACAAAATTGAGCAAAATGGCGAAATAGAAGTTGATATTAATGGAAAAAGCATTATTTTGGAACGCGGTGACGTAGAAATTACATCGCAAGATATAGAAGGTTGGTTAGTTGCAAATGAAGGTGCTTTAACTGTTGCTCTAGATGTTACAATTACAGACGAATTACGTAAAGAAGGTATAGCAAGAGAATTAGTTAACAGGATTCAAAATTTACGTAAAGACTCAGGGTTTGAGGTAACAGATAAAATAAATGTAGAGCTTCAAAAAGACGATAACATTGTAAATGCCATTAATTCTAATATCGATTACATAAAAACCGAAACATTAACCGAACAATTAGAAATTAAAGACGAAATTAATAATGGTATAGAAATTGCTTTTGATGATGTAAATACCAAATTGTTTATTCAAAAACATTAACATTATGAGCTCAGAAACAAACGTAAGATATTCAGATAAAGATTTAGCCGAGTTTAAGGCTATAATTTTAGATAAAATTGAAAAAGCTAAGCATGATTTAGATCTTTTAAGAAGTGCGTATATGAACGACCATAATAATGGTACAGACGATACATCGCCAACTTTCAAGGCGTTTGATGAGGGTAGTGAAGTAATGAGTAAAGAGTCTAATTCGCAGTTAGCAATTCGTCAAGAAAAATTTATTCGCGATTTAAAAAATGCATTAATTAGAATTGAAAATAAAACCTATGGTATTTGTCGTGTAACGGGTAAGCTAATAAACAAAAAACGTTTAGAGCTGGTGCCACATGCAACTTTAAGTATTGAAGCAAAAAATATGCAGAAATAAATTTGCGTTAAATAATAAAATTAAAACGTCTCTACCTATAATTCAGGCTTGAGACGTTTTTTATTTGATAGTATTAAAAGGAAAGAGTTAAAGGTTTTAAGCAGAAAAAGAATGTCTTTAAAAAAATCTATTTTATTTATAATTAGCATTCTACTTATAGATCAAATAAGTAAAATTTACATAAAAACAAACTTTGTACTTTATGAAAATGTTGAAGTATTTAGTTGGTTTAAAATTTATTTTATTGAAAATGATGGAATGGCTTGGGGTACAAAAATTAGTGATTTCACTACTTTAATTTCCGACAGAACAGCTAAAGTTATTTTAACTGTATTTCGCATTGTGGCCATTTTTGGTATAGGGTATTGGTTATTAAGTGCCATAAAAAAACAAAGTCCTAAAATACTTATTACAGCCATTGTGTTAATATTTGCTGGTGCTTTAGGTAATATTGTAGATTCTGTGTTTTACGGTGTTTTGTTTGATGACAGTATAAACCAAGTAGCAGCCTTTTTACCAGAAGCTGGTGGTTACGATACGCTGTTGCATGGTAAGGTTGTTGATATGCTTTACTTTCCTTTATTTGAGGTAGATTTACCTCAATGGTTACCCATTTATGGAGGTAAACGCTTTAATTTTTTTGAGCCTGTTTTTAATATTGCCGATGTTGCAATTAGCACAGGTTTCGTTATGCTTATAGTATTTAATAAAAAGGCGTTTTCAAAGGATAATTAAAACTTATAAACCTGTTCAGGAGTAACACAAAAATCCAATGTAATATCGCTATTAAAAATATCACATATTTCTGTTTCTGCTTCAAAAAAAGATAAACCTATTTTAATAGTTTCGGGGCGGCATTTACTTAAAAAACGGTCGTAAAAACCTTTGCCATAACCCACACGATTTCCTTGCTTGTCGAATGCTAAAAGCGGAATAAACACAACTTCAATATTTTCGTTTTTTATTTCAATGCCATCAATGGGTTCAGGAATGTTGTATTTATTCTTTTTAATTTTAGTATTATCGGTGAGTAAATAATGCGTCATTTCGTAAGTTTTAAAATCACTTTTAGAAATCACTATATTTTTGTCTTTACCAGAAAGAATGTTCAAAATATAATCGGTGTTTACTTCTTTCTGCTCTTCTATAGCTAAAAAAACATGATAAAAAGATGCTTGCCAAACATGAAGCTTTAAAAGTTGATTTGCTATTGCAATACTTAAATTATCTACATCTATTTCAGACAATTGTTGTCTTTTAGTTTTGTATATATTTCGCAGTTCGGCTTTCTTCATGTTACTTAAGCATGGTTGAAATATGAAATAAAGCATCGCCTTGATATACAATGGGCGATTCGTTTACATTAATAATATAACCAGTGTTTGATGCTCTTACAAAGTAGTTAAGCTTTCCGTATGGGTCTGTAATGTTGCCAATAATGTCGTCTTTTTGCACCAAAGAACCAACAGGAATTGAAGCTTTAAACATGCCAGAGTATTTGGCGCGTTGCCATTTACTATCTATTATAAAAATACACTCGGTTTTTGGTTTTGTAGCCTTGAAAGTAGTTTGTAGCATGCCTAAATGTTTTAAAATACGTTTAGAGCCATTTACACCTGAGTGTGTTACAATATCATCAAAATGAAACGATTTGCCACCTTCGAAAAGCAATAAAGGTTTGCCTAATTTATTACAAGTGCTTCTAAAGGATTTTGATAAGTTGCTTGAATATAAAACAAAAGGCGCTCCGAAAATTTTGGCAAGTTCGTCTAGGTTGGTTTTATGTTTCGAGTAACGTAATTGAGGCGCATTGAACCTGCCAGATCCGCCTGTATGGAAATCGATTATTAAATCGGCATGAGGAATAATGTCTTTTACTAATTTGTAAGCTACACGACTTGCTAACGAACCTGATTTACTTCCTGGAAATACTCGGTTTAAGTCGCGCCCATCGGGAAATTCTCGCTTTAAGTTAATAAAACCAAAAATATTAATAACAGGCATGCAAATTATAGTGCCTATTTTGGGTTTATTTATACCTTTTGCTATAAGTTGTCGAATAATTTCGGTGCCATTAACCTCATCGCCATGTATGCCAGCTGTAAATAAAACAGTTGGTCCTGGTTTTTTAGCACGCTCTATTATTACAGGCACATTTACGGCACCTGAGGTATGTAAATTAGCAACATCAAAATTAACTTCTTTACTTTCTCCGGGATAAATATTTTCTCCTAAAATAGATAGAACATTGTCTTTTTTTAACCGCATTTATTTTCTGTTTCTTTCTATAAAAGTAATAATAGCTTTGGCAATGTTTTTTCCTGTAGCGCCCTCAATACCTTCTAAACCGGGTGTTGAGTTAACTTCAAGAAGTAAAGGTCCACGTTCCGATTGTAACATGTCTACACCGCAAATAGGTAGTTTTAAGGCACGAGCAGCATTCATGGCTACTTTTAATTCTTCATGGCTTAGTTTTACTATTTGTGCCGAACCACCACGATGTAAGTTAGAGCGAAACTCGCCTTCTTTACCTTGGCGTTTCATGGCGCCAACTACCTGGCCGTCTACAACTAAAGCTCGTAAATCGGCACCTTTAGCTTCAGAAATATACTCTTGAACTAAAGCACGAGCTTGTAGGCCGTTAAAGGCTTCTAGAACAGATTCTGCTGCATTTTTAGTTTCAGCTAAAACCACACCTAAACCTTGAGTGCCTTCTAAAAGTTTTATAATTACAGGAGCACCACCAACATGCGATAGTACTTTTTCTACATCTCGAGAGTAATTGGTAAAAACAGTTTTAGGCATGCCAATTCCAGCTTTAGATAAACGTTGAAAACTACGCAGTTTATCGCGCGAACGTATTATAGCATCACTGGTAACCGAGGTGAAAACACCCATCATTTCAAATTGTCTAACCACAGCGCAACCAAAAAAGGTAACCGAAGTTCCAATTCTTGGAATAATAGCATCAACGTAATCTAGATATCTATCTTTATAGTAAATAGTTGGTTTTTCTTTTTCAATAATTATGTCGCATTTTAATGGATCTATAACTTCAATAAGATGGCCGCGTTTTTCGCCTTCTTCAACCAAACGGTTTGTAGAGTATAAGTTTGTGTTTCTAGATAGTATTACTATGTTCATTCTGTGTGGTTTTAAACGAAATGTTTTCTAAATCAACATCCACTAAAAATTTATGTTTTAAAAATTCTCTGCCAATTAAAACAGGAAAGCGCATATCCTCGCGCGTGCTTAAAGTTAAGTTAATCTTATATGTTTTACCAAAAAATATAACTTCAGATTTTACTTTATAACGATTTTCTTTGTAGCCATTACTACTTTTTACATTGGTATTAGTAAAGGTATCGAAAACTATTTCGCTTTTACCAAAGTTTTGGTGCACATCACTTTTAAACATACAACGTAGGCTGTTATTTTCTTCAATTATACGCGAGCAATGAATGGCCGATGTATATGCACCGGTATCTATTTTTACGTTTATGCCGAAAAGTTCTAATTTTGGAAAGTCAACTTTGTCAACTCTTCCTATAATTTTTTTACTCATTTTTTATTGTTAAAAAAGTGGCGCAAGGTAACAAATTACACCTTTTAAATATCTATTTTTTTAATAGATATTTAAGAAAGAAAATTAGTGATAATATTTTAAATATTTACCTTTACAGTAATGGATGTTCCTGCTTTAGAAATACAACTAAAAACCTTACCAAATGCACCTGGAGTTTATCAATATTTTGATAAAGAAGGTACTATTATTTATGTAGGTAAAGCTAAAAATTTAAAAAAGCGAGTAAGCTCATATTTTACAAAAACTCATGATAGTGGAAAAACCCGAGTTTTAGTAAAAAAAATTGCTAACATAAAGCATATTGTTGTTGAAACAGAAACAGATGCTTTATTGCTTGAAAACAACTTAATTAAAAAGCACAAACCTAGGTATAATGTACTTTTAAAAGATGATAAATCTTACCCGTGGATTTGTGTTAAAAACGAACGTTTTCCTAGAGTTTTTTCTACGCGTCGCGTGTTTAAAAATGGAGGCGATTATTTTGGGCCATATACAAGCGTTAAAACAGTACATACTTTACTCGATTTAATTCGTGGTTTATTTTCGTTGCGAACATGTAATTACGATTTACATGAAGAAAAAATACGGTCAGGAAAGTACAAGGTGTGTTTAGAATATCATTTAGGAAATTGTAAAGGGGCTTGCGAAGGTTTAGAGAGTGAAAAGCATTATAATGAAAATATAAAGGCTATAAAGCAAATTTTAAAAGGAAATTTTAAAGATTCCTTATCGAAATTTAAAGAGCAAATGATGGAACTTGCAGAAAACATGCAGTTTGAAGAAGCTCAGAAAATAAAAGAAAAAGTTGAGGTTTTAGAAAATTACCAAGCCAAATCTACCATTGTAAATCCTAAAATTAGTAATGTAGATGTTTTTAGTGTAATAAGCGACGAGAGTTATGGTTATATTAATTTTTTACAACTCTCTTATGGGTCTATAATTCGTTCGCATACACTAGAAATTAAGAAAAAACTCGATGAAACCGATAAGGAATTATTGGAGTTAGCTATTACCGAAATTAGGCAACGGTTTCACTCTAAATCTAAAGAAATTTATGTGCCTTTTCCGGTTGATATTGGTGAAGATATTAAAGTTACCGTGCCGCAATTGGGCGATAAAAAGCATATTTTAGATTTATCTATTAGAAATGCTAAGTATTTTAGAATGGAGCGTTTTAAACAAATTAAAATTGTAGATCCAGATAGGCATGCTAATCGGGTTATGGCGCAAATGAAAGCAGATTTACGTTTACATGAAGAACCTCGGCATATTGAGTGTTTTGATAACTCAAATATTCAAGGAACCAACCCTGTGGCGGCTTGCGTAGTATTTAAAAATGGTAAGCCCAGTAAAAAAGATTATCGTCATTTTAATATAAAAACGGTTGAGGGTCCAGACGATTTTGCATCTATGGAAGAAGTTGTATATCGCCGGTACAAACGTTTGTTAGATGAAGAGCAGCCGTTACCACAACTTATAATTATTGATGGAGGAAAAGGGCAACTATCGTCAGCATTAAAAAGTTTAGATGCTTTAAATTTAAGAGGAAAAATTGCCATAATCGGAATTGCTAAGCGTTTAGAAGAATTATTTTATCCAAACGACCCAATTCCGTTATATTTAGATAAAAAAAGCGAAACATTAAAAATAATTCAACAATTACGAAACGAAGCACACCGTTTTGGTATAGAGCATCACCGTAATCGTAGAAGTAAAAGTGCATTAAATACCGAGTTAGAAACTATAAATGGTGTAGGCGAAAAAACAGTTGTAGAGTTACTTAAGCATTTTAAATCGGCTAAACGTGTAGCTAATGCTAAACTTGATGAGTTAGAAGATGTTGTTGGAGCATCTAGAGCAGAAAAAATTTATAATTATTATCACAACAATTAAATTGTTTTAGTTGAGTTAAAAATAAACACAAAAATCTTATTTTGAATTTAAAACACATTGTATTAGTATTATTGTTACTTGTTTCAGTTTCCGCGAAAGCGCAAGACAATAATATAGAAAAAACAGAGCCAAAAGTAGGTTTGGTTTTAAGTGGTGGTGGTGCAAAAGGGCTTGCTCATATAGGTGTTTTAAAAGTAATAGATAGTTTAGGTGTAAAAATAGATTACATTGCAGGAACAAGCATGGGGGCAGTAATTGGCTCGTTGTATGCCTCTGGGTATTCTGGTAATCAGCTAGATTCAATATTTAAATCTGTTGATTTTGATAATATTTTAAACGATAATTTGCCAAGAAAAGCAAAAACTTTACACGAGCGAAATAATGCAGAGCGTTATGCAATAAAACTTCCTTTTAATGAATTTAAAATAAACTTGCCATCGGCATTATCAAAAGGCCATAACACATACAATTTGTTATCGCAACTTATGCTTCCGCTATGCGAAACAAAAGATTTTAAGGCTCTTCCTATTCCGTTTTTTTGTATTGCGACAGATGTAGAAAAAGGTACGCCTGTTGTTCTAGAGAAAGGAGATTTGCCCTTATCGGTTTTAGCTAGTAGTGCATTGCCATCAGTTTTTAAACCCGTTTTTATTAATAATAAAATGCTAATTGATGGCGGTGTAGTAAATAACTATCCCATTGATGAGTTAAAAGCTAAAGGAATGGATGTAATTATTGGGGTAGATGTACAAGATGGCTTAATGAATAGAGATGAATTAACCTCAGGTTTAGATGTACTGCTTCAAATAAACAACTACCGTACAGTTAACGATATGAAGCTAAAAGTTGGTAAAACCGATATTTATATTAAACCGGCTATAAAAGATTATACTGTAATGTCTTTTGATGAAGGTAGAAGTATAATTAATTCTGGTGTTATGGCTTCAAACAATGTTATTAAAGCATTAAACGGTTTACCAAAATTAAAAGAAGAAAATCGGCGTATCAAAATAAATCCACTAGATAGTCTGGCAATTAAAAATGTAAAAATTGAAGGATTAACAAAATATACAAGGTCTTATGTTACCGGAAAACTAAAATTTAAGAGTAACCAGAAAATGAGTTATACAGAATTTGTTAGTGGTTTAAATAATTTAGAAGCAACTAATAATTTCGATGCCTTCGATTACAATCTTCAAGAAACAGAAAGCAAAGGTGTGTATAATTTTACAGCTCGTTTAAAGGAATCTAAAATAAATACCTATTTAAAATTAGGAGTGCACTTTGATGATTTATACAAAAGTGCAGCGTTAATTAACTTAACAAAAAAACGATTATTGTTTAATAACGACGTGGCATCTTTTGATTTTATTTTGGGTGATAACGTAAGATATAATTTCGACTATTTAATTGATAAAGGTTTTTATTGGAGCGTTGGGTTAAAATCGCGCTACAACCAGTTTAAAAAAGATGTAAGTGCAGATTTGTTGTTAGATGGTGGTCCATTTTTAAGTTCAGGTATTAATAAAATAAACGTAAAACTTAAAGATTTTACCAATCAATTTTACCTTCAAACATTATTTCGTAGAGATTTTGCACTTGCTTTGGGTGCAGAACACAAACATCTAGATATAACTTCTGAAACCTTAACAGATGAGGTTACCGAGGAAGATTTTGATTTTGAAAGATCAAATTTATTTAGTGTATTTGGTAATTTAAAATACGATACTTACGATAATAAATATTTTCCTGAAAAAGGTGTTTTCTTTAATAGCGATATACATTGGTACTTATTGGGTACTAGTATATTCCAAGAGTTTAAAAGTTTTGCTATTGCACAGGCAGAAGCTGGTTATGCTTTTAGTGTGTCTAATAGTTTGTCTTTTAATGTTCAAGCCCAAAGTGGCTTTAGGATTGGCGATAGTAGTTTTAATACTTTAAATTTTGGTTTGGGAGGATATGGAAATAATTTAATCAACAATTTTATACCATTTTTAGGATACGATTTTGTTGCTTTAGGTGGTAATAGTTTTATAAAATCTAAATTTACTGTAGATTTAGAACTATTAAAAAAACAACATTTAACTATTGAAGGAAATTGGGCAAACGTAGAAGATAATCTTTTCGAAACGGGTAAATGGTTATCGTTACCTACTTATAGTGGTTATGCTCTTGGTTATGCTCTAGATACTTTTTTAGGGCCAGTTCAAGCTAAATACAGTTACACGCCAGAATTAGGAGAAAGTATATGGTATTTTAGTATTGGTTTTTGGTTTTAATTTATAAATACAAATGCTATTTAAATGTTAACAGTTTTTTAAAAGAATATAAGTGTTAAGAAATTTTATATTTTTGGAATGGTAATTGTAAATTTAACCGTACAATGAACGTATCTAATTAAAGTTACAAGTAACAGCCCTGTAAGCCATGAAAAAAATATTGCTATTAACATTTACAATTATTGCATCTCATGTTTATGCCCAAGAACCAGCTTTCGATACTGGTGAATGGTTTAAGTTTAAAATGAGTTATAGTGGCTGGATGAAAGCCGGAAACGCCACTTTAAAAGTTAACGAATCTCAGTTTAACGGAAAACAAGTTTATCATGTTGTTGGAAAAGGTTGGACAACAGGCATGATTAAATGGGTTTTTAAAGTAGAAGATCGCTACGAAAGTTATTTTGATAAAAAAGAACTAATACCCTACAAGTTTGTTAGGAAGATAGATGAAGGTGGGCATACCAAAAATTTAGTTATAAACTTCGATCAAGAAAAAAACAAAGCTCATGTTAACGATCTAAAACATAACACAAAAAAGGTTTTTAATACCGAGCCTAATATTCAAGACATGGTTTCTACATTTTATTACCTAAGAAATAAATTAGATACCAAAGTGATGAAAAAAGGTGATGAAGTAAAAATTGATATGTTTTTTGATGAAGAAAACTATGGATTTAAACTTAAATTTTTAGGTGAAGAAACTATAGAAACAGAATTTGGAGATATAGAAGCATTAAAATTTCGACCATATGTAATGGCTGGGCGTGTTTTTAAAGAAGAAGAAAGTTTAACACTTTGGGTTTCTAAAGATAAAAATAAAGTACCTTTGCGTATTCAAGCCGATTTAGCAGTAGGTTCGTTAAGAGCCGATTTAGAAGCTTTTAAAGGCTTAAAATATCCGTTTAAAATACTTGTTAATAATTAAAGGTCTTGAGCTCCAAAATAAATACCGAACTTAAACAAAAGTACGAAGCCATAAACCAAGATGTAGAAACACATCTTGAAGGTTTGTTACACAGTAAACCTATAAATTACTGGGATTATATTCAAACCGACGCTTTATTAAGTCTTCAAGTACAGCGCACTGTTTTTCCAGACGAAAATGTGTTTATAATGTATCATCAAATATCAGAATTGTTATTTAAAATGATACTTAGTGAAATTGAACAAGTGGCCAAAACAGATGACATTTCTGTCGATGTTTTTACCGATAAAATAATGCGAGTAAGCCGCTATTTCGATGTTCTAACGTCTTCATTTAGCATCATGAAAGACGGAATGGATATTGAACAATACAACAAGTTTAGAACAACCTTAACTCCAGCAAGTGGCTTTCAAAGCGCGCAATATCGTAAAATTGAGTTTGCATCAACCGAGCTAATAAATTTAATAGACAATCGTTTTAGAAATACAATAAATAAAAATTCATCATACGAACACGCCTTCGAGCACTTGTATTGGCAAGCGGCAGGTAAAGATTTTAAAACTGGAAAAAAAACTTATACTTTAACAGCTTTTGAAGAGCGTTATAAAGATGAATTTATTAGATTTACTAAATTTTATCAATTTAATAATTTATATTCAAAATTTAAATCGCTTCCACCAGAAGCTAGAGATAATAAATTATTAATAAACGCCATGCGTCACTATGATTATACGGTAAATATAAAGTGGGTAATGGCACATTATAACACAGCAAACCATTATTTAAATATTGGAGGCGAAACAGCCGAAGCTACAGGAGGTAGCGAGTGGGTAAAGTATATGCATCCAAAATATCAAAAACGAATATTTTTTCCAGATTTATGGACAGAAAACGAAATCGCAACTTGGGGAACAGATTTGTAGTATTACTAATATTAGTAATCTGTTTTACTAGTTGTAAAAATGAAGAAGAAAAACCTGAAAATAAAACTAACGATTTAGCTGTTGTAGAGCCTCCAATAGAGCCTAAAGAGTTTGGTTTTAAATTAAACGATTATGTGGTAAAACGCGATACAGTACGCAAAGGCGATACTTTTGGCGTTATTCTAGATAGAAATCATGTAAGTTATCCTAAAATTTATGAAATAGCAGAGCAAACAAAAGATACTTTTGATATTCGTCGTTTGCAAATAGGTAAAACTTATACCTTATTATGTGCTAAAGATTCTTTAAATACTCCACAAGCATTCATTTATCAACCCAATAAAGAGGATTATGTGGTGATAAGTTTTAAAGATTCTATTCATGCTTACAAAAGCAGAAAACCTATAAAATATGTTGAAAAAACTATTACAGGAGTAATAAATAGTAGCATATCCGAAACTTTAGATAAGCAAGGCGTTAGTGCTGTGTTAACAAATATGTTAGCTAATAATATTTATGCTTGGACTATAGATTTTCGTCGTTTGCAAAAAGGTGATCGTTTTAAAGTGATTTACAGTGATAAATATATAGATGATAGTATATACACAGGTGTTCACGAGGTTAAAGCAGCTTATTTTGAGCATAATCATGAACCTTTTTATGCATTTCAATTTGAAACCGATTCGGTAAAGGGTATAGTAGACTATTTTAACGAGGAAGCTAAAAATTTACGTCGAGCATTTTTAAAATCTCCAATTGAGTTTGGTCGTATTTCTTCAAGATATAATTTAAAACGCCGTATTGCTTATTATGGTTATAAAATTAGGCCACATAAAGGTACCGATTTTGCCGCTCCAATTGGAACACCTATTCGAGCTACAGCTAGCGGAACAGTAACAGAATCTACCCGACGAGGCGGAAATGGTAAATATGTGAAAATTAGACATAACTCTACATTTGAAACACAATACCTTCACATGAAAGCCCAAAATGTAAAAAAAGGACAATTTGTAAAGCAAGGAGATGTTATAGGCTGGGTAGGTATGACAGGCAACACCGGAGGTCCTCACGTATGCTACAGGTTTTGGGTAAACGGAAGGCAAGTTGATCCTTTTAAACAAAAATTGCCAGAAGCAAAACCAATATCCGATTCACTTAAAGCCCAATATCTAGAGTATATAAAGCCTATTAAGCATAAATTAGATAATACATTTTTTGAGCCTGAAATTAACGAGCAGCCAGAACAAACTGTAATTACACAAGCTCAAGCTAACTCATAAAACACAATGGCATTACCAACTGTTAACCCAACCACAACAAATGCTTGGAAAAAACTACAAGCACATTTTGAAGATTTAAAAAACACTCAAATGAAAGATTTATTTGCTCAAGATGCAGAGCGAGCAAATAAAAAGTCGATTAAATGGGATGATTTTTATGTAGATTTTTCAAAAAATATAATAACCAAAGAAACGCTCAGTCTTTTATTAGAATTAGCAGAGGATGTTAAGCTAAAGGAAGCTATTGTAAGTCAGTTTGCAGGAGAAAAAATAAATAAAACCGAAGATAGAGCAGTGCTCCATACAGCTTTGCGTGCACCAAAAAACGCTCAGTTTTTTGTTGATGGTGAAAATGTAATGCCAGAAGTTTACGAAGTAAGAGAAAAAATAAAAAGTTTTACAGACAAAGTTGTAAGTGGAAAATTAAAAGGTTACACCGGAAAAGCATTTACTCATGTTGTAAATATAGGTATTGGGGGGTCAGATTTAGGTCCAGCAATGGTTGTTGATGCACTTCAGTATTATAAAAACCAATTAACTACTTATTTTGTAAGTAATGTTGATGGCGATCATGTAAACGAGATTATTAAAAAACTAGATCCAGAAACCACATTATTTGTAATAGTTTCTAAAACTTTTACAACACAAGAAACATTATCTAACGCCAATACTATTAAATCTTGGTTTTTACAATCGGCTACAAGGGCAGATATAGCTAAGCATTTTGTGGCGGTTTCTACAAACCTAGAAAAAGTTAAAGATTTTGGAATTGATGCCAATAATATATTCCCAATGTGGGATTGGGTTGGTGGTCGTTTTTCATTATGGAGCGCCGTTGGTTTGTCAATTAGTTTATCAGTAGGTTATCAAAATTATAGTAACTTATTGTTGGGAGCAAATAAAATGGATGAGCATTTTAAAACTACAAGTTTTGAAAGTAATATTCCAGTAATTTTAGCTTTAATAAGTATTTGGTATAATAATTTTTTTGGAGCAGAAACTGAAGCTATAATTCCATACTCTCAATATTTAAACCAATTTGCTACCTATTTACAACAGGGTATAATGGAAAGCAATGGTAAGAGTGTAGATAGAAATGGTAAACCAATAAATTATCAAACAGGAACAATTATTTGGGGCGAACCAGGAACTAATTCTCAGCACGCATTCTTTCAGTTAATACACCAAGGAACAAAATTAATTCCAGCCGATTTTATTGGGTTTACACAATCTTTACACGGAAATAGGGAACACCATGATAAGTTAACCTCAAACTTTTTAGCGCAAACAGAAGCTTTAATGAATGGAAAAACTAAAGAAGAAGTTATTGCAGAAGGAACTAAAGCCAATATAATACCATTCAAGATATTTGAAGGTAATAAACCAACAAATACCATATTTGTAAAAAAATTAACCCCAGAAAGTTTAGGAAAGTTAATAGCTATGTACGAGCATAAAATTTTTGTACAAGGTATAGTTTGGAATATTTTTAGTTACGATCAATTTGGAGTGGAACTTGGAAAGCAGCTTGCAAGTAAAATTTTAAAAGAATTTGATTCAAACGAAAATTTCCCACATGATTCATCTACAAAAAACTTGTTAAAATTTTACAAAAATAGTAAATAGGCGACGTTTAGTTTAGTATTTGATAAAAGTTAGTTATTTTTTTTCTTTTTTTATTTTCTATCAATAGGTTTGTAGGCTGTGTCAAAATTGATGTTTGTTAATATTTACTTAATATTAGATTTATTGTAATCATTAATTTTGCCCCGATTAACTTTTAAATAAAAAATCAAACTTTTATCAAATTATGAGAAAAATTGCTCAAAATTTATTTTTTGTTGTAAGCTTTTTGTTTGCAACAAGCTTAATTGCGCAAAGTACAATTACAGGTACTGTAATTGACGCTGATTTAAACACACCACTTCCAGGTGCTAATGTTATTGAAAAAGGAACAAGTAATGGTGTTTCTTCAGATTTCGATGGAAAATTTACGTTAACAACTAAAGAGTCTTCGGGTCAAATCATTATAACTTTTGTTGGTTATGGTAAAATTGTATTGCCTTTTAATGGAGATACTAATTTAGGAGAAGTTAAATTATCTCCAGACAATTCACTAGAAACTATTGTAATTACTGGGTCTGGTGTTATCGATTTAGCATCAGATAGAAAAACACCAGTTGCTGTAAGTACTATTAATAAAGGAACAATACAAAGCAAATCTGTAGGTAACGTTGAAGTTGCAGAAATTGTAAAAAACACGCCTTCAGTATATGTTTCTGGTCAAACAGGTTTTGGAGATAGCCAACTTTATATGCGTGGTTTTGATCAATCAAACATTGCTGTACTACTAAACGGACAGCCAGTAAATGGTATGGAAGATGGGTTAGTATATTGGTCTAACTGGGCTGGTATTGCAGATGTTGCAAACGGAGTACAGGTTCAAAGAGGTTTAGGTTCATCTAAGTTAGCTATTTCATCTGTAGGTGGTACAATGAACTTAGTAATGAAATCTACAGATAGAAAGCAAGGTGGTTTTGCTAGATTTTTAACAGGTAACGATCAATATTATAAAGGAACAGTTTCTTACGATACAGGAATTAACGATAAAGGTTGGTCTTTCTCTGTATTGTTAGATCATTGGCAAGCAGAAAACAAATGGGCCGATGGAACTTTTGGTTCTGGTCAAACATATTTCTTCTCTGTAGGATATAAGCCTAACGAAAACCATGCATTTAACTTTTTAATTACAGGTGCACCACAACAACACGGTCAAAGATGGTCTCAAAGTTTATCTACTATAGAAGAAGATCCTAAATATAACCAACACTGGGGTTATACTTCTGGTTTAGATTCAGCAACAGGTTATTATACTGATGATGTAGAGTCAGAAAGAACAAACTTTTACCATAAACCAGTAATGAACCTTAACTGGGACTGGACTATAGATGATGCCTCTCAATTATCAACAGTAGCATACGCTTCAATTGGTCGTGGTGGCGGAACAGGCGATCGTGGTGATGGTCGTGTAAGAACAGATGAAGGCTTAATGGATTACTACGGTATAGAACAACAAAACCTTGCGGATCCTGACGGTATTGGACAATCTGGAGATTATTATATTTTATCTGGTGGAGAAGAAGAAGGTAATTATATCCGTAGAGCTTCAATGAATAATCACCAATGGTTTGGTTTAGTAACTAACTACGAGAGAGAGTTAAGTGAGTTTGTTAACTTTAATGTTGGTGCAGATTTTAGATTTTACAAAGGAGATCACTTCAGACAAGTAATAGATTTTTACGGATTAAATGGATGGGCTAATGATAGAGCAGATGATATAGTTGTAACCGATGCATTTAGTATTAACCCATGGTCTACTTTATTTGATTTTGCAGATGAAGATCAAAGAATAGCTTACGATTACTCTGAAACTATAAACTATCAAGGTATATTCTCACAAATAGAATATTCAAAAAATGAATTTTCAGCTTTTTTCCAAGGAGCTTTATCTAATCAATCCTACCAGAGAGAAGGTAGAATGTATGGTGCTGGTAAATCTGAAAAATTAAATAAAATAGGATATAACCTTAAAGGAGGTTTAAGTTATGATATTACTGAAGAGTTTACAATATTTGGTAATGCAGGACATTATTCTCGTCAACCATTTTTAGATAATGTTTTTAGCAATATTCAATATTCAAACGACTTAGTAGAGCCAGAAGTAGATAACGAAGATATTACTAGTTTCGAAACAGGGTTTAGATTTACAAAATCTAAATTTAGAGCCAACTTCGATTTTTATTATACAAACTGGGATAACAGAGTTATTTTAACAACAGGTTCTGAAATTATTAACAATTCTGAAGTAGATGTTAGATACTTTAGAAGAGGTGTACAACAAGAACATAAAGGAATAGAATTAGATTTAAGATATCGTGTAGCTAATAAAGTTAATCTTGGAGCTTATTTATCTTCAGGAAGCTGGGTTTACAGAGATATTGAAAAAATCGACACTTATAGCGATGACGATGGTTCTTTAATTTCTACTGCAGAAGGTGAAGATATTAGTGGAGTACATGTAACTACAGCTCCTCAATTTACAGCAGGTGCTGTATTTGATGCAGAAATTATTGAAGGTCTAAGAATCGATGGTAACTGGAACTACTATGCTAACCACTACCAAAATGAAATAGATTTTTCAGATTCAGATATCGAAACAGAGGATGCAGGTGTATTACCCGCTTACTTTTTGCTTGATGCAGGTATAGAGTATGGTTTCAATTTTGGGGATAATAAATTAACTGTTAGAGCTAATGGTTATAACTTATTAGATAAAATAGCTTTACAAAATACTGATGTATTTGGTTATTATAATACTAATGGATTTACTTGGAATGCTTCAGTTAAGTACGAGTTTTAATACATAAAATAATTAAATTTATAAAAGAGTCACTGATTTATCAGTGGCTTTTTTTATTTATGTTAACACAGTTTTATGTTATTTGTTTATTGAATTGTAGGCTTTTTATGTATTTTCCGTTATTTTTTTCATGTTTTTTTTAAATTCATTGATTTTTTCTCATTTTTTTTCTCTAGTTTTATAGGCTGTTGTTAAATTTCTTAACATTAAGGTAACTTCAAATATCTTAATGTAACTAAATTTGCACGGACTAATTTCAAAAAAATAATAAATAACTTTTTTAAAAATTATGAGAAAATTTACTCAAAATTTATTAGCAGCTGTAGTGTTTTTATTCTCTGCGGTTGTTATGGCACAAAGTACTGTAACAGGTACAATTATGGAAGCAGGATCAAATCTTCCGCTACCAGGTGCAAACGTTATTGAAAAAGGTACTTCAAACGGGGTTGTAACAGATTTCGATGGTAACTTTTCATTAGCAACAAATCAGCCTTCTGGGGAACTAGTAATTACTTTTGTTGGTTACACTTCAAAAACCATCACTTTTTCTGACGGTGCTAGTTTAGGAAACATTTATTTAGAATCTAGCCAAGTAGGTCTTGATGAGATTCAAATTATTGCTTCGGTTGCAGTAGATAGAAAAACGCCAGTAGCTGTTTCTACCGTAAAAGCAGAAGATATTGAGATTAAATTAGGAACTCAAGAATTTCCAGAAATCCTAAAATCTACACCAGGTGTGTATGCTACCAAATCAGGTGGTGGTTTTGGTGACTCTAGAATTAACTTACGTGGTTTCGAGTCTGAAAACGTAGCTGTAATGATTAACGGTGTACCTGTTAACGACATGGAAAACGGTGCGGTATATTGGTCTAACTGGGCAGGTTTATCAGATGTTACACGTTCAATGCAAGTGCAACGTGGTTTAGGTGCTGCTAAAGTAGCTGTTCCTTCCATTGGAGGTACAATTAACATCTTAACAAAAACTACAGATCAAGAGGCTGGAGGAAACGTAACAACAACTATAGGTAATGCAGGTTACTTTAAAAGAGGTTTTACTTTATCTACAGGTTTAATGGATAACGGTTGGGCCGCAACAGCATCTTTTGCTAAATTAGATGGAGAAGGTTATATCGATGGTACTCAATTTGAGGGTTATAACTATTTTGTTAGTATCGCAAAAAAAATTGGTGAGAACCATACGCTTTCTCTAACTTCTTTTGGTGCGCCACAAGAGCATGGTCAAAGACAAAATAGAAGTTTGATTTCTAAATATCGTTCGGCAGAAAGTGGAATTAAATTTAACCCAGATTGGGGATATAAAAACGGACAGATTTTAAATACTGAAGATAACTTTTATCACAAATCTCAAACGTCTCTTAATCACCACTGGGATATTAACGATAATACATCTTTATCTACTGCAATTTATGCTTCTTGGGGTCGTGGAGGCGGCGGTGGTACTGCTGGTGAAAACCGTGACTTATTTAACTTAAGATTAGGAGCAGACGACCAACCAATCGATTTTGATTCTATCGTAGAAATTAACCAAGAAAATGCTGCAAATGGTGAAGAGTCTGAGGCTTACTTAAGAGCTTCAATTAATAGTCATAACTGGTTTGGTGGTCTTTCTACTTTAAAAACAGATTTAAACGAAAATTTAGTGTTTTTAGCAGGATTAGATATTAGATCATACAGAGGACTTCATTATTCTGAAATTACAGATTTATTAGGTGGTGATTTCGTTTTAGAAGATAGCGATGTTAACAACCCTAACAGAATTGCCAAGGTAGGTGATAAAAGAGATTACAATAACGATGGTGTTGTAGGATGGCAAGGTTTATTCGGTCAACTAGAGTATAGTAAAGATAAATTAGCAGGATTTGTTTCTTTATCTTTATCAAATACATCATATAAAAGAATTGATTATTTCCAATATTTAGATAACGATCCACTTCAAGAAACAGATAGATATAACTTTATGGGTTATATGATTAAAGGTGGTGCTAACTACAACCTTGATGGCAAAAATAATGTGTTTGCTAATATTGGTTATTTCGAAAAAGCGCCAGGATTCGATGCAGTTTTCTCAAACTTCGATAACGAATTAATTAACGATGATGCAGAAAATCAAAAAATATTTAGTGCAGAATTAGGATACGGCTTTAGAAGCTCTAAATTTAGAGCTAACGTAAACCTATATTACACAAGATGGAACGATAAAACAGATACCAGAAGTGTACCAGGTTCAAACGGTGAAAACTTTGTGTTTAACTTAACAGGAGTTAATGCATTGCACACAGGTATTGAGATTGATGCCGTATATCAACCTATAGATAAATTAACACTTACAGGTATGTTATCTGTTGGAGATTGGAAATGGGATGATAATATTGAAAATGTTCAAATTTTTGATGAAGACCAAAATGCCGTAGGCGATCCAATTAATATTGCTATGAAAGGTTTAAAAGTTGGTAATGCTGCTCAAACAACTGCTGCTTTATCTGCCGATTACAACTTCTTCGATAAAACGTACATAGGTCTTGATTTTAATTACTTTGGAGATAACTATGCAGATTTCGATCCAACAGGAAGACAATACGATGATGTTTCAGAAATTGATACAGCTCAAGCTTGGAAAATGCCAAATTATACTACAATGGATGCTAACTTCCGCTACGGTTTTGATTTGTTAGGTTTCGATTCAACAATTATACTTAACGTAAACAATATATTTAATACTGAGTATATTGCTGATGCTACTGATGGTTCCGGTCACACCTATGATACAGCATTAGTTTGGTATGGTTTCGGAAGAACTTATAGCCTTGGTGCTAAATTTAGATTTTAATTGAAAAAGAAATTATTATGAAAAAATTTATTTATTTATTAATACTAATCGTTGGGGGAGTATTTACTTCATGTAACCCAATGGAAGACATCTACGAAGAGCTTGATTCTCAAGAAACAGAAGGAATCGATTACTTAACAGGTGTTACGGATTACACATTAACAGATGATGACTACGATTTCCTAAGTTTAAGCTACGGAAACTTTAGTTCAGAAGATGAAGCAAGACTTTTAATTCCAGATCTATTAGCTGAAAGATTTCCTGTATGGGGAGAATCATCTTTAGCTAATGTAACTTATTTGCTTTACGATCCTTTATCTTTTGAAGATTATACGGTTACATCTTCAGATTATAGCGAATTAGGTCTAGAAGCTTTTACTTCAATGACAGATATTGAAAACTTTTTCGATTTAAGGTATGAAACTGCTGAAAAAGGAACATATGTGAATTTAACTTACGCTACTTTAGCCGATGTTATTTTATATGAAATTACAGGAGATGATTTTGATGCTATAGGATCTGCTTTGTCATCAACTTATCCAGATCCAGCAGAGAGTGCAGCAAACTATAGTAACTTCGATAGAAGAGAAGGTAATTCTGCCTATTGGAGTGATGATATGATTGTTGAAGCATTAAATGTAATTTTACCTACAGCCTCTCTTGGGCAGCAGTATAATGTAACTTTTGCTATTTACAATGGTTCAAGTGGAACTGAAACATTTTTAGTAGAATACAACGGAACAGCTTATGTAAAATTAACAGTAAACGAGTCTGAGCTTGTAGACGAAGATTACGATGCGATTGTTGCAGCCTTAAGCAGTACTTACCCAGACGCTACTACTAGTATGAATGACTACGGTAACTTCGAGAGAAGACCAACTAATGCTGCTTATTGGAGTGACGATATGATTGTTGAAGCTTTAAACGTTGTTTTAAGTGCAGGTGTTGAAGATGAAAGATATGCTGTAACTTTTGCAATTTACGACGGCGGTACAAATTTTACTGAAACTATGGATTTAACTTATTCTGGTGGAGTGTATATTAAATCACCTCAATTATTACTAGATGAAACTACATTATTTGTTTTAACAGATGGATGGGCAGAACCTTTTAGTATTTCTGAAGAAGCTTATACTGCAATGGGACAATCTTATCCTAATTTTGATGATGAAGATGAAGCCTTATATAAGTTAGCGATTTATTTATCTCAGCAATACCCTTATGCTTTCGAAGATGATATGATAGCTGTTGCTTACGATTTTTATAATGGTGATGAAACAGTAGTAGAATACGTGAATTTTGTATACGATGGTTCTTCTTGGAATGCTGTACAAAGTGTAATTGAACAGACACTTCAATTTGGTTACGAAGATGGTGCTTGGTTGCCAGATAACACTATTCAATATACTATGGTTGGTGCCGATTATACAACTATAGCTGCAGAATTTGCAGATGTTGATGGTTTTATAAGTGCCGCAGCAAGTATGGGTAGCTATGGTAACTACGATAGAAGAGAAGGTAATTCTGCGTATTGGAGCGATGAAATGATTCTAGAGACTATTAAGTTTTTATTAGATGAAATCGATCCTAGTGCAGAGGAAGGTCAAAAATATTCTGTATCATATGCAGTTTGGATTGGTTCTGATGCCTTCGAAACATTTAAAGTTATAAAAGAAAACGGAGAATGGGTTGATAATAACTAACCTAAAATTCAATTATAATATTTTGAAAAACCTCTTATTTTTAAGGGGTTTTTTTTACTTTTTTAATAAAATTTATTATGAAAAAATGTATTTATTTCATTGTTCTAATGGCAATATTTGGCTGTAGTGATAATTCAAGTGATAACACAGTGGAGCCACCAATAGCTTTAGACGATACTGTAACTACGCAAGAAAACACAGCTGTTATTATAGATGTATTAAATAACGATACCTTAATTAATAACGCCACTTTAAATGATTTCGATGCAGTATCTGTTAATGGAGGTAGTATCACACAATCTTCGAGCAAGTTAGTTTATACACCTTTAGATGGTTTTACAGGCACCGATACTTTCGAGTATACTATTTGCGATGGTTTCGCTAATCCTAATTGTGATACAGCTTCGGTTAGTATTACCGTAACCGATGAAGGCGATGCTATTGCAGTCGATGATGCTTTTGAGGTATTAGAAAATGCATCAATAACCTTTAATGTTTTAAGTAACGATACGTTATTAGATGGAGCAGAATTAACATCTGTAGACGCCAGTTCAACTAACGGTGAAGTTGTGTTAAATAATGATTATACAATATCATACACTTCAAATAACGGTTTTTCAGGCGAAGATACATTTACCTATACCTTATGTGATAATGACGAAACACCAACTTGTGTAACCGCTACAGTTACAATTACGGTAATAGATGAAGGTAACCCTGAAGCTTTTGATGATATTGTAAATATATCTGAAAATTCATCGAACATTACAATTAGTGTTTTGGAAAACGATACAGTAATTGACGACGCAGTTGTTTCTTCAATTGATAATGCATTATCTGTAGGTGCAGTAGTTTTAAACACAGATGGAACTGTTAGTTATACGCCACCAGCAGATTTTACAGGAACAGATTCTTTTACATATACTATATGTGACGACGATGCTACACCATATTGCTCAACGGCAACGGTAAATATTAAAATTATAACACCAATGGTGTTTAATATGCCATCAGAATTAATGGAGTATTATGAAGACGTAATTTTTACAACAGATACCGATGTAATGTTAAGTGAATTAGAAACTGTTACAGAAACAAAGCATACAACTAAACTTACTTATGGGCAACGCCATAACTATTTGTATGATGCAGACGAAGACATGAGTAACACAGATAATGTTGTATTAATATACAGTGGAGAAAGTAGGTATTGGGAAGAATATGATTCCCCAACAAATACTTATGAAATAACAAGTTTTAATACAGAGCATATTTATCCGCAGTCTTTGTTAAATGATAGTGAAGAAGCACCAAACGATATACATCATATGCGTGTATGCGATCAAAGTATAAATAGTCAGCGTAGTAATCATCCGTATCGAGAAGGTAGTGGGAGTTATTTACTAACTAACCAAGAATGGTATCCAGGAGATGATTGGAAAGGCGATGTGGCACGTATGGTTATGTATGTACATATTCGTTACGGCGATTCTTTTGCCGAAGTAGGTTCTTTAGAGTTGTTTTTAAAATGGAATGCAGAAGATCCTGTTTCAGAGTTCGAAAAACAACGTAACAACGTAATTTACGGTGCACAAGGAAACCGTAATCCGTTTATCGATAATCCTTATTTAGCAACGCTTATTTGGGGAGGCGATGCTGCCGAAAATACTTGGGAGTAGATAATATTTATAATAAAATAAAAAGCCAGAGTTTATTTCTCTGGCTTTTTTATTTCCATTGTAATGATTCCATTAAGCGCTTAACATCGTTTTGTAAATATTGAGCTGCAGGATAAATAGAATCGTAGTTGGGTTTAGCATAAAAATAAACAGATCCAGTTATGAAATGATTTATACTATCGGTAACATAAAATTGTGCTGGAGAGGCTACGTCTCCTTTAACTTCAGATAATAATCCATAAACTTTTCTACTACTATCTTCGTAAGGGTAAGCAGGAATCTCATCGGCTTTTTGGGTGTGTTCTAAAGTAAACTTTTGTGCGTCTTTTAAATAATCTTTTAAATTTTGTTGATTATTTTCAATGGCTTTATAGGTTATAAATATAGTGCCTTTTAATGCTGGATATTCTAAATTAAGACCATAACTTTTAGTTGTAGATTTTAAAGGTTTTATTTTAATCTTTTCAGCTATCAGATTTTTATCGAAAGTAAAAGGTAAATCTAAATTAGTGGTAACGTAATTTGTTTCTGGAAAATCTAAACGTAACTGGGCTTTTGGTTTGGGTTTATAGTCTTCGTTACATGAAAAACAAATAACTAAAAGTATTATGTACGTATATTTTATCATTACAAAATTGTGAATTTTACTAATTTAATACGTTTTTTATCCATAGCTTCAATAGTAAAAACGTAGTTTTCAAAATTTATTTTACTGTTTAGTTTTGGGAAACTACCTGAAATTTCTAGAACAAAACCAGCAATAGTTTCAGCTTCACCTTTATTTTCTTCAAAAGGAGTGTCGTCTTCTAGTTTTATTATTTTGTAAATATCTTTTAAAGTTGTTTTTCCTTCAAAAATATAATTATTTTCATCTAGTTTAGAGTATGTTAGGTCTTCATCATCAAACTCGTCACTAATATCACCAACAATTTCTTCTATAATATCTTCTAAAGAAATAAGTCCAGATGTGCCACCATATTCATCAACAACAACAGCTAAGTGCACTTTTTTCTCTTGAAATTCGGCCATTAAATCGTCAAGTTTTTTGTTTTCGGGCACAAAAAAGGGTTCGCGTAATAAGCTTGTCCAATCAAATTGTTTTCGGTCTACATATGGTAATAGGTCTTTAACGTAAAGTATGCCTTCAATAGTATCTATATTGTCTTTATAAACTGGTATTCTGGAATAACCATTGTTTACAATTTCAGGCATGATTTCGCTATATTTTTGATCTATATTTAGTGCAAAAATATCTATGCGTGGGCGCATAACTTGTTTTGTATCGGTATTGCCAAACGATACAATACCTTGTAGAATTTTGTGTTCTTCTTTTGTGGTGTCTTCTTCACTTGTAAGTTCTAATGCTTGAGAAAGTTGGTCTATACTTAGGTTAGATTTTTGTTTTCCTAATTTATTATGAATAGCCAAAGTTACACTGCGCATAGGTAGGCTAATGGGAGATAAAATTACATCTAGAACTCGTAAAGGGAATGCCATAAACATAGCAAATTTAACATTGTTTCTGCTGGCATAAATTTTGGGTAAAATTTCACCAAAAAGTAAAATTAAAAAGGTAACTACAACAACTTCTAAAATAAACTTAACTTGTACGCTGGTAATACCTCCAAACATAAAATCGCCTAAAAAGGCAAACAAAATAACTACAGCTATATTTATAAAATTATTGGCCACAAGTATAGTAGCGAGTAGTTTTTTGGGGCGTTCTAAGAGTTGTAATATAATTTGAATGGGTTTAGATTTTTCATCAAAACCATCTTCTAAATCTGTTTTGCTAATTGAAAATAATGCTACCTCTGCACCAGAAATTAATGCAGAACAAATTAACAGTAAAAAAAGCAAGGCAAAGCCAAGTACAACTGAAACATCAATTGATAAAAGTGGAGTTATTAAACTGGCAGGGTCGGGATCCAATTATGGTTAATTTAGTTAAACTTAAAAAGGAAGATCATCATCGCTTTCAACAGGTTCAACAGGTTTTGTTTGTGTGGCCTGTGGTTTTTGTTGTGTTGCTATAGATGTATTTTCACTTTCATTTTTTGTGGTAAGAAAAGTAAAGTCTGTACATTGTATTTCGGTAGCGTATCTATCGTTACCTTTTTCGTCTTGCCACTTTCTGGTTTTTAAACGTCCTTCAATATAAACTTTATCGCCTTTGTTTAAATATTTTTCACAAATTTCGGCACCTTTATTTCTTACTACTATGTTATGCCATTCGGTGTTTGTAACGCGTTCATTTGTTTGCTTATTTGTGTAGGTTTCGTTGGTAGCTAAAGGAAACCTACCTACACAGCCACCACCTTCAAAGTAGTGCATTTTCACTTCATCTCCTAGGTGGCCAATTAGCATAACTTTATTTAAGGTTCCGGACATAATATTTTTGTTTAAAAGACAGCAAATGTAACTATTTGTATGTCAATTTTAAAATTAATAAAAAAATATGATTGAAGGTGTTAAACTAAATTAAAATTAAACGATTCTATAAAATTGCTAATTAAAACAGGAACAGGGTAATTTTTAATTTTAGTAATAGGAATGGTGTTCCCCTCAAGCTTATCAATGTTAATTATCCAGAACTTGGTGTACAAATGTTGATGCGATAATTTGTGTATTACAGGTTGACTGTTATATAATGAGAGTTGAAATTTTTTATTTTTTAAAAATGTATAACTTTTAATAACATCATTTAATGTTTTAGCGTTTATAGGTTTTTTAGTTTCAATTAAAGGAAACTGATGTAAGTTTTGCCAAATACCTTTACCTTCTCTTTTTTCCAGTATAGTTTGGTTGTCTTTGGTAATGTAAATTAGGAAATTAAAATATTTTTTCTTGGCCTTAACAGCTTTAGTTTTTACGGGTAAAGCATCTATTTTTTTTAAGCTTAAGGCTAAGCAACTATTATTTAGTGGGCACGAATTACAGTCTGGGTTTTTTGGTTTGCATTGTTTTGCACCAAATTCCATAATGGCTTGGTTAAAAAGTGCAGGGTCTTTTTTGTTTATAAGCTCTTGTGCTAAGCTTTTAAATTCTTTGGCACCCTTACTTGAATTAATGGGAGTGTCAATATTAAAATATCTTGATAGTACTCGGTATACGTTCCCATCAACCACAGCTGTAACCTCATTAAAACAAATTGATGCTATTGCACTTGCAGTGTAATCGCCAATACCTTTTAGTTTTATTATATCTTTATAAGTGTTAGGAAACACCCCATTAAATTCGTTTACAATGTGTTTTGCGGTGGCATGTAAATTTCTAGCACGCGAATAATAACCTAAACCTTGCCATAGTTTTAAAACATTGTTTTCTGGAGCATTTGCTAAGTGAAAAATAGTAGGATATTTGCTTACAAAAGCTTCGTAATAAGGTAACCCTTGCTTAACTTGAGTTTGCTGTAAAATAATTTCGGAGAGCCATATTTTATAAGGGTTTACGGTTTTTCTCCAAGGTAAGTCTCGCTTATTTGTTGAGTACCAATATATTATTGATTTAGTAAAGTTCATGAGCTGTTTTATATAGAGCAAACAAAAATAAACGTTTATGATATTAAATTTTAGTGAATTAGGTTTGAAATATTGAATATTAAATTCCTATATTTGCATCCCTTTAAAATTAATAGTAACCCAAATAAAAAATATTAAGTATGACTAAGGCTGATTTAGTAGCAAAAATTTCTGAGAAGTTAGGAATTGAAAAAGGAGATGTACAAGCAACTGTTGAATCGTTTATGGATGAGGTAAAAACTTCTTTAGAAAGTGGAGATAATGTTTACCTAAGAGGGTTTGGTAGCTTTATTATTAAAACTAGAGCTGAAAAAACAGGGAGAAATATTTCTAAAAATACTACTATAAAAATTCCTGCTCACAACATTCCTGCATTTAAACCTGCAAAAGTTTTTGTTGAGGGGGTTAAAACAAATGTAGACGTTAAGTAAAACAAAATGGCTGTTTTCCGGATTTAGTTGGAATTCAGTTTTAAAATAATTATTAATTTAAAAAGACAACTATTTATGCCAAGTGGTAAAAAACGTAAAAGACATAAGGTAGCGACGCACAAACGTAAGAAACGTAGACGCGCTAACCGTCACAAAAAGAAAAAATAAATCAAAAAAAGTAGTTAGTGATTGACTACTTTTTTTTTGATTTTAAAAAAACAAACAAGTTCTTTGAAATGAGTTCACTATTTTTTAGCATCTAAACCGGTGCTTTTGAACTCCACGGATTAAATCCTGTGACAAAAAATAATGTATAATCCATCTGTCACACTATTACGTGATGGATTAAAATTAACAAAATGGATAAAGAATTGATTATTCGATCTGGTTCTGAAAATGTTGATTTTGCCTTATTAAAAGATGGAAAACTTATTGAATTACAGAAAGATGAAGGTGAGAATAAATTTTCGGTTGGCGATGTGTTTATAGCCAAAATAAGAAAAACTGTTCCTGGTCTTAATGCTGCATTTGTTAATGTAGGTTACGAGAAAGATGCATTTTTGCATTATCACGATTTAGGGCCAAAATTACCTTCTCTTTTAAAATTCACAAAACGTGTAAGCACAGGTAAACTAAAAGATTTTTCTTTAAAAAATTTCCCATTTGAAAAAGATATTGATAAAGGCGGCAAAATTGTAGACGTCCTAAAATCAAATCAATCGTTATTGGTACAAATAGTAAAAGAACCTATATCTACAAAAGGGCCTAGAATAAGCAGCGAGCTTTCTATAGCCGGTAGATATATTGTTTTAGTACCTTTTTCTAATCGTATTTCTATTTCTCAAAAAATTGAAGACAAAGAAGAAAAAGATAGGCTAAAACGTTTAGTAAAAAGCATAACACCAGCAGGTTTTGGTGTTATTGTTCGTACCGTAGCACAAGGCAAAAAAGTAGCTGAACTAGATAAAGATTTACAAAACTTGCTTAGTCGCTGGACAGCAATGAGTAAAAAGCTACACAAAGCACATCATCCTACAAAAGTTTTAGGTGAAATGAATAAAGCCTCGTCTATTCTTCGAGATATATTCAACGATACCTTTACAGGAATTACAGTAGATGACGAAGAGCTTTACATTCAAATTAAAGATTATTTGCAAGAAATTGCACCAAACAAAGAATCAATAGTTAAATTATATCAATCTAAAGTTCCAATTTTTGAAAAATTTGGAATTGAAAGACAAATTAAAACTTCCTTTGGAAAAACCGTATCTATGTCTAAAGGTGCCTATTTGGTAATTGAACATACCGAGGCCCTTCATGTTGTAGATGTAAATAGCGGTAACAGATCTAACAAAGCTAACAACCAAGAGGAAACTGCACTTGAAGTTAATCTAATAGCGGCAACAGAAATAGCCCGCCAATTACGCTTGCGTGACATGGGTGGTATAATTGTAGTCGATTTTATAGATATGACAAATTCGCAAAATAGGCAAAAGCTTTTCAATCATTTAAGAGATGAAATGAAAGATGATAGGGCTAAACACAAAATATTGCCTCCAAGTAAATTTGGATTGATACAAATAACAAGACAACGTGTACGTCCTGAGCTAGATATTAAAACTCGGGAAGAAAATCCTAATGGTGCCAATGGCGCCGAAATAGAAGCACCAATTGGTGTTGTACAAAAAATAACGCACGACCTTGAAAAACTATTTAAAAAAGACTATACAAAGGTGACTCTAAACACACACCCTTTTATAGCAGCCTTCTTAACAAAAGGTTTTCCATCAGTACGTTCTAAATGGTTTTTAGAACATAAAAAATGGGTGAAAATTTTACCAAGAGATGCTTACACATACCTAGAATATCATTTTTTTGATAAAAATGGTAAACAAATTAAATAATAAAAAAACCCGTTAAATGTAAAATTTAACGGGTTTTTTTATTTAGTAAAATTTAATAAATATTCACCTCTCTCTCGTCTCCCTGTTTTCAGGGGGTAAATTTTCCCTGAAAAACGTGATTTAAATGAGCTTCTCAAAAACTTACCTTTGCTGCTTAATAATTTAAGTAAAAAAATGTTTAATCATCTCTTTATTTAAGAGTTGTGTGTAACTAAAATAAAATCAATATGAATAATAATCAAAATGAAATCAAATTATCATCTAATTGGACTAATATTGGACTGTATGGAGGAAGTGTGTTAGTGCTTTTTATGATTCCTGTTCTAATCTCAGTAATAAAAGAACAAAAATTCAATGGTGGAATGGTAATTGGCGGAATAGTTTTTGTTGCTCTGGTTGGCTTTTTAATTTATCAATTTATATATGTATGTAATGCTAAAATAATAGGAGATAAAATTGTACTTAAAAAGAAATTCAAACCATCTAAATCATATAATTTTGATAGAATTGGGTATCCAAAATCTTTTCAATTGAAAAGGACGAAATATATAACTGTAGAAATGAGAAATGATGATAGTACAGTTGAAAAATATTTAATTGTAAATTCAAAATCCTTACTCTCCTTTGAAAATAAGGATGCTGAAAAGACATTGATTAGTTTAATAAATTCTGTAAAAAAACAATAAACTATACGCAACGCGGTGTTTAAAATATAACTATAAACAACTTAACCAGAAAGGTTTGTGCGTATTTATAAAGTTGGCCAACTTCTTAATTTGGCTTTTTAAAAGTTTATTTACAATAAATAATTAAAGATAAAATAGATTATGCGAAAAAAGTATCTTGTATACTTTATTTTTTTTATAGGACTAAATGTTTTTTCTCAAAATTTTAGATCTATATGGAATACAAGTAATATAGAAACGGGATCTTCAGCAGATAACCAAATTACCATCCCAACAAATCCTGTTTTTACAACATATAATTATAATGTAAATTGGGGAGACGGTACTTCAGATACTGGAATTACAGGTAATATTACTCACAATTACACCACACCAGGAACTTATACTATAGAAATTAGTGGCGATTTTCCCGCTATCTATTTTAACGATGGCGGTGATAAAATTAAAATTATTCAAATTCTTGAATGGGGCTCGTCTATAGAATGGCAAACCATGGAAAATGCTTTTTATGGTTGTGAAAATATGAATTTTGATTTAATTGATGCTCCAGATTTATCGCAAGTAACAAGTTTACAAAACATGTTTAGGGGGTGTACTTTATTTAATGGAATTTTAAATAATTGGGATATTAGTACTATTACAAATTTATCTGGAATTTTTAGAGAATGTAGTACGTTTAATAGGCCTTTGGATTTGTGGAACACAGCTGCAGTTACAGATATGTCTGAAACGTTTTTTTCTGCCCAAAGTTTTAATGAACCATTAGATAACTGGAGAACAGCTGCGGTAGCTACAATGTATGGAATGTTTTATAATGCGGTTGCATTTAATCAAGATATTAATGGTTGGGATGTTAGTAATGTTACAAACATGTCTGGGATGTTTTATTCTGCAAAAAGTTTTAGTCAACCCTTAAATAATTGGGTGGTTTCTAATGTTACAGATATGTCCTATATGTTTGCTTTCTCGGTGTTTAACCAATCTATAGATAATTGGATAGTTTCAAATGTTACAGATATGTCTGGAATGTTTCAGAGAGATAGAGTATTTAATCAACCTTTAAATAGTTGGGATGTTAGTAGTGTAACTAACATGAATAGAATGTTCGACGGGTTTTACCTCAGCATGCAATTTAATCAGCCATTAAACAATTGGGTTGTTAGTAATGTTGAAAACATGAGTTATATGTTTCGAGATGCGAGAAATTTTAATCAAGATATAAGTAATTGGGCTGTAGCTAATGTTACCAATATGCAAGGTATGTTTGATAGTGCATCTACTTTTAATCAAGATATAAGTGGTTGGGTAGTAAGTAGCGTTACTAACATGAGCGAAATGTTTTCTTCTGCTTCTGCTTTTAATCAAGATATAAATGGTTGGATAGTAACTAGCGTTACTGATATGAGCGAAATGTTTTATTATGCTTCTACTTTTAATCAACCATTAAACAATTGGGATACATCTAACGTTTCAAACATGTCTAGAATGTTTTCTTCTGCATCAAGCTTTAATCAACCTTTAAATTTATGGGATGTAAGCAATGTTACAAACATGAGTTATATGTTTAATAATGCAGATGCGTTTAATCAAGATATAAGTGGTTGGGATGTTAGTAAAGTTAGCAACATGAGCTATATGTTTAGTGGTGCAGATGTTTTTAATCAGGATATAAGCGGTTGGCTTGTTAGTAGTGTTACTAATATGAGTAGTATGTTTAACAGTGCTATTTTGTTTAATCAAAATATTGGAAGTTGGGATATTTCAAATGTTAGTAATATGTTGGGGATGCTTTCAAGTAGTGGTATTTCTCAAGAAAATTATGACGATATTTTAATAGCATGGTCTTCTCAAGCTGTTAAAACGGGTGTAGATTTAGGGGCTACTAATTTAAAATATTGCGATGCTTTAAACCAAAGGCAAAGTTTAATTGATAATTATGGATGGACAATTTCTGGTGATCTAGTAAATTGTTCAAATGTTTTTTGTACACAAATTTTGGCTCCACGAGCAAGTGATACCGCAATTCCCGCCAATAGCCACATTATTTGGGAGGCAACACCAAATGCAACAGGATATACTGTTACTTTAGAGGTAGAGCGAGCAGGAGCTCGTGGTTATGTGATTTTTGGCGGAAATATACTAAATAATTACGATGTTGGTAATGTAACAGGTATAGGTTTTTCTAATGATTTTTTTGAAGCAGGAGATATTATTTATATAACAGTTGTGCCTTATAATGATTTAGGTCCGGCAACGGGTTGTAGCGAAGTAAGTTTTTCTGTTGTAGATAGTTGGGTAGATAGTCCTGATGCTTTTAAACTAACATTTGACACCACCCTTACAGATGTTTATTCTAGTGATAATGATCAAATTAAAATAGGAGCAAATAGTAGTTATAGTTATAATTATTCTATCGACTGGGGAGATGGACAGTACAACAATAATGTTACAGGTTCAATAACACATACATATGCAATACCTGGAGAATATACAGTATCAATAATAGGAGATTACCCAGCACATTATAATTATTATACTACAGGAGACTCTAACAAATTAATATCTATAGATCAATGGGGGTCACAAGTTTGGGAATCAATGAGACGTGCATTTCGTGATTGTGATAACATGGAATATAAAGCTTCAGATATTCCCAATCTTACGAATGTAACTAATATGGAATATATGTTTTATGGCTGTAGGTCATTTAATTCTTATATAAATGATTCAGGTAATGAAGAGCAAAGTAACATAATTAATTGGGATGTTAGTAGTGTTGAAAACATGAGTTACATGTTTTATAATGCGGTTGCATTTAACCAAGATATTAATGGTTGGGATGTTAGTAGTGTTGAAAACATGAGTTACATGTTTTATAATGCGGTTGCATTTAACCAAGATATTAATGGTTGGGATGTTAGTAATGTTACAAACATGTCTAGGATGTTTTCATCAACAAATAGTTTTAACCAACCTTTAAATTCCTGGATTGTTGGAAATGTAATAACCATGGAAGGTATGTTTACTTATTCTAATGCTTTTAACCAATCTTTAAATGGTTGGGATGTTTCAAAAGTAGAAAACATGTCTAGTATGTTTTATAATGCAGAAGCTTTTAATGGTGAAATAGATAGTTGGGATGTTTCGTCTGTAATAACAATGTATCGAATGTTTAGAGAAGCCACAGTGTTTAATCAACCGTTAAATAGTTGGGACACACCTGTGTTGTTAAGTACAAATGAAATGTTTTATGAAGCAGATGCTTTTAACCAACCATTAGATGATTGGGATGTCTCTAAAGTAACCAATATGTCATCTATGTTTTACGGTGCCGATAACTTTAATCAAAATATAGATAGTTGGAATGTAACGGAAGTAACCAATATGTCATCTATGTTTAGTTACGCTACTAGCTTTAATGAACCCTTAAATAGCTGGGATGTAAATTCTGTAGTAAATATGTCTAGCATGTTTCATGGAGCTTCTGTTTTTAATCAACCATTAAATGAATGGGATGTAAGTGCCGTGGCAAACATGAGTAATATGTTTGAAGATGCTATAGTGTTTAATCAACTTTTAACCTGGGATTTAAGTTCTGTAACATTAATGCCATCAATGTTTGAAGGAGCTTTGGTATACAACCAAGCAATGGATTGGAATGTTTCTGTAGTAACCAATTTCGAATCCATGTTTAAAAATGCAGAAGCTTTTAATCAACCATTAAATTCATGGGATACAGGCGAAGCATTAACCATGGAGGCAATGTTTTATGGAGCTACACTTTTTAATGAACCCTTAAATAACTGGAACACTTCTTTTGTAAAGAACATGCAAGATATGTTTAGAGAAGCACAAGCCTTTAATCAACCTCTAACAGTATGGAATGTTGCTTCTGTAACTACTATGGAAAATATGTTTCAAGATGCAATTAATTTTAATGGAGATTTAAACGGATGGAACGTTAGAGCCGTAACTACAATGGAAGATATGTTTAACGGCGCTTCAAGCTTTAATAAACCAATAAATAGTTGGAGAACTAATAATGTTATTTCAATGAAAGGTATGTTCCAGGAGGCAAGTACTTTTAACCAATCTTTAAGTGAATGGCTAATTGGAGATGTAACAATGGAAGATATGTTTCATGATGCTATAAGTTTTGATCAATATATAGGAGATTGGGATGTAACAGGAGTAAATGATATGTCAAATATGCTGGACGACACGGCATTAACTCGCGAAAATTACGATAATACTTTAATAGCTTGGTCAGAACAAATATTAACTCCAGGAATTACGTTAGGGGCTAAGTCATTAGTGTATTGTGATGCTAAAGATGAAAGACAATCCATGATTGATAATTATGGATGGACATTTAGTTTAGACGTTTTAGATTGTCCAATTCCAGAATGTACACAATTAGTGTCTCCAGTAAACGGCGATATAAATGTACCTGTTAATGCAAATATTACTTGGGAACATGTACTATATGCAGAAGGGTATTATTTAACAGTAGGAACTACTTCTGGAGGTAACGATATATTAGATAGAGAAACGGTTACTAATGAAACCTTTTATGAATTTGCAGCAGACTTCAATATTGGTGATGTTGTATATGTAACCATAATTCCTTTTAATTATATTGGAGAAGCAATTGGGCCTTGTGCAGAAGAAAGTTTTACAATATCTAATAGTCCGGCTACAATACCAAATTGTACATCACTTATATCTCCTATAGATGGCTCTGAAGATATAGAAGTTTCTACTGATTTAAGTTGGAATGCTATTTCAAATGCAGACGGTTATCAATTAACAGTAGGAACAACACCAGGAGGTAGTGATATTGTAAATAACGAAGATGTTGGTAATATTACAGTATACGATTTTACAACAGATTTACCTGAAGATACCAATATTTATGTATCCATAATCCCTTATAATGATGAGGGTGATGCTTCTGGCTGTTTAGAAGAGTCTTTTAAAACTGAACTTATTCCAGTAGTGCCTTTATGTACAACACTAATAAGTCCATTAAACGGCGCAATAAATGTAGGAACAACTAATCTGGAAATAAGCTGGAATAGTGTTGTAGATGCTACAGGCTACTTAATAAGTGTTGGTATTACACCTGGAGGTATAGAAGTTCTTAATAGTATTGATAATGGTAATGCAACAACTTATACTTTTTCTGATGATTTAGAAGCTAATAGAAAACATTATGTAACCATCACGCCATACAATGCAGTAGGTGATGCGGTAGGTTGTACTGAAGAAAGTTTTACAACTGCAGCAATTCCTACTTCTGCTCCAATGTGTACAGCATTAACAAGTCCGTTAAACGGTTCAACAGATGTTTCAATAACTACCAATTTATCATGGACAGCTATTTCAGATGCTACAGGTTATAAGCTAACAGTAGGAACAACATCAGGAGGGACAGATATTTTAAATGCAGAAGATGTTGGTAATGTATTAACCTACGATTTCGTATCAGATTTACCAGAAACGTCTGAGATTTATGTTACCATAACGCCTTATAATGTAGTAGGCGATGCAGTAAGTTGTACAGAAGAAAGCTTCAGTACAGAAACACTTCCAACAGTTCCAATGTGTACAGCATTAACAAGTCCGTTAAACGGTTCAACAGATGTTTCAATAACTACCAATTTATCATGGACAGCTATTTCAGATGCTACAGGTTATAAGCTAACAGTAGGAACAACATCAGGAGGGACAGATATTTTGAATGCCGAAGATGTTGGTAATGTATTAACCTACGATTTCGTATCAGATTTACCAGAAACGTCTGATATTTACGTAAGCATAACGCCATACAATGCTGTAGGCGATGCAGTAAGTTGTGCAGAAGAAAGTTTCAGTACAGAAACACTTCCAACAGTTCCAATGTGTACAGCATTAACAAGTCCGTTAAACGGTTCAACAGATGTTTCAATAACTACCAATTTATCATGGACAGCTATTTCAGATGCTACAGGTTATAAGCTAACAGTAGGTACAACATCAGGGGGAATAGATATTTTGAATGCCGAAGATGTTGGTAATGTATTAACCTACGATTTCGTATCAGATTTACCAGAAACGTCTGATATTTACGTAAGCATAACGCCTTACAATGCTGTAGGCGATGCAGTAAGTTGTGCAGAAGAAAGTTTCAGTACAGAAACACTTCCAACAGTTCCAATGTGTACAGCATTAACAAGTCCGTTAAACGGTTCAACAGATGTTTCAATAACTACCAATTTATCATGGACAGCTATTTCAGATGCTACAGGTTATAAGCTAACAGTAGGTACAACATCAGGAGGGACAGATATTTTAAATGCCGAAGATGTTGGTAATGTATTAACCTACGATTTCGTATCAGATTTACCAGAGACCACAACTATTTACGTAAGCATAACGCCATACAATGCTGTAGGCGATGCAGTAAGTTGTGCAGAAGAAAGTTTCAGTACAGAAACACTTCCAACAGTTCCAATGTGTACAGCATTAACAAGTCCGTTAAACGGTTCAACAGATGTTTCAATAACTACCAATTTATCATGGACAGCTATTTCAGATGCTTCAGGTTATAAGCTAACAGTAGGTACAACATCAGGGGGAATAGATATTTTGAATGCAGAAGATGTTGGCAATGTATTAACCTACGATTTCGTATCAGATTTACCAGAGACCACAACTATTTACGTAAGCATAACGCCTTACAATGCTGTAGGCGATGCAGTAAGTTGT
>NZ_JAJAPW010000029.1 GCF_020523925.1 Neotamlana laminarinivorans | reverse complement strand
AAATATGACGCTCATTTAGCTCAATGGAACGCTAAAGATGATTATTTAAACAAAAGAAATCTTGACAAAATATCAACATACAATGCTTTAAAATTTTATGTTTATAAAGGATTATTAAAAGGTTGGATTCCCGAACAAATTAGTGGAAGATTAAAAATTGATTATCCTAATAATACCTTAATGTCAATATCACACGAAGCTATTTACAGACACATTTACACAAGGCCTCAAGCTTCGCTAAACAAAAAATTAATCAAACTACTTACTCGAAAGAAAACAAGACGTTGGGCAATCAAAAACAAACGAGGTAAAGGAAGTAAAATACGTAATCAAGTCAGTATTCACAATAGACCTAAGCACATTGAGCTAAGAAATGAAGTTGGACATTGGGAAGGTGATTTAATCATTGGAAAAGGACAAAAATCGGCAATAGGAACAATCGTAGAACGCAAATCAAGATATACTTTAAT
>NZ_JAJAPW010000028.1 GCF_020523925.1 Neotamlana laminarinivorans | reverse complement strand
AACATATTAAAAAATGTTTTAACACCTAGTTGTTTTCTAATTTGAGCAACGTTTTTCATTGCTGGATGAAATAAAGGCGCGTGTAATATACAAATGCCAGCTTGTTCTAAACTGCGCTTTAAAAAGTCTTGATTGTTAGAAAACTTTACGCCTAAATGTTCCATAACGTTTGATGAGCCTGAAGTTGATGATACTCCATAATTACCATGTTTAGATACATGAACTCCTGCACCTGCAGTTATAAATGATGATAGGGTAGAAATGTTAAACGTGTTTTTGCCATCGCCTCCGGTTCCTACAATGTCTATGGCATTAAAATCGGTTAAATCTATTGGCAAACAAAGCTCAAGCAAAGCGTCTCTAAATCCTTTTAACTCGTCTAGAGTAATACTTCGCATCATGAAAACAGATAGGAAGCAAGTTATTTGGCTTGGGTTGTACATATCGTTTGATATGTTAACAATAACTTGTTTTGC
>NZ_JAJAPW010000027.1 GCF_020523925.1 Neotamlana laminarinivorans | reverse complement strand
TCAATGTTCTAACGCAACAAAGCGTTTTTAATTTTTAGTGTTACTAAGCTACATTTTTTTCTTCAAATTCGAGTATTTCTTTAGGAGTTTTATACCCTATTATTTTCCTAGGTTTATTGTTTAGTTTTTGTTCAATTTTAAGTAATTTTTTTTCATCTATAAGATTAAAGTCCGTTCCTTTAGGTAGGTCTCTTCTAATAATTCCATTAGTATTTTCATTAGTACCTCTTTCCCAAGAAGAATATGGGTGAGCAAAGTAAATTTTGATTCCTGTTTTTTGAGATATTATATGATGTTTAGCCATTTCTACCCCGTTATCATAAGTCATAGATTTTCTAAGTTTTCTGTTAAGTTGATTTAATTTTTTAGCGAACATTTTAGCTACTTCATCGGCTTTTCTAGATTTTAGTTTTATTATTAAAGTATATCTTGATTTGCGTTCTACGATTGTTCCTATTGCCGATTTTTGTCCTTTTCCAATGATTAAATCACCTTCCCAATGTCCAACTTCATTTCTTAGCTCAATGTGCTTAGGTCTATTGT
>NZ_JAJAPW010000026.1 GCF_020523925.1 Neotamlana laminarinivorans | reverse complement strand
AACGGACTCGTATAACCGTCAGTTTACGGGTTAAAGTACGCAAATTTTTCGATTAAGCACAGATGTTAGCAATTCCGAGTGGATTCGGACGTAGTCGAATCCGCCGTAATTGCGGTTATACATTGTTGTATACAGTGCTTTTTTCCGTTTAACATATTATTTCTTTCGTTTTGATGTATTCGTAATCGTCTCCACCCAAATAGTTTTTTGTTCCTAAATAAACGGGACAAGTCAGAATCAAATTAATTTGTTTAGCTGTTTCTTCTATAATAATGTCCGATGGTTCTTTTGAGTCAAACATTAGCATTATTGTGATTGGTTCTTTTAAATTTTCAGCTTGTTGTTCAGCACTTCCTTCTTCATAATCATTCCAATAAGAATGCTTTCTAGATATATTAAATTCAAAGGAAGAATCAATTAATTGGGCTTCAATCCATTCGTAAACATTCTCATAATCGTAATAATATTCTCCAATTAGTTTTTCATTATGAAGTTCAGTTGCTATATCCTCAAGATGTTTTTCCGAGTAAAACCAAAGTTTGTAATTTTTCCTTTTAGATTTCATTGGTGCGCATTGTATACAACGG
>NZ_JAJAPW010000025.1 GCF_020523925.1 Neotamlana laminarinivorans | reverse complement strand
AGGTGCATCATTAGATATGGATGTTGTGTTACAGTTATCATCCACAGTAGGCGTTCCAAGATTGACATTAGCGGCATCTGTAGAACAGCCATTAGCATCGACATTTACAGATACCGGTGCAGCACAGTTTACAAAAGTCGGATTGATATTATCGGTTACAGTCACAGTTTGCGTACAAGTGGCCGTATTACCAGCACCATCGGTTACGGTCCAAGTGACCGTTGTTTCTCCTAATGGGAACACGGCAGGTGCATCATTAGATATGGATGTTGTGTTACAGTTATCATCCACAGTAGGCGTTCCAAGATTGACATTAGCGGCATCTGTAGAACAGCCATTAGCATCAACATTTACAGATACCGGTGCAGCACAGTTTACAAAAGTCGGATTGATATTATCGGTTACAGTCACAGTTTGCGTACAAGTGGCCGTATTACCAGCACCATCGGTTACGGTCCAAGTGACCGTTGTTTCTCCTAACGGATAGGTGTCAGGTGCATCATTAGATATGGATGTTGTCGTACAGTTATCATCCACAGTAGGCGTTCCAAGATTGACATTAGCGGCATCTGTAGAACAGCCATTAGCATCGACATTTA
>NZ_JAJAPW010000024.1 GCF_020523925.1 Neotamlana laminarinivorans | reverse complement strand
CGTTGGGCTTCATTTAAAAAAAATCGTTTCCAATCAAAATTTCAAGTTAAAATCATTATTTTTGGTTATAAATAAATATGAAATGAATATTCAGGCGGAAAAAATAGAATTGGTAAAAATGCTTTTGGATACAGAAAATCCCAAAATCATTGAGTCAATTAAAAAAATTTTTAAAAAAGCTAAAACTGCTGACTTTTGGGATGATTTGTCTGTTGAGCAACGAAATGAAATTGAAAAAGCTTCTCGTGAAATAGAAAACGGAGAAATAACGGATTACGAATCTTTTATGCAAAAACACAGATAAATTGAGTAGAAAAGTTGTTATTTCTAAAACAGCGGAAAGGAAATTAGAAAAACTTTTCGAATACTTAATTGAAGAATGGTCTTTAAAAGTAAAAAAGGATTTTGTAGAAAAATTAGATTCATCGATTGAGATAATTAAAAACCAGCCTGAAATATTTCCCGAATCTAAAAAAGGAAAAAGTTTAAGAAAATGTGTAGTCACAAAACAAACAACTATATATTATCGATATAATTCCAAACGGATAAATATTGTTACGTTATTCGACACAAGACAAGACCCGAATAAATTAGACAAAGAAATATAAAAACGAAAGCCCAACAATGTATAACCGCAATTACGGCGGATTCGACTACGTCCGAATCCACTCGGAATTGCTAACGTCAGTGCTAAGCCGAAAAATTAACGCATATTAACCCGTAACTGACGGTTATACGAGACCGTTGTA
>NZ_JAJAPW010000023.1 GCF_020523925.1 Neotamlana laminarinivorans | reverse complement strand
CGTTGTGTACAATTATGAAAAACATCCTGCTTATCATTATAATTTCAGTTTATACTTCGAGTTTTTCGCAAGTAAAAATTGACACATCTGAAATTAAATCAGTAAGATATGAATGGAAAATAGACACTAAAAGAAAAGACACCACACTAAATCAAATTCTGACTGAATATAAAAGCGGAATTTATAAAGAAGTTTTTCCAAACTTTAAGAGAGAACATCACAGATATCCATTTATCAATATTTTTGAATCAAAAACCGAATATCTTAACAAAAAAATTAAACCTAACTTAAAAGTTCATTATTGGTCAGTATCAAGAGGGCTTCAGAAAAATTTTTATGACGAATTTGGTAATCTAGACAGTATTTACTCGAATTATTATAAAGACTCTTTGATTGAGAAAAAATATAAAATTAATAAAGTCTACAAAAGAAAAGGCAAGCTGAAATACTTGATTAATAAATTCGGAGAGAAAGAAGAGCACTTTTATAGTTTGTTGGGAAAACTAAAGCGAATAGAAAAATCAAATGATTCCGTAACCTTTCTGACCGAATATTTTAAAAATGGAAGAATAGTTAAAGTAGATTACCGTAACGGCATCAAATTTAATTATGAGTATGACAAAAAAGGGAGATTGACAAAATTAAATGACCGAACGGGAACATATTATTACAGGTACAATGATTCGAAATTGGATTCGATAGACAAGTTTTTATCCAAAAGTAATAAACTATATGAAAGAATACTTTTTGGTTATAATGAAAATGGAATTTTAATAGAGAAAAAAGAATATAAAAAAATTGGAGACAAGGAAAGATTGATAAATGAATATAAATACATCTATAAATAACTGTACACAACACTGTGTATAATTAATTGCTAGGTTCTTCCCTACTTGCGAAAATTCCTGCGGAATTTTCTCGGGTTCGTAAAAGTTTGCTAATTTAGTTGCTTAACCACGCAACTAACCATACACAAACACGTT
>NZ_JAJAPW010000022.1 GCF_020523925.1 Neotamlana laminarinivorans | reverse complement strand
AATCGCCATCCGCATCACAGATCTGATATGTGATTTGATCTGGACCATTGTAATCGCCGGTTGGGGTGTAATCTATCGTATCGTCCGTTGGGTCGTTTGGTGTGCCCCCATCGTTTACCGTGGCGGTGCCATTGCTCGCCCCACTGGTGATAGTTATCGTGCCGGTGCTTGGACCATCGCCGCCAAAACTATCGTCATCTAATACTACAATGTTTACTGTAGCGTCTTCATCTACACTTGCCGTATCGTCTACTGTTGTTGGTACATCATTTACCGAGTTCACTGTAATATCTACCACTGCTGTTTCACAATCGCCATCCGCATCACAGATCTGATACGTGATTTGATCTGTACCATTGTAATCGCCTGTTGGGGTGTAATCTATCGTATCGTCCGTTGGGTCATTTGGTGTGCCCCCATCGTTTACCGTGGCGGTTCCATTGCTCGCCCCACTGGTGATAGTTATCGTGCCGGTGCTTGGACCATCGCCGCCAAAACTATCGTCGTCTAATACTACAATGTTTACTGTATCGTCTTCATCTACACTTGCCGTATCGTCTACTGTTGTTGGTACATCATTTACGGAGTTTACTGTAATATCTACCACTGCTGTTTCACAATCGCCATCGGCATCACAGATCTGATACGTGATTTGATCTGTACCATTGTAATCGCCGGTTGGCGTGTAATCTATCCTATCGTCCGTTGGGTCGGTTGGTGTGCCGCCATCATCTACTGTTGCTGTACCATTGCTCGCGCCACTGGTGATAGTTATCGTGCCGGTGCTTGGACCATCGCCGCCAAAACTATCGTCGTCTAATACTACAATGTTTACTGTAGCGTCTTCATCTACACTTGCCGTATCGTCTACTGTTGTTGGTACATCATTTACCGAGTTCACTGTAATATCTACCACTGCTGTTTCACAATCGCCATCCGCATCGCAGATCTGATACGTGATTTGATCTGTACCATTGTAATCGCCGGTTGGGGTGTAATCTATCGTATCGTCCGTTGGGTCATTTGGTGTGCCCCCATCGTTTACCGTGGCGGTGCCATTGCTCGCCCCACTGGTGATAGTTATCGTGCCGGTGCTTGGACCATCGCCGCCAAAACTATCGTCATCTAATACTACAATGTTTACTGTATCGTCTTCATCTACACTTGCCGTATCGTCCGTCGTGCTTGGTACATCATTTACCGAGTTCACTGTAATATCTACTACTGCTGTTTCACAATCGCCATCCGCATCACAGATCTGATATGTGATTTGATCTGTACCATTGTAATCGCCTGTTGGCGTGTAATCTATCGTATCGTCCGTTGGGTCGTTTGGTG
>NZ_JAJAPW010000021.1 GCF_020523925.1 Neotamlana laminarinivorans | reverse complement strand
AACACTGTGTATAATTAATTGCTAGGTTCTTCCCTACTTGCGAAAATTCCTGCGGAATTTTCTCGGGTTCGTAAAAGTTTGCTAATTTAGTTGCTTAACCACGCAACTAACCATACACAAACACGTTACCCAACATTTGAGAAACATCATATTCATAACAATTTTCCTTCTAAGTACAATCTGTACTGCTCAAAACAATGATTCTATTCCTGAATCTGAAAAAGAGTATCTGGAATTATTAAACTATACGCCAAAGAATTTTAAAATTGATTTAGAAAATAAACCTTCGAGCGAATTTCTAAAAACTGAACTGAATTCAATTTGGAAACTAAAGTTTGCGTATGAATTGAAAGACAAACTAAACGATAACGAAATTAAATTGTTGGAAGACCAAATTAATCAATTAGCAGTTGCTTATTTTCTGGAAAAAAAGCCAATTATTATCGAAAGTGTTGGAGGATACTCTGGATGTCCTGAACAGTTAGTGACGAGTGAATTAAATAATGAAACGAAAGTTACAATCTTGAACTTTTGCTCTGGAGGTTGTATCGTGAATAATAAAACGGAGGATTTTATTCGAATTTTTAATAATCGAACGGAAAAACTACTGTTGAACTGAAAACAAAAAACGTTGGGTAACACCGTGTATAATTAATTGCTTTTTACGTGCTTACTTGCGAAAATTCCTGCGGAATTTTCTCGCGTTCGTAAAAGTTTGCTAATTTAGTTGCTTAACCACGCAACTAACCATACACAAACACGTTACAAAAAATAGCTCCGAACTCACTCAGACGCGGAAAAATCCGATGGAAAACTAAATCTGAATTTGACCAAAGCAACGCGCGGAATTGAACACTCAAACTCTGAATTTTAAAACTCTTAATCTGACAATCGTTACGTGAAATCTCACTCTTGCGGAATTGAGCAAGGTTGTGGAATTTTACAACGGCTGAAAAAAGCGTTGTTTACTATTCGCGATTTTTTTTTGGAGAATTTTAAGTTAGAATATTCTAAAAAACTCATAACCTGAATTTTGAAATTTTGCGCGGACAAAATGCTGTGCAAAACCAATCTGACGTGTCGCTACATTTTGTAACACCGTATAAGTTTAATTGCTTCTGATTTTCCTGCGGAAAATCCTCGCATATTTATTATCTTAGTTCCGTAATCTGAAAATCCTCTCGGATTTCCAGCGCAACTAAGCTTATACAAATACGTTACAAAAAATAGCTCCGAACTCACTCAGACGCGGAGAAATCCGATGGAAATATAAATCTGAATTTGACAAAAGCAACACGCGGAATTGAACACTCAAACTCTGAATTTTAAAACTCTGAATATGACAATCGTTACGCGGAATCTCACTCGAGCGGAATTGAGCAAGGTTGCGGAATTTTACAACGGCTGAAAAAAGCGTGGTTTACTGTTCGCGATTTTTTTTTTTGAGAATTTTAAGTTAGAATATTCTAAAAAACTCAAAACCTGAATTTTTGAAATTTTACGCGGACAAAATACAACCTTAAACCAATCTGACGTGTCGCTACATTTTGTAACACCGTATA
>NZ_JAJAPW010000020.1 GCF_020523925.1 Neotamlana laminarinivorans | reverse complement strand
GGTTTTATTCTCGTTAAAAAGTGTTTCAATTTTAATTCTTTCAGCTAAAGAAAGCCGTCTATGTTTTAAACTCATAATTACAAATCTATAATTTTAGATTTGTTGCGTTAAGTTATTGAATAGACCTTTAGCATTTTTAATTACTGCCAACGTGATTGTATATGGTTTGTTGCGTGGTTTAAGTACCTAATTTAGCAAATAAAAACCGAATAGAAAATCCACGAGGACTTTCGTAAGTAGGTGAGAAGCCAGCAATAAATTATATACGGTGTTGGCAACTGGTTTTTATATTTCCGTTCCTTTAATTCGGATTGTGTTTGCTTTTTTTATGTTTTCAGTTGTCTTTGTAATCAGTTTGACTATATTAATTTCAGTACTTTTTTCAGTCGTTTGGATTTTTTCCAAGATTATTTTCAAAATAAAGTTTTCATCGATTAAATATTCGTTATAATCTTGATTTATAACGTCTTCATTTATTTGAAAAACTATTGGCTTTTTATCTAAATCCAAATATTTTACTATAAGCTCTTTTAAGGTTATGAATTTCGGATTATATTCCGATTTCATTTTTACCAAAATTTTCCCATAATATTGTTTTCCGTTTTTCTCAAAATTCTCTTTTTCAATATTTAGGCTTTCTATTTTCTCTGAATTAATTACGTTCAAAACATTTTCATCTCCAACAAATATACCATTCACAAAAATTCCAGCAGGTTTCTTATTTGAATGAAATTTGTTTAACTTTTCCTTATAGACAACTCTTATTTTAGAGTTTTCTGAATAGTTAGGTTTCGTAGATTTTTTTCCGATAATGTCTTGACTGAATAAATTAAAAGTCACGAACAGTAATATAAGAGCAAAAATATTTTTTTTCATTTCTGATTGATTTTAACAATTCAAATTTAAAGTATGTTTAGATATTCCGAAATTAATAATGAGTGAATAATGCTCTTCATTGAGTAAACTAAACTTTCTTGTTAGTCAATAAGTTTCTTGGTTTGGTTAACTTGTTGCCAACGTGTTTGTGTATGATTAGTGGCGTGTTTCAGCAACTAATTTAGCAAATACAAACCGAATAGAAAATCCGCGAGGATTTTCGTAAGCAAGCTTGAACTAGCCATTTATTATACACGGTGTTGGGTACAGTTATTTTTTAGTTTTGCATTTGTATTCAGATTCCGATTTTCTGTAAAAATCTTGGATTGATTCAAATCCTATTTTTTTCCTTTCTTGATTTGCTTTATCACAATCACAAATTTTTCCTAGGTCATATTTCTTGTTGTATTTGTAAGTTCCATAAAATTGGCAATTCGAAATGCTTTTATAATCAATTAATCTAGCAAAATGATAAGGATACATTTCTCCATTCAGAACAGCTTCAAGCATATATGGTCTTAATTTTTCAATCTGTTCTTTTTTGAAATGTAATGGCATTAAGGTTATATTTTTCGTTACGTCATATTTTCCTTTTGGGGTTATTTCTCCAATTATTGAAAACCCAGGCCATTTATTATTATTTTCTTTAATAATCTCTAAAAGTCTATTGTAATTGTAAGTATCAATTTTTTTCAATTGTTTCCCATTACCAATAATTGGGGCTCTAACTTTTTGGTCTTTTCTTATCATTTCTACGATTTCTTCTCTTAATGGTAGATTCAAAGTTTTTAAGTGATTTTCACGAAGAGAATTATATTCTATCTTTAATATTTTCCAATTCTTTGATTTTTTGAATTCGGTCAATTGACTTTTAATCCTTTTTATTGTCAATCCGGTCGAAATGCCTTTTTTTAGATAATCAAATGTCTTTTGGTTATCGTTTAACTTTTCTGAATTTATAGATGCTAATAAATAATCCTCTTTAAAAGGCTTTTCAACAAGTTTAAATGCTATTTGATAAATTGAATCAGATTTTTTAAATTCTTTATCAAGATTAGCTATTTCAGCTTTGTTTATTGTTTCGTAGTAATTCAGATAGTCTTGAGATGAAATTTTCTGAATTCCAAATAGTAAAATTGTAATCGAAAATGCTAATATTTTGTTCATTCGTGTGTTTTGTGTTAATTGTACCCAACGTATTTGTATAAGCTTAGTTGCGCTGGAAATCCGCTAGGATTTTCAGATTAAGAAACTAAGATAATAAAAATGCGAGGATTTTCCGTAGGAAAATCAGTAGCAATTAAACTTATACGGTGTTA
>NZ_JAJAPW010000001.1 GCF_020523925.1 Neotamlana laminarinivorans | reverse complement strand
GCGTTTAGCACAAGAAAGAGCAGAAGCAGAGGCTGCAGCAGCGAAAGCAGAACAAGAACGTTTAGCAGCAGAAGCAAAATCAAAAGCAGAAGCAGAAGCAGAAGCTAAGCGTTTAGCACAAGAAAGAACAGAAGCAGAGGCTGCAGCAACGAAAGCAGAACAAGAACGTTTAGCAGCAGAAGCAAAAACTGAATCTGTAATACCATTAGAAGGAGTTGTAATTCCTACAGCAAAAGATAAAGAATCTATAGAAATGAAACGATTAGCTGAATTATCTGTAGATCAAAGTATTAATCAATCAGACTTACTAAATCGTTTAAAAGATTTAGTAGGCAGTAAGCAAAAAGACTTAGATGACTTAAAAGAAGAAAATGATTTAAGTGATCAAGGTATTTTTAGACAGCCAAAACCATTTAAAAGTGTTTCTGCAGAAAATGCTAGGTTAGAAGCTGTTAAAAGAGATTTAGATAAAGCCATTGTAAACCAAAGCAATAGTATAAAGGAACTTGAAGAAGTTTATAAAGACCGATTAAAAAGTACTAAAAATGCTAAAGATGAGGTTAATGAGTTTTATAATAAGGAAATAGATAAACTAAAATCATATCAAACACAATTACTGGCAACAAAACAAAATTTATTAACAAAATTAGACGAAATTAAAGTTGCTACAGATTACGAGAACAAACGTAGAATAAAACGTGCTGCATTCGATAATGAACAAGCCAGATATAATAAAGATAGAGCTGCTTTACAAGTAATTAAACAAAATACACAAGTTAGCACAACTTCTCCTACAATTGATAGTTTTGACTTTGGTGAAGTTGTCCCAAATAATATTTCAATATTAAATAATATTCCGAATGTTGATAGTGGTTTCTACTTAGTTTTAGCTGTACATTCAGATGTAGAAAAACGTGACGATTTTGTTAGAAAGGTTATTCAGTCTGGAGAAAGAGCTGTTGATTTCTTTTATGATGTTAATACAAGTAAATATTATATATATAGTAAAGTATTTTCAAATTTAAATCAAGCACAAATGCAGATGCAAAAAAGTAATACAGAACCTTATACATCAAAAGCTTCTGTTGTAAATGTAAAATAAAATTTTTTGTAGGAATAATCTTTTTCATTATTGTTATTTTTCCGTTATTTTGTGTTTTTTTATCGTTAAAAGGTAAGTTTTAGAATTAAAATCAATGTTCTTTTAAAAAAAATTACGATATTTACCTCGATTAAAGGTTTTAAAATTAGGTGTTTGGAGATGATATAGAAAAAAGATGATTTTTATGCCTTTGTAATAAATAACTTAACTTAAGTTTCCCAAGACTTTAGTTATTAATAAATTATTAGCCTACTTATGGAAAAAAAGTACTTTTTTAAGTTTTTTTTGGTTGTTATTTTCACGGTATTAGGGTATTCTAATATTGATGGTCAAAACTTAGTGCCTTTTGCCCCCAGATACGATCAAGCTATCAAAGGGGATATGCTTTTAATTGGAAACAGTAATATGGGTGTTCATGAAAGTAATGCCTATTCTGGTAATGAAACCAACGACCGATTAAGAGAAATGGTTTATGTCGATATTGATGGAGATTCCAGTACTTTTAATTCTAGTACGGCCGATTTAAATGTTCCAGACAGTTCTGTTGATTGTTATCAAATCGCTTATGCAGGTTTATACTGGACTTCTGTTGTTGCAGGTAGCACAGATCCTTCACAAATAAAATTTAAAACACCAGGTGGCAGCTATATGGATATCACTGGTACAGAGGTTTATTTTCAAAATGCAGCTTTAATTGGTGGTACTAATATTCCAGACAATAATTCTTCAAATACTTTTGTGTATTATCAAGATGTCACAAGTATAATACAAGGTTTAGCAAATCCTGAAGGAACCTATGCCGTTGCAAACATTTCTTCTCTTGAAGATGATGATTACGATGATTATGCAGATTCTACTTCAAGTGGTCGTGATAGAGGTACAAATTACGACAATGCTGAAGGGTTATCTGCCGGTTGGGCGCTTTACGTTATTTATCAAGACCCAAACTTAACTAGTAAATATATTACAAGTTTTGATGGTATGACTAGAATTAGTAATACCAGCACTCAAAACATTCCTATTTCAGGATTCCGTACAATAGATACAGGACCAGTTAGAGCAAAATATGCCTTTTTAGGCTTAGAAGGAGATACCAGGTACACAGGAGATTATTTAGCAATAAATGGAACACCTATTAGTGCCACCAATTCTGCTGGAAATAATATAAGGCCAAGTACAAACTTCTTTAATAGTTCTGTGTCTTATATAGATCCTGTACTTCAAACACCAGAATTATTTACAGATAGAAATCCAAGTAGTTCAAATACTCTTGGTTTTGATGCTGGTATTCTTAATATTCCAAATGCATCAAACACGGTAATAGATAACGGAGATACTTCTGCAAATATAACTATAGGAACTTTTGGAGATCTTTATTATTTTTATTTTAACGCTTTTTCCGTTGAAATTATAGCTCCAAATATTGTTTTAACGAAAATTGTTGAAGATGAATTTGGTAACGATATTAGTGATCAAGAAGTTGCTTTAGGTGATGAACTTTATTATACAATAGGTTTTCAAAACACAGGAAATGATGATGCTACAGGTTTAATAATCAGGGATATACTTCCGGATAATGTTGTGTTTAATTACCCGACAGATTTAGGCGTTTTACCAACAGGTGTAACAGTTCAAAGTTACGATCCTGATACTAGAGAAATTATTTTTGATATTGATGATTCAGTAATCGAAGAAAATGATCCTGTTAGAGAAATTCGTTTTATGGTAACTGTAGTTGCTTCATGTAGTTTATTAAATAATGCATGTTCTAATGTAATTAGTAATCAAGCATATTCTACTTATCAAGGAACAATAAACTCAGATTTTACAATATCAGATGATCCCAGTTTTTCAACAAATACCGGATGTTTAATAACGCCAGCAGCAACAAATTTTTTAGCAGATATAGACTGTAGTTTCGAAGAAGAAGTTATTCTTTGTGGAGATAGTACAACATTAACAGCAGGAGGAGGATACGATTCTTATTCCTGGTCAACAGATCCTTCGGGAACACCAGTAATTGGAACAGATCAAACTTTAACAGTAACAGAGACAGGAACTTATTATGTGCATAATACAGCCATAGCTCCATGCCAATCTATAGATCAAGTTTTTGAAGTTGTTACTTTTGGTGCCGGTGTTACAAACCCATTAATTCCAGATGCAGATGAAGTTGTAGTTTGTCCTAATGATGGTAAAGAGTTACCTAACTTCTATTTATGTGGTGCAAATGATGCTAGAGATATAGAAACAGGCATAACCGATACTACTTCTATAATATGGGAAAAGCTAGATGAAAGTAGCTGTACAGCAGTAGCAAATCAAGATTGTGCTAATGAAGATACCTCATGTACATGGAACCAAGTAGGAACAGGGTCTAATTTTACAATAGATACAGAAGGACAATACCGACTTACATTAAATTATGATGGAGGTTGTTTTAATAGATTCTTTTTTAATGTATACACAAATGTTTTAGAACCAAACGTAACAGCAACAGATATATATTGTGATACAGATGGTGAAATTAGAGTTGGTGGTATACCTAGTGGTTACGAATTTAGTATAGATGGTACAAATTATCAAAATAGTAATGTTTTTGATATTTCAACTGAAGGTTTATACACTGTTTATATAAGACAAGTTGGCGTATCTCCAAATCCATGTGTTTTTACGGTTCCAGATGTACAAATAAGAGATGTAGATTTTTCTGGTTCTGTAATTATAAATCAACCATTATGTTATGGAGATTTAGGTAGTGTTGTTTTAGCAGCTAACGATGCTAGAGGGCAATACAGTTTCTCTATTTACGATGGAGCAACTTTAGTTAATAGTGTAGGTCCAATAGCGGATAATGATTATACTTTTAATAATTTAAGTGAAGGAACATATACCGTTAATATTGAAACTGAAGATGGTTGTTTACATACCGAAGATATAGAAATTATTAGTCCAGACGAATTAACAGCAACTGTTGCTTTAACTACAGCATTAACCTGCGAAGATGGAGAATTAACAATCTATCCAGTTGGAGGTACAGCTCCATATTCATATTTTATTAACAGCACAACAGATTTTCAAGGTACTGCAACTTATACGGTAACTTCTGCAGGTACTTATAATATAACTGTTGTAGATTATAATAACTGTACTACAGAAACATCAATTACCGTTGAAGCCCTAGATGCACCAACTTTTAATGTAAATGTAACCGATATTTTATGTTATAATGAAAGTACAGGTGTAATAGAATTTAATGTAACCAATGCAAATGGCTATAGCATACAATATAGTATAGATAACGGAGCAACATACAGTAATTCTTCAACATTTTCTAATTTAGATGCAGGAACATATTCTACAATAATCCAATATTCTATCGATGGTGTAAATTGTTACAGTGAAGTAACCGATTATACAATTACACAACCAGACGATGCGGTTACAGCATCGGGAGGAGTTTCTCAATTAGCAGGTTGTGGTGCCTCAGGAGAGGGAGCATTAAGAATTACAAACCCACAAGGAGGAACGGCACCTTACGAATATAGTTTTGATAATCAGGCTACTTGGGTAACTACAAGCGAGGCATATGTAGATCCTGGTACTTATACTTTATATATAAGAGATTCAAATGGTTGTATTTATGCCATGCCAGATATCGTTTTAGATCCAGAACCTGTACCTCCAACAATAACTGTTGGTGATCCAGATTTTAATTGTGATGGTTCAGCAAATGCAACAGTAACCGTTAATAACGAGGATAATAGTACTTTTAGCTATACCTATTATTTAGATGGTGTTGAAAACACAAATACTGCCGATCCTAAAACCTTTTTAGATGTTTCAGAAGGGTCTCATGTTATCACTGTAGAATATAAATTAGAAGATGTACCAACTTTTAGTAATTTATTAACCGAGAATTTTGGCTTCGGTGAAACAAATGTTGAGTCACCTGGAATTGATTTTTATATTTTTGAATCGCAAGTAAGACCTGGAGATGGTAGAGCTGCTATTTCTGTAAATGATGGCGAATATTCTGTTACATATAACATTGAAAGTCCTTTTGGCGCATGGTGGAATCCAATAGATCATACTTCTGGAGATAGATCTACCTTTGGAAGGTACTTATTAGTAAATATAGGTGATCCATCAACTACAGCTGGAATTTCTTTAGACGATAATTTTTACAAGAAACGAATTACAGATGTAATACCTAATCAACCAATTCGTGTAAATTTATTTGTAGCTAATGTAATTGAAGAAAATAGAAACCGTATAGAACCAGATTTGCTATTAGCTGTTTTAGATCCAACAACTGGCGATATTGTATCATCTATTACAACGGGTACTATTTCTGAAAACGAACAATGGAATGAATATAATATAGAATTAAATCCAGGTAATAATACAGAATTAGATTTTGTTGTTAGAACAAATATTTTTGGTATTAATGGTAATGATATAGCTATTGACGATATTAATGTATACCAACTACCGGTTAGTTGTGTTACTACAATAGATTTTCCTTTTGTTGTAAATTCGGGTAATGCATTTTCAGCTGAAATAACAGGAACCTCAGATGTCTCATGTTCAGGTTCTTCTGATGGTGAAATAACAATAGCTGTTGAAAATTTTGATGCCACAAATGGATATCAATATTCTGTAGATGGCGGAGTAACTTGGGTAACAGAAACTACATCTCCGTATACAATAACAGGTTTGTTAGCAGCAGTATATGATGTGCAAATTAGATACGATGATGCATCAGATACTTGTGAATTCCCTTTTACTCAAGAAATTTTTGAACCTACTATATTAATATTAAATGTAGATGTTACACCACCAACTTGTTTAGATGGAGCAACACTTGAAGCAAGTTCTTCAGGAGGTACAGCAGCATATACATACGAATTATTAGAAGATTCTACATTAAATTTAGTAGCTACATTCCCAGCAAATGGTGTTTTAACTAATGTAGTAGCAGGGAATTATGTAGTAAGAGTTACAGACTCACAAGGTTGTACAGCTACAACACCTGTAAACATTACAGATCCAACAGGGCCAACTGCTACAATAAATGTTACAACAGGGTATTGTTATGATGCTAGCACAGGAGTCTCTTTAGAGGTTATTGCATCTGGAGGTTCAACGCCTTATGAATATAATATTAATGGAGGATCATTTACTTCAAATAATGTATTTAGTAATTTAACACCAGGTAGTTATGACATAATTGTTAGAGATTCTAACGGTTGTACTTACGCTTTAGGTACAGAAACAATTGAACCAGAATTACAATTAAATGCAGCCGTAACAAAAGGTTTAGATTGTACAACCTCACCAGATGCAGAAATCGAGATTAGTTATACAGGAGGTTACACACCTTATGTTAGTTATGAAGTTTCTACAGACGGAACAACTTATACAGCAATTACTCCAACACCGTCAGCAAGCCCATTTACTTACTCAGTTTCTACCGATGGAACATATTATTTTAGAATTACAGATGCCGAGAATTGTATAGCAGAGGCTTCAGTGGTTATTAATCCAATAACAAATCCTACAGCTACAGAAACAACAGTTAATCCTTTATGTAGTGGAGATTCTAATGGTTCTGTACAAATTGTAGCATCAAGTGGAACTGCACCATATGAATATAATTTTGATTCAGCAGGTTTTACAACAACCTCGTTATTCGAAAATTTATCAGAAGGAACATATGCTTATCAAGTAAGAGATGATAATGGTTGTATCTATAATGGTTCGGTAACTTTAACAGCACCAACAGCCTTAACAACAACACATACAGTTACAGAATTTTCATGTAACGTTTCAAATACTTTTGAATCGGCACAAATAACTATTAATGTTCCAACTACAGGTAGTTCACCCTATCAATATAGTTTTAATGGTTCAAATTATTCGGCAACAAATACCTTAACTATTAATGATAATGGTAGCGATCAAACCATCACTTATTCTGTAAGAGATGACAACGGATGTGTGTTTAGCGATAGTGTTACGTTAACAGCTTTAAACCCACCTTCAGATATTGCATTTTCTGCAACAACAGTAACATGTTTAGCTACAACAAGCGATGTTACATTAACAGCAACAGATGGAGTTGGTGTGTTAACTTACTCTATACAATCTCCTGCAAGTGCAACTTCAAATACCACAGGAGCTGCAACAGGTACTTTTACAGGTTTAGCGCCAGATACTTACATATTTAGAGTAACTGACGAAAATAATTGTTATTACGAAGAATCATTTACTGTTTCACCGGTAACAAATATTGTTGCAACAGGAAATTTAAATACCGATGTTGCTTGTTTTGGAGACTCAACTGGAGCGGTAACATTTAGTATATCTAATTTTGGAGGTTCTTACAGCTACACACTAGATGGTGGTACAACTGTTATAACAGGACAAACCGCAAATTCAATACCTTTAACAGGATTAGCGGCAGGTACTTATACAATTGAGGTGACTGATGAAGCAACCGGATGTACAGATACAGCTTCCGTTATTGTTTCACAACCAGCTAATGCTCTAGCTTTATCGGCAACAACCACAAATGTTTATTGTGATGACGATACATCTCAAATTACAGTATCAGCTTCAGGAGGAACACCAAATTATACATATGCAGCAGTTATTTCAGGAGCATCGGCACCAGCATTAGCATCTTATTCTAGTAATAATGTGGTAACAGTAGATACTAATTCTGCCACAGATTTAACTTGGGATGTTTATGTAAAAGACAACAATGATTGTATTACATTTACAACAGTTACAATTACAGCAGATGCTCAACCAACTTTAGACCCTATAGCAACACAATGTTATATTGGTAACGATTTAACTATTAATTTAACTGGAACTGTATCAGTAGGTACGGCAATGTATAGTATGGGCTCTGGCTTTCAAACAAGTCCAACATTTACAATAACTGCACCAGGAACATATACCTTTACCATACAAGATGGAAATGGTTGTACAGCATCACAAAGTTTAGTAGTTAACCCACAATTACAAGCAGACGCTTTATTAACAAAAGATATTACATGTGCTGCACCAATTGACGCAACAATTGATGTAGATATTTCTGGTGGATCAGCTTCATACTCAACTTTTGAAGTATCTACAGACAGTGGTTCATCGTATACAGCATTTACACCTACACTTTCAGGTTCCATGTTTACTTATTCTACAACAACTGCAGGTACTTATATGTTTAGAATTACTGATTCGGTAGGATGTATAGTAGAAACTAATGAGGTAACAGTTACAACTCCTGTAAACCCTAGTATAACTTCAGTAGTACAAACAGCTCAAATTACTTGTAGTGGCGAGGCTACTGCAGCAATTGATGTAACAATAGATATGTCTTTAGGGCAATCTCCATTTGTAATAAATGTTTATAATAATACAACGAGTACAGATTATGGTACACAAACTTCAGGTTTAACAGCCGGAAATTATACGATTACGGTTACGGATGCTAAGGGATGTACAGATACAGATACAATTAATATTACAGAGCCTTCGCCTATTGTTTTGAATTATAGTGTTACACCAATTACTTGTGGTACAGGTGGAATATCTTTAGGAGAAATTATTATAGATTCCGTTTCAGGAGGTACAACAGAGTATACCTATCATGTAACGGGTGCCAATGGATATGATAATACAATCACTAATCAAACAGGAACTACCCAAGTTTTTGAAGTAGTTGATTTTGGTTTATATGAAATTATAATTACAGATGCCAACGGTTGTACTTATTTAGAGCAAGATATTTTAGTTGCTTCACCACCAGATGATTTAGATATTATTATTGCTGATCCTACTGTAGATTGTGTTTTAGGAGGACAGGTCGATGTAAGTATTGGTACATCTACAAGTATTGTAGGTTCTGGACCTTTTTACTTCGCAATTTACACAGGATCAGGAATGACTTATGATGGTTCTGCAGCATGGCAACTTGGAATTGGTTCTCCTGCAGGTACAACGTTTACAGGGCTTATTCCTGGTGTAACTTATACCTTTGTGGTGTATGACGATACAACAGGGTGTTATTATTACGAAACAGCAGGTGACGTAGTTCCAACAAATTCAACATTAACATCATCAAATGTAGTACCTACAAATATTACTTGTACAGGTTCGGGAAATGGTAATGTGAGTTTTGATGTTAATAGTACTTACGGTTCTGATATTAATGTTACTTACGAAGTTTTTGAAGCACTTTCTTTAACTTCAACAGGAGTAACGGGATCAGGTACGGTACCATCAAACGGAACTTTAAATGTTACCAACTTAGGCCCATTAGATTTTGGAACATATGTAGTTGTTATAACAGAGGATTTAGGAGCTCCTAACGCAGGTTGTAGTGTTGCTACAACAGAGTTTAATATAACAGAATCAGCAGTATTATTATCGGTTTCAGCATCAGTTTCAGAAAATGAAAATTGTAATGATTTAGGTACAATAATTGCCGTTGGTCAAAACGGAACATCACCTTACGAATATCAGGCCGTGGTTACAGGAAATACTCCTGATCCATCAAGCTGGGGAACATCTAATGCTTTCAACTTAGCAGGAAATCAAACTTATGATATTTACATTCGTGATGCTTATGGTTGTGAACAATTCGATACAATTTTCTTACCAAGAGATGCAGAGCCAACCATTGATACTTTAGCAACACAATGTTATGTTGGTAGCCCAATATCAATTACAATAACGGGTACAACATATAATAGTAATGCAACCTATAGTATCGGTGGCGCTTATCAAAACGATCCGAATTTTACATTAAATACGCCTGGAACATATACTTTGAGTATTCAAGATGACAATGGTTGTATTGCCTCTACAACATATACGGTAGAGCCTCAATTACAACTAGATGCTGATTTAACAAAAGATATAGATTGTACAACATCTCCAGATGGCACCATAGTTTTAACACCAAGCGGAGGTACTGGTGTAGGTCCGTATACTTATGAGGTAAGTATAAATGGTGGTGCTTTCGCGGTTATAGCTAGTGATACTTATACTGTTACAACATCTGGAACTTACGAATTTAGAGTTACAAATAGTCAATCCTGTCAAGCTACATCTAATATAATAACTGTAGACCCTTTAGGGACACCAGTAGCAACAGAAATTCATACAGATATAAGTTGTAACGGTGGAAGTGATGGTACTATTACAGTAACAGCTTCAGGAACAGAAGGTCCTTATGAATATAGTATTGATGGAGGTACAACGTTTTTAACTTCTAATGTGTTTACTGGTTTATTACCAAATACATATAGTGTTGTTGTAAGAGACAGTAAATCTTGTGTATCAGCACCAGTTTCAGTTACATTAATTGAGCCAACTATAGTAGTAGCTAGTCCTACTTTAACTCAAGGTTTAACTTGTGATGCTTCAAATGCATCTCAGGCAGCTACAATTACCGTAACGGCTAGTGGAGGTTCATCACCATACACGTATAGCTTCGATGGAGGTACATTATTCTCATCAAACAATACTTATACAACCAATACACCAGGTGATGTATTTATAGTTGTAATGGATAGCAATGGCTGTTTAAGTGCAACTGAAACTCAAAATGTACCAGCATTGGATCCACCAACGGATTTAGACTTTGCTTCAACCGATATTACCTGTATTAATACTACAAGTGATGTTACACTTACAACTACAGGAGGAGTAATGCCAGTAAGTTATGCTATTTTAGAGCCAGCAAGTGCAACCTCTAATACAACCGGCGATTCTACAGGAACATACACAGGTCTTTTACCAGATACATATTTGTTTGAAGTAACTGATGCTAATGGTTGTACTTACCAAGAATCATATACAGTTAACCCTGTTACAAATATTACTGTTTCTGGCTTATTAGTATCAGATGTAAGTTGTAACGGAAGTACCGATGGAGAAGTTACTTTTACAGTTTCAAACTTTAGCAGTACTTATAGTTATTCTTTAGATGGAGGAACAACCGTAATTACAGCTCAAACAATAAGCGATATTGTATTAACAGGCTTGCCAACCGGAACACATACCATTGATATTACAGATGAAGTTACAGGTTGTACAGCAACGTCATCTATAACAGTATCAGAACCAACAACAGTTTCATTAACAGAAACAAGTAATATAAATGCAAATTGTAATACAGGTGCTCAAGTAACAGTAACAGCAACCGGAGGTACATCGCCATATACTTATGCTTTTGTAGAAGATGGAGTCACTCCTGTAGCTGGAGATTATACTAATAGTGACTCAGCTATTTTAGATGCTTCTGTAAACACGAACTGGGATGTTTATGTATTAGATGTGAATAATTGTCCGGCAATGATTGATGTTACTATTACAACAGATCCACTACCAACGGTTACTTTACCAAGTTTTGCATCTAATCAATGTAACTTAACAGGAGATCCATATACATTCACAGTTTCAAATACAACTGGAATAGCTCCTTTTGAATATAGTATTGATGGTGGAAGTTCTTATCAAACAAGCGATACATTTACAGTAAATGCGCCAGGAACTTATACTGTTACTGTAAAAGATGCTAATGGGTGTACAGCTACAAGTACAAATACTATAGAAATTTATAATGCTCTAGGTATTACTCCAGAATTAACAACAGTACCTTCTTGTACTGATGATGATGGTGTAATTACAGTAAATGCAACTGGTGGTTCAGGAACCTATAGTTACACAATTAGTCCAAGTCCAGCGACTATAAGTTTTAGTGGAAACGTATTTTCTGGTGTGCCATCAGGAACCTATACTATTACAGTTACAGATGATGTAACCACGTGTACAAATAGTGCATCTATTACAGTAGAAGCAGCAACTCCAGTAACCTTTACTGCTGCATCTACTGATGTAAGTTGTAATGGTGGCAGCGATGGTACTATTACTGTAGATTTACCAGCAAGTAATAACAATCCAATTTATACATATGAAATAACAGCACCTATTGTTGTGGCAGCTCAAACATCAAATGTATTTACAGGTTTAAGTGCAGGAACTTATACAATACAAGTTAACTCAGGTAGAGGTTGTATTGAAACTGCAAATGTAGTAGTTAACGAACCTAATACCATAACGGTAGCGGCACCAACAGTTGTAGAGTATGCATGTAACACAGGTGTAAATGCGGTTAATTATGCTTCAATAACTGTAACAAATGTAACAGGAGGGTCTTCAAACTATACAATTTACGAATTCATAAAATCAGGTAATGTTGTACAATATGGAGCTAATACTTCTTATACTGAATCTGATTTCTCAGGTGGTACTTACACTATTAATGTATATGACGATAATGGTTGTGTAGGAAGTACTACAGCTACAATTTCTCCTTTTACATCTTTAGAAAGTATAGATGTAACTGTTGATAATGCAATTACTTGTACTAATGATGAAGATATTACTGTAACTGTTAACTCAACAGGGCCAGCACCAACAAATTTAGAGTTTACAGTTCAGGATATTGATGCTACTGGAGTATATGGAGGTATTTATAATCAAACAAATACAACAGGCGTGTTTACAGGTTTACCAATAGGTAATTATTCCATAACTGTTATAAACTTAGACACTAATTGTACTTTAGAAACTATACATTATGTAAACGATCCTAATACTTTTACTTTAGAAATAGATTCTGTTGTTAATGTAACTTGTTTTAGTGATACTGATGGAAGTGTAGATGTTACATTTATAGATAGAGTACCAACGCCTACAGATGAATCTGGAGCGTTTAGCTACACAGTTTTTGATAGTACAGGAGCGACTGTAACTACAGGAACAGTTGCAAATGCAGGTCCAACAACAATTAGCGGATTGGCATCTGGTACCTACACAATAACTGCTAATTTAACGAATACGCCTTATTGTACAGTTTCGCAAAACTTTACAGTTGATGCACCAACAGAGGCATTAACAATTACTGAAACACATACTGAAATAACTTGTGTTTCTGGAAATAACGACGGTTCAATTTCTGTAGTAGCTTCAGGGGGATGGTTAGATTATGAATATCAGTTAGAAACTTTAACAGGAACCATAATAGTACCTTACGGAAGTGAAACCACTTTTGAAGATTTAGTAGCTAACGATTATGTAGTTAGTGTAAGAGATGCTTCGGGTTGTATTGCTTCAGTTAATGTTGTTTTAGTAAATCCAGATTCAATTGTAGTAACTGCTATTCCAGATACCACTATGTTAACATGTTACGGAGATTCAGATGGCAGAATAACTGTATCAGCCATTGGAGGCCAAGGCAGTAATTATAGTTATACATTAAATATGTTGTCACCAACTGTAAGTAGTTCAGGACCTCAAACCTCTCCGATTTTCGACGGGTTAGTAGCAGGAACTTACAATGTAACTGTAACTGATGGTTATAATTGTGTAGGTACATCAGCAGATATTACCATAACACAGCCAGATGAAGTTATGGCAAGTTTAGTAACAACAACTACACAAACATGTACAACAGATGCCTCTTTAACATTAAATGCAACGGGTGGAACAGGAAGTTATGAATACAGTGAAACATCAGATTTTGCAATTATTTTAGGCACATTTACATCATCAACTACATTTGCTGTAACCCCAGGAACCTATCAGTATTATGTGCGGGATGCTAATGCGTGTACCTCGAATGTTTCTAACGAAATAACAATAGATCCTTTACCAGATTTAGAAATTGAAATAGATACAGAAAACGCTACTATAAACTGTTATGGCGACCAAACAGGTGTTATAATAGCAACAGCACAAGGAGGTTTAGGTAATTATATTTATACTTTAGAAGATAGCACAGGAAATGCAATAACTCCAGTAATCCAAGATAGTCCAGGTATATTTACAGAATTACCAGCAGGGATTTATCAAGTAAGAGTAAATAGTGGAGACTGTTTAGAAACCAGTTCATTAGTTGAAATTACTGAGCCTGACGACCCATTAACAGCAGTTTTTGATGTTACTGATGTACTTTGTGCAGGAGAGAATGATGGTATGTTAGAGATTACTGCATCCGGAGGAACCGGACTTATTAAATATGCTATTTCACCAAGATTAGATCAGTTTTTTGATACACCAATTTTTACAGATTTAGCACCAGGAACTTATCAAGCTATAGCTCAAGATGAATTAGGATGTTTTGTACTTTACGATTTTACCATCACCGAGCCAGAATTTGTATCGGTTAGTATTGTACCAGATTCCATTTATCCAGAAGCTTGTACGGGTGATCAAGATGGAGAGTTTAGTATAGAGATTTCTGGAGGAGAAATGCCATATAGCGTTACTCTAGATGATGTAAATGGAAGTTATTTTACAGGAACAGCAACACAAACACAGTTTGATTTTACAGGATTATCAGGAGGGGATCATATTCTATATGTTATTGATTCCAATGGATGTGAATCAGAATGGAATATAGCCTTCCCAGAATCTGTAGAAATTATAGCCGACCTTGAAATTGAGTATTGTACAAATGGTATAGATGCTACAAGTAACATGGTTATAGTAAATGTAGATGATACAGAAATAGATTTAACAGAAATAGATTATTCATTAGATGGCGGTACCTATCAAACAGAAAATGTATTTACAGATTTATCATCAGGTACACATTTTATAACAGTAAGACATTCCAATACCTGTGAAGAGATTATCGATTTCGAAATTGAAGCGTTTGATGCTTTAGGGTTATCGATTGCAGACGGCGATATAAACGAGATAGTTGCCACAGCAACAGGAGGTTCAGGAGGTTATGAATTTACCTTAAATGGAGATTCACAGGGTAGTGATAGTTCTTATTTTATTAGAGAGTCTGGAGACTATACAGTTACGGTAACAGATACTAATGGTTGTAGTGTATCAGTAACCCGTTATTTTGAGTTTATTGATATTTGTTTGTCAAATTACTTTACGCCAAATGGAGATGGAGTTCTAGATGGTTGGGGACCAGACTGTGCAAACCAATACACTAATTTAACCTTTGATATTTTTGATAGGTATGGAAGAAAAATAGCAACGTTAGGAGTAAACGATAAGTGGGATGGAAAATATAAAGGTAAAGAATTACCAACAGGAGATTATTGGTACATTGTTAAACTTAACGATAAAGAAGATGACAGAAATTTTGTAGGTCATTTTACCCTTTACAGATAAAATATTATGAAAAAACTAATAACCTATATATTTTTAGTAGTAATTGTAAAAAGCTACGCTCAGGAGTTAAATTTACCAGTATTTACACAGTATTTGGCTGACAATAACTTTGTAGTCTCTCCAACTTATGCGGGTATTGGTGATAATTTAAGAGTTAGGCTTAATGGTTTAACACAATGGGTAGGTATAAAAGATGCACCAGACAACCAATCTGCATATATAGATTTTCGAATAGCAGATAGATCAGGTTTGGGTGTATCATTATATAATGATAGTAATGGAAATACGATACAGCAAGGTGCTAAATTTTCATTTGCACATCACTTAATTCTAGATTATTATGAGAAAATGTATTTGTCTTTTGGTATTTCATACAATTTAAACACCTTTAGAATTAATATTGATAATTTCGATCCAACTTATACTAATCCAACAATTGATCCTTATGTAAATGATGATAGAAGTACTACAAACCATAATTTTGATGTAGGCGCCTTATTTAGATGGAAAGGATACTTTTTAAGTTTAAACTTTAATAACCTTTTGCCAAAGGATTTAGATAATTTTGAAACGGTTTTTGAGCCTAATTTGCTTTTGAATTATCAGGTTTATACAGGTTTAACCATCGCAGGCGCCAAAAAAAGTGGTTTAGAGTTTGAGCCATCAGCATTTTTTCAATATTACGCTAGTGATGATAGGTCAAGTACCGATTTAAACTTTAAAGTAAGGAAATATAATAGACGAGAAGACTACATATGGGGAGGGGTATCGTATCGTTTTTTAAACGATCAAATTTTTAAACCTTTAAATATTGGCCCTATGGTAGGATTTAAAAAATCCCAATTTTATTTTGGGTATGCCTATCAATTAACAACCAACGATTTTTTTGGCTATAACTCCGGTACACATGTAGTAACTATAGGTTTTGATTTCTTACAAGGTATTAGTAATTGTCCGTGTACTCAAAGTCCTGTGCACTAATCTATTTAACCTTTTGTAAGAGAAAGGTTGAATAATACATTAATAGTGTTATCAACTTTAACCATTCCTAAAAGCTTTTTAGGTGGTTCTAAATTATATTCTAAAATATCAATTTCAATTTTACCGTTAACACGAATATTGCTTTCGTAATTTTCAACAATAACAGGTATTTTAAACAGTCTACTAACACCAGCCAATTCAATATTAAGTTTTGCTTCTATTTTTTTATTAGATTTTTTTTCAATTTCTAATAATTGAATAGAAATATTTGGATGTTTTTTAGATTTTAAAAGGTTTCTAAAATCTTTATTCATGATATCGTTTCCACAATCGAATAACTGGTTGTTAAGTTTTAATATAGTATTGTTAAAAACGACTTTTTGATTTGCTTCAATAAAGAATTTTACTGGAATTTCATGATTTAATTTTGAAGTATTATAGTTACAATAAAATTGGTTAACATTGGTTTTACCCTCAATAATCAAAGTGCTTTCTGGGTTAATTTTTACGCTAGTTTTATTTATGGGATTGTTTATAAAACTAAATTGAAGAATAGCTGCAATTAATATTATAATAACTTTCATGATTTTAAGTTTAAAAAATTAAAAACCTTACATTAAAATAGTTTGTTAAACAACAACCATTTTAATGTAAGGTTTTATTCAATTATGGTTGAATTTAAAAGCTTATTACGGCTTCTAGCATAAGGCCATTAAACTTGGAATCGTCGTAAAGGCTTCCAGATGTAAAGCCATCATATGTTTGATTAACGTATTCTGCTTTCATTAATATGTTTTTTGTCATAAACCAACCAGCACCAAGTTGTGTTCTGTTAATGGTTATATCTTCACCACTAGTATCGTCTGCCTCAACAGTGTTATATCTTGCTCCAACAAATAGATTTTCGTTTTTACCAAATCTATAAATCAATTCTCCGGCTAATTGTGTTGCCGTTCTTTCTTCTGCACCTATAGAGTTTCCGCTTGAAGTTTCAAAGGTTCCAAAGAACTCTAAACCGTTGTATTTAACAAAAGGATTAATCATTATAGCAGTAACTTTATTACCAAATGCGGGGTTATAACGTCCAGATCTAAAATTATCGCTTGTTGCATCGGCAGCTTGTAAAACATTATAATATCTAGATCCCGCTCTGTCAGCAGCATATAAGTAAGAGTTAGGAACATAACCTGTATTGTATACAGATCCTGTTAATCTAAGTCTTAAATCGTCGTTTAATTGCTTATCGTATCCTAATTTGGCTATAAATGAAGCTCCACCTGTATCTCCATCAGATTCTTCAACAGATTGGTTTAATTTACCGTTTGTAAAACCAACCATGGCAAACAAACCTTTGTGTGTGTTGTAATAGAATTCGGCACCAACTTCGGTTGTAAACGCATCCATAATTAAGTTACCAACAAAAGGGTTAAAAATGGCTTGAGCATTATCTGTTCTTCTAAAATGTGCATCACCGTAATTGGTTTCCATATGTCCAATTTTAATGGTAACATTCTTCATAAAATCTTCTAAAAAGCCTTCACTTATAAATTCCAATTTATCTATTTGAAAGTATCCACCTTTAACATATGGTTCGTTGTGGTGTCTTGAAGATAAATAAGTTCTTAAGTGCATTCTAACTCCGTCGTATAAAGCAACATCTAAATCTAAGTTAGCAGTGGCTAAATTAATGTTGTATCCAATTTCTGCTAATTCGGTAACTCCAGAGTTCTCGTGGTCTATAGCTTGAAATTGTAGTGTGGAAGAACCTCCAACTCGAACTTTAACGCCATCAAAGGTTGAATCGCTGTCTTTTGGAGCTTCAAATACATTTACACCGTTTTTATCTGGTTGTCTGTAATTATCTAATTGTCTGTTTTGTGCAAATAAACTAAAACTTAGTAGCACAACTAATAATGTGATTGATGTTTTAAATTTTGATATCATGATTATATAATTTTAAGGTTGTTTTAATAATATTTTATTTAAAAATTGAATTAAATTTTATGGTAATTTCATCGCCAGTGGTAACTGTACCAAATAATGCAGTAGGTGGCTCAATATTAAACTCACTCATTTTAAAAGTTTTTTCTCCCGTTAGCTTGATTTGGTTTTGAGATGCAATTACATTTAAATTTAGAGTTATCAATTTTTTTGTTCCAGCTATGGTTAAATTACCTGTAGCTTTTATACTAAAGTTCCCTTCAGATGTTACTGTAGCATTATCTGCTTTAGTAAGTGTAAAACTTATATTTTTATACTTGTTAGTTTGTAAAGCTTTATAAGTATTTTTATCCATTGCAGATTTGCCACTTTTTAAAGTTTCAGTAGGAATTGTAACATTACAAGTTTTAATTTCACCAGTATTTACATTAGTAAAACTAATACTTCCGCTATACGATGTTGTAGTAATATGCCAGTCGTGTAGGCTAGAAGTACCATAAACGCTTAAGGTAGATGCACTATCTAATTGGTATTCTTGAGAGAACATTAAACTGGAAATAAATGAAAATAAAATACATACTGCGAATTTTATTTTCGATGATGCTAAATAGGTCATATTGGATTGTTTTTTAATTATGGTTCAAAGGTCATTATTATGTGAAAGGTGAATTATGACATTTGTCATATTTGAAAAAAAATAACTCAACGAGGAAGATTTTAACAAAAAAACAGTGTTAAATTAAATTATCATGAAAATTAAACCATATTCATTTAAACCGTTTTAAGGAAATTATAACGTTTTATATGAGTCAAAAACATTAATTTTACCACATTTATAATGCTCTATTTTTTTTAAAAATTTATGATTGAAAAGAATATTATGAGAATTTAAAAGTGCATTTAAAGCAAAAATTTTATATTGAAATATATTTAAGCCCTTAACATGAAACATAAATTACTATTAGCTTTATTATTTTTAATTGGATTTAACGGATTTTCTCAAATTTTAAATCCGGTAAAGTGGAGTACTTCGGTTGAAAAACTTTCAGATACCGAATATAAACTTATATCTATTGCTACTATTGAAACAGGTTGGCATTTGTATTCTCAATCTGTTCCCGATGGGGGACCGATACCAACTTCTTTTAACTATATAGATAAAGCTGAAAATTATCAATTAGCTGAAAAGACTACTGAAGAAGAGGGCCATACTATTGATGACCCTATATTTCAAATGAAAATTAAATTCTTTGAAAATAGTGCAATATTTACTCAAAAAGTAGCTTTGTTAAATTCTGATATTGAATCAATTAAAGGTGTGGTAGAATTTATGGTTTGCGACGATAAGCGTTGTTTGCCACCAAATGAAGTAGAATTAGTTTTTTATTTAAGCAGTGATAGTGTTTCAGTAGAAAAAAAAAATGATATTGAGAAATTAGTCAACAATTCAGAGTTAAATCAATCTCTTTATGGCTTATCTATAAACAATATAACAAAGGCTGATAATAATTGTGATGTAGAGATAAAGTCAACTTCAGAAGAAAGCAATAAATCTTTATGGAGTATTTTTGGTTTAGGTTTTTTAGGCGGTTTATTAGCTTTATTAACACCATGTGTATTTCCAATGATTCCTTTAACAGTAAGCTTTTTTACAAAAAAAAGCGGACAAACTAAAGCTTCAGGAATCTCTAAAGCATTGCTTTATGGTTTCTTTATTTTTGCAGTTTACATATTGTTAAGTGTTCCATTTCATTTACTAGATTCAGTTAACCCAGACATATTAAACGAAATTTCAACAAATGTTTGGCTAAATGTTATCTTTTTTGTCATCTTCATCTTTTTTGCCTTTTCGTTTTTTGGTTACTACGAATTAACACTTCCAGCAAGCTGGACAAATAAAACCACCCAAGGAGAAAATTCTGGAGGATTAATAGGAATCTTTTTTATGGCATTAACGCTTGCCATTGTGTCGTTTTCATGTACAGGCCCAATTTTAGGGTCACTTTTAGCAGGATCGCTATCTTCAGATGGGGGAGCATGGCAACTTACAGCAGGAATGGCAGGTTTTGGGGTATCTTTAGGATTACCATTTGCTTTATTTGCAATGTTTCCTAACATGTTAAATGCATTGCCAAAATCTGGTGGTTGGTTAAATACAACAAAAGTTATTTTAGGGTTTTTAGAATTAGCTTTGGCTTTCAAATTCTTATCAAATGCAGATTTGGTTCAACATTGGGGTATTTTAAAAATAGAACCATTTTTAATAATCTGGATTATAATTTTTGCAGGATTAGCCTTGTATTTATTTGGTAAAATTAAATTCCCTCACGATTCCCCTTTATTAAAGTTATCATTTTCTAGAATTTCAGGAGGCATTTTAGTTGCCTCGTTTGTAATATATTTAGCATCTGGATTTCGCGTTAATAAAGAAACCAATACATTTTCTTCTTTAACATTATTAAGTGGTTTAGCGCCTCCTGTTGGTTACAGTTTTTTCTACCCAAATGATTGCCCTAATAATTTAGAATGCTTTAAAGATTTAAAAACAGGAATTGCTTATGCCCAAAAAGTAAATAAACCTGTAATGTTAGATTTTACTGGTTACGCTTGTGTAAATTGTAGAAAGATGGAAGAGCATGTATGGTCTAAAAAAAGTGTAGATAATTATTTAAGGAATGATTATGTTTTAATATCTCTTTATGTAGATGATAAAAAAGAATTGCCAGACAATGAACAAATTGAAGTGAGTAGAGTAGATGGTGGAATTCGAACTTTAAAGAATTATGGACATAAATGGGCTCATTTTCAAACTCAATTTTTTCAAACAAATTCTCAACCATATTATGTTTTACTTAATAGCGATGGTACAAAAATTTTAAATGAACCCGTTGGTTACACCCCAGATGAAATTGAATATGCTAAATTTTTAGAATGTGGTTTAGAGAGTTTTAAAAATAATTCAGGAAGTTATGGTTTCAAACTTAACTAACTTAGAACAATATTTCTCAAAATTTAGAGAACATGTTGTTGGTGTAGATTCCTATTTTGATTCGCCTTACGGAAGAAAAAAAATTATTTACGCCGATTGGACCGCAAGCGGTAGACTGTATCGCCCAATAGAAGATAAATTGGTAAAGGATATAGGGCCGTTTGTTGCAAATACGCACACCGAAACTTCAATAACGGGTTCTACCATGACTTTGGCTTATCATGATGCTAGAAACATAATTAAGAAACACGTTAATGCATCTAAAGACGATGTTTTAATAACTGTTGGTACCGGAATGACGGGAGCAATCAACAAGTTTCAGCGTATTTTAGGGATAAAATTAAATGAAAATTTAAAAGATAATACCGAAGTCCCAGAAGAAAAACGCCCTATTATTTTTGTGTCACATATGGAGCATCATTCCAACCAAACAAGTTGGCTAGAAACCATTGCTAGAGTTAAAGTAATACCTTGTAACGACGAAGGTTTACCTTGCATAGATAATCTTGAAAAATTATTAGTTGAGCATCAAAATACACCAATTAAAATAGCAGCTATAACGGCTTGCTCTAATGTTACTGGTATTCAAACAAATTATCATGAAGTCGCGAAAATAATGCATCAAAATAACGGGTTGTGTTTCGTGGATTTTGCATGTTCTGCGCCTTATGTAAATATAAACATGCATCCTGAAAATGAAGAGGAATATTTAGACGCTGTTACGTTTTCGCCTCATAAATTTTTAGGTGGCCCAGGTACTTCAGGCGTATTAATATTCAATAAAAAATTATATAAAAATTTGGTACCCGATAATCCGGGAGGAGGCACTGTAAATTACACCAACCCTTGGGGCGATCATGATTATATTGATGATATTGAAACGCGAGAAGATGGCGGTACACCAGGATTTTTACAAGCTATAAAAATTGCACTTTCAATTCAATTAAAAGAGCAAATGGGTGTAGAAAATATTTTAGCAAGAGAGCACGAAATTAACGATTTGGTTTTTCAGAAATTGTCTAAAATTAATAACCTAAATATTCTCGCACCTAACAATAAAGAAAGACTCGGTGTATTTTCGTTTTATTTAGAAGGTGTACACTTTAATTTAATAGTGAAGCTTTTAAACGATCGTTTTGGAGTGCAAACGCGTGGTGGTTGTTCTTGTGCTGGAACCTACGGCCATTATTTGTTGCATGTAGACCAAAACACATCAAAAGCTATAGAACAAAAAATATTAGAAGGTTGTTTAATTGAACGCCCAGGTTGGATTAGAATGTCTGTACACCCAACCATGACGAATGCCGAAATTGAGTTTATTTGCGATGCTATTAAACAAGTTGCCGAAAATTATAAAATTTGGGGTGAAGATTATACTTATAACGCTACTAAAAACGAGTATATACACAATAGTAATTTAAATACTGAACAAAAAATTACCGAAAATTGGTTTAAAGTTTAGTGCTTTTATATTTATTGTATTTTCTAAGAATTAAATCTATTTCTTTCTTTTCAAACTTTAGCTCTCTAAGTGGTTTTATATAATTAGAAAGACTTATAAATCCTAGTTTTACAATTGCAGAACCTAAAATTAAAACTAAAATAGCTAACTTAAAATAATGATAACCAGATCTGGAATAATCTCGGGTGTTTGCTTCAATTAATAAATAGTAACTTTTTAAAATTACAAATAGACCGATAATAATTAATAGTGCAAATTTTATGTAGGCTACTATTTTACCTTTTCGAGCTATTTTTATGTCACTATTTAAGGATTTATAGGAATTATTAAAAGCTTCAGTAAATTTTATATTCGGGCAAAATTCTATAAAATCCGGTTTTTTATTAGTTAATCCACAAGTAATTCCATGTTTCAAACTCCTTTTACTATGCTCGCATAAATTGAAATGTCTGGTTTGAAGCATGAGTTAAGTTATTCTATTTTAACTATTCTATAATTTCAACTTCAAATAATTTATCCCAACGTTTTCCGGTTACAAAAATAGTATTGGTTTTAGGGTTATAGGCAATACCGTTTAAAACATCTAGACCATCGTGTTGGGTTACTAGTTTTTTTAACGGAGAAAAGTCAATAACAGCTTCAATAGCACCGTTCACAGGATTAATAATGGCAACACCATCTTTTTGGTAACGATTGGCATAAATTTTACCGTTTATCCATTCCATTTCATTAATACCCACAATTTTACCTTTGTTGGTGTATACTTGTATAAAACTTTCTTCCGCAAGGGTTTCTGGGTTTAGTAACCAAATTTTTTCACTTCCATCACTTTTATATAAAGTAGTATCGTTGTTACATAAACCCCAACCTTCTTTACTATTTCCGTATTTAAAGCTGCTTAGTTTTTCAAAAGTATCAACATTATAAACAAAACCAGTGCCTTTTTGCCAGGTAAGTTGGTATACTTTATTGTTTAATATGGTTAAGCCTTCACCAAAATATTCATTAGCTAAGTTTATATTCTTTATAACTTCACCAGTTTTATAGTCAACTTTGCGTAGCTTCGATTCTTTATATTGCCCTGTACTTTCGTAAAGTGTATCATTAAAAAACTCTAAACCTTGTGTGTAAGACGTTATATCATGAGGATACTCGTTTACAATTTTATACTTATAAACTTTAGGAAGTTCGCTATTTAATATAGTAACAGGTGTTGTTGTGGTTTGTTTTTCGCTATTAAAGTAAACAGTAGCTTCAACAGTTTGTTTTCCTAATTTAAAATTATTTAAATCTGTAGATTCATTAATTATTTTTCCATCTAGAGTATAACTAACCGAATCAATTTTAATGTTTTTTTTGTTAGAAATTGACAGTTTTAGCGTTTCGTTATTAGAAATATTGCCTTTTTTAGCATTAGTTTCTATAGAAAAATAGCTTTTTTTATTATTAGATTTTGATCCGCAAGATGTTAAAACAAGCGATAAAATTATGATTGTTAGGTAATTGTAGCGTGTCATGTTTTACTTAAATTTTAAAGCAAGATATTTATTTAAAATCGGTTAAAAAAATCATTGTGATATTTTTAAAAGATTGTATATTTGCACCCGGCAAGTCCTACACAACCAGCTCCTGTTGAATCCTCCAGGTCGGGAACGAAGCAAAGGTAAATGGTCGTAGCGGTGTGATGTAGGTAGCTTGCCTTTTTTTATGCCCAATTGTAAGTATTTCTTTCTTATCTTTAAGCTATAAATTTTTATTAAATGTCTAAAGTTGTTTTAATTACAGGTGGTTCTTCTGGAATTGGAAAAGCCATTGGCGAGTTTTTATTAGAAAATAATTATGTGGTTTACGGAACCAGTAGAAGCCCAGAAAAATACAAAAAAAGTAAGTTTCCTATTTTGCAGCTAGATGTTAAAAGTGTGAATACTATTAACAGTTGTATAGCGCAAGTAATTGAGAAAGAAAATAAAATTGATGTTTTAATTAACAATGCTGGTGTTGGCATTACGGGGCCAATAGAAGAAATACCTGAAGCTGAAATACGAAACAATTTTGATACTAATTTTTTCGGTCCAATAAATGTAATTAAAGCGGTGTTACCACAAATGCGTAAGCAATATTCAGGTTTAATCATTAATGTTACATCTATTGCAGGTTATATGGGATTGCCTTACAGGGGTGTTTATAGTGCCAGTAAAGGTGCTTTTTCATTAATTACAGAAGCTTTTAGAATAGAACTAAAAGACTTTAATATTAAAATGGCGAATTTAGCGCCAGGTGATTTTGCTACAAATATAGCTGCAGGGCGTTATCATGCTCCGGCTTTAAAAACGTCGCCTTATAAATTATACCCTTCGGTTTTACAAGATATTGATGATGATGTAGATAATAGTGATGACCCAATTGAGGTTGCAAAAGCTGTTAAAAAAATAATAGAAAATAAGTCTCCAAAAATTCATTATAAAGTAGGAGCCTTTATGCAGAAATTTTCAATAGTGCTTAAATTTTTACTTTCAGATAAAGCTTACGAAAAGCTTTTAATTAAGCATTATAAATTATAAAAAAATAAGCTTTTATTTATTTATTAAACCAAGTAGCTCTTTTTCAAATCTTAAAGAAAAAAGATTAGAGTTGCTACTTACAATATTATTGTTTTTGTCAACAATAAAGGTTTTAGTTACCGGGTAAATTGCTAGAGTTTCTTTAGCAGACAAAGGGTTTTCTAGTGTATACTCGTTTTTAAAACTATAGTTATGATTTTTAAGCAGTTTTTTAGATCGGGTTGCCGAAAGATTATCGGTGTTTATTCTAACAAAATTAATTTCTGGGTATTTTTTCTGTAATTCTTTAATACGTTTATGGCTGTCCTTAAAATGTTTGTAGTAAGACTGAGACCAAAACGATATTACTGTATTGTTATTTATTAAAGAGGCTACGTTGTAATTGTTTTCACCATAATCTAAAACATTGAAATCCGGAAGTTTTTTTCCTGTTTTTAACCTATCAATAGAGGCTATAATACGCTCAATTACCTCTTTTCCTTTATCATCTTTACTTTTTGCTAAGTACGAATTTAAAACAACCTTGTTATCTTCAATATCTTGATTTTTTGAAACATAATCCATTGTAAAATAATACAGCAGGTCATCTTTTATACTTGTATTGGTTACTAAACTATCAATTAAGTTAAGTTTATCTAAATTATAGCATAACGATTTACGTTTAAAATTTTTATCATCAGAATGCGAGTAGTGAATGTTTAAGGAAATGTTGCTGATATTTTTTCTTAAAAACACATTATAATTTTGGTATTTACTAAAAAAAGTATCGTTATAATCAATATTTTTTCTGTAATCGTAAAAATCTTCAGGTAATGATTCTAAAATAGCTTTTTTATTTCGGCCATAATGAATAAAAGGATAAACTTCTTTATTTGTGTAATAATCAAAATTAATATTGGCTTTAGCTATTTTATTAAATAGCTCTGTAGGTTTATATTTTTTATTAAATTTTTCTAATTTATTTATTTTTATTTCATTTAAAGAGTCAATATGCTTTAAATAATTCTCTGGTTTTAGCTGGCATATTTTAAATATGTATTTTTCTTGTTTTTCATGATCTAAAAAACAATCAATAAAGTAATTGTTCTTTTTATTACCAATACCAGAAAAAACTAGCGACTCGTCAAACTCTAAAGTGTTTAATCTTAGTAACAAACTATCCTTAGGTTCTAAAAGCATATTTTGAAATTCACCGCCATGTCTAAATGTATAAAAACCAGGGTTTAAGTTATTAACTTTGTATAAAAATCGGTTTTTTGAGTCTAATTTAACCGTATCAATTATCACTTTGTCTTTAGTTAAAACAACAAAGTTTGTCATGGGGTTTATTATTTCTCCCCCAACGTATGCATAGTTTTCTTCCTTCGAGTCGTTTTTACAACTCAAAAAAGAAAGTGTAATAAAAGTTAAGGGAACTAACCATTTCATAAATGTATCGAGAGCGTAATTTTTTTGCAATAAAATAAATTTGTAAACAAATGTAGCTTTTGTAATACTAAACTCTTGTTAATGCGTTGTTAAATATTAAGCAATTATATTTTGAAGCTAGTAAATAAATGTAAAAAGGTTTCAAGTAATTTTCAGCAAACCAATACAATTTTATACTTTTGCAAAAATTTATTTTTATATGTTATCAGTTTCTAATCTTTCTGTTCAATTTGGCAAACGTATACTTTTTGACGAAGTAAATACAACATTTACTAATGGTAATTGTTATGGTATTATTGGGGCCAATGGTTCTGGAAAATCTACGTTTTTAAAAATACTATCTGGTAAAATGGAAGCGACTTCCGGACAAGTACATTTAGAAGCTGGTAAACGTATGTCTGTACTAGAGCAAAATCATAATTTATATGATGAGCATACGGTTTTAGAAACTGTTTTAATGGGAAACAAGCCATTATTTAAAATAAAATCTCAGATTGATGCGCTTTATGCAGATTATACCGATGAAAATGCCGAAAAAATTGGAGAATTACAAGTAGAATTTGAAGAAATGAATGGCTGGAATGCCGATAGCGATGCTGCAGCAATGTTATCAAATTTAGGTATTAAAGAAGAGTTTCATTATACCTTAATGAACGATTTAGATGGGAAGCAAAAAGTAAGAGTATTATTAGCCCAAGCCTTATTTGGTAGTCCAGATGTATTAATTATGGATGAACCTACCAACGATTTAGATTATGAAACTATTTCTTGGTTAGAAAACTTTTTAGCAAACTACCACAAATGTGTTATTGTAGTATCGCACGACCGTCACTTTCTAGATGCTGTTTGTACACATATTTCTGACATCGATTTTGGAAAAATCAATCACTACTCGGGTAATTACACATTTTGGTACGAATCTTCGCAATTAGCAGCGAGACAACGTGCACAACAAAACAAAAAAGCCGAAGAGAAAAAGAAAGAATTGGAAGAATTTATTCGTCGTTTTTCAGCTAACGTTGCTAAAAGTAAACAAGCAACTAGTAGAAAAAAGATGATTGATAAGCTTAATATTGAAGATATAAGGCCAACTAGTCGCCGTTATCCAGCTATTATTTTTGAACGTGAGCGCGAAGCAGGAGATCAAATTTTAAATATTGAAGGTTTAGAAGCTTCAATTGATGGTGAATTACTATTTAAAAATATAGATTTAAATCTTCAAAAAGGAGATAAAGTAGTTGTGTTTTCTAGAGATTCAAGAGCAACCACAGCATTTTATCAAATTATAAATGATAACGAAAAAGCCGATTCTGGAAAATTTGCATGGGGTGTAACAACCACACAATCGTATTTACCTTTAGATAACAGTGAATATTTTGAAAACGATTTAAGTTTAGTAGATTGGTTACGCCAATGGGCACAAACCGAAGAAGAACGAGAAGAAGTTTATATTCGTGGATTTTTAGGTAAAATGATTTTTAGTGGAGAAGAGGCTCTAAAAAAATCAAACGTACTTTCTGGTGGAGAAAAAGTACGTTGTATGTTAAGTAGAATGATGATGGTAAGAGCTAATGTTTTAATGTTAGATGAACCAACAAACCACCTTGACCTAGAAAGTATTACTGCTTTTAATAACTCATTAAAAAACTTTAAAGGCACTATTTTATTTACCACACACGACCATGAGTTTGCGCAAACCGTGGCAAACCGTGTAATAGAATTAACACCAAATGGTATAATAGATCGTTACACTACTTTTGATGAGTACATGCAGGACAAAAAAATAAAAGAATTACGCGATAAAATGTATAGTGTATAATATTTGAAATTTAATCTTGAAATTCTTCTGATGCAATTTTTTCAACAGTTAAAATTGCACGGTCTAATTCGTCTTTGTGTACATGAATTTCTTGAAAACCAAGTATAGAAGAACCGAAACCGGCTAATCGGCCAGATTCTGACTCATCTTTAATTACTGCACAAATGCTTTCTTTTTCTAGTTCGCTAAAAATGCGTTGCACATCGATAAAATTTCCGGAAAATACTTTAATGTAGTTTGACATGACGTTTAGTTTTAATTGGATTACCTTTAAATTTAAGAAAAAAATCCTGATTTTAATTAAAAAAAATCAGGATTAACATATTTTTTTGTTAGAAAGTTCCTACTAAACCAATTTTGTTACCTCCAAAAGTAATATTCCAACTTATGTTTTTAGGTTTTTGGTGTAAATTATAGGCGTTATTTCGCTTTAAAAAAGCATCTATAGTATCTACTACAATAATACTTACTACCGTGCTAAAAGCAATATCTGTTAGCCAATGGGCATTGTCAATTAACCTAGAAATAGGTGGAATTGCCCCTATGGTATATATTCCAGATTTTACCCACGGATTTTTAAATTGTTTAGCAATGGCATGAGCCATAGTGATAGATAAAACAGTATGTCCAGAAGGAAAAGAATGTTGTCCTCCTTCACTTGAAAAAGGCTTGAAGTTATATGGCCCTAAATCCGTACCTGGTCGTGCTCTACCAAAGGCATTTTTTGCTAATGATTGTAAAAAACCAGTAGTAACCGATGACGAAATAATTAAAACACTAGTATATCTTACTTTTTCGTTTTTTGTTAATAACCCAAAACCGTATAAACCAGCATTGGCCATAAAGTAATTTTGTGGGCTACCAAAATACCAGCCAAAATCTCGAACTATACCAGGAAAGTCCGATACTTGTCTTTGTGCAAATTCGTTAACGCTTTCATCTGCTAAAGATAAAATAGCGGTTCCAGCAACTAAGCCGCCAAGCTTTGCAAAATCTTTACCTTTCCATGTTACTGGTTTTGTAAAAGCATATTTAACACCGTGCCAAGTGGTATTAACGTCATATTTAAATAAACCCCAAACTGAAGACGAATCTTGGTCTATTTCATAAAGTTTATTTTGTGCATTTACATAGTTGGCAAAAAAAATAAAACAAACAGCAATTAAAATAAAAATCTTTTTCATGTAAAACTATCTAAGTTCAGCACCTAATTGGTTCTCAAAGTTTTGCTTGAGTTTGTTCATTATTTTGTCTATTTGCTTATCGGTTAAGGTTTTTTTATCATCTTGTAATGTAAAGCTAACCGCATAACTTTTTTTACCGGCAGGTAAATTTTTACCTTGGTATACATCAAATAAATTCACACTTTTAAGCAGCTGTTTTTCAGTTTTTTTAGCAATGGTGTTAATCGAATCAAAAGTAACGCTATCATCCAATAACAATGCAAAATCACGCTTTACTTCTGGGAATTTAGTAATAGGTTGATAAACAATTTTGTTGTGTTTTACAAACTCTAAAATAGTATCCCAATTAAAATCGGCATACAATACATCTTGAGAAATATCAAAATGTTTTAAAACAGATTTTTTAACTAAGCCAAAATCTACAAATTTGTTTTTACCTAAACCTAAGTTTAATCCTTCACTTAATAATTCGTTTTTAGTTACAGACTCGTTAAATTTAGATATACCTAAGCGTGTTAAAATAGTAGCAATAGTACCTTTTAAGTAGAAGAATTCACTTTTTCTGTTAGAGGATAACCAACTTTCATGAGATTGATTACCTGTTACATAAATAGCTAAATGTTTTTGTTCTTCGCGAGTGCCGTTAAAATCGTGATAGGTTTTACCAAATTCAAAAAGTTTTAAGTCGGCACGTTTTCGGTTAATATTAAACGAAATAGCTTCTAAACCAGAAAACAGCATCGATTGGCGTAATACAGATAAATCGTTGCTTAGCGGGTTAAGCATTGTAATATTGTGTTCTTCCTTAAGTTGATCGATTAGACTTACGTATTCTGGCGTGGTAAGTGAGTTGGTCATAATTTCATAATAGCCTTTAGAGGCTAATTGCGTACCAACTACATTTTGTATTTTGTAATCTTCAAACCTTGTTGTACTAGCAATAGATGCATTCAGTTTTTTTGAGTTACCAACATTATTATAGCCATATACACGTAAAATTTCTTCGATGATATCAGCTTCACGCTGTACATCGTTTCTGTAAGCAGGAACAGTTAAACCTAAACCAGCTTCGGTAACATTATTTACTTTAATTTCTAAAGAGGATAATATACGTTTGATGGTTTCTTTTGAAATTTCTTCACCAATTAATTTCGTTACATTGTCAAAACTAAGCCTTACTTCAAAATCTTGAATTTTTTTAGGATAAAAATCTAGGACATCGCAGGTAATTTCTCCACCAGCCAATTCTTTAATTAAAAGCGCAGCGCGTTTTAAGGCATATTGTGTAGTGTTTGCATCTATACCGCGCTCGAACCTAAATGAGGCATCTGTGTTTAAACCATGGCGTTTAGCAGTTTTTCGAACGCTAACAGGATTAAAGTAAGCGCTTTCTAAAAAAATACTAGTTGTGTGCTCTGTAACACCAGAATCTAATCCACCAAAAACACCGGCAATACACATAGGTTTTTCGGCATCACAAATCATTAAATCATCTTCATGAAGCTCTCTTTCGACTCCATCTAAAGTAACAAATTTAGTTCCTGTTGGTAATGTTTTTACTTCTACTTTATTACCTGCTATTTTTGCAGCATCAAATGCATGTAAAGGTTGCCCTAGTTCGTGTAAAACGTAGTTTGTGGCATCAACTACATTGTTTATGGGAGCTAAGCCAATAGACTTTAAACGGTGTTGTAACCACTTTGGCGATTCTTTTATTTTTAATCCAGAAATTGTTACACCGCAATAGCGTGGCGCTAATTCATTATTTAAAACTTCAACATCAATTTTTAACGTTCTATTATCTACATGAAATGCACTAATAGATGGTGTTATAAGTTCTAAATTAACATCTTTTTGAAGTAATCCCGCTTTTAAATCTCGCGCAACCCCCCAGTGGCTCATAGCATCTGCACGGTTTGGTGTTAAACCAATTTCGAAAACTTGATCGTTTTCAATTTCAAATATTTCGGCAGCAGGTGTACCAGGAATTAAATCATTGTTTAAAACCATGATTCCATCATGCGATTTACCTAAGCCTAATTCGTCTTCGGCGCAAATCATGCCAAAGCTTTCTTCTCCTCTTATTTTACCTTTTTTAATGGTCCAAGCTTCACCTTCTTCAGTATATAAAGTTGTACCAATAGTAGCAACAGGTACTTTTTGTCCTGCAGCAACATTTGGCGCACCACAAACAATTTGTACAGGCGTATCGGTACCAATATTTACAGTTGTAATATTTAATTTATCGGCATTTGGATGTTTTTTACAAGTTAAAACTTCTCCAATAACAACACCTTCAAGTCCTCCTTTTACAGATTGATAGGCATTAATACCTTCAACTTCTAAACCTAAATCGGTTAATAATTCACCAGTTTTTTCTGCAGTCCAATCAATGTTTAAAAATTGTTTTAGCCAATTGTATGAAATCTTCATAAAGTATACGTCTTAAATAAGGACGCAAATATAAAACTATTGAAAGAAGCATTCAAATAATTGAATTCTATAATTTTTAATTTATCTTTAAACTATATAAATAAACTAAAATATTAATAATGAAAAATCAAATTAAAGTATTACTTATTGTTTGCGTAGCTTTTATGTGGTCTTGTAGGGATGCAAAAACTTCTGAAAATTCGGCCGATATTAAAGAAGAAACTTCGGTTGAAGTAACAGAAACAGCAAAAGAAACTGTAGAAGCAGTATCTGATGATATTGATGCTGTTGAGGCAGAAGTAGAGGAGGTGAACGAAAAAGTGGAACAAGAAGCAAAAGAATTAGAGGAAGCTTTAAACGAATTGGATAATATTTAAACAGAAAGTAAAAGATGAAATCAATATCAAGATTAATTATAGCTGTTTTATTTGTGGCTTTTTCATTAAACCAAGCGCTTTATGCACAAAGTACTAGCAAGGAAGCTTTAAAAAAGGAAGTTAAAAGTGTAAAGGAAAACAAAAAAGAAGCTATTAACAGTAAAAAAGAAAGTGCAAAAAAAGAGCTCAATGCTAAAAAAGATGAAAAATTAAGCGAAGCTAAGAATAAAGCTAACGAGGTTCGTAACGATGTAAATAAAAAAGCAGAAAACGCTAAAACAGCTGTTAAAGATAAAGCTTCAGATAAAATAAATAACGCTCAAAACAAAGTAACTGGTTTAGCAAGAGCAAATGAGGTAAAAGACAAATTAAGTAAACAATCGCAACGTTTTGAAGCTAAAGAACAAACAATATCTAACGGACGCGAAAAAATTGATGCTGCCAAGGCAAAATTAGAAACGCTTAAAAAAAGTGGGAAATTATCTGCTGAAGAAATTAAGGCTAAAGAAGCTAAAATTGCCAACGCAGAGGCTAAATTATCTAAGTTAAAAACAACAGTTACAGAAGGTAAGGCGAAAGTTAAAACTTATAGTGAAAAACTGGATAAGTATAAAAATTAAATATTTATTTAATAACATATTAGAAAAGTCAACCTTTATTGGTTGGCTTTTTTTGTTTTAAAAATGGTTTCGTTAAATTAATAAAATCTTCATGTTAAAATAATGTACAAGTGAAATCATAATATATACTTTGCTTAAAATAATTTCTCTCACTTATTTTATCTCTCAAGAATAATGATTCGCATATTTTTAGCATGTTTTTTTATTCCAGCAATAATATATTGTCAACAAATTAAATTTAAAAATTTTATCACAGAAAATGGTTTATCTAACAATTCTGTTTCAGATATAGAAAATGATACAAATGGAGGTTTATGGATAGCAACCTGGGATGGCCTAAACTATTTTGATGGTTATACGATAAAAACATTTAAACATGAAGTAGGTAATTCAAAATCTATTCCTCACAATTATTTATTGAGATTAGAAAAAGATAAAAATGATAATATTTGGATATTTAGTAATAACGGAGACGTAACCCAATATATTAAAAATAACACTTTTAAAACTTATGAATTTGATGGTGTTGTAACCAATATGGATTTATCGGATGATAAAACCATATTAGTTAAGGTAAATAATACATATTACGAATTTAAGAACAATAGTTTTTGTAAAACAAAAAAGTATCCCAAGCAAAATAAGTCTTACAAACATTTTGTAAAAACATTACTTGATAAATACCCAAATGTTAGTGTAAACGATGTTTATAATGATGATTTTGGAAATGTATGGTTTGCTACAGTTCGTAATGGTTTGTTTATAATTCCTAATCACACTAATAATGTACTAAATACAACCATAAATCAATATAAACATGATAAATATAACCCTTACAGTATAAATAGTAATGAGGTAGAAAAAATTCATCAAGATGTATTTGGTAATATATGGTTAGCCCAAAAAGATGGCGGGTTAAGTATGGCCTATAGCGGCTCAGAAAATATAGCTACTGTTGTACCACACCCAATAAAATTCCCGCATTTACCCAACGAAACTTTAAGAGCTATAACAAAAGACAATAATGGAGTTATCTGGCTTGGTTATTATAATAGTGGATTGTATTATTTTGATCTTACCACACAATGTTACCAAAAATTTAAAATAGCAGAAGCAAAAGTTAATAAAGATTGGGAACGCATTCGTATGCTTTTTACCGCAAGCGATGGTAGTATTTGGGTGGGTACTTACGCAGGGTTAATTCAAATAAAAAACAATAATTACAAATTTTTTAAAGCAGAGGACAACGGTTTATTTCCTAATAATAGAAATTATTCTGTTTTTGAGGATGATAATAATCAATTATGGATTGGCTGTTGGGGTGGTTTAGCCAAATTTAATCTTAAAAAAAATAAATTTGAGCATTTTAATGGGCAAGAGTTATTTTCAAAATTAAATATTAGAAACGTAAAAAAAATAGCTAACGAAATTATTGTTGGTACAGAGCAAAATGGCATTTTTATTTATAACATTTCAACAGAAAAAATACAGCAAATAACAACATCAAATAACCTTTTAGGCAATAGTATTTATTGTGTTTATAAAGATCTTACAAATAATTATTATTGGGTTGCTTCTTTAGGGGGAATATCTGTATTGAACGAAAATAAAAAAGTAATTAAAAATATAACTGAGGAAAATGGTTTACCAAGTCATATGGTTTACAGTATTTTAAAAAATAAAAATCATTTTTGGGTAAGTACAACCAAGGGTATTGCAAACATAAATAAAAGCACGTACAAGGTAACGGGTTATAATCCAAACGAAGGTTGGCAAGCATCAGAGTTTTCAGAAGGCGCATATTATCAAGACAAAAAAGGATTGTTGTTTTTTGGAGGGGTAAATGGCTTAAATTATTTTAACCCTAATGGTTTAAAGGAAAATAAAATATCTTCTAGCGTTACTGTCTTGGTAGATGGTAGTAGCACTTTTAAATCTCAAATTTTAAAGAGTTATAATACTAATTCACTTGAATTAGATTTTACAATTATTAGTTTTTTAGATAAAAGTAAACCGCACAATTTTTATAAACTAGACGGTGTAAACAAAAACTGGTTACCAATTACAGAATCTAAAAAAGTTGTATATAAAAATTTAAAGCCTGGAATTTATACTTTGCTTTTAAGAAAAGAAAATGAAATTGAACAAGAATTTCTTAATTTAATTATTAAAAAACCATTTTATAAAACAACATTATTTTACGGGTTTTTAATAGGTGCCTTATGTTTAGGTATTGTATTGGTAATTACTATAAAAAATAGAATAGCAAAAAAAACAGAACAAAAACTTGAGAACCAAATACTTTTAAGAACTAAGGTTATTGAAAAACAAAAGCAAGACTTACAATTGTTTAATATACAGTTAGATAAGAAAAATAGGCAAATATTAGAGCAAAAAGAAAAACTTTTAAACCTACATACTAATTTAAAAAATGAAGATTTTGAAGTTGAAAAATTTAAAACATTCGTACTATCACAATTTCAAGAACCAATTTTTAAAATCATAAAAAAAGTAAACAAGTTTGAAAACAACAATTTATTAAAAGAAGAAATAATTAAAGAATCGGGGAAGTTGGTTGAATTAATATCTGAGTGGAATTATTTAGATCATATTAAAGATATTGGCCCAGTAAAAAAAACGGCAATTATACTACCAAGATTATTAAAGCATACCGTAGCAAAATTAAATAAGCAGGCTCAATTTCAAAATATTAATTTAAAATGTAATATTGAAGTTATACAAAGTTGGATTTTTATTGATGTTTTAAGGTTTAGATTGTTATTACAATATTTTTTCACCGATACAGTAAAGTACATTGAGACAGGAAGCGCTTTAAACATAAATATTATTACCGAAGTAAATAATATTTTAATAATACTAAATACTAATAGTTCTGTTTTAAAAGCTAATTTGAAAAATATATTAAGTTATAGTCCTTATTTTGAATCTGTTAAAGTATTGTTGGGCAATTTAGAAGGTAATTTAGAAAACAAAATTGAGGACCAAACAAGCATTACAATGTCTATACCTTTTGAATTGGTAGAAAACGAACCTCCAAAATTAAACATAGTAAACTGGAAACATTTTGAAAAACAGAATCAAGAAAATAAATTTAATCAAACCATATTAATTTTTACAGAAAAAGAAAACAATAGCATAGCCAATCAAATATTAGAAAACAAAGGATTTAATTTGATATTTGAAAACAGTATTGAAGATTTAATAGTGGCATTAAATCAAATTTCTGTAGATATTATGGTGTTTTATCAGGCAAAATTTTCAAAGGAATTGGTAGGCTTTTTTAATGCTTTAAAACAAAATAAATTAATAAAAAATGTAAAAGTACCAATGTTATATATATCTGAAGATATAGCCTATGGTATGCAAGAACAAATAACAGATTTTGGTATTGATGTATTAGTACAAATGCCAGCAAGCGACCAACTAATAATAAAAAAAATAACGGCATTAATTAATAAAAAAGATAAAGTATTACACGCCAGTTTACAAAAAGAAATTTTCAATATTCTAACCTCAGAAACTAAAATATTATCTCCAAACGATAAGTTGTTAAAATCAGGGCTTGAAATTATAAAAAACGAACTCTCAAACCCTTTATTTAATGTTGAAATGTTGGTATATAAAATGGGTATATCTCGAGTTAAATGTTATCGTTTATTTAAAGAGTTACTTCAAAAATCACCATCAGACATTATTACATCACTTCGTTTACAAAAGGCAGCAACATTATTAAAATCAAAAAACTTAAACATATCAGAAATTAGTTTCGAGTGTGGTTACAACGACCCAAAATATTTTGGTAGATCTTTTAAAAAGCATTTTGGGTGTAGTCCAAAAGAATTCAAAGCACAGTATTGTTAGTTTGTATTGTTTCTGTAAGATTAGCCTAATGTTAACCTAATGTTAGTGTAACAAAATTTATCTTTTTTAGTAAAAATAAGCACCGAATTTGAACGCATTATACACCTTACTGAAACAATTTTACCCCCAAAAGCTAATCCAGTAAAATACATTTGACACAAACCAAAAAATGTATTTTAATGAAAAAAACAACTTTAACATTGGTATTATTATTTGCAACAATAACATATTGTTTTTCGCAAGTAACGGTATCAGGAAATGTAATTTCTAATATAGATAATATGCCTATACCAGGAGCGTCTGTAGTAGAAAAAGGAACTCCATTAAATGGAGTTGCCACAGATTTTGATGGTAACTTTACCATCACCTTAAATAATTCAGATGGTGTTTTAGTTATATCTTCAATAGGTTATGCAACAACAGAAGTTTCGTATTCAGGAAATCAAAATTTAAAAATAAGCTTAACCGAAGAAATTAGTGCGTTAAATGAGGTGTTGCTAATAGGTTATGGGTCATCTAAAAAGGGCGATATTGTTACCTCAATTTCACAAGTAAATGCTATTGAGGATATTACTACGCGACCAGTATCAAATTTCTCCGATTTTTTACAAGGAAACGTAGCAGGTGTTACGGTATTACAACAAGGAGGAGATCCTAGTGAAAGTGCAAATATTGTAGTACGTGGGCTTGGTTCTATTAGCGATGAAACTGCTTTAACCGTTGTAGATGGTGTACCATATTATGGGCCAGCAATTAACCCTAACGATATAGAGTCTGTATCAATATTAAAAGATGCTGCGGCAGCCGCTATTTATGGTGCTCAAGCAGCTTCGGGTGTTATTGTAATTAGCACTAAAAAGGGCGCTAAAGGTAAACCAAAGGTAAATTTAGATTTCTATGGCGGCTTACAAACAGCTACCAATCTACCATCTGCTTTAAATGCAGAACAGCAAGCAAATATATATAATCTAGCTGCAGATAATGGTGGTACACAAAGGTTATCTGCACACGATGCCTCTTTAAACCCTTGGGGGCAAGTAACGCGCACAGATTGGATTGATGAAATTTTTAGAACCGCTGCTACATATAATTTAAATGCAAATGTTAGTGGAGGTAGTGAGCATTCTAATTACATGACTTCGTTTGGGTATAATAAAAAGGAGGGTGTGTTAATTGGAACAGAGTCAGAGCGTTATTCGTTTAGGTTAAAATCAGATCATCAACTTTCAAATAAATTAACACTTGGAGAGAATGTATATTTTTCAAGAACAAATGCTTTGGGTACAAGCACAACCAGTTCTTATTCAGGAGCTATTATAAACGCAATTTATATGCCTGCAGCAGCACCTGTTTACGATGAAGAAGGAAACTTTCATGGTACTGTATCAGAAGATTTAACAGAATTTGCAGGCGCCTACGGAGATGTATATAATCCTGTGGCTTTACTTTTAAGACCAACAACTACAAACCCTGTAAATAATATTAACGCCAATGTGTATTTAGAATACGATATTCTAGAAGGTTTAACTTTTAAAACAAATTACAGTTACAATTATCAAGGTGAAAAATTCAAACGTTTTTATCCAATGATTACAGAAATAGGTAGAACAACTTTAGAGAATTACCTATACCAATCGTACTCCGATGAAAATAGATGGATTTGGGATAACCAATTAAACTATAAAAAATCTTTTGGTAAGCACAACATAGATGTAACAGCTGTGTATTCATCACAAAAAACAAATTACGAATATTTTTATACACAAGCTAGTGGTTTTAGTAGTGAAGAAGCTTACAATCAATATGTAGGTAACGCAAGTCAAATAGATAATTATAGCAGTACGGCTTACGAAGATGCATTAACATCGGCGGTTGGTAGAGCTATGTATAACTTTGATAATAAATATTATACATCATTAAGTATCCGTAGAGATGAGAGTTCTCGTTTAGCCGAACAAAATCAAGCAGATTTTTTCCCATCAGCTTCTTTAGGTTGGAGAATTAGTAAAGAAGATTTTTTTAATCTAGATGCCGTAAACGAATTAAAAATAAGGGCTTCATGGGGTCAAATAGGTAATATTAATTCTGTTGGTTACTACTCATTTAACGTGCCATTATACTCTACCACGGTAATTATAGGTGAAGATGGTGAGTTAGATGATAGAGGTGTTTATATAGGGCAACAATCTAACCCAGACTTAAAATGGGAAACATCAGAGTCATTAGATTTTGGTATTGATGCCGAATTTTTTAATAGAAGTTTCTCGGTAACTTTAGATTATTTCGAAAAGCAAACAAAAGATATGATTCTTGAAGGGTTAGAAGATCTTCATCAAGGTACAGAAGCAGCATACGTAAATGGGGGAGAAGTTAAAAATTATGGTTTAGAAGTGTCTTTAGGATACAGAAAAACTTTTGGAGAAGTTGGTTTTTCGGCAAGAGCTAATGCTAGCTTCATAGATAACGAACTAGTAAATTTAGATGGCTATAACCAAAGTGGAATAAATTATATAGACCATAGTACCAATGTTCGTAGTACACTTTATCCTTACCGTTCAACTCCTGGAGAAGAACTATATTCATATTATCTAGTGCCTTACTTGGGTATATTTAATAGTCAAGCTGAAATTGACGCTTACACTAACGATGGTGAGCTAATTCAACCTAACGCAGTACCTGGAGATTTTAAGTTTGCAGATACTAATAACGATGGACAAATAGATAATAACGATAAAGTATATATGGGTTCTTATCAACCCGATGTAACCTATAGCTTTAATTTTAATGTAGATTATAAAGGCTTCGATTTAGGAGTTATGTTTCAAGGTGTATCTGGCGCTAAAGCTTTTAACGGTTATAAGTACACGGCTTATAATGCATCGTCACAAGGCTATAATCTAGATTCTAGAGTGTTAAACGCTTGGACAGAAACCAACACAAACATAGATATTCCAATTATTTCAACTACAGATAATAATCAAAACTTTGGTACAGCTTCAAGTTGGTATTTAGAAGATGCATCATATTTAAGATTAAAAAATGTAAACTTAGGCTATACTTTTTCAAGTGATATTATGAATCAATTAATAGAAAACAGTTCTTTACGAGTATACCTTTCTGCAGAAAATGTTTTTACAATTACAAATTATTCCGGTATGGATCCAGAAGTTGGAGGTATTGGTTTAGACATTGGTAAATATCCATTATCAAGAACAATCTCTGGAGGGTTATCATTTTCATTTTAATAAAAATTAAAAAGCAATCATGAGAAAAAATATAAATAAAACAAAACAACTAATACTACTTATAATAAGTATAGTTTTAGTGTCTTGCTCAGATGAATTTACAAATTTAGAACCTATAGGAAGTAGTTCTTCGGGTAACTTTTGGCAAAACGAACAAGATGCTACCGAGGCCGTAAATAGCATGTACTATTACATGAAAGATGAAGATATGTTTAGCCGAGGTTTTATGTGGTACATAAACGCATCAGACGATATGATAACTGGACGAGTTAATGCAACCGCAGATAATATTGCGAACTTTAATACAACAGGAACCGAAAGCTATACTTACTGGATGTATCCACAATGTTATAAAATAATTCGTCGTGCAAACGATGTGTTGGCTAATGTGCCTAATATGGATATTGATGAAGATTTAAAAAATCAATATTTAGGAGAAGCTTATTTTATGAGAGGGTTTCATTATTTCTGGTTAGCACACACTTATGGTGATAATGGTTTAAACGGAGGAGTGCCTATAGTTACAGTAGATAATATGAATGATGAAGCAGGATCTTATTCTAGGCCAGCGAGTGTTATTGAAAATTATGAGCAAATTATTGAAGACTTAGAATTAGCTGCTCAATTATTACCTCTTTACACGTCTTACAGCTCTGGCGATTACGGAAGAGCACACAAAGATGCAGCTTTAGCATATATAGCAAAAACAAATTTATACTGGGCACAGTACGACGATAGTAAGTGGCAGGAAGTAGTTACATACTGTGATGCTGTTACAAATTCAGGTTCGGGTAGAGCTTTAATAGATACAGATAATCCAGAGGAAGACTACAGATTGTTACATAGCCATTTAAATAACTGGACATCGGAGTATATATGGTCTGTAGATTCAGGAGTAGACGACGGTAGTAAATTACCAGGTGTTATGTTAGAAAACACAGGCTGGGGTTTATACAATGGCTGGGGGTATTACCAACCTACCGAAGGTTTATATAATGCTTTTGAAGAAGATGATGCACGCCGTGAAGTAACCATTTTAAAATTTGGTGACGAATTCGAATTTTTTGGAGAAACAAGAGCGTATCAATCAGAAAATTCATTATCAGGATTTCAGTTTAATAAATACATGTACGAATATGGTTTTGAAGACCCAGTAGGTGTTTACATCAATTCAAATGGTAATAACCCAGGAACTATTTATAATGTGCCATTAATGCGTTATTCAGAAATTTTATTAATGAAAGCCGAAGCATTAATTATGCAAGGATTAGATGGTGATGAACCTTTAAACTTAGTGAGAGACCGAGCAGGTTTAAATGCCATAACAGGGGCAACACTTGAAAATTTAAAGAATGAAAGAAGAGTAGAGTTTGCAGGCGAGTTTGCTAATAGACATTTCGATTTAGTACGTTGGGGAGATGCAGAGTCAACCTATAGTCAACCTTCTTATGGTAGAATTCATACAGATAAATCCGATCCCTATTCTAGCTATAGTGTAGAAGAAGTAAGAGCGGCCAGAAGTTTTGATGCTAGCTATATGCACGTTTGGCCAATACCTGTTGAGGTTATAGAATCTTCAGGTATTCCTCAAAATATAAACTGGTAAATAGCATTTAGTAGTTTAAGTTTCATGAGTAAAAAGTGCTGGTATTTACTACCAGCACTTTTTTAAAATTAATATTTTATGAGTAAATTAATAAATACACTTTTAGTTGTTTTTAGTATTGTAATAACCTGTAAAGGTTTTGCACAAAATAGTAATTCGGTTTTAATTCATAGTCATAACGATTATTTACAAAATGTACCGTTTTGGGTTGCTTTTTCTAATGGGTTAAATAGCATTGAAGCCGACATTTTTTTAGTTAACGATTCTTTAATGGTAGCGCATACCAAGGCAGAAATAAATAAAAAAAACACTTTAAAAAAATTATACCTTAATCCGTTAAAAAATGCCGTAGCAAACCACAACAGTAATATTACTAATTTAAATTTGTTTTTAGATGTTAAGCAAAACGCCGAAAAAACATTAACCAAAATTATTTCTGTTTTAAATGAATACCCAAGCATTGTAAAACACCCAAATATTAAAATTATAATTTCAGGCAGCAGGCCAGCTAGTAAATACTATAAAAATTACCCGGATTTTATTTATTTCGATCATCAAAATTTAAATGAAAAGCTATCTCCAGAAAATCTTAAAAAAGTAGCTATGGTAAGCACAAGTTTTAAAGATTTTTCAAAATGGGGAGGTAAAGGGCGTTTAACACATACAGATTATAGGCGCGTAGATTCTGTAATTAAAATCGCAAAAAAATACAATAAACCCTTTAGGTTTTGGGCAACTCCAGACTCTAAAACAGCGTGGCGTACTTTTATAGATTTAGGTGTTAACGTTATTAATACAGATATGCCAAATAGGTGTAGTAATTACGTGAATAGTTTAGAAAAAAACCGCAAAAATTTCACATTAAAATCGCCAGTATATAAGCCAACTTTTAAATTAGATGGGGCAAATAAAAAAGTAAAAAATGTAATATTATTAATAGGAGATGGCAATGGATTATCTCAAATATCGGCAGCAACTTTGGCTAATAAAGGAGAGCTAACATTAACGCAATTAAAAAATATAGGCTTTATTAAAACTCAATCTGCAGACGATTTTACGACCGATTCTGCAGCCGCAGGAACAGCTTTAGCCACCGGCGAGAAAACAAACAACAGAGCAATTGGTACAAATATTTATGGTAAGCCTATAAACTCTATAACAGATGTTTTGAGTAATAATGGTTATAAAACAGGAATTATTACAACAGATGAAATTACAGGAGCTACTCCGGCCGCATTTTATGCCCATCAAGTAGATCGATCTATGGATTTTGAAATAGCTTCAGATTTAATTAAAAGTAACCTTAACTTTTTTGCAGGAGGAGGGCAAGCATCGTTTAAAAATGTAAATCTTTCTGAAACCTTCGAAATTTTTCCTTTAAATGAAATAGAGTCTACCAAGGCCAAAAGAGTAGGGGTGTTTTTCTCGGAAAATAGCGTGCCATCAATAATGGCTGGAAGAGAAAATTTATTGGCTAATACTACAGAAAAAGCTATTAAATTTTTAAACAAAAGTAACGAACCGTTTTTTTTAATGGTTGAAGCTGCACAAATAGATTCCTTTGGACATCACAACAATACAGAAGGCATTGTAACCGAAACTATAGATTTTGATAGAGCAATTACAGAAGCAATAAAATTTGCAGATACTAACCAAGAAACCTTAGTAATAATTACAGCAGATCACGAAACATCCGGGTTTAGTGTTTCTAGTGGAGATGTAAACCATAGTATTATTGAAGGCGATTTTATAAGCTACGATCATACCGCAACTATGGTACCTATATTCGCCTATGGACCAAAATCTAATGAATTTCAAGGGATTTATGAAAATAATGAAGTATTCTCTAAAATATTAAAAGTTATCAATAAAGTAAAGTTATGAAAAGGCTACTACTATTAATTGTTTTAATCTGTAATGTTTCTATTAGCCAAACCTTTACGGGTACCGTTTTTTTAGATAAAAATAATAATGGTGTATTTGATGCAGAAGAAAATCCAATGCCAAATATATTGGTTAGTAATGGCAAAGATGTAGTTACAACAGGCAGTAAAGGAGAATATAAAATTAATGCAATTTCTGGTAATTTAGTTTTTATAATAAAGCCATCAGGTTATATTTCTAAACTTAATAAGGAAAATACAGTACAGTTTTATTTTAACCCCAAAGATGTAACATCAAAAGAATATAATTTTCCACTATATAAAAATGATGAAAGCCCGAAATCTAAAATAGCTTTTTTGGGTGATGTACAGGTAGATGTAATTGATGATGTACACCATGTAGGTAAATTAGTAACAGAAGAATTAGCAATTAATAAGCCAGATTTTATAATGCCTCTGGGCGATTTATCTTTTGATAATTTAAATATTTTTAATCCTTTATCTAAGGTGCTTGGGTTGGTTGGAGTTCCTGTTTTTTATGTTATAGGTAATCATGATTTAAATTTTGATAAAGTTAAATTTAGAGATAGAGACAGTAGTTTTGAAGCTAATTTTGGGCCATCCTATTATGCTTTCGAGTATGGTAAAAATTTGTTTTTGGTATTAAACAACATTAACCCTCTACCTAATGGTAAGTACAATGCTGTAATAGATAACGACCAAATGAGTTTTATTAAAAGTATAATAAGCTTGAATAAAACTAAGTATGAGGCTATTAATCTAGCAATGCATATTCCGTTTGATGAGGTTTTAAATAAAGATAGTATTATAGACATTTTAAAACCTTTCAAAGATGTGTTTATAGCATCTGGCCACACACATACTCAATACCATAATTATTATAGTAGGGGGGAAACCCAACAGCCAATTCATGAAATAGTTTGTGGGGCTGTTTGTGGTTCATGGTGGCAAGGAGCTCACGACATTCGTGGTATACCGTTTGGAATGATGTACGATGGTACACCAAAAGGATATTGGTTTATGTTTGCCGAAGGAAGTAGTAGGAGTTTTAATTATAAAGTGTCTGGTGCTCCAGATACAAAGCAAATGAATATTTGGGTGCCCGAAGTTAATGAGTGGGATACAGGTTTAAATACTTTAAATGAACCCTATATTTACGCAAATGTATTTGCGGCAGATAGTAATACTAAAGTGGAAATTAGTTTTAATAATAAAAATTGGCATTCAATGCAATATCATTATGATGTTGATCCGCAATTAAAGAGATTTTATAAAATTCAAGAATTAGGAAGATATAATAGCCTCAACATAAGTAAAAGTCCAAAACCAGTTACAAAAACGAAGCATTTATGGCGAATTAAAATTCCCGATTCATTAAATCCAGGAGCTTATTTAATAAATATTAAAGCAAAAAATACATCACAGAATTTTTATGTAATAGGAAATAGAGTTTTATTTAAATGATACACGATGGATAATAAAAAAAAGCTCAAAACCTAATTTAGATTTTGAGCTTTTTTAGCTATAAAATTCAAGTCTTATTTATATTCAACTAAAAACTCATTAGTTGGTATACGTACTTTTTTCATGTGTGCTATCCAGTCATTTTCGTTGTCTGCAACACCAACATACATTAATGATACACTTTTTAAACCTAGTTTCTCAAGCTCTAAAACTTCATCTACAACGGCATTACTAAAACCTTCAGCAGGTGTTGTGTCTACCTTTAATTCTGCAGCTTGAGCTAAAGCTAAACCTAATGCAATATAGGTTTGTCTAGCTATGTGTGCAAAATTTTCTTCCGCAGGTTGATTTAAATATAAAGCTTTAAGCTTGTCTGTATAACTACTAAATCGTCCTCTAGGTAAGCCTCTTTCGTCTGTAGTAAAGTTGTAAACCTTGTCTATGCGTTCTTCGGTGTACCTATCCCAAGCAGCAAAAACAATAACATGCGAACAATCGCGCATACATTCTGGGTTTAAAGCGCCTTTAACTAATTTCTCTTTTAAATCTTGATTTGTAACAACCAAGACTTTAAAAGGTTGAAGCCCTGAAGATGTTGGAGCTAAACGAGCAGCTTCAACAATTTTATCTATATTTTCTTGACTTACTTTTTTCTCTGGATTATATGCTTTTACGGCATGTCTCCAATTTAAATCTTCTAATAAACTCATTTTTTTTGTTTTAAATTTTTCTTTTTTTAATCGTTGTTAGTAACTGTTAGCTTAACTTCAATGTTATTTCTAGTTGCATTAGAGTATGGACATACTTGATGAGCTTGTTCTGCTAACTTTTGGGCTTGGTCATTACTAACACCAGATATATTTATAAATAGTTCGGCTGCTAAACCAAAGCCACCATTATCTAATTGCCCAATACTTATGTTTGCTTTTACTTCGGTTGTGCCGGTTTTAATCTTACCCTTATTTATTACTAGGTTTAAGGCACTATCAAAACAAGCTGCGTAACCAGCGGCAAATAACATTTCAGGATTTGCATAATCGTTGTTAGCACCACCAAGTGCTTTTGGATGCCTTACTTCTATATCTAAAATATTGTTCTCGCTAGTTACTCGTCCGTTTCTTCCTCCAGTGGCTGTTGCGCCAGTGGTATAAATTGTTTTCATTTTCTTTTATTTAGTATTTTTTTTATTGTTTCTCTAAAGTTTTCAAGCTCTTCGTTGGTTAAGTTCATAATAGACATTAGTTCTTCCGGTATGCACTGAGCTTCAGTTTTTAGAGCTTTTCCTTTTTCGGTTAACGAAATGTTCACTATCCGTTCATCTTTTTCACTACGTTTTTTTATTACCAATTCTTTGGATAGTAAGCGCTTTATTAAAGGGGTTAATGTACCGCTATCTAAACTTAATTTCTCTCCAATAGATTTTAAAGATAGCGCGTTGTGTTCCCAAAGTATTAACATAACTAAGTACTGTGGGTAAGTTAAATTTATGGCTTGCAATAAAGGTTTGTAAAGACTTACAATATCTTTAGCTAATAAATAAATAGGAAAGCATAATTGCTGGTTTAATTTTAACTTATCTGATTTCATAATGCGAAATTAATACACAATTAAATTGTGTGCAATTTAATTGTGTTAATGTATTGTGAAGTTAAGTTAAATGTTTACTATTTTATTAATTACTGTAGCTCTTCAATAATTAGATTAAAATCGTATTGCAAATCTTCATGTAGTGTATTTATGCGTTTTTTGGCTTGTTCAAGTTGCCTATTGTACATATTTTGTAATTGCGTACTTTTAGATATGCTTGGTGTAAAATGTTTTAGTTTTTTACAAAAATAGAGTAGTAGTTCTGCTTCTGTAGCCTTGTTTTGTGTATAACGAATATATTTTTTTACGTTTTTTAAAATTTTACGAATACTTTTTTTTATGTAAAAAATACTCTTGGTGTTTATGTTATTAAATTCATTATCTATATATGCTTTTATGCTTTCTATATAAGAAGCTTCGTTATGAGACTCAAAAAGTAAGTAGGTAAGTAACTCTTTATTTTCAATTTTAAAACGAGATAAACGTAAACAAAGTTCTTGTAATTCTGATGTAGATAATTGATTTAACTCCGTTTTAATCTCTTTTACTGTGGCGGCTTTCATGTATTAAGCTTGGTAATGTTTTTTTATGGTTCGTTTTACACTAATAAGTCTTATAATGCCAATAATTAAAATAATTGGAGCTATGGCGAGTAAAATGGCGCCAAATGGCTTCATTTCAGAAAAAAATTGGAGTTTTATTAGTGTAATACCAGTACCTAAAAACACAATAGACGTTCTAAAATAAGCTAAAAAGGTGCGTTCGTTGGCTAGTTTAGTGCGTTCTATAGCTAACCAATCTCTAGTTATTAAAGGCGATTCCGTTTTCATAATTTTTAATTGTATATAAATATAAAAAAACCATCGCGAAACGATGGTTTAAAATATTAAAACTGTGTTTTATCTTAGTTTAGGATAATCCTTAGGATTGCTCTCATGCATTATGGCATATATGGCTTCAAAAATATCTTCAGCTGAAGGTTTAGAGAAATAATCGCCATCGTTACCATAAGCAGGACGATGCTCTTTTGCTGTTAAAGTTTTAGGTGCACTATCTAGGTATTGATAAGCATTTTGATTATTTAAAACTTCGTTAAGAATATAGGCTGAAGCTCCTCCAGGAACATCTTCATCAATAATTATTAATCGGTTTGTTTTTTCAACACTTTTAACAATGTCATGATTTAAATCGAAAGGAAGAAGCGATTGTACATCTATAATCTCAATATCAATTCCAACAGCTATTAGTTCTTTTGAAACTTGCTCAACAATACGTAATGTTGAGCCATATGATACTACAGTAATATCTGCTCCTTCTTTTATAGTTTCTACAACGCCTATAGGAGTTTTTAATGTTCCTAAATTGTTGGGCATTTTTTCTTTTAAACGGTAACCGTTTAAACATTCTATAACTATAGCAGGATCGTTACCTTGAAGTAAGGTGTTATAAAAACCAGCAGCTTTAGCCATGTTTCGGGGTACTAATACATTAACACCACGTGTTAAATGCAAAATACCGCCCATAGGAGAACCTGAATGCCAAATTCCTTCTAGTCTATGGCCTCTGGTTCTTATAATTAAAGGCGCTTTTTGTTTTCCAACAGTACGGTAGTGTGTTGTAGCCAAATCGTCGCTTATGATTTGGATGGCATAAAGAATATAGTCTAAGTATTGAATTTCGGCAATGGGCCTTAACCCGCGTAATGCCATACCAATACCTTGACCAATAATTGTAGCTTCTCTAATACCTACATCGGCTACTCTTAAATCGCCAAATTTTTCTTGTAAACCTTCTAAACCTTGGTTTACGTCTCCAATATTTCCAGAATCTTCACCAAAAACTAAAGCTTCAGGTATATTTTGAAATATTGCTTCAAAATTATCACGTAAAATAATACGTCCATCAACAAGTTCTGCTTCGTCGTTGTATGTTGGCTTTATTTCTTTTATACGTGTATTAGCTCGTTCTGTTTCAGAAAAAACATGAGAACTAAATTTAGGTTGAACGTAATCAAAAATATTATTTATCCAACTTTGTAGTTTTTGTTTTTCTTCGAAGTTTTCATTTAAAAGATATCTTAACGTTTTTCTGGCATGCGATAAAATATCTTTTCTGGTTGGCTCATCTATAGCTTCTAAACTTTGTTTTAGCTTAGCTATAAAAACGCCATTGGCACTTTTTGTTTCTATAGATTTTAACAGAACTATAAGCTCTTGTTGTTCTTTAGCTATTGGTTTTAAAAAGGTATTCCAAGTATTTTTTTTAGCTTCTCTAACCTCACGTTTTGCATTACGTTCAATTTTTACTAAATCTTCTTCTGTGGCAATACCACTTTCAAGAATCCATTCACGCATTTTTAAATTGCAGTCGTGATCTTTTTCCCAGGCTAATCGTTCTGGGCTTTTATAGCGTTCGTGAGAACCAGATGTTGAATGCCCTTGCGGTTGGGTAACTTCTGTAACATGTATAATTACAGGTACATGTTCTTCGCGAGCAATGGCACCTGCTTCTTGGTAAGTGGCTACTAAGTTAGGATAATCCCAACCTTTTACTCTTAAAATTTCAAATCCGTTATTATCTTTATCTCGTTGAAATCCTTTTAAAACTTCAGAAATATTTTCTTTTGTTGTTTGGTGTTTAGCGTGGACAGAAATACCATATTCGTCATCCCAAATACTAATTACCATTGGCACTTGCAGTACACCGGCTGCATTTATAGTTTCAAAAAATAAACCTTCGCTGGTACTTGCATTACCTATAGTTCCCCAAGCTACTTCGTTTCCTTTAATAGAAAATTTTGTAGTGTTAATGCCTTCAACATGTCTGAAAATTTTAGAGGCTTGTGCTAAACCAAGTAAACGCGGCATTTGAGCTGCTGTTGGTGAAATATCTGCACTAGAGTTATATTGATTTGTTAGATCTTTCCAGTTACCGTTATCGTCTAAACTATGTGTAACAAAATGACCGCCCATTTGGCGACCTGCCGACATGGGTTCATGTTTTATATTGGTATCGGCGTATAAACCGGCAAAAAAATGTTCTTTAGTAAATTCTCCAATAGCCATCATAAAGGTTTGGTCTCGGTAATAACCCGAACGCCAATCGCCTTTAGCAAATGCTTTAGCCATAGCAAGTTGAGGTACTTCTTTACCGTCTCCAAAAATTCCAAATTTAGCCTTTCCTGTAAGTACTTCTCTTCGACCAAGTAAACTACATTCTCGACTTTCTACGGCTATTTTGTAATCAGAAAGAACTTCAGTTTTAAAATCATCAAAAGAAATATTGTTTTTTAAATCAGGTATGGTTTGCATGAGGTATATGCTTTTTTTGGTTTTGCAAAAATAGTGAAAATCCTACTATTATGCAATTAAAAATGATTACATGATTTTGTGAATGTTGCAATAAAATTAAAATATATTAAGTTTTGTTTAAAATATTTTTAAAAAAAGAAGTAAAAGGTGATTATTTTTTAATGAGTTAAAACCAACGTCGTCTAAATAGCCCAAGAAGTGCTTGCGGCTCTAAAGTGATTTTAAATCTAATTTTTTCGGCATAACTAGATTGACTAATTTCCCAACCTAGGTTTGAATATACTGGGAAATATATTTCAAAATAATCTGTAACTAAATTTACTCGAACACCAGAATCGTAAACAAACTCCGCAGTATTATTTTTGTTTTTTATGTAACCTATATCTCCGTATGCCAAAATGTAATTCCAGATGGTTGTACTTACATTAAGTGTAGAAATCCATTGATTGGCATACTCGGGTCTTAATTTTGATTTAAAACCGCCTTCTGCATCAATGTATTGTTGACTAAATATTCCAGATTCCTCAGATCTTCCTAAATATGAATAATCAAATAAATAATCTGTAGGCCTATCTAAAGCGAAACTAAAGTAGTTTGATGTTAAATCGGTTTCATTTTTTAAAAAAGTACCAGTAAAAAACCTAAGGTTTAATTGTCTGTTACTTTCAAATAATTTTCTAAATTCATAATTGAACGCTAGTTTGCTAAATTGTGCGCCTAATTGAAAGTCGGCGTACCAACGACTGTAATTAATTAAGTTGTCGTTGGAGTGTGTGTAGCGTGCATTAAAAACACTATAATTTGGTTCTTCGGATGATAGTAAATTATTATCATCTTTATCGCGATGAATATCTACATATCTAAATTGAAGAAATTTTCTTTTGTTAGATCGAAAGTCGTCGTCTTCACGAAATCCAAAGGTTATAGATGGTGTTATTTTTCGAGCAAATAAATCTTCAGCATACGATGTATAACTGCTACCTACACCATACGTCATATAATACAGGTTTTTGTTTTGAAAATAATGTGTTTTAGATAGTGATAAGGAACCTGTTAAAGATTTAGATTTAAAGGCGTATTGCGGCTGTATTTTATAATTAAACAGTTTACGTAAAACGGTTTTATTGTAGGCTTTTAAACCTAATGTAAAGCCATCGTAAATATTATCAAACTCTACAATAGGCATAAAAAATACTTGGCTATAATTGGGGTCTTCAATATCTTGAAATAACCTAAATTGTAGTGGTTTGTTACTTAGGCCTTTTAATGATTTCCAGTTGTCGCGTAAATTTATTTCAGGTATTTTATTGTTATAATTTAAAACCAGTTTAGTGGCGTTGTTTCTGGGTATGGTTAATATTTTTACACCTTCAATACTATCAATCCATGTTTTGGAGATGATGCTATCGTTTTTTAAAGCATATAAAGAAACCGGCATATTGTTTTCTCTTTTGTTTTTTATGCTAACAGTTATAGAATCTTCTGTTTTGGTAATTTTTTTAATTTTAAAATCTAATTTTTTTCTAGTGGTTAAATAATCTGTAAAAAACCAATTGATATTTTTGTTGGTTTTTGAGGTAATAAAATCTCTAAAAACTTCCGGAGATGTTGGTTTTAACTTATTGGTTTTTACAAAGGTTTCAATGCTGTGCTCCACAACATTATTATTTACATAATCGTCTAAGTACTTTAAACCAATACCAGCTTTGTATTTATTTGCTATATTACTATTAAACTTTAACAACGAATCTTTTTGCATACTGAGGGGTTGATCGCGATTTGTTCGCGCCATAAGCATAAAAGCTAAATTATATTTGTCGTTAAATTTCATGTCGGCCGCATGAAAAGAGCGAATACCCCAAATGTCTGCAATACCACCAAAAAACTTCATGTTTGGATAAAATTCTTCTATGTAGGTAATAAGATAGTAGGTTTGAATACCATCAAGCAGCCATTGTTCTTTTCGTGGATTTATAAGTAATACATTTTCTAGATAATTACGAATAGCAATTTTTAGAAGTTTAACTTCATATTCAAAACTGTTCGGGTAGGCACGAATAAAATTAGGTAAAAAATTAAGGCCATAAAGCGGATCTTTATTGTAGTCTATTTGAGAAAGAAGGAGTCTTTTATGCGGATATTCTCCAAACTTAGTTTTTAAGTACTTAGTTACTTTTTCGGTTATTAAAACCTTTTCAATAACTTCTAAATTTTTGTCTTCAAGATTAGAAACAAGGGCTAAGTTTTCGTCTTGAATGGTATTAAAGGTAGATTTTTTTGCTATATACAGCTTGGTGTTTATTCTGTTTTTACCCTCTAAATATATGATGCTTTCAGCTAAATTATCATCAATTTTTTCTGTATCTAGTTCTGAAATTAATGTATATCCTTTAGGTATTTTTAATTCAAAATTTAAATCGGATATAGGAATAAATAAATCGTTTAAATTTTTGTTGCTGTAATATTGCCATTCACCATTATATACTGCTGGTGTAATGTACCAGTATCTTAAATTATAATCAAAATTATCGGTAACTCCATAACCTGTAAACTTTGCGTTAGGTATACGCACTAAATATTCTAAATGAATATGGTATGATTCATTAGGTTGTAAAGGTTTATTTAAAGCTACTTTAATAACATCTGTTTGATTTTTTAATTCTGAAAAATGTAATGATTCTTTATTTTGAGTTATTGATGTAATTACAGAGTAGCCACGATCTTCGCTTTTAGCTAAATGAAAATCGTTTTTGTATTCTTCGGCTATGCGTTTTGCTAAAGGTGTTTTTTTTGAAGAAAAACTATTTGCCCAATTATTTAAGTAAATAGTATCTAATACTGTTTTAGAAGTATTAAAATAGGTAATAGATTGTGATATTTTTATTTCTCTTTGTTCTAAGTTGAAATTTGCCTGTAATTCTATTTTATTTTGACTTGTAGCCAAATTGAATAAAGTGCAAAATGCAATAGAGATAATTAGGCGAAATTTCAACTTATTAAAACCATTCGTAATTCGTGTATGTTTTAAGGCATTACCGTTTATCAAAATAAATGTACAATTTGGTTTTATTAGCAAAGAGTTAAATTTAATTTCTGGTTTTTGTTAAAAGTTAGGGCTTAATCCAGATTCTTTATAAAAGTTTTCTAATATAGAAATAACCTCGTCTTCTGTATCAACTAAGTGAATTAAGTCTAAGTCTTTTTCACTAATATTAGCAAAGCCATCTAGAAGTGTTTTTTTAACCCAATCCATTAAACCAGACCAAAAATCTGTTCCTACTAAAATTATTGGGAATTTACCTATTTTATGAGTTTGAATAAGTGTAATGGCCTCAAACAATTCATCTAAAGTTCCAAAACCACCAGGCATAACAACAAAACCTTGAGAATATTTTACAAACATTACTTTTCGAACGAAAAAATAGTCAAAATCTAAATTTTTATCAGAATCAATATACGGGTTGTCGTGTTGCTCGAAAGGTAATTCAATATTTAATCCAACCGATGTACCACCGCCTAAATGTGCACCTTTATTACCAGCTTCCATAATTCCTGGTCCTCCACCGGTAATAACACCGTAGCCAGCTTCAACAATTTTATTAGCCACTTTTTCGGCTAATTTATAGTATTTATGATCTGGTTTTGTACGTGCAGAACCAAAAATAGATACACATGGACCTATTTTACTAAGTTTTTCGTAACCGTTAACAAACTCTCCCATTATTTTAAAAATAGCCCAGGAGTCGTTAGTTTTAATCTCATTCCAACCTTTATGATGTTGTTCTTTTCTCATGTTAAATTTTTTCAATTATACATTGCAAAATAATATTTAAAAACAAAATAGTTTTAGTTTCTTATTATATTATTTTATTAAACATTATTAGTTGTTGTAAATGAGTTGGTTACTAAAAAAAAGCAAACCTATTAAGTTTGCTTTTTTGTGTTTTAGATTTAATTAAAGCGGTTTTCGACCACTAATAATATTATATAAAATTACAATTATTGCAATAACTAATAGAATATGTATTAAACTGTTTGTGCCAATACCAGGAATTATACCTAATAATCCCAATAGCCATCCAATTATACAAATAACGGCTACTAACCATAAAAGACTTTTCATAATTTTTCGATTTAAGTGTTTCTTAAATGTACGAAATAATTAGTGTTATAGACTTGTTTTTTTAATAGTTTAAGTGTTTTTTAGGAGTTATTTAACTCTTTTTTTAAAAACTTAGCTGTGTAGCTTTTAGGGTGTTTTGCAACCTTTTCGGGAGTGCCCTCTACAACTAGTTGGCCACCTCCTTTACCACCTTCGTAACCAATGTCTATAATATGATCAACGGTTTTAATAACATCTAAATTGTGTTCTATAATTAAAACCGTGTTACCTTTGTCGGCTAGTTTGTTTAAAACTTGCATCAACACACGAATATCTTCAAAATGAAGTCCGGTAGTAGGCTCATCTAAAATATAAAAGGTATTACCAGTATCGCGTTTAGAGAGCTCGGTAGCTAATTTAATACGTTGAGCTTCACCACCAGACAAAGTGGTGCTTTGTTGGCCCAATGTAATATAACCCAAACCAACATCTTTTATAGTTTTTAGTTTTCTGTGAATTTTTGGGATGTGCTCAAAAAATTCTACAGCTTCAGTAATAGTCATGTTTAAAACATCACTAATATTTTTGCCTTTATATCGAATTTCTAACGTTTCACGGTTAAAGCGCTTACCTTGGCAAGTTTCGCATTCAACATAAACGTCTGGTAAAAAATTCATTTCTATAACGCGTAAACCACCACCTTGACAAGTTTCGCAGCGACCACCTTTTACATTAAAGCTAAAACGCCCAGCTTTATAACCACGAATCATGGCTTCTGGTATTTTTGCAAAAAGCGCTCTTATTTCGCCAAAAGTACCTGTATAGGTTGCTGGATTACTTCGAGGTGTTCTTCCTATAGGCGATTGGTTAATATCAATAACTTTATCGATATATTCCAAACCTTTAATGCTTTTGTAAGGCATAGGTTTTTTTACACCATTAAAGTAATGTGCATTTAAAATAGGGTAAAGGGTTTCGTTAATTAAGGTCGATTTTCCGCTACCGGAAACACCAGTAACTCCAATCATTTTTCCTAGAGGAAACTTAACAGATACATTTTTTAAGTTGTTGCCTGTGCAACCTTTTAGCTCTAAGAAATTACCGTTGCCTTCACGTCGTTTTTTAGGAACTTCAATTTCTAAATCACCATTTAAATACTGTGCCGTAAGTGTATGATGTGTTTTAAGTTCTTCCGGAGTTCCTAAACTAATTATTTCACCTCCGTGTTTTCCTGCTTTAGGGCCAATATCTACTACAAAATCGGCACGCTCAATCATGTCTTTATCATGTTCTACTACTAAAACAGAGTTGCCTATGTCGCGTAATGAAACTAATGAATTTATGAGTTTTTCATTATCGCGTTGGTGTAAACCAATACTTGGTTCATCTAGAATATATAAAACTCCAACTAATTGCGATCCAATTTGTGTTGCTAAACGAATACGTTGCGCCTCACCACCAGATAAGGTTTTACTACTTCGGTTTAGTGATAAATAGTTTAAACCTACATCTAATAAAAACTGTAATCGAGCTTTTATTTCTTTTACAACTTCTTCAGCAATTTTTAGTTGTTTTTTTGAAAGGTGTTTGTCTAAATCATTAAACCAATCTGCTAAATCAACAATATCGGTATTTGCTAATTCGGCAATATTTTTACCGTTTAATTTAAAATAAAGCGATTCTTTTTTTAACCGAGAACCTTGACAAACAGGACATTCAACTTTATCCATGTACTCTTTAGCCCAACGTTTTAGTGAAGTAGATTCGGCTGTTTTGTATTGGTTTTCAATAAAATTAGCAACGCCTTCAAAATCTATTTTATAATTTCTGGTAACACCAAGTGTTTTACTTTCAATAGAAAATTTTTCGTTACCACCGTATAAAATCATTTGTTTAGCTTCTTCAGGAATATCCTTGTAAGCATCGGTTAGTTTAAAATTATAACGTTGTGCAATAGTTTCAAACTGCTTAAAAATCCAGCTCTTTTTTTCTGCGCCATGTGGTGCTAAAGCGCCATTTTTTATTGATAATGACGGGTCTGGAATAATTTTGCTTTCGTTAACTTTATATAAAGTACCAATACCATTGCAGTTACTACACGCACCTTTTGGTGAGTTAAACGAGAAATTATTAGGTTCTGGGTTTGGGTATGAAATTCCAGAAGTAGGGCACATTAAGTTTCTACTAAAATAACGTGCTTCTTGCGTGTCTTGATCAATTACTAAAAGTACATCGTCGCCATGGTACATGGCGGTGTTTATGGTTTCGGTAAGCCTTTTATCATTATCTACAGAATCATCAACCTTTAATCTATCAATAACAATTTCAATATCGTGGGTTTTGTACCTATCCAACTTCATGCCACGAGTAATATCAACAATATTACCATCAGTTCTAACTTTTACAAAACCTTGTTTGGCTATTTGCTCGAACAATTCGCGGTAATGCCCTTTTCTAGATCGAATTACAGGAGCTAAAATATTAATGCGTTTACCATTAAAATCTTTTATAATGAGCTCTTTTATTTGTTCGTCGCTATAGCTAATCATTTTTTCGCCGGTGTTGTAGCTATAAGCATCACTAGCACGAGCAAAAAGTAGACGTAAAAAATCGTATATTTCTGTAATAGTTCCAACGGTAGATCGTGGCGATTTACTCGTTGTTTTTTGTTCTATGGCAATAACAGGCGAGAGGCCATCAATTTTATCAACATCTGGTCGTTCTAAACCACCTAAAAATTGTCTGGCATAAGCCGAAAATGTTTCAATGTAACGGCGTTGTCCTTCAGCATAAATAGTATCGAAAGCTAACGACGATTTTCCGCTACCCGATAAACCTGTAATAACTACAAGTTTTTCACGCGGAATAGACACATCTATATTTTTAAGATTGTGTACTCGTGCTCCTTTTACTTCAATAAATTCTTCGAAATTGCTCATAAATTACAAAACTGCTAATTTACAACTTTAGTTGTTAATTTCTTGTGAAGTTTTATGTTGTATTTCTTATACTTGTAAACAACTAAAAATTATATAAATGAAATTATTAGGAATTGGATCTAGGATAAATCATGTCGAATTTGGTAAAGGTGTAGTTACTAATGTTACCTCGCAACATTACTGGATTACTTTTATTGAAAACGGATTGGAAACTATTGATTTAGATAGTGATTTTGAGGTTATTGAAGCGGCTCAAGATGAAGTTGATACCGTTAGTTTTTATGATGTAGAAACTAGTTTGGTTAAAATTTTAAAAAAATGGAGCGATGCTAGCGAAGTTGTGCCTATTGCTGATAAGTACAAAGGTGGAACTTTAATTTTACAACCAGCCGATGATAATTTGAAGCCATACGAATTGCCTATTGATAAGTTTTTTCATAAAATAACCATGGTAAGAGATCGTTTACGAGTTATGGAACAGCGTATAAATTCTAGTGATTTAGATGCGCAACAAAAAATAGATTTACAGCAATATTTAACTAGAATTTACGGCAGTTTAACTAGCTTTAATGTGCTTTTTAAATCGGATACCCACAAGTTTGTAGGGCAACGCAGTAAGTAGTTTAGTTTTTATTGGTTTTAATATCTTCTATCTCTATACCTAAAACCAAAAGTTTATGAAAGGTTGGTAATTGCGCACCTGTTTCGGTGGTTGTCCAATCGTTCCAAGTGGCTTCTAAACCATTTATAGGTAAAATTGATGCCCAAATTTTAAACGATTTGGGTTTTCCGTTTTCGTTAAATAGCCATAAATAGGAGTCGCCAGGTGTTGATCCTCCAGATTTATAAGTAATTAAAAGTGTTTCCTTGTTGTTTTCGGTTTTTACGAGGCGTCTTTCTACACCATTATCAAACACTTTGTATGGTGCTACAAGCCAAAACGAATCGTTGTTAAAATAAACTGTTGCTTTATTAATTAGGTCTTTGGCTGTTGTTTCGTCTACAACTTTTTCGTTGTTTACAAAAGCAATACTTAGCGAAGGTTTATTTAGGTTAAGCTCAACCTTGTTGTTTTTCCAGAAAACTTCGCAAATATTATTTTTTTTGTTCCAATTATAATGATGTCTTTTTTTAAAAGTCCATTCAATATAATCGGTGTTTTTATAAGCTTCATAATTTAAGCTTTGTAGCATGTTTTTGGCTAACGCATCAGCTTTTTTACCTTGAATTCCTGTTGGTAAATCTTCGTTGTATTTAAAATATAAAAAGCCAAATAAAAGTAAGGAAGGTAAGGTGAAAAACACAATTACCCCTAAAATAATTTTTAATATTTTTTTTAATCTTTTGGTCATTTATAACGATTATTATTTTTTAATAATTAAAATCCAATAGCAGTGTCGTCTCCTCTGTAATCGGCACCAGCTTCATAGGTTTTGTCGTCTAAAACAAGAATAGCATCTACTTTACCCAAAATAGGAGAACGATTTTCGTTTATTGGGTAGCCTAGATTTTGTAATTCTGTTTTGAGTTTTTTGCTAAATCCGTTTTTTTCTAATCTAATTTCATCGGGTAACCATTGATGATGAAAACGAGGTGCATTAACGGCGTCTTGCATAGTCATGCCATATTCGTGTACGTTTAAAATAGTTTGTAATACCGATGTTATAATGGTTGAACCTCCAGGAGTACCTACAACCATAAAAAGTTCGCCGTTTTTTTCAACAATTGTTGGTGTCATGGCGCTAAGCATCCTTTTTTGTGGTGCTATACTGTTTGCTTCGGCGCCAATAAGGCCAAACATATTAGGTTCTCCGGGTTTACTACTAAAATCGTCCATTTCATTGTTTAAAAAGAAACCTAATTCTTGGCAGTATAATTTAGAACCGTAAGCTCCGTTTATTGTTGTTGTAACAGCCACAGCATTTCCAAATTGATCTACAATAGAGTAATGAGTGGTTTCATCACTTTCCATAACTTCAATATTTCCGTAGGTTACATCGCTAGATAAAGTCGCTTTTTTAAATGAAAAGTTGGACATTCTGCTATTTAAATATGATGCATCTATTAACGAATCAATAGGAATATTAACAAAGTCTGGGTCGCCTAAAAAATGACTTCTATCAGCAAATGTGCGTCGTTCGGCTTCCGTAATAACTTGAATGCTTTTTACAGAATTGTGACCATAATCATTTAAATCGTAAGGCTCAATCATTTTCATAATTTGCGCTAAACACACACCACCGCTTGATGGTGGTGATATTGAAATAACCTTTAAATCATCATAAGTAAAAGTTATGGGTTTACGCCATTTAGCTTGGTAAAGCGCTAAATCTTCTTCGGTAATAATTCCGCCATTATCTTGCATAAATTTAGCTAGTGTTTTAGCTGTTTCGCCTTTATAAAACTCGTCGCGTCCGTTTTTTAAAATACGCTCTAAAGTTTTTGCTAATTGCGGATATTTAATAGTGTCGTTTTCTTTCCAATTTTTATCGAATATAATGGAATCTTGATTCGCTTTTTTAAAAAATGGTTGATATTTTTTTATTCGTTTTTCCTGTTTTTTGGTAACAATTACCCCTTTTTTAGCCAATTTAATTACAGGTTCTAAAATAGTTTTAATTGGTAAAGAACCTAGTTTTTTATGCACTTCAAAAACTCCAGCAACTGTTCCAGGAACGCCCACGGCCATAGCGCCTAGCGTACTTTTATCTGGTATAATGTTACCTAAACTATCTAAATACATGTCTTTTGTAGCAGCTAGGGGTGCTTTTTCTCTGTAATCTAAAGCGCCATATTCGCCATTATTTTTTCTATAAACCATAAAGCCTCCACCACCAAGATTTCCAGCGTAAGGGTAGGCCACTGCTAATGCTAATTCTGTAGCAACCATGGCATCAAAAGCATTACCACCTTGTTTTAAAATATCGCTACCAATTTTTGAAGCTTCAGCTCTTGCCGAAACTACCATGGCATTCTGTGTTATTAAACCTCGTGTTTTTACATTTTCAGGAACCTTTTCTTTACATGAAAATAAAACTAATGTTATACTAAAAAGTATTAAGTTTCTCATCTAATAATGGTGTTTAATAATTTAAATTTTTCTTTTGATGATGCTCTTAATTCTTCAAAGAAAAGAGTGAATTCATTTTCAAATTCATCATAATATAATGTTAATTCGTCTATTGCTCTATCCATACCCGATCTATTTTGGGTACGTTTATTCATGGCATCTAAAACTTTAGTAATTCCATCAATAGAGGCATAATATATTAGCCAATTATCGGTAACCATGTGTGGCATCATTTTTTGAATTCTAGGAGGAAGTAATTCAAAATTTTCTCGTAGTAAATCATAAAAATTTTCAATGTAATCAGGTAGTAGTGTTGTTGAGTATTTTACCCAGTTTTTGGCTAAAAAATGATCGTATAAAATATCTACAATAACTCCAGAATAGTGCCCATAATTTTTATGTAGTTTTTTTGTGCTTTGCCTTACAATAGGATGTGCATCAGTAAAAGTATCTATGTGTCTATGCAATAATATGCCTATTTGTATTTCTTTGGGTAAGGTTTGGTATTTTTTTCCTTTTATATCATCTGCAATAAAATTTCCAATAGTAACTAGTTTATTACCTTCAGATAAATAGATGTGGGCTAAGTAATTCATTCTGGAAATTTACAAATTCCTTAGTAAAAATTACGATTTTGAAATACTATATTTGTGAATAACTAATTAAAAATTATATGACGTTAATAAAATCCATTTCAGGAATTCGAGGTACAATAGGTGGTCAAGTAGGTGATAATTTAACTCCTATTGATGCTGTAAAATTTGCTTCGGCCTATGGTATGTGGGTAAAGCAGCAACGCGACAAACAAAATTATAAAGTTGTAGTTGGGCGAGATGCGCGTATTTCTGGAAAAATGATACAGAATTTAGTAATGAATACACTAATTGGCTTAGGTATAGATGTGGTTGATGTAGGTCTTTCTACTACACCAACTGTTGAGGTTGCTGTGCCTATGGAACATGCCGATGGCGGTATAATTTTAACAGCAAGCCACAACCCAAAGCAATGGAATGCTTTAAAATTATTAAATAGCAAGGGCGAGTTTGTTGATGCCAAAGCAGGTGCCGAAATTTTAGAAATAGCAGAAAATAATACTATAAATTTTGCTGATGTAGATAGTCTGGGAAAAATTACTAAAAATAAAGCATATATAGATTTACATATTATTGAAGTACTGGATTTAGATTTAGTAAATGTAAAGGCTATTGAGAATGCTAATTTTACAGTAGTTTTTGATGGTGTAAATTCTACCGGAGGTATTGCTATACCTTTGCTTTTAGAACGTTTAGGTGTAAATGTAATTAAATTATATTGCGACCCAAACGGGCATTTTCCGCATAACCCCGAACCTTTAAAAGAGCATTTAACCGATTTGTCTGAAGCTGTAAAAAAACACAATGCCGACTTTGGAATTGTGGTAGATCCAGATGTAGATAGATTAGCCTTTATGGATGAAAATGGAGAAATGTTTGGTGAAGAATATACGTTAGTGGCTTGTGCCGATTATGTGTTAAGCAAAACACCAGGAAATACAGTAAGCAATATGAGTTCTACCAGAGCATTGCGCGATGTAACCGAAAAACATGGCGGAACATATGAAGCAAGTGCTGTAGGCGAAGTGAATGTTGTGAATTTAATGAAGAAAAATAACGTGGTTATTGGAGGTGAAGGTAACGGTGGAATAATTTATCCTCCAGCACATTATGGTAGAGATGCCTTAGTTGGAGTAGCTCTGTTTTTAAGTTTATTAGCCGATAAAAAAATGAGTGTTAGTGCGCTTAAAAAAACCTACCCAAGTTATTTTATGAGTAAAAAGAAAATAGAATTAACACCAGAATTAGATGTTGATGCTATTTTAAAAGAAATAGAATCCCGTTACCAAAACGAACAATTAACCACTGTTGATGGTGTGAAAATAGATTTCCCGGAGAATTGGGTACACTTACGAAAAAGTAATACAGAACCTATTATTAGAATTTATACTGAAGCTAAATCGCAAGATGTTGCAGATAATTTAGCTGATAAATTTATTGAAGAATTAGGTGAAATAGCCAAAAAATAAGATTGATTTAAAACAAAAAAAAGGCTATAAACAATGTTTATAGCCTTTTTTTTTTGGAACGATTATTTGCTATTAATCTAAAACCGGAATTTCAATTTGGTTTGTGCTGTATAAGTAAGTCGCTTCTTTTTGTTTAAAATTAGCAATAGCGCTTATTAAGCTAGCTTCGGCTTCTTCTTGAGTTTGTCTTGCGTTTAATAAATCGGTTAAATTGTTTAAACCACTATTGTAATTATCACGTTGAGCTTCAAGGTTTTTGTTGGCAAAAGTAAGTTTGTCTTTTGCATATTGAATTTGTTTGTTTGCTGTTTGTAAATCGTACCAATTTTTGGTAATGTATTTTGTTAATTGATCTTCAACATCATGTAAATTATTTTCAGCAATTTGTAAATCCACTTCTTTTTGGCGAATTTTCTTTTTTTCTTTTCCCCAGAATGCAGAAATAGGTATGGTTACTGTACCAAAAGCAATGGGTTGTATATCCATATCAAAAGCATTGTTAAAAGTACCTACTTTTACTGCGTTTACGCCCACGGCAACTTGTGGTAATAAATTCGATTTTTCATTTTTAACTTGCAATTCGGCAGCACTTACTTGTTTTTGAGAAAGTTGATATAGATTGTTGCTAGCTAAATCAATAGTTAAATTGTTATCTAAAATTGCCGATGAAAAAGCCTCTTCATTAATACTGCTTGTGGCTACCATAGTAGTGTCAAAAGGTATTCCTACATATAAAGCTAAATCTAAAAGTGCAATTTTTCTAAAATTAGCAAGTTCTAATTCGTTAACCAGAATATTACTTTTTTCAACATTTACTTGTAGCATTTGGCTTTCAGATATTAACCCAGCATCTAGTAAGTCCTGTTGTTGTTTTAAAAGTTCGTTAACATACGTTTTACCTGCTTGTAATACTTTTTGTTGCTCTTGTAACTGTATTAGCTGCCAAAACTTTAATTCTGTATTAAACATAACAGAATCTATAGTAGTTTCATGACCAATTTTTCTAGCTTCTAATTGTAATTCAGCTAGCTTATTGCCAAGTCTTACTTTGCCTCCTGCATAAACGGCTTGTGTTGCTGTAGCGCCTACAGAATATATATTCTCAATACCGTCGGGCAAATAGGTTGGTATTTCAGGTACTAAATAATCAAAAGCTTGAACAGCAAATGCATTTGCTGAAACTTCTGGAAAATAATTATCAAAAGCTTCTTGCTTAACAAATTCTGCTTTTTTTATTAAAAGTGAATCGTTTTTTATACTTCTACTGTATTGTAGCGCTTTCTTTTTTAAATCGTCTAGTTTTAATTGTTTCTCTTGTGCATTAACAGTAACTGTGTTAAATAATAGAAAGACAATAAAAACGCTAGTAGATAAATATGCTAATTTATATGTGTTACTCATGGTTTTCAATATTTTGTTCTTGTTCAGTTTTGTCTTCATCTCCTCTAAAAAATATCCAATATAAAATTGGTAATACATATAATGTTAATACCATAGATACTAATAAACCAAAGGCAATTACAGTACCAAGTGGTCCCCAAAGACTAGAGCGACTAATTATCATTGGTGTTACACCAACCGCAGCGGCAGCCGATGTTAAAAATATTGGACGCATTCTGCGTTCTGCAGATAAAATAGCAGCTTCTTTAAATGTTTTACCATGGTGGAGGTGAAGCTCATCGGCATAATCTATTAAAATAATACCGTTTCGTACTACAATACCACATAATGCTAAGATGCCTAAGAATGAAGTGAAACCAAATGGATATTGCATAAGCAGTAACCCTAAAGCGGCTCCTAAAATACTTAAAGGCATTGTTATAAAACTTAAAATAGCGTGTTTAAACGATTTAAAATGCCAGATAAGTATAAGTACGATTAGTACAACGCTAACTAGTAGAGAAATTCCCATTGGTACAAGATTTTCTTGAGACATCTCGAATTCTCCACCATAATCTACAGTAATGTGGTCCGGAATGTTAAGTTCTTCTAATTTTGGTTTAATTTTTTCTAATACTACGTTGGCAACGGCACCTTTTTCAATATCTACTCTAACGGTTAAGCAGCGCATACCATTTTGCCTTACAATTTGCTCTTGTCCCCAGTCTGCTTTTATTTCTGCTACTTGAGTTAACGGAATGTTTTTACCAGTAGAAGGTACAATAACAGAAAGTTGATTTAACTCTGATATAGTTTGCGCTTTATCTGTTTTAGATTTTACTTTTACATTTATAGCGTAATTATCATCGTAAATTTGTGTAGCCTGTAAACCTTCGGTATTCATAGCAATAGTATTTGCTATATCGGTTTTGGTTAATCCGGCTTGTGCTAATTGTTGTTCTTTTATTTTTATACCAACTTTATTGTACACTTCTCCAAAATCGGTTCTAGACCAAATGGTTTGTGGTGTTTGTCTTGCTAAGTTTATTATGGAATCGCCATACTTTTTAATTTCCGCAATGTTATCACCATATAGTTTAATTTCAATAGGTGCAGGTTTACCAACCATGTTTAATTGCTTCATTCGTAAATATGCATTCGGGAACATGTTTGCATATTTTTGGTCGTATTCTTTTAAAACTTCTTCTGTAGCATCATCAGAGGTAGTTGTTACCAAAATTTGTGCATAGTTTTTTGCTGGTAAATTAGGTGCATAAACCATGTGGAATCTTGGAGAACTTTCGCCTATAAAACTTGTGTAGTTAACCACACGTTCATCTTTAGCGAGTACTTTTTCGAATTCATTTACAACTTTAGCTGTTTCTTCTAAGTTGCTAGCTTTATTTAAATTAACTTCTACAGCAAATTGATTTCTTTCAACTATGGGAAATAATTCTTGGCTTACGTTTGAAAATAAGACTAACCCTAAAACAATAGAAAGAACACCAGCTAAAACCGTAATTCTGTAATGCTCCATAGCTTTATTAACGCTATTGTTGAAGAAAGTTTGAATACGATCTAGCATCGATTTTTTATGTTCTTCGCCTTCTTTTTTATCGGCATGAAGTCCTTTTTTAATAAAAACAGTATTTAAATGCGGTACTAATAAAATAGATATGGTTAATGAAAGGAATAGCGCTATAGATATTGTCCATGGAAATGTACTTAAAAAGTCTTTCGCTGTTCCGCTCATAAAAAACATAAGCGGGAAAAAGGTAGCTGAAATTGCTAGGGTAGCAGTAAATACAGATGGAAACAGTTCGGTAGCACTTTCTAAGGCAGCTTCCCAGCGTGTTTTACCTTCGTCTAGTTTTTCAATGTAATTATCTATAACCACAATAGGATCATCTACCACAATACCTAAAACTACAATTAAAGCGGCTAGGGTAACTGTGTTTAGTTCCATATTTAGCAAATACATAACGGCAAGTGTTGATGCAATGGTAATAGGAATTGTAGCGGCAGCTAAAGATGCCACACGAAAAGGTAGCAAAAGCATACTTACTAAAATTACACCCATAAGGGCATAACCAAACTCTTTCATAAAATGTGCAATGGAGTGGTTTACAGCTTCAGGTTGATCTGCAATTACATTTATTTTAATGTCTTGAGGTAAATCTTGCTTAAGTTTAGAAATATGTTCTTCAATTTCATCTCCAAATTGTACAATGTTATTGCCTTTAGCCATTTCTAAAGTAATAATAATGCTTTTTGTACCATTGCTTTGAATGTAGGAATCCGGATCATTATACTCACGTTTTACATCGGCAACATCGCTTATTCTTATAACGTTTCCGTTTTCATCTGAAGTAATAATATGTTGAGCAATATCTGCAATATTATTGAACGATGGATTAATGTGTATTGGGTAATCTATGGTTACCGATTCTAAATCGCCTGCAGGTTTTATAGCGCCTTGAGCATTTAAACTTTGCGTTAGCATGCCAGGACTTATGGCGTATTCTGCTAATTTATTTTGGTCAACATATACAGCTATTTGCTCCTTTATGCTTCCGGAAAAACTAATTTTAGCCATTTCATCAATGCCTCTTAAATCGTCTATAATTTCTTCGGCATGACGTTGTAAGTCTTTGTATGGTCTGTCTTTAGACTCTACAGCCAAAATCATGGCAGCTGTATTACCAAAATCGCTATTTACTATAACACCTTGAACTTCTGGAGGTAACGATATTTGCTGAAATACAAATAAATCGTTTTTTAATCTGTTCCAGAACTGTTGTGTTTCGTATTTATCTACTCTGTTAGCAACTTCCACATAAACATAGCTTCTGCCTTCTTGCGAATACGAGTAGGTTTTTGCTTTATCAATTTGGTTGTAGCTAAATAAATATTCTTCTAGCTTAGTGGTAAGTTGTTCTTCTACTTCTTCGGCACTGGCTCCCGGATATATACCAACAACAAGCCCTGTTCTAATAGTAAAATCTGGAAACTCATTTCTAGACATGTTGGCTAGCCCAAGAATACCTATAAATAAAAACACCAAAGCAAGCGCTATGGGGAAAGCCGTGTTTTTCATTCCCCATTCAATAAGTGAACCTTTTTGTTTCATTTTTTATTGCGTTAAAATTTTAATTGGAGTGTTGTTGGTTAATTTATGGTAGCCGGAAGTAATTACTTTATCGCCTAATTTTAGGCCCTTTTTAATTTCAATACCATCATTATATAATTTGCCAACTTCAACCAATTTACGTTCTGCAGAATTATTTTCATTATTTACAACATATACAAAATTTTTGCCTTCGTTGGTTATAGAAACTACATCTACAGGTAGTTTGATGAATTGATTTACAGCGTTATCAATATCTTTAGATAAATTTTGAATTACGTTAGTACATGTCATTCCGGGCTTTAAGATGCTATTAGGATTATCAATAGTTATTTTTGCTGTGTATACAGGAGTTGAGGTTTCTGCTTGTACAGCAATTTCTGTAAGTTTACCCGTAAATTCTTTGTTAAGGTTAGGTACATAAATTTTTGCTTCGCTACCTGTTTTATATAAGTTTATTTCTTTATCTGATAATGAAATTATGGCTTGAACCTTAGATAGATCAACTAATTCAAGAACTGGCATTCCTGGAGAAGCTATATCGCCAGTTTCCATTTCCTTTTTGGTTATATAGCCGCTAAAAGGAGCTACTAAACTTGTGTGGCTTAGGTTTTTACTTGAAGCGTTTAAAGCAGATTGTGCTTGCTCGTAATTAGATTTTGCTTCAATCATTCGTATTTCTGCAATACTTCCTTTTTGATACACACTATTTATACGTGTAAAGTTTTCTTTAGCTAAGTTAGCTTGAGCTTTATTCGCTTCAAATTGAGCTTTATAGATTGATGGATCTATATTGGCTAAAATTTGTCCCTTTTTTACATAGTCGCCTAGGTTAACATTTAGTTTAGTTATATCTCCTGCAACTTGAAAACTAACGTTTGATGTTTTAATGGGTTTTATAATTCCTGGGTACTTTTCTGTATTATTACTATTAGTTCCGGGTGTAATTGTAATTATGCTAACCCCAATTGGGTTTATGGTTTTAGTTGTTTTTTGTTCTTTACAAGAGGTTAAAATAAGCCCCAAAAGAATAGTGTATAAAAATTGTTTATTTATCATTTTGTTATATGGTTTTTAACGATTTTATTAAAAGTTGATTTATCCAGTTTATTTTTGTTTCTATATCTCCTTTAAAGGTTTCATATATAAAAAACTCTTTTTTTGTATTGTCGCTTGTTGTAACAATTATAGTTGCTAAAAAGTTTAAATTTTCTTCATCGATAGTAATTATTTCTTCTTTTTCTATAGCCCATTTCAAACATGTTTTTATAATTTCTATATCTTGTTTTCTTAATTTAATTGCAATTGCAGAAACAAAATCTTCACCTTGTTTTAAATCGTTTAAAATGGCTTCATAAGTTTTTGCAGCATTTTTTAAATGTGTTACATGCTCATTAGCGTATATAGATAGGTTTTCTTCAATAGAATTGTTTTTGGTAATTCTTGTTTTACAGCTTTTTATTAGTGTTTCATTGAAGTCTTCCATGAATGCTTGAAAAACATCTTCTTTATTTTTGTAATAGTAATAAAGCGTACTTCTGCCTTTTCCAGATGCTTTTGCAATAAGCCCCATGTTAGCTTTGCGAAAACCATGTTTTTGAAACACAGTTTTAGAGGCTTCCATAATTTGACTTTTTACAAATTCGTCTTTTTGGTTTTTCGACATTTTATTTAAAAGTGTTTAATTTTCGACAAAAATATGAAATTTGTCTAAACATGAGGTGTAAATAATTTATTTAACAAAAAATTATTTTTTTAATAGAGCCTCAATATTTATGTTAAGTTAAATTTTAGCTCACACTAAATTTTGTAATTATCTGATTATTTGTGTTTTAGTGTTATTTTGTAATTAAAGTAGAAGAGTAATTACATGCATTGAAGAATATTAGTGTTTACGGGCGTGCTTCCAGCGTTTATGTGTCCATAAATAATATTCAGGAGCTTCTGTTATCTGTTCTTCAACAAGTTTTAAAAACTTGTCTGTTATTCCGTAGTTGTTAATGTCTTTTGGGTTTTCGGTAATAGTTTTAAATGTACATTGATAAAAACCACGTTTTAATTTGGTTACCTTCATAAAAACTACTGTCATATCCAGTTTTTTTGCTAACATTTCTGCTCCTGTATGGACGGGAACTTCAATACCCATAAATTTTTGCCAATGAAAAGCTTTGTTACGTTTAGGAGATTGATCGGAAGCAAAGCCATTTACAGATAATATACCTTGTTTTTTTTCTTTAATTAAAGTAGGTATAATGTCTTTTGTTGTAACTAAATAACTATTGTATTTAGCACGAATACGCTTTACAAGTTTATCAAAATGTTTATTAGCGAGTTGTTTGTAAACTGCGTTTCCGCGCGATTTAATAAGTGTTTGTAGTATAAAAATCCATTCCCAACTTGCATAATGTGCGCACATTAAAATAACGCTTCGGTTTTGTGTTTCAATTTCTTGTAAAAGTTCTACATTGGTAAAGGTGAAGCGCTTTTTCATTTCTAATTCAGAAATAGTCATAGATTTAATAGCTTCAACAATCATATCACATAAATGGTGGTAAAAGGCTTTTGTAATACGCTGTATTTCAGGATTAGATTTATCTGGAAAAACTAATTTTAAGTTATTTAAAACCACTTTTTTACGATAAGCAAAAACCCGATAAAGTAAAATGTACAGCAAGTCGGAAACAAAGTAAAGAAGCTTAAAAGGTAAAATTGAAATTATCCATAAAAGCGGATAAACCAGAATATATGCTAAAAATTGCATGAATTAGTTTTAGATTTGTACCTGCAAAAATACAGCAATTTTTTCATTTGAATTGCGATTACTCATAACGAAAATTAAAGAAGTATAACAATAAAAAAACTATGGGAAAATTAGATTTGATTACAATAATTTTAATAGCAGCTAATGCCTTAATTTCATATAAAGGTTTTAACGATTATAGTTTTTTCGAAAAATATAAACTACACGTAGGTTCTATTAATCGTGGTGAGCAAATACGTTTAGTAAGTTCAGGCTTTTTACATGCCAATACACAACACTTATTATTTAATATGTTATCACTTTACTTTTTTGCTGATGCTGTAATAGCATCATTAGGAACGGTAAAATTTTTAATTGTATATTTTGTTAGTTTAGTGTTAGGTAGTTTACTTTCGGTGTATTTTCATAAAAGCGAGTACCATTATAGCGCTGTAGGAGCTAGTGGGGCCGTTTCGGGTATTATTTACTCTGCAATTTTATTGCATCCAGGAATGAGTTTATACATGTATTTTATACCTATACCCATTCCTGCTTATATATTTGGTGTCGGTTATTTATTATACTCTATATATGGGATGAAAAACCGATTAGGTAATATTGGGCACGATGCGCATTTTGGTGGTGCAGTTGGCGGATATTTAATTACATTAATATTATCTCCATGGCTTTTTAGTACTAATTTATTAATGGTGATTTTATTAGCTATTCCTATACTTATTTTATTTGTACTTCGTAAAATGGGTAAAATGTAAATAGTAATTTAATTGTGGCATAGCAATTGAGTTTATAGCTGTAATACTGAGCTAATACTATTAATTAAGTTGTTGAAATTCAGTATATTTAATTATTTATTGTGTAATAAAAATTAAGATCAATTTAGTTTTTAATGACAGATTGACCTATTATGTATATATGAAAAAATCTAAATTTACAACCCTTGACAGTTTGTCACTTCAGGAATTCGATGAAAATTCAGAATTAATTCCTTTAATGACGCCCGAAGATGAAGAAGCTATAAACAACGAGGAATTACCTGAAACTTTACCAATTTTATCGTTAAGAAATACTGTATTATTTCCTGGAGTGGTAATTCCAATTACTGCAGGACGAGATAAATCTATAAAATTAATAAACGATGCCAATAAAGGTGGAAAAGTTATTGGTGTTGTAGCTCAAAAGGATGAATCTGTTGAAAACCCATCAGCAAAAGAAATTCATGAAACAGGTACTGTTGCTAGAATATTACGTGTTTTAAAAATGCCAGATGGTAATGTTACAGTAATTATTCAAGGTAAAAAACGATTTAAAGTAGCCGAGGTTTTAACCGAAGAACCATACATGAATGCTACTATTAGAGACATTCCTGAGGCTAAACCTGCCGTAAAAAACAAGGAATTTACAGCAATAATAGATTCTATTAAAGACTTAGCTTTAGAAATAATAAAAGAAAGTCCAAACATACCTAGCGAGGCTTCATTTGCCATAAAAAATATTGAAAGCAATTCGTTTTTGGTAAACTTTGTATCATCTAACATGAATTTAACTGTAGATGAAAAACAGAGTTTGTTAGAAATGAATGATTTAAAGTTGCGTGCTTTAGCTACTTTAAAATACATGAATGTTGAGTTTCAAAAATTAGAATTGAAAAACGATATTCAATCGAAGGTTCAAATGGATATGAACCAGCAACAGCGCGAATATTTCTTGCATCAACAAATGAAAACCATTCAAGAAGAATTGGGAGGCGTTAGCCACGATCAAGAAATTGATGAGATGAAAGCCAAGGCAAAAGATAAGCAATGGGACGAAAAAGTAGGTAAGCATTTTGATAAAGAAATTGCTAAGCTACAGCGTATGAACCCTCAAGTAGCCGAATATTCCATCCAAAGAAATTACTTAGAGCTGTTTTTAGATTTACCTTGGAATGAGTTTAGTAAAGATAAATTCGATTTAAAACGCGCTATGAAAATTCTAGATCGCGATCATTTTGGTTTAGAAGATGTAAAGCGCAGAATAATTGAATATTTAGCGGTTTTAAAACTGCGAAACGATATGAAATCGCCAATATTATGTCTTTATGGTCCTCCAGGAGTTGGTAAAACATCTTTAGGAAAATCTATAGCAGAAGCTTTAGGGCGTGAGTATGTACGTATATCGCTTGGTGGTTTACGTGACGAGGCCGAAATTCGCGGACACAGAAAAACTTATATTGGTGCCATGCCAGGGCGTATTATTCAAAGTTTAAAAAAGGCAGGAACATCAAACCCAGTTTTTGTGTTAGATGAGATAGATAAATTATCAAATTCACATCAAGGCGATCCATCTTCTGCTATGCTAGAAGTTTTAGATCCTGAACAAAACAGTGAGTTTTACGATAACTTTTTAGAAATGGGTTACGACCTATCTAAAGTTATGTTTATCGCAACTTCAAACAGTTTATCAACCATACAGCCGGCATTGTTAGACCGTATGGAAATTATAAATGTAACAGGTTACACTATTGAAGAAAAAGTAGAAATAGCCAGACGCCATTTATTACCAAAACAATTAAAAGAGCATGGTTTAACAACCAAAGATTTAAAAATTGGTAAAGCACAACTAGAAAAAATTGTGGAAGGTTATACACGAGAATCTGGTGTACGTGGTCTTGATAAACAAATAGCAAAAATGGTGCGTTTTGCCGCAAAAAATATTGCTATGGAGGAAGACTATAACATAAAAGTTACAAACGAAGATGTTATTGAAGTTTTAGGTGGCCCAAAATTAGAACGCGACAAATATGAAAATAACAATGTAGCTGGTGTTGTAACAGGTTTAGCATGGACACGAGTTGGTGGCGATATTTTATTTATTGAATCTATTTTATCAAAAGGAAAAGGCGCATTAACCATTACTGGAAATTTAGGTAAGGTAATGAAAGAGTCGTCAACCATTGCCATGGAATATATTAAAGCAAATGCAGAAGAATTTGGTATAGATCCGGAAGTTTTTGGGAAATATAATGTCCATATTCACGTACCAGAAGGGGCAACACCAAAAGATGGCCCAAGTGCTGGTGTTACTATGTTAACATCTTTAGTGTCCTTGTATACGCAACGTAAGGTTAAAAAAAGCATAGCTATGACAGGTGAAATTACGCTTCGTGGAAAAGTTTTACCAGTAGGAGGAATAAAAGAAAAAATTCTAGCTGCTAAACGGGCCAGGATAAAAGAAATTTTACTTTGTGAAGACAACCGTAGAGATATTGAAGAAATAAAACCAGAGTATTTAACAGGCTTAACTTTTCATTACGTTACAGATATGAGCGATGTTATTAAATTAGCATTGACAAATCAAAAAGTAAAAAATGCTAAAAAACTATAGGTTTAAAATTTTTATTATTCTTGTTTGTGTTTGTTTTGGTTTACAAGCGCAAACAAGAACTTCATATAAAGATGTACTTTTAAATGGCAAACCTGCTCGTTTAAACTTAGCTACAGGCGAGTTTATTTTGGTAGGAGAGAATGGTCAAGACTCTATTGTAGATGCCACTCGAAAGCATTTAGATTATTCCCTGGAGCGTTTAAATTTTCATATAGTTCAAGAAAATGAAAAATTAGTAGACATTGCAACACAATATGGCTTAAGTTTAAAAGAAATTCAGGCAGGTAATAACTTGCAAACTACGTTAGTTAATACAGGTCAAAAACTTCGTGTTAGAAATTTTAATCAAACCGAAATATCTTCTTCAAATAAAGAAACTTTAAACGAATCTATTTGGGTTGTTAAACCAGGAGAAACATTATACAGAGTTTCTGTAAATACAGGATTAACAGTAAAGAAATTAAAGGTATTAAATAACCTAAAGGATAATAATATTTTTGTTGGCCAAAAGCTAAAATTAAAATAGAATTAGCTACTGTTAAAAAAAATAAAAAATGCATATCTACGTTTTACTATAGTTTTAGTTACTTTGCAATGTAAATATGCTGAGAAAAATAACCCTACTTTGTTTATTAATTCATACGTTTTCCTATGCTCAAATAGGGGGAGAGGATACGTATCAATTTTTAAATTTAGTTTCTTCTCCACGTCAAGCAGCATTAGGTGGTAAAGTTCTAACTAATGTAGATTACGATGTTACCCAAGCACTTTATAATCCAGCAACTATAAATGTAGAGATGGATAATCAATTAGCTTTAAATTATGTAAGTTATTTAGGGGGCATTGGTTATGGTACAGCAGCCTACGCTTATACTGTTGATAGGCGTACACAAACCTTTCATGCAGGTGTTACATATATTAATTATGGTACATTTGATGGATATGATGAAGATGGTAATTCCACAGGAACCTTTTCTGGAAACGAAACAGCATTATCTTTAGGTTATGCCTTACAAATAGGTTACTCCGATTTTTATTTTGGCGGTAATTTAAAACTAATCACATCTAAACTTGAACAATATACATCCTTTGGAACAGCTGTGGATTTAGGTGTAATATATATTGATGAATCTCTAGATTTTAATGCAGCATTGGTTGTTAGAAATTTTGGTACACAAATAACTACTTATGCAGGCTTAAAAGAATCGTTGCCATTTGAAGTGGCTTTGGGGATGTCTCAAAAATTAGAAAATGTGCCTTTAAGATGGCATTTAACTTTAGAGAATTTACAACAATGGCCAATTGCATTTTCAAACCCGGCACGAACATCCAGCGATTTAAATGGAAACGAAACTGAAGAGAAAGTAGGTTTTTTAAGTGAAATAATAAGACACACAATAATTGGAGCAGAATTATTTCCTGAAGGCGGATTCAATATTCGATTGGGATATAATTTTAGAAGAGGCGAAGAGCTAAGAATTGAAGATCAGCGTAATTTTTCAGGTTTTTCTGCAGGGTTTTCATTAAAAATGAATAGAATGCGTTTTAGTTACACACATGCAAAATATGCTAGTGCAGCCAATACAAACTTTTTTGGTATTCAAATAGATTTACAATAAATATCTTATTGTATTTTTGCCTTACTATTAATCAATATGAAAAAAATAACAATAGCCATAGACGGCTTTTCATCAACAGGAAAAAGTACCGTGGCAAAACAACTAGCAAAACATTTAGGGTATGTGTATGTAGATACAGGCGCTATGTATCGTGCGGTAACTTATTATGCTATGCAAAAAGGTTTAATAAATAAAGAAATATTTAATACCGAAGCTTTAATTAGCGATTTACCTAAAATTACAATTAGCTTTAAGTTTAATGAAGATAAAGGCTTTGCAGAGGTTTATTTAAATAATGAAAATATTGAAAAACAAATTAGAACACTAGAAGTTTCAAGTTTTGTTAGCCAAGTAGCAGCCGTGTCTCAAGTTCGAAAAAAGTTAGTAGAACAACAACAAAACATGGGAAAGGATAAAGGTGTTGTTATGGATGGTCGCGATATTGGAACCGTTGTATTTCCAGATGCAGAGTTAAAGTTATTTATGACAGCTTCGGCAGAAACCAGAGCCCAAAGACGATACGACGAACTTATTGAACGTGGTGATAAAATTGAATACGAAGCAGTATTAAAAAATGTACAAGAACGCGATTATATTGATTCAAACAGAAAAGATTCACCGTTAGTCAAAGCCGATGAAGCTATAAAGTTCGATAACTCTAACATGACATTAAAAGAGCAGTTTGAAGAAATTTTAAAGCTAGTAAATCAAACAATTTCAAATTAAAAGCTTTGATTAACAATAAACATAAAAAAAGCGAACCAATTAGGGTTCGCTTTTTTAGTAATATAAAACTTTATTATAAGTTAGGAATAACCAATTCTTGGTCTGGGTGAATAACATCTGGATTACTTAAAATAGATGTATTAGCTTCAAAAATAGCTTTGTATTTCATAGCATCTCCATAATAATGCTTAGCAATTTTACCTAAAGTTTCACCACTTTTTACAGTATGTCTATGAAAAACGGTTTCATCTTCAACGCCAATGTTTGCCATGATATCAGATGGTTCTTGCCCTCCAATTTCTTTAATTTTATCCCAAATTAGGTTTTTTTCGTATTGCGTATTAGCGGTTCCTTTAATTTTTAAAACATCACCTTCAACAGATACGTCTCCGTTTTTAATGCTTAATTCTTCCCCTAAATCTAATACTGCTTGATATTTTTGTTTTACTGCCATTTTGTAAGATTTTTAATTAATTTAAGTTTAAATATAATGAATTTTTAAAAAGAATAACTTAAATAAAAATTAAGTTTCTCTTCAATATTAAGATACAAAAAACTAGAAAAAGTCACATTTAATTTAATGCCTCATAATTAGGTAATTAAGTTTAATGTTTGTATTTTTGCACTCCTTTTAGCGAATCAACGGAAAAGATAAAAGGAAATTAGTTATAAAATAAGTAATAACACTTCTGTGTGTCAGTCGCTTAAATCTTCCGTAGCATGCAGAATACAAAATGTAAGTCATACTTTAAAAATTAAAGCAAACTTGCAAAAATTAATTAAATGGCTGAAAAAGCACAAGAAGCTCAAGTAGAATCTACTGAAGCAAAAAAAGAAGAAACTCCAGTTGTATCTGAAGCTCAAGCAAACCCAGAAAAATTCTTAAAAGAATTTAACTGGCACAATTACCAAGAGGGTATTGATGAGGTTGATGATTTACAATTAAAAGAATTTGAAAAGTTAGTTGCTGAAAACTTTGTAGACACTTTAGATGATGAAGTTGTTGAAGGTACAGTAATTCACATTACAGATCGCGATGCAATTATTGACATTAACGCAAAATCTGAAGGTGTAATTTCTTTAAACGAATTTCGTTACAACCCTAACTTAGCTGTTGGTGATAAAGTAGAAGTATTAATTGATGTGCGTGAAGATGCAACAGGACAATTAGTATTATCACACCGTAAGGCTCGTGTAATCAAAGCTTGGGATAGAGTTAATAAAGCACACGAAACAGGTGAAATCGTTAATGGTTTCGTTAAATGTAGAACTAAAGGTGGTATGATTGTGGATGTATTCGGTATCGAAGCATTCTTACCAGGTTCTCAAATTGATGTTAAACCAATTAGAGATTACGACCAATACGTAAATAAAACAATGGAATTCAAGGTTGTTAAAATTAACCACGAATTTAAAAACGTTGTTGTTTCTCATAAAGCACTTATTGAGGCTGATATTGAAGAGCAAAAGAAAGAAATTATTGGTCAATTAGAAAAAGGTCAAGTATTAGAAGGTGTTGTTAAAAACATTACTTCTTACGGTGTATTTATCGACCTTGGTGGTGTAGATGGTTTAGTACATATTACAGATCTTTCTTGGTCTCGTATTAACCACCCTAACGAAATCGTAGAATTAGATCAAAAACTTAATGTTGTAATCCTTGATTTTGATGAAGATAAATCAAGAATCCAATTAGGTTTAAAACAATTAAGCAAGCACCCTTGGGAAGCTTTAGCTGATACTGTTGCTGTTGGCGATAAAGTAAAAGGTAAAGTTGTTGTAATTGCAGATTACGGTGCATTTATTGAGGTTGCAGATGGTGTTGAAGGATTAATTCACGTTTCTGAAATGTCTTGGTCTACACACTTACGTTCTGCTCAAGATTTCGTAGCTGTTGGTGATGAAGTAGAAGCGGTTATCTTAACTTTAGATAGAGAAGATCGTAAAATGTCTTTAGGTATTAAGCAATTACACCCAGACCCATGGACAGATATTACAACTAAATACCCATTAGGTTCTAAGCACACAGGTGTTGTACGTAACTTTACAAACTTTGGTGTTTTTGTTGAATTAGAAGAAGGTATTGATGGTTTAATTTATATCTCTGATTTATCTTGGACTAAGAAAATTAAGCACCCATCAGAATTCTGTTCTGTAGGTGATAAATTAGATGTTGTAGTTCTTGAGTTAGATGTTGAAGGACGTAAATTAAGTTTAGGTCACAAACAAACAACTGAAAACCCTTGGGATAAATATGAAACGGATTTCGCTTTAGAAACTGTTCATACTGCTGAAATCTCTGAAATCGTTGATAAAGGTGCAACCGTAGAGTTTAACGAAGATATCGTTGCTTTTGTACCAACTCGTCACTTAGAGAAAGAAGATGGAACTAAACTTAAGAAAGGTGAGAGTGCAGAGTTTAAAATTATTGAATTCAATAAAGAATTTAAACGTGTAGTTGCATCTCATACTGCTGTATTTAAGGCTGAAGAGGCTAAAATAGTTAAGCAAGCTGCTAGAAAAGCAGAAGCTGCTGCTGCCGAAGCTAAACCAACATTAGGTGATGCTAACGACGCTTTACAAGCACTTAAAGATAAATTAGACGGAAAAGCATAATTTCCTGTAAATTTTATAAATTAAAAAGCCTCGCAATTTTGCGAGGCTTTTTTTGTTAAAATGTAAATAGCTTATTATTAATTAAAAAATGTTTGTTTAAAGTTTAATATAATGTTGTTAGTAATAGGTTTTTCAATAAAACTATGTACTAATTCATGGTTTCTTGCTTTTTCTTTTTCCTTAGGGTCAATTGTAGATGAGGTAATAAATATAGTTGGTAATTTGTTATATTGTTGTTCACTAAATAACTTAAGGAATTCCCAACCAGATATTATTGGCATATTTATATCTAAAAAAATAAAATCAAAATAGTTTTTATTAAGCATTTGTAGTGCCGTATCTGCACTATCTGCACTATATACTTCAAATTTATTTTCAGAGCTTTTATTTAATATATGTGTTGTTATTTTTAAGTAAATTAAATCGTCATCAACCAATAGTATTTTCTTCATATTTACTTCCTAAAATTTAAAATAAATTTAGTGCCTTTATTTAAAGTGCTTTGTACTTTTATTTCTCCGCCCATAGTTTCTACGTAGGTTTTAGTAGTAAAAAGGCCTAAACCTAGTCCTGTACTACTTGTATGAAATCTGGATCCTAAATTAAATAATTTTTTTTCATCATCACTTAAATCAATACCTGAGCCAAAATCTTCAATAGTAATTGTAATATGGTTTTGGTGTGTTTTACCTGTTATATTAATTTGTTTGTTGTTTTCTGTTACACCATAATTTATGGCATTGGTAATTAAATTATGAATAATACTTTCTAAATAAGCGGGTATAACATTTATGTAAATATTTTTTTCAATATTTAAATTAACTTGAATTTGTTTTTCCCTAATTATGTTATTTAGCTGGCTTAAAACATTTGTAACGCAGTTTAATACATTGTAAGGCTTAACCTCAAGTAAACTATTTAGGTTTTGGAAGTTTAATAAATCGCTTATGTTTTTTATCGTGTAATCTAGCTTTGTTACACTTTCGTTTAACATATCTAAGAATTCATTATTGCTATCACTTTCATAAATTATATCTGTAAGTCCTATTATATTGGCTACCGATGCTCTAATGTTATGAGAAATCATAAAAGAGAAATCTAAAAGTCTTTGATTTTGTTCTGTGGTTTTCTTTAAAAGTGAGTTTATTTCTTCTTTTTTCTTAATTCTATTGTTAAAGTTACATATCATTTCAGCAAATAAAGTTAAGAGTAATATCTCTTTTTCAGAATATTGATATCTTTTTTTTACAGAATCGAAACCTAAAAAGCCAATACAATTCCCATTATCAAAAATGGGTATAGTTAGTAAACTTTTTATGCCTTGTGAACTCAAAATATCTTTTAATTTTAAATTATTGAGGTGTTCAACATTTTCTATATACATGTGTTCTCCCTTAATATGTGTGGTAACCCATTCTTCAAAGGCTTCCATAGGGACGTTTTGTAGGTTATCTATTTCTGGAATTATATCTTCTGCAACCCATTCGTGTGTATTGGTTGATGTGTTGTTTTCAAAATCATAGCTAAATATATATGCTCTATCTGCATTTACAAATGTGCCTAAATCTTTTAAAGCGGTATCGAATGCAGCATCAACATTTTTAGTTGGAATATTAATATAGTCTGTAGAGATTTGAAGAAGTAATTCTCGTAATTCTGTTTGTTTTTTAAGCTCGTTTTGGTAGTCTACAACATCTGTAACCTCCGTAAAATTATCAATAATTCCATTAATGGCCGGATCATGTAGCATATTTTTAAATACACCTTTAAGCCATATCCATTTTCCGTCTTTTCTACGCCATTTAGAAAGTGGTTTGGTTATTTCTACACCTGGGGTTTTTAAACTCAGAGAGAAGGCATTTAATACAGTTTTAATGTAGTCTGGGTGTACATCTTTTTCAATTACAAGACTACTCAATTCGTCTTCATTATAACCTAAAATATTAAACATTGCAGGCGAAGCATAAATTGGCTTTCCGGTTTTTGATATTATGGCAATAGCATCAACGGCATTTTCAACCAGAGATTTAAATCGTTTTTGAGATATTTTGAGATTATCTTTTATATTTTTTAAATGAGAAATATCTTGAGTAACTCCATATATTTTTTTGTAATCTCCAGATTTATATTTTTCAACAAAAATTGAAACAGAAACCATTCCAGTGGTACCATCATCATAAATAATAGGATGCTCAATGGTACGGTTATATTTTTGCTCGTTTATGGCTAAAATATTTTTAATTTTTGTGTTAACACTTTTTTGATATTGTTCGGGAATAAATCTTTCAGAATAACTTGAAACAGATATTTTTATAGGTTCTCCTGTGTTTATATTTATTTTGTGAATGTTATAAAAATGCTGGTTTAGTATGAAGTGTTGTGTATCAATATCGTATTCCCAGTAACCCAATTTTGCAATTTTTGATGCAATTTCAAACTGTTTTGCACTATCAATTAGTTTAGATTCTATAAGTTGATTTTTCTGATTTAAATGATATTGATCGTTCAAGTATTTACTTGTTTCGAAAATAAATGAATAAATATCTTTTATTGATTTTCCCTTATTAGGTTTTTTATAGTGTTCAAAAAAGTAAATGTATATAGAGAATAAAACACTATTATAAAAAGCCGCCAATAGAGGCGGGATTATATAGCTTTTATCAAAATTTTCTAAACTTGTTTGTAACCCAACTGTTTTGAAAATTAAATTATCTATAAATAGAACTATAGACATTGTTATGAATATTCTAAAAAATAAATGACGAAATATTGCAGAAAATACTTCATAAAGAATAAAAATAATTACAGAATCTAATACAAATAAAAAAGTACCTATAATTGCCCCTCTAAAGTTTACGAAATCCAATGATGATAAATTGGTACTTGTTGTAGTAACACCATCAAGATTATATAAGCGCAATGTATATTGAAAAACGGTTAATAAAACATTGGCGATAATAATAGCGTAAATTAATGAGCGTACCTTAATTAAATCTTCACATATGTAAACTAAAAGTAAGCAGAATAGTGTAGAATAAAATAATACAAATGTACCAGGCGATATTATTATTTCAGGGCCAATAGATACAAAAAATGTATTTGTTAAAAATATTTGTAAAAACTGAAATACCCCAATTGCAGTAAAAAGAAAGGCTAACCCAAGTTTTTTTCTATTCCAAAATAAGTAACACAACAAAGCAACTACAAGAAAACATTGAAAAAAAATAATTAGATTGGAGATTAGCATTGGCTGTTGTGTTGTAATACCTATACTCAAATATAAAAAAAATAATCCTACTTATTATGTAGGATTATTTTTAGTTTTAATTTATAGTAACCACTATTTGTCTAGTAATGCCATCTAACAAAAGCTTCCATGGCAGCATATTGTGCTAAACCTAGTTTATTATAAGTTTCGGCGGTTTCACTATTTCTATCTTCAGCTCGTTGCCAAAATTCTCTACTATCAGTACCTTGAAAAACAACACCATCTTTTTGTGATTGATGTTTAAAAATACCATAGCGCTTTTCTAGGACTTGATCTGGCCCCATTGGAACAGCCATTTCTATTTCGTTAATATCCCATTCTTGCCATGCGCCACGATACAACCATAACCAACAATCGTCCATAAACTTTTTAGGCTTTAGGCGTTTTACAGCTTCAAAAACAGCATCAAGACAAACTTTATGTGTGCCATGTGGATCAGCTAAATCTCCAGCTGCATATATTTGATGAGGTTTAATTTTTTCAATTAAATCCATGGTAAGTTTTATATCTTCTTCACCTATTGGATTTTTTTCAACTCTTCCTGTTTCATAAAAAGGAAGATTCATATGATGAATTTGACTATCTGGTAAACCTACGTAATGGCACGTAGCTTGTGCTTCACCCTTTCTAATAATACCTTTTATGTAGCGTACTTCAGGTATATCAACCTCACTAGTTTTTTTATTTTTAAGGAAATCTACAGCTTTTTCATATATTTTATTTGCTTCAGTATTGTCTATACCAAATTTTTTGTTGTAATCGCAAACAAAAATGGCAAAACGTAAAGCTTCAGCATCAGCAACAGCTATGTTTCCAGAGGTTTGGTACCCAACGTGAACTTCGTGTCCTTGTTCTTGAAGCCTCATAAAAGTTCCTCCCATACTTATAATATCGTCGTCTGGGTGCGGACTAAAAATTAGCACACGTTTTTTTGCTGGTTCTGCACGTTCAGGTCTTTTACTGTCGTCTGCATTTGGTTTACCACCAGGCCATCCAGTAATAGTGTTTTGTAACTGATTAAATATTTTTATGTTAATATCGTAAGCAGGACCAGAATCTGCTAACAAATCACTCATACCGTTTTCAATATAATCGGCATCGGTAAGCATTAAAATTGGTTTTTCAACTTTTAAAGCTAGACCTAAAACGGCTTTTCTAATAAGTTTATCGGTCCAATCAATTTTTTCAACTAACCAAGGTGAATTAATTCTAGTTAATTTTGATGCTGATGCTTGATCTAGCACAAATGTTGCGTTATCATGTTGCTGTAAAAACGAAGCCGGAACTTGACTTGTAACTGTACCTTCAACCGATGTTTTTATAATATTAGATTTTCCTTCACCCCAAGCCATTAAAATTACTTTTTTGGCTTCCATAATTTTTTTAACACCAAGAGTTATTGCTGTTCTAGGCGTATTACTTAAACCAGAAAAATCGCCTGCTGCAGCAACTCTTGTTATATGATCTAGAGCTACTAAACGGGTTTTAGAGTTTTGCAAAGAACCTGATTCGTTAAATCCGATATGTCCGTTACCCCCGATACCTAAAATTTGTAAATCTATTCCTCCTAAAGCTTCAATTTTAGCTTCATATTGGTTACAATAATCAGAAATAGCATCTTTAGCTAATGTACCGTCTGGGATATTATAATTTTCAGGAAGAATATCAACTTGATCAAATAGTAATTCTTTCATAAAACGAACATAACTATTAATAGAGTCTGGCTCCATTGGATAATATTCGTCTAAGTTAAAAGCAATTACATTTTTAAAACTTAATCCTTCTTCTTTATGTAATTTAACCAATTCGGCATATAAACCTTTAGGTGAAGATCCTGTAGCTAAACCTAATACGCAATTTTGGTTTTTAGATTGCTTGTCTTTAATTAACGCTGCAATTTCTAAAGCAATGGCTTTTGAAGCTGCTGTCGAGTTTTCGAAAACTACGGTATTTACGTTTTCAAATCTTTTTTCAAAGTCTGTAGCTTTGTCTGTACTACTTTTTAGCATTTTATAAAATTCTTTAAATATTTATTATGATTGGTTTTTAGTCCAGCTTTTAAATTTGTGTCCCCAAATAGCAAAAAACAAGATAATAGCGTAACAAGGAATTAATATCCAGTAACTACTAGTTGAAGCAGAAGCTATGGCTTCGGTTTCAGATAGTCCTGTAGAAATTAATTGTAATTTTTTAACATCTACAATACTTCCGTATAATGGAGGTATAATGGCACCACCAGATATAGCCATAATAAGTAGGGCAGAGGCGGTTTTAGTGAATTTACCTAATCCGTCTAAAGTTAGAGGCCATACTGCAGGCCAAACTAATGCGTTAGATATACCTAGGGCAGCAACAAATAAAACTGAAGTAAAACCAGATGTTAATATGATGCATATACTAAATACAATACCTAAAATAGCACTAATTTTTAATGCAGTGCCTTGTTTTAGATATTTTGGAATTAAAATGGCACCTAAAGCATAAGTTAAAACCATTGCTAAAAGGGTGTAAGTTGTAAAGTATTTTGCTTCGGCAGCAGGAAAGCCTAAAGATATACCGTAGGCAATAATAGTATCTCCAGCAATCACTTCTGCGCCTACGTAAACAAAGAGCGCTAAAACACCTAGCCATAAATGAGGAAACTGAAATATACTTGTTTTTTTAGTTTTTGCTTCAGCGGTATTATCACTATCAGCATCAGTAGCTTCTACGTGTGGTAAAGGCGCTTTTCTAATTAAGATACCTAATAAAACTAACACAACTGCCATAGTTATATATGGTGTAACAACACTATCTGCCATAGTGTTTAATAAAGCACTTTTCTCATCAATTGAAACTGATTCTAATTTAGTTTTTACTTCATCTATTCCTGATAGTAATAAGGCTCCAAAAATTATAGATCCTAAAGACCCTGCAACCTTATTAGCAATACCCATAATAGCGATGCGTTTTGCAGCACTTTCAATTGGACCTAAAATGGTGATGTAAGGATTGGATGCCGTTTGTAATAAAGTCATACCTATACCTTGTATAAAAATTCCTGATAAAAATATCCAGTAAGTTCTAGCTTCTGCTGCAGGAATAAAAACTAAGGCACCAACAGCCATAATAATTAATCCCAAAGACATACCCTTTTTGTATCCAATTTTATTTATAATATATGAGGCAGGTAAAGCCATTACTACAAAAGATATGTAAGAAGCTGATGCTACTAAATAGGATTGGGCATCTGTTAACTCGTTAATGGTTTTCATAAATGGAATTAAAGCACCATTTATCCAGGTTACAAAACCGAATATAAAAAATAGACCTGCTATTATTATTATAGGTATAAGGTTGTTTTTAGAGTTAGGGGTAACTTTAGATTCTGCCATATGGTTAGGTTGTTTATAAGTTAGTTTTAATTATTATTTAATAAAGTGAACTGCTTGTAACAAATAACGAGAGTTTTTTTTATAATTTATTGACAATACGACATTAAATTAATTAATAAATTTAAGATATTTAAGGGTTTTACATTTAATTATTTCGACCAATAACTATCACGGTTCGATAAATAATATTGATGTAAATAATTATCTTTTTAAAGTTTTATTCAAAAAAAAATCTCGTTATAATTCATAACGAGATTTTTTATTTATTAATTAAAGTTGATTACCAACCTGGGTTTTGAGTTAGGTTTGGGTTTAATTGTAATTCATCTGATGGTATAGGTAATAAATAAGCTCTAGACTCATCAAAATTATAATCACCTGTACTAGCAAACGGTAAAATAAAACCGTCACTATCTACACTTACTCCTGAAGCATCAATTGTAGTATTTACAATTCCGTCTTCTAGGTAAGCTCCTCTTGGTTGATCACCATCAAATAAAGAATGAGCTCTCCATCTGTATAAATCATCGGCTCTAAATCCTTCAGCCATTAACTCAACAGAACGTTCTCTTCTAACCTCATATAATACATCGGTTAAAGTGTAACCATAGTTTGGCCAGTCTGGATCTGTAGTTATTCCACCTAAAATCATATCAGGCATACCAACTCTTGCGCGAAGTAAGTTAATTGAAGCGTCTAAATCACTTTGAGTAATAGTTCCTAATTCAGCTTTAGCTTCAGCAAATATTAAAAGTGCTTCTGCATATCGCATAAGGATTCTAGATGTATCTTCTGTAAAATCGTCATAATCTTCATCATAGTTAACATTTCTGTACTTTTCAGATTCATAACCCGTTAAGCTTGTGTTGGTAGCGTCAAAATCTGGATATTGCCAATAAGTTTCAGTGCCATCAGAATCTATTAAAATTAAATCTCCAGGAACCATTATTGTGGCAGCTAAACGAGGGTCTCTACCATTTTCGATAGTTGATAAATCTGTGTTTCCTACGTATTCATCACTAACAGAAATAGGGTCTCCATCTATACATAAATAGCTGTCTATAGCAAATTTAGTGTAACCACATCTGTTTGGCCATTGTTGTTGTAAAACATTAGCTTGATCTAAATCAATTGAGTTGTAGTCTCTCCATAACATTACTTCGCTGTTACCTGTGTAACCTTCTTGATTAAATAATGTTTGGTAATCGCTATATAGTGAGAATACACCACTATTCATAACGTCTTGAGCAGCTTCAGCGGCTATTGCTAAAAATGCAGAGCCATCTGATCCATCAACACCAAAGTCTGTACCGTTGTGGTATTTTTCCCATGTTCCTTCGTAAAGAGCAACTCTTGCTTTAAATAATTGAGCAGCTTCTTTACTAATTCTTGGATGCCCATCAATATCTGGAAAAGATTGTAATAAAGATATGGCAGTATCTAAATCTGAAAGCATAAATTCTACAACCTCGTTTCTAGGGGCTCTTGCTGCATAAACATATTCTTCATCAAGGTTATCAAAATATTCAGGGAAAATAGGTAAATCACCGTATCTTTTTAATAATTCAAAATAGAAATATGCTCTAAAGAAATAACCTTCTCCTGTGTATTGATTTACAAGAGTTTCATCTTGATCATCTCTAACTTGGTCAAGGTGATCTAAATACCAGTTTACTTCTCTAACTTCATCAAAACTCCAAACAGAAGCACTTGCAGATGTTGGTACAGAATATTCTAATCCACTAATTCTGTTACTTGGTTCTTGAGCAGTACCAAGATCTGAATACATGTCGGGTAAAACATTAAAACCAATTGATAGAGCAGACCATCCTGGTAAGTCATTATACCAGCCATTAACACCGGCTTGTAAATCTGAAGTAGTTGTGTAAAAATCAACTTCAGAAACTTCATCTAAGGGCGTTTTGTCTAGAAAATCTTCACAAGATGTGAAAGACATAATAGCACCTAGAAAAAGTAATTTAAATGTATTTTTCATAATTATTTATTTTTTTGTTAGAAAGAAATATTTACCCCAGTTGATAATATTCTTGATAATGGATAAGACTGAGCACTACCTGTAAGCCCCGTAGTATTAACCTCAGGATCGAAGAACATTAAATCTGTAAAAGTTAATAAGTTTTCTCCAGTAGCATACAGTCTTATCTTATCTACTTTAAATTTACGAGTAACCTCTCTAGGGATGGTGTAACCTAATTGTACACTTTTTAATCTTGTATATGCTGCGTTTTGTAATAATCTGTCTGTGTGTACATTATAGTTTTTGTTATTTCTACCACCACCATTTAAGTAAGGTGTAGGGAAATAAGCATCTGTGTTAGGTCCTAATGGACTTGTTGTGTCTTCAGGTCTAAAATAATCTAAATGACCTTCCCATACGAAAGCGTGGAAAGGACCGTTAGCAGGACCTTTAAATCGTTGTTGATTAGCAAATGATACTTGACGCTTACCAACACCTTGAACTAAAGCGTTAAAATCCCAATTCTTATAATTCATGGCTAAGGTTACAGAATATTGATAACGAGGTGTAGAGTTACCAATTACGGTATAATCTCCTGAATCACCTAATACATTGTTACCATTATTGATTGCTCCATCACCGTTAAGATCTGTGTACTCGATATCTCCAGCTACACGTGCCCATCCTGTAAGGAAAGAGTAATCGATGTTAGAAGTTACTTCTGTTGCAGCTTCATCAGTTAAAAATAAACCTTCTGTTTTGTAACCCCAAATATCTCCTAAATCACGACCAGCATAGTATTGGCTTAAGTTGTTAGTGTCATTAGGGTAAGATGTAATTGTTCTTTTATAATCGCTTAAAACACCTCTTATACTATAACCAAAATCGCCTAATTGTTGTCTCCATGTTGCTTCAACTTCCCAACCTTGTATTCTTGAAGAACCAATGTTAGTTAATGGTGCTGTAGTACCTAATTGAGCTGGTAAATCAGCTCCTTGAGCAGCCATATCAAGAATATTTGTTCTATACCAAGAGAATCCTACATTTAATCTATTATTAAACGCACCTAAGTCGAAACCTATATCTGTAGTTTCAACAGTTTCCCAAGTTAAATTTTCACTATCAATTACAGGCGTGTTTGCAAAAGTTAATCTTTCTCCTCCAAATAAATATGAAGTACCTGCAGTGTTTAAAGGAATAGTTGTTAAGTATAAATAGTTACCAACATTTTGGTTACCTAAGTTACCATAAGAACCTCTTAATTTAAATGTATTTACAGCATCGATTGGCCAAAAATTTTCTTTAGCAATATTATATCCAACAGAATAACTAGGAAATCCTGCCCATCTGTTATCAGGTTCGAATCTAGAAGAACCATCTCTACGATAGCTTACTTCAAATAAATACTTTTCCATGTAGTTATATCTAAATCTACTAAATAAACCAACATTAGACCAATGTGTTATAGATTCATTCAATGTTTGATCATCATCTAATGAGGCTGCATGAGATACAATATTATTTGTAATTAAATAATCTGATGACCCACTAAGTGCATAATATTTATTTTGTTCAGTTTGCATACCAATAGTGGCATGAAAATTATGATTGTTAACAGATTTGTCATACGTTGCAAAAATGTTTGATGAAAAATAATCATTAAATATTGTTGCAGAATCGTAAGATGTTGCGGCTTGAGCTATTTGATCTACGAAACCAGCAGGAGTAATTTTTTGGCTTGCCAAAATTGAAGTTTCTTGGAAGTTTGTATCCCTCTTGTAGTTTAGGTTAACATTAAACTTAAGTCCGTCTAATGGCTCTATAATAATTCTAGGTAAAAGAATGATTTGGTCGTTCTTAGTTTTTACTCGTTGCGTATCCCAGAATGAATAGTATGAATGTTGTAATCTGTCAGAACCATAAATAGGATCGTATTGAGGTAGTGTAGGTTTAATTTTTGTAATTAAATCTAACACCCTAGATTTATTCCAGAAAGTTGAATTAGTACTAGATTCTGTTGGGAAATCTGTGAAACTTTTTCTGTATTTAGTTAATAACTCAATAGTTAACCAATCGTTTACCTTGCTACCAAATTTAGCATCTAAGTTATAACGTTGGTAAGATTCATCGCCAACAGCTAGTAAACCATCTTCATCATAGGCACCTGCAGATAAATAAAAGTTTAATTTTTCGGTTCCACCAGATAAGCTTAAGTTATGTTTAGTTCTTTGCGCCCAGTTTTTCATTATAATATCATCCCAATTTGTAGCACCTGTACCTTCAATACCAATTGTTCCGTAATCCCAATCTGTTCCAGCAGCATTAGATTGAATACTTGGTGCACTACCTGGGTTTTGCATGTTAGCTATTATGTAACCTAATTCTGTTTCATCATAATAAGCTGCTTGATTGTTGTTTATTCTTGCATCATTCATGGTGTATGCAAAATCTATTGGGCTTGCGCTTTCTGGCCAAATAGATGGTTGAGTTAAAGAAAAACTAGAGCTGACATTTACACGTATTTTTCCTTCAGTATTTTTACCGCTTTTAGTGGTTACTAAAACGGCACCGCCTGCAGCACGAGAACCATAAATAGAAGCAGCAGCAGCATCTTTTAGTACTGATACTGACTCGATATCTTCAGGATCAATATCATTTAAACTCATCTCTACACCATCAATAAGAACTAATGGTCCAGCATCTGCAAGACTACCAGCATCAGTACCGTCACTATTTGCAGTAATAAAACCACGAATGTTGATGTTTGATGCAGCACCAGGTTCACCACCAGAAGCAGAGTTAGAAATCACTAAACCAGGAACAGTACCTTGTAGGGATCTGAATGCATTTGCTGTTGGTCTGTTTTCAAATACTTCGGCACCTACCTGTGAAACAGAAGCAGTTAAGTTAACTTTTTTCTGTGTACCATAACCTACAACTACAACTTCATCTAATTGAGATACATCTTCTTGTAATGTAATGGTTACGTTCGTTTTGTCTCCAATAGTTATTTCTTTTGTTGTGAAGCCAACATATGAGATAACAAGTGTAGGATTGGGATTAGTGAGATTTAAAGAGAATGTTCCATCAAAATCTGTTTGGGCGCCATTAGTAGTTCCTTTTTCAATAACTGTTGCACCAGCAAGAGGTAATCCATTGCTATCATATACTACACCGCTTATTTGCGATTGTTGTATGGTTATATAAGTATTAACAGTACTTGCAGAAACAGCATTAGTACTGGAAAAACCTAGGATAACCAATGAATTAATAGTTAATAGTAGTTTTTTCCTTTGCGAGAAAAACCTACTGGTTAATTTGACTTTCATAAGCTTGTTTTGATTATTGTTAGACAATTTGTTAATTAGTTTGTTTTGAGTTTTAAATCGACATGATTTAAATTTTTAGAGTTGAGAGAAATTTTTAAGTCATTAGTCATATATTTAATAGTTAAAGGAGTTAATTTATTATCTAATTAGATAATTAATAAATAAATAGTTTAGTTGATGAATTTTTAATTTAATTGTTAAAAACAAAGTTTAAATTAATAAAAACAATCGTTTAAACTTAAATATTTCTTAATGGGTTAGGTTAAAAATTTCGACCAATAACTTATGCGCATCGACAAATAATTAATTTTTATGTTAAGTAAACCTTAATAAATTAGGTTTTTTGCCATGTATTTGGCTAAGCTTTGTGAATTTATGTTAAGCTTATATTAAAAAATGTGAGGTTGTTGTAAACCTTGTAAAACCTTAATTTATAAGGAAGAGCTAAGTATTTTTTGTTTTACATCTTCAAGATAAGACCTGCCAATAGTATAGCGTAAACCCTCAATTTCAACACTATTACCTTCAACAGCATCTATTTTGTTAATGGCAATGGTGTAAGAGCGATGTATTCTAATAAAATCTTTGGCGGGTAATAGGTTTGTGAAGTCTGAAAGTGTACTATGAATTATGTACTTTCCTGTTGTGGTGTTTATTTTTAAATAATCTTTTAAAGATTCAATGGTTAAAATCTCGTCAAGATATATTTTTTTCATTTTCTTTTTATCTATTTTAATAAATAGGTAAGGACGATCATTACTATAATCATTTATAGATTTATTGTTTTCAAGCCTGCGATTTACCTTGTTAAGAGATTTCATAAATCTGGGGAACTCAACGGGTTTTACTAAGTAGTCTAAAACATCAAGTTCGTAAGTTTCTAGAGCAAACTCTTCATAGGCGGTTGTAATTATTATTAAGGGTGGTTTTTCTAAGCTTTTAATAAAGTTTAAGCCATCTAATACAGGCATATTAATATCAACAAAAATAACATCTACAGTTTCACTTTTTAAGTAATTTAAACTATCTATGGCGTTTGTAAAAGTGTTTGTAACTTCATAGTCTTCAATTTGTTCAAGGTAATTTTTTATAACATTAATAGCTAAGGGTTCGTCGTCTATAATTAAACATTTAATTTTCATTTCTTAGGAGCAAGTTTAGTTGTTAATGTTATGAAACTTTAATCTTTAGTTTTACTACAAATTTATTATCGTTGTTTTTAATAACAAGTTTGTAATCATTTTTGTTATAACCTAATGCAAGTCTTTTTTTTACATTCTCTAGACCAATACCGCTCGAGCGATTAAAACGTTCGTCGTGTTTCGTTTTTAAAGGCATAGGGTTTGAGATTGTAAAGTAAAGAAATTCTTTTTTAATTGTTAAATTAATGTCAATTTTAACGTTTCCAATATTTTTATGTGCACCATGTTTAAATGCGTTTTCTATAAATGTTAGTAATAAAATAGGTGCAATTTTTTTGTTTTCTATATCTCCAGAAATATACATATTTACTTCCAATTCATGGTTATGCCGAATGCGTTCTAAGTCAATGTAATTTTGAATGCATAATATTTCATTTTCTAAAGATTGGCGTTTACTTTTTGTGTCATATAAAAGATATCTCATGAGTTCTGATAACTTCAGAATGATTTTTGGTGTTTTTTTTGACTTTTCAACAGCTAAAGAGTAAATATTATTTAAAGTATTGAAGAAAAAGTGAGGTGATATTTGCGTTTTTAAAAATAATAATTCGGTTTCTAATTGAGCTTTTTCTAAGTCGGCAACTCTTCGATGTTCATTTAAAAAATCTAAGGTTACTTTTATTGCAGTGGCGAAAGTAATAACATAAAGTTCGCCAATCATCATGTCTATAGTATAATTAAGGGTTAAATTTGTTGTAGGCTCTGGGCCTTCGGGCCATACGTTTGTGCTTACTAAATAATAGGTTAAGTTAAATTTCACTAAAACCATTAAAAATATAGCAGAAAGTATTAGTATAATGTAGGTTATATATCTTTTTTTAAACACAAAATAGGGCATTAAAAAATAGATGTTAAAATAGCATAACATCATATGTATTGGGAAACCAAACAAATTAGTTTTAAAAGAATACATATAATCATCAAAATAGCTTCCCCATTTAAATACGTTAAACAAGAAATATATAGACCAAAATATGACGTGATGTACGGCAGATAGCTTATAACTTTGGTTTGAATTAAACTTCATTTTAATATAAATATTTTGTTAAGGTTTTTTGATGTTTAGCTAAGTTTAGATGTTATCCGTCTAAATTACTTTTAATAAACGTTAAAATTATGAAAATTTATAACTTCAATAATAAAACTGATAAATGAAACACATTTTACACCTACTAATATTAATAGTAATTGTTGGTTGCAACAAAAGTATTAGTAATTCTAAAGATGAAGCTTCAAATTTAACAAAAAATGTTAATCCTTTTATAGGAACAGGTGGTCATGGCCATACATATCCAGGTGCAACGGTGCCTTTTGGGATGTTACAAGTTACCCCAGTAAATGGTGTTAGTAGTTGGGATTGGTGTTCAGGATATCATTATTCAGATTCTTTGGTTGTAGGTTTTAGTCATTTAGCTTTAAGCGGAACAGGAATTGGAGATTTAGCTGATGTACTATTTATGCCAGTTAACAAAGAAGTAGATTTAACTATTATGCCTAAAGGACGTGATTCTGTAAGCTATAAGTCAAGTTATAGTCATGACAATGAAACATCACAACCAGGATATTACCAAGTGTTTTTAAAAGATCATAAAATAAATGCAGAGTTTACAACCAGTCTTCGTTCTGCAGTACATAAGTACACATATAAAATAAACGATATACAATCTTTAGTTTTAGATTTAGGGTTTGCCATAAATTGGGATAAAGCTACAGAAAGTAAAATACAAGTAGAAGATAGCTTTACAGTAAGTGGTTATAGATATAGCACAGGTTGGGCAAAAAACCAAAAAGTGTTTTTTGTGGCCAAATTTTCTAAACCTATTATGAATCATATTCTGGTTGCAGATAATAAAAAGGTAGAAAGTTTAGATAAAGCTACTAAAACTGCAGCTCAATTCTTTTTTGATGAGTCTCGAGGAAATAAACTTTTCGTACAAGTAGCGCTATCTTCAGTAAGTGTAGCAAATGCAAAAGAAAATTTAGGTGAGGTTAATTTTGGTTTTGATGAAGTTAAAGAAAACGCAAATAAAATCTGGGAATCTTCTCTTGGAAAAATAAAAGTAGAAACATCAATAGATTCGCTAAAAACTATTTTCTATACAGCCATGTATCATACACAATTGGCACCAGTTACGTTTAGTGATAAAAACGGACAGTTTAGAAAACAAACAGATAGCGTGGTATCTGCCTCTAACTACACAGCGTATTCCACACTCTCACTGTGGGATACGTTTAGGGCAGAGCATCCCTTGCTTACATTTTTGGAGCCAAATAAGGTGTCAGATATGGTTAATACCATGTTGGAGTATTACAAGGATAAAAATATTTTGCCAGTTTGGACGCTTTACGGAAACGAAACAAATACAATGACGGGCTATCACTCAATACCTGTAATAGTTGAAGCTTATTTAAAAGGAATTAAAGGTTTTAATGCAGAAGAAGCTTACAATGCAATGAAAACTACCATGATGCAAGACGAGCGCGGATTGGAGTTTTATAAAAATTACGGCTACATTCCTTATAATTTATTAGATGAATCTGTAACCATTACTTTAGAGTATGCTTATAACGATTGGTGTGTAGCGCAAATGGCAAAAGCTTTAGGTAAAACTGAAGATTATGAGTTGTTTTTAAAACGATCTGAAGCTTATAAGTATTTATTTGATACAAAAACAGGGTTTATGCGCGGTAAATTTGAAGATGGTGAATCTTGGAATGAACCATTCGACCCTAAATATTCTAACCACAGAGAATATACAGATTATACCGAAGGTAACGCATGGCAACACAGTTGGTTTGTACCACATGCTGTTGAAGATTTAGCAGGAATGCACGGTGGTAATGAAAAGTTCACCGCTAAATTAGAACAGTTATTTACAGAAAGCTCAGAAATTACGGGTAGTAACGTGTCTGCAGATATTTCTGGTTTAATCGGTCAATATGCACACGGTAACGAACCTAGTCATCATATTGCATACATGTTTAATCATGCTGAGAAACCTTGGCGCACACAATATTGGGTTCGTAAAATTTTAGATACACAATATAACACAACACCAAACGGATTAAGTGGAAATGAAGATTGCGGGCAAATGAGCGCTTGGTATGTAATGAGTTCTATAGGATTATATCCTTTAAATCCGGCTTCAACGGTTTACGAAATTGGTAGCCCAATTTTCGATAAAACAACCATGCAGCTTCCAAACGGTAAAGTGTTTACTATTGTAGCAGAAAATGTTTCTGCCGATAATATCTACATACAATCATCAACATTAAACGGTAAAGATTTCAATACAACATCAATTTCTCATGAAACTATATTAAATGGTGGCGAGTTAAAATTCGTTATGGGAAATCAACCTAATAAATCTTGGGGTTTAACTAAAAACACTCAAGAATAATGGATATAGTTGATGTTATTATTATTGCGTTATACATTCTACTTACTTTAGGAGTTGGTATTTGGGTATCTAAAAAAGCGTCTCAAGGTTTAGATCATTATTTTCTTGGTGGTAAAAGTATAAAATGGTATTACTTAGGTTTAAGTAATGGTTCTGGTATGTTTGATGTATCTGGAACAGCTTGGATGGTTGGTATTCTGTTTTTGTATGGCGCCAAAAGCTTCATGTTTATGTGGATGTGGCCTATTTGGAATCAAATATTTGTTATGATTTTCCTCGCGGCATGGATTCGTCGATCGAATATAATGACAGGTTCCGAATGGATTTTAACACGTTTTGGAGACGATAAAGCAGGGAGAGCTTCACATTTAATTGTTGCTGTATTTGCAGTTGTTGCTTCTATTGGTTTTATAGCATATTTCTTTGAAGGTGTTGGTAAATTCATGACCGTTATTTTACCTTGGGATGTAAGCTTAGTTTTAAATGAAAGTGTATTACTAACTTCGGATCAATCTTACGCCTTAATAATTATTCTATTAACAACAATATATACCATTAAAGGAGGTATGTTTTCTGTTGTAGCAACCGAAGTGTTGCAGTACGGAATCATGGTGTTAGCTGGTATTTTAATAGCTATTTATGCTTTTGTTACGGTAACCGATGTTCAAATATATAATGTAATTTCACCCGAGTGGAGTAATTTAATGTTTGGTACAGAACTAGAAGGGTCTTGGTCTGGTAAATATGAGGCATTTAATACACTAGTTGATACGCAAGGTTATAAAATGTTTGGTGCTTTTATTGGAATGGCACTTTTTAAAGGTTTTTTTGCAAGTATTGCAGGACCAACACCAGGATACGATATGCAGCGTATTTTATCTACAAGAACGGTAAAAGAAGCCGCTTACATGAGTGGCTTTACTAATATTATTCTATTTATTCCACGTTATTTATTAATTGGTGGAGTAGTGGTTTTAGCTTTAGTTTATTGTGCGCCAGATATGATAGCAAATGGTGGTGCAAACTTAAGCGAGCTTGAAGTTATTTTACCTAAAGTTATCAATAACCATATTCCTGTAGGTATTAAAGGACTACTTTTAGCAGGCTTATTAGCTGCTTTTATGTCTACATTTTCAGCTTTTGTTAATTCAAGTCCTGCATATATTGTAAACGATATTTATAAAAAATACTACAATGCAACCGCATCTAGTAAGCATTATATAAAAGCAAGTCATATTGCATCTTTTGCAGTAGTAACTTTGGGTGTTATAATGGGCTTTTTTGCAGATTCTATTAACTCTATTACACTATGGATTACTAGTGCATTATATGGTGGTTATGTAGCCGCAAACTTTTTAAAATGGATTTGGTGGCGTTTTAATGGTTGGGGATATTTCTGGGGAATGACCTCAGGCTTATTTATTGCAACCCTGCAATTTTTGTTAGACCAAAATAAAGCTAATTTCACAGAAGGAACATGGTTGTTTGAATTAGCACAAATACCTGCAATTTACATGTTTCCTATTATTTTTGTAGTGTCTTTGTTAGGTTCGTTTTTAGGAACCTTATTTACACCGGCAACAAATATGCAAACCTTAAAATCGTTTTATAAAAACGTAAAACCTTGGGGTTTCTGGGGGCCTGTTTTTAAAGCATTAAAAAGTGAAGACGAAACATTCGAGAAAAACACAAGTTTTTTAAGCGATATGTTAAATTGTGTAGTAGGAATCGTGTGGCAATCGAGTATGATTTTGTTGCCCATTTATTTCATGATAAGAGATTATCCAAAAATGTGGATGGCCTTTATAGTATTTATAATAACAACAGTTATTTTAAAATTCACTTGGTTAGATAAAGTAAAACAATATAAAGATTAATAATATACAGATTATGAGTAAAATGCCTTGGCAGGATAAGCCAGAAAATTGTAACGATGTTATGTGGCGTTATAGCGAAAACCCTATAATAGATAGGTATGCTATACCAACATCAAACAGTGTTTTTAATAGTGCCGTAGTGCCTTTTAAAGATGGTTTTGCAGGTGTTTTTAGATGTGATAATAAAGCGGTGCAAATGAATATTTTTGCAGGCTTTAGTAAAGATGGTATCAATTGGGATATAGAGCACGAACCTATCGTATTTCAAGAAGGAAATACAGAAATGATTGAGTCTGCCTATAAATACGACCCACGAGTTGTGTTTATCGAAGATAGATATTGGATAACTTGGTGTAACGGTTATCATGGGCCAACGATTGGTATTGGTTACACTTTCGATTTCAAAGAGTTTTTCCAATGTGAAAATGCATTTTTACCATTTAACAGAAATGGTGTATTGTTTCCAAAGAAAATAAATGGGAAATACGCTATGTTAAGTCGACCAAGCGATAACGGACATACACCTTTTGGAGATATTTACATAAGCTACAGCCCAGATATGAAATATTGGGGAGAACACCGTTGTGTAATGAAAGCGGCTAATTTTGAAGATAGCGCTTGGCAATGCACAAAAATAGGGGCAGGACCTATTCCTATTTTAACAAATGAGGGTTGGTTAATGTTATATCATGGAGTAATAAATACCTGCAACGGATTTAGATACGCTATGGGAGCAGCACTTTTAGATGAAAATGAACCCGATAAAGTAAAATACAGAACGCAACCTTATTTATTAGGTCCGGCAGTAAATTACGAGCAAAATGGCGATGTACCTAATGTTGTTTTTCCTTGTGCAGCATTGCATGATGAAAAAGAAGATAAGTTAGCGGTTTATTACGGAGCTGCAGATACTGTGGTAGCCATGGCATTCGGTAAACTAAGCGAGGTGGTTGCCTTCACAAAAAACAATAGTTTATAATATTAAATGAAGTTAAAAAAGCACATATTCGTTTTAATTCTTGGTGTAGTATCTGCTTTAGGTTGTTCGCAAAGCAAAGAAAACAAGGCACCAAAAAGTTATATTGCTTATAAAACGAGCACACCAATACAAATTGATGGTGAAGCTAATGATGCTGCTTGGAGTAAGGTAGACTGGAGCGATACTTTTATAGATATTGAAGGTGTTAAACAGCCAAAATATAAAACAAAAGTTAAAATGTTGTGGGACGATAAGTACTATTATATTTTAGCACAGCTCGAAGAACCTCATGTATGGGCAACGTTAACTAAAAGAGATACTATAATTTTTCATAATAATGATTTTGAGGTGTTTATAGATCCAGATGGCGATACTCATAACTATTACGAATTAGAGATTAACGCATTAAACACAGCTTGGGATTTATTTGTTAGTCAACCTTACAGAAAAGACAATGTGGTTTTAAACGATTGGAATATCACTGGTTTAAAATCGGCCGTTACAGTTAGCGGAACACTAAACAATCCTAAAGATATAGATGAAGGTTGGGTATTAGAACTTGCCATTCCTTGGAAGGCTTATAAAAAAGGCTATTTCCATAAAAACGTTCCAACCGATTCATATTGGCGAGTTAATTTTTCAAGAGTTAATTGGGATTACCAAATTAAAGATAGTAAATACGAAAGAAAACGTAATGATAAAGGGAAACTTTTACATGAATATAATTGGGTTTGGTCGCCAATGGGAGTAATTAATATGCACGAACCAGAAAAATGGGGTTATGTATATTTTTCATCAAAAGAAGCGGGAGCAAAAGATGTATTCAATATAACTTCAGATGAAAAAGTTAAGTGGGAATTGTATAGTATGTACAGAAAGCAAATCGCACATTTTAAAAAAAACAACGAATATTTTAAATCTATTGATAGTTTAACTCAAAAAGGCATAAAAATTGATGATAAGGCGGTGGTTCCAAAATTAGAGAATCATAGTACAGGTTTTAACCTTTCAATCGTTAGCCCTTTTTCAGGAAAAACTTTAATAGTAAATCAAAACGGAAAATTTATAACCAAATAATAAAATTAACCTTATGAAACTTAAAATAGCACTTTTTGGATTGGTACTTTCAATAGTATCATGCAATCAAGCTACTAAAGAAACCGCTTCAGAAGTACCTGTTGCTACAACAACTACAGAAGAAACTACTAAAACTTTTAAGTATTGGAACTGGATGTCGGTTGGTCATAAAAAATCAGATTCAGCGTACACGGCACACTTCAATAAATTAAAAAGTAAAGGTATTGATGCTGTTTTATTAAACACAGGAGCAGATCCAGGTTTATTAAAACGCTTAACGCCTTTAGCAACAGCAGCAGGATTAGAAGTGCATGCGTGGATGTTTACAACAAACAGACCAGGCGATTCTATAGCGCAACAACATCCAGATTGGTACATGGTAAGCCGTAGTGGTAAATCTTGTTTTAAAAAGGAAGAAAGACCATACGTTGGGTATTACCAATGGTTATCACCAAGTCACCCAGAAGCCAGAAAGCACATTTTAAGTCTTATTGAAGGCTTAGCAAAAGTAGAAGGTGTTGCTAGTGTACATTTAGATTATATACGCTATCCAGATGTATATTTACCAATTGGTTTATTACCAAAATACGATTTAAAACAAGAAGAAGAATTACCTGATTACGATTTCGATTATTCTGATGCTAGTGTAAATAAGTTTATGGCTTTACATCATAAAGATCCTCGTAAAATGGAAAACCCAGCTATCGATATCGAGTGGAAAAACTTTCGTTTAAACGAAATTCGTTCGTTAGTAAACGAAGCTTATGACATTGTACATAAACACGATAAGAAATTAAGTGCCGCAGTATTTCCTTATCCAGAAATGGCAGATCATATGGTGCGTCAGCGTTGGGATAAATGGAATATAGATATGGTTTTACCAATGATTTATTACAACTTCTACAACGAAGAATTAGATTGGATTGGTTATGCTACAAAACAAGGTGTAGAAGATTTACAAGGAAAATCAACCGAATTACATACAGGTTTATATACACCAAAATTAAGTAATGAAGATTTAAAAGATGCCATTCAATACGCTAAAGATAATGGGGCAAGCGGTGTTGCATTTTTTGATGATTATCATATGACTGATGAGCAATTTGAAATTATAAAAGCTTCAAAAGAATAAAGTCTATTTATCATGTCTAGTAGAAGAAAATTTATTAAAAATACGGCCTTAGGAACTGTAGGTTTAAGTTCTTTGTTAAGTAGTTTTTCAGCTTCCGCGGAAACGAATAAAAACACTTCAAAAGCAAAACCAGTAAAAAAACCTTTGGTAATTTCTACATGGAGACATGGTTTAGCGGCAAACGAAGAAGCCTGGAAACAGTTAAACAACGGTGCGGCACCTTTAGATGCTATTGTTGCCGGTGTAGGTATTCCAGAAGCCGATCCAGATGTACGTAGTGTGGGCTACGGTGGATTACCAGATCGTGAAGGTAAAGTAACGCTTGATGCTTGTATTATGGATAAGAATAGCGATTGCGGTTCGGTGTCTTTTTTACAAGGCATAAAACACCCAATAGCAGTGGCAAAAAAAGTTTTAGACGAAACGCCACACGTTATGCTTACCGGTAAAGGCGCCTTACAATTTGCTTTAGAAAAAGGGTTTAAAGAAGAAAATTTACTAACCGATAAATCTAAAGAATCTTGGGAAAAATGGTTAGAAAAATCGAAATATCAACCTGTAATAAATATTGAAAATCACGATACAATAAGTATGTTGGTTTTAGATGAAGAAGGCAATCTTTCTGGTGGTTGTACTACTAGTGGAGCGGCTTGGAAATTACATGGTAGAGTAGGCGATTCGCCAATTATTGGAGCTGGCTTATTTTTAGATAATGAAGTTGGTGCAGCTGCAGCAACCGGTTTAGGTGAAGCTGTAATACGAACTGCCGGAAGTGCCATGGTTGTAGAGTTAATGCGCCATGGAAAATCGCCTTACGAAGCTTGTAAAGAAATTGTAGAACGCATTTACAATAAGCATAAAAACCATAAAGATATGGCCTATTTACAAGTTGGTTTCATTGCGGTTAATAAAAAAGGCGAACATGCCGGTTATAGTATAAGACCTGGTTTTAATTATGCCGTTTACGATAATAAAGAAGGAAACAGAATGGAAAAAGCAGATTCCAAAATGGCTCCTAAAAAATAATAATGATACAAAGAGTTTTATTTTTAGTTTATTTTATGTTTTGTGTTTCATGCGTAGCATCACAAGAGTGTGCTACGTATGTAAACACGTTTATTGGGACCTCTAATTTTGGAGCTACCTTTCCTGGACCAATTGCACCGCGAGGTATGGCTAGTGTATCGCCGTTTAATGTTGCAGGAAAACAAAATAAATTAGAAAAAGATAGCCGTTGGTTATCTAACCCTTATGTTTACGAAAACACCTTTTTAACAGGATTTAGTCAGGTAAACTTAAGTGGTGTTGGTTGTCCAGATTTGGGCGTAATTTTAGTAATGCCAACAACAGGAGAGGTACAAACTAATCATTTAGATTATGGTACCACTTACTCAAACGAAATTGGAAAGGCAGGTTATTACAGTAACACGCTCGATAAATATAATATTAAAACAGAATTTACCGCTTCCACAAGAGTTGGTGTAAACAAGTTTACATTTCCAAAGGGTAAATCTAACATCTTAATAAATTTAGGATTAGGCTTAACTAACGAGCAAGATGCTATGGTACAAGTGGTTTCTCCAACAGAAATTCAAGGTGTACGTAGTGTAGGCTCATTTTGTTATAACAGTCCAGAAGATGCTTATCCTGTATATTTTGTAGCTAGATTTTCTAAACCAGCTACAAATTATGGTGTATGGAAAACACCAGATACTTACCAAGGCGAAGAGGCTAAATGGATGACTTATAACGGTAAAACCAGAATTATGGAGCGCAACACTAAAATGGTTGTTGGCGATAGTATTGGCACTTATTTTTCGTATGAATTTGATAAAGAAGAAACTGTTGAAGTTAAAATAGGTATATCTTACGTAAGTATAGAAAATGCTAGAGAAAACCTAGAAAAGGAAACTGGAAACAAATCATTTGATACTGTTTACAAAGAAACTTTTAACCAATGGAATAGTTTACTTTCTAGAATTAAGGTTAAAGGAGGAACAGAAGATGATAAGATTAATTTTTACACGGCTTTATATCATACATTAATTCACCCAAATACTTTAAATGATGTTAATGGAGATTATCCTGAGATTAAAACAGGAAAAATAGGAAACACTAAAGACACTCGATTTACCGTATTTTCACTTTGGGATACTTATAGAAATTTGCACCAATTAATGTCTTTGGTTTACCCAAAGCAGCAATCTAATATGGTAAAAAGCATGTTAGATATGTACGATGAAAACGGTTGGTTGCCAAAATGGGAATTAAATTCTACTGAAACTTTTACAATGGTTGGTGATCCTGCTAGTATTGTTATAACCGATACTTACATAAAAGGTATTCAGGATTTTAATGTTAATAAAGCATATGAAGCTATGCTTAAAAGTGCCACAACTCTAGATAATAATCCGCTGCGTCCTGGTTTAAAAAATTATTTAAATAATGGATATTTGGTGGTCGGACAAAGAGGCCCTGTTTCAACTACTCAAGAATATAATGCCGCCGATTATGCTATTGCTGTTTTGGCAAAAGAATTAGGTAAAACAGACGATTATAAAACTTTTAAAAAGCGTTCATTAAGTTACTATAAATTTTACGATAAAGATTTTAAATTGTTAAGACCGCGTAACGAAGATGGTTCATTTTACAAACCTTTCGATCCTTTAGCCGGAGCAAATTTTGAAGAAAACGTGGGTTATATCGAGGGTAATGCTTGGCAATACGCTTTTATGGCTCCACATGATGTAAAAGGTATGATTAAATTATATGGAGGAGGAAAAAGTTTTACCAATCAATTACAAAAACTTTTTGATACCAATCAATTTGATATGGCAAACGAGCCAGATATCGCTTACCCATATTGGTTTAATTATGTAAAAGGAGAAGCATGGCGTAGTCAAAAAATTGTAAGAGAATTAGCTTCAAAATATTTTCAAAATAAACCTGCAGGTTTACCAGGTAACGACGATACGGGTACAATGTCTGCGTGGTTAATTTATGCCATGTCTGGAATTTATCCAGCTTCAATCGGAGATAATGTTTACCAAATAACTAGCCCTGTTTTCGATGAAGTTGAAATAGCTTTAAATTCTGAATATTATTCAGGTAAAAGCATCAAAATTATTACTAAAAATAATTCAGAAGAAAATAAATATATCCAATCTATCAAACTTAATAATAAACCATTAAAAGGGTATTCGGTAACTCATCAACAACTCGTAAATGGAGGTGTATTAGAAATTGAATTAGGTAAAAATCCCATAAAATAAACAAAGTTAAATAATGAAAAACTCCTTAAAGCAAATCGTTTTATTTTACGTTTTAGCTCTTATTGTTACGAGCTGTAAAAACGAAAAAGAGAGTACAGAAGTTAAAAAAGATGTCGCTAAACAGCCAAACATTGTTTTTATAATGAGCGACGACCATGCTTACCAAGCTATTAGTGCTTATGGACATGGTTTAAACAACACACCTAATATTGACAGAATTGCAAACGAAGGTGCTATTTTTAACAAAGGTTTTGTAAATAACTCTATATGTGCGCCAAGTAGAGCAGCCATTCTTACAGGTAAACATAGTTTTAAAAATGGGAAAGTAGATAATTTACAACCGTTTAACTGGGATCAAGATAACTTTGCTAAATCTTTACAAAAAAATGGATACCAGACGGCTTTAATAGGTAAAATTCATTTAGATGGTTTGCCACAAGGGTTCGATTACTCAAATGTACTTCCGGGGCAAGGACAGTATTATTCTCCAGATTTTATAGAAAATGGAGTTAAAAAAACATATCCAGGTTATATTACACATGTTACAACCGATATTGCTTTAGATTGGTTACAAAACAAGCGCGAAAAAGATAAACCTTTTCTTTTAATGTATCACCAAAAGGCACCACACAGAACGTGGATGCCAGAGGAAAAATATTTTACACTTTTAGATTCTGTAAACTTCGTGCCGCCTGCTAATTTCTTTGATGATTACGAAGATAGACCTGCAGCAGCTTCACAAGAAATGAGCATTTTTAAAGACATGGATTTGGTTTACGATTTAAAAATGTTAGATAAAGATGGAGACATTAAAACAAAATATCGTGGTATGTTCCAAAAGAAGTACGATAGAATGACCGATGAACAAAAAGCTGCTTGGGATGCCTATTACGACCCAATTATAGCAGATTTTAAATCTCAAAACTTAGAAGGAAAAGAGCTTGCCGTGTGGAAGTATAACCGATACATGCACGATTATTTAAGAGTTATTCAATCTGTAGACGATGGTGTTGGTCAGGTTTTAGATTATTTAAAAGAAAACGGTTTAGAAGAAAATACCATTGTAGTTTATACTTCAGATCAAGGATTTTACCTAGGAGAACACGGTTGGTTCGATAAACGTTTTATGTACGAAGAGTCGTTTAGAACACCAATCTTAATGAAATATCCAAAAGAAATTAAACCAGGAACTGTAATTGATGAATTAGTTCAAAACATTGATTTTGCACCTACATTTTTAGATTATGCTGGTATTGCTATTGATGAATCTATTCAAGGTGAATCGTTAAGAGGTTTAGTTAACGGTGAAGTTACCGAGTTACGCGATGCTTTATATTACACATTCTACGAATTTCCTGCCGAGCATAAAGTAAAACGTCACTATGGTGTAAGAACCGACCGCTATAAATTAATTCATTTCTACTACGATATCAATAAATGGGAATTATACGATTTAGAAAAAGACCCACAGGAAATGCATAACCTTTACGATAATCCAGAATATGCATCGGTACAAAAAGATATGCACGAACAATTGGAGCGAATGAGACAAAAATACGGCGACAGTGATGCTTTAAATGAAGAAAATTTAAATAGATATTTAAACAAGAAAAACATTAAAAAGAAGCACTAAAAACAAATTAAAAATTTCCCTATGAAACTTAAATTATCAACCATATACATTTGCTTTTGTTTAATTAGTGTTAAGCTTTACAGCCAAAATATAGCCGTTGATGCGTATAATGTTTCATGGACAGAAAAAAGTAAAATAGCTTCTGATGCTATGCCACTTGGCAATGGCACAACAGGTGCTTTAGTATCTGTTTTAGAAAATGGACATCTTTGGATTTCTGTAAGACATATTGATGCTTGGTCTGAAGCGCACAGACTTTTAAAATTAGGTGATGTTGAAGTAGAGGTTTCTCCAAATCCGTTCAAAAACACCTTTAAACAGGAGCTTATTTTAAGTGAAAGCGCTATTTATTTAGAAGGCGATAACGGGTTTAAATCAAAAATCTGGATCGATAAGCATAACAATATTATTCATGTAGAGAATAATTCAGAATCAAAATTTATACTCAATGTAACACTTCACAACTGGCGAAAAGAAGCTAAGGTTATAAACGAAACCAATTTAAAAGGTATTCCCGAAGGTGTTACCGAATCTCCAGATGTTATTGTAAGCGGTAATAAAAATGCCATTTCATGGTATCATAGAAATAGCACAACAAAAGCCTTCGATTGGACTATTAAAGCACTTGAAATTCCAAAACCTAAAGATTTAGATAACGTTTTAGAAAATCGAACGTTCGGAGCTAAAATTGTGGGCGATAAAATGATTAATACTTCAGATACTACATTGGTATCAAAATCACGAAAGTGCAATCATTTAAAAATTTATACACTTAACGAGCGTACAGTATCGGCCGAAAAATGGTTGTCAAATTTGAATGCTGAAGCTTCAGAAAAAATAAATACTAAATCCAGTTGGAAAAATCATGTTACTTGGTGGCAAAACTTTTGGGCGAGTAGTTATATTCATTTAACTGGTTTTAAAGAAGCCAAACAAACTAGTGCAGGGTATGCGTATACCATGTATTTAAATGCTATGGCAGGCGAAGGCGAGTTTCCAATAATCTGGAATGGCTCTATGTTTGCCCCAGATTTAAACGAAGTTCTACAACGCAATCATACAGGTATAAAGCACTTTAAAGATAAAGACCATCGTTCTTGGGGTAATTTAATGTTGCATCAAAATGTGCGATTACCGTTTTATTCCATGAATGCTGCTGGACAGTTTAAATACGCCAACACATTTATCGATTTATACATGCGTGGTTTTAATGCCATGAAGGAACATAGTAATACGGTTTTTGGTCACGAAGGTACTGTAATTCGCGAGTCTACTACACTTTGGGGTGTTGTTGCTCCAGGTGTTTACGGTGTAAATCGTGAAGGTTTAGAACCAGGACAGCAACAATCTAAATGGCACAGAACCCATTGGAATGCAGGATTAGAAGTAGCTTGGTATTTATCAGAACGTTACGATTATACTTTAGATGAAACTTTTGCTAAAGAAAAATTTATTCCGTTTGCATCAGAAATTGTAACGTTTTTCGATAAGCACTGGCCACATAAAGATGGCAAATTATATTTCCCAGATGTTCATGTTTTAGAATCGTTTAGAAAAGCAGATAACCCAATGCCTTTTATAGCAGGATTACGTTCGGTTTTAGGTAGGTTATTAAAATTGCCTTCTCAATTAACAACAGAAGCAGATAGAACCTATTGGAAAGAACTATTAGCTAGAGTACCAGAAATTCCTACAAGAGACAGAAATGGTATAAAAATTTTAGCGAATGCCGAAGTTATAAAATCTAATAAAGCCAATGTAGAAGTTGCCGAATTATATTCAGTATTCCCATACCATTTGTACGGTGTTGGTTTGCCCGATTTAAAAATGGCGCAAGATACTTACAAAAACCGTACAACTTTAGTTGATGATGTTGGCGGTAAAAACCCAAAATGGGCACCAGGATATCTTCGTGGTGGTTGGCATCCAGAAGCCATTATGGCAGCCATGGTTGGTTTAACCGATTCTGTACAAAAAGAAGTGGTTTGGGCCTTACACCGTCCGGTTCCAGAACAACGTTACCCAGGATTTTTTATGTCTACACACGATGGCACTCCAGATGTACAACACTCATCGGTTGCCGCAACAGCTTTACAACGCATGATTTTACAAAATGTAAACGATAAAATTATACTCTTACCAGCGTTTCCTTCAAACTGGAGTGCTGAGTTTAAGTTGTATGCAAAACAAAATACTATAGTTGAAGGTGAAATAGTTAACGGAGAAATTAAACGTTTAAAAGTAACGCCTTCAACGCGAAAAGAAAATGTAGTTATAGGTCAAAAACTGCAGGCTCCAAAGCCAGAAATTTGGGAAGATTAAGAAAGAATTAATTTTAAAATAAGGTTCACAATAAAATGAGCAACACTAAAAACCTAATCAGAATTTTTGTTTTAATACTTTTTGTAAGTGTTAATTCATGTAAGGAAAAAGCAGAAGAAAAAGCAGTTTCTGAAGAAAAAGAAATGCCTAATATTTTATTTCTTTTTACTGATGATCAACGTAACGGAACCATCAACGAATTGCATAAATACAATGTGCAAACGCCAAATATGGATAAGCTCGTTAAAAATGGTACGGCGTTCACTAATTCTTATATTTTAGGTGCAACTACTGCCGCTGTTTGTTCGCCAAGTAGAGCTATGTTAATGACAGGGCGTCACTATTTTAATATTGAACCCAATGTGTATGCGCAGTTTGCTTTTGATAAAGAAGATAAAGGTAAAAGCGATAAATTAACTTTTCCGGAATACTTTAAAGCCAATGGCTACACCACTTTTGCAACAGGGAAACAACATAATGGTGAGCAGTGGGTAGAACGCGGATTTTCAAATGTAAAATCGGCATTCTTAGGAGGTATGACAAGGCATTTTGGTACCAAAGTAAAAGATTATTCTCCGGAAACAGGTTGGTCTGAGCCTTATAAAAATGATAAAAAATTTAGTAGTGAAGTATTTGCTGATGCAGCCGTCGGTTTTATTGATGCATACAAACAAGATAAACCATTTTTAATGTATGTAGCGTTTACGGCTCCACACGATCCAAGAACAGCACCACAAGAATATCACGACATGTACCCTGCAGCAGATATTGCGCTACCTGAAAACTTTATGCCTAAGCATCCTTTTGAATTAGCAGACGAAAAAATTCGAGACGAGGTATTAGCTCCTTTTCCAAGAACGCCAGAAGCAATTCAAAAAGAAATTTCAGATTATTATGCTATGATTACAGCTACCGATACTCAAATTGGTAGAATTTTAAAAGCGCTTGAAACTTCAGGAAAAGCAGAAAATACAATTATTGTTTTAGCTGGAGATAATGGTTTAGCGCTTGGTCAACACGGACTTTTAGGCAAACAAAATGTGTATGAACACAGTGTGAGTGTACCAATGGTGTTTTGTGGACCAAACATTCCAAAAAATCAAAAAAATAATGCTTTAGCTTATTTACACGATATATTCCCAACGCTTTGTGGTTTAACAGGTTTAGATATTCCAGAATCTATTCAAACCGAAGATTTAACTCCAGTAATTACAGGTGAAAAAGAATCCGTTAGAGAAAGTATGTTTTACGCGTATAACTCTTGGCCAGGTGAAAAAACACGTCCAAATATTAATAATGGCGGCGGACATAGAGCAGTGCGTAAAGGTGATTTTAAATTAATTGTTAGTGCTAAAAAAGAAGTTTACACTTATCAATTATTCAACCTTAAAAATGATCCTTGGGAGTTAGTAAATCTTATTGATGATGAAAACTATAAAGATATAAAAGAAGATTTACAACAAGAGCTTGAAAAGTTAATAAAAGAAGTAGGTGACCCTGCAGATTTAACAAAACGTGAATTTGGTCTTTTCGATAACCCTGAAGCATATAATTTTAAAACAAAAAAATAATAATATATTCCTTTGAACGAGATGAAATTAATGTCAAAACTTAGCAATTTAATCCTTTGTAATCTTCTTGTTTTATTAACAGCTATTCCACTAACTGCACAAGAAAAAACATTAACCTGGGATGAATTAGCCGAACAGTACGCATGCCCAGAATGGTTTAGAGACGCTAAGTTTGGCATTTGGTTTCATTGGGGGCCTCAAGCAGCACCAGAGCAAGGTGGTGGTTGGTATGCACGCCATATGTATATGCAAGATGTAGGTCGCCAAAAATTTGGTAAAATGGCGTATCCGTATCATTTAATGACTTACGGACACCCTTCAGAATTTGGCTTCAAAGACGTTATAAATAGTTGGAAGGCAGAAAATTTTGATGCCGAAGCCTTAATCAATTTCTCAAAAGAAAACGGAGCAAAATATATTGTTGCTTTAGCAAATCATCACGATCATTTCGATTTGTTTGATTCGTCTTATCATCCATGGAATTCTGTAAATGTAGGCCCTAAAAAGGATATTATTGGTGAGTTTGAAACAGCAACACGTAAAGCTGGATTAAAATTTGGGGTTACCAGTCACGACGATCGTTTTTTAAATTGGTGGAAACCCGCTTTTGGTTCAGATAAAGATGGAATGTACGCAGGTGTGCCTTACGATGCACGTTTAACCAAAGCAGATGGCAAAGGAAAATGGTGGGAAGGTTTAGACCCAAAAGATTTATACGGTCCAGCTCCAGAAGATCGTACACCTGAAATTATTGAAGACATCAAAAAAAACTGGCTAAAACGTCATATAGAATTAGTTGATAAATACAAACCAGATTTATTATACAACGACGGATTTAATTTTACTTACGGCGATTACGGCAAAGAAGTTACACGTAAACTTTACAATAATAGTTTAAGTGAAAATGGTAAAATTGATGCTGTAATGTTATTAAAGCGTAAAGCAAAAGGTACTGTTAATGAAGTAGAATCTGGTGGTAGTAATACTTTACGTGAATACCCTTGGCAATCCGAAATTACTTTTACAGATTGGTTTTACAAAAAAGATCGCCATTTAACACATAATGCACGCACCATTCTTGAAATGCTGATTGAAGCAGTTAGTAAAAATGGAAACTTACTATTAAGCATGGAGTTAAACCCTGATGGAACTATTCCGCACGAAATAAAAAAGAGTGTTGTTATTGTTGGCGATTGGTTAAAAATTAATGGTGAAGCAATTTATGGCACACGTCCTTGGAAAGTTTTTGGAGACGGTAAAAGTGTTAGAGGTGAAGAAGTTGAAACAGTTGAAGGAGAATTAAGAAATGCTACCGCTAACCAAAAACATGGCGAGCACTTTAATCAACGTACTACAGCAACTCCTGCTTTTGCTAACGATGAAGTGAGATTTACAACAAAAGGAGACGATTTTTACATAATGGTTATGAATCCTAAAGGCGGTGAATTTGTAATTCCTTCTTTTGCTAAATCGAGCGAAGTAAATCCAGGAATTTTAAAAGGTTTATCACAACTATACGATGGTAGAAAAGTAGCATTTAAACAATCAAATAACGGTTTAACTATAAATATGCCCGCTGTAAATGGGGATAGTTATCCGGTAGTATTAAAAGCGAAATTTAAAAAGTAAAGAAGAAATGAAAAAGATAGTTATAACATTAACTACAGTTCTATCAATTTCGCTATCAATAAGCGCACAACGTAATGCTAAAGTGCATTATGTAAAACTTGTTGAAGGTGAAAAAATAGTTTCAAACCCAATAAAAACTCAGGAAGCAAAATCAGAAGGTAAAGGTATTTCTGTTAGAATTTATCCAGATATATCTTTTCAAACCATAACAGGAATAGGTGGCGCTTTTAACGAAATTGGAGGCGAAGCATTAATGTCTTTAAGCGAAGCACAGCAAAATGAGATTATGAAAAATCTTTTTGATGTTAATGGAGCTAATTTTACAGTGTGCAGAACAGCTATTGGTGCTAGTGATTTTGGTATAGATGCTTACAGTTATAGCGAAGTTGAAAACGACTTTAAAATGAAAAAGTTTTCTATAGAAAGAGAGCGTACAAGCGTTATCCCTTTTATTCAAATGGCTTATAAGTATAATCCAAAGATGCAATTATTTGCATCACCTTGGAGTCCTCCAGGTTGGATGAAAGAATCGGGATTAATGGATAGAGGGGAAGAATTTCCTGAGAAAAATGTTTTAAAAGACGATCCTAAAATTTACAAAGCTTACGCTAAATATTTTTCTAAGTATGTTGATGCTTACGCTAAAGAAGGTATTACAGTAAATAAAATTGTAATTCAAAATGAGCAAGATATTTCTACAAAATACCCGTCTTGCCACATGCCACCAAAACAAATGGGCGAGTTTGTAATTAATTATTTGCGTCCACAGTTTGAAAAAGATAATACACCAGCTGAAATTTGGGCAGGTTCTTTCCGTACTGCTAAACGTTTAGATGGTTTAGAATTTGTATCAAACAAAGCATGGAGAGAAGCGGTTGATGGTATTGGTGTACAATATATGAATGCCAGACAAGTGGAAAATATGCAAGCGGTTTACCCAGATATTAAATTTTTACATACTGAAGGTAATTGCTACGGGGGTAAAAATAGTGTAGATCAAGCATTTTCAAGGTTTAATGAAGTTGCTGGGTTTATAAACCATGGTGTACCAAACTTTTGTTATTGGAACATGATTTTAAATGAAGACTCTTCAAGTGGATGGGGATGGAAACAAAACAGTTTAATCAAAATCAACAGAAAAGACAAAACGGTTACGTACAATCCTGATTATGCAACTATGGCACTTTTTGGAAGGTTTATGAAACCAGGGATGAAACGTATCGCATCGGCATCTTGGTATGGTGATACTATTACACTTAAAGATGATAATAATGTTTATCTGTTCATTAAAAATCAATCAAACAAAACAAAAACTTTCGACATTTGGTTAAAAGATAACCATGCCCAAGTTGTAGATATCCCTGCAAATTCTATATCTGTGGTCGAAGTAAATTATAAATAATTCTAAGAATAATTTAAAAGTGAAACATATTAAATTAAAAATTTTAATAGCACTAGTTTTAGTTGCAGTTAATTCTTCTAAGGCTCAAGAAATACTACCATATTTAAATACATCTTTATCTTTTGATGAACGTGTAGACGATTTAGTATCAAGAATGACTCTTGAAGAAAAAGTAGGACAAATGATGAATGATGCGCCTGCAATTCCAAGATTAAACATTCTTGCACACGAATATTGGAATGAAGCTTTACATGGAGTTGCTCGAGCAGGTAAAGCAACGGTTTTTCCTCAGGCCATTGGTTTAGGAGCTACTTTTGATGAAGCTTTAATTTTAGAATCTGCTACAGTAATTTCAGATGAAGCAAGAGCTAAACACCATGAAGCACAACGTAATAAATCATACAAACGTTACGAAGGTTTAACCTATTGGACGCCAAACGTAAATATATTCCGTGATCCGCGTTGGGGGCGTGGTCAAGAAACTTATGGCGAGGATCCTTATTTAACATCTCGTATGGGAATTAGTTTTGTAAAAGGTTTACAAGGCGACGATGAGAAATACTTAAAGTTAGTAGCAACTCCAAAGCATTTTGCAGTACATAGTGGTCCAGAACCAGAAAGACATTTCTTTGATGCCATAACAACCGAACGTGATTTATACGACACCTATTTACCGGCCTTCGAGGCAACGGTTAAGGAAGGGCAGGCATATTCTATTATGGGTGCTTATAATAGATATATGGGTAAACCATGTTGTGCAAGTCACCAATTATTAGATGAAATTTTACGTCAAGATTGGGGCTTTAAAGGTTTCGTTGTTTCAGATTGTAATGCCATTAGAGATATTCACGATTACCATAATTACGTAGATTCTAAAGAAGAAGCTGCTGCAGTTTCTCTTCTTGCAGGAACAGATTTAAATTGTGGTTCGCGTTATGAATATTTAGTAAGCGCTGTAAAAGCAGGATTAATTACAGAAGCCGATGTAGATGTATCATTAAAACGAATTTTTAAAGCACGTTTTAAATTAGGAATGTTCGATCCTACAGAAATGGTGCCTTATGCAAGCATTCCTATGGATGTTGTGAGTTCAGATAAGCACAGAGCTTTAGCTTTAGAAACCGCTCAAAAATCCATTGTTTTATTAAAGAATGAAAACAAAACTTTACCAATTAAAAAAGATGTAAAATCTATTGCTGTTGTAGGTCCTAATGCAAACGAGCTAGAAGTATTATTAGGAAATTATAACGGATTTCCATCAAGATATTTTACACCTTTAGATGGAATTAAATCTAAAGTTTCTAAAGACACAAAAATATATTTTGAAGCAGGTATAGAAATGATTACCGAAGATTCAAAAATGTCTTTAATTCCTACTGAATTTTTAAGTTTTAATAACCAAAAAGGTCTGCAAGCTAAATATTACAATAATCATGAGTTTACAGGAACACCTGTAGCAACTAGAATAGAAGATGTTGTAAATTCTAACTGGAATTTAAATCCTGTTGAAGGTTTAAATGAAGCAAATTTTGGTGTAGAATACACTGGGACAATAAAAGTAGATGTGTCAGGAGAATATGATTTAGGGTTACAGAGTCATCATAGAGTATTCACTTTAGCTATCGATGGAAAAGTAATAGCAGATAATTCTAATCGTCCAAAGCGTAAAGTTATCAAAGGATCGATGTATTTAGAAAAAGGAAAATCATACGATGTTAAAATTCAATACATACATCACGGTTATCCTGCTAAGTTGAAATTTATGTGGGCTTCGAAAGACAAGACTTCATTTGATAGAGCTATTGAAATAGCTAAAAAATCTGAAGTAGTGGTTTTTGTCGGTGGTATTTCTGCAAGTGTAGAAGGTGAACATATGCCTGTAAATTCTAAAGGTTTTGATGGTGGAGATAAAGTTAATATTGATTTACCTGCAGTTCAAACTAAATTATTAAAAGCGCTTCATGAAACAGGAACGCCTGTTGTATTAGTATTATTAAACGGTAGTGCACTAGCCATAAACTGGGAAAACGATAATTTACCAGCTATTGTAGAAGCTTGGTATCCTGGTGAACTTGGTGGAACTGCTATTGCCGACGTGTTATTTGGAGATTATAACCCTTCAGGAAGATTACCTGTAACCTTTTATACATCGCATAAAGAACTTTCACCATTTGTAAATTACAGTATGAAAGGCAGAACTTATAGGTATTACGAAGGCGAAGCTTTATATCCTTTTGGTTTCGGTTTAAGTTATACAAAATTCAATTACGAAAAGTTGAAATTAGATAAAAATCAAATTAAAACTACAGAGGCAACAAAAGTATCTGTTAAGGTGAAAAATGTAGGAGATTTGCAAGGGGAAGAAGTTGTACAATTGTATATTAAAGATTTAAAGAGTTCGGTTAAACGACCATTAAAAAGTTTACGAGGTATAAAGCGTATTACTTTAAAACCAGGGAAATCTGCAACAGTAACTTTTAATATTACACCAGAAGATTTACAATTCTTTGATACCGAACTACATAAATACGTAGTTGAACCAGGCGAATTTGAAATTGGTATTGGTCCAGCATCAAATAATTTTGAAACGGTAACACTTAACGTTACCAATTAAACAATATATAAAATGAAAAATGTACTTAAAATAGGTGCAATATGTTTATTAGTTTTTGCATCTTTTACAAGTTGTAAAGACCAAAAAAAAGAAGAAACAGCTAAAACTGAAGCTACTCCAGAACGCCCAAACATTTTGTTTATAATGGCAGACGACCATACAGGGCAAGCTTGGGGTATTTACGAAAGCATTTTAAAAGATTTGGTACACACACCAAATATTAAACGTTTAGCTAAAGAAGGAACTGTTTTAGAAAATTGTTTGGTGTCAAACTCTATTTGTACACCAAGTAGAGCTACAATTTTAACAGGACAATACAGTCATGTTAACGGTGTTAAAATTTTAGATGCTGGTTTATCGCCACAATACAATAACATTGCTAAAGAAATGCAAAAAGGGGGGTACCAAACATCAATTATTGGTAAATGGCATTTAAAACAAGAGCCAGCAGGTTTCGATCATTATGCAGTGCTTCCTGGTCAAGGAGAATATCACGATCCAATAATTAAAACGGCCGATAATTGGAAAGATTATTACGAAGGTGGTAAACAATATAAAGGTTATAGTACAGATATTATTGCTGATATGACTATCGATTGGATTGAAAACCGAGATAAAGATAAACCATTTATGGCCATGTGTCATTTTAAAGCCACACACGAGCCTTACGATTACCCAGAGCGTTTTGCGGACCTTTATAAAGATGAAGAAATTCCAGTTCCAGAATCATTTTACGATAGTAGTGCATCTGTAACAGGACGTTCGTTTTTAGGACAATCTATGGATAATTTAAAACAACGTTATTTAGATGCTACAGCAAATCCAGAATTGCGTAAAGACTTTATGAATTATCCGGGGTTACCATTTTCAGTTGATGGATTAACCAACGAAGAAGCACGTTATAAAACCTACCAAAAGATGGTGAAAGATTTTATGCGTTCTGGTGCCGCGGTAGATGATAATATTGGTAAACTTTTAGATTATTTAGAAGCCAACGGACTTGCAGAAAATACCGTAGTAATTTACACAGCAGATCAAGGTTATTTCTTGGGTGAACACGGTTGGTTCGATAAGCGTTTAATTTTCGAAGAATCTATTCACATGCCGTTCGTTATTCGTTATCCAAAAGAAGTAAGAGCAGGCGCAAGAAATAAAGATTTAATTGAAAATGTAGATTTTTCAGCATTATTCGCAGATTATGCAGGAATCGATTATCCAAAGGATATGCAAGGGCGCAGTTTCCGTGAAAACTTAAAAGGAAACACACCTAACGACTGGAGAGATTACGGCTACTATCGTTATTGGGATCATTCCAAAGATCGTCCTGGACATTTCGGTATTCGTGGGCAACGTTATAAATTAGCGTTCTTTTACGGCAACGGATTCAAAGGAGCTGCTCAAAATCAATTCTGGGATTTTTACGATTTACAAGAAGACCCGCACGAATTACACAACGCCTACAACGACCCAAAATACAAAGATATTATTGCCGATATGAAAGCTGAAATTTTAAAACAACGCGAGGCTATTGGTGATACAGATGCAGATAATCCAGAAATTCTTGAGATTATTGAAAAACACTGGAATTAATATTCAACAAAAGTAAGTAACAAAATGCATAGTAAACTTAATACACTTTTTAGCCTAATCTTTTTAAGCATAATAACACTAAGTTGTAAAGCACAAAAAGAAACTAAGCCTAACATTATCATCATTATGGCAGACGATATGGGTTACGGCGATTTATCGTGTTACGGTAGTACATTAATAAATACGCCTAATCTCGATAAAATGGCTTCAGAAGGTATTAAGTTTACAGATTTTCATGCCAACGGTCCCGTTTGTAGCCCTACCAGGGCTGCTATTTTAACAGGTAAATATCAACAACGCGTTGGTATTGATGGTGTGGTTACAGCCAAACATCATCGTGATAAAGGTTTAGCAGTTAGCGAAAAAACGTTTGCAGATGCTATTAAAAAAGCAGGTTATGTAACCGGAATGTTTGGTAAGTGGCACGTAGGTTACAAAAAGGAATTTAACCCGATTAACCAAGGGTTCGATGAGTATATTGGTTATGTTTCTGGTAATGTAGATTATCACTCACACATCGATCAAGAAGGCTACGAAGATTGGTGGGTTGGCGATACTATTAAAAATGAAAAAGGTTATTCTACAGATTTAATTACCGAACATTCTGTAGATTTTATTAAGCGACATAAAGACGAACCTTTTTTACTTTACATTCCGCACGAAGCGCCTCACGGGCCATTTCAAGGGCGTAAATCTGCTGCAGAACGTTACGTAGGTTGGAAAAATGGCGCAAAGCAAAAAGATAAAATGTCTGATGAAGAACTCAACAACATTTATAAAGAAATGGTTGAAGTTATGGATGAAGGTGTTGGTGAAGTAATGAAAACCTTAAAAGAACTGAATATTGATAAAAACACGATTATATTCTTTTGTTCAGATAACGGTGCATCAAAAAAAGTAGGTAGCAATGGTGGTTTAAGAGGATATAAATCTACCTTATGGGAAGGTGGTCATCGTGTATCTGCAATGGCTTGGTATCCGGGAACAATTCAACCAAACCAAGTAAATAACGAAACGGTTTTAACCATGGATTTATTTCCTACTATCATGGATTTAGTAGGTGCAGAACAACCAGAAAATCTAGATGGTGTAAGTTTAAAAAATAATTTAATTAAAGGTGAGCCCTTAGCAGAAAGAGATTTGTTTTGGGGCTATGCTGGAAGAAAAGCCATTCGTCAAGGCGATTGGAAACTTATTATTCGAAACAAAACCGCAGAACCTTTATTATATAATTTAAAAGAAGATATAGGAGAAAATAATAACCTCGCCCAACAACATCCAGAACTAGTTAAAAGTTTGACTAAAAAATTAGAAGCTTGGGGCGACGATGTTTATGCAACAACTAAATAATAACCATTAATGAAATATTCAATTTATATCGCTTTAATTATAGCTATTTTATGTTTTAATAGTTGTGCCGAAACAAAAACGGCAGATAAGCCAAAAAGACCTAACGTGCTTTTGGTTATTACAGACGATCAAGGTTTTGGCGATATTGGATATTATGGAAATCCGCATATTAAAACCCCAGTTTTAGATAGTTTAGCAAGTAAAAGTGTACGTTTCGACGATTTTTCAGTAAACCCAGTGTGCGCGCCAACACGTTCGGCAATCATGACAGGAAAGTACTCCATGACAACAGGAGTGCACGATACCTACAGAGGTGGTGCAATGATGGCGCCAAGTGAAGTTACCATTGCCGAAATTTTAAAAGAAGCAGGTTATAAAACCGGAATGATTGGGAAATGGCATTTAGGCGATAATTACCCAATGCGTCCACAAGACCAAGGTTTCGATTATACACTAAATCATTTATCTGGCGGAATTGGGCAATACGGCGATTGGCCAAATACATTGAAAAGAGACAGCAGTTACTTCAATCCTATTTTATGGAAAAACGGTAAACAAGTGCAAACTCAAGGATATTGTACCGATGTTTTAACCGAAGCAGCAATGGATTATGTTGAAGACAACAAAGACAATCCATTCTTCTTATATTTATCTTATAATGCGCCTCACGGGCCATTGCAATTACCGCAAAAATATTATGATATGTACAAAGATGTAGATATCGATGCGGGTTTAATTAACCAAGGAAAACCATATCCAAATGTTACAGACCATAGTAGAGAAAACTCTAGAAAAGTCTACGGAATGGTAACTAATATTGATGATAACTTAAGACTATTATTCAAAAAGTTAGAAGATTTAGGCATAGATGAAAATACACTAGTTATTTTCATGACAGATAATGGTCCGCAACATCCAAGATACATTGCAGGTATGCGCGGTAAAAAAGGTTCTGTTTTTCAAGGCGGCGTACGTGTACCAAGTTTCTGGTATTATCCAAAAGCGTTTAAAGAAGCCAGAGATATAAAAACGCCAGCCGCTCATTACGATATTTTACCAACATTAGCCGAACTTACAGGCGCTTCATTACCAGAAGGTTTAAAAATTGAAGGTGAAAGTTTATTACCATTATTAACTAAAAAAGAAGATAGCTTACCAGAACGCATCATTAACCGTTATTGGGCAAGAACAGCGCCAGTGCATTACAGAAATGTATCAACAAGAAAAGGGGAAATGAAATTAGTTGGTGTTGGTAAAGATGAAGATGGTAACGATAAATTTGAATTATTTAATTTAAATGAAGATCCTTACGAACAAAACGATATTTCAGCAGAACATCCTGCTTTAGTTGAAGAATTAAAAGCCGAAATGGATGCTTGGTTAAATACCATGGAAACTTCAGAACATATTGTAAATTCACCAATGCCAATAATTGGAACGGTTCATGAAAATCCTGTAATGCTAAATCAGAATGATGCTCTTTTCTTAAAGAAAGAAGGTGTTAAAAAAGAATTTATTTATTGGGATGTTATTGTAAATGAAACAAAAACGTTCGATATCACCGTGCATTTTGATGCGCCAATAGCTACAACCGGCACGTTAGAGCTAGATTTAGGTTCGCAAACAAAAACCGTAAAAATTGAAGCTAACAAACAAACAAGTTTCAGTTTTAATAATATAGAATTACCAAAAGGTAAAGTTACCATAATGCCTAAAACCTATTTAAAAAGAAAAGGCGAGTTAAAATACGCCTATCCGTTTTACATTGAAATAAAAGGATAATCAGGAGGATTTAAATGAAGAAACAAATAGTACATACCATAAAAAAGCTAAGTATTGTTGCTTTAGCAATTACCATTTCAAGTTGTAATAATGCTAAAAGCAATCAACAAAAAGAAACGTTTAAATTACAGTATGACGAGCCTGCCGAAAAATGGACAGAAGCTTTACCTGTTGGTAATGGTAGTTTAGGCGCCATGATTTATGGTGGTGTTTCGCAAGAACACATTCAGTTTAATGAGGAAACGTTATGGCGTGGTCAACCTCACGATTATTCGCACGAAGGTGCTGGCGAATATTTGGGTGAAATAAGAACCTTGTTGGCTACAGGAAAGCAGTTAGAGGCTCAAAGGTTAGCTCAAGAACATTTTATGAGCGATCCTATAAAACAAATTCACTATCAACCTTTTGGAGATATTTATTTCGACTTTAAAAATCACGAAAACTATAAAAACTATAAACGTGAGCTTAATTTAAATAATGCGGTAAGTTCGGTTTCTTATACAGTAGAGGATGTAGCATATAAACGCGAAGTATTATCTAGTTTTCCAGATCAAATTATAGCAATTAATGTATCGGCAAGTAAAGAGAAAGCTTTAAATTTCGATTTATGGTTAGATGCCATACATGAAGATAAATCGGTTGTTACTTCAAATAATACACAAACCCTTGTAGTTAAAGTAAAAGACGGTGTATTGTGGGGAGTTTCAACCTTGAAAATTAAAACCGATGGAACGGTTACTACTACCGATGGTAAATTACAAATTACCGATGCTTCAAACGCTACGGTATACTTATCTGCAGCCACAAATTATGTCGATTTTAACGATGTAACCGGAACACCGGAAAAAATAGTTCCAGAAACTTTAGTGAATGTGCAAGATCAAAGTTTTGAGTTTGTAAAAGAAAGACATATCTCCGATTATCAATCGCTTTACAACCGTTTTCAAATTAGTTTTGGCGATAATGGAAAATCTAAAAACCCAACCGATAAACGTATTGCCGATTTTAGCAAAACACCTAACGATCCGCAATTGGTAGCACTTTACGTGGAATATGCACGCTATTTAACCATAGCAAGTAGCAGACCAGGAACTAAACCTGCAACATTGCAAGGCATTTGGAACGATAAATTAACGCCGCCTTGGTTTAGTAGTTATACCACTAATATTAATTTAGAAATGAATTATTGGCCTGTAGAAATGTACAACTTAAGTGAATGCCACGAGCCACTTTTCGATTTAATTGAAGATTTATCTATAACAGGATCCAAAGTTGCAAAAACACATTATAACGCCGATGGTTGGATTGTACACCATAATGTTGATATTTGGCGAGGTGCTGCTCCAGTAAATGCATCGCATCACGGTATTTGGTTAGGTGGTGCTGCTTGGTTATCATCGCATATTTGGGAGCATTACTTATTTACGCAAGATAAAGAATTCTTAAAAAAACGTTATCCGTTACTTCGTAATGCGGCTTTATTTTATAGTCAGTTTTTGCATGAAGATCCAAATACAGGATATTTAATTAGTTCGCCTTCAAATTCACCAGAAATAGGAGGTTTAGTTGCTGGCCCAACTATGGATCATCAATTAATTCGAGCTTTATTTAAAACCACTATTGAAGCTTCAAAAATTCTAGATCAAGATGCAGAGTTTACATCAACCCTTAAACCCATGATTAATAAAATTGCGCCAAACCAAATAGGTAAACATGGGCAATTACAAGAGTGGATGGAAGATAAAGATAACCCAGAAAATCATCACAGGCATGTATCGCATCTTTGGGCAGTTCACCCAGGAAACGAAATTAATTTTGATGAGACTCCAGATTTAATGCAAGCTGCAAAACAATCTTTAGAATATAGAGGAGACAATGGTACAGGTTGGAGTTTAGCATGGAAAATTAATTTTTGGTCGCGTTTTAAAGATGGAGATCACGCATATAAATTATTACATAAATTATTAAGTCCTGCCGAAAGACCAAATGGAAAAGTTGGCGGTGGTTCTTATCCTAATTTATTTGATGCACATCCGCCATTTCAAATAGATGGTAATTTTGGAGGTGCTTCAGGTATTTTAGAAATGCTTTTACAAAGTCAGTTAAAATACATCGAATTATTACCAGCATTACCAAGCACGTTGCCAGAAGGACATGTTTCTGGAATTTTAGCACGTGGCGGATTTGAGTTAGCATTTTCATGGGAAGCAGGTACACTTAAAAACGTGTCAGTTTTATCAAAAAGTGGTATGCCTTGTGTATTAAAATATGGAGACAAATCTATTGAGTTTGAAACCGAAGCAGGTAAAACCTATAATTTTGATGGCTTATTAAACAAAAAATCGTAATGCAGAAATTAACGTTCATATTACTTTTTATAACGGTTTTTTTTAGTCCTAAAGCAGTATTCGCTCAGGCTAAAAATTCTAAACCCAATATTGTTATTGTTTTTACTGACGATCAAGGTTATCAAGATGTAGGTGTATTTGGCTCGCCATTAATTAGCACACCAAATTTAGATAACATGGCTAAAAACGGTATAAAATTCACCGATTTTTATTCTGCATCATCGGTATGTTCGCCATCAAGAGCTGCTTTATTAACGGGTTCATATCCAAATCGTGTTGGAGTGCCTCAGGTATTATGGCCAAATCTTCCTGGAGGTTTAAGCAATGCAGAAACAACTATTGCAAACATGTTAAAATCCCAAAATTATGCCACGGCTTGTATTGGTAAATGGCATTTGGGCGATAAGCAAGAATACTTACCAACATCACAAGGTTTCGATATGTATTATGGCATTCCGTTTAGTAACGATATGTCGGTAAATCCAAAATCTAAAATCTCTAAAAATATTGTGTTTAGAGAAGGTATGACTTTAGATAGTTTGCGTGAAACAAAATGGCGTGGTAGCAGAGTTCCTTTGCTTAAACAAGATGAAGTTATTGAATATCCCGTAGATCAATCTACCATAACACAACGCTATACCGAACAAGCAATAAATTTTATTAAAGAAAATAAAAACGAACATTTCTTTTTATACTTGGCACATTCAATGCCGCACGTACCGCTTTATGCATCGGCTAATTTTAAAGGCAAAAGTAAAAGAGGGCTCTATGGCGATGCTGTAGAAGAAATAGATTGGAGTGTTGGAGAAATTTTAAAAACTTTAAAAGAACAAGGGCTTGATGAAAATACCTTAGTTATTTTTACATCAGATAACGGACCTTGGACCTCAAGAGGAGAACATGGTGGAAGTGCTTTACCGCTAAGAGGACACAAAAATGAAACTTTTGAAGGTGGTTTTCGCGTACCAATGATAGCGCAATGGAATGGAAAAATTAAACCAGCTTCAGTAAGCGATAAAGTTATTTCTACTATTGATGTTTTACCAACTGTAGCCTATTTAACAGGAGCAGATTTACCAGAGAAAAAAATAGACGGAAAAAACATTTGGCCTATACTTTCAGGTAAACAAAATAAAAAATCACCTCATAAAAAAGAGGGCTTCTTTTATTACAAAGATTTTAACCTTGAAGCGGTAAGACAGGGCGATTGGAAATTAAGAATAATAGAAGACGATGTCGCACTTTATAATTTAAAAGACGATATATCAGAACAACATAATTTAGCTTCAACATATCCTAAAAAGGTTAAAAAACTTAAAAAATTGATGCTAGATTTTGATGAAGAATTACAACAAAACAAAAGAAACCAACAACATTTACGCAGCAAATAATGTCAATTAAAAACATCTTACAAATTACTTTAATGAGTATCGTTTTCTTTTCTTGTAATAAAAAAGAAGAGAAAAAGAGCACTACAAATGCAACAAAACCAAACATCATATACATTCTTGCTGATGATTTAGGTATTGGCGATGTATCTATTTACAACGAGAACTCTAAAATTGAAACACCAAATATCGATGCCTTGGCAACTAACGGCGTAATGTACACCGATGCCCACACAAGCTCTGCCGTATGTACGCCAACACGATACAGTATTTTAACTGGTCGTTATAATTGGAGAACATCGCTTAAACAAGGTGTGGTTAGTGGTTATTCAAAATCATTAATAAAGCCAAACCGAACTACTATTGCCGATGTTTTAAAAGACAACGGTTACAACACAGCTTTTATAGGTAAATGGCACATGGGCTGGGACTGGGATATTACAAAACCAGATTCATTAGGTTTAGATATCGATAACTTAAAAGCAAGACCAGAGGTAGATTTTACAACACCTATTCAAAATGGTCCAAATACACATGGTTTTGATTATAGCTACGGATTTTGTGGCTCTTTAGACATGCCACCATACGTTTGGGTAGAAAACGATATGCCAACCAGCGTACCCACAAAATATACCAAAGGTAAAACCAAACAAGGTACTTGGCGTTATGGCTTAACTGCCGATAATTTTGAGCACGAACAAGCGTTACCAGAAATTACAAAACGTACCGTAAGTTATATTAACGATAATGCAAAAAAAGACGATCCGTTTTTTGTGTATATGCCTTTGCCTGCACCGCACACGCCAATTTTACCAACTGATGCTTTTAAAGGTAAAAGTGGTTTAGAAAATCCGTATGCCGATTTTGTTATTATGGTCGATTGGGTTGTTGGAGAAGTTACAAAAGCTTTAGAAGCTAACGGTATTTCAGAAAATACATTAATTGTTTTTACTAGTGATAATGGCTGTTCACCAACAGCAAATTTCAAACAATTAAAATCTAAAGATCACAATCCAAGTTACGTTTACAGAGGTACAAAATCTGATATTTTTGAAGGCGGACACCGTGTACCATACATCATGACATGGAAAAATAACATTCAGCCAACAAAAACAGAACAATTGGTTTGTACTACTGACTTTTTTGCAACCGTTGCCGATGTTTTAAATATTGATTTAGAAGATAATGTAGCAGAAGACAGCTTCAGTCATTTAACAAATTCTGACGCTCCAAAACGCGAAAGCATCATTCATCATTCAGTTCGAGGTGAGTTTGCCTATCGTAAAGGCGATTACAAAGTTAATTTCTGTAAAGGTTCTGGCGGATGGAGTTATCCAAATATCAACACTAAAAAAGCAATTTACGATACACTTCCAATGGTTCAATTGTATAATGTTAAAACCGATGCTGCCGAAACCAAAAATTTACAAGCAGAACATCCTGAAATTGTAAAGGAATTTAAAGCCGATTTATTAAAAATTATAAATGATGGCAGAAGTACTGTTGGTGCAAAACAAGAAAACGATGGTACAAGCGATTGGCCACAATTAGAAAAACTGAAGAACACAAAATTATAGTTAACAAAAAGATGAAATATAAATTAAACATAAAACAGGTATTTACGTGTTTGCTTTTAGGAGGAATTATTACAATTTCTTTATCGTTTACAGATAAAAAAGATCCGCCTTATAAAAACCCTAAACTTCCTGTTGAAGAGCGTGTGCAAGATTTGTTAAGCCGAATGACTTTAGAAGAAAAGTTCTGGCAAATGTTTATGATTCCTGGCGATTTAAGCATTGGTAAAGACAAATTGAAACACGGTATTTTTGGTTTTCAAATTTCATCAAAAGGAAAAAATGATAATGCCGCAGAGCAAATTATGGATTACGGTTCTACCGGAAGTGCTCAAGATATGGCAAACGAAATTAACAAGCTGCAAAAGTACTTTTTAGAAGAAACACGTTTAGGTATTCCTATCATTCCGTTTAACGAAGCTTTACATGGTTTAGCGCGCGATGGTGCTACGGTGTACCCACAAGCTATTGGTTTAGCAGCTACTTGGGATACTAATTTAGTTGGAGATGTTGCAAAGGCAATAACTAAAGAAACTAAAACACGTGGTATTCGTCAAATTTTATCACCAGTTTTAAATATTGCGCGCGATGTACGTTGGGGACGCGTAGAGGAAACTTACGGCGAAGACCCATATTTAACAACGCAAATGGGCTTATCTTTTATTAGTGAGTTTGAAAACGAAGGTGTTATAACTACACCAAAACACTTTGTTGCAAATGTAGGTGCTGGTGGTCGCGATAGTTACCCAATTAGTTTTAACGAACGCTTATTAGAAGAAATTTATTTTCCAGCTTTTAAAGCAGTTTTTCAAAAAGCAGGCGCACGTTCGGTAATGACGGCTTATAATTCTTTAGATGGAACACCTTGTACATCAAACGCTTGGTTGCTAAGAGATAAATTAAAAGGCGAATGGGGATTCGATGGATTTGTAATTTCAGATGCAGGTGCAACTGGTGGTGCCAATGTATTGCATTTTACAGCTGCAAATTATGCTGAAGCTACAGAAGATGCCGTTGAAGGCGGTTTAGATGTGATGTTTCAAACCAATTACAATCATTTTCCATTATTCTGGGAAGCTTACGAAAAAGGAATGGTTGATATTAAAGCTATTGATGAAGCGGTTAGTCGTATTTTAAAAATAAAATTTGAATTAGGTTTATTTGAAGATCCTTACGTTGATGCTAAAGAAGCCGACAAATGGAACGGACACAAAACACACCGCGAGTTAGCAAGAAAAGTAGCTTCAAAATCTATGGTGTTGCTTCAAAATAATAATGCAGTTTTACCTGTAAGCAAATCAAATAAAAAAGTAGCCTTAATTGGTCACGATGCTAAAACAGTACGTTTAGGTGGTTATAGCGGCCCTGGTAACGATAAAGTTTCGTTTTACAATGGTGTAGCTGCTAAAATTGGAGAAGCTAATATTAGTTATGCCGAAGGCGTTTCACTTAAAGAAGAAAATTACACTGTTATTGCTCCAAAATATTTATCGTCAACTAAAGATGGTAAAAAAGTTGAAGGTTTAAAAGGCGATTATTTCGATAACATTACATTAAGCGGTTCGCCAAAAGTGGAACGTGTAGATAAGAAAATCGGTTTTGGTTGGACCTTATTTTCACCTCATAAAGATTTACCTTACGATTGGTATTCTGTGCGTTGGACAGGAAAAGTTAAAGCGCCTAAAACAGGAATTTCAAAAATTGGTATTGAAGGTAATGATGGTTACCGTTTGTATTTAGATGGTAAATTGTTAATTGATAATTGGCAAAAGCAATCGTATAATACCATTTTAAAAGAATTTTATTTTGTTGAAGGAAAAGAATACGATGTAAAAATTGAATTTTACGAATCTGCAGGAAATGCAAAATTCAAATTTATTTGGGATGTCGATGTAACTCAAGAATGGGAACAACAAATTGAAGATGCGGTTACAGCTGCAGAAAAAAGTGATGTTGCGGTTGTATTCGCTGGTATTCACGAAGGTGAATTTAGAGACCGTGCTTTATTGGCTTTACCAGGGCATCAAGAAACATTAATAAAAGCCGTTGCTGCAACAGGTAAACCAACCGTTGTTGTGTTAGTTGGTGGTAGTGCGATTACGATGGCCAATTGGAAAAACGATGTAGATGGTATTATCATGGCTTGGTATGCTGGTGAAAACGGAGGTAATGGTTTTGCCGATATTTTATTTGGTGATGAAAATCCTGCGGGACGTTTACCAATTACATTTCCGGTAGATGAAGCGCAATGCCCGTTATACTACAATAACAAACCAACAGGTCGTGGCGATAACTACCATAATTTAACTGGGCAACCTTTATTTCCATTTGGTTACGGTTTAAGTTATACATCGTTTGAGTATTCAAATATTGAATTCAGTAAAAATAATATAGAGCCAAACGAATCAATAGAAGTAACTTGTACCATCACCAATTCAGGTAAATTAGATGGCGAAGAAGTGGTGCAACTTTACATTCGTGATGAGTTATCATCAGTAGCACAACCTATTAAATCACTTAAAGGATTTCAACGTATTGCCTTAAAAGCAGGTGAATCTAAAACCGTTACTTTTACTTTAGATAGTGAAGCTTTATCTATGTTAGATATTAATTTAAAGCGTGTTGTTGAATCAGGTGATTTTAGAATCATGATTGGTGCATCATCAAAAGATATTCGTTTAAGAAAAATTTTAACCGTAAAATAACCAACATCAAAATGAAACATATAAAAGGATTAATTTTAATTGCATTAGTAGCTTTTTCATCGTGTAAACAAGAAGAAAAAGGACTTGATGTATCTTGGAAAAGTAGTACAGAAAACAGTGTTTGGACTGATAAAACCTATCAACAACAACAACCTGTAGAAGTAACTCCAGAAACAACTATAGTTGTAAATACAACAAACCAACAACAAACTATTGATGGTTTTGGCGGCTGTTTTAACGAGTTAGGTTGGGAGGCTTTAGCCATGGTTACACCCGAAGAAAAACAACAAATTTTAAACGATTTATTTAGTCAAGAAACAGGCTGTAAATTTACATTGTGTAGAATGCCAATTGGTGCTAACGATTATGCGGTAGATTGGTATAGTCATAACGAAACCGAAGGCGATTTTGCAATGGAAAACTTTTCTATAGATCGCGATAAAAAACGATTAATTCCTTACATAAAAGAAGCTCAAAAAATTAACCCAAATGTAGCTGTTTGGGCATCGCCTTGGTGTCCGCCGTCATGGATGAAACACAGCAAACATTACGCTTGTAAAGCTAATCCGGAATTTAACGATTTACCAGAAGAGTGGAGTAATACAGAAGAATTAGTTTCACGTTTTATTACAGAACCAGACTATTTTGAGGCTTACGCCTTATACTTTGCAAAGTTTGTTCAAGCTTATAAAGAAGCAGGTATAGATATTAGCGCTGTTCACGTACAAAACGAATATAATTCAGCACAAAACTTTCCATCTTGTGTTTGGAAACCAGAAGATTTAGGAATTCTTATTTCAGATTATTTAGGACCAAAATTTGAAGCTGAAAATATTGATGCCGAAATTTGGTTAGGAACTGTAGAGCGTCCGCAATTAGAGCGTGTAACAGATGTTGTTGAGTATGGTGATGCCAAAAAATATGTTGATGGTATTGGTTTTCAATGGGCTGGTAAAGGTGCTATTGAAGCGGTTCATGCTACATATCCAGATATGCGTTTAATGCAAACTGAAACCGAGTGTGGCGATGGCTCTAACGATTGGAAGGCTGCAGAATATACATTTAATTTAATGAAGCATTATTTTGAAAACGGTGCAAATTCATACATGTATTGGAACATGGTTTTAGATGAAACTGGAAAAAGTCAATGGGGTTGGAAACAAAATTCTATGATTTCTATTGATAGTAAAACAAAAGCCATTACCTACAACCCAGAGTTTTATTTAATGAAGCATTTAAGTGCTTTTGTTATGCCAGGTTCAGTAAAAATTGATACTGCTGGAGACGATGAAAACGCCGTTGTTTTTTATAACGAAGCAGAAAATAATGTAGTGATTTTAGCGTATAACGACGCTAGCGAAAATAAAACCGTTCAATTTAACATAAACGATAAAGAAGTTAAAGCAAGTTTAGATGCCAAGTCATTTAACACCTTAACTGTAAACTTATAAAACATGGATAGAAGAAGTTTTGTAAAATATTTAGGAGCTACAGGAATTTGTATTAGTGCTTCATCGTGTGCCTCTTTAAATTTATTTGGAGATACATATGATGAAGAAGTAGCACGCGAAGCTTGGAAAAACTTAGCAAATAAAGAAGCCGCTTTTGCTTATGTTAGTCCTAATAAAAAATTACCAAACGTATTTATTTATGGCGATTCTATTTCTATTGGGTATACAACTACGGTTAGAAAAGAGTTAGAAGGCAAAGCCAATGTGTTCAGGTTTCATAAAAACGGACAGTCAAGCAACAAGTTTATTCCGTTTACAGAAAAAATGAAAACCACCATGTTTCAGCCGTATTTAAAAGGCGGTTGGGATTTTACTTGGGACGTCATTCATTTTAATGTAGGCTTACACGATTTAAAATATGTTAAAAACGGCAAGCTCGATTTAGAAAACGGTAAGCAAGTAAATAGCATAGAAAAGTACAAAGAAAACTTGCATGAAATCTGTAAGTATTTAATGAAGGAATACCCTAAAGCAAAATTAATTTTTGCAACTACAACTGCAGTGCCAGAAGAAGGTGCCGATGGTAGAGTTGCAGGTGATAGTGTTAAATATAATAAAGCGGCATTAGAGGTTTTAGCAAATTATCCTGAAATACAAATTAACGATTTGTACGCCTTTACAAAACCACACGAAAAGGAGTGGTATATAAAACCGCATAATGTACATTATAATGAGCTTGGTAAAACCGCTCAAGGTAAAGAAGTGGCTAAAATAATAGCCCAAAACTTATAGTTTATGAATAGAATAGTAATTTTTATAACCATTATTTTGCTTTCTGTAACAGGAAAAGCACAAGAAAATACATTTATTCCGCAACCAGAATCTGTGGTGTTTAAAGAAGGTGTGTTTACTTTATCAAATACCACTAAAATTTACATGCCAAAGCAAGTGGCATCAAGCTTTAAACCTTACGTTTTAGAAAAATTAAAATTTGAAACAGGTTTAAATTTTGTTGTTGAAACAGGAAAAGTTAAAGCGAAATCGAATTACATTGAATTTCAAAAAACAAAAGATAAATCGGTAAAAGAAGAAGGTTATATTTTAGAAGTTTCAGATTCAAAAATTATAGTGAAAGCAAAAGGTTTTGCTGGTTTTTTTAATGGATTTCAAACTTTACGACAAATAGTTCCTATAGAAAAAACATCAGAAATTAAGCTTCCAAATGTAACAATTACAGATAATCCAAGATTTGGTTGGCGTGGTGTTTTAATGGATGTGTCGCGTCATTTTCATTCTAAAGAATTTGTAATGAAGCAGATTGATTTATTGTCTTCTTACAAAATAAATGTGTTCCACTTGCATTTAACCGACGATCAAGGTTGGAGAGTAGAAATTAAAAAATATCCTAAGCTAACAGAAAAAGGTGCTTGGAGAGCAGAACGAGACGATCATTGGTGGAGCAGAAAACCGGCAACCGCTAGCGAGCCTAAAACAGTTGGTGGTTTTTATACGCAAGACGATTTAAAAGAAATTATTGCATTTGCAAAAACGAGAAATGTGGAAATTATTCCAGAAATAGATGTTCCTGGTCATAGTAAAGCTTTGGTAGCTTCGTACCCAGAATTATTTTGTTCGGATATTGATACTACTGGCGTAAATTTTGAAGTTGCCGTTGGTGGTAAAGCGCCTAATAATACGGTTTGTCCAGCAAGTGAATTTACCTATGAATTTTTAGAAGGTGTTATTGAAGAAATAGCCGATTTATTTCCGTCAAAATATCTACATATTGGTGGCGATGAGTGTAGCAAAAAAGATTGGAAAAAAAGTGCCATGTGTGCTGCACTTATGGAAGAAAACGGTTTAAAAGATTACGAAGAATTACAGAGTTATTTTATTCAACGTGTTCATAAAATTGTAGAAAAACAAAACAAAACCATGATTGGTTGGGACGAAGTGTTGAGTGGTAATGGTGTTCCTGGAGCAACCATTATGGCATGGCGTAGAGGTAAATATAACCCAGAAGTACAAGCGCCAAGAGAAGGTTATCCAACTATTATGACCTCTTATTTACATTCCTACATAAGCCGAGTTCAAGGGCCAACTTTTATGGAGCCAGAAGGTCCTAATTCGGTGTTACCATTATCTGTAGTGTACAATCACGAACCTGTTCCTGCAGAATTAAACCAAGAAGAAGCGGCTAGAGTACTAGGAAACCAAGCTAGTTTATGGGGAGAGTTTACGCCAACAGGAGAACATTTTGAGTATATGTTGTACCCAAGAACTTTAGCAAGTGCAGAAGTATCTTGGAGTAACCCAGAAGTGAAAAACTGGGAGCGTTTTCAAAATGCATTAGAGTTTAAACACTTTAATAGATTAAAAAAAGAAGGTGTAAACGTTGCAAAAAGTTTGTTTACAGTGTATCCGGCTTTCGGTATCGATCAATTGCATAATAAAGCTATTGTGTATTTAGAAACCGAAGCAGTTGGTTACGATATTTACTATACACTAGATGGTAGCGACCCAACAATGGAAGCTACTAAGTACACCGAAAATTTTAAAGCAGTACCAAAGTCTTTATTAAAAGCAGGATTATTCAATAAAAAAGGCGAACTGTTGGGAGAAATAACAGAGATAAGATTAAAATAATATGAAACTAAATAAAATACTTTTTGTAGCGCTATTCATTTCAAGTTTAGTATCGGCACAACAAAAACCTAATATTGTTTACATTATTTGTGACGATTTAGGCTATGGCGATATACAAGCTTTAAACCCAGAAAAAGGAAAAATACTAACACCAGAAGTTGATGCTTTATCTAAAGAAGGCATGACGTTTACCGACGCGCATTCGGCATCGGCGGTTTGTACACCATCTAGGTATGCGGTGCTTACAGGGCGTTACTCATGGCGTTCAAGACTACAAAAAGGGGTTTTAAGTGGCGGCGATGAGCTAGATCCTTTAATTGCAGACGATATTACAACCGTTCCAAAAATGCTTAAAACAGCAGGCTATAAAACTACCGCAATTGGTAAATGGCATTTAGGATTTAAGTTTGTTGATGATGAAGGCAATCCTGCCGAAGTTTACGATGGTAAAAAAGTAATTGGTCCTGCAATTGGTTCTACCGTTCCTAACGGGCCATTATCACGCGGATTTGATTCTTATATCGGGTTTCACCACTCTAGAGTTATGAAAACCGTAATTAAAGATGATAAGGTAATCGATAAAATGGAGCCCATTAAAATGCTTCAATTTTTAGGCGATCATGCTACAGAATATATTGCAAAAGAAGCCGATGACGATGAGCCTTTTTTTATGTATTTGGCTTTAAACTCTCCGCACAGTCCGGTTGTTCCGTCTGAAGATTGGCAAGGTAAAAGCGGTATGGGTGCGTATGCAGATTTTGTAATGGAAACCGATTTTGTGGTTGGCCGTGTTTTAGATGCTTTAAAAGAAAATGGTATAGAAGACAATACGCTTGTATTTTTTACTAGCGATAATGGGTGTTCTGCTCCAGTTTCAAAAGCAGGAAAATTAGAAAAAGAATTTGGGCATTACCCAAGTGCTAATTTTAGAGGGTATAAGTCTGATATTTGGGAAGGCGGTCATCGCATTCCGTTTATTGTAAAATGGCCAGGAGTTATTGAGGCGGGTTCAGAAAACGATAAATTAATTTGCCAAACTAGTTTAATGGCTACTTGTGCCGAAATTGTCGGTGCAAATTTAAATGAAACTACCGGTGTAGATTCATACAGCATTCTTCCAATGCTTAAAAACAAAAAAGCGAAAACTGATTATAATTTAGTGGTGCATCATTCTATAAACGGAAAATTTTCTATTCGTAATAAAAAATGGAAATTAGAGTTAACTCCCGGTTCTGGCGGATGGTCTGGACCTACCGATAATAAAGCCATTAAAGAAAACTATCCAGATATTCAATTATATAATATGAAGAAGGATGTGGAAGAAACTACAAATGTTTACGATAAATATCCAAAAGTGGTTAAAAAACTAACATCACAGCTCGTTGAAATTGTAGAAAACGGAAGAACAACTTCAGGAAAAACATTAGAAAACGATGTGGAAGTAGACATTTTTAAACCAGGTATTACAAAAAAAGCATCGGCACACTAACAAAACAGAATACGTTACATGAAAATTAAAAGGTTAAAAATATCGGTCTATTTCACTTTAGTTTCAAGTGTGCTATTGGCTATTGCATGTTCTACAACAAAAAATACCAAAACGGTTGAAGCTGATAATAACACAAAAGAGCCGGTAGATTATATCGACCCAATAATTGGTGCAGTTACCTACGGTAAAAAATCTAAAGATGCTCACGGTTTTGGTAAAACATTCCCAGGTTCGGCAACACCTTTTGGTTTAGTACAATTAAGCCCAGATACGGTTTCCGATGGCGATAACGGCCCTGGATATTCCTACGAGCATTCTACTATAGAAGGTTTTAGTTTTACACACATGAGTGGTATTGGTTGGTTTGGCGATTTAGGAAATTTTTTAGTAACGCCAACCGTAGGAAAATTACAAACGAATAGAGGCGTTGAAAAAGACCCAGAAAGTGGTTACCGTTCGCGATATTCACATGATACCGAAGTTACAGAAGCAGGATATTATGCAGTAACTATGGACGATTACAAGGTGCGAACAGAATTAACTTCATCGCCAAGAGCAGGAATTATTCGTTTTACTTATCCAGAAAGCGATAGTTCTCGTGTGCAAATAGATTTAGCGCGTAGAGTAGGTGGTACATCAACCGAACAATACATAAAAATAGTAAACGAAAACACCATTCAAGGTTGGATGAAATGTCCGCCAGAAGGTGGTGGTTGGGGCGCTGGTGCCGGAAACGCCGATTATGTGGTGTATTTCTATTGTCAATTTAGCAAGCCTTTAAAAGATTATGGCATTTGGAGTGCAGATTTACCAGATGTAAAACGCAAAATGCGTTGGATACGTAAAGATAATTACCAAAACGCCATTAAAAACGCTAAAATTTATACCGATAAAACCGAATTACAAGGCGAACATTTAGGTTTTTATACCAATTTTAATACCAAAGCCGGCGAACAAGTTTTAGTAAAAAGTGGAATTTCATTTGTAAGTATCGAAGGCGCAAAAGAAAATTTAGAGCACGACATTAATCACTGGGATTTTGATAAAACCAGACAAGAAGCTAAGGATTTGTGGAGTGATGCTATTTCTAATATTTCGGTTGAAGGCGGCACAGATGCAGAAAAAACTATTTTTTATACGTCGTTGTATCATACGTTAATTGATCCTCGTGCTTTTTCAGATGTCAACGGAAATTATGTTGGAGCAGATAAAAAAATACATCAAACTAATGATTTTACATACCGCACCATTTTTAGTGGTTGGGATGTTTTTCGTTCACAGTTTCCACTTCAAACCATAATTAATCCAAGTTTAGTAAACGATGAAATTAATTCGCTAATTCAAATGGCAGAGTTAAGCGGTCGCGAATATTTACCACGTTGGGAAATGTTAAATTCGTATTCTGGTGTTATGTTAGGTAATCCTGCAGTTTCGGTTATTAACGATGCCTACCAAAAAGGCATCCGCAATTACGATGTTGAAAAAGCGTTTACCTATTCCTTAAACACGGTAAATAACACTGGTAATGGAACACTTGGTTATTCCCATAAACACATTTCTAAAACCTTAGAATATGCCTATTCCGATTGGGCTTTGGCAACTATGGCAGAATCTTTAGGAAAAGCAGATGTGGCTAAAGAATATTTTAAGCGCAGTAAAAATTATAAAAATATTTGGAACGATGAGGTAAATTGGTTTAGAGCTAAAGATAGTACAGGAACTTGGTTACCATGGGAAGGAAAAACAAAACACGGTCAAGGTTGTATAGAAAGTAATCCGTATCAACAAGGTTGGTTTGTACCACATGATATAGCTGGTTTAAAAGAACTTATGGGAGGCGAAGCGGCGTTTAAAAACGAGTTAATTTCTTTCTTTGAAAATACACCAGAAGATTTTCTTTGGAATAACTATTACAATCATCCAAACGAGCCAGTACATCATGTGCCATTTATGTTAAACGAAGCCGACGCGCCACATTTAACACAAAAGTATACACGTAAAATTTGTGAAAACGCTTATGGAACAGATGCTTTTGGGTTATGCGGCAATGAAGATGTTGGGCAAATGTCGGCATGGTATGTTTTAGCTTCTATAGGAATTCATCCTATAAATCCTGGAGATAATAAATATCAAATTACAAGTCCGGTATTTTCAGAAGCTGAAATAAAATTGGATAAGAATTATTATTCAGGAAAAACCTTCAAAATTATAGCTCATAATAATTCAGAAGAAAATATTTATATCCAATCTATCAAATTGAACAGCAAAATTTTAGACAGGTATTATATTACCCACGACGAAATTGTAAACGGTGGTGTTTTAGAGTTTGAAATGGGGGCAACGCCAAAAATAAAAAGTTAATTCAATTTAGAGTAAATAGAGAGTAAACTAAAAAAGGAATACGACCAGATGAAGCTTAATAGAATAACATTTTTTTTATTTGTATTCCTAAGCTTTTGCTCATTGCTTAACGCACAGAAACAGCAAAAACCGAATTTTGTTATTGTATTAGCAGATGATATTAGCTCCAATACCTTAGGTTGCTATGGTTCTCCAAACCCAAATACATCTCCTAATATCGACCAACTGGCAAGCGAAGGTATAAAGTTTACCAACATGTTTGTTTCTCAGGCTATTTGTGCACCAGCACGAGCAGAATTAATGACCGGTTTAATGCCTGTAAAAAATGGTTGTTCTATTAACCATGCTGCAACAAAAAAAGGCACGCTAAGTATTGTGCAACATTTAGAAAAGTTAGGCTATCGTGTGGGATTAACAGGGAAAAGACATTTTAAACCAAAATCGGTTTATCCGTATGAGTTTATTGATGGTTTTACGCAAAGTGTTGGTTTTAGAGGGCCAGCACCGGAGGATTGGAGCGGCGTAAAGGAGTTTGTTACGCGCAATCCTAATCAACCTTTTTGTTTACTTATTTGCTCTGTTAATGCGCACGCTCCATGGGATGCCGGAGATAGCAGTTTATGGAATACAGAAGAATTGATTCTACCAGATAATCTTGTAGATACTGACGTTACGCGCAAATACTTTCGTGAATATTTAGCAGAAGTTAGAGCGTTTGACGAGCAAGTTGGTAAAGCCCTAAACCTTATAAAAGATAATGGTCTAGAAAAAAACACTGCAATGATTGTTTTAGATGAAAACGGTACGGGAATGCCTGGTGGAAAATGGACCACCTACGATTGGGGCGTGCGGTCTGCTTGTGTAATGAAATGGCCAAAATCATATAATCAAAAATTAGAAACTAATGCTATTGCCCAATATTGCGATATTCTTCCAACGCTAATAGACGCAGCAGGAGGAAAAGTACCTACAAATCTCGATGGCAAAAGCTTAATGCCAATTATTAATAAAAAGGCAAATACACATCGAGAATACGCTTTTTTCTTGTACAATAGTGGTAGTGAAGGTCCAGAATATGCATCTAGAGCAGTAACCGATGGTAAATTTAAATTGATTTGGAATTTAACGCCAGATAATCTGTACGCAGTACGTGTAATTAACGGCTTTGATTATGGTTATGTCGATAAAAAAATGCTCGATAGAGATGTGAGGCAAATATATCTGTCTTGGCTTGAAAAAGCAGGTTATAATGAATCTGCAAGTAACTTGGTACAGCGTTATAAAAAACGACCAGAATTTGAATTGTACAATTTAAATGAAGATCCTTATGAGTTTAATAATCTTGCCAATAAACCAGAATACGGTTCAAGAATAGCGGAATTAAAAACGGCTATTCAAGATTGGATGAAACAACAAGATGACGATGTACACTACCAAAATTAACAACCAATAAACTATATATCTACCGCGTGAATTTACAAAACAAAAAAATTACTAGGTTTATAAATATTAATAAAACGATAGTTTTATTAATGTGTATCGTTTTAACGGCTTGCACACAAGTAAAAGTAGACGAAACGGTGTCAATTGAATCCTTATTAAATGAAATGATAGATCGCGAAGCTATATCAAAATTTCCAAAAAATGAGTTTCGTTTAAAACAAGAAAGTAGCTATAACAGATTATCAAAAACACCAAACGATACTGTTGGTTGGTTTATAAATCACGATTTTAATTCTAAAGGAAGCGACAAAAATTTTATTCGTGTAGAAGAAAATAATGGAGAAAAAGAATGGGTTTTAATGGATCATCAAGGCCCAGGTGCAATTGTACGTACTTGGATGCCATTTTTAAACGCCAAAAAGCCAACAACAACTAGCATAATTAAAATTTATTTAGATGGAGCAGAGCAACCAACCTTACAAGGAAATATGCTAGGACTTTTAAACGGAACAGGACTGTTTCCGTTTCCTTTTGCACATAAATCAATACGTTCTGCAGTATCCTTTTTTCCAATTCCGTATTCAAAAAGCTGTAAAATTACAGTAACGGAAAAACCTTTTTTCTATCAATTCACTTACAGAGAATATACAGAAGGAACCCAAATAAAAACGTTTACGGTTGAAGATTTTAAGAAAGAAACTGAATTAATAAAAACAGTAGGCGAAGCTTTGTTAAGGCCAAAAGTAACAGAACAAGGCGAAACATTGCAATTAAATGAAACTTTAAAACAAGGCGAAGAAAAGTTTCTAAACTTAGCCCAAGGCACCAAAGCCATAAGAGATTTATCTTTAAAATTGGGAAGTTACAAAGACTCTACAGTTACCCGTTCTGTCGTTTTAAAAATTCAGTTCGATGGACAAGAAACCGTTTGGTGTCCCATAGGAGACTTTTTTGGAAGTGGAGTAGGTTTAAATCCGTTTCAAGGTTGGTACAGGACTGTAGCTAATGATGGAACAATGGCGAGCAGATGGGTAATGCCATATCAAAATTCAGGAAAAATATCTGTAGTTAATCTTGGTAAAGAACCTGTAGATTTAGAATTAGAAGCCAACGTTGGAGATTATACTTGGGACGAAAACAGCATGTATTTTAATGCAGCTTGGAGAGGCGAATATCCAGTTTCAACCAGACCATTTTCCGATTGGAATTATGTTACCATAAAAGGTAAAGGCGTGTATGTTGGCGACGCTTTAACCATTTGGAATCCTGTAAAAAGATGGTGGGGCGAAGGCGATGAAAAAATTTGGGTAGATGGAGAAGATTTTCCATCTATATTCGGAACCGGAACCGAAGATTACTACGGTTATTCTTGGGGCGGTATGAGTAACGATTTTTACGAGCATCCATTTCATGCGCAAACAGCTAGCAATGTTTACAATAAAATTAATAGAAAACCTGAAGCCGAATTTGGCACACGAAACACCCAAAAATATAGTACAGAAACACGTACTCGTTCTTTAGATGGTATGCCTTTTGGTTCGTCTTTACAATTAGATATGGAAATTTGGAGTTGGACTAAATGCGATATGGAATATGGCGTAGGCGTGTATTGGTATGGAAATGCGGCAACAACATCAAACAGAACTCCAGATCCGGAAGGAGTTAAAAACCTTTTAAAAACCGAAAAAGAATTAATTAACTAAATAAACTCTATTAGAATAGTTTTTTTAATTGATATTATAGATAAAGTTTGTTAAAATTCTATAATAATGAAGTTTAATATTAAAAGAATTTTATAAAATGAAAATTAATATAATAGTACTAACCTTGTTAGGTTTTTTCTTAATTGGATGCAAGTCAGAAAACAATCATGATGAGAACAAAAGAAATGTAGTCTTTATAATAGGTGATGATTACAGTTATGGTGAACATGGAAATTATGGCAATGAATTCATAAAAACGCCAAATATAGATGCTTTAGCTTCTAGTTCTGTAAGTTTTGAGAATTTTCATGTGGCAGCGACTTGCTCACCTTCCAGAGCACAATTAATGTCTGGAAAACACGAATTTCGTGTTGGAGTTACACATACAAAATATCCAAGAGCATATTTAAATTTAGATGAAAAGTTACTCCCTGAATATTTTCGAGAAGCAGGCTATACAACAGGGCATTTTGGAAAATGGCATTTAGGAAATGATGTGTTTGATGATGAGTATAGTGCAAGATCAAGAGGTTTTGAAACGTCTTTAGTGAGTCATTATCGTGAACATTTTAATCCAGATATGATGCTGAACGGAAAAATGATTTCTTACAAAGGATACCGTACAGATATTTTATTTGATGAAGCGGCGAAATGGATTGATAATCAATTACAAGAGAAAAAGTCTTTTTTTTGTTATATAGCAACTAACTCTGCTCATGGTCCATTTGATTGTCCAGATGAATTTAAAGAACAGTATTTGGGAACTCAGGATATAAAAAAACGAGAGACATACTACGGTATGATTTCAAATATAGATATGAACGTTGGTAAGATAATAAACCAATTAAAGAAAAAAGGTATTTATGAAAATACATTACTGATTTATATGACGGATAATGGTCATGTTCTCGGAGGTTATAATGCAGGAATGCGAGGGTCTAAGGGGTCTCAATATCGAGGAGGAACAAGAGTACCATGTTATTTCCATTGCCCTGAGTATTTTGAAGGAAATCGTGTAGTTGATGAGTTAACAGGTGGTATTGATTTTTTGCCCACATTGTCAGATTTGTGTCAATTAAATCTAGAAAAGAAAGTTGACGGAAAAAGCTTAGTACCTCTGTTATTAGATGATAACAACAATTTTAGTGACCGATTTATGGTTTGTCATGTAGGTAGATGGAAGGATGGAAAATTTGAAGATAATAAATATAAAAAGTATGCTATTCAAAATAAGCGTTTTCGTTTGGTGGATAACAAATACCTTTTTGATATCAAAAATGACCCTAACGAAAGTATTAATGTTTTAGACCAATATCCAGAGTTGGTGCAAAAAATGCGAGAATTCTATGAAGATTGGTGGATGGAGACAGTTCCTATGATGGTTAATGAAGAGCGTGCAGTTCTTGAGGGAGGTTCAAGGTTAAGTATAGAAGATGTGGAGTTTAGAAAGAAACAAGATCAAAAATAACATAGTCAAAATGGTTTTAAAATTCTGAAATAATTAAATCAATTTAAAAATGTTAAGAAGTTGCGCGTCTTTATTTATTAATGTAAAAAGGTTAAGGTATATCATATATTTATGCTATATGACATTGATGGTGTCATGCACTACTCAAAAAATAAAGTCACCATGGAATTTAGAACAATTATATAAAACTCCTAACTGGAGAAAAACAGAAAAAGCGAAACAAGAAGGAGTAACAAGTATTTTATATGAGTCTAGTCCTGTTAGTGGACAAAAAGTTGAGGTTTTTGCCTATTACGGTATACCTGAAGGAGATACCCCTAAGGATGGGTGGCCTGCTGTAGTTTGTGTACACGGTGGAGGCGGAACTGCTTTTCATGAATGGGTAAAAAAGTGGAATAAACATGGTTATGCTGCTATAAGCATGGATTTGGAAGGACATTATCCAATAACTGAAGATATTAATGATAAAAAAAGCCCAAGAATACCAACCGAAAATCCAGGATTAACTAGAGTTGGTACGTTTAATGATTTTGAAAAACCAATAACTGAACAATGGTATTATCATGCTGTCGCTCAGGTTATTCATGCAAATTCATTGTTGCGTTCTTTCTCAGAGGTTAATCCAAATAAAATTGGAATTACTGGTATAAGTTGGGGTGGTATATTAACGAGTACAGTTATTGGATTGGATAATCGTTTCAAATTTGCTATTCCTGTTTATGGCTGTGGTTTTTTACCTGATTCAGACGGTTTGCAGGGTGAAAATATAAAACCAGGAAAGTATACTGAATTTGTTAATTTAAATTACGACGGGTCTGCCTATTTTAATAATGTAAGAATACCTACATTATGGATTAATGGAACTAATGATAAGCATTTTCCTTTATTATCTACACAAAAATCAGCCCAGGCAGTAAACGGCGAAGTAACAAAATATTATAAATTAAATATGCCTCATGGACATTATGCAGGATGGAAACCTAAAGAAATTTATGCCTTTGCTAACAGTATAGTAAAAGGCGATAAAGCATTAATTGAAATAGAAAAACCTCAAATTAAATTACACGTCATACAGGTTGAGTTTCATACAACTTCAACTGTTAAATCTGCAAATCTGGTTTACACCAAAGATTCTGGAAAGTGGGTAAATCGTCATTGGCAAAAAGTACCTGCTACCATTTTAAATCCGCAAATTAAAGCCGAAATACCTAAAGATGCTATACTTGGTTTTATTGAGGTTATGGATGGCGAAGGCTTAATGGTGAGTTCAGAGTTTATTCAACTTAATAAAGATAACAATACAAAGAATTAATTAACTAAATACAATAATGAAAATCAAAAGTCTCTCAACCTTATTAATAGCATTATTTTCAACAGTCGTTTTAATAGCTCAAGATACCATTCCATTAACCAAAGGTTTAATGGTAGGTAGTACAAGTCAGGCTAGAAGAAGCATGATTTATAAAGATCCTGTTTTTCATAGTTTTATTACTCAAGAACATTATAAACCTAAAGAAAATGACAGCATTGGTTTAAATAGAAGAGATGAGGTTGAGCGATGGGAAATTGTTACTGCCGATGAAAAAGGTGTTTTTAAAAGCAGAAAACTACGCGGTGGTTATTTATTTATAACCTATAATTCCCCAGTAGAAGAGCTTCGTATTTTAGAAATATCTGGGCATAACGAGGTTTTTGTAAATGGTGTACCTCGTGGTGGTGATGTGTATAATAAGCACTTAACTTTTCATCCAATTCAAATAAAAAAAGGCGAGAATACATTTTTAGTAAAAGGTGGTCGCGGACAAGTAAATTTACAATTATTACCGGTGGTTAAACCTATTTCGTTTTTAAAACGAGATATGACAATTCCAGATTTTTTAACCACAGAAAACGATACCAAAATAGGTTCGGTTAGAATTTTAAATGCATCAAAAAACAGCTTAAAAAACCTAAAAATAGTTGCTGAAAGTAATGGTGAAGTTATAGAAACTAAAGCTGCGTCTATTATTCCAATGGCAATGCGTAAAGTAGCCTATAAGGTTAAAGATAATTATACTGAAAAAGACACGGTTAGAGTCCATTTAAAATTATATAACAATAATAAGTTAGTTGATGAAACCTCGGTTTTATATCACGTGCGTACACCGCAAGATCGTTATTCCAGAACATTTGTTTCAAACATTGACGGCAGTGTACAATATTTTTCAGTTAAAGAAGGCGATTTAAAAACAGATGAACAACCAGCGATGTTTTTATCCGTACACGGGGCAAGTGTTGAAGCTAGAAATCAAGCAGCGTCTTATAAAGCAAAAGATTGGGGACATGTTTTTGCTCCAACAAACCGCAGACCTTTTGGTTTCAATTGGGAAGATTGGGGCCGTTGGGATGCTATGGAAGTTCAAAAAATAGCTGAAGATATGTATGGCACAGACCCAAAACGAACCTATTTAACAGGGCATTCTATGGGTGGTCATGGTACTTGGCATTTAGGCGCTACCTTTCCTAATAAATGGGCTGCTATTGCACCAATTTCGGGTTGGTATTCCTTGTTTTCGTATGCTGGAAAAGAGAAAGCGGAAAACGAATCGGCTATTGAACATATGTTTACGCGTTCTAATTATGCGAGTCATACTTTAGAATTATCTAGAAACTATTTACATCACGGCGTTTATATTCAACATGGCGATGCCGATGAGGTAGTTTCGGTAGATCAAGCACGTTTTATGAAAAAGCATTTAGCAGAGTTTCATCCAGATTTTGCCTATTTAGAATATGAAGATAAAAAGCATTGGTTTGGTATTGATTTCCACACCATTTTCGATTATTTTAAATGGCATACCATTCCATATAACGATGCGGTAAAAACTTTTGAGTTTAAAACGGTAAATCCAGGTGTGTCTTCAGAAAGTAGATATGTAAGCTTATATCAACAAGAAAAATTGTTTGAGTTTACAAGTATAAAAGGCACTCAAAACGTAAGAACCGAAAAACAAATAAAAAAGAATGAAGTTTTAAAAACGAGACACATTTCTTTTGAAACCGAAAACTTAAAAAAGTTTAAAGTTAATCTTGAACATACTAAAGCTTCAGACACTGTAAATATTACAATTGATGGTGTTAAGTTTAATAATATTGATGCTAAAAACAAGAATGATATTTGGTTTGAAAAATTAAATGATTCTTGGAAAATAGCAGAAGCTCCTAGCAATACGTTCGAGAAAAACCCAACACGCTACGGTAATTTTAAAGAAGCGTTTAAAAACAATATGCTGTTTGTTTATGGTACAAAAGGAACTACTGCCGAAAACAATTGGGCGTTTAATAAAGCCCGTTTTGATGCCGAAACATTCTATTACCGAGGTAATGGCTCTATCGATATCATTTCAGATAAAGAGTTTTCACTTAAAAAATATAAAGATCGTTCGGTTATCCTTTACGGAAATGCTTCAACAAACAGCGCTTGGAAAGTATTGTTGAAAGATAGTCCGGTGCAAGTAAAACGCAACGAAATTAAAGTTGGAAACAAAATACTAAAAGGTGATAATTATAGCGCCTATTTAACTTACCCAAGAACGGATAGTAAAACGGCGTCAATTGCGGTAATTACAGGTACGGGAATAAACGGGTTTAAATCGGCCAACCAAAACAAATACTTTGGTTCTGGAACAGATACTCCCGATGTTATAATTTTTAATAATACCATTTATAATGACGGTGTTAATGCTGTGGAAGCCATTGGGTATTACGGTAATGATTGGAGTTTAGAAAACGGCGAAATTGAATGGAAAAACTAAGGTTTATGTTTATTAAAATATCAAATAACTTAAAACTTAGTTTACTGCTAATTATAGCCATTAGCTTTGCATGGTCTTGTAAGCAAAACGTTGAAAAAAAGGTGATTTCTGAAACTAATGAAAAGCCTAATTTCATATTTATTTTAGTAGATGATTTAGGTAAAGAATGGTTTACAAGCTATGGAGCTTCAGAAATTAATACCCCAAATATTGATGCCTTAGTTAATACGAGTATAAAATTCAATAATGTATATTCAATGCCACAATGTACACCAAGTCGTGTGGCTTTAATTACAGGTCAGTATCCTTACCAAAATGGTTGGGTTAACCATTACGATGTGCCTCGTTGGGGACATGGTGCTAATTTTGATGCCGATAAAAACCCAAGTTTTGCCAAAGCTTTACAAGAATCGGGTTACAAAACTTGTATTGCTGGTAAATGGCAAATAAACGATTTTAGAATAGAGCCAAATGTGATGCAAAAAACAGGTTTCGATGAATTTTGCATGTGGACAGGTTACGAATCGGGTAATAAACCAAGCGATAAACGCTATTGGAATCCTTATATTTTCACAAAAGAAGGTAGTAAAACCTACGAAGGTAAATTCGGTCCAGATCTGTTTTCAGATTTTGTAATCGATTTTATGAATACCAATAATAACAATCCGTTTTGTATTTATTATCCAATGGTTTTAACGCATTCACCTTTTGTTCATACGCCTCTAGAGCCAAACGTAAAAACAAAATATGAAAAGCATAGAGCCATGGTGCGTTATACCGATTTTATCATTGGAAAAATTCTAGATAATCTTGAAATATCAGGCTTGGCAAAAAACACTTATGTGGTTTTAACTACAGACAACGGTACGTCGCCATCAATTATTGGTAAAAGAAACGGAAAGTATATTAGAGGCGGAAAAGCTTATTTAACCGAAAACGGGATTAATGCACCCTTCATTGTAAAAACACCAGATAATAAACATTTTGAAACCGATGCTCTGGTCGATTTTACGGATATGTTTCCAACGTTCTTAGAATTAGCAGGTGCCACAAACAACGAACATTTAAATCTTGATGGCCATTCGTTTGCTAAAGTTTTAACCGAAAAAGCATCAAGGACTAACAGAGATTATATTTTGTCTATGGGTGGTTTGCCGGGGCATATTAATAAAGATGGTTGGCTTGTGAATGCGTTGCAATTTAGAGATCGTGTATTGCGAAACGAGCAGTATAAAGTATATGTTGATACGCTTCAAAAAGTACACAGAATTTACAATTTAAAAGAAGATCCTTACGAAACTATAAACTTAATTGATGACGCTAATTTACAATCTGTAGTAAGCGAATTTCAAACAAAAGTTGATGCTTTGCCAAGTTTAGATAATAATCCGAAGTATACTAAAACAAAAGGTTTACGAACAGATGTAGATTTAAAATTTTTAGACAAAGCTGCAGAGCGTATTAAGCACAGAAAAAATAATATGATGGGCTTAGCTACCGAAGAGCAATTTTTAAAGTTGAGTACTACACCAGTCGAACATAAAAAATAAAATATTTCAATTTTGAATAATATTAAACACATAGTTTTCGCTATCGTGTTTTTAAGTTTCAACTTAAATGCACAACATAAAATTTACATATCTCCAAATGGTAACGATGCTAATTTGGGAACTAAAACAGAGCCTTTAGCTACTTTAATTGGAGCTAGAAATGCAATAAGGCTTTTAAAGGAAAATCAATCGTTTAAAACACAAGCTTTCACGGTAATTGTCAAAGACGGATTGTATGTTATGAAAGCGCCTTTGGAGTTATTTCCAGAAGACAGTGGAACGGAAGAATACCCAATAATTTATAAAGCAGAAGAAGGTGCACATCCTGTTTTTAGTGGAGGCAAAACAATTTCAAATTTTATTGAAACAGAAACCGGATTGTGGCAAACTAAAGTTCCGGAATCGGTGTATTACAACTGGAAATTCGATCAGTTATACGTTAATAATAACCGAGCGACTTTAGCTAAAACACCAAACCAAGGTTTTATTAAAATAGATACAGTTTTTCAAAACATTTGGAAACAAGGTAAATCTAAAGTTGCAGAACGTGCCGAACAAATTATTTATTTAGATAGTAACGGCGCAAAAGCTTTGCAAAATATAAAGCCAAACGAACTTAAAAATGTACGTTTTAAAGCCTATCATAAATGGGATTATACGTTAAGGCATATTGATGATTTTATTGCCGATAACAGCAAAATAGTAACTTCAGGAAAAGGTATGAAACCTTGGAATCCGTTAAAAAAGGATAGACGCATAATTCTTGAAAACTACGAAGCCGCACTTGATGCTCCCGGTGAATGGTTTTTAAAAGATAACGGCATTTTACTTTACAAACCCAAGGATGGTGAAACCATTAATAATACCGAGTTTATTGCTCCCGTTTTGGGGAATTTAATAACAATTGCAGGTAATGCTAGTGAAAATAAGTATGTACAGTATGTTAATTTTGAAGGCTTAATCTTTAAACATTGTCATTATAAAATACCTCCAACAGGTTCCGAGCCTAATCAGGCGGCAGCTATTTTAAATGCAGCCATTCTGGTTGAAAATGCCAAGCATATAAATATAAGCAATTGCGAAGTTTCAAATATTGGTCAGCATGCGGTTTGGTTTGGTAAAGGTTGTAGCTATTCATCAATCAATAAAACATACATTCATAACATTGGTGGCGGTGGTGTTTATTTGGGCGATTTTAAACCGTTGCAAAACGAGCTTCATACACATCACATTTCAGTAGAAAATAATATTATAAAATCTGGTGGGCAAGAATTTCCGGCAGCCGTTGGTGTTTGGGTTGGACATAGTTCAGACAACACGATAACTCATAACGATATTGGTAACTTTTTCTATACCGGAGTTTCTGTTGGTTGGGTTTGGGGTTATAAACCAAGTTTAGCAAAACGTAACACAATTTCTTATAATCATATACATCATATTGGTTGGGCTTTATTAAGCGATATGGCCGGAATTTATACTTTGGGAGCTTCAGAAGGTACGGTGGTCGAAAATAATTTGATTCATCATATACATTCGTATTCTTACGGTGGCTGGGGCATGTATGCCGACGAAGGTTCTACAGGAATTGTGTTTAAAAACAACTTAGTTTATAGTACAAAAACTGGCGGATTTCAGCAAAACTATGGAAAGCATAATGTTGTAAAAAATAACATTTTAGCCTTTGCAAAAAAATATCAATTGCAATGTACAATTCCAGAAAAGCATAAGTCGTTTACCTTCACAAATAATATTATAATTTTTAACGAAGGTATGGTGGCCAAAGGCGCTTGGGATACTGTAGTTGCAGAGATTGACAAGAATATATATTGGAATAGTAGTAGTACCAATTATAACTTTAATAACCATAATTTTAAAGAATGGAAAGCTTTAGGATTCGATAAACATAGCCTAATTACTAAGCCATATTTTAAAGATGCAGAAGCTTTTAATTTTAGCTTTAAAAGAAAAAAGAATTATAAGAAAATTGGGTTTAAACCTTTTAATTATTCGGAAGCTGGAATTTATGGCGATGACGCTTGGATTGAAAAATCTAAACTAAAACCCGAAATAACCGAAGCTTTTGATAAAGCGGTTGAAACCAACATGAAAATGAAAATAAAACGATAACCATGAAAAACTACCTAACGCTCTTACTTTTAGCAGTTCTTTTTGCGAGCTGCTCCCATCAAAAACCATCTTTTACCAAAGAAGATATTTCAATAATACCAAAGCCTTCAAGCATACAACTTCATGAAAATGCTTTCGAGTTCGAGTCTAAAACCAAATTAGTAGTTACCGAAGATGCGCATAAAAAAGCAGCTAACTATTTAAAAGGATTATTTAGTACTTCTGCAGGGTTCGAGTTTAGCGAATCAACATCAAAAACAGCTGCAGCTGTAATTTTTGAAACGGTAGAAGGTTTAAAAGAAGGGGCGTATAAATTAGTGGTAAATCCGTCGCAAATTATTATTTCGGCTTCCGAAGAAAGCGGATTTTTTAATGGTGTTCAAACCATTCGTCAATTATTGCCTGCAGAAATAGAAAGTACGAGCGAGGTTTCAGTAAATTGGTATGTACCATGTTTAAGTATTGAAGACGAGCCGCGTTTTAAATGGCGAGGTATGCATAACGATTTTAGTCGTCATTTTATTGATATAGATGAGGTTAAATCTTTTTTAGATTACCTAGCGCTTTATAAAATGAACATTTATCACATGCATTTAACTGACGATCAAGGTTGGAGAATTGAGATTAAACAATATCCTTTATTAACCGAAAAAGGAGCGTGGAGAACACCAAACAATCAAGACACGATTTGTATGGAACGCGCCGAAGAAAATAAACTTTATACCATTGATGAAGCTAAGTTTAAAACTATTGATGGTGAGCGTAAATACGGTGGTTTCTTTACCCAAGAACAAATAAAAGAAATAGTGGCTTACGCCGATGAAAGATGTATTACCGTGGTTCCAGAAATTGATATGCCAGGGCATTTTAAAGCAGCTATAGATAATTATCCGTTTTTATCATGTACTGGAGAGTCGGGTTGGGATACTGTTTTTACGCACCCGTCATGTTTAGGAAAAGACACGACTTACGAGTTTATGAAAAATGTATTAAGCGAAGTTGTCGATTTATTTCCTTACGAATATATTCATATTGGAGGTGATGAGGTTAATATAGCCTCATGGAAAGTTTGTCCGCATTGCCAAAAAGCAATAAAAGATAATAACCTAAAAGATGAACACGAACTACAGTCGTTTTTTAATCGTGATATTGAGCAGTTTTTACATTCAAAAGGAAAAAAACTTATGGGATGGGACGAAATTGTTGAAGGTGGTTTAACCAAAGATGCAGCCGTAATGTGGTGGAGAGGCTGGAGACCAGAAGCACCTAAAAAAGCGGCCGAAAATGGTAACGAATTGGTAATTACACCAACCGATGCCTATTATTTCGATTATTTAAATGAAGGAAATACTTTAGAGAAAATTTATAATTACGAACCCGTTCCAGAAAACTTTACAGCCGAAGAAGAAGCTAAAGTTTTAGGTATTCAAGCCAATTTATGGTCTGAGTGGATTCCAAGTTTTAAACGCTTACAATATCAAGCATTTCCACGTATGTTAGCGGTGGCAGAAAATGCTTGGGCATCAAAAGAAAATAAAGATTTTGAAGCTTTTAATTCGCGCGTTGAAAAACAATACCCAAGGTTAGATGAGCTAGGAGTATATTATTACATCCCTATTGTAAAAGGCTTAGATAAAACCATGGCTATGGTTGATAGTACAAAAGTTAAGTTGGAATTAGCTTATCCTTTAGAAGGTGTAGATATTTATTACACAACAGATGGTTCTGTACCAACAAAGGAAACTACAAAATATACAGAACCTTTCATCGTTAATGATACTATAGAGATTAAAGCTCGAGCATACAAAGGTGATATATTTAACGATATTAAAAAAACCAAAGTAGAGAAAAAGGAGTATATAACATCTACAGAAATTAAACCAAGTAAAAAAGGACTTAAACGTTTTTTAATATCAGGAAAACTTAAAAAAGTGGAAGATATTGAACTCAAAGATACAGCAAAATGGGAAGCTGTAGATAGCGTTGATATTGCAGATTTTAAAGGAAAAAAGCCGGTTAATATGGTGTTTTCTGGTTATATAAAAGCCGAAAAAGACGGAATTTATCAGTTTGAAACAAGATCGGATGGGGGCGATTATTTATACATTGGAGATACATTAGTTGTAGATAATAGCGGTTGGCACGGACCAAGAAAACGCTACGGTAATGTGGCATTAAAAGCAGGTTGGCATCCTATTACCATTAAATACCGATCTAGTGATAATCCTAGAGTTATAAATGCATGGTTTGGTTTACAAGGAGAGGAAAAACAATTAATAAACTCAATAAATACAGGATTTTAAATTTTTATGAAGAATAGCACTTACCTACTAGTGTTTTTGAGCTTTGCAATAATAGCATGCAAATCACCAGAAAAAAAAGAAAAAGTAACACCAGAAAAAGAAAAAAGAAAACTTACAAGTTACGTAAATACCTTTACTGGTACAGATGGACCAGGAAATACCTATCCAGGTGCGGTAGCTCCGTTTGGTATGGTACAATTAAGCCCAGATAATGGTTTACCAGGCTGGGACAGAATTGCAGGTTATTTTTATCCAGATTCTACCATTGCAGGTTTTAGTCATACGCATCTTTCGGGAACTGGAGCTGGCGATATGTACGATTTATTAGTAATGCCATTAAATAGTAAGTTTACAGAAAGTTTAACTAAAGAAGGCGATTATAGACCTTATTCAAAGTTTTCTCATGATAGAGAAGAAGCTAGTCCAGGTTACTATTCGGTAGATTTATTAAGTTCAGGTATTAAAGCTGAATTGACCACTACAGAACGAGTAGGTTTTCATCAATATACGTTTCCAAAAGATGATAAAAGTCAAATTATTCTTGATTTAGGCTATAGTTTAAATTGGGATAAACCTATGGAAACTAAAATAACTATTGAGGATAAGCAAACTATTGTAGGTTACCGAAAATCTAAAGGTTGGGCAGCAGACCAGCGTGTGTATTTTGTTATGCAATTTTCTAAACCTTTTGATAAAGCTCAGTTATTTAATAAATCGAAAGAAATTAAAGGAGATAGTATAACAGGTCAGTTTACAAAAATAATAGCCCATTATAAAACTAAAGCTAATGAACAGATTAAGGTAAAAGTAGCTTTATCTTCTGCAAGTATTAATGGAGCTAGAAAAAACCTTGAATCAGAATTACCACATTGGGATTTTGAAAAAACAGTAGAACAAGCAGATGCTGCTTGGGAGAAAGAACTTTCAAAAATAACTATTGAAGGTACAGAAGCTCAAAAAGAATTATTTTACACTAATATGTACCATGTGTTTTTAACACCATCATTACACAGCGATGTCGATGGTGCATATAAAGGAGCAGACGGCGAAAATCATATTGCTAAAGATTACAATAAATACGATACATTCTCGCTTTGGGATACCTTTAGAGCAACACACCCTTTATATACTATTATATCTCAAAAAGAAACCGAAGATATGATAAAGTCGTTTTTATCTCATTACGAAGAAACAGGCTTACTTCCTGTGTGGTCTTTAGCAGGAAACGAAACTAATATGATGATTGGTTATCATGCGGTTCCTGTAATTGTTGATGCTTATTTTAAAGGTATTCCTATGGATGCCCAAAAAGCTCTAGAGGCTTGTATTGCTTCAGCTAATGAAGATGGAAGACAAATTGATTTATATAAAAAACTAGGTTATGTGCCTACAGGAGAGCATCATGAAAATTGGTCGGTTTCAAAAACTTTAGAATATGCTTATAACGATTGGTGTATTGCCAAATTAGCTAAAGATTTGGGAAATTTTGACGCTCACAGAGAGTTTACCAAACGAGCTGAGAATTGGAGAAACTTATATGATGAAAAATCTACTTTCTTTAGACCTAAAGATGATAAAGGAAACTTTATTAGTCCGTTTTCTGCAAAAGAATATACTAAAGAATTTTGTGAAAGTAACGGATGGCAATATTTTTGGTTCGTACCACATGATATTTCAGGTCTAGAACTAACTGTTGGTAAAGAAAAATTTGCAGCCAAACTAGATTCTATGTTTACATATTATCCTGAAAAAAACGATAAATTGCCTATTTTTAGTACAGGAATGATTGGGCAATATGCACACGGTAACGAGCCAAGTCATCACGTGGCCTATTTATACAATGAAATAGGGCAGCCTTGGAAAACCCAAGAAATGGTACGTAAAATTATTAAAACCCAATATAGTACAAAACCAGATGGTTATTGTGGTAATGAAGATTGTGGGCAAATGAGTGCTTGGTTAGTGTTTTCTTCTATTGGGTTATACCCTATAAATCCAGCCGAAGCTGTTTATAGTATTACAGCACCAACTGTAGAAGCGGCAACTATTAATTTAGAAAACGGCAAAACGTTTAAAATTACAACAGAAAATCAATCTGAAGAGAATACCTATATTCAATCTATGAGTATAAACGGTAAACCAATAAATGAATTTACTATAAAGCACCATACGTTAATGTTAGGAGGCGAACTTCACATTGTTTTAGGGCCAAAACCTAATGAATATTTGTAACAAAAACTAAACAGATGAATTATAAAAACTACAGAAAATTAACACTAATATTTTTATCATTTTTTATAATTTCATCCTGTAAAAAGGAAGTACCAAAAACACTTCTTAAAGGCAAAGTATCAATAATTCCCTTACCTAAAGCACAAAATTTAGGTGAGGGATTTTTTATTTTAAATGAAGACAGCCAAGTATCAGTAGAGAATGAATCACAGTTAAAAATAGCTAGTCATTTTTTTGAATTAATTGAAGAGTCTTTAGGGTTTTCCACAGAAGTTAAAATTCAAAATACAGGTGCAAATATTCAATTTTTTACCGATGCTTCATTACCAAAAGAAGGTTATCAGTTAATCGTCAGTCAAGAAAAAATTATATTAAAAGCATCACAAGAGCAAGGTTTTTTCTATGGTTTACAAACTTTAAAACAACTTTTTCCGCCATCATTTCATAATATAAATGCGCCAGAAAATATAGAATGGGGTATTCCAGTAGTAACTATTAATGATGAACCTGAGTTTAAATGGCGCGGCTATATGTTAGATGTGTCTCGACACTTTTTTGATAAAGAAAAAATTAAGGAAGTTTTAGATTTTATGTCAGAGCTTAAATTAAACCGGTTTCATTGGCATTTAGCAGACGATCAAGGTTGGCGAATTGAAATTAAAAAATTCCCAAAATTAACCGAGGTAGGTGCATGGCGAGTAGATTATAATACCACAGACGAAACGGTATCTAATTGGTGGGGCAGACCTAAACAAAAACCAGGAGAGAAAGCCACATATGGCGGTTTTTATACACAAGAGGACATAAAAGAAATTGTAGCTTACGCAAAACAACTACAGATAGAGATTATTCCAGAAATAGATATGCCAGGGCATTCCATGGCAGCCATAACGGCTTATCCTGAAATTTCATGTGCCAAACAACCATTTTATGTGGCAACAGGAGGAATTGTAAATAACAATACTTATTGCCCTGCAAAGGAAAAAACATACCAATTTATTGAAGGTGTTTTAACCGAAGTTATGGATCTTTTTCCGTATAAATACATACATATTGGAGGAGACGAATGTAATAAAGATGCATGGAAAAACGATCTGAACTGTAAACAACTCATGAAGGATGAAAACTTAGCAAATATGCATGAATTGCAAAGTTATTTTATAAAACGTGTTGAAAAAAATATTAATGCCCATGGCAAAAATATGATTGGCTGGGACGAAATTTTAGAAGGTGGTTTAGCTCCAAATGCAACTGTTATGTCTTGGCGTGGCGAAAAAGGTGGTATTGCTGCTGCTAAACAAGGGCATGATGTGGTTATGACACCTTTTAAATACTGTTATTTAGATTTAAAGCAAGGTGATGACGACTTAGAGCCAAATCTTGGGTATTCGCATAGTTTTTTAAAAGATACTTATAATTACAAAGTTATTTCAGATAGTTTAACAATTGATGACGCGAAACATATATTAGGTGTTCAAGGGAATTTATGGACCGAATCTATAAGCGATTGGAGCAAGTTAACCTATATGACGTTTCCTCGTTTATATGCCGTTGCTGAAAATGGATGGACTAGCCAAAAATTGCAAAACTGGGATAATTTTATAGAGCGTTTACTATATCAGTTTAAAAAGCTAGAAGCTCAAGAAACACGATATGCAACTAGTGCTTTTAATGTTAAAATAAACCATGAAGGGCATCCAAAAGCGCAAGAAATTGAAGTTTCATTAGAAACCGAAGTTGATGGTTTAGATATTTATTATACCACTGATGGTTCACTTCCTACAGAAGCTTCAATTAAATACACAACCCCATTTGTTTTAAAAGAAACTAAAACTGTAAAAGCGACAGCCTATAAAAATAATACTCAAGTTGCCAATATATCTCAGCAAAAATTTCCTATTCATAAGGGGTGTGATGCCAAACTTAAAATCATTTCAAAAGGTAATTCAAATGCAAATAGGCAAAAATTAACCGATTTAAATTATGCTAAATTGGTAAAATACAACGAAAATTGGGTTACAATTAATGACGATTTTGAGGCTGTTTTAAACTTTAAAGAAGAAACGGAAGTAAGTCACGTTGATATTACGTGGTTAAGATTTACTATTGGCTGTGTATATTCACCAGAAAACATAGAGGTTTTAGGCAGTTTAAACGGTAAAGATTATTCCAGTTTATCTAATTTAAATCAGCTAAAAATTAGCCATACACAGGGAAGAAATAAGATAGAAAGTAACTTAAGTTTTAAAGCAACTTCCGTAAAATTTTTAAAAATAAAAGCTAAGCGTGTTAATCCAATTCCAAAAGAACACCACTGCAAAGATGTAGCATCTAAACTTATGTTGGATGAAATTGTTGTTTATTAATTTTAAACCAACTGATTATTTAGTCGAAAAAAATAATAGTTTACAGTAAATGAATACTAATTTATAGTATTAAATTTTTTATGTTTTTAGTTTTATAAAAACTAAATTAACTATTCATGACGCGAATTAAATCTTTACTTTTTACACTTTCATTTGTTTTTTTAACAGCTTGTACAAATAATTTAAAAATTGTAGAAGAATCAACAATTAAAATATCTTCAGAATTTAAAACTGTTGAAACATTACAGGAATTTAAAACATATTTAGATAAAGATAGTGTAAATATTAAATTAAAACCGGGTAACTATCAAATCGATAAAGCCAATAATATCCGGTTTTTAAGAATAACAGGCAATAACTCACATTTCGATTTAACAGATGTTCGTTTTATGGTTGATACAGATTTGTTTAGTCGTAAAGATTTAGCAAAAAGTAATGATGGAAATAGCATGTATTGTGCTATTGAAATTTCTGGAAAAAATGTAATTTTTCAAGGCTTATACATTGAAACTTATGGCAATAAATCTGGTATACAAAGTAAAAATAAAATATTTAACCTAGTTGGAGATAACATTACACTTAAAAACATAGAGGTAAGAACAGCGGGTTCCAATCCATACGGTTATGGCAGTTTATTTGGTTTAGGTGGTGGAGATGTAAAAAAAATGAATGGCATTCGTGTTGGTTATCCTGCAAAAAATGTAAAATTATTAGGTTGTAAAGTACATATGCGAGCTATGGGGCACGCTATATTTTTACAAGGAGCAGAGAATACCATTATAGAAGATTGCCATGTAGATGGTTTATTAAGAACAACCGATGATATTTTAAAAGAAACATCTGGTTATATGTTTGACAAGGATTTTTTTGCTAAAAAACCTAAACACAAGCATAAACCAGGTTACGTAGAGGGTACAACAATTGGTTTAGATGGAAAAATTTTACCAGGAGAAATTATTTCGTTAAGCGAAGACGGTATTCGCATGTACCCAGAATATAATGGGCATCAAACAAAAAATACTATAATTAAAAACTGTACAGTTTTTCAAATGCGTAGAGGCATTTGTACAGGCTTAAATAAGTCTGGAGATAAAGTTATAAATTGTGAAGTACGCGATTGTGTAACAACTGGTTTTAATGTTGGTAATAATGATACATTAACAAATTGTAGGGCAAACGCCAAATTTGCTGAAGCTTTTGGTGTGCCATATACAAATGCCAAAAACGCTTATGTAGATATGAATATTTTAGATAGCAGAAATGGTATAGCTAATAATATGCTTGCAAAAATTAATGGATTAAACCACGATATTTTAATTAAAACAAATAATGAAGATTTTATTCCTAAAGATATGGTTATAAAATTTTCGGTATGGGAGGGTTATGGTAATTTTAATCCCAAAGCCAATATGCACGCTACTAATATTAAGTTACAAAACGAAACTCAAGCAACAGTAATATTGTATCCTGGAAACAAAAACTTAAATATTAATAGTAAAGGCCCTGTGAAAGCAATGCAAAATTAAATTAATGTGGTAGCTTGTCTTTAAAAACACCATATAAATAGGTGCCTAAAAGGGCAAAAGCAATAACTATTAAAATGTTAAAAAATCCAGCACCTAATAATACATACATAGGCCCAGGACAAGCTCCAGCAAGTGCCCAACCTAATCCAAAAATAGTACCGCCAATAAAGTAGCGATAAAACCCTTTTTCTTTTGCTGGAATTACAATGGTTTCTTTATAAAAGGATTTTAAATTATTACGTTTTATAAATTGAATACATATAATTCCTAGAAATAAAGCAGAACCAATAATTCCATACATATGGAACGATTGAAATTTAAACATTTCATATATACGAAACCATGATGCTGCTTCAGATTTAAATAAAGTAATACCTATTAAAATACCTATGCTTAAATACGTTAAATACTTTTTCATGATTAAAAAATTAAAGGAAATATTAGATTAATCATTATTAAACCACCTACAAAAAAACCAATTACAGCTATTAGAGAGGGTAATTGTAAATTACTTAGTCCAGTAATAGCATGACCAGAAGTACAACCACCAGCATAACGTGTACCAAAGCCTATAAGCACACCTCCAATGGCTAATATTATTAAGGTTTTAATATCTTTTAAAGCAGATAAATTAAATAATTCGGTAGGTAAATAAGCTTTTCCTGCACTTTTAAAGCCAAGTGAATTTAATTCGGCAACAGATGCAGGTGATATATTTACGTTTAAGTTACTTGATAACAAATTAGCCGCAATAAATCCGCCAATTATTGTGCCCAAAACTACAACTAAGTTCCATTTGTATGCTGTCCAGTCGTATTGAAAAAACTTTACTTTTTTTCCAGCACCCAGAATAGAACACATGGTTTTTAGGTTACTAGACATACCAAAGGTTTTTCCTGCAAGTAAAAGCAAAAACATACCAATGGCTATTAATGGCCCAGAAATATACCATGGCCAAGGTTGAAAAATGATATCCATATTAAAAAATAAAGTAGCAAATTAACAGTTTTTGCAGCACTTTTTATGGAGAAGTAAATATAATTTGTTGAAATAAAGAAATAAGTGATTAAAAACACAAAACTTTAAAAATTTTGTAAATGAAATCTGAATAAATTATTTACTTATTAAAATGAATTAAAGAATACTATGGTTTTAATTAATATGAGGTCTTTTAAAATATTGATGTATTTAAGTTAGTAATTTTCATATTATTTTACTTTGAAATTTTTCCTGCTGCACAACTAAACATTGATTTTGCTTTTAAAACTATATTATTATCATTAGTTTTTGTTGGATAGCCTAAACTTTTAAGTTTAGTTTCAACTAAAGAAACATCGGTTTTACTATTATAATCAAATGAAACGGTAGACATTTCAATAGAAACATTAACATTAGTAATGTTTTTAATTTCAGATAAATTAGAGGTTATGGTATGCGCACAACCTCCACATTTTAAATTTTGTATTGCTATTGTTGTTTTCATTATTTAATCCAATTTAAATAACCACCTTTTAAATCGTAAATTTCTTTAAAACCCATTTTATCTAATTTTTTGGCAGCGCTATTACTTCTTTTTCCAGATCTGCAATACACATAAACAGGCTGGTTTTTATCTAGTTTATTAAATTCTTCGGTAAATTTTGAAATTTTAAAAACATCAATATTTTTAGCAGTTTTTATGTGTCCAGAATTATATTCGGTAGCAGTACGAACATCAACTAGTTGTACTTTTTTTGATTCTATTGCTTTTTTAAAAGCTTGTTTTTCTAAAATTTTTATGGTTTCTGGTTGTTGTGCACAACCAAATAAGTAAGATATAATAGACATGGTAATTAATATTTTTTTCATTTTGTGAGTTATAATGTTGAAGGACAAACGTAATTTGAAACTTTCACGCCATTTTTTTTAATTGCTTTAAAGCCTCCCTTAATGTCTATTAGGTTATGAATACCTCTACTTTTTAAAATTGAAGCAGCAATCATACTTCTGTAACCGCCGGCACAGTGTAAATAGAACGTTTCGTTTTCTGGGAATTCTGATAGATAATTATTTATATAATCTAAAGGTGTGTGTATAGCATTAATTACGTGTTCAGACTTATATTCACCATCTTTTCTAACATCAAAAACTGGAACATTATCATTTAATTTAGCTTGTTTAAACACAGAAGCATCAACTGAGCTAACTGTATCATATTCTTTTGATGCTTTTTTCCAAGAATTGAAACCACCATCAAGAAAACCAATTACTTGATCGAAACCAACTCGCGATAATCGTGTTATAGCTTCTTTTTCTCGGCCTTCTGGGGTTACTAATAAAATGGTTTGTTTTACATCGGCAATTAGTGAGCCAACCCAAGGAGCAAATCCTCCATCTAAACCAATAAAAATTGAACGTGGTATGTGGCCTTTTGCAAAATCGTTTTGATTGCGAACATCTAATATTACGGCATCAGTTTCATTTGCTACAGCTTCAAAGGCTTCAGGTGATAATGCTTGAGTACTTCGTTTTAAAACATCATTAAAGTCATCATACCCTTCTTTATTCATTTTAACATTTAAAGGAAAGTATTGAGGTGGAGGTAATAAACCGTTGGTAACTTCTTTTATAAATTCTTCCTTCGTCATATCTTCACGAAGTGCGTAGTTTGTTTTTTTCTGGTTTCCAAGAGAATCAACAGTTTCTTTACTTAAGTTTTTACCACAAGCAGAACCGGCACCATGTGCTGGATATACAATAACATCATCGGCTAAAGGCATAATTTTATTTCTTAGGCTATCAAATAGGTAACCAGCTAAATCTTGTTCTGTAATTTCACCAACTTTTTGTGCCAAATCTGGACGACCAACATCGCCTAAAAATAAGGTGTCTCCACTAAAAATAGCATGATTTTTTCCGTTTTCGTCTTTAAGAAGATAAACAGAGCTTTCCATAGTATGCCCAGGAGTATGCAATACCTTAATGGTAATATTGCCTAACTTAAATTCTTGATTATCTGTGGCTATGATAGCCTCGAAACTTGGTTCGGCTAAAGGACCATAAATAATTGGAGCGCCCGTTTCTTTAGATAAAGTAACATGACCACTAACAAAATCGGCATGAAAATGAGTTTCAAAAATATATTTAATGGTAGCGTTATTTGCTTTTGCTCTGTCTAAATAAGGTTGTACCTCTCGTAGCGGATCTATAATAGCAACTTCGCCATTGCTTTCTATATAATAAGCGCCTTGAGCTAAACAACCCGTGTATATTTGTTCTATTTTCATAGTATTAAATTTTATGATGCTAAATTAATAATAGTGTTTTGTTTTTATGGTAACAAAGGTTACTTATTGGTTTTATTAAATATGAGGTGTTAAAAATTCCATGTAAAAAATAAAGAAAGCCATAATTATTATAAAAACGCCAAAGCCTTTTTTTAGTTTCTTTCCGTCTATAAAACTACTAAAAAAACTACCTATAAATATACCAATAAACGATAGTGTTGTAAATAGGAGTAAAAAGGACCAATTAATATCCATAATAAACGCATCTCCAAGAAAAAAACCAATTAACGATTTAAACGCTATAATTATTAATGAAGTAGCTACAGCAACTTTCATTTCTAAACGAGCAAGAATAACTAATGCAGGAATTATTAAAAAACCACCGCCAGCACCAATTAAGCCTGTAATACCGCCAACAATTAAGCCTTCGATGAAAATTAAAGGATACTTATAGGTTACATTGTGTTTTTTTATTGGAATCGTTTTTGTGGTTAACATGGAAATGGCAGCAGGAATCATTAAAAACGCAAATAAGCCAAGCATGGCCATACGGCGAGTAAATGCGAATTGGTTTATGTTAAAAATAACATCAGGTAAAATAGGAACTACATTGTGTCTTACTATGGTTACACCAATAATAGCAGGAAAGCCAAAAATAATAGCTGTTTTCCAATCTACTAAACCTTTAAAATGTTGTTTTATTCCACCTAAAAGGGCACTAGAACCAACTATAAATAACGAATATGCTGTTGCTGCTTTTTCGTTAATGGAAAACATATAGGCTAAAACAGGTACAGCAAGTATAGAGCCGCCTCCACCAATTAAGCCTAATGAAATACCAATAACAAGAGCGCTTACATAACCTAAAATATTAAGAAACTCCATAATACAATTTGCTTAATAGCAAAAGTATATGGTAAAATTGTTGCATACAGTAACAATGGTTACACTCTTAAATTTTTAAAAGTGTAACATAATTTCTATGAAGCTCTATTTTTCCTAGATTCTCAAGTTTTTTAAGTAATCTGGATATTACAACTCTAGAAGTATGCAAATCGTAAGCAATTTCTTGGTGGGTGTTTCTAATTGTACCATCTTCTGATACGCGAGCTTTTTCAATGAGATATTTAAGTAACCGCTCGTCCATTTTTAAAAAAGCAATACTATCAATGGTTTCAAGCATTTCATTAAGGCGATTATGATAACTTTCGAAAACAAAATTGCGCCAACTTTTATATTTACCAGACCATTCTTCCATTTTTTGAATAGGAATCATCATGAGTTTTGCATCGGTTTCGGCAACAGCTTTAATTTCACTTTTTTTTTGCCCTAAACAGCAGGTAAGCGTCATGGCGCAGGTGTCGCCTTTTTCTAAGAAATAGAGTAGGAGTTCGTCGCCATCATTATCTTCGCGTAAAATTTTAATAGCTCCAGAAATTAATAAAGGCATAGATTTTACATATTCGCCAATATTAATCATAACAGCTCCTTCGGGAACTTCTTTAAAGGTGCCAACTTGGTTTATTTCGTTTAAAAGATTGTTTTCAAACAGGTGTCCGTAATTATCTTTTAGTTCTTGTATCATAAGGCTAAATTATGAGTATAAAATTAAGCCTTTCAATTTTTAATTTGTGTAACAAGGGTTACATTAATTTTATTTATAATAAAAGAGGCTGTTTAAAAAGTGTGAAATCTGTCATTCTGAATTTATTTCAGAATCTCAAACAATTGATTTTCAAAATACATTAGAATCTGAAACGAGTTCATATTGACAAAAATGTTACTTTTAAACAGCCTCTTATTGGAGCGCAAAACGTTTATTTTTTAGTTTCAATAATAATTACACCGTTTTTACCTTTTTCGCCGTATTTTTTAATGGCTTTTTCGTCTTTTAACACATTTACAGTTTTAATATCGTCTTTTTTTACATCTTTAAGTTTTTCATGGTCAATTTCTTTGCCATCAACAATAACTAGTAAGTCTTTGGGCAAACCATTAAACCCACTAGTTCCTTTAATGATTTTAATGGTTTTGTTGCTTGTTTTTGTATCGGTTTCATCTTTTGTTAAAATTTCTATAATGGCTTTTATATTGCCATATTCTTTTAGACTTTTTTCATCTTTTATAACATTTATAGATTTTACTTTAGAAGGCTCTAAAGCTTTTGCATCTTCTTTTTTAACTTTAACGCTATCAATAATATAAATAATAGAATCTTTTTGTGTAGTTGAGAAAAATTGTATTTTGTTTTCTTCTTTAATTATTACAGTTTCATTTTGTTTATTGGTATTACCTTTAAAACTAGCAACAATAGCGTTTTGAGAGTTAGCACCAGAAATGTTTATAGTTTCATTATTAGGGTTATAACTTATTTTAATGGGCATAATGGCTTCATCAGCGTTTATATTATAATTAGCTTTAGAGGTTTTAGATTTAGCATCAATTTTTATGGCAATTATTTCGTCGTTAGCATTTCGTTTTAATCCTTTAAATTTAATGGTAACACCTTGTGCTTCTAGCGTGTTTTTTATTTTGTTTAAATCGGCTTCGGTGCTGTTTTTAAGTAAAATTGCTTCAAAATGTTCGGTGAAACTAGTTGTAAATTCTGGTTTAGTTTCCGAAGTAATTTCTTTTTCAACATAAACAGTTCTAGTATTAAAGCTCATTAAAAACAGAGCAATTAACGGTAATACAGCCAAACATTTAATGCGATTCATGTTGTTTGATTTTGATTTGTGTAACATAACGATTCGTTTTTTGATTAATGAATTATAAAAAGCATTACTTAAAGCCAATTGATGAGTTGGTAAACTTTGTTTAAGTAATGTGTATTGATATTGTTTTTTGCAAGACACCGCTTTAAAAGCCGAATAATCTGCTAAAAACTCTAAGTTTTGTTTTAAGTCTTTTTGATATAACCATATAAACGGATTAAACCAAAGAATAACACAAGCCAAATTAGCTAAAATAACATCGAAAGAATGCTTTTGTTTAGCGTGTATTTTTTCGTGAGTTATAATTTGTTGTAATTCGGTATGGGTAAATTGTTCTGGGTTGTAAACAATCCAGTTAAAAAAGGAAAACGGAGACGCTGCGGTTTCGCTTTCAATAAAAATATAGTGGCCTTCTTTTCTTTTATTTGGGCATTTAATTACTTTAAATATGGCAGCAAATTGCAATAAAAACCTAAGTGAAAATATGGCAACTCCTGTAATATATAAATAAGGCAAAACATCAATAAAATTAAAGGTTTTTGTAGTTGCAGTAGTTTTTGTATTAAAAGTAAAATCGCTTAAAACCATGGGCGTGTAAGTAACATACTCTGTTATAACATACAAAGGCACTAAAAACGAAACTCCTAAACCAAAAAGTAAAAACCATCTGTTTTGTTTAAAAAAGGTGTCTTTTTGCAATAAAAGTTTATAAGTAAGGTAAAACAGGCCAACAATGGCGCTAACTTTTAGTAAATATGCCATTTTATTTCTCGTTTTCTATTAATGCAATAATTTCCTTAAGGTCGTCAACACTTATTTTTTCTTCTTTAGCAAAAAACGATACCATGTTTTTATAAGAATTATTAAAGTAGTTATTTATGGCGGTATTCATAAACTTCTGTCTGTAAGCTTCTTTTGTAACAATAGGGTAGTACTGGTGCGTTTTTCCGTAAGCATTATAAGCAACAAAACCTTTGTCTTCCAGCTTTCGAATTATGGTCGATAAGGTGTTGTAATGTGGTTTTTCACTTTTAATTTCTGCCATAACATCTTTAACAAAAGCTTTTTCCAGCTTCCATAAAATATGCATTACTTCTTCTTCTTTATTTGTTAATTTTTCCATTATTATAGTTTTTGGGCGTTCGGGCGGGCTTTACGCTATATCTTTTTTCTCGTGCCTCAAAAAAAGGATGCCGCTGCAATCCCTAACGCAATTCAAATATATAACTATTTTTGTAGTTATAAAACTATATAAGTAGTTATTTAACTAAATTTTAAGTTAACTAATATTATTTGGTGCTATAAAAAAACTTTTAGCAAATTAGATTCAACTTTAATTATCTTCGCAAAAAAAAAATTTTTATGAGTTTACTTTTGGTAATATTAGGTTTTGTGCTTTTGGTAATTGGAGGCGAGTTTTTAGTGCGTTCGTCTGTGGCATTATCATTTAAATTTAATATATCTAAAATGGTAATTGGGATGACGGTTGTAAGTTTTGCAACCTCTGCGCCAGAATTACTAGTAAGTTTGCAAGCGGCCATGTCTGGTTCGCCAGCAATTGCTATAAATAATGTAGTAGGCTCGAACATTGCTAATATTGGTTTGGTATTAGGTGTAACGGCTATGGTTAGCTCTATTGCTGTCGATAAATCGTTTTACAAACTTAATTGGCCAGTAATGATGTTGTTTTCTATAGTTCTATATTACTTCTTGAAAAACGACAATTTACTTTCGGCTATAGAAGGCGGTATTTTATTTGCAGGTTTAGTTGTGTTTTTATTCATTTTAATAAAAAATGCAAAACAAGAACAAGAAGCTATACCAGAAGAAGTAGACGATAAACTAGCACATACATCAAACTTTAAAATTGTAATTTGGTTATTAATTGGTGCGGTGGCTTTATATTTTGGAAGCGAATGGTTGGTAGAGGGCTCTAAAACTATTGCACGTTCTATTGGAGTTAACGAAGCCGTTATTGGTGTATCTTTAATTGCAATTGGTACAAGCGTTCCAGAATTAGCAGCTTCTGTAATTGCTGCAGCAAAGCAAGAAAAAGCCATTTCTTTAGGTAATTTAATAGGTTCTAATATTTTTAATATTGCTTCTGTATTAGGTTTAACATCAATAATAAAACCTATTCCGGTAACCGAACCTCAAATTTTAAGTAGCGATTTTTTTTGGATGTTAGGTTTTGCAGCTGTTTTAATTCCGTTAGTATTTTTACCAAAACGACTTCAAATAAGTAGAGTAAAAGGGTTTGTTTTAGTTTTAGCTTATGGTGTTTTTATGTTCTTAGTTTTTACTAAAGATAAGTTTTGATATTTTACTTTTCCCAGAAAGTTATAGAATAGGAATATTAAGATGTTTTTGTCCTAATCAATTATCTCTTACAATTTAATTTATGTATAATAATTAAGGAGTTTTCTGGTTTAATTAAATGGCGTAAAAATTCACATAAAAATAAAAAGGGCTTAACATTATTTAATATTAAGCCCTTTTTTTATGAATAAAACAGATTTATTAAATCTTAGCAGATTTTACAGTTTTAATAATTACCGCAGCAATTTTGTATGGGTCACCGTTAGATGCAGGACGTCTGTCTTCTAACCATCCTTTATAACCTTTTTCAACAGTAATTAATGGAATACGAATTGACGCGCCTCTATCAGATACTCCATAAGAGAAATCAGTAATAGCAGCAGTTTCGTGCTCACCAGTTAAACGTTGGTCGTTAAACTCTCCGTAAACAGCAATATGCTCATCAACAACAGGTCTGAACGCTTCACAAATTTTCTCGTAAGTTTCTTTAGAACCACAAGTTCTTAAAGTTGTGTTAGAGAAGTTAGCGTGCATACCAGAACCATTCCAGTCCATATCTTTACCTAGAGGTTTTGGGTGATACTCGATGTAATAACCATATTTTTCAGTTAAACGTTGTAATAAGTATCTTGAAATCCAAATTTCGTCACCAGCTTTTTTAGCACCTTTAGCGAATAATTGATACTCCCATTGTCCGCAAGCAACCTCTTGGTTAATACCTTCAAAGTTTAATCCAGCAGCAATACATAAATCAGCATGCTCTTCTACTAAGTGTCTTCCGTGAGTATTTTTCCCACCAACTGAACAATAATATAAACCTTGTGGAGCAGGGTAACCACCAACAGGGAAACCTAAAGGTAAACCAGTTTGAGTGTCCATAATAAAATACTCTTGCTCAAAACCAAACCAGAAATCATCATCTTCATCGTCAATAGTAGCTCTACCGTTAGATTCGTGTGGCGTACCATCAGCATTCATAACTTCAGTCATTACTAAATAACCGTCTTTTCTATCTGGATCTGGGTAAATAGCTACAGGAACTAATAAACAATCTGAAGAACCACCTTCAGCTTGCTTAGTTGATGAACCATCAAAAGACCAGTTTCCTATTTCTTCTAAAGTTCCTTTGAAATCTTCGTGTTCTTCTACCTTAGTTTTACTTCTTAAGTTTTGAGTTGGATAATACCCATCTAACCAAAGGTATTCCAGTTTAATTTTTGCCATAATGTATGTTTAATTTATAAATTAAAGTTAGTTATATTCACACAAATATAATTTTTTAAGTTATTACTCTAAATTTAATAGGGGTGTTTTAACAAGACTTCAATAAATTTTTATTTAAACCCCATTTTTTTGAGGGATATATTAAAAAAACTTAATTAATTTTTATTAAAACTGAAAAAGTGATAATAAGAATTTTTCTTTTTTTAAATCATTTTTAGTTTTTCGTGTGTATTTTTGCCAAAAACATATAAAAACTATGTCTACACTTCGTTTTCATGCTTTAAAAAAGACTTTAGCTAATAAACCAGTAATGTTTGATGATAATGTACGTCGTTCAGAGCTTTTTGCAAGTAATGTATTTAATGAAAACACCATGCAAAAGTATCTTACTAAAGATGCCATGCAAGGTGTGTTAAATGCCATACAACGCGGAAAAAAAATAGAGCGCGGTGTTGCCGATCAGGTAGCAGCTTCTATGCGTGACTGGGCGCTATCAAAGGGTGTTACGCATTATTCACATTGGTTTCAACCTTTAACAGGAAGTACAGCTGAAAAACACGATGCTTTTTTTGAATTAACCGAAAACGGATTAGGAATTGAGAAGTTTGAAGGTAGCTCTTTAGTACAGCAAGAACCAGATGCTTCTAGTTTTCCTAGTGGAGGCATTCGTAACACTTTTGAAGCTAGAGGTTACACTGCCTGGGACCCAACGTCGCCTGCGTTTATAATTGGTACAACCTTATGCATTCCAACTATATTTGTAGCTTACACAGGAGAAGCTCTAGATTATAAAACCCCACTTTTAAAAGCATTACATGCTGTAGATGAAGCAGCTACAGATGTGTGTAAATACTTTGATAAAAATGTAAAAAAAGTATCATCTTCCTTGGGGTGGGAACAAGAGTATTTTCTTGTAGATAAAGAGCTTATAGCTAGCCGTCCAGATATATTGTTAACCGGTCGAACTTTAATAGGGCATTCTTCTGCAAAAGGACAACAGCTAGACGATCATTATTTTGGAGCCATTCCAACGCGAGCTTTTAACTTTATGAAAGACTTAGAGCACGAGTGTATATTGTTGGGCATACCTGTAAAAACAAGGCATAATGAAGTAGCACCAAACCAATTTGAGTTAGCACCAATCTATGAAGAAGCCAATTTAGCTGTAGACCATAACGCATTAGTTATGGATATTATGGCGCGTGTGGCAAAAAGGCATAATTTTAAGGTGCTTTTGCACGAAAAACCTTTTGCAGGAATAAATGGTTCAGGTAAGCACAATAACTGGTCTTTATCCACAGATACTGGAATTAATTTATTATCACCAGGAAAAACACCAATGAGCAATTTACAATTTTTAACGTTTTTTATTAACACAATAAAGGCTGTTAAAGATTATGAGGAGTTATTGCGAGCCTCAATAGCTTCTGCCAGTAACGATCATCGTTTAGGGGCAAACGAAGCCCCACCTGCAATAATGTCGGTATTTATTGGCGAACAATTATCAAAAGTTTTAGCAGAGTTAGAAGGTGTAACAAAAGGTAAATTATCACCTGAAGAAAAAACAGAACTTAAACTAAATGTTGTTGGTAAAATACCAGATGTTTTACTTGATAATACAGACAGAAACCGTACTTCGCCTTTTGCGTTTACTGGAAATAAATTTGAGTTTAGAGCCGTAGGTTCGCTTTCTAATTGTGGCAACCCAATGACGGTTTTAAATACAATTGTTGCTAAACAATTAAAAGGTTTTAAAGTTGAAGTTGATACGTTAATTAATAAAAAAGATTTAAAAAAGGACGAAGCCATTTTTAATGTTCTTAGAGAGTATATAAAAGATACAAAAGCCATTTTATTTGAAGGTAATGGCTACGGAAAAATTTGGGAAGACGAAGCCAAAAAACGAGGTTTAAGTAATAACAGAACCACACCAGAGGCACTTGAAGCTAAAATATCAGAAAAAAGCATTTCGCTTTTTGAAGAAATGGGAGTTATGAGTAAGATTGAAACTGTAGCTCGCTATGAAATTGAAATGGAAGCCTATGTTACTCATATTCAAATTGAGAGTATAGTTTTAGGCGATATGGCCAGAAATCAAATTGTACCAACAGCAGTAAAATATCAAAATATTTTAATAGAAAATGTACAAGGTTTAAAATCTATTTTTGAAAATGATTTTAATAAATTAGCTAAAGAGCAACTAAAATTAATTAAAGAAATATCAAAACATATTGAAGGAATAAACGATAATGTAACAAAAATGATAAAGGCAAGAGAGGCTGCAAACAGCAATGAAAAAGTTCAAGAAAAGGCTATTGCTTATTGTTTTAAAGTAAAACCTTTTTTCGAAAAAATTCGTACGCATTGCGATAGTTTGGAATTGCTAGTAGATAATGAAATTTGGCCACTTGCAAAATACAGCGAAATGTTATTTACGCGATAGTTTTATGTTTTTTGAATGAAGGATTAATTTTGAACTCTTGTTGCAATCAATTAGTAAGTTGCTATTTTGATTAATTGAAACTGATATTAAGACCAATTTGACCTGGAGCAAATGATAAATTCCAACTTACCTTTTTATCGTTGTTGTTATACTTTGCTTTATACTTAGAGTCTAAATACTTATCTATCGATTCTACGATAACAATACTCATTACGGTGCCAAAAACGACATCGGAAAGCCAGTGTTTGCTAACAATGATTCTTGTAAAACCAGGAATCATTCCAACCGTATAAATCCCTGCTTTTACCCAAGGGTTTTTAAACTGTTTACCAATGGCGTAGGCATTAGCAAAAGATAAAACGGTGTGCCCTGAGAAAAAGGAATCGTAACCTTCAACTTTTTCGAAATGCCCAATACTGTAATTGCTTGAAGATTTTCCAGTCAACGGTCTTGCTCTATGAATAATTCGTGTACCAAATTGTTGTATTACTCCGCCAGAAATGGTTGAAGCCATCATTAAAACACCAGCTCTTCTTACTTTTTCATTCTTTATAAACAAACCGGTTAAATATACAGCACCAGAAAGGCTAAAATTTCCCTCTGGTCGTGCGTAATGGTTGCCAAACTCTTTTAAGCCTTCAGGTATTTCGCTTCTAATACCGTTAACCCAAGAATTAATCTCGTCATCGGCTAAATTTAATATTATGGTTCCGACAGTAAAGCCTGCAAAGTTAACCCAATCTTTCTTTTTCCAGTGTAATGGTCTGCTAAAAGAATACCCAACGCCTCCACCTATACTTCCCATGTCGTATTTAAAGTTTTGCCAAATTGTTTCCTCTTTTACCATTTCGGTAGTCGTTTGAGCATTCATAAAATTTAGAACGAAACCAATAAAAAGAAAAATTAATTTTTTCATAAAACAATTAAAAATGTATGAAGGGATGTAAAAGAGAAATTTAAAAATGGGTGCAAATATAAATTATTTATAAGGATAATAAGCATTAAGTAGCCAGGTTTTTGATAACCCAACACGAAAAAAACTTCGGATTTATGTAATAATTATTTGGTTTTAAAAAAGGTTAAAAACTCGTTAATAAAACCTATTTCATATTTTCATTTATCAAGCTTCATTTTAAATTATTACTTTACTTTTGCATAATAATCTAATCTTATGAGTCAAGAAGTTTCTAAACGATACGCACAACGAGGCGTTTCAGCATCAAAAGAAGATGTGCACAATGCTATAAAAAATATAGATAAAGGTTTATTTCCAAAGGCATTTTGTAAAATAGTTCCAGATTATTTAACTAACGATAACGATTATTGTTTAATAATGCATGCCGATGGAGCAGGAACAAAATCATCTCTAGCTTATATGTATTGGAAAGAAACCGGAGATGTTTCGGTATGGAAAGGTATTGCACAAGACGCTTTAATAATGAATATTGATGATTTATTATGTGTTGGTGCTACAGATAATATTATGTTATCTTCAACCATAGGTAGAAATAAAAATTTAATTCCTGGCGAAGTAATTTCTGCAATAATTAACGGGACAGAAGAATTAATATCAGAATTAAAAAAGTTTGGTGTTACCATTCATTCAACTGGTGGTGAAACTGCCGATGTAGGCGATTTAGTGCGAACCATTATTGTAGATTCTACAGTAACAGCCAGAATGAAGCGAAGCGATGTTGTTGACAATGCAAACATAAAACCAGGAGATGTTATTGTTGGTTTAGAAAGTTTTGGGCAAGCCTCTTACGAAACAGAGTACAATGGTGGAATGGGAAGTAATGGGTTAACATCTGCAAGACATGATGTGTTTAATAAATATTTAGCCGAAAAATATCCTGAAAGTTTTGATGCGTCTGTACCAGAAGATTTGGTGTATTCAGGTCAAGTTAAATTAACTGATGATGTTGAAGATTCTCCAATTAATGCTGGTAAATTAGTGCTGTCACCAACACGTACTTATGCACCAATAATTAAAGCTATATTAGCAAAATATAATAGTGAAACTATACATGGTATGGTGCATTGTTCTGGTGGCGCGCAAACAAAAATTCTTCATTTTATTGAAGAAAATCATATTGTAAAAGACAATATGTTTCCAATTCCGCCTTTGTTTAAGTTAATACAAAAACAAAGTAATACTAACTGGAAAGAAATGTACCAGGTATTTAACTGCGGGCACAGAATGGAACTTTATGTTTCTCCAAATGTTGCTACAGATATTATAGAAATATCAAAATCGTTTAATGTTAATGCTCAAGTAATTGGACGAGTAGAAGCATCAAAAGAAAAAAAGCTTACAATAAAAAGTGAGTTTGGAGAGTTTACTTATTAAATTTTGTTTCAATTTTATTTTTTTGGAATGATTATTGATAGCGATTACTTTTTTAATTAACCAAACATATCACAATGAAATATATTTCATTTATTTCGGCTTTACTTTTTTTTAATCTTTCATTCGCTCAACCTAGCTTTTTATTTCGCCCAACAGACGATGATGAAGAAGTTTTTACAGGACCAAGTTGGGAAACCACAAACAAGGCATCTGTATATTTAAGTCAAGTATCTTTTGTTAACTGGAATGCTGGTGGAACAAACTCAATATCGGGGTTAATGAGTTATCAAACTTCAGCAAATTATACCGATAAATATTACACCTGGAAAAATGATGCTTCGTTAAAGTTAGGCATGACAGACCAACAAGGTAGTAGTCTTCAAAAATCGGATGATATATTTTCACTTAGTTCTAACTTTAGCTATCAATCTGATGACAAATCAAATTGGTTTTATTCAGCAAAACTTACATTTAATACACAGTTATTTAATGGTTATACTTATTCATCAGATTCTAGAACGTTAATATCTAGTTTTTTAGCGCCAGGGTATTTATATTTTGGTGGCGGTATGGAGTATGGTAAAAATGTTGATAAAATGTCAATTTATTTCTCGCCAGTAACACTTAAAACTACTTTTGTTTTAGAAGAAGATTTAGCAAATGCTGGTTCTTATGGTGTTGATCCTGCAGTTTATGATGATGATGGTAATATAATATCAGAAGGAGAGCGTATACGTTCTGAGGTTGGTATTTTAATTACTAATAGTTACGAAATGGCAGTAATGAAAAATGTTAACTTAAAAAATCAAGTGAGTTTATACTCAGACTATTTAAATAATTTTGGAAATGTTGATGTAGACTGGAGTTTAGACTTTGATTTTAAAGTAAACGATTACATTAAGGCATCATTTGGTTCTCAAATAAAATATGATGACGATGTAAAAACTGTTGTTGAAACCGATGATGGTGAAACTGCTGAAGCTGGTGCAAAAGTACAATGGAGACAGTTTTTAGGTGTTGGTTTTGCTGTAGATTTTTAAAAATTAAATAATAAACTTATCAACTTTCACTTGTTAATAACAGAGGTAAAATGCTGTATATTAATAATTAATACTTTTGGGTTATATTGCTAGCCTGATAATTATCATGCTTTCTTGCTTTGCTTTTTAGTTAATTTATTGTTCCAATAAATTTTCTAAAACAGTAAAATCTAGCTGAATTCATGAATACAAAATTTTCTAAACCCTCTCTTAAAACTTATAGTCAAGAAGAGGCGTATCAGGCTTCCTTAAAATATTTTAATAACGACGATTTAGCTGCTCGTGTATGGGTAAATAAATATGCCTTAAAAGATTCTATAGGTAATATTTATGAGCTTACACCCCACCAAATGCATACCCGAATAACTACAGAACTTTGCAGAATTGAAAATAAGTATAAAAATCCCCTACCAAAAGAAAAGATTTTTAGCTTACTCAAAAATTTTAAATATATAGTTCCACAAGGTAGCCCAATGGCAGGAATTGGTAATCCTTATCAAATAGCATCCTTATCCAATTGTTTTGTTATTGGTAATAATGGGCTTTCAGATTCTTATGGAGGGATAATGAAAACAGACCAAGAACAAGTGCAGTTAATGAAGCGCCGTGGAGGTATTGGCCACGATTTATCTCATATTCGGCCCAAAGGATCTTCGGTAAAAAATTCGGCTTTAACATCTACAGGTTTAGTGCCTTTTATGGAGCGGTATTCTAATTCAACTAGAGAAGTAGCGCAAGATGGCAGGCGAGGAGCATTAATGCTATCCGTGGCAATAAATCATCCAGATTCAGAAGATTTTATTGATGCAAAATTAGCACAAGGTAAAATAACAGGAGCAAATGTATCTGTAAGAATAGATAATGAATTTATGCAAGCTGTAAAAACTAAAAGTAAGTATCTTCAAAAATATCCTGTTTTTAGTGCTAACCCAAAGCAAATCAAAACAATTAAGGCGGAGCATTTATGGAATAAAATTATTCATAATGCATGGCAATCTGCAGAGCCAGGAATTTTATTTTGGGATACTATAATAAATGAATCTGTACCAGATTGTTATTCAGATTTTGGTTTTAAAACCGTGTCAACAAATCCTTGTGGCGAAATTCCACTCTGTCCTTACGATTCTTGTAGGTTACTTGCTATAAACTTGTTTTCATATGTAGATAAACCTTTTACTAACAATGCATCATTCAATTTTAAACTATTTAAAGAACATGTAGCTTATGCACAGCGGATAATGGATGATATAATTGATTTAGAGTTAGAAAAGATTGAAGGCATTATAAATAAAATTAATGCCGATCCAGAAGATGAAACTATAAAGCATACAGAACGTAATTTGTGGATTAATATAAAACAAAAAGCTAAAGAAGGTCGCAGAACTGGTATTGGTATAACTGCAGAAGGCGATATGTTGGCGGCATTAGGTATTCAGTATGGTAGTGACCAGGGAAATACATTTTCTTTAAAAGTTCATAAAACATTGGCAATTGAAGCGTATCGGGCATCGATTAATTTGGCAAAAGAGCGCGGAGCATTTCCTATTTATAATTCAGAATTAGAAAAACAAAATCCCTTTATAAATAGATTAAAAGAAGCAGATGGTAAGTTATATTACGATATGTTAGAGTATGGTAGGCGAAACATAGCGTTGTTAACCATTGCGCCAACAGGTACAACAAGTTTAATGACGCAAACCACATCTGGAATTGAGCCTGTTTTTATGCCAGTGTATACAAGACGTCGAAAAGTTAACCCTAACGATAAAAACATTAGAGTAGATTTTGTTGATGAAGTTGGAGATTCATGGGAAGAATATGTGGTTTTTCATCATAAATTTAAGCATTGGATGGAAGTAAATGGCATAAATATTAATAAAAATTATAGCCAAAAAGAAATTGAAGAATTAATAAAGAAATCTCCGTATTATAAATCCACATCAAACGATGTGGATTGGCTTAGCAAAGTAAAAATGCAAGGTGCTATACAAAAATGGGTAGATCATTCAATAAGTGTAACCATTAATCTTCCAAACAACGCAACCGAAAAACTTGTAGGCGATTTATATTTAAAAGCATGGGAGGTGGGGTGCAAAGGCGTAACGGTGTATCGAGATGGCTCTCGATCTGGTGTATTAATAGCAAACGCTACTAAAAATGAAGAAAAAAATACTTTAACAAACTTTCCTATAAAGCGTCCAGATATTTTAACTGCAGATGTAGTTAGGTTTCAAAATAATAAAGAAAAATGGATTGCTTTTGTAGGTTTAATAAATGATAAACCATACGAAATATTTACTGGATTAATAGATGACGAAAATGGCCTTTTAATACCGCATTATATTCAAAAAGGTTTCATTTTAAAAAGTAAGAATAAAAAAGGTGAGCGCCGTTACGATTTTCAATATAAAGACAAAAGAGGCTATAAAGTAACCATACAGGGGTTGTCTCATAAGTTTAATCCAGAATTCTGGAACTATGCAAAACTTATATCATCTACTTTGCGTTATGGTATGCCAATTGATAAAATAGTGAATTTAATTAATAGTTTACAACTCGACACAAAATCTATTAATACCTGGAAAAATGGAGTAGTTAGAGCTTTAAAAAAGTATATAGCAAACGGTACAAAAGCTAAAGGACAAAAGTGCGAAAGTTGTAAATCAAATAACGTGATTTATCAAGAGGGTTGCTTAATTTGTAAAGATTGTGGTAGCTCAAAATGTGGCTAGTACTAAAGCAAGTTTTTTAAATAAAACATTTAATAATAGCAATAAAACTACATGTTATAATGCTATCAATTAAAAACAAACTACTAAAAAATTTAAAATTTGATAAACCTTTTATTTTATAAAAATTAACACGCTTTCTTAAGTCCCTATCATTTAACAAAACCCACAATAAAAAAGTTAAAAATAATTTAGTAAAAAGCGCTAGTATAACTTCTGCATTAATAATAGTGATAGCTATAGTTACCAAAAAAGACCAAAAAGCTAATGGTTTATAATAGTTTATTATTGCAGTTACTTGTTTTAGCATAATCTTATTAACGTAACAATAGTTAAAATTATTTTTTAACTTATTAAAGCACTATAATTTTAAATGCATAAAAAATTGTACTTTTGATTTTCAAATTTTTTGAGGAACGATGTTAGAGAAATTACAGATAGTAAAACAACGATTTGATGAGGTTAGCGATTTAATAATTCAACCAGATATTATATCAGATCAAAAGCGTTATGTAGAGTTAAACAGAGAATACAAAGACTTACGTATTCTAATGGATAAACGCGAAGAATATATTGAATTAACTAATAATTTAGCTGAAGCTGAAGAAATTATAGCAGACGGAAGTGATGCAGAAATGGTTGAAATGGCCAAAATGCAATATGATGAAGCTAAAGAAGGTATACCTAAATTAGAAGAAGAAATTCGAGTACTTTTAATACCAAAAGATCCAGAAGACTCTAAAAATGCCGTAGTAGAATTACGCGCAGGAACAGGAGGAGATGAAGCAAGTATTTTTGCAGGCGATTTATTTAGAATGTATAATAAATATTGTGAAAATAAAGGTTGGCGTGTAGATGTTGTTGATTTTAGTGAAGGCACAAATGGTGGCTTTAAAGAAATACAATTTGAAGTATCTGGCGAAGATGTTTATGGTACTTTAAAGTTTGAAGCCGGCGTACACCGTGTGCAGCGTGTGCCACAAACCGAAACACAAGGTCGTGTACATACAAGTGCAGCAACCTGTATGGTGTTTCCAGAAGCAGAAGAGTTTGATGTAGAAATAGACCCAAAGGATGTTAGAATAGATTATTTCTGTTCCTCTGGTCCTGGTGGGCAATCGGTAAATACAACCTATTCGGCAGTACGTTTAACGCACGAACCTACAGGTTTAGTAGCGCAATGCCAAGACCAAAAATCGCAACATAAAAACAAAGAAAAAGCATTTAAGGTGTTACGTTCTAGATTGTATGATTTAGAATTGGCTAAAAAAATGGAAGAAGATGCTGCCAAGCGTGGAAGCATGGTAACATCAGGAGATCGTAGTGCTAAAATTAGAACATACAACTACCCACAGGGTCGTGTTACAGATCATAGAATAGGTTTAACACTCTACGATTTACAAAACATTGTAAACGGAGACATTCAAAAAATAATAGATGAATTGATGCTTGCAGAGAACACAGAAAAATTAAAAGCAAGCGACGAAACCATTTAAATATATTCCCGCAATTGCGGGATTCTTTTTATATAATAGTTTACTGAAAATATTAATAATGACAACAGCACAACTTGTTTCAGAAATTAAAAAAAAGCAATCTTTTCTTTGTATTGGTTTAGATGTTGATTTAAATAAAATTCCCGAACATTTATTAAAAGAGGAAGATCCAATATTCGCTTTCAATAAAGCAATTATTGATGCAACTCACCATTTATGTGTTGCCTACAAGCCAAATACGGCCTTTTATGAAGCATATGGTTTAAAAGGATGGAAAGCTTTAGAGAAAACCATTGTATACTTAAACGAAAATTATCCTGAAATTTTTACTATTGCAGATGCAAAACGTGGCGATATAGGTAATACAAGTACAATGTATGCCAAAGCTTTTTTTGAAGATTTAGCTTTCGATTCTGTTACTGTGGCTCCATATATGGGAAAAGACTCTGTAGAACCTTTTTTAGAATTTAAAGATAAGCATACTATACTTTTGGCTTTAACCTCTAATCAAGGTGCTTTCGATTTTCAAACAAAACAATTAGAGGAGAATGAATTATATAAAGAAGTTTTAAAGATATCAAAAACTTATAAAAATTCTGAGAACTTAATGTATGTTGTTGGCGCTACAAAAGCCGAATATTTAGCTGAAATAAGACAAATCATACCAGAAAGTTTTTTACTAGTACCTGGTGTTGGAGCTCAAGGTGGAAATTTGCAAGAGGTTTGTAAATATGGTTTAAATAACCAAATAGGGTTATTAATAAATTCTTCTAGAGGTATTATATATGCATCAAAAAATGAAGATTTTGCTCAACAAGCGGCTAAAAAGGCACAAGAAATACAAAATGAAATGAGTGCATTTGTTTAATTGTAGTTACGATACCATTTTTTCATCATTACTATTAAAATTTAAAACATTTTGTAATTGCCTTAAATTTATTGGTTTTACTAAATAATTACTTACCAGGTTAGTTTGTTTAGCTCTTTGCTTATCATTATCATCTATAGATGAGGTTATAATATGTATAATTGGTTGGTATAAATTATCTTGGTTAATTTTTTTTATTAATTCTAAAAATTCCCAACCATTAATACAAGGCATATTTAAATCTAGCAAAATAACACTAGGAAGCATTTTAGGCGTTTCAATATTATCTGATATATAATTAAATGCAGTTTTACCGTTTTCAAATAATAATATTTGTGAGTCATTAATATTTAACTTAAACAGTAATCTTTGTGTAATTTTTCTAAAAAGTAAATTGTCATCTATAATTGCGATTTTATGCATGGGTAGTCTAGTTTTATGGTAATAATGTTGCCTATAGTTTTTTGTGGCAATATTTTAATTTTTCCGCATAGTTTTTTTATGTATAAATTTAAAAAGTGTAAGCTATAATTTTGATGTTTATTCTTTATTTGTTTAGTATTATTGGTTATTAAAAATCCAGAATTATCAGTATAAACTATATTAAAAAAGGTTTTGGTGTGTGTGGTGGTTATATTAATTTTTAAGTCAGTGTCATTTAATTTATTCATAAAAGAGTTAATTAATAAATTAACTAATAAGTTTTTAATATAAACTTCAGGCAATTTTAAATTAGCTATTAGGTTATAGCTTATTATTGTCGATTTTGGCTTTAAATAATCTAACTCTAATATTATGTTTTCTAAGTTTTTAGAAAATTTAATTTTCGTGATTTTATCTTTTCCTAAGCTTTTAATAAATTCATGATAGTTAGTCAATAAATTTAATCCATAATTTAAATTATTGGCATTAGTTAAATACATGGCTTCTATATCTTTAAAGTTTAAGGTAAGCTCTTCTGTATCATATTCTTTGTATAAATTATAAAGTTCTTTTAAAGCAATTATAGGTTCTCTTAAATTGTGAGATGTTAATGAAGCAAAATCATTTAAGTAATTATTTTTTTCACCTAATTCGTTATTAACTGATTTTAGTTGTGAGTTTGTTTTTAATAGTGCTTTTGATTTATCTGATATTTCCTTAAAAAAATCTATAAAGCGTGATGAGTATAAAAAAATACTCATTAATATGGTTAGGTTTAAAAACAGAAAAATTATAAATATACCAACGTTAGGAAAAATTATATTAAAATATATAGCAATAGAAATGCTCACAATTATAATTATTGGTAATAAAAAGAAGTATGGAAAATAATTATAAGGGTGTGTTTTTTTTAATGGTAAAATTTGAAACTCATAATTTTTTATGTTTTCAATTAATGCTATTTCGAATAATGATATAGAGTTTATAAAAAACAATATTGAAGTATTCCAACTTAAACTACTAAAACCAATTACTGTTGTTACAGATTCTTTATCTAAGAGATAATAAAATATTGCAAAAGATGATAATAAATATAATAGGCAATTTGTAATTAAAAAGTAAAGGTTTTTTTTTACTACCCAAACAAAATATATACTAGCATATGCCAATGTAAACATTAAAATTGTGGCATATGATGATAAGGCAAAAACACCGCTTGGACTTAAATTAAATATATAAGCGATAATTTGAGAAATTTGAATAAATAAACCTACAAATAAAAGATGTTTTATAAATTTCCTTTTTATTAATAAAGGAATAACAAGAAATACAAAACTTAAACTTGTGGCTACTTTCATTGTAGCACCAGGATTTATAATATATCCTGTAAAAAAATTATTTATATGGTTTGAACTCCATGCATAAATATTTATAACTGCCATTAATATGGTAAAATTAGCAGTTAGTTTATATGCAAATAAAGCCCTGTGCCGTAAATTATTTTCTTTTAAAGGAAGCATAAGTTTATTATAAATAAGTTAACACTTTACTAAATATAGTAATTTTCTTTCAGTTAAGTATGTTTTAACTTACATAAATATAATAAACTATTTTTAATTAATTTATGAGCATGCTCATAGATTAATTAAACAAAATTTTATTGGCTTAGTTAATAAATTTTAAATTAGGCTAACTGGCCTAAGTCTTGTTTATAATCTACTTTGCTAACGTCATCAACAAAATTTTCAATCATGTTTTCTAATTCTTTTAAACTTAAAAGTTTACTTAGGTTTGGTTTAATCTTACCAACTTTGCAAAAATGTGGACTCATAACTTTTCTTTTTTTATTATTCTTAAATTACGTATTTAATCGATATTTAGACGTTATTTTAAGGTTAAAGAAATGTTAAAATGATTTTTTTGCTTTTATTTTAAAAAAAAACGCAAAAATCTAATTTTTAGATTTTTGCGTTTTAAACTTAAAAATAAGTTTTTTAGTCTTGTAAAGCAAATACTTGTTTTAGTAAATCTGTTGTTCTAGATGCAACAGAGTTTCTTATTTCTTTCTCTTCTACGGCTATCATAGTATAAACTCCTTTTAAAGCTTCACCAGTTACATAATCTGTTAAATCAGGATTTACATTATTAGTAAACGGAATGTTATTATACTTAGTAATTAAGTTAGCCCAAATTTTATCGGCACCCACTTTTGCGAATGAAGAATTTATTACCGGTTGAAATTTATCGTAAAGCGATGTTTGTGTTTTTGTAGTTAAATACTGCGTAGCGGCATCATCATTTCCTAATAAAATATTTTTTGCATCTGCAAATGTTATACCTTTAACAGCGTCAACAAAAATGGGTGTTGCTTCTTTTACAGCATCTTCTGCTGCTCTATTAAGTACTTTTAAACCTTCGTCTGCTAAACTACTTAAACCAATATCTCTTAATGCTTTATCAACTTTTTGTAATTCTTCAGGTAAGGTAATTTTTACTAATTCATTTTTAAAAAAACCATCAGTTTGCGTAAGCTTAGTTACTTGTTTGTCTATTCCTAAGTCTAAAGCTTGTCTTAAGCCAGAGGCTATTTGGTCGTTACCTAAGGTAGTAGTTTGCTGCGGAAGCTGGTCTACAACTTGTTGTAATTCTGCACAAGCAGCTAAATTAAAAACAAGTAAACCAATTAAAAATTTACGAATCATGGTATTGGGAATTAAATTTAATGAAGCAAATTTAAGATTAAATACTATTTTAGCATAGTTTTTGTTATTTATATTGATAAAATTAATTCTATGAATAAGTTTGCTTTAATCGTATTTTCATTTGTTTTTAGCACCAGTGTATTTGGTCAGGTAAAAATATCAAAGCTTGTTAAAGAGTCTGAAATTTCTGGAAGTAATGAAAATGCACTTTATTTTATAGATTTTTGGGCTACTTGGTGTAAACCATGTGTGCCAGCTTCACAATATTTAGAAACTCTACAAAATCAATATCCAAATAATTTTTATGTCATGTCTCTATCTCAAGAAAGCCCAGAAGTGGTTTCAAAATTTTTAGAGAAACACGATTTAAAACTAGCAGTAGCTATTGATTATGATGGGGAAACATTTAAAGAGCATAATGTTTACAGCCTACCACATGGTGTTTTATTTAATGCCAATGGCGATAAATTATGGGAAGGACATCCTTCAGATTTCAAATTATATCATTTAAGAAATAATTTAAGTAAAAATAAAGCTACTATAAATAAATCGTCGTTTTTTATTACCGAATCTTATGCTTTAGCTGTTGAAGATGAAAGTTACGATGCCTCAGATGATTTTGAGTTTGCTATAATTGATGCTTTTGAAGATGACACAACTATAGAAATTATTGAAACCAAAGATTATCTCAAAATTAATGGTAATTTACAACAAATTCTAGCTTATGTTTTTAAAGTATACCATAAACAAATTGTAATTGAAGACCAATTTAACAAAACATATTCTTTAAGCTTTAACAAAGGTAGTAGAGCATTAAATAACATAAAACGTACTATATTTAAAGCTTTAAAGTTGAGTAATAAAGTGAAGCAGAGTAGTGGAGAAGTATTAGTTATGAATACTGAGAAAGCAAGTTTCTGGGATACTAAACAAATTAATTGGGAGGGCAATAACCAGAATTATTTAATAGGAGATTCAGATTTACAGGCCGATAATATAAGTTTTGATAATGTGGTTTATAAATTAGCTAATCTTATAGAACAACCTATTGTTTTAGTAAGTAAAAACCAAGATACAGCTTTGCACGATTGGCAAATTCATTATAAATATTACGAATTAATGCTAAATAATCTTCAAGATTATGGTATAGATATATCAAAACAAAAAGCCCAATACAATGTATATAACATAACAAAAAAAGCACCTTAAAGAGGTGCTTTTTTAATTATTAAAAGTATTTTAATCTAATTTTGGTTTCTTATCACGGTTAGCAAGTTCCCAAGCTGTTGTAAAAATTAAACGGGTTCTTGTTTCTAAAAATGCGTAATTAATTTTATCTGGAGTATCGCTTGGGCGGTGGTAATCTGCATGTGTTCCATTAAAATAAAAAATAACGGGTATATTGTTTTTAGCAAAATTGTAATGATCTGAGCGGTAATAAAAACGATTAGGGTCGTTGTTTGCGTTGTATTTATAATCGAATTCTAAGTTGTAATATTTTTTATTGATTTCTTCAGAAATATTGTGTAATTCTGTGCTTAATTTATCAGAACCAATTAAGTATAAGTAGTTATTACCGCCTTCATGCTTTGGGTCAACACGACCAATCATGTCTATATTTAAATCAACTATTGTATTTTCTAGGGGAAAAATAGGATCTTCATTTACATAATAACTAGACCCGTAAAGTCCAAGTTCTTCTCCGGTAACGTGTAAAAATAAAATAGTGCGCTTTGGGCCATTGCCAGCTTTTTTAGCTTCGTTAAAAGCTTGGGCAATTTCTAAAAGCGCTACAGTACCAGAGCCATCATCATCAGCCCCGTTATTAATATCACCATTTTTAGATATGCCTATATGATCTAAATGTGCAGAAATAACGACAATTTCATCAGGTTTTTCAGAACCTTTTATATAAGCTAATACATTTTCAGAAGCTTTTATACCATGCTTAAAATAAGACTCAGGTATTTCTTGAAAATAATCATTTTCTCCTAACGGAGAAGAAATGCTATTTTTAATATAAAAATCTTTAAGAAATTCAATAGCCTTTTTTTGACCAGGTTCTCCCGTTCGTCTACCTTCAAATTCATCTGAAGCATAGGTGTAAAGTAAAGTTTTTAATTCGTTGGATGTAATGGTTTTAGCGTAATCTTCAACTTTATTGTTTTCAGCTTCATTACTTGTTTTGTTTTTATTTTGAAAAGAAATACAACTAGTTAATATAGTTGCAGGAAAAAATAAGAATAATAGTTTTTTCAAATTTATAAGGTTTTATATTGTTTTCTTCATTTTTACAATTATTGATCTATTTCGAGTTCATTTAATTCACTTTCATCTATTTCAATATCTTCAACAGCATCAATTTCAATGTTTTCAAGTTCTTTAGCATCAATTTCATCAAGGCTTTCTATGTTTTCTTCTATGTTTAATTCTTCAAGTTCAGTTTCATCAATGCTTAGGTCTTCTAGCTCGCTGTCATCAAGCTCTATTTCTTCAATATCTAAGTCCTCTAATTCTTCTAAAGATTCTTCTTGAAGTAATACTTCTGTGGCTTCTAAAGCCTTAGTGTCTTCAACAATAGTTTCTGTAAAAAACGCTTTGTAAGAGGTTAAAACCAAAGCTAAAACAGTTAGCATAATTGTAAAAGGTAATAATTTTTTTATTTCTCCAGTTTTTTTAGAAAAATAGTAGGCTGTACCTCCAAAAATAAGAGCCAAAATACCCGGAAAAATAGCCAAGTTAGAAACAGGTAAAATAGATAGGATAACAGTAAGTATAGCTGCAATTAATGCTAAAATAGTAAATAGTTTTTTCATTTTATTTTAGTTTTTTAAACCTGTAGCCGATTTTATTTTTAGTTCGCCGTTTCCAACAGGAATTTTAAACTTACCATAAACAGGAATTTTATTGGCATCAGCGGTTAACCATAAAACATTGTTATTTTTACCTTGTAATACATTGGTTTCAGATCCTATAGCTATTTTGTAACATGTTTTATTACCAATTGCCGTAGAAATAGTTTCTTTACCTAAATAGGTTATTTGAGCGTTTAATTCCTTTCTGTCAAAAATAATTTTTAGTGTTTTTGTTGAACCTTGAGACATTTTAGAAAAGTCGTGTAATCTAACATAATACAACGTAGAAATAATATCTTTTGTACCAGAACTTATAGAAACGGTTTTGTTCTCAACTCTGTTTTTACTTTTTGTTTGTACAGATTTTACTGTTTTATTTTTGTGACTAAAAGTGTACTTCATTTTTTTAAAATAACCACCTTCATTAATTGACCTGTTGTATAAGTAAGGCGTTAATGTTTTTGGGCTAACATAACTTTCGTATAAATCTCTTACTTTAAAAAAATTATCCCATTTGCTATATGTAGAAGCTGTACATTTTAAACGTAATAATGTAGCTTTAGATGTTTTTACAGCACTGGTTTCCATGTTAACTTGAGCAATATCTGTTAAAATACCAGACATGTTAAACGAGGCTGTGTAAACCAATTTTTCTCCGGCACCAACAGCTGTGTTTTGTGCATTTACCGAAAAGGTAAAAAACAGTAAAATAATTAAAGATAGACGTAGCATAAAATTACTTTTTTGGGTTATAACGTAGAGTTAAGCATTTATTGTGCCGAAAATACAATGCTTAAAGCTATTATGCTAATTTTTTTGTAGATGAAGTATTATACCGATAATAACCTACTTGTTTTACTATTAATTACTTATAGAATTTGATTTGATTTGTTTGAAAATTGAGATGTTAAAATTGAAGAGTTTGTAATGATTGTTACATAAAAACATAGAGCTTTTCCGTATTTTTATACTTCATAAAATTGGTAGGATGGAAGACATGCTCTTTTACGATAGAATGCAGTTTGCATTTACTATTACGTTTCATTATTTATTTCCACAATTAACTATGGGCTTATCTTTAATGATAGTTTATTTTAAATGGAAATTTTTACGCTGTAAAATCGAAAAATATAACAACGCAGCAAAGTTCTGGATGAAAATTTTTGCACTAAATTTTGCTATGGGCGTTGTAACAGGAATTCCAATGGAATTTCAATTTGGAACTAATTGGGCCAAATTTTCAGAATTAACAGGAGGAATAATAGGGCAAACGTTGGCTATGGAAGGTATGTTTTCATTTTTCTTGGAGTCATCCTTTTTGGGACTCTTTTTATTTGGAGAAAAACTATTAGGCCATAAATTACATTTTGTTACTGGTTTTTTAGTGTTTTTAGGATCTTGGGCTAGTGGCTATCTTATTATTGCAACACATTCTTGGATGCAATACCCTGTTGGATATGAGGTATTAGAAAACGGAAAGTTTATACTTAATAATTTTGGAGCTTTATTTTCTAACCCATGGTTGTTGCCATCATATTTGCACAATCAAGCCGCATCTTTAGTAACATCATCGTTTGTGGTAGCGGCAATTGGTGCTTTTTATTTGCTAAACAATAAGCATCACGAATTTGGTAAACTATTTGTGAAAACAGGCGTAATATTTGGTTTAATTTCTAGCTTGTTGGTTGCGTTTCCTACCGGTGATTTAGCAGCTAAAAATGTAGCAGAACATCAGCCAGTTACCTTCGCTGCTATGGAAGGAATTTTTGAAACCGAAGAAGGTGGCTCTGAAATTGTTTTAATAGGTCAGCCAAATATTTTAGAAAAGAAATTAGACAATAAAATAGCGGTACCTAATATATTAAGTTTTTTAACCTATCAAGATTGGAGTGCAGAAGTAAAGGGTTTAAATGAGTTTGATCAAGAAAATTATCCTACTAATATTCCAGGCTTGTATTATTCTTATCATATCATGGTTGGTTTAGGGACCATTTTTATAGGTTTAATGTTATTGGCTGTGGTACAATTAATTCGCAAAAAATTATACAAAACCAAATGGATTTTATGGAGCTTAATGTTTATGTTACCTTTTCCTTACATTGCAAATACGACAGGGTGGTACACCGCAGAATTAGGCAGACAGCCATGGTTGGTTTATAACTTATTAAGAACTACTGAAGGAGCTTCGCCAACAGTTTCATCTGGAAATACATTATTTACACTATTAGGTTTTATAGGATTATATCTGCTTTTAGGTATGTTATTTTTATTGTTAGCAGGTAAAATAATTAATAAAGGGCCTCAATTAAATCAAGAGCATTAATTATGGAATTATTCTGGTATATCGTTTTAATGACAATGTTAGCTATTTATGTAATTTTAGATGGTTACGATTTTGGAGCAGGAATAATTCATTTGTTTTTTGCAAAAGAAGAAAAAGATAAGAAAGCTATAACTAATGCTATCGGTCCGTTTTGGGATGCTAACGAAGTATGGTTAATTGCAGCAGGAGGCGTGTTGTTTTTCGCATTTCCTACACTTTATGCATCATCATTTAGTGGTTTTTATTTACCACTAATAATGATTTTATGGTTGCTTATTTTTAGAGCTACAGGATTAGAGTTACGGGGGCAAATACATAACAATATGTGGGAAAGCATTTGGGATAAAGCATTTGGTATTTCAAGTTTTTTGTTAGCTCTATTTTTCGGTATTGCTCTAGGTAATGTAGTGCGTGGCGTAAATTTAGGAAATGTAATAAACGGAGAATCTACCCATGAGGCTCATTATTTCTTTTTACCATTGTGGAACCCAACCTTTAGTCCACAAACAGAACAACTTGGTATTATAGATTGGTTTACACTTCTTTTAGGAATTATAGGGGTAGTAGCTTTAACCATTCATGGCGCTAACTGGATTATTTTTAAAACAAGCTCCAAATTAAACGAAAAACTTAAAAAAGTGGTTTTTAATTTAAATATAGTATTAGTTGTATTAGTTATTATTTCATTACTAGTTTGGCACGTAATAGAGCCCAAACCGTTTCACAATTTTATAAATAATCCTTGGTTTATTATATTTCCAATAATCTGTTTTACAGGCTTATTTGGTTTGTTTAATGTTAAACGATTTAAAAAACACGGAAAAGGTTTTTTATTTTCCTCATTGTTTTTATTTGGAGGGTTAACATCAACAGTAGCCTCAATTTTCCCAAAGGTTTTACCATCAACCAATAATATTAACCCAGACTTAACGCTGTATAATGTTGCTGCAGATAGTTATGGTTTATCGGTAGGTGTGTATTGGTTTGTTATTGCGGCCATTTTAGTTGTAGTTTATTTTACAATACAATATCGTGTATTTAAAGGGAAAATGGATAATGTTGGTTATGGTGAGCATTAAATAAATTAAAGATGACAGGTACCCTAATTTCTTTAATAAGTATTTTTTTAGGAATAATTGCGGCTAACTTAACAGCGTTTTTTTACAATAAATGTTCTTTTGGATTTACAGGAAATACATTAATTGGTGTTTTTGGTAGTATATTTTTAATAAAATCTTTTGGCAAACTAGGTTTTGATCCTTGGGCAATTATGCTTAATGGAAAATTTCACGCTATCCCTTTTGTTGTTAATGTTATAGTATCTTGTGCTGGTGGTGTTTTTGGAATCATCCTATTAAAGTATTTAATAAATAAAAAAGCAGACAATTAGCTGCTTTTTTTAGTAATTAAGTATAATTATAAATCTTTTGATGATATGATTTTAATTCCCATTGTAATCATGTCTTTTTTTGTTGTTTCAAATTTATTGTTGTCCAATGCTTTTGAAGCATCTTCAATAAAGGTACAATTAAAGCCTTCATTAAAAGCATCTAGTATTGAAAAGTAAACACAAATGTCTGCAGCTAAACCACAAAAATAAAGTTCAGTAATTCCTTTTTCTTTTAAATAACCCGTTAAACCTGTAGATTTTAAGTGTCCGTTGTCAAAGAAAGCACTATAGCTATCTATAGAATTATTAGTGCCTTTTCTAAATATGGCTTCAAAGTTTTTAGTATTTAAATATGGGTGAAATTCGGCACCCTTTGTACCTTGTACACAATGGTTTGGCCATAAAGTTTGTGGTTTGCCATGTAATTTTATTACATCAAAATTAGATTTGCCTTTATGGTTTGAGGCAAAACTAACGTGATTTAAAGGATGCCAATCTTGGGTGGCTAAAACCAAATCAAACTTATTAACCATATTATTAATTACCGGAATAATTTCATTTCCTAAAGGAACAGGAAGCGAGCCTGTTGGCATAAAATCATTTTGTACATCAATGATAATTAGGGTTTTCATGAATAAGGATTTTGTTAAGTATGTTTTTAGAATTTATTTTTTTTAATTAAAACGTCTCGTTCTTTTTTAAGCTTTGGGCTGAGTCCTATTTTATAAATGTGCGGGTTTTGAAAACGTTTATATTCATTAGGAAGTTGTTGTAATCTAGATTGCGAATACTCTTTGATTTCAGTAACAGTTCTAGAAGCAATAATTCTTTTACCATCTTTCATTACTTGTTGCAATAAAGGCTCATGTTTAAACCTATTAAGATCTAAGCTTTTTGTATTATCAAAAGGATGTTCCATAAGCGAAACACTTTCTTCGGAGTTAATTGTTACAGCATCTGCTCCATAAAACATATTATTTTCGTCTATCATTCTATAAACTTGTTTTTTAAAAGGCAACGAAGTTTTAATAATATTTTCCGATAGTTTTATTCGTGGTGTATTATTAAATTCAGAAAGTTTATAAACACCATCTATAGAAGCATCGGGCTTTCCTGTAACTAAATTGGTTCCAACTCCATAAATATCAATATATGCACCCTGTTCTTTTAAACTTTTAATAACATATTCATCTAATTGATTAGAAGCTACAATTTTTACATAGCTTAAATCAGCGTCGTCTAACATGGTTCTGGTTTTTTTAGATAGGTAAGCTAAATCTCCACTATCTAACCTAACACCTAACAATTTATCGCCACGTTCTTCCATTTCTTTTGCAACTTTAATGGCATTTGGTAGCCCGCTTTTTAAAGTGTTGTAGGTATCTATTAACAATACACAATTTTGCGGACGCATTTTTGCAAAATCTCTAAAAGCTTGTATTTCTTCTTCATAACTTTGTATAAATGAATGTGCCATTGTGCCTGTGGAAGGAATATTGTAATCTTCGGCAGCCTTAACATTACTTGTACTATCAAAGCCTCCAATAGCAGCAGCTCTAGATGCATAATAGCCGCCAGTAGCATGTGCGCGACGTAAGCCCATATCTAGCAAAATACCATCTTTAGCGCTATATTTTATTCGGCTGGCTTTAGTAGCAATTAAAGTTTGAAAGTTTAGTATATTTAATAAAAGGGTTTCTATAATTTGTGCTTCAATAATATTCGCTTCTACTTGTAATATTGGTCTGTTTGGAAAAACAACATCACCTTCGTTACAGGCATAAATATTACCTTTGAAACTAAAATTTTTGAGATAGTTTAAAAAATCATTTTCAAATCCTTTTTGTTTTAAATAATTCATGTCAGAAGAAGAAAACTCTAAAGTTTCTAGTATGTTTAAAACATCTTCTAGCCCAGCAAAAATAGAATATCCACCTTTATAAGGGTTATGTCTAAAATAATAATCGAAAACAGCGCGACCGTTTGGTTTAGTTCCATAATAAACTTGCGCCATGGTAATTTGATAAAGGTCTGTATATGCAGCAGTAATATTCATTAAAATGTATTCTGTTTAAAAAACGTAATATAAAGCCACGTTTTTTGTTAAAATGATTAAAAATTATAATGAATAAATTTAATCATATTTTACGGTTTTTGGGAGAATTTTATAACATAGTTAATATTAATTTACCTGTAAAACATTAATCGCTCTTTCTTATTGCTTACTAAATAGTTCTATTACTTTAATCATATTACAATTTACAATTTAAGCCCAATATCAACTAAATTTTGCTTAGTAACAAAGGTTACTGACTAGCACGGTCTCTAGGTATACTTTTGTTTCAGTAAAAATTTAAAAATGAAAAACAGAATATACTTATCTACTTACCTATTATTTTTTTTGTCATTTGCTGTATTTGCACAAGAGGAAAAACTAATAAGCAAAAGTGAGGTTTTAAGTGCAGTTTCAGCGGGTAATGCGGCAATAAAAATTTCTCAGGAAGAGTTTTATAAAGCCCGAGCAGATTACAGACAAACTAATGCTGTATTTTTGCCTAATATTTCAGCAAGTCATACGGGTATTTCTACTACAAACCCTTTAATGGCATTTGGTTCCAAACTTAATCAAGAAATTTTAACGGCAAACGATTTTAATCCAGCTTTATTAAACAATCCAGATCAAATTGAAAATTTTGCAACCAAATTGGAGGTGCAACAACCCTTAATTAATGCAGATGGCATTTATGAGCGTAAAGCAGCTAAAGCTAAAATGGAAGCCATGGCATTAAAAACGAAACGTACCAAAGATTATATAAATTTTGAGGTACATAACGCCTACATGCAATTGCAGTTAGCATATAAAGCAGTAAGTGTTTTAGAAAAAGCATTAGAGGCGGCTATATCCAATAAAAATCTTGCTGATAATAGCTTTAAGCAAGGGTATCTGCAACGTGCTGATGTATTAAATGTAGAAGTTAGGGTAACCGAAGTGAAAAATAAGTTACATCAAGCTAAAAGTAATGTTCAAAACGCATCAAATTATTTGTCTTTTTTAATGGATACTCAAGACTTTGTAGTTTATAAACCAAGTGATACTTTATCTATTATAAGTAAATCAACAGAAACCAATAGCATATTAAAAAACAGAAGTGATATAAAAGCTATGGAATTGGCAAATAATGCTTTTAAGGCTTTAAATATGGCTGATAAAATGGCTTTTTTACCCCGCTTAAGTGCTTTTGGAAGTTATGAATTATATGATGATAACTTTTTTAAGCGAGAAGCTAACGGATACATTGTAGGCGCGCAATTAAGCTGGGATATCTTTCAAGGCTCTAAACGCTTTGGAAAAGCGCAAAAAAGTAAGGCAGAGTATGCACAATCTAAACTAAAATATAATCAATACATATCTAAAAGTAAATTAGAATTAAATAAAGCAAAACGCATGTTAATTGATGCTGAAAATAAATTAAATCTTTCGGAATTGGCCTTAAAACAATCTAGAGAGTCTTTAAGAATTCGAACTAATCGTTTTAAGGAAGGGTTAGAGAAAACTTCAGATTTATTAATGGAAGAAACTCAATATGCACAAAAACAGTTAGAGTATTATCAAACCATTTATGAATACAATTACGCTTTAGCTTACGTGAATTTTTTAACCAAATAATAACCTATTGATTGCGCTTAAAGAGACCAATTATGTCATTTTGAGTACAGTCGATACTAAACATAAAACTTATTATAAAATGAAAAAAACATATATCATATTATCACTTTTAATATCAATTTTAGCAACAAGTTGTAACAGTAAAGACAAAAAAGCGGTAGCAAATAGCACACCAGAAATTCCTGTTAATGTTGCAAAAGTAAGTAATAATACAGATGGATCTTTTTTAGCAGTAAGCGGAAAAATACAGGCTAAAAACAGCGCTAACCTTAGCACTCGAATAATGGGATATGTAAACACTGTAAGTGTAAATGTGGGTGATAAAGTTAAAAAAGGACAATTATTGGTAAGTATTAATAATACCGATTTACAAGCAAAAAAAGCGCAAGTAAATGCCAATATAACAAAAGCAACAGCAGCCTTTAATAATGCCGAAAAAGACTATAACCGTTTTAAATCCTTATTTACAGATAATAGCGCATCACAAAAAGAGTTAGATGATATATCTGCTAATTACGAAATGGCAAAGGCAAGTCTTGAAGCTGCAAAACAAATGAAAAATGAAGTAAATGCTCAATTTGCTTATACTAATATTACCGCACCATTTAGCGGTGTAATTACTAATAAAACAGTAAAAAAAGGAGATATGGCTAACCCAGGAATGCCATTAATATCTGTTGAGTCTTTAGATGATTTCGAGGTGATTGCTATGGTGCCAGAAACAGAAATTTCTAAAATACAAAAGGGTACAGAAGTAAAAGTAAATGTAAAAGCAATTAACCAGATTATAAAAGGTAAAGTTACAGAAGTAAGTAGCTCTGCGGCTCAAACAGGAGGGCAATATTTAACCAAAATAATATTGAATAAAACCAATTATAATATACTATCGGGTATGTTTACTACTGTTCAATTTCCTGTAGAAAAAGAGTCACAATCGTCTCTAGTTTTAATTCCCAAAAAAGCTATTGTAACTAACGGCCAATTAAGTGGTGTTTATACAGTTAGTGAAAGTAATACTGCTATTTTAAGGTGGTTACGCTTAGGTAGAGCATTTGGAGGAGACATTGAAGTATTATCTGGTTTAAGTGCCAATGAAAGCTACATTGTTTCTGCTGAAGGAAAATTATATAACGGAGCAAAAGTTTTAATTCAATAACTAACAGTCGCGTTAGGGATAGAAGCGGCATCCTTTTTATTGTTATGTAAAATGTGGGTTTATTAAAACATACATTTTGTTGAAAGCCGACTTTGGAATAAGCGAGTTGTTAAACAATAAAAAGATATAGCGTATAGCCCGTTAAAACGCCCAAAAAATATAAATTAAATGAAAGAAGGTTTAGCAGGAAAAATAGCCAAAGTATTTATAACATCGAAGCTCACTGTGCTTTTAATGATTGTTTTTATGGCTATTGGTGTGTACAGTTCGTTTTTAATTCCTCGTGAAGAAGAGCCACAAATTGATGTGCCTATGGCAGATATTTTTGTTGGTTACCCAGGGGCGAGTCCAACCGAAGTAGAGTCTAGGGTTATTAAACCCTTGGAGCAACTTATTTCTAACATAAAAGGTGTAGAGTATGTGTATTCTACATCAATGAAAGAGCAAGGTATGGTTATCGTTCAGTTTTATGTTGGCGAAGATATTGAGCGTTCGTTTGTAAAACTTTACAATGAAATTAATAAGCACATGGACCAAATGCCAGAAGGTGTAACGTTTCCGTTGGTAAAAACCCGTGCTATTGATGATGTTCCTATGCTTGGTTTAACTTTATGGAGCGAAAATTATGATGATTTCCAGTTAGGCCAAATGGCTCAAGAATTGGAAGCGGAGATAAAAAAGGTTAATGATGTAGCTATTACTCATAAAATTGGAGGTAGAGAACGTGAAATTAGAGTTGTATTAGATAAAGATAAGCTAGTAAGTGCAGGTTTAGATTTTCTGTCGGTTTCTGAAATGATAAAAGCTAATAATGCACAATTAAATTCTGGTAAATTTGATAAAAATGATACTGAGTTTGTTGTAAATACAGGTAAGTTTTTAGAGTCGGTATCAGATATTGAAAACTTGGTTGTTGGTGTACAGCAAAATCAGCCAATTTATTTAAAACAAGTTGCAAATATTGTTGATGGGCCAGAGGTGCCAAAAAATTATGTAAGCTTAGGATTTGGTCAAGCTAGCCAAAAGTCTGCCGATTTTAAATCGGAGTATCCAGCAGTAACTATATCGGTTGCAAAAAGAAAAGGAGCCGATGCTATGAAAATAGCAGACATAATTATAGATAAAGTTGAACATCTGCGAAAAACTTTAATTCCAGACGACGTTAATGTTGAAATTACAAGAAATTATGGTGAAACAGCATCGCACAAAGTATCCGAATTATTGTTACACTTAATAGGTTCTATAATTGCAGTAACCTTTGTTGTTATGCTAGCAATGGGCTGGCGTGGTGGTTTAGTGGTTTTTTTATCTGTGCCAATTACATTTGCTTTAACCTTGTTAAGCTATTATATGTTAGATTATACGCTTAACCGTATTACGTTATTTGCTTTAGTTTTTGTTACAGGTATTGTGGTAGACGATTCCATTATTATTGCCGAAAATATGCATAGGCATTTTAAAATGAAACGTTTACCTTTTAAACAAGCAGCTTTATATGCTATTAACGAAGTGGGTAACCCAACTATATTGGCAACTTTTACAGTAATAGCTTCGGTATTACCTATGGCATTTGTATCTGGCTTAATGGGGCCTTACATGGCGCCAATGCCAATAGGAGCTTCCATAGCCATGATTTTATCCTTATTTGTGGCTCTTACAATAACACCTTATTTAGGTTACATTTTTTTAAGAGAAAAGGATAAAAAAGGAGTTGTAGAAAAGCCTAAAAAGCCATTAGAACAAACTACAATTTATAAAATTTACGAAAAGTTTGAACGTCCTTTAATAGAGAATAGCTCTAAACGTTGGTTGTTTTTAGGTGTTACTTTTATTGTTCTTATAGGTACAATGGTAATGTTTTTTACTAATAGTGTTGTGGTTAAAATGTTGCCTTTTGATAATAAAAACGAGTTTCAAGTGGTTATTGATATGCCAGAAGGAACTACTTTAGAGCGAACAGCGGTTGTTTCTAAAGAGATCTCTCAATATTTATCAACAAGACCAGAGGTTGTTAATTATCAAATTTATACAGGCACATCAGCCCCGATAACATTTAATGGTTTGGTAAGGCATTACGATTTACGTGGTGGTAGTAATATGGCCGATATTCAAGTGAATTTAATAGATAAAGGAGAGCGTAGTGCGCAAAGCCACGATATAGCAAAGTTATTACGTCCAGAAATTCAGAAAATAGCAGCTAAATTTAATGCAAATATAAAAATTGTTGAGGTTCCGCCAGGGCCTCCAGTTTTATCTACATTGGTTGCTGAAATTTATGGACCAGATTATAATAAGCAAATTGAAATAGCTAATAGTGTTAAAAATATATTACAAAACACAGCAGATGTAGTTGATGTAGATTGGATGGTGGAAGCTAACCAAAAAGAATTTCAATTTACAATAGATAAAGAAAAAGCGATGTTGTATGGCGTTGCTCCAAAACAGATTGCTTATACCATGAATATGGCTTTATCAAACAAACCTTTAACTGTTTTATACGATGAAGATGCAGTAAACCAAGTAGGTTTGGTATTAGCTTTAGATGAAAAAGAAAAATCTACTATTCAAGATATATCACAATTAAAAGTAAAATCTAAACAAGGTAACTTGGTTCCAATTGCAGATTTGGTATCTGTAACCGAAACAACAAGTGCCAAAAGTATTTATAGAAAAAACCAAAAACGTGTAGTTTATGTAATGGCAGATATGGCTGGTGAGTTAGAAAGTCCTGCTTATGCTATTTTAGGTATGGAAGAAAAGCTTAATGAAATTAAGTTACCACAAGGGTATGAAATAAACGAAATGTATTTGGGGCAGCCAGAATATGAAGATGATTATACAGTAAAATGGGATGGAGAATGGCAAATAACGCTAGAGGTTTTTAGAGATTTAGGTATAGCCTTTTTAGGTGCCATAGTTTTAATATATATATTAATTGTAGGTTGGTTTCAAAACTTTAAAGCACCGGTTGTAATGATGGTTGCCATACCATTATCTATGATAGGTATTATTCTTGGCCACTGGTTAATGGGAGCATTTTTTACAGCAACTTCATTTATAGGAATGATTGCATTAGCTGGTATAATGGTTCGTAACTCGGTGTTACTAATCGATTTTATAAACTTGCGTTTAGAGGAAGGTGTACCATTAAAACAAGCTGCTATTGAGGCTGGTGCGGTGCGTACCACACCAATTTTGTTAACCGCAGGAACCGTAGTAATTGGCGCATTTGTAATTCTTTTCGATCCTATATTTCAAGGTTTAGCAATTTCATTAATTGGCGGAACCATTGTATCAACATTTTTAACCTTACTCGTGGTGCCTCTTGTGTATTATATGATAGAGCGAAAAAAATATAATTAAAAATCATATTAAAATGAAATTAGTAATAGTAACTGCTGTAGAGTAATACCAAAAAGAAGTTGTAAAACTTTTTAAAAAATCAGGTATTGAAAATTTTAGCGAATCAGGTATAGAAGGGTATAAAACTAAAGGCGCTTTAATGCTAACTTCAAGTTGGTTTGCTAGTGAAAAAAACAGTAATAATTCTGTTATGTTTTTCTCTTTTACAGAAGACTTAAATATTGATGCTTTATTTAATTTAATAAAAGCGTTTAATGAAAATTTAGAGAGTAATAACCCAATTAAAGCAATTGTGGTTCCTATTGAGAAATATATATAATTTAAAAAAAGTTTATAAGCATGTTAAATACATATTTTAGAGTAATTGTTGGTGTAATGGTATTATTAAGTGTAGTACTTACCGTTTATGTTAATACAAATTGGTTGTGGTTTACCGTATTTATAGGTGTAAACATGATACAGTCTGCATTTACAAAATGGTGTTTATTAGAAGATATCTTAACAAAAGTATTTAAAATTAAAAAGTAGTATCATTATTATTTAGGTTCATAAATTTTTATGAATTTGTTTTTGGTTAGTAGAAAAGAGTCATGTTAATAATATGACTCTTTTTTTGTAACATTTAATAGGTATGAACGTCATATTAATATAAAACAAATTAATCATGGAAACGAACTATTATACTTTAAAACGAACTGACAATCAATTGTTAGCATTAACACATTTATCTCAATTACTTACTTGTTTAACAGGATTTGGAGGATTAATTGTACCATTAATAATTTGGGCAACACAAAAAGATAACGTTGAAGGTTTAGATATTCATGGAAAATCTATAATTAACTTTCAGTTAAGCATTGTAGCATATTCTGTATTAAGTATTCCTTTAATATTACTATTTGGTTTAGGTATATTAACACTTATTTTTATAGGCATTTTGGCTTTTGTCATGCCAATTATAAACACCATAAAAGCTAGTAACGGCGAATTACCTAGCTACCCATTATCTTTTAATTTTATTAGTTAGTGTTATTTTATATTAAGAGATATTAAACGCCTACAATTGTAGGCGTTTTTTGTATTTAGAAAAAAAAATAGGACTTACAGCAAAATACATGTACCTGTATTTACATAAATGTTAAGTTTGTTGTTTAGTAATTATGCGGTATTGTTTTAAGTATATACTTGTTTGTTTTTTTTGCTTTGAGTTACAGGCTCAAAATCCGGTATCTGTAAATATGGGAAGTATTTCTCAACTTCCAGATTTTGAATTTTATGATATTGCTGAAGATGAAGACCATTACATATGGTTAGCAGCAGATAAAGGATTGTATAGGTATGACGGAAAAACATATCATAATTTTGATAACCCCCAAAAAAAATCAAATTCAATATTTCAACTACAATTTGATCACGAAGGAAAACTTTGGTGTAATAACATTTACGGACAATTTTTTTATGTTGAAAACGATAGTTTAAAATTATTTTTTGATGCTAGTAAATTCGTTAAAGGTCAATTAGCTTCTTATCAGGTTTTAGAAAAAAGTGTTCGTATATTCACAGAAACAGGTATTTACGATATAAATAAAGATTCTAAAAATATCTCACCAGTTTTTAATGGCATGTGTATTAGTAATGCAGCTGTAAATGATGCGAACTACACGTTTGTGATTAATCTCGAGGGTGCTTTAAAACGTCATAGAGTTTATAAATTTAAAAACGGAATAGCTAAAAAAATTATTGAAATAACTACTTCAAAACTCATTCAATCACCAAAACTTTTTGCTTTTAACAATGTTGTGTTTTTTACACATAAAAGTTCTAATGGTAATGTAATATACCTAGTTGATAAACAAAATGACTCTTACACTAAGATAGAAACCCCAAAACAGTTGCAAAATGAAACTATTTATAATGTTTTAAGTTTTAACAATGAGTACTGGTTTTTAACTAATTCTGGTGTGCATATATTTAAATTAACAGGAAAATCATTAATATTTAAAGAACAGCTTTTTAAATCAGAATCTATTACAGACATTCAAATAGATTTTAATAAAAATTATTGGTTTGCAACTTTAGATAATGGTGTTTTTGTGTCACCAAATTTAAATATTAGGCAAGTAGAACATAAAAATAAAGTAACTGCATCTGCTGCTTTACACGATAATAATTTTGTGTTAGGTACAAACAATAGTAAGCTGTTGTTTTATAACAAAGATAAACTGTATAAAACCATTCAATTACCTGGAAAAAAAATTATAGGAAATTTATTTTTTGATGATAAAACCGAACAATTAATTGTAAGCATAAATTCATCAGAATCGTTTATTGTAAATTTAAAATCTTATAAAATAAAAGATGTAACATATACATTTTCTGTAGCAAAGAGCTTTTCTAAAATTAATGATAGTACTTTGTTTTACGGTAACTACCGGCAAGGTATTGTTTATAAAAAACCATATAGTTTAGATCACAAAAAAGAGCTTCGTTCAAGTCGAGTAAAAGCCTCTGTAGTTTGTAAGAATAGTCTGTTTGTATCTTATATTGATGGATTTTTTGTTTATAATTTAGAAAATTTCGAATCAAAAGAAATAAACTATAATTCTAAAAACTTATTAGTTAACGCTATTGCATCAAATAATGAAAAAATAATTTGGTTAGCTACACAGCACAACGGTTTGCTTAAACTTGAAAATAATACACTATCAAAATTAAAAATCGGTTTACCTGAAAACCTTCATATAAATAATTTAAAGTATGATGATAATTTATTGTGGATTTCATCAGATTCTGGACTGTTTCAGTACAATATAAACACAAAAACATTAAAATCTTTAAGTGCTCAAGATGGTTTAAATACTGCCGTAAATAACTTTTTAATACTTAAAAACAAAATAGTAGTTACTTTGCCAACGTCGTTTTATTTGCTTCCAAAACATGAAGGATTATTTAAATCATTTAAAACAGCAAGAGTAAAAATAGAAAGCGTAAAGATAAATGACCGAGATACACTACTTAAACCAACCTATAAATTACCACATGATTTAAATAAAATTGAAATTCAGTTTAATTCTAATGGTTTTCAATCTAACCAACTAGTAAATTATAAGTACAGGGTTAAACAACTAGATACGAGTTGGCAAAATATACCCAAAAACACACATTTTGTTAATTTTAATAGTTTGGCTAATGGTAGTTACACGTTCGAGCTTAAAGCAAAAAATATTAGCGCGAAAGGTTATGTTTATGTATCGCCAATAACATTTATAATTAGCAAACCTTTTTGGGAAACGTATTGGTTTTATGGTTTAATAATGTTGTCAATTTTTGGTTTAATATGGCTGTACTTTATAAATCGTTTAAAGCAAAAGGAAAAACAGCGCATTTTAGAAATTGATAAAATTTTAATCGATAAAAAAATAACGAATTTAAGACTAGAAAATCTGCGTTCGCAAATGAATCCGCATTTTATTTTTAATGCGTTAAATTCCATTCAAGATTATATTGTTTCAAACGAAAAAGAATTAGCAAGTTCGTATTTAGTAAAGTTTAGCCGATTAATCCGAATGTATTTAGATTACAGTCAGCAAAACGAAATTACTTTAGAAGAAGAGCTAAATGCATTAAAATTGTATTTAGAATTAGAAAAAGTACGTTTTGAAGATGAGTTAGAATACAAAATATCTATCGATAATCAGTTGAATACAAAACAAATAAAAGTACCATCATTGTTTATTCAACCTTATGTAGAAAATGCCTTAAAACACGGTTTGTTACATAAACCAAATAATAGGCAATTACAGGTTGACGCAAAAATTATTTTAGATAATAGGTTGCAAATAACGGTAACAGATAATGGTATTGGGCGAGAACAATCAGAGAAATTAAAACGCCCTAATAAACAGCATAAACCTTTTGCTACTCGGGCAAACCAAGAACGAGTATATTTATATAAAAACAAACTAAAACGTGATATTACCATAATTACAAAAGATTTAGTTACAGACAAAAATATACCATCAGGTACTCGAGTAATTATAATGATGCCAATGTAATAATATATGAAAGCGATAATTATTGACGATGAAAAACGCGCCAGACATTTACTGTCTAATTTGTTAACCCAACATTGCACAAGTATTACCTCTATTAATGAAGCTCAAGACTTAGCATCTGGAGTAGATGTAATAAAAACATTAAAACCAGATATAGTATTTCTAGACATTGAAATGCCAAATCAATCAGGTTTAGATATTTTAGAATACTTTCCAAACAACATAGACTTTAAAATTATATTTGTAACAGCCTATAATCAATATGCTATTGAAGCTTTTAAATTATCGGCAGTAGATTATTTATTAAAACCAGTTGACACCCACGAGTTAAAAGAAGCAGTTACAAAAGCAGAAGAAGCGATAAAAGCCAATAATTTAAATGACCAGTTAAACAAATTACGCGACTCTTTAAAACAACTTTCCATAGATAAAATTGCATTAGAAATACCAAAAGGTATCCTATTCGCTTCACATAGCGATATAGTATATTTTGAGGCAGATGGTATGTACACCAATGTACAACTTATTGATGGTAAACAAAAAACCATTTGCAAACCCTTAAAACATTTTGTTGAGCAGTTAGAGCGTAATACTATGTTTTTTAAATGTCATAGATCGTATTTAATCAACTTAAAATACGTAGATGAATTGGTTAAAGATGATGGCGATTATTTATTAATGAATAATCAGAAACGCATTCCCATTTCAAAATCTAAACGCGATCAATTTTTAGAGGTGATAAAGGAAACATTCTTATAAAAAGTTTTCAGAAAAAAAATAGTACTATTCAGAAAAAACAAAATTACAAATAGTGTTTTATCAAGTTATTTTGAAGATAATTAAACACTATTTCAAATGAAAAAAATATTATTATTACTAGTTTTTACTATTTGTTATTCTTCTGCTTATGCGCAATTAGGTAAAATGCTAAAAAGTAAAGCTAAAGCTGCTGTCGAGAAAAAAATTAATGAAAAAACAGAAGGCTCTTCAGAATCAGAAAAAGACAATTCGGCAACAGGAATGGTTAGTAATTCATCAACAAATTCAAATGAATATACAGATGAGGAATTTAAAGCAGAATTAGCTAAAAAATACCCAAACGACCAGGCAAAACAAGATTTATACTATCAAAAATATCTTGAAAAAAAGCAGCAAGAAGCTGAAGCTAATAAGCCAAAACCAACTAATACAGTAAGTGATGAGTTTTTATACATGTCGTATCCATTTGCGATGACCAAAGGCATGAGCGCAGTTGGTGTTGATCGTGTAAAAATAAGACGCCAAATGACAGACATGGGCGATAATGTAGACTTGTTGCCTGCGCAAGATCCAGATTATGCATGGTTACGCTTTTTAACAACACCAGAGCTAGTAGCCATGTCGCCAGAAGGTTATGTTGGTTACGAGTTGGTTTCCGGAATGTTTACAACCAAAGTTGGCGCAGACCGATCGCAAACTTTAGAGCTAGGTACAGGTATGCCAATTTTAGTAAGAGGAATGTTAATTGCAGACGATGTATTTGTAATTTATGCTGCATCTCACCAAGGCGGACACGCATTTAATGTACCATCGTATATGCATGAAAAAGATATTACCATTTTAAACGTAATTGGTAAAGGCGAGCAACAATTTCATTTAGACTGGTTAGAAAAAGCAAAACCAATTGTAAAAGAGTTTGAAGCGACGTTAAAAGCGAATTACGATGCCGCTGCAAAATCAACAATGGATGCTATAAAAATGCCAAAAGCAGGTAGCATGAATAGTAATGCTTCATTAGTTAGTTTTGCTAAAGAAAATGTGTCTAAAACTATAGCAAAAGATGGTGCAAAACTTTTAAAATTAAATATAGAATCTAAAGACTGGAGTATTGTTAAAAATAAATACACAGGACATATTTTATATCGTTGGATTAAAGGCGCATTCACAGAAAAAAATAAAAATAACGATTGCTACTTACAAGGTTTTTTAATCAAGCAACAGTATAATGGTAGTGGTTATGGTAACTTACAATTTGGAGGAATTATTCACGGACAAATGCCTTACGGACAAAAAATGAACTGTGAAAATGCCAATTAAAACGATAAAGGAATAATTAATACATTTTAAAAAATGAAAAAGCTATTTATATTTTTAACTATAATTTTTATAGGTGCAGCACAGCCTTCACATGCACAATTCTTAAAAAAAATAAAGGATAATTTAGATAAGCCTCTTATTAAACAGAAGGATAAAAAAATAAGTGAAGAAGAGCTGGAAAAAAGAAAAAATATTAAGCTGCCAGATGTTGGTGTCTTAGATAAAGATGAAGCTTTAAAAGCCATTGCAGTCAAAGGTTTAGATTCGTATTACAGTAAGCATAGCATGAGTAATACACATCAATATATTACATCGAATACTTGGTCTACTGTAAAACATAAAGATACAGGGCTGCCTTTATACCAATGGGCTGTAGGAGCAGTTGTTCAGAAAAATTCAGATGGACAATGTATGCTATATGAGTTTATTTTAAGACGAGATTACACAGGTGGAGGGCAGTTTGGAGATTCCTATTTCAACGGTATAAATAGAGGCACAATTAAGGCGCCTTATGGTAATTATATAGCTTGCGTAGAATAATATCCAAAAAATATTTGCTTTCATATTTAAAAGAGTTTACGAGATGTAGACTCTTTTTTTATGAAATAAAACTGCAGTATGATTTAAAAAAATCATTTAGAAAGAAATTAGAACAATTCAGAAAAAAGCATGTTGAAAACCTTTTTATGTACTATTATTTTGCTCTTGAAAATCATAATAAATCTCAACTACAATGAAAAAAAAATTACTCTTATTTTCCTTTTTAATGGCAACTGCATGGTTTAGCACACATGCACAAAATGTTAATATTCCTGATGCTAATTTTAAAGCGTATCTTGTTGGCGATACCGCAATTAATACTAATAGTGATAGCGAAATTTCTGTTGCAGAAGCGCAAGCATTTTCTGGTGAATTATTGATTAATGGTTTGTCAATTTCAGACTTAACAGGTATTGAAGCCTTTGTAAATATTACACGATTAGATTGTTATAGTAATAATTTAACGTCATTAGATGTTAGTAATAATTTAGCATTAACACGTTTACATTGTGGTTCTAATCAAATAGAAACTTTAGATATTAGTGCAAATACATCAATTACAGATATACAATGCCATAATAATGGCGTGTTATATGAATTAAACATTGCCAATGGTAATAACAGTAATATTAACTGGATGAAAGCCTATGGTAATAGCTTATCATGCATTCAAATAGATGCTGGTTTTACACCGCCAGCAGATGCTGGAATATACAGCCAAGGTTGGACTAAAGATAACTCAGCATTTTATAGTGAAAACTGTGCTGCCTTAAACCAAATTGTAAACATTCCTGATGCCAATTTTAAAAACTTTTTAGTAAGTGATAACAGTATCAATTTAAATGGAGATGCTGAAATAACGATGGCAGAAGCGCAAGCGACTACAGAGTTAATTATGAACGGTATTGGTATTGCAGATTTAACAGGTATTGAAGCTTTTACTAATTTAACGCGTTTAGATGTGCCTAATAATAGCTTAACTACTATTGATGTTAGTCAAAACTTATCATTAACACGTTTGCATGTTGGTTTCAATAACTTAACAAGTTTAGATATTCGTTTAAATACAAGTATTAATGAATTGTTTTGTTATGAAAATAGTGCATTAGAGAATTTGTTAATCTCAAACGGAAATAATAGCAATTTCACCTACATGAAAGCGTATAGTAATGCAAGTTTAACATGTATTCAAGTAGATGCAGGCTTTTCTCCACCAGCAAATAGCGGTCAATACGCAGTAGGTTGGACTAAAGATGGTCAAGCAAGTTATAGTGAAAATTGTATACCAGCAGTTTATTATGTAGATGCCAATGCAACAGGTGCTAACGATGGTAGCTCTTGGGCAGATGCTTTTACAAACGTAACAGACGCTTTAGCACTTACCAATTTAAATGATGCTGTTTGGGTAGCAAAAGGAACCTATACATTAGCAGATAAAAATACGCCAATAGCTGTTAGTACAAACGAAGTGGATATTATTGGAGGTTTTGCTGGAACTGAAACAACCTTAGCAGATAGAGACTTTACGGCTATTCATACTACAAATGCTACCATTTTTACGGGCGATATTAATGGTGATGATATTGATGGAGATTTTTCATTGAACAAAACAGATAATGCAGAACGATTATTTGAATTAAGAACAAGCAACGTCACTTTTGATGGTATTATTTTTGAAAACATTTACGATACTTCACAATCTGGTGGCGTAGAAGAAAACGGTGTGATTTTTATACCAAATAGTTTGAATGCCAATAATTTAAAAATTAAAAATTCGATATTCAGAAGTAATTATTCTAATGGGTATTTACTTAAAATTAGAAAGTTTAATCAAGGATTACTAATTGAAAACACCAAGTTTATAAATAACACTATTGTTAATATGGGATTGGTTTATGTGCAATCTGATAGTACAAACGGCTATATTTTTACACGTTGGGCAAATGTATTGGTAGCAGATAACGATATCAATCTTACAGCCTTAGATATTTACAGAGAAGATTGGAATAACGGAAGTACTTTAGATGTTGTAATTAATAATAGTACGTTTGTTAATAATGATTATAATGGTACTTATGGCAATTCTATAACGGCATCAGGTAATGGTAGTGTAAACCTAAATGTTAATAATTCTATCTTTTGGCAGAATACTGTTAATGGTACAGCAGCAACTAGAGATATTTCTAATGGATTAGACGAGCATTACGATGTGTTTATTAGAAATTCTATTGCAAATGTATCATCAAACGCTGGAACTTTCGGGACATTTAGTGCAACAAACGTAACAACTTTAGATCCAGCAACAGATAATTTAAATTTAGATAGTGATTATAAGCCAACATCAGCTTCAAATTATATTGTTGATCAGGGAGATAACGCTTACTTCGATTTAGCTTTATTCGGTGATTTAGATTTAGCAGGTAATGATAGAATTTTTAACAGTACAATAGATCTTGGTGCTTTTGAATATGATTCAACATTAGGAATTGATGATGTTTCTTTAAATACAAATTCATTAAAATTATATCCTAATCCTGTAAAGGACCGCATGTTCGTAAAATCGAATGAGCAAATAGAAAGTGTGTCTATTTACAATATTAACGGACAATTGCTTAAAAAATCTAATAATATAGAAAATGGCATTGATGTATCTGTATTACCTTCAGGTTTGTACATGATTTACATCAAGACCTCAAATAATACGATTAATAAGAAGTTCCTTAAGAACTGAGTTGGTGTGTAACATCAGCTTTATTTGGCGCTCACTTTTGTGGGCGCTTTTTTTAACCAAGTAATTAAAAAACCACATGAAACATTTAAAAAAAATCTCATTACTATTCTTAACAATTTTATTAACCGCTTGTTCATCTAATGATGATTCCAATACTTCAGAAAGTAATTTTATTCTGGTAGGAGATTCTTCTTTTGAGATGAAAATGGCAGTAGTAGAGCCATCATTTAATTCGGTTTTTTTAAGTATAACCAATAAAACTGAAGCAGAAATTAATGCTTCTTTTTCAGGAACAACGCTAAATAATGTCGACTATTTTTCAGCAAAAATTAGTCATTCTGACCTTTCTCCAGGAGAAACGTATGACCTAGACGATATTTCAAGTCTTGAATTTATTGTTGATGGAGATATTATTAATTCTGAATTTGAAAATGGTTTTAGTCAATTTTACAAAAGCGGTAGCAATTCAGATTTAGAGGTTATATCTGGTAGTATAACTGTAATAGATTATTCTGTGGATGTTATTAGTTTATCATTTACATTTAACCGAAATGATGGTACACAAATAACAGGAAGTTATACAGGTAGCTTTTTATACTTTAATGTCGAAGATGATTAAATTAAAATCTGTTAAAATAAAAAAGCGCTTATAAATTTTAGAAGCGCTTTTTTTATATAAGTAATTAAATTTTTACTAGCTATTAAGCATAACAGGCATTACAAGCATAGTAACTTGCTCACCTTCATCTAAACCATCAACAGGTGTTAAAATACCAGCTCTGTTAGGCATACTCATTTCTAATTGTACGTTGTCTGAGTTTAGGTTGTTAAGCATTTCAGTTAAAAAGCGCGAATTAAAACCAATTTGCATATCGTCTCCTTGATAATCACAAGTTAAACGTTCTTCGGCTTTATTACTGTAATCAATATCTTCTGCAGAAATATTTAATTCTGCTCCCGCAATTTTTAAACGAATTTGGTGTGTTGTTTTATTAGAGAAAATACTAACACGTTTTACTGAGTTTAAAAACTGATTTCTGTCTATTACTAATTTATTCGGGTTTTCTTTAGGTATTACCGCTTCGTAGTTAGGGTATTTACCATCAATTAAACGACAAATTAATTCTGAGTTTTCAAAAGTAAACTTAGCGTTAGAGTCGTTATATTCTATGGTTACTTCATCTTCATTAGTTGCTAAAATTCCTTTTAATAAGTTTAAAGGTTTTTTAGGCATAATAAATTCTGCAACTTCGTTTGCTTTAATATCTTCTCTAGTATATTTTACAAGTTTGTGAGCGTCTGTTGCTACAAAAGTTAAACCTTCTGAAGTAAACTGAAAAAATACACCGCTCATTACAGGGCGTAAATCGTCGTTTCCGGCTGCAAAAATAGTTTTACTAATGGCGGTAGCTAAAATATCGCCGCTTACTACAGTTTTACTTGGGTCTTCTAGAGCTACAGCCTTAGGAAACTCATTTCCATCGGCGTAAGCTAAAGCATATTTACCGTGGTTAGAGCTTATTTCTACATTATTATTTTCATCGGCAACAAATGTTAAAGGTTGCTCCGGAAATGTTTTTAATGTATCTAAAAGTAAACGGGCTGGTATTGCAACACTTCCTTCGCTATCGCTTTCTACGTCTAAAATTGAAGACATTGTAGTTTCTAAATCGCTAGCCGAAACGGTTAATTTGTTTCCATCTAATTCAAATAAAAAATTATCTAAAATAGGTAAGGTGTTAGAGTTGTTAATTACACCTCCAAGAACTTGTAATTGTTTTAATAAATATGTGCTCGATACAATAAATTTCATGTAATAGCTTAGTTTTAATTGTAAAATGTACTATTTACAAATATATTTCAAAGTGTGTATATTATGAAACAAACTTATTAACATTTAAGCGCTGTATTTACGCTTTCTAATATAAGTAAAAAGTATACCAAATATTGCCAATAAAAGTAGCGGAAGCACTATGTTTATTAGCTGCCACATTGTTTTTTGTTCTGCAATTTTTTCTTGATTTAAAAATGCAACCGATATTTCTTTAGTACGAATGTTTATAAGTCCGTTATCGTCTAGTAGGTAATTTACTGTATTTAGTAAAAATTCTTTGTTACCGTAAAGTTTTCCCGTCCATTTATCGAAACCTAATTCTTGCGGTGTATTTCTAGAAACATCATTTTTAATAATATTTCCATCTGCAATTACAACCATTTTAGTCGGTACACTTTTATTTTTTATTTGTGAAAGTGAAAATGGTTTAACTCTATTATTGTAGGCTGAGGTAAACTCACCTTCTAACAATACAGCTAAATTCTGTTTACCTTTGTTAAATGTTGAAGGGTCTTGCTCTTGTGTAACAATGTTTAAACTTATTTCTCTTGGAATTCCTTCTAAACGGGTTAGCGGAGCTGTTTCAAGTAAAATAGTTTTTTTTATGCTGTTTTTTAAGGTATCAATTTGGTTGGCAAAGTCAAACTTTACTAAATCTAGGTTGTTAGTAATAGCATGAGTATTGTTACTTCCAGCCAAAGGTGAATACGGCCAACGTAAATGCTGAAATTGTGAATTACTACCAGTTCCCATGGCTAGTGTAATAGGAGCAGAGTACAACGTACTAGTAATTACAGGGTTTATACGAACTCCGTAATTAAAGAAATAATCGGTTAGCTTTAAATCGCGTCCTACAGCAAAATTACGTCCTGCATCATTGTACAAACTATCTTTTTCCATAGCTACAGCGTCAATTAACCACAGACTTTTGCCACCATTCATGGTGTATTGGTCTAGCACAAATTTTTCTTCTTCTGTAAAAGGCTCTAATGGTTTTGCAGATATTATTAAATCAAACTGGCTTAAATCGTGTAGTGTTTTTTTCGGGTTTGTAGCTACGCTATCTAATGTAAATGGTGCAATTAAATAATATTCACCAATGGTTTTTACAAAATCGGCAATGTATTTATCCTCTAATTGTTTGTTACCTTTTAATATTGCTATTTTTTTGCTTTTAGCTTGTGTAAGTTTGCTAAAAGCATCCGCGAAAGCGTATTCTAAATGTTGTACCGAATTGGTAACTAATTCCTGTTGCGAAGCACCTATTTTATTTTTTACCAACGGAATAATAACTGTTTGTTCATTATAACTAGCTAATGCCCAAGGAAAAATTATGGCTTGCGATGACTTGCCGTTTTCTTGAACGGTAAGTTGCATTGGTGTTAAACCGCGTCGTGTAAGTTGTTCAATATTTCTGTCGCGAGTGTCTTCATTTTCTAGTGGATTAATGAAATTGAAAACAATATTTTTATTTTTAGCTTTAAACTCTTCTAATAATTCGGTGGTTTCGCGTTGTAATCTTCTAAATTCTGAAGGAAAATCGTTTCCTTCTAAAAAAACATCAATAACTAAAGGCGATTCAATATTGTTTACAATATTTTCTGCCGCTTCGCTTAATGTATAACGTTTATCTGTAGTTAAGTCAAAACGTTTGTAAGCTTTGTTTGCAATAAAATTAATGGCAAAAAGTACAAATACTAATAATGCTATGTGTTTTATGTTTTTATTCAAAAGATTGTTCTAATTGATATTGTTTTACAGTAACCACTCTATTATTTTTAAAAACTAACTCTAAACATTCTTGTGTTTGGTTTAATGCTCCGGGTTTAAAACCAAGATTGTAGTTCCACATTTCTGGTGAATTTGCTTTTATAGAATCGTCCCAACTAAACCATTCTGCTTTACCCAATGCTTGCTCAACATCAGTTTTGCTTTTTCCAATAAAAATGCTGTCGTTAACTATATAATTACTCATTTCGTAGCGTAATGCAGGTTTGTTTTCCCAAGCGTTAGCATTAAAATATTTTTCATGATGATAGCTAACAAAAATATTAATAAACGGATAAAAGACATAAAAATAGACAATAGGTGTAAGCGCCAAACTTACTATAAATGTAAGCCATTTACGTTTGTCTATAGTATTAACAAATAACCATGTTAATGCAAAAACTATAATTAAAAATGTTATGAAGAGAGGAGTGAAAATCATTAGTTTTCTTTGGTTATATTAAGTTTGGTTAATAATAAAAATAAAGCGGTAATACTTAAAAAATAAACCAAGTCTCTGGTGTCTATTACACCTCGGCTCATGCTTTTGTAATGCGCACTCATTCCTAATTGATCTATAAAATTACTAGAAGTAAAATCTGCAATCCCTTCAAAACCAATAAAAAATATAAAACAGATAAAAACAGCTATTATAAATGCCACTATTTGGTTTTCTGAGAGGGTGGATGTAAAAATACCAATAGCAGTATAGGCCGCTACTAAAAATAATAGGCCAAAATATGAACCAAGTGTACTGCCAAAATCTAAATTACCAACAGGATTTCCTAAATTGTATACTGTATAAACATATATTAAGGTTGGCAGTAACGCGATTAAAATTAAAATAAATGAACCTAAATATTTACCTAAAACAATGTTTAATTTGCTTATTGGTTTTGTAAGTAAAAGTTCCATGGTGCCTTGTTTTTTCTCATCGCTAAAGCTACGCATTGTAACGGCAGGAATTAAAAAAATAAGTATCCAAGGGGCTAATAAAAAAAACGAAGATAAATCTGCAAAGCCATAGTTTAAAACGTTAAACTCACCTTTAAACAGCCATAAAAATAGCCCGTTTAAAACTAAAAATATAGCGATTACCAAATAGCCAATAGGCGAGGCAAAAAATGTGTTTATTTCTTTTTTTAATAATGCTAGCATGAAATTATTTTACAACAAATTTAGTGTTTTGTTTAATAAAACCTAATTATTGATTTTTACTCTAAGCTTAAAATTTTTTCTACACTCCAAGCTTTTGGTGGTTTACTAAATAAAGGTTTTATTTTTCCCCAAACTTCTGCAAATAAATCAGACCTTCGGTAGTTTTCCAAAGCATCTTCGTTTTCCCAATAGCTGTAGGTAAAAAATACAGATGGATCTTTAACATCACGATAAACTTCTAAAAACTGGCAGCCTTCAAAATTTCTAATATCTTGTTTATGGTTGTTAAAATGTTCTTGAAAAACATCAATGTTTTGTTTATAAAATCCCATTTTAACTATTCTAACTAACATTTGTTATTATTTTAATTAGTACTTATTTATGTGGCCTACTGTAGGCGGAAAATTATCTGGATCTGGTATAGTTTTATTTGCTATAAAATGCACACTAATTGTATCTAGCAAACCTAACCCAAGTAGGGTTGATGCACTACCTACGGTATTAATATTACTTTTGTATACAGCAATTTCTAAAAAATTACCAGAATTAAACACAGCTAAGCGTTTACCTTCGTCGTTACGCTTATTTTCAGGTATTTCAAAATTAATAAAATCACTATACTTATTATAAATTTTTTTGAAAGTGTAATTTCTAGCAGAAATTTCAAAATTTCTTCCTTTTTGTATAGTTTCAAAAAAACTACGTGTAATATTAGTTACAACATTACCGTAATTATCAATATAAATTACACTACCCATAATTTGTGTTTTGTCTTCATTAACGTAAGGTTTTAGGTTCCTAATAGGCTTAATTTTGTTTATGGATTTACCAATTACGTCAAGTGTTCCGCCACGTGCAATATGGCAAGCAACTTTAACAAAAACATCAAGCACAGGAAAGCTTGAAGTAATTTTATCGTGAATATTAATTTCAACAATTTTTTCGGGTGCTACCTCGGCACAAAGCATACTCATAATGCCATTATTTGCACAAATAAAATAATGGTCGTCTAGTTTTAAAGCAATGTGCTTATTCTCCTCATTTAATTCCGAGTCTATACCAATAATGTGTATGGTACCCTTCGGAAAACTGCTGTAAGCATTTTGTATAATATAAGCTGCTTCAGGAATATTAAAAGGCGATATTTGATGAGAGATATCAACAATAGTAACATCAGGAAGCTCGCTGTAAATAGCCCCTTTAGTAGCACCAGCAAAGTAATCTTTGTCACCAAAATCGGTGGTTAATGTTATTATTGGCATGTTAAAAATTGTTGATATGTTTTTAGTAAAGTGTGCCTCAAAATTATGTATTTTTGAGTTGTATCACTTAAGTTTACAAAACTAATAAATCATTTGGTCTGATTTGGTAATAATTTTTTAAATAATCAGGCAAACTTTAAAACCTAAAATTACACTTTTGAACGAAATTATCATTGAACTTGAAGAAATTAGCCCAAAAGAGTTTTTTGGAGCTCAAAATGCTAATATCGAACTTTTAAAAAAGTATTTCCCAAAGCTAAAAATTGTAGCACGAGGAAATAAAATAAAAGCCTTTGGAGACGAAGAATTACTAGAAGAATTCGATAGGCGCATAACCATGCTCTTAAAGCATTTTGGAAAGTACAACAAGCTCGATGAAAATGCCATAGAACGCGTTTTAACAAGCCAAAGTAGCGACGATTATACAACATCTCAACAAAGCGGAGAAGTCATTGTGCATGGTGTAGGCGGCAAACTTATAAAAGCACAAACCGCAAACCAGCGCAAATTGGTAGAAAGTATGCGAAAAAACGATATGGTTTTTGCAATAGGACCAGCCGGAACAGGTAAAACGTATACAGGTGTAGCTTTAGCCGTACAAGCTCTTAAAAATAAAGAAGTTAAGCGTATAATTTTAACAAGACCAGCGGTAGAGGCTGGAGAAAATTTAGGGTTTTTACCCGGCGATTTACAAGAAAAATTAGATCCGTACATGCAACCACTTTACGATGCATTACGCGACATGATAGCACCAGAAAAACTGGCACATTATATCGAGAACGGCACTATACAAATTGCCCCATTGGCTTTTATGCGAGGCCGTACACTAGACAATGCCTTTGTAATTCTAGACGAAGGACAAAACACAACCCATGCCCAAATGAAAATGTTTTTAACCCGAATGGGTAAAAACGCTAAGTTTTTATTAACCGGCGATCCAGGACAAATCGATTTACCGCGTCGTACCATTTCTGGGCTAAAAGAAGCATTACTAGTACTTAAAAATATCGAAGGTGTAGGCATAATTTTTCTAGACGATAAAGACGTAATTCGCCATAAACTCGTTAAAAAAGTAATAGAAGCCTACAAAAGCATAGAAAACAGAGATTAAATTTATAAGAAGCTATTCCCGCTTTCCGCTATATCTTTTTTGCTTTTATTGGCAAAAAAGGATGCCGCATCAATCGGGGCTAAACTAGCCTGAATGTAAAATCTAAACAGCAAAAGCAATAGCCTAACACAAACAGCAACACACCGAATTTTAAATAAAAATGAGCAACACAATAACAGATACTAACTTTAAATTTCCTAATCAAAAAAGCGTATACAAAGGTAAAGTTCGTGAAGTTTACAACATAAATAACGAGCAATTAGTAATGATTGCTACCGATAGGCTTTCAGCATTCGATGTAGTAATGCCAAAAGGCATTCCATTTAAAGGGCAAATATTAAACCAGATTGCCACAAAAATGATGAAGGATACTGAAGATTTAGTACCAAATTGGTTAGTAGCAACACCAGACCCCAATGTAGCTGTAGGGCATTTATGCGAGCCATTTAAAGTAGAAATGGTAATACGTGGTTACATGAGTGGTCATGCAGCTCGTGAGTATAAAGCCGGAAAACGCATACTTTGTGGTGTGCCAATGCCAGAAGGCATGAAAGAAAATGATGCCTTTCCAGAACCAATAATTACACCAGCTACTAAAGCAGAAATGGGCGACCATGACGAAGATATATCTCGTGAAGATATTTTAAAACGAGGTATTGTAAGTGAAGAAGATTATATTGTTTTAGAAGATTATACCCGTAAACTATTTAAACGTGGTACAGAAATAGCAGCACAACGAGGACTAATATTAGTTGATACTAAATACGAATTTGGGAAAACTAAAGATGGTAAAATTGTATTAATTGATGAAATACACACACCAGATTCTTCTCGCTACTTTTACGCCGAAGGCTATCAAGAGCGTCAAGATAAAGGAGAAGCACAAAAGCAACTAAGTAAAGAATTTGTACGCCAGTGGTTAATTTCAAATAATTTTCGAGGTTTAGAAGGGCAAACTGTCCCTCACATGAGTGATGAATATATTCAAACTGTAAGCGAGCGTTATATAGAACTTTATGAAAACATTACAGGCGAGACCTTTAAAAAAGGAGATGTAAGCTATATTCAAGGTAGAATAGAAGCTAATGTTTTAAAATACTTAAAATAGATTTTTTTGTAAAAAAACAATCACAAAATAAAAAACCTCTTAAACTATATAGCTTAAGAGGTTTTTTTATACTTTAATTTCCTAGAATTATAAATTCTGTACGGCGATTAAGCTGATGCTCTTCTTCGGTACATTTTGTTTTATCGTCGCAATTATTGGCTAAATTTTCTTCCCCCAAACCTTTAAATTCTAAAATTCTATTTGGTTCAACACCCTTTTCAACTAAATAATTATAAGTTGCAATAGCACGTTCTTGTGAAAGTTTTAGGTTATATTTTTGTGACCCTCTAGAATCTGTGTAAGAATAAATTTTTATAACCATATTAGGATATTTATTAACCATAAAGTTTGTTATCCTATCTAATTCATTAGTGTCATCTTTTCTTATCACAGCTTTATTATAATCAAAATAAATAGGATAGAATTCGGCATCTTGTATAGTTTCAATAACTTTCGGATTTAATTCTATATTTTCGGTAATTTTAGAGATGTTATTATCAATTCTTTTAGTGCTAATAAGCGATGTTAAATCAATGTAACCTTCCTTTAAAACTTTAATACCATAGTTTTTTCCTCGGTCTACATTAATCTCATAATGCCCATTTTTATCAGATACTACTGAAGCAATTTGTTCTCCAGTTGGTGAAACCAAAACGACTTCGCTGTTAGTAATAGGTTTTTTAGTTTCAATATCTACTATAGTTCCTTCAACTATAAGTTGTGGTAGTTTATCAAATGCATAAATATCATCACTACCCATACCATTTTCACGATTAGATGAAAAATAGCCTGTTAAACCATCGGGATTTAGGAAAAAAGAAAAATCATCTTTACTTGAGTTTATAGGTTTACCAATATTTTTTACGCCAATAACTTTACTATCTTGATTTTCTATTGTTTCAAAAATATCTAATAAGCCTAATCCTTGGTGGCCATCTGAGGAGAAATACAATTTATCATTAGCATCTAAAAAAGGAAAACTTTCATTGCCAGCAGTATTTATATTTTCTCCTAAGTTTTCAGGGTTGCTGTAATTGCCATTTTCGTTGATAGAAACCACATAAATATCCGATCCACCATATCCTCCAGGTCTATCTGATGTAAAATAAAGCTTGTTGTTATTTTTATTTAAAGCTGGATGACCTGTTGAAAAAGCACTACTATTAAATGGTAATTCTTCAATATTTTTCCATTTACCTTCTATGTATGATGCTTTATAGATTTTTAAATTTGTGATACCCAATTCATCTGTACCACGATTATTTTTTATAAAATCGTTTCTAGAAAAATACATGGTTTTGCCATCGTTGGTAATAGTTAATGATCCCTCATGAAAAACCGTATTAACTTTTCCTTTTAATTTATTTTTATGACTTACAACACTATCTGTTATTTGCTGTGTAGTATAAATATCTAAAAAAGGTTGACCGTTCCAACCATATTTTTTTTTGGTTAAAACTCCTGTATTTCTGCTGGAAGCAAAATATATTGTTCCATTAAATTCATAAGCGCCAAAATCGCTGTATTCGGAATTAAATTTAACTTCTTTTAAAAAATAATCGGAATTTACTTTACTTAAAAAGTCAGAATCATTTGAATTTTCACTTAAAGTTCCTCCAGATTCAGCATATTTTTTAAACCATATTCTAGATTCATCGTAATTTTCTATGCCTTTTAAAACTTGTGCATATTTGTAATAATAAATAGGATCTATATCTGGATTTGATACTATTTTTTTATAGTAAACAGCAGCACTATCTGGGTTTCTTAAATTATAGTAGCTATCTCCTAATTTTTTTGAGGCATTAATAGTATCTATTTTTTTGTTAATAAGGTCGTAATAGGTTTCGGCTGCTTTAGAATATGAGAGTTTTTCAAATAAATAGTCTGCTTTTTTTTGTTTCCCGGTTTGAGCATAACTCACTACAGTTAGTAACAACGCAATATTATATATTATAGAGTATTTTAATCTCATGGGGTCTTATTTAATTAAAAAAGTTTGTGGTTTATTCCATTTTTACAACAACAAATTCTGTGCGTCTGTTTAGTTGGTGTTTTTCTTTGCTACAAGAAACTCCATCTGCACATTCATTTATTAGTTTTTCTTCACCATAACCTTTGTATTCAACAATGTTTTCAGGGTTTACACCTTGAGAAATTAAGTAATTATATGTTGATTTAGCTCTGTTCTCTGATAAGAATTTATTGTATTCTTTTGGACCTCTTGAATCTGTATGTGCTTCAATTTTAATAGCCATTTCAGGATAATCTACAGTCATTAATTTAACAATTTTATCAAGTTCTAAAGCATATTGGGGTTGGATATTATACTTTTCGAATTTGAAATATATAGGATTTAATTTAGCTTGTTTTATTGCTGTAGAATCGTTTACATTTTCGTAATCTAAATTTTTATTATTTAAGTCGGCTAACTTAGCCACATTAGGTATAGGGTTCAACAATAAATTTGCGGCTATAGAGGTTAATTCTGTTTGAATTTTTTTAGAGTTAAATGTTCTGTAATCATCTATATATTTATCTTGACTTGCTACAATTTTAAAATCTTGGTTGCGATCAATATTTATTTGATAGAAACCGTTTTCATCGGTTTCCATAAATGCAATTTGGTTTCCTTTATCATCAAATAATGTAATTTTTGCGCCTTTTACCGGGTTACCATTTATAGCATCTGTAACTACACCTTCAACGTTTAAAATAGGTACTCTGTGGTAGGCATATATATCGTCACTTCCTCGACCACCACGCCTGTTTGAGGCAAAATAACCAGTAATACCATCTGGATTCATGCTGAAGGAGAAATCGTCTGCATTAGAATTTACAGGAACACCAACGTTAATAACACTTGAAATTTCATTATTGTTTTCTTCATCTTTTATAGTAGCAAATATATCTAATAAGCCTAATCCTGTATGTCCATCGGATGAAAAGAATAATACGTTTTCATTGTTAATAAAAGGAAATCCTTCTGCACTTTCGGTATTTACAACCGCTCCCATGTTTTTTATATTACGTAGAGAACCATCAGGAAAGATATCTACTACCCAAATATCTGATCCTCCTTTAGTTCCTGGCCTGTCTGAAGTGAAATAAAGTTTTGAATCGTCTACATTTAAAGCAGGGTGCTGTGTTGAAAATTCATCTCCATTTATTGGTAAGTCTTCAATGTTTTTCCATTCACCGTCAATTAAAGTTGCTCTGTAAATTTTCATGTTGGTTAAACCATTTTTGTCTTTAATTTCAGAATTTTTTGTGAAATTATTTCTAGAAAAATACATGGTTTTCCCATCTTTTGTTATTGTTACAGGACCATCATGATAAATTGAATTTATGTCACCTTTAACTTTTGCCGAATAATCAACATTTTTTTTTGAATTTACATCTGCTACATATACATCTAAAAACGGTTGTTCGTTCCATCCATACAAACGTTTTACACCAACACCTTCATCACGGGCAGAAGTAAAATATACTTTATCGTTTTGTTGAAAAGCACCAAAATCACTAAACTTAGAATTAAATCTAAAACGATCTAAAAAATATTGTTGGTCTGCTCCAAAAACACTAGTTATAAAATTTACATCTTTAGAAAAATCATTTGCATTAACTACTCCACCAGAATCTTTATAACGTTTAAGCCATTCTTGAGATTCATCGTATTTTTTTATTCCTCTTAAAGCTTGTGCATATTTGTAATAATATTCTACAGGAACGTTTTTTTGTTTTACTGCAGTTTTGTAATACCGCGCTGCATTTCTTGGATCCCGCAAATAAGCATAACAATCTGCAAGTTTTCGGGTAGCATAATCCCTGTTATAATTTTTATCGATAAGTTCTCTGTAAACTTTTGCAGCTTTAACAAATGAAAATTTATTAAAAAGTGTATCTGCACGTTTTTGTTTACCTTGTTGAGAAAACAGGGGGAAACTTATAAAAATAGTTAATACAACTAATATGTATTTAGTTTGTTTCATAATAGTTTATATTAGAAATATCTTGGAGATTTTAATTTAGAATTTAAGAATTTAAACTCATAAATAAGTAAAATTTCATGCGTGCCAGTTGTATAATCTGCAATTTCAGAAATTGGTTTTTCATAGGCATAGCCTATTCTTAATTGTCTAGATATTTGAAAATCAACAATGCCACCAATTGCTGCTGTTTCATTATTTATTCTATAGGAAGCTCCTGCCCAAAACTTCTCGATAAACAAGAAATTAGCAGTTAAATCGAACGAAAGTGGCGCCCCATTTGTTGCTTTTATTAAACCGGCAGGCTTAAATTTTATAGATTGACTTAAATCAATTACTCCGCCAAGAGTAAAATAATAACTAATTCTTTCTAATGCTTCAATATCGTTATTTCGGTTACTAAAATCGTTGTTTAATATTCTTGGGGCAGATAAACTAGCATAAATTCTGTTTGTGCTCCAATAAATACCAGCACCAATATTTGGTGACCATCTATCTTCTGTACCATAGATTAAAGGATCGCTTAAGTTAGATTCCTCTAATCTAAAATCTGAGTCGAAACTAAATTGTGTAAAACCTCCTTTTATACCAAATGCTAATTTACCTTCTCGACCAGTTGGTACTGCATATGAAAAGTCTGCATATAAGTACGAGAAATTTTGTGGACCTAAATCATCCTCAATAAATGATAATCCTAAACCAATCCTATCGTTTCTTAAAGGAGTGTGTATTGATAGCGTTTGTGTTATTGGACCTCCTTTAAAGCCAACCCATTGGCTACGGTGTAAGCCTACAATGCTTAAAGCTTCTCTACTACCGGCATAAGCAGGATTAATAGATATTGTATTATACATGTATTGAGTGAATTGCGGTAATTGTTGTGCTTTACTAGTTATAGAGCTTAACAAGGCAATTGCGAATATTGTAATTTTTAACAGTCTCATAGGTTAAGTTTTTATTTAGTTCCTAAATAAATAGGGCCGGTTAAAGCATTTAATCCGCTATCTCTTAATTTAATAATGTAATAATAAGTTCCATTTGGTAATTTACCCGAAGTTCCAACCGATGAATTTGGAGAACTGCCATCCCAATCGCCATGGGCACCAGATGTTTCTGTACTACCTAAAGTGTAATTATTAGATTCGAATACTAAAGCTCCCCATCTATTAAATATTTTAACCTCTGCAACAAAACCACATAAATCAATTCCTTCTATATCAAAAGTATCATTATAACCATCGCCGTTAGGTGTTATAGCTTTTGAGATTTTAATATCGTTTTCTCCACATGGTAGTACAACACAATCTGCATGAACATTCATGGTTACTTCTGTTACACTTAAACATCCTTGATCTGTTGTGGTGTATCTAAATCTATAATCTATACCGCCGCTTTCTGGTAAAAAGTCTTCACTTAACTGAAGATTAGTAGGATCGAAAATATTACCTGTTAATGTCGCATTTGTATTTCCTTCTATAATTTCCCAAGTACCATTTAAGTTAATGTCACTTGTTAGAGTATCATCTAAATTTACAGCACCATTATCGTAACAAACATCTTGCGCAACAATTTCAGAATAAATTTCATCTAAAGTAACATTAAGTGTTTGAGTGAATATTGCTTGATTTGCACATTCATCTATAACTGTCCATGTTCTTGTAATGACATAATCCTCAAAAACATTATCTTCAAAAGAGCTTTCTTCTTCATAGTTTACAGTTAAGTTTTCCGAACAATTATCAGAGAATTCTAAGTTTGGTATATCAGGTATATCTGTACAACTTATATCTAAGGTTTCATCAAAAGGACTAGCAAGTTGAGGTGCAGTTGTATCTTGAACTGTTATGGTTTGTATGTGATTTGAAGTTAATCCACATTCATCTGTAGCAATCCAAACACGAGTTATTATATATGATGATGGACAATTTCCGTTTGTAATAGTGTCTTCAACAGTAACGGTAGCGCTTCCACAATTGTCTGAAGCAGTAAGGTTTTCGGCTTCAGGAATTTCATTACATTCCACGGTTATATCTCTAGGCAGGCTTTCGTTAAAAGTAGGAGCAGTGGTGTCTTGTACAACTATATTTTGGGTAAAAGATGTAGTTAAACCACAAGCATCAGTGGCTATCCAGGTACGTGCTAGTGTATAGTTATTTTCACATGTACCATCTGTTCGAGTATCGTTTACTGTTACAGTTGCAGAACTACAAGTATCTGTAGCTGTAAGGATTTCTGGAGTTGGAACCGCATCGCATTCAACTACAATATTAGCTAAAGGCAATAGTTCAACAAATTCTGGTGGTGTAGTATCTTGAACTGTAATTGTTTGAATATGAGTTCTTGTTAATCCACATTCGTCTGTAGCAGTATAAGTGCGTATTATAGTATAATTTTGTTCACAATTTCCTGAGATAATTTCTTCATCTAAAGTAACTGTTGCCTCGCTGCAATTATCAGTAGCTGTTAAGGTTATGGTCTCTGGAATGGCATCACATTCAACAGTAACATCTTGTGGTAATTCGGTTTGATCAAATTCAGGGGCTGTAGTATCAGAAACTGAAATAGTTTGGTCGGCAGTTGTTGTATTGTTGCATGAATCTGTAGCCATCCAGGTTCTGGTAATTGAATACGTACCGGAACAAGATCCGTTTGTAATTACATCACTAAATGTAATTATTGGATTAGTATCACAATTATCTGTAGCTGTTGCACTTCCAAAAGAAATTGGAGATAAATCATTACTACATTCAGCAGAAACATTATTTGGTAAAACTAGTACTGGCGGTGTGGTATCTTTTACTGTTATAGTTTGTGATACAGAACTTGTATTATTGCAGCTATCAGTAAAAGTCCATGTTCTTGTTATAATTATGTTACAAGAGTCTGTTTCATCTATAATGTCAGTACCTGTAATTGTGTAATCCCCTGAACAACTATCTGTAGCTGTTAATGTTTCAGGATTAGGAACATCCTCAATACATTCATAAGTAATATCTGCTGGTGCTTCAGGTAATTCTGGTGCGGTAGTATCTTGTATAGTAAATGTTGCAGTAGTTTTATTTTCATTACCACAACTATCTGTAGCTGTAAATGTTACAGTGGCCGAACCAGTAGTACCACATTCATCTGAAAAAGAAGTGTAGTTGTTAGACCATGTTATGGCCGAACAATCATCTGAGGCACTAGCTCCTCCGTTGTTTGTTAACCAAGTGTTGAATTCTGAAATATTGCCTTCTCCATCGCACTCAACTGTTAAGTCGCTGGCCAAACTATTTAAAGTTGGTGGAGTTGTATCTTCAATAGCGTATGTTGCAGAAGTAGTTGAAGAATTTCCACATTCATCGGTAGCAGTAAACGTTACAGTAATTGCATTAGCACAGTCTGAAGTTGTACCATCGTAATTATTTGTCCAAGTAATTGTAGAACATTCATCAGAAGCAACAGCACCTCCGTTATTATTTAACCAATCTTGAATATCGTTATTGTTGCCAGAGCCATCACACTCAACTACAATGTTATTAGCTTGAGTGTTTATGCTAGGAGCTGTAGTGTCTACAATGGTAAAAGTAGCGGTTGTAGTTGTTGTATTACCACAGTCATCAGTAGCTGTAAAAGTTACAATAGTAGAGCCAGTAGAACCACAGTCGTCAGATAAAGCAGTATAATCATTAGTCCATGTGACTGAAGAGCAGTTATCAGAAGCTGAAGCTCCACCATTACTTGTCAGCCAATTATTAATATCAGAAGTGTTTCCAGAGCCATCGCACTCAACCGTTAAATCGTTTGCATTGATATCTATAATTGGAGCAGTAGTGTCTTCAACAGTGAATGTTGCAGTTGTTATGGTTTCATTACCACAAGCATCAGTAGCCGTAAAAGTTACAGTAGTAGAACCAGTAGCACCACATTCATCAGATAAGGCAGAATAATCATTGGTCCATGTAACAGAAGAGCAGTTATCAGAAGCTGAAGCTCCACCATTACTTGTTAGCCAATTGTTAATGTCAGAAGTGTTACCAGAGCCGTCACATTCAACTGTTAAGTCGCTAGCTTCTATATCTATGATTGGAGCAGTAGTGTCTTCAACAGTGAATGTTGCTGATGATGAAATAGAATTACCACACGAGTCTGTAGCCGTAAATGTAACCATACCAGTTCCTGCAATACCACAATCAATATCAATATCAGAATAATCATCAGACCAAGTTATTGATGAACAAGTACTGTTGATGGTAGCACCCCCATGATTGTTTATCCAATTTTGCAAGTCTTCAGAATTATCTCCGTTACATTCAACAGTAAAATCACTAGCTTCTGATAAAAAACTTAAAGGGGTTTGATTACCTCCAGTATGTGTAATGCTTTCATTCTCTAATTTATTACCACATTCATCTAATACGTCATAAGTATATTTTAAACTCCAAGAGCAATCATTACCGTTAAGTTCAGTATTTTTTAAAGTTATTGTAACGTTTGAACAGTTGTCAGAATAATAAGAAGCGATTATTGTATCACTGAATGGAGTATTTGATATAGCATCAGCAGAACATAGATTTATGTCTGATTGACCCATTGGAGCAGAACCTGTTGGGGCACTTTGGTCGCTTCCAGAATAAACTATAGTTTCATTTTCTAGTTTATTTCCAGAGGAATCAATAACATCGTATGTATATGTTAATGTCCATGCACAATTATCTCCAGATAAGACTGTGTTTATAAGATTTATGGTTAAGTTTTCACTACAGTAGTCTGAATAATTTGAGGCTATGGATGTAGTTTCAAAAGGGTAGGTTGACTCTGCATCGTCCATACATAAGTTAACACCTGTTTCACCTGATGGAGCAGTTCCTGTAGGTGCTTCAATGTCATTAACTAACTCTGCATCAGAAGCAGCCGTTCTAACACAATCAGTATAAGTACTCTTTACTGTTATTGTATAAGTGCCTTCTAGTAAACCTGAAAATATTGGTGAAGCTTGATAATTGATCCCGTCTATAGAATATTCATACTGATTAGGATCGGAGTCTGTATTTAAAGGATTAGTTATAGTGAGTGTGAAATTATCGTCACCCCCAGTACAATCAATTTCATAACTAGGTTCAGGAGGTAAATCAACGTATGATAAAATAACCGTTCCTAAATCGCATACATCTGTATTTGGGTCAGGTAAACATAATTGATATGTAAAAGAAACATCACCGATAAATCCTTGAGAAGGTTCATAGGTATATGTTCCGTCTGTATTAAAATTAAAAGATTCACCAGGAGATGATGGACCTGAAATTAAAGTGTATGTTGAATTTGTTGGTTCATTATTTATAACTTTTAAATCGCCATTATATGTTTCATCTAAACATTCAATCAATTGCTGATCTACAGCATATTTTTGAAGTAGAAAAAACTTCCCATCCCCATGATCTCTTGTTGCTCCTACAAATTCAATTTTTGTTATTAATGATCCAGTAGGTGCTAGGTTATTTAAGTAGAAAAGAGCGATAGCTATTGATTGGCCATTATGATTTTGCCTTCCAGATTTCCAATAATCAGAACCAGTATTTGGTGCTGCAAAACCCGAACCATAGTAATCTCCGCTATTTCTTACAAATGTCTGTCCTAATTTTTGTTCAGGACCACCGCCAACTGGCGTTCCCCAAACCTCAATATAATAACAATTATTTCCTCCTTTCTCAGTTACAGCCAAAACACCACCATCGTTTGATGGAATAGGATTTTCATAAAAAATTGTTTGTTTTTGAGCGTAAGTAGTTTCAAGCGCATCAAAATCATTGCATATGTTAGCCCCATTACCGCTAGCATCAAAAATATGATTTAAATTTTTATCTTTGAATGCTTCTAGCGCCAAAATGTTCCAGTTTGGATCTGCACTTGAATTTGCTAATGTTATTCCATTTTCTATAATTTTATTATTTGCATTACCATCTGGTCCTAGTCTGGTTAATTCATATTCAGAGGGAACCACAAAAGTGTTATATAAAACCCCATTAATTGTAACAGACTCAATTTCAGCTTCGCTAGTTGTTAATGGTTGAGCTGCCATCCATTGAAAAGTAACCCCAGTTTGTATAGATGGTGCTTGTTGTGCATTGGTAAACTTTATGATAAAAATAATAATCCATACAGAAAATATTTTTAATTTGTTTAATGAAATATAATTGTATTTATTTTTCATATTTTTCATTAGTTTATATAGACCTAAGTTTTAAATTTTAATTACTCTCTATTTTATTAAAGTAACTAAAGATTTTTTATATTTTTCAGAGGGAGAAAATAAAGGGAGCAAAACCGTAGAACAGCTTTTAAATTGAATTCGAAAATTTTGATTCAGGGTCATACGATTTATCTTTGTAGGTATAAACAAAACAAAACATATCATGTATTTAAGTAAAAAAAAAATGTTAAATAACTTATAAAATCGTTTAACAGCTCGTTATAGGTAGATTGTCGTGATAAAAAGCTTTATAGCGATTCAATATTTATTTTATTTAAAGATTAAATTTTTATAATTTTATAAACAAATAACACGAATTTTATCGATTAGAAAACATTTATCGATATAGCAACTCATTTTATCGATAAATATGAAAAAAATAACAATTGTAAGGCATGCTAAATCTTCTTGGGAACATGAAGTTACAGATCGCAAACGGCCCTTAAACTCCAAAGGTTTTAGAGATGCAGAATTAGTTTCTAAATACTTGATTAATTTAAACTTAAAGTTTGATTACCTAATTTCAAGTAATGCTATAAGAGCAAAAACTACGGCTAATATTTTTATTGAAAACTTAAAAATAGATAAAAATAATTGCTCATTAAATTCTGACTTATACGATTTTACAGGAGAAAACTTAGTCAAAATCATTGAAAATTGTTCTAATTCAGTTAACCATTTAATAATTTTTGGGCACAATCATGCCATTACAAATTTTGTTAATACTTATGGTAGTTTGTATTTTGATAATATTCCAACTTGTGGAGTTAGCATTTTAGAATTTAAGATAGATACATGGAGAGAATTAAAACAAGGGAAAACTATAAAAACTATTTTTCCGAAAGATTTAAAATAATTTTCTCTTTAATAAAATAGTAGCATTATTTTAACTTAGCTTTTGCCTTAAAAAGAATATATTTGTTTCTACTAAATAAAAAATTCAATACTAATAGATGAGTAAAACAGACGCTGTAACCAATAATTATATAAACAGAGAAATAAGTTGGTTACAATTTAATGCAAGAGTATTACAAGAAGCCTCAGATATAACTGTACCATTAATAGAAAGACTTCGTTTTGTTGGTATTTTTTCAAATAATTTAGATGAATTTTTTAAAGTGCGCTATGCCACCGTAAAGCGTATTGTAGAAGCAGGAAAAGGTGGTAAAAACGAACTTGGAGGAATTCGAGCAAAAGAACTTCTAGAAATTATTACTCAAATAGTAATTAAACAACAAGCCGAAAGTTCTAATATTTTAAGAATAATTCAAGAGCAGCTTGAAGATGAAAATATCTTTATAATAAAAGAGCATCAAATAACTCAAAATCAGCATGATTTTGTAAAAAAATATTTTCTCAGAAAAGTTAGCCCCGGTTTAGTAACAATTATTTTAAATGATAATGTTAATCTGCCAAACTTAAAAGACAGTGCGGCTTACTTAGCAGTTAAAATGATAATGAAAACTGGTGATAAACAGTATGCATTATTAGAAATACCTAAAAACATAGAAAGGTTTATACAATTACCAAAGCAAGAGGGTAAAGATTTTATTATAATGATAGACGACTTACTAAGATATTGTTTGTCAGATATTTTTAGCATATTCGATTATAAAAGTGTTTCGGCACATATGATAAAAATTACTCGTGATGGTGAATTAGATTTTGATAGCGATTTAAGTAAAAGTTTTATAGATAAAATTTCAGAAAGTGTAAAACATCGTGAAATAGGTGAGCCCGTTCGTTTTGTATACGATAAAACCATTGACGAGGATACTTTACAGAATTTAATGTCTAAAATGGGTATTGATAAAACCGATAGTATAATTCCAGGAGGGCGTTACCATAACCGTAGAGATTACATGGGGTTCCCAAGTTTAGGCAGAACAGATTTAATGTACGATAAAATTGAAGCTTTACCAATTAAAGGGTTAAGTCTTCAAGAAAGTTTATTTGCCGCCATAAACAAAAAAGACTATTTGTTGCATGCGCCTTATCAAACATTTTCTTATGTTGTTAAATTTTTACGCGAAGCAGCTTTAGACCCACGAGTAAAAACCATCAAAATTACTATTTATCGTTTAGCAGAAATTTCTCATGTGGCTAGTGCATTAATAAATGCAGCAATCAATGGAAAATCTGTAACAGTAGTAATTGAGCTTCGTGCAAGATTTGATGAGCAAGCAAATATTGCATACGCAGAACAAATGAAAAGTGAAGGTGTAAACCTAATTTTTGGTGTTGCAGGATTAAAAGTACACAGCAAAATATGTGTGGTTGAACGTGAAGAAAATAATAAAATAAAAAGATATGGTTTTATAAGTACAGGAAACTTCAACGAATCTACCGCTAAAATTTATACAGATTATACTTTATTTACTTCAAGTCAAAAAATTTTAAAAGACGTAATTAAAATATTTGAATTTTTTGTAACTAATTACAGAATACAAAGTTACAAACACCTAATTGTTTCTCCACATTTTACCAGAAAATCGCTTTTTAAGTTAATTGATGCAGAAATTGAACATGTTAAAAATGGGAATGAAGGTATTATTCGTTTAAAAATGAATAGCTTATCTAGCTACACAATGGTAGATAAATTATATGAAGCAAGTAATGCAGGTGTAAAAATTCAGTTAATAGTACGTGGTTTATGTTGTTTAATCCCAGGAGTTAAAGGAATGAGTGAAAATATTGAGGTAATAAGTGTTATAGATAAGTTTTTAGAACACTCCAGGGTATACATTTTTGGCAACAACGGTGATACTAAATTATATATTTCATCTGCAGATTGGATGACAAGAAATATTGAAAATAGAGTAGAAGTAAGCTGTCCTATTTACGATGAAGACATTAAACGAGAAATTATAGAAACTTTTAATATAAGCTGGAACGATAATGTTAAAGCAAGATTAATAAATCAAACGCAAGACAATACTTATCGAGAAAACAATAAAGAAAAAGTGCGTTCACAGTTTGCACTTTACGATTACTATTTAAAAAAATTAAACGAATAGCATGCTATCTATAAAAAAATATGCAGCTATCGATATTGGTTCGAATGCTGTAAGATTACTTATATCTAACATTATTGAACAAAAAGGGAAGCCAGTTCAATTTAAAAAAAATTCATTAGTTCGTGTGCCCATTCGCTTAGGTGCAGATGTGTTTATAAAAAATAAAATATCAAAAGAAAACACACAACGCATGCTAGATACTATGCTGGCGTTTAAAATGTTAATGAAAACACATAAGGTAGTAAAGTATAAAGCTTGCGCAACTTCTGCAATGCGAGAATCAGAAAATGGTAAAAAAATAGTCGATTTAATTTATGAACATTCTGGAATAAGTATTGATATTATTAATGGTGAAGAAGAAGCTGCAATTATTGCTGCAACAGATTTAAATAAATTTATAGACCAAACCAAAACCTATTTATACGTAGATGTTGGGGGAGGTAGTACCGAGTTTACAATTATAGATCAAGGTGAACAAAAGGCTTCAAGGTCGTTTAAAATTGGCACGGTAAGGCTTCTAAACGATATGGTACAAAACGAAACCTGGCAAGAATTGCAAATTTGGATTAGCCAGAACACTATTGGTTACGAAAAAATAGATGTAATTGGTTCTGGTGGAAACATAAACAAAATTTTTAAAATTTCAGGAAAAGCCATTGGTAAACCTTTGTCTTTTTTCTACATGACATCATATTACAATACTTTACAGCGTTACTCCTACGAAGAGCGTATAACAGAGCTTAATTTAAATCAAGATAGAGCAGATGTAATTATTCCAGCAATGCGCATTTATTTAACAGCAATGAAATGGAGTGGTGCCAAAAATATTTATGTTCCTAAAATTGGACTATCAGACGGAATAATAAAAAGCATCTATTACGATACTGTTTCAAGCAATACACAGTAAAATTTTGCATTTCACCTTTTATAATTGTTTTATTTTCTCATATTCATCTATATTAGATTTTTGAATTTATTCCCAATGCTATTGATTATGAATAAAATATTACTTTCTGCTTTACTACTTTCAATTACTTTTTTTAGCTACTCTCAAAATGTAGATTCTACTGCAATAAAAACTCCTAAGAAGAAAGTACCAATGTTTAAAGGTGTTAAATATGGTGTTCGTGGTGGATTAAATATTTCGAATTTAGATTTTAAGGAACATCCTGAAGTACCAAATAAGCATAGAAATAGCATTTATTTTGGCGCTTTCGCGGAAATTGCTTTATCTAATAAATTAGCTATTTCTCCAGAATTACAATTTTCGGCAGAAGGAGCAAACGAAGAAACTTTGCATTTAGATTATATACAAATGCCAATTTTAATGAATGTTAGCATTACCGAAAAAGTTAGTATTGGTTTAGGCCCGCAAGTAAGTTTAAAAGTTCATAAATATGAAGATGGTATAAAAAACTTTGCGTATTCTGGTGTTGGTGGTGTAACTTATAAAATTAATTATGCATTGTTTGCCGATGTTCGTTATACTTACGGAATTAGCAATATTTTTGATGATAAATTAAGTACAGAAGCAAGAAACACCAATATACAAATAGGTATTGGTTACAAGTTTTAACCGTGTATAGTTTCCTTTTTACTTAAGTTTTTCATTATTTGGGCTTCGTAGTCTAAAAGATCTTGCCATTTTTTATCAACTTCCTTTCGGTCTCCATATTGTCTAGCAAAACCTAAAAACATAGTGTAGTGGTTAGCTTCGCTTACCATTAGGTTTTTATAAAAAGTAGCTAATTCTTTATCATCTAACTCTTCCGATAATAAGCGAAAGCGTTCACAACTTCTAGCTTCTATTAAAGCAGCATAAAGTAAACGATGTACTAACTGTGTTGTTCTGCTGCCTCCTTTAGGGAAAAACTTAAGTAGCTCTATTACATAGTCGTCGCGACGATCTCTACCTAATACCCATCCACGTTTTATAATAATATCATGTACCATTTTAAAATGGCTAATTTCTTCTTTAACTAAAGCTGTCATTTCTTGAACTAGCTCTGTATATTCTGGAAAACTAACAATTAAAGAAATAGCTGTACTTGTCGCCTTTTGTTCGCAAAAAGCATGATCTGTAAGTATTTCTTCAATATTTTTTTCTACAATATTTACCCAACGAGGGTCTGTTGGTAATTTTAAGCCTAACATAATTATATAATATTTTGCGTTAGTTGTTTTTCTTTAATTTGTATAATTCCAAACTTATTAATTGAAATTACAAAGTCTCTATAATTTTCTGTTTCAGGAATATGAAATGCTGTGTTTAAGCAAATTGTGTTTTTGGTTGATGCTTCAAAATCTATCCAAACATACTGCATTATAGCTTTGTTAAAAAAATCATTATTTTCAAAATTACTAAAACTAGATTTGTTTACTAAAAATTGATGCGGTAAACTATTAATTTTTGAGACTGTAATTTGCGCTTCAAAGTTTTTATACACAGTTTTTTGCAGCGTGTCATTTTTGCTTAATTTGTCTATAATTAGTGGAGCATCTTCAATGGAATGGTAGTTAATTTTTATATTGAAGCCATTGTTTAAAATAGTGTCGGTTATAATTATAACAGGTTGTTTGGGTATGTAATTTATTGTTTCACTAAAGCTTTTAAATAACTTGTTTTCTTTTAAAATATCAGCATTGGTTTTGTAAGCTCTTTCTCTGCCATCACAATTAAATAATATTATTGATAACAGAATTAGTAAAAGAACAGGAGCACGGTATTTTAAATTTTTAAACATCTAAATCGAAGGTTTTTCTTAAAAGGGCTATGTTTGGATTTTTCTCTTTAAGCTTCTCGAATTTTTCTTGACCTGTGTATGCGTATTTTTTTTCTAATACTTCGTTAATTTTTATATTAAGGGAAATATCGTAATTGCTTAATTTTTTTCTAATGTATTGCAATAAATTATGTTGAGAACGTTCAACTTCAATTTTATTGGTTTCGTTAGGAAAAACAAGATTTATAGTTGTGCTATTTGTAACCTTAGGTGTGTCTATAGATAAAATAGAGGCTAAATTATGCTTACCTTTTTTCTTAATAATTTCGACGTATTCATTCCAGGCAATAATGAGTTCTTTTTCTGTAAAAGGTTCTTTTGGTAAATCATCCTCATTTACAACAACTTCTTTTTGTTTTTCTAGGTGAACTTTTTTTGCTCGAATACTACTTAGCGATAAAGCTGATGCACGTTTGGTTTGTGCATTTAAAATTATTTTTGGCGTTTTGTTTTCTTGTGGTTCAGGTTGTTTTGTTTTACTAGTAGTTTGAGTTGGTTGTGCTTTTGCTGAAGATTCTTCAGCCTTTTTTACGTCTACAGGTACAGGTTTTACACCTAGTTTTTTAAAGTAAGAAGCAGGGATTATGTAATGTCTGCTATTTTTTTTTTTCTCCATCGAAAGTGATAGAGGCTAATTGCATTAAACAGAGTTCAACGAGTAATCGCTGATTTTTACTGGATTTGTATTTGAGATCGCAGTCGTTTGCTAAATCGATACCTTTTAATAAAAAGGTTTGCGAGGCTTTTTTAGATTGCTCTAAATATTTGGTTTTTGTTTCGTCGCCAACTTCTAGCAACGGAATTGTTTCTGGAGCTTTACAAACTAATAAATCTCTAAAATGAGATGCTAAACCAGCAATATAATGGTGCCCATCGAAACCTTTTGATAGGGTTTTATTAAAATGCAGCAGTAAATCTGGTATTTTGTTTTCCAGAATTAGGTTGGTACTTTCGAAATAGGTTTCGTAGTCTAAAACATTTAAGTTCTCGGTTACGGCTTGTCTGGTTAGGTTTTTACCAGAAAAACTAACCACACGATCGAATATTGATAAGGCATCGCGCATGGCGCCATCTGCTTTTTGAGCAATAATATGCAGTGCATCGTCTTCGGCGGTTACACCTTGCTCTTCGGCAATATATTTAAGGTATTCTTTGGCATCGGTTACTGTAATTCGTTTAAAATCGAAGATTTGACAACGCGATAAAATAGTTGGTATTATTTTATGTTTTTCGGTAGTTGCTAGTATAAAAATACAGTGTTTTGGTGGCTCTTCTAAAGTTTTTAAAAAGGCATTAAAAGCGGCTTGAGATAACATGTGTACCTCGTCAATAATATACACTTTGTATTTACCTACTTGCGGTGGTATACGAACTTGATCGGTTAGGTTACGAATATCATCAACGGAGTTATTTGATGCGGCATCGAGCTCGAAAATATTAAAGGCAAAGTCTTCTTCTTCGTTTTCTTGTCCGTCGCTATTTATCATTTTTGCCAAAATACGTGCACAAGTGGTTTTACCAACTCCACGTGGCCCTGTAAATAATAGGGCTTGGGCTAAATGATTATTTTCGATGGCATTAAGCAAAGTATTGGTTATAGCCTGCTGGCCTACAACGTCTTTAAACGTTTGTGGGCGGTATTTACGTGCAGATACTATAAAGTGTTCCAAAGGTTTATTTTTGCTTTTTTGTGGATAACAAAGTTAAAAATTCATGTTTAGAATTTAGAATATTAAAAATAGATTTTAATAGGAGTTATTAACAATATTTTTTATCGTGCAAGCTGCATTAGGGATAGCAGTGGAAAGCCCACAGCGAGGTACGAGCGCGGACTTGCAACGTATAGCCCGACCCCTTGTGGGTAATGCCCAAATTATTATTTTGGTTTTAGTTGTTTTTTGGTTGTTTTGTGTTGTATTTTTGCGGCGAGTAGATTGCCTTATCGCTAAATGCCCAACTTGATTGGGTATTTAGAGGAAAGTCCGAACACCGTAGTGCAACATAGTGGTTAATGGCCATCAGTCGTGAGGCTAGGAAAAGTGCAACAGAAAGTATGTACAGGTAATGCTGTAGTGAAACCGGGTAAACTCTATGTGGTGCAATGTCATGTAAACCAACGTTTGAGGGCGGCACGCTCGATTGTTGGAGGGTAGGCAGCTAAAGTGTACTGGTAACAGTGCTCGCAGATAAATGATAGGGGTGTTTTTCTTGTGGATGAGATTCTGAAACAAGTTTAGAACATACAGAATTCGGCTTATAGATTTACTTAAAAAAATAAACCCTTCTTGTTATTGCAAGAAGGGTTTTCCATTTTATTCTGATTCTATTTCGAAGAAGCTAAAAACATTGCCACCGTAACTTTTTTGATAGCTAAAATGTGTTGCTTGTTCTAGACTTGTGTGTTTTGAATGCTCTACTATTAGCATACCATTTTCACTTAATAAATTATTAGCGAATACGAGTTCTGGTATTTTTAAGAATTGGTCGTCTGGAAAGTTATATGGCGGATCTGCAAAAATTATATCGTAGTTGCCAGTTGCTTTTTCTAGATATTTAAACACATCGCTTTTAATTGTGTTTATTGGCATTTCAAATTTTTCTGCTGTTTGATTTATAAACTTTATGCATCCAAAATCTTGATCTACACAGGTAATGTTTTCGGTACCTCGTGACGCGAATTCGTAACTTATATTACCAGTCCCGGCAAATAAATCGAGTACAGATATATCATCGAAATAGTAATTGTTGTTTATTATATTAAACAGAGATTCTTTCGCCATATCTGTGGTTGGACGAACTGGGAGATTTTTTGGTGCAATAATTTTGCGGCTTTTGTATTGTCCTGAAATAATTCGCATTAAAAACTGGATATTATACTGTAATTACTATGGTTGTTTTTGGGTTGTGCATCTAGGGCGTATTTATATTCGTCTTCGCGGTCTCCAAAAAATACAAGTCGTATGTATTTATAGGTTATAACATAAATATCGTCGTAAGCATCTATATTTCCTAAGAAAATCAAGTTAATGGTTTCTGGATTTAATTGAAGTTGCTCGATACAAAACAAAATGTAATAAATAAAATCTTCTTTTGTATTGTAAAAAAACGAATTATAGAGTAGCAGTTTTTTGTTTTGTACAATTACAATCTCAAAATGCTCTTTACTAACATGAACATAAGCTTTTGGTACATTAAAATTTATGTCGGTTTTTAAAATGGCATTAATTAAAACTGTTGAAATATGTTTGTAAGTAAACCTGCCAAATTTATCGTAAATAAAATTATTTATGTTAATGTATGGAACATAAACGGTAACACTATCGTTAATTTTAATATTATCAAAGGTTATAAAATCTGATTTTAAAATTTTAGTGTTAAATTTTAAATAATCGGCAAGCAGATCTTCGCTAAATAAAGGTTTTGGGACAAGTGTTGCTAATTCGTTGTCGTGTATTACATTTACCTCAGAAAACGAATTATTTAAAACGGCCTCTGTATCGAATTCGTTTTTAAGTGTATCTAAAAGCTCAAAATGATTTCTTTTTTTAGGAAAACAAATATCTTTTAAAAAAGTAATGGTGTTTGTCTCTCTATTTAAAATACAAAAAGAAAGTCCACTCAAACTTATTTGAATGGACAATTCTGAATTAGATAATTTTATTATTTTTTTATTCTGCAGCGCCATATGTTTTTGGCCAGTTTCCTCCAGTTTTAACTTCGTTCATAGATCCAACTTTTAGAGCATCTCCATTCACACCATCAACCGAAACTACTTGGTTTTCTTGTACTAATAAATCTTTATCTTGATCAAATAAAATAACATTTTTTGCAACCGATGCTTCAAAAACAGGAATGTTTATTTTGTTTTGCATAATAAATCCAGCGTCCATTTTAAACTTAGCGCCTTCTTCACCAACAGGTACATTCATCATAGTTTTATAGCGGTTAGAGTTTTTAAATAAAGAATCTTTTACAGGTACGTATCCTAAAGTATCAATTAATACAATTGATTTTTTCATATCTACTCCAAATTGCTTCGTTAGTACTTCGTCTACTACAGAAGTGTCACGACGTTCAGTAATAGTAAATTGGGCAGTATCAATAAATTTAATTAAACCGTCAAAATTATCAGCAAATTTTCCAGTAACTGTTTTATGTGCTAATTGAGAGTCTCTAATATCTATTAAACTTTCAATAACTTGTGCGTAACGCTTATTTTTTACTTTGTTAAATTTAATTGGTTCGTAAACAGACATATACGTTTTATAACCTAAAAAGGCTATTAAAATCCAAAGCAGTATGTTTAAAAATGGTTTAAATTTTGATGGGATAAATTTGTCAATTAACCAAACCAAGCCAATTGTACCTAAAATCACTGCAACTGCAATAAAAATGAATGTTAACATAATATGTTTTTAATTTGTAAATTATTAATTGGTGTTTAGCAAATCTACAATTTTTTTTTAATCGTAAAAGCTTATAGTAGTAAAAATCATTTATATCTTTGAATATTTTATAATCCTATATATTGATTAATGACCGCTCCAGAATTCTATAAGCTTATAAAACAACATTTTCCGTTTCAAACCACATTAAAACAAGATATTGTTTTACAGCAACTTTCAGAATTCATTTTTAACAAAAATAAAGATGATTTGTACCTGTTAAAGGGGTATGCAGGTACAGGAAAAACAACAATTATAGGTACAATTGTTACCAATTTATGGAAAGCAAAAAAAAGTGCTGTATTAATGGCACCTACAGGAAGAGCCGCAAAAGTTATTGCTAATTATTCCGGTAAGGAAGCATTTACCATTCATAAAAAAATATATTTTCCTAGAAAAGAACGTGGGGGTGGGGTTAAGTTTGTGTTGCAACCTAATAAACATAAAAACACCATATTCATTGTTGATGAAGCCTCCATGATACCTGATACACCAGGAGACTCCAAACTATTCGAAAACGGGTCGTTACTAGACGATTTAATGCAATACGTATATTCAGGGCATCAATGCAAACTTTTATTAATTGGAGATACTGCGCAGTTACCACCGGTAAAATTAGATGTAAGTCCGGCTTTAAATGAAAATACTTTAGGCTTAAATTATAATAAAGACGTTACTAAAATGGAATTAGATGAAGTAGTACGTCAAGAACAAGATTCTGGAATTTTAGTAAATGCTACGGTATTACGCGACCATTTAGCTAACGATTTTTTTGAAGATTTTAAATTTGATGTGAAGCCATTTAAAGATATTATTCGACTTGTTGATGGTTACGAAATTATGGATGCTATTAACGATTCGTATAGCAACCATGGTAAAGAAGATACCGCTATAATTGTTCGAAGTAATAAACGCGCTAATTTGTACAATCAACAGATTAGAAATCGAATTTTATTTAACGAAAATGAATTAACTGCCGGCGATTATTTAATGGTAGTAAAAAATAATTATTTCTGGATTAAACCAACTACCGAGGCTGGATTTATTGCAAATGGAGATATTATTGAAGTATTAGAAATTTATGCACTAAAGGAACTTTATAGTTTTCGCTTTGCCGAAGTTAAAATTCGCATGGTAGATTACCCCAAAATGAAACCTTTTGAAACTGTTTTGCTTTTAGATACTATTGATGCCGAAACTCCCTCTTTATCTTACGACGATTCCAACCGTTTATATCAAGAAGTAATGAAAGATTACGAAGAAGAAACGGCCAAATACAAAAAATTTTTAAAAGTTAAGGCTAATAAATATTTTAATGCCTTGCAAATTAAGTTCTCATATGCTATAACTTGTCATAAATCGCAAGGTGGGCAGTGGAATACCGTTTTTATAGAGCAACCATATTTACCAAATGGCCCAGATAAAGACTATATGCGTTGGTTGTACACAGCGGTAACGCGTGCTAAAGAAAAATTGTACCTTATAGGTTTTAAAAACGAATTTTTTGAAGAGGATTGAATTATGACAGCAGAAACCATAATTAGTGTTTGTTTAGGCGTAGGTTTATCGGCATCGGTTGGGTTTCGTGTGTTTTTACCATTATTTGCACTAAGTTTAGCAGCCTATTTCGATGTTTGGGTATTAAACGAATCTTGGCAATGGATAGCTAGTACACCGGCACTAGTAACACTTGGCGTTGCAACTTTAGTAGAAGTTTTTGCCTATTTTATTCCTTATGTAGATAATTTGCTAGATAGTATAGCCATTCCTTTAGCAGCCATAGCAGGAACAGCCGTAATGCTATCAACAGTTGCAGATTTAAGTCCGGTAGTCACTTGGGCATTAGCTATAATTGCTGGTGGAGGTACTGCTTCGCTAGTGGCAGGCTCTTCATCTACAACACGGCTAGCATCAACAGCTACAACAGCAGGAATAGCAAATCCTGTAGTAGCATTAATTGAAACTAGTACATCGGCAATTATGTCTGTAGTTTCTATTTTTATCCCTTTTTTAGCTATCCTGCTCGTAGTGGTAATTTTATTCCTTATTTATAAAATCTATAAAAAGTTTAAGAAGTCAGTTGCTAAAACCACTTAAAAATTAAGTATTTTTGATGTTCAATTTTTTTAATTTCAAATGAAAATTATTTCAATGATTCCTGCAAGGTACAGTGCATCGCGCTTTCCAGGGAAATTAATGCAAGACTTAGGCGGAAAAACAGTAATTCGTAGAACTTATGAAGCGACTGTTAAAACAAACTTATTCGATGATGTTTTTGTGGTAACCGATAGCGATATTATTTACAATGAGGTTGTGAATAATGGTGGAAAAGCTATAATGAGCATAAAAGAACACGAATGTGGCAGCGACAGAATTGCTGAAGCGGTAGAGCATTTAGATGTTGATGTAGTGGTTAATGTGCAAGGCGACGAACCTTTTACAGACGAAGAATCGCTTAAAAAACTTATTAATGTTTTTAAAAATGATTCTAAAAATGAAGTCGATTTAGCTTCATTAATGGTGCATATTACAAATGAAGATGAGATAAATAACCCAAACACGGTAAAGGTTGTTCTCGACCAAAGTGATTTTGCATTATACTTTTCAAGAAGCCCAATTCCGTATCCTCGTGATAAAAGTGTAGATGTAAAATATTTTAAACATAAAGGTGTTTATGCCTTTAGAAAACAGGCTTTGTTAGATTTTTACAACTTGCCAATGAAAACATTAGAAGCTTCAGAAAAACTAGAGCAACTTCGTTATTTAGAGTACGGCAAACGTATAAAAATGGTAGAAACCGACGTTGAAGGTATAGAAATTGATACACCCGAAGATTTAGTAAGAGCTAATAAACAATGGAAATAGACTATAAAAATATAAAAGTAATAGGTTTTGATGCCGACGATACGCTTTGGGTAAACGAAACGTATTTTCGAGATGCCGAAACCAAATTTGGACAGTTACTATCGGAATATGAAACACCAAACAAATTAGAACAAGAGCTTTTTAAAAAAGAAATTGAAAATCTAGAACTTTATGGTTACGGTGTTAAAGCATTTACTTTATCTATGGTTGAAGCCGCTTTGGAACTTTCAAATTATAATGTAAAACCAAAAACCATTGAAGCAGTTTTAAACATAGGTAAAACCATGTTAAATGAACCTGTAGAATTGCTAGATGGCGTAGAGGAAGTTTTAAAAACCTTATCGAAAAAATACAAACTAATTTTGGCTACAAAAGGCGATTTGTTAGATCAAGAGCGCAAGCTTGAAAAATCAGGCTTAACAAAGTATTTTCATCACATTGAGGTTTTAAGTGAAAAAAAAGAGGGAAATTATTCTAAACTTTTAAATCATTTGGATATTAAGCCTTCAGAGTTTTTAATGATTGGAAATTCTTTAAAATCAGACATTTTACCACTGGTAAATTTAAAGGCAAAAGCCATACATGTTCCATTTCATACAACTTGGGCACACGAACAAGTCACAGAAAATGAAACTAATGGTAAACAATATCAAACTATAAATTCGTTAACCGATTTATTAAATATATTAAACTAGTTTGAAGATTATTAATGTAAATACCTGGGAACGAAAACAAGTTTTTGAACACTTCTCAAGCTTTAACGATCCGTATTTTGGGTTAACAATACCTTTTAATGTTACAAAAGCCTATAGTTTTGCTAAAGCCAATAACATTAGTTTTTTTGTAAAGTATTATCACGATTGTTTAAAAGCTGTTAACGTAATTGATAACTTAAAATATAGAATAGTTAATGGGCAAGTTGTTAAATTTGATGTTATACATGGCTCAACAACAATTATGCGTGAAAATAAAACTTATGGATTTTCTTTTATTAAATTTGATGAAAATTTAAAAGGTTTTATTAAAAATTTTGAAGCCGAAAAACAACGTATAAATACATCGGATAGTTTATATCCACCAGTAAATTCGTTAGATTGTATACATTCATCTGCAATTCCTTGGGTTAGTTTTACAGGAGAAAGGCAACCTGTATCAGGTAAACCAGATTCAGTCCCAAAATTTGCTTTTAGTAAGGCCGAAAAAATTAATGGAGAATTGATTATGAATGTATCCATACATGCAAACCATGCTTTAGTTGATGGTTATCATGTAGGAGATTTTTCTGAGAAATTTCAACAATATTTAAATCAATAAAAAATAAATAATGGTATTTTTATCATTAGAAAATAAAAAAATTAATGACTTATAAGAACTTTCCAATGGTGCCAAGAGTTATGTTTGGCAGAGGTAGTTTTAATCAAATTAATGATGTTTTAGCCCCAAAACGCAAAAACATAAATGCCCCTTTTGTTTTTTTAATAGACGATGCTTTTAAAGGTAACCCTTGGTTAACGTCAAGAATTCAATTAGCCTACGACGATAAAATTATTTTTATCCCCACAAAAGTAGAACCTAAAACAGAACAAGTTGATGCTTTGGTTGAAGATATAATTGTTCAATCCAAAGAGCGGCCTTCAGGTGTTATAGGAATTGGTGGTGGCACAACTTTAGATATGGCTAAAGCTGTTGCTGTAATGCTTACAAATAGTGGTGAAGCTAAAGATTATCAAGGCTGGGATTTGGTTAAAAACCCAGCTATTTATCATATAGGTATTCCTACTATTTCTGGTACAGGAGCCGAAGTTTCTCGAACAACTGTTTTAACAGGTCCCGAAAAAAAGTTAGGTATAAATTCAGATTATACACCTTTCGATCAAGTTATATTAGATTCAGAATTAACAAAAGATGTGCCTAAAAACCAGTGGTTTTACACAGGAATGGATTGTTACATCCATTGCGTAGAGTCATTAACGGGCACTTATTTAAATGAATTTAGTAAAAGTTACGGCGAAAAGGCTTTTGAGTTATGTAAGCAAATATTTTTAGATGATACATTATCAAAAACTGATGCACAAGAAAAGCTTATGATGGCTTCGTGGCACGGTGGTATGAGTATAGCTTATTCTCAAGTAGGTGTTGCACATGCATTAAGTTACGGGCTTGCATTTTTATTAGGTGTAAAGCATGGTATAGGCAATTGTATAGTTTTTAATCATTTAGAAGAGTTTTACCCAGAAGGTGTTGCTTTATTTAAAAAAATGAAAGAAAAACATGAAATTGAATTACCTGAAGGCATTTGTGCCAATTTATCTGAAGACGAATTTAATACCATGATAAAAGTTGCTCTTGGTTTAGAGCCTCTATGGGAAAATGCACTTGGTAAAAACTGGAAAACAATAGCTACTCCAGAAAAGCTGCGTTCACTTTACGAAAAAATGTAGCATGCAAAAACTGGCAAAATTTATATATTTTAAGCTATTAGGTTGGCAAATAGCTGGCAATACTAATATGTCTAAAAACAAAGTTAAAAAAGCTGTTATTATTGCTGTACCGCATACAAGTTGGCACGATTTTTATATTGGTGTCTTACTTAGAAACATAATAGGAATAAAAATAAATTTTGTTGGAAAAAAGGAACTTTTTATTTTTCCTTTTGGACTTTTTTTTAGAGCAATGGGAGGCACTCCTGTTAATAGAGCTAATAATGAAAATAAAGTTGAAGCTATGGCTAAACTCTTTAAAAATAGAGAAGAATTTAGAATTACTTTAGCTCCCGAAGGCACAAGAAAAAAAGTAGAGAAGTGGCGTTCGGGTTTTTATTACATAGCAAAAATGGCTAACGTACCCATAATTATGGTTACTTTCGATTTTAAAAATAAACAAAACAAGATATCAGAACCTTTTTATCCAACAGAAAATAAGGAAGCCGATTTTATTTTTATGGAAAACTTTTTTAAAGATGTAAAAGGTAAAGTAGATAAATATTCTTATTAACTTAATAATAAATAATTTGGCATTACTTTTTCTATTTACTTAATACGTTCGTGAAACATAAAGTAAACAAGCATCTGTCACTAAGAAAAAAACATGAATAAAACACAAAAGCTACTTTTAAAAGTAGCTTTTGTGTTTTAAATAAATATAGCAAAACTACTTTATCTCTTTAATGGCATTATCAATTAAAGTTCTTAAGTGTTGTTTATGAGCTTTGGTAGAAATATTTCCGTTGGCAGATGCCATGTTTCTAATGGTTTTTAAGTTATACAAAGCCATTGATTTTGCATTATTTGTATAGCTTCCGTTTTGCTTACCAGTTAAAATATTAATTAGCATATTGGTATATTCTAATTGTAAGTTTTGCCTAAAAGAATTAACACTTCCGTATATATCAGCTTTAAAAATAGCATTATTTAAATCTGTCATAAATTTAGATAAAACGTATTGATTTCCATAAAGTTCTGAGTCTGTAATACGTTGTAAGGTATTATAATGTAATAAATGGTTTAAAACATTTTTTTGGTAGCTTAATACTTGTTCGTGTATTTTTGGATCTTCAGGACCTCTAAAAAAGTTATAACCACGGCGTTGAAGTGCTAGGTAATTATATAAATCATTAGGTGCCTCAAAAGCATTAGGCGCAAAAACATATTTGCTTAAAGCAGCCATAGCTCTTTTTTGGTCTTCTAAACTAACAGGCGTATAAGGTTGTTTTGCATTTTCTTGTCCTGCCATAGCACGTTCTACATAAACACCACCAATTTGTCTTGAAATAACATTGGCAGCTCCAGCCTTTTGGCCGCTTAATAAATAATAAACACGTCTTAATTCTTGATAAGATTCACCATCTTTTATAAAACGCTGTTTTGTCGTTTTCATTAAGTCGTTAGATAGCTCAATTCTATCAATGGAATAGGTAATAGGATCGTTTGATTGATCGTTAGTCATTACCCTAGGGTCAATTGCTTTTCCTGGTGATCGCATATCATCAGCATCGTTTCCAAAAATAAGTTCTGGTTTGGTAGATTGATTTAATAAGGTTTGTTTTTCAGTTTCATTTTGAAATGGTGTGTAACCAAATTGAATGGCCCAAACATCGTAAGGACCTACAGCCGTATCGTCGTATTGCCCTTGCTTACTTCTGTCTCTAGTTATGTTAAGTGTAGCATAATCCATAACGGAACCAGTTAAACATTTACCTTCAATAAATTCTGGCGTAGATAATTGTTCAGGAGTGTATAAATAACTCGCTTTCATGTTGTGGTTAAGTCCTAAGGTATGCCCAACTTCGTGCATAATTAAGGCTGTCATCGATTCTTTTTTAATGCGCTCCATCTCTAAATCGGAAGCTCCCGTTGCAGAAGCTACTGCATTTGCAAACATAACATCTTGGTGCATTAAGTGCCCTAATGAGCAATACTTATAATCGTTTTCATTGGCATGTTCATGCTCAAAAGATTCATTTTCTGCTGCTAAATTGTATAGTTTATCGTAAAACACACGGTTTGTAAAGTGAACAAATTCTAACATAATATCGGCTCCTAAAATTTGACCTGTTTTTGGGTTTACAAAACTTGGACCGTAACCACCAAAAGGAGGACGAGGAGATGAAGTCCAACGTAAAACATTATAGCGAATATCGCCAGCATCCCAATCGGCATCATCCGGTTGAATTTTAACTACCATAGCATTTTTAAATCCTGCTTTTTCAAATGCAGTATTCCATTGTAAAACGCCTTGTTTAATAGTTTCTCTCCATTCTAAAGGTGTAGAGTTTTCAATCCACCAAGTTATTGGTTCAACTGGTTCAGAAATAGCCAATTCCGGATTCTTTTTTACAAGTTGCCAACGATGAACTAAATCGCGGTAAGGTGTTGATGATGTTGATGTTTGATCTTCAACTTGTGTAGTAAAATACCCAATTCGAGGGTCGTCTAATAAAATTTCATAATCGTTTTCAGGCATTTCAATTAAACTATGAAATACTTTAATACTTACATTTCGTCCATCTGAAACGGCATTCGATCCGCTATTTAATACTGAAGGAGATGAGTATACATATTCAACTTCTAAATTAGTGTTTTCAGGATAATTTTTTATGCTTCTTATTTTAGATTTACCTTTATCTAAATTTCCTAGTTTAAATGAAGTAGGTGGAGTTCCTGGACGATTTGAAGGTTTTATTTGTGCGAATGTTTCTTTTAAAAACAAATCATCTGCTTTAATTAAGTATAAACTGTCTTTTTTATCGTAAGCTTCAATTTTTAAGCTAGCCATATTACCTTGGCTAGTATTTGCATCTTTAGATTTGGCTAAAGGGCTTTCTGGATCGAAATAAAATGAGGTGTTTTGAGTTACAAACTCAATTTTATTGAAATATTTTTCGACTTTAAAAACTTTCGACCCTCTGTAAGATCCTCTGTTAGCTCTTGCTCCATCTAAAACTCCATCAGCGATTTGACTGAAATAAATATATTCTTTACCTATCTGCTTTTCAGAAACTAACATTTGTAAAGCTCCAGTTATAGTATCTTGATAGATGGGAAACAACCCGTCTATTTTTTTGCTAGATTTAACAAGGTCTTTAATTGATTTTTGCTTGTCTTTTTTGGGGGCTACGGTTTCAGTTTTACCTTTTTTCTTTTTATTCTTTTTTTGCGCCTCTGTGTTTGTAGATATTAAAAGTGCACAACTAAGAAATACAGTTGAAACTAGTTTAAAAGTAGTTTTTTTCATTATTTAAAATACATTTTTTTAATTAAATCTTTAAATTGATTAAAAATTATATAGTAAAAATAATGAAATGCTATTAATTTATTATTAATAATGAATAAAAAACTTAAATTAGAATAGAGTTTTAAATGTTATTAAGAATTTTGTCCATAACCCAACTTGTGTGTAAAGCTGTTTTTCCTGTTGATGGATGGATATTTGTGTTGTTAATAAGGTCGTCTCTCATTAATTCAACATGATGTATTTGAATATGCTTTGGTTGTTCTATAAACAACGATTCGTTACGGTTTTTTGATTTTAAAAGAATAGGGTTATCATGAAAAACTGAAAATTCAATAGTGCCTTCGCTACCAAAAATTACAACCTGATCGGTATGCTTATTAGAACCAAAATTCCATGTACCGGAACCAGTTATATTGTTTTTGTGCAGCCAAGAGGCGGTAACAGCATCTTTGGCTGAATATAAATTTTGTTGATTTACACTAAAACCAGAAGCGTTTTTTATATCACCCAATAAATAGGTGAATAAATCTATTCCATGACTTGCTAGGTCATCAAAATATCCGCCAGGAGCAATTTTTTTATCGGTTCGCCAATTGTATTTTTCAGATAAATCGGTTTCGCTGGCAGGTTTACTTAAATGTGAAGTTATATGCCTAACCTTACCAATTAATTTTTGGTCTAGCCATTCTTTTATTTTTAAAAATCTGGGTAAAGACCGTCTGTAGTAAGCTACAAAAAGCGGTAAGTTTTTAGTATTAAAAGCTTCTAATATAGCTAAAGCTTCTTGATAGGTTGGTGTTATTGGTTTTTCTATACAACACGGTTTTCCTGCTTCTGCAACTTTTAGCGCATATAATTTATGTGTATCTGGAGGCGTTGCAATGTAAACTGCATGTATATCAGGGTCGTTAATTAAATCGAAGGCATTGGTGTATGTTTTTTTAATGTTGTGTCTGGTTGCGTAGTCTTCAAGTTTTGCTTTATCACGTCGCATTACGGCTTTTAAGTTAAAACCTTCAACTTTAGAATAGGCTGGACCGCTTTTTACTTCGGTTACATTGCCACAACCAATTATACCCCAATTAATTATTTTTTTTGCCATAAAAATTATGGTTATTTATACAACTTTTAATACATTAAATCTATTTTATTTCTAACAGTATCTAGCAATTTAATTAAGTTTCTGCTAAAGTCAAAAGACATTATGTTACTTTCTTTTTTGTCTTGTTTTAAAAGTGTATTAAAATGAATAGCTTCGAAGTTATAGCCAATAGTTTTATAACCAAAGTCTTTTGTTTCTTCAATACCATTTTTTATAATAGTTACTGTTGATGGTTGATGAAACATGGTGTTTATTTTAATTGTAGCATCTGTAAAAGTAAAAATAGCTTCGGTAGGCAGTTTTTCTATTAAAGAACTTTTTAAGTGAGCTTCCACATTGTTATTATATTTAAAAACCATAGAACATGATGAATCTACACCATTATCAAAAAAAGTAGCTTTTGCATCAATTTGTTTTGGTTTTCCTAAAGTAGATAAAGCAGCAAAAATAGGGTATATGCCAATATCTAAAAGGCTTCCACCGCCAAGGTGTTTTCCAAATAACCTTTTATTTTCATCAAATGGGCGTGTAAATCCAAAATCGGCTTCAAGCTTTAAAAGCGCTCCATAAGTTTTATTTTTAATTTCATTTAAAACAAATTGATAATGTGGTAAAAAATAAGTCCATAAAGCTTCCATTAACAAGGTGTTATTTGCTTTTGCAGAAGTTATCATGTCTTCAACTTCGTTTGCATTCATAGCAAAAGGCTTTTCACATAAAACAGCAATGCCTTTTTTTAAACACATTATTGAATTTTCTTTATGAAAAACATGAGGAGTAGCAATATAAACAGCATCAATATTGGTGTCGTTTGCTAAATCTTGATAATTTGCATAGGCTTTTTTTGCACCGTATTCTGTAGCAAATGCTTCAGCTTTATTTTGACTTCTTGATGCTACGGCATATAGTTCGGCATCGTTAATAGTTAATAAATCTTTAGCGAATTTATTAGCAATATTTCCTAAGCCAATTATTCCCCATTTAATTTTGTTGCTCATTTTTATTTAAAACTTGAATTATAATAGCTAAAATCATGACTAACACACAGCCAAAAAGGTTAAGCCATAAATATGGCATCCAGTTAAACCACCAACCAATAATTACAATAATTTGTGTAATTATAGCTGCTGTAAAAACAGCATTGGCTTTTATAAATTTAAAAAAGAATGCTAACAAAAATATGCCTAAAACATTACCATAAAAAATAGAACCAATAATGTTTACAAGTTGAATTAAATTTTCGGCAAGATTTGCAAAACAAGCAATTATTATAGCCACAATACCCCAACCTAATGTGAAAAATTTGGTCATTTTTACCATATGGTTTTCATCTTTCTCGCCTTTATAATTTCTACCATATAAATCGATAGCCGTAATAGTTGCCAAAGCATTAACCTCTGAGGCTGTAGAAGACATAGCTGCACTTAAAATAACTGCTAAAAGTAACCCAATTAAACCTTTAGGTAAATAGCTTAATATAAAGGTTATAAACATATAGTCTCTGTCGTTGGTTTGGGTGTCTTTAGCTGCGTCTTTATAAAAAGTAGCGAGCTCTTCTTGTTTGTTTTTGTAAGCTTGGGTGTTAGTTGTTATATTTTTTAGCTCGTTATTTAGTTTTAGGTACGTGTTGGCGTAACTAGTATCGATTGCTTTTTTTATTAGAAATTTTGAATGTAATCGATGAATTTTTTCAATACTATCTAACTTTTGCAGTTTATATTTAGTTTCAGTGGTATTATTTTTTGCCAGTTGAATACTTAAAGTTTTTTTCTGTTGGAACAACTCATTTTGTTTTTGTTGAAGCGATTTGTACTCTTCAGCATATTCTGAAGCTAAAACTTTTTGTGTAGAAGCATCAATAAAATTTAATGGAGCTGGATTAAATTGATAGAAAACAAACACCATAACACCTACTAAAAGAATAAAAAACTGCATAGGCACTTTTAGTAATCCGTTAAATATTAGGCCCATTTGCATTTCCTTTTTGTTTTTTCCAGAAAGATAACGTTGCACCTGGCTTTGATCTGTACCAAAATAAGAAAGCATTAAAAAAGTACCACCAATTAGTCCTGTCCAAACTGTATAGCGGTTTTCTAAATCGAACGAAAAATCTAATATTTCCATACGATTACTAGCACCAGCAATATTTAACGCATCGGTAAATGTTACATCTTTTGGTATTAGGCTTAAAATTATAAATAAGGCAGCCAGCATTCCGGCAAAAATGACAAACATTTGTTGTTTTTGTGTAACGGTAACAGCTTTAGTACCGCCGGAAACCGTGTAAATAATTACTAATACACCAATAATAATATTTAAGGTAACAATGTTCCAGCCTAATACAATAGATAAAATTATGGCAGGGGCAAAAATGGTTATACCTGCAGCTAAACCACGCTGTATTAAAAACAATGTTGCTGTTAGCGTTCTGGTTTTTAAATCGAATCGATTTTCTAAAAACTCGTAAGCTGTGTAAACTTTTAAACGATGATATAACGGAATAAAAACTAAACAAATAATTACCATGGCAATAGGTAAACCAAAGTAAAATTGCACAAAGCCCATACCGTCTGAAAATGCTTGACCTGTAGTAGATAAAAACGTTATGGCACTAGCTTGTGTAGCCATAACTGATAACCCAATAGTCCACCATTGTGTGCTATTACCGCCTTTAACATAATCTTGTACACTTTTACTACCTCGTGTTTTCCAGGTGCCGTAACCTACAATTGTTAATAATGTAACAATTAAAACAACCCAATCAATCCAATTTAAAGTATGCATAGTTAAAAAGCTTGCATGATTAAGTAAAACACAATTATGTAAAGTAAATTAGCAATTAAAACTACAGAGTATAGTTTTAACCAAGGCTGTTTGGTATCGTTTTCTTCGTTAGAATTCATACTTAATCGTTTAGTTTTCCGGTGTTTTCAATATTATCTTTACCAAGTGAAAGCATGTTTGCAAATAGGCGATATGCACCAGAAACTCCTTCGGGAAATTCTCTAAAAAAACTTAAACCTGTATAAATGTAATTGCCTTTGCCATATTTAGCTACTAATAAACTTCCTTTTTTTGCCGATTCTTTTTTATCGTGCATGGATAAAATAGGAGTAAAGGCTTTGTCCCACTTACTAGGGAAATATAAACCGCGTTCTTGAGTCCAACCTTCAAAATCTGAGGCAGTTATTTTATTTGGGTAATTTAATACCTCGTGTTGGGGAGCTAAAAACTTAACTTCAGCGTTTTCATCTGTAACTCTATCTCTAGAAATTTCTAGATTATAAGGTGCAATTTGTTCTGTTTTTAAGCGGTGGCTGGTATTGTATTGTACAATCATATTACCTCCGTTTTTAACAAAATTAAATAAGGTTGCTTGTTTAAATTTTAATTCTTCAACAGTATTGTAAGCTCGAATTCCAATAATTACGGCATCAAAATTACTTAATGTTTCGGCAGTAATTTCATTAGGCTTTAAAACACGTACGTTATAACCAATTTGTTGTAAGCTTGCAGGAACTACATCGCCAGAGCCTTGTATGTAAGCAATGTTTTCGCCACGTTTTTCTATATCTAACCTAACAACTTTTGTTTTGCTTGGTAGTAAAACTGTTTGGTAAGGAATATGGTCGTAACTTATTTCAATAAGTTCTTTGTTATAAGTTTTGTTATTAATGTGTAATTCTGGTTTTAAATAACCTTCGTTTTGATTTTTTGGAGGAATTACAGTAAATACTAAAGTTTGCTGTTCTCCTTTACTTTCAATATTTACTTTTTGTTTTTGCGGATAAACGTTCCAGTTTTCTGGATGTTTAATTTCTAAAAATCCGTCTATTTTATTTTGACCTGCTTTTACGGTAACCGAAATGTCTTTTTGATTAGAATCGTTGAATATGATTACTTTTTCTTGAATTTTTACTGAAGCTTCCGGAATAATTTCAAACGGACGATATAATTCGCCTTTATCTGGTTTTGCATAACGCTGAATAACAGGTTTAGTAATAGTAATTGGCGTATTATTAATTAACAGATTAAAATCTACGTTGTAAACGCGAGGTGTTTCGGGTAAACCAATTAAATGTTTATCATCAACTTTATACATTCCTAAAGTACCATTTTTGGTGAGCCAGTAGGGGGTTGTTGGTTCTTGATTCTCGTTTATTTTTAAAACCTCTTTAAAAGTGTATGCTATATTGTTTTTTAGCTGAATGTCTTTTGAAATGCTTTCTGAATTATCCTTTTTTATGCTAACTAAAGTTATTGGTGTATTGCTCCGGTTTAAGACTTCTAAATTCATTGTAACCAAACCGTTTGGTGTTGCCCAATTGGTATCTGCTGAAGCTTCCAAATACAAGCCAGAACACATTTGTATAATATCTTTTAATGCTTTTGTTTTAAGGTTTTTCCAATGTTTATCTTCAATGTTTTGAAGTAGTTTATAAGCTTCAACTAGTTGTGGAATATGTTGTGATGGGTTATTGAAATTGAAGTTGTTTTCAATGTCATATAAAATATTACCAATAGCTTCTCCACCTTTAATTCTATTCCATGATGTATCAATGCCTTCAAATACATTTTTAGAGCCATTTAACGGTTCTCCTTTTAAAAACTCTATATATTCTTCACTGGAACCTCTACTTGACAAACGCCCAAAACCTTGACATAAATGTTGACTTCTAGAGATTGCTGCAATTTCATTATTTGATAGTCCTTTAAACGGATAATACACACCAACATCTAAACTTAGCATATTACTTTTATCTAGTTTATTAAAAGCTTCTCTGCTGCCGTAACGCCACCAACTTGTGTTATAAAATAAACGCTTAGGCTGCCAAGGTGAGGCCACTTCATTTAAATTTGAATATGTAGAAGCATCTCCAGCTAAATCGAAAGCCTCTACACTTAACATTGCAGAGGTTGTGTGATGTCCATGTGTTGTACCTGGAGTTCTATGATCAAAACGATTTATTATAACATCTGGTTTAAACTTTCTAATAGCTAAAACAACATCGCTTAAAACCTGGTTTTTATCCCAAATTTCAAGAGTTTCATCAGGGTGTTTAGAATACCCAAAATCGTTTGCACGTGTAAACATTTGTTCGCCACCATCTACACGACGTGCAGCTAAAAGTTCTTGTGTGCGCATAACGCCTAAAAGTTCGCGTATTTCAGGCCCAATTAAGTTTTGTCCGCCATCGCCACGCGTTAACGATAAATAAGCAGTTCTGGCTTTTTCATGATTGGCCATATAGGCTATTAAAGCTGTATTTTCATCGTCTGGGTGTGCAGCAATATACAATACAGAGCCTAAAAAATTAAGCTTTTGTATAGATTCGTATATAGTTGTAGATGTTGGTGTTTTGGGTTTTTGAGCCGAAGTTATAGCACTTGAAAACAGTAACGTTATACTTAAAAATATAAGCTTTCGCATAGCATGTATTGGTTTGATAGCTACCAAATATAAAAAAGAAACCAGCAGAAATGCTGGTTTTAAAGTTTCTTTAACGATTTAAAGCATTAATTATTAAATACGTTTATAGCTTATGTTTTTTTGATCTGGCTCTGCAGGTATTAAAGGTTGATTTTTATTAAAGAATAATTGTTGAATAGAGTCCATACGCTTCATCATACTTTTAATTTGTTGGTCTTGACTTGTAAAACCATCAAAAAAGAAGTTTTTATGATTAAAACTACCAGTTATGGAATCGGTTTTAAAAAAATCATCGAAAAATGAATCGCTAAAAATAGAATGATTTTTAAAATGTTGCTGAAATTGAAGTTTAAGGCTATCATTAATTTTATTACCAGAAGAATAGCTATACGAATAAATAGAATCGTATTTAATTAAATTACCAAATTCATCATACTCCTTATTTACTTGTACGTTTTCGTTGGGCTTAAGTTGGGAATCTGATTTATTTTGCTGTTTTTCTTGCGCAGAACAGCTAAAGCATAGTAAACATAAAATTGGAATAACTTTAAGTGTTTTCATTATTTGTACATTTTAAATTAAACAAATTTTAAAAATTCATTTTCAAAAAATATACCAAATGAAAAAATGACAGTTAAAAATTTAAAGCCATTTTTTTCGTTTAAAATAGTATAGCATCCCTGCAATAATAACTATCATTACAGCCCAAACAATAAAGTATCCGTATTTATAATGAAGTTCTGGAATATATTGGAAATTCATACCATAAATACCAGCTATAAATGTTAGTGGAATAAAAATTGAAGCCATTATGGTTAATACTTTCATGACCTCATTCATTTTATTACTTATGGATGTCATGTACATATCCATTAAACTCCATACCATTTCTCGATAAATTTCAATATTTTCTGAAACTTGAATTAAATGATCGTAAATGTCTCTGAAGTAAGTAATTGTTTTTTGTTGGATTAAGGTGTTTTCGGTTTTTTCAATACGGTTTAATAATTCACGCAGCGGAAATATTGCTCTGCGCACACGAAGAATTTCTTTTTTTAAATCTCTTATGTTTTTATTAGCATCTTCATCTACATTCCCAGCAAAAATTGCAGTTTCAAAATCTTCAATTTTATCCCCTAAAATTTCAATAACTGTAAAATAATGATCTACAATAGCATCCATTAATGCATAAAGTAAATAGTCGGCTTGCGATGTTCTAATTCTACCTAATGCTTGGCGTATTCGTTCTCTAACACTATCAAAAACATCACCTTCAGATTCTTGAAATGAAAGTACATATTCTTCGCCTAAAACAAAGCTAACTTGTTCTGAAACTATGGTGTCGTTATCATCATAATACAACATTTTTAAAACCACAAAAATGTAATCGTCGTACTCATCAATTTTTGGGCGTTGTGAGATATTAGCAATATCCTCTAAAACAAGCGGGTGTAACTCGTAGTGTTCTCCAATTTTTTCAATAGTTGCAACGTGGTTTAATCCGTTAACGTTTATCCAGGTTATCGTACCGGGTTTAAAGTTAAAGCAGTCTTGTACATTGGTAAGTTCTTTTTCTATACAGATTTCTTCGTTATAATCGAACGATTCAATAAATAATTTTTGATCTGGTTTTTTTCCAGTGTAAATAACACTACCAGGAATTTGTCCAATACTTTTTTTAGAAAGTAAATTCCGTTTTTTTTTAGTTATACGTTTTTTGGGCATTTTTAATTAAAAAGTAAATAAAATTAAATAGCATCGCCTTCATCATCAATATCATTTGTCATTTCAACAATGGCATCTTTTTCTACTAAAGTTACTGGTTTTTGTAAAATAAGGTTGTTAGGGTATGTAACTAAATCGCCATTTTCTAATCTTAAAATTAGCTGAAAGGCTCTAATGTCTTCAATAATTCCTTTTTCAGGAAAATCGCTGTCATGGATTTTTATTTTATCCCCTACTTTATATGGGAAGTTAAAGAACATGATTACACCAGAAGTAATGTTACTTAAAATAGACCAAACGGCAAATAATGCAATACCTAAAACTGTAAAAATTGATGAGAAAAAAAGAGCAAGTTGCTCTAATTCGGTACCAAAAATAAAAGCTTCAATAATTAATGCAATTAGTATTAAAGTAACTGTAATGTAGCGTCTAATTAATCTTATTCGTGCATCATTTATACCGTTTTTAATGGCGATTTTTGTAACAGTAAAGGTTACTAATAGTTTTATAATAATAATAGAAGCTAAAACTATAGTTGAAATTATTAATTCACTTTTATATTCGTTTAAAATCATATATTTTATTTTAGCTGGAGTTGTTCACGAAGCACCTCGTTTGTTGTGCTTTTTTTATTCCAATAATCAGATTTTAAGGTTTCAAGTTTTGTGGCTGTGGTGGTCGAGCCATTAACAGTTTCTTCCCAACTTAAAATATCGAAAGGAAAATTGGAGTTAAAATTAATTATTAATGTTCTGTTTAATTCTGGGTATGTTAAAGTATATGAATTATTTTTTAGAACAGCATTTGCGTTATAAGCTTTAATTTTATAATGATTAAGTCTAGTAGACTCTAAAGAAGGCACAATTTTTAAATTACCTGTGGGCAATGTTTTTGGGTTAATACGTAATTGTGTCCATAGTTCATTTTCAAGAATAGTTTTTTCTATAGAACTTGTATAATCTGCTTCCGACTCAAAGTACGAATGCGTTGTAATTTCAAAGTCGTTTTTATTATTAAGTTGGGTGTAAACGTGTCCGCACCATTCTTGTATTGAAGTTGAAACTTTTAAAGCGTGTTGGTTGTTTGCAACAGGGTAAAAGGTGCTCTGCATTATGGAATAAGGGTAAATTCCCGTTACAAATTTTTTTGTAGCATTTAGTTTTAAAACGGGTATGTTTTTAGGGTTATACTTATCTGCTTTTACTTGTTTATTAGGTAAAAAGTCTTCGGTTACATATACTAAAATAGCTGTACCTTCTCGAAGTTCGCCATATCGATATTGTTGCAATTTATACGATGAAATTTCTGCTTCATTGGCATACCAATATGTCTTAAAGTCTTTTGAAAGCGGTTGTTTTGGTTTTGTAATGTTGTTAACAGAGTCTTTAATTTTTTTTGAATTTATTACTGCCGCTAATTTTGTGGTATTTTCGGTTTCGGATTTGCAAGAAGTTAAAATAACAAAAAGAAAAATAAAACCAGAAAGTAATTTTTGATGTTTGTTTAAAGAGAAAACCATAATTTTTTTATTTAAAATTACGAATAATTAAGCTGCAATTAAAGCATTTAACGTTTTATAAAGAAGGTTAATAGGTAATCCCATAACATTAAAATATGAGCCTTCTAGTTTAGTAACACCAATTTGTCCAATCCATTCTTGTATGCCATAAGCGCCAGCTTTATCAAATGGTTTGTAGGTATTGATGTAAAAATCTATTTCGCCATCTGTTAAAGGTTTAAAGGTAACTTTGGTAACATCAAAAAATGTTTTTTGGGTTGTAGTTGTTGTGCAACTGACAGATGAAATAACTTCGTGAGTTGTGTTGCTTAAAGATTTTAGTGTAGCAAAAGCATCATTGTAATCTGTGGGTTTTCCTAAAGCTTTGTTATTATGCCACACAATAGTATCACTAGTGATTAAAATATCGTTTGATTTTAATTCTGATTTATAAGGTAACGATTTTAATTCTGCTAGATAATTACTAATTTCAAAATGAGTTAATTTATTAGGGTAATCTTCTTTTATGGGTTTTAAACGAATTTCGAAATTAATTCCTAAATCCTTTAAAAATTGTTGTCTTCTAGGAGAGCCAGAAGCAAGTATAATATTATGGTTTTTAAGTTTATCTGAAAGCATTATGTTAAAATTACATACTTATATAAAAGTAATGAAAGTAAACCAAAAACCATGACTATTTTATATACTTTGCTAAGGTGAGTATAATCTGTTTTTGTTTGTGCGCTTAAAGTTTTTATGCAAATGTAGAGTAGTGGAGCTACTACAAAAACTAAAAAATATATAACTGCAAATGTATGTTTATAAAGCCTGTTATTAATATGAATAATAATAAGTATAAGTGGTACAAAATTTAAAATTGATAAAATATACTTTGTGTTTTTTTTACCTAGTATTATAGGAAGTGTTTTCATGTTCTGATTTAAATCGCCTTCATAATCTTCAACATCTTTAGCTATTTCTCGTAATAAATTAATAGTAAATGCGAATACAGAATATTTAAAAATAATTTTGAAAAAGGCTATCTGAATAACCTTGTTATCTGGAGTTAAAGCCGGAAGTAATTCAAAAATACCCACTATTAAAATACTAAAGCCAACTAATATAGAAATTATCACATTTCCTATAATAGGTAATTGTTTTAAGTATGTGGCATACAAATAAAGTAATACAGATATAATTATAAATAATGAAAAAAAAGGAGGTTTATTAACAATATACGATACAAAAAAGCCACATAAAACACCTAAAATATTAAGTATAATAAAGGCATTAAAAGCCCATTTTTCAGAAATAATTTTGCCAATAATTACTTTTTCTGGTTTGTTAATTGTATCGGTGTTAACATCATAAATATCATTTATAATATTACCTGCCGCAGCAATTAAAATAGTAGCTAATATTAATAGTAAATTACCAAATGTATTCAAGCTAGTTAAAACACCAAAAGGTTGTAAAAATGCATATTTAATTAACAGTTGTGCTAAAATTAAAATGATTAAATTTTTATAGCGTACTAGTTTTAAAAATGCCATAATTTAAGCTTTATTCATAATGTTGGTGACAAGAATTTTTAAAAAAACTAAGAAAATAATAAGTAAAAAACTGGCAAGAATATAAACTCTAATACTCTTTCGTTTTTCAGATTTTCTAATTTTATTCTTAATAGTTTCTTTTTCTTCTTTGGTGAGTTTTTTATGAAGAAAATCTAGCTCAAAATGTAAATGAGTTTCGCTATTTAATTTATCTTTTAAACTAGAAAAAGCACGCCTAGAACTTTGGTTAAAAACACTTTGATTGTTGCCAAAGCCACTATAACCAAAACCATTACCTATGCGCCTGCTAGTTCTTTTCAAATTTTAATCGTTTTTAGCCGAGAAATTTCCAGCCCATTTGCCTTGTACTTTTAAAACTTGCTCGATAACATCTCTAGCAGCGCCTTTGCCACCTTTTTTATGAGAAATGTATTTTGCTACATTTTTAACCTCCGGCACAGCATCTTGTGGGCAGCATGGTAAGCCAACAACTTCCATAACAGGAATGTCAGGCATATCATCACCCATATAAAGTACATTTTCGGGTTTTATATTCTTTTTAACAAGATAATCATTTAGCTGATTAATTTTTTCGTGTGCATTTAAGTAAATATCTTCTACACCTAAACCTTCTAAACGTTTTTTTACACCTTGGTTAGTTCCTCCAGTAATAATGCAAAAATTAAACTCATTTTTTATGGCGGTTTTAATGGCGTAACCATCTTTGGCATTCATACTTCTTAGTAATTCGCCATCATCGGTAACTAAAACCATGCTGTTGGTTAAAACACCATCAACATCAAAAATAAAAGTAGTAATATGTTCTAAATATTCTTTATAGCTTTTTTCTTCCATGTGTTATTTGAATAGATTCGGTTAAGAGTTTATAAATGTCTTTATGATGTTCGTTACTTAATAATTTTAAGTGATTTTTTATGGTTTTTTTATCATTACGCTTTGCAGGGCCAGTTTGTGCCATGTAAGGCGAGTGGTCTTGCACTTTTAAAGCTGTTTCTAAAATTAGTGGTTTTAGTAAATCGAATTCGGCACCTTCACTTTCTGTAATTTCATGAGCTACACGATATAATTGATTGGTAAAGTTATTCACAAAAACGGCAGCTAAGTGTAAAACACCACGTTGGCTACTATTTACTTTTTTGGTTGGGCTACCTAAACTTATAGCAATAGCTTTTAGGGTGTGATAACAAGGTTTTTCAATGGTTTCAATACAAATAGGTACGTTTTCAAAATCTATTTTAGCATCTTTACTAAAGCTTTGTAAAGGGTAAAATACACCGCGTTTATGTTTTTTATCTAAATCGTGAATGTTTACACTTCCAGAGGTGTGCACAACTAATCGGTTATCAAAGGGTAATTGCGATGATACTTCCGCTACAGCGTCATCGCTAACAGCTAGAATGTATACATCTGCTTCATCAAGTTGTTTTAAATCGTCTGTAATATTTACATTGTTTTTAAACGAACTAATATGGTTTAAATTTCTACTATACCATTGTTTTACAATAACTTCTTTGCTGTTTTGTAAAGCTTTAAATAAATGAGTGGCTACGTTGCCAGCACCTAAAATTACTACTGAAATCATAAAGCAAAAATAGAAATAAAAGAATAATAACTATATAAAACCTGTATCTTTGTTTAATATGGATAAACCCGATTTGCAAAACAGAAAAGATGTGTATTTATTAGTGTCATCGTTTTATAAAAAAGTAAAAAACGATGAAGTTTTAGCGCCTTTTTTTCATGTAATTAATGATTGGGATGATCATTTAGAAAATTTAACCAGTTTTTGGGAGTCGAGTTTGTTTTTAAAAACGAAATATTATGGCAACCCTTTAAAAACGCATATTCAAATTGATGAAGATAATAAGCATGTTATAAATCAAGAACACTTTGGTTTATGGCTAAATTTATGGTTAGAAACTGTTAATGAGTTATTTGAAGGTGAATATGCAGAAATAGCCAAAAATAGAGCCCGAAAAATGAGTACATTTCTTTACATGAAAATTTTTGAAGCTAGAACGGTAAAGTGATTTAGAGGTTTACCAATAGTAATTAAAAAATTTACTTCTAGTACATAAAAGTGTTTATTTATCTGCAATTAAGTGCCGTATTAAGTTAAATTTAACACCCGCAAATAAACATAATTGGTTAAATTTGCAAAACCTTTAAAAAAAGGGTGAAATTATGCAAAATAAACTAGCCAAAATTCTCTTTTCAACACGTCTTACCGCCATTTTATTTATTGTTTTTGCCGCTGCAATGGCAACAGGTACATTTTTAGATGCCGGACAAGAAACATCTCCAACGCCATATACACGAAATTTAATTTATAACACCTGGTGGTTCGAAGCTATTATGGTATTTTTTGTAATTAACTTTGTTGGTAACATTAAGCGTTATAAACTTTATAAAAAGGAGCAATGGGCTACTTTTATTCTGCACATAGCGTTCATTTTTATTTTGTTGGGTGCTTTTGTAACACGTTACACTGGTTTCGAAGGTATGATGGCCATTCGAGAAGGAGCAACAGAAAGTTCATTTTTATCAAGAGAAACATATATTACTGCCTTTATTGATGGTGATTATGAAATAGATGGTGTTCGCCAAAGGTTAACCGTTCAAGATAAAGTTGATTTTTCAGGAAGAATGGATAACAATTTTAGTATTGAAACTAAATACAACAATCAGCCAGTAAGTTTTGAGCTAGAAAAATTTGTTGTTGGTGCAGAAAAAGATATTGTGCCAGATGAAACTGGAGAATCTTACTTAAAGCTAGTTGAAGCTGGACAAAACGGGCCACATAATCATTTTTTAAAAGAAGGTCAAGTAGCAAGTATACACAACATACTTTTTGCATTAAATAAGCCAACGCCAGGTGCCATAAATATTACAAATTATGGCGATTCTTTAACTATTAATTCTCCTTTTGAAGGTGAGTATATGGTTATGGCAACTATGGCACAGGGAAAGTTAATTAAAGATACCATACAACCGTTAGCATTAAGAGCTAGATATGTAATTGGTAATATGCAAGTGGTGTTTCCTAAACCTGTAGTTAAAGGCGTGTTCGATGTGGTTAAAAAATCAGAGTTATTTAAAAACGATGAAGATGGTGTGGTTTTAAATGTTACTGCAAACGGAGAAACCAAAAAGGTGGGATTAATAGGAGGAATGGGAACCAATAGTAAATTTGAGCAAATTGAAGTTGGAGGATTAGAAATTGCTTTAAACTATGGCTCGAAAGTTTTAGAATTGCCATTCTCTGTGAAGCTAAACGATTTTGAAGCTGAAAAATATCCTGGAACCGAAAAGCGCTATTCTGCTTATTCAAGCGAAGTTACTGTTATTGATGAGGGAGCCGAAAGTTTCGACTATAAAATATTTATGAATAACATTTTAGATTATAAAGGCTATCGGTTCTTTCAATCTGGTTTCGATCCTGACGAAAAAGGAACAATACTATCTGTAAACCATGATTATTGGGGAACTATGATAACCTATTTTGGTTATTTAATGTTGTATTTAGGCTTAATGGCTATTTTATTTACTAAAAGTTCGCGTTTTGGCGATTTAAAAAAGCAATTAGATAAGGTTAAAGCCAAAAAAATAAAAGCCGCCACTATTTTATTATTATTTGTTGGTTTACATGGTTTAGCTCAAGAACATTCTGCTAACGATGGACATAATCACAGCACGCCACAAAAATCAAGTAAAGCTCAAATTGACTCGCTTTTAAAGGCTAATGTTTCTCCAAAAGATCATGCTAATGAGTTTGGACATTTGGTAATTCAAGATTTAAGTGGCCGTATGATGCCTGTTAACACTTATGCTTCAGAGTTGTTAAGAAAGTTAAGTAAAAGTGACACCTATGAAGGTTTATCGGCAGATCAAGTATTTCTTTCAATGCAAGAAAGTCCGGTATTTTGGTACAATGTGCCCATTATTTATTTGCGTCCAATGGAAACGGATTCTTTAAGAACTATAATTGGTGTACCTAAAGAAGGAAAACATTTTGCTTTAAACGATTTTATAAACGAAGATGGTTCATATAAATTAAGTCCATATTTAGAGGAAGCTTACAGTGCTGCTATTCCTAACGGATATCAGAAGAAAATAAAAGAAACAGACGAGCGTGTTACTTTACTCTATAATACCATTCAAGGCGCATCTTTAAAATTATTTCCAATACCAGAGGATGAAAACAATAAATGGATTTCTTCCTACGAATACAAATTAGGTGCAGTTCCTATACAAGATTCGCTTTATGCCAATTTTATAAAAAATGGTTTAGAGGTATACTTATATACCTTAAATCAGGCTAAACAAACAGGCGATTTTTCTCAAGCTTCAAAAATTGTGGAGTCCTTTAAAAAAACTCAGCAAAAGTACGGTGGAGAGGTTATGTTAAGCGATAAAAAAATTAAAACTGAAATACTTTATAACAAATACGACATTTTTAAGAAGCTGTTTAGTTGGTATATGTATGCAGGTACATTAATGTTTATTTTAATTATAATTCAAATATTTAAAGATAAAAGCAAAGCATTAAACCTATCGGTTAATATTTTTAAGTTTATTATTTATGGGATTTTTATTTTACACACAGCTGGCTTAATAGCACGGTGGTATATATCTGGACATGCGCCATGGAGTGATGCTTACGAGTCTATGATTTACGTAGCTTGGGCAACTATGTTTTTTGGTTTAGCCTTTGGTAGAAAAAGTGATTTAACTTTAGCTTCAACAGCATTTGTTACTTCAATGATTTTAATGATAGCACACTGGAATTGGATGGATCCTGCCATTGCTAACCTACAACCAGTATTAAATAGTTATTGGTTAATGATTCACGTAGCGGTTATAGTTGCTAGTTACGGTCCATTTACTTTAGCTATGATTTTAGGTGTTGTGTCACTATTTTTAATGGCATTTACCAATAAAAATAATAAAGCTAAAATGGATTTAAACATTAAAGAACTTACAATAATTAACGAAATGGCTTTAACTGTTGGTTTAGTTATGCTAACTATTGGTAACTTTTTAGGTGGTATGTGGGCTAACGAAAGTTGGGGACGTTACTGGGGGTGGGATCCTAAAGAAACTTGGGCTTTAATTAGTATTATGGTTTACGCTTTTGTAATACACATGCGTTTGGTTCCTGGTTTACGAGGCCGTTGGATTTACAACTTATTATCTATTGTAGCTTTTGCTAGTATAATGATGACTTATTTTGGTGTTAATTTCTACTTAGCAGGTTTACACAGTTACGCAAGTGGCGACCAAATTGTAAGTTTAAAATTTATTGGTATAGCTTGTGGTATAGTTGCTATTTTAGGTTTTGTTAGCTACCGAGGCTATGCAAAGTATTATAAAAAATAGAAATTAAATTAAGTCTTTTATATAGTTAAAAGTAACGCCAAATATAATGGCTAACCCAAAACTAAGTAAGGTTCCAATTAAAATATATTCGGTTAATTTTCGGTCTTTGGCCTTAGATAAATCTCCGAAACGAAACACCGATTTTGCAGCAATTAAAAAACCAATACCTTCCCAGTGTTGGGTAATTACAAATGCAAATACAAATAAACGCTCGAGCATGCCAATATAAGCTCCAGCTTTTTCTAGCGAAGCTTCTTCGGTATATTCCTTTAAATCCCATTTAGAGATTATGGTTTTCATAATTATTAAAGATACATAGGTTATACCAATAATAGATGTAACGAATAATAGAATTTCTGTTTTGTAAAATAGTTTAAAATTAAACGTTACTGGTTCGTATATTCTTAAAACAAGACCTAAAATTATAATATGCGCCAATTGGTCTAAGCCAAAAAGAAGTCTTGAATTTATTTTAGATTTTAAATTGAGTTTAATAACGTCAATTATATAATGACTAACAATAATTATTAAAATTCCTAGCCAATATTTAAAATTTGCTTGAAGCACAAAAAGTAAAGCGCCTAAGTGAACTAAAATATGAAAATACAGGTATTTAGATTTATGCTTGTAAGCTTCCTTATGTGTAACCCATTTTTGTGGTTGCAGTAAAAAATCACCAATAAAATGAGCTAGAATTAATTTAATGGCTAAGGCAATCATAGTTGTTGTATTTGGTTTTTGTAATAGTCTAGAAGTTTTAAAATCTCATCAAAACCACCACGTTTAAGGCCTTCACTAATATTACTTTGCGATTTTTTTAGTAATTCAGCCAGTTCGTTTTGCTTCATATCAGGGTTTTCTAAACTTGTTTTTATTATTAATGATGAAATACTAGTCCAGTTATTCATGGTAAGTTGTGCTAGTTCTAACATAAGGTTTAAAGTTATATCGAAATTTTTAAACCTAGATTTAATAGCTAAAGTATTTTTCTTTAAACTTTCAAAACATTCACCAGAATTTATAAAAGCAGATCCATTTGATTCTGTAATTTTATAAGAGTCATAATTTTTTTCACCTAAACCAATAGCAAGTCTAACATCAATATTTTTATATTGTTTAATAGTGGATTTTATTAAAAAACTGGCAAAAAGAGCATCTTCAGGTTTAACTTCTAATTGAAAACTATCGCCACGAAAAATTTCCCATGTTTTGGGTGTTTTACCAAAATATAGTAGGCAAGTTTTAAGTGAATTTAACCATTGTTCAGGTTCACTTTGCCTTGAATTTATAATATCGCCAGTAATTATAGCTATCATTTTTAATAGTATTTATTCAAAAATATATTATTTTTATCAGATAAACAAAAATATCCTTTAATTAAAAGATATTTAATATTATCTTTTTTTTAACAGATATTTTAAAATGAATTTTTATATTTAAAATAATAAATTAAAATATAATTATATGAAGTTATTTAATGAGTTTAAAGAATTTGCTGTAAAAGGAAACATGATGGATATGGCCATAGGTATAATAATAGGTGCCGCCTTTAACAAAGTTGTAGATGTTTTAGTTAAAAAAGTATTTTTACCACCTTTATCTTTATTAACCGATGGTGTAAACTTTCAAGATAAGCGTATTATATTAAAAGATGCCGTAAATAATGTAGATGGAACAATAAAAACCGAAGAAGTAGCTATTGGCTACGGTGCTTTAGCTGAAGCTGCTGTAGATTTTTTAATAATTGGCTTTACTGTGTTTATTATAGTTAAATTTATGAATCGGTTACGAAATAAATCTCACGACTCTAAAGACGAAACTGTGGTTACTCCAAAAGATATTGAGTTACTATCTAAATTAACCGATTTAATGGAGGAGCAGAATAAGTTATTACAAAACAGTACTGTTTTAACAGATAAAAGATAGTAATACCTTTAGTTTATCGAAATTTTCATACAAGAAGCATAAATTTTTAAATTAAAAGTTATTTTTAAACCCTCAAACTATTAAATCACACCCAAATTATTATGAGGAAAATTACTTTTTTATTGTTATTATTTATTAATACAAGTATTTATGCACAACAAGAAATAGACACTTTAAGCTTTAATTTAGAGCAGTACCAAAAAACCATGGATAGCATAGATAATAGTTTTAACTATGGTTATGGTAAAATAATATTAGGCGATAATTTAGCGGAGCTTAATGTGCCCGAAGGTTTTAAATTTTTAGATGGTATACAAGCACAACGCGTTTTAACCGATTTATGGGGAAATCCACCAAGCACATCCTTAGGAATGTTACTGCCTGAAGATATGACTCCAATGCATGATAATTTTACTTATGCTGTAGAAATTATTTATTCAGAAGAAGGTTATATTGATGATGATGACGCTGATGATATAGATTATTCAGATTTATTATTAGAAATGCAAAATGATGCGGTAGCAGAAAATGAAGAGCGTGTAAGATTAGGTTACCCAGAAATTGAAATTGTTGGTTGGGCTTCAGAACCATATTATGATGCCGAAAATAAAAAACTACATTGGGCCAAAGAATTAAAATTTGAAGACACAGAGGTTAATACATTAAACTATAATATTAGAATTTTGGGACGTAAAGGGTATTTAAATTTAAACGCCATTGGAGATATAAATATTTTAGATACCTTTAATAAAGACAGGGAAAATATTTTAAAAAGTGTAGAGTTTACTTCGGGTAATAGATATTCAGATTTTAACCCAGATATAGATGAAGTAGCTGCTTACGGTATAGGAAGTTTAGTCGCTGGTAAAATTTTAGCCAAAGCCGGTTTTTTTGCTGTAATATTAAAGTTTTGGAAGTTTATAGCTATTGGAGCCGTAGGTATGTTTGGTGCCTTTAAAAAGAAACTTTTTGGAGGCGGTAATGATAAAGATGCTTAATTTTTAAATTAATCATAAAAACAGAAAAGAGGGCAGAGGCTCTCTTTTTTTATTTATTTACTAAAAAAAAAATTAACTATAAGCCTTTGGAAATCTAAAAAATACACTTTTAAGTAACTATGTGAGTTTTTTGTAAGCTATTGTTTGTCAGAGTTTTTGGTTTTATTTTCGCATAAATTAAAATACATTAACAATGAAAATACGTTTAAGATTAATAGCGTTATTATTTTTTACAATAACTTTTTGCAATGCACAAAATCAAATTAAAAATTCAAATTTATTACCAAAAACATACCCAAAAACATTTTCTCATATCGGAATTACGGTTCCTGATATTGATGAAGCTGTAAAATTTTATACTGAGGTTATGGGTTTTTATGTTATAATTGAACCTACAGTTATAAAAGAAGAAAATAAAACAGCAATCGGCAAAATGTGTATTGATGTATTTGGCAAAGGTTGGCAATCTTTTAAAATAGCTCACTTATCTTCTGGAGATAAAATAGGTTTTGAGTTATTTGAATTTAAAGAAAGTAAAGAACTTAAACCAAATTTTGAACCATTTAGAACAGGTTTGTTTCATTTTTCAGTGCAAGATCCAGATGTTGAGGGACTTGTAAAAAATATAGTTAAAGCAGGAGGTAAACAAAGAATGCCAATACGAGAATATTATCCTGGAGAGAAACCTTACCGTATGTGCTATGTAGAAGATCCATTCGGAATAGTTTTCGAAATATATTCACATTCCTATGAATTACAATATTCGCTAGGAGCCTACAAATAATTTTATTTGATTATTAATATGAACTAGCCTTCAAAATTTTTAAATTAAAAATTTTTGGAGGTTTAGTTTTTTTTTAAGTTACGCGTATAGATGAAAGAAGTATACACTAATTTTAGATATTAAAATTACGTATTGATTTTAAATATAGTACGTTATATATATTTATTTAGAACGCTTAATTTATGGTAAGCAGTTTTAAGGAATTATATTTTTTATTTTGTTGTATGTAATGTCGTTAAAATTGTTAATAACTAAATCTGCTAAACTGTAATCTTGATTTTTTGAGTTAAAACTGTCGTAACCAATACAAAAAATATTTGCAGCATTAGCTGCTTTTATGCCATTAGTAGAATCTTCAATAACTAGGCACTCTTCATTTTTAAAACCTGTAGACTCTGCGGCTTTTATAAAAATTTCTGGATGTGGTTTGCTTTGTTTTAAATCGGCACCACTAAATTTAGCCGAGAAGTATTGATTTAAATCAAAACGTTCAAATATTTGATTTATACTTGGCATTGATGCCGAAGAAGCTAAAACAAGCTTTAAACCATTGGCATGATAATTTTTAATTAGCTTTAAAACACCATCAATAAGTTGTAGTGCGTCATCATTTTCAAAAATATTTTTGTAATGTTTTCGCTTAAGTTTTACCAGTGTTTCTGGAGCTTCATTTAAATTAAAAACTTCACATACTTGTTTGCAAACGTTAAGTGTAGATTGTCCTGTAAACGATTCGTATAACTCTTTAGATACATTGGCGCCAACATCATTAAACATTTTATGGTAAGCTTTATGGTGTAAAGGTTCGCTATCAATAATAACACCATCCATATCAAAAATTACGGCTTTAAGCATAATAGTTTTTTTAACGAATATATATGAATTTGAAAAGGCTTCCTAAATTTCTTTTGGTGTTTTAAAATTATATAAGCACTTTAGCTAATAAATATTTTAAAAAATTAAAACGAAAACAGAATTACATAAGAATAATAAGCATAAATATGGTTATAATCTAGATGCTTTATGTTTGGTTTGTCCGGAGCTAAACACTTTTGTTTATGTAAATAAATACAATAAAAAAACTATAGATTTTGCTAATCCTAAGGCTGTAAAACTTTTAAATAAAGCCTTATTAATTAGCCATTACCATATTGAATATTGGGAATTTCCAGATGATAATTTATGCCCGCCAATTCCTGGACGAGTTGATTATATTCATTATTTAAATGATTTGTTAATAGGCCATAACATTACTAAAAATATTTTGGTTTTAGATGTAGGTACAGGAGCAACATGTATTTACCCATTGTTAGGCTATGCGGAATATAATTGGCAATTTGTAGGAACCGATATTGATAAATCTTCTTTAGAAAGTGCGGAACATATTGTTGCATCAAACAATTTATCAAAAAAAATTTCCTTTAGGTATCAAAAGGAAGTAAAGCATATTCTTAATGGTGTAATAAAGCCATCAGATAGATTTTCGGTTTCAATGTGTAATCCGCCCTTTTACAAATCAGAAAAAGAAGCTATTGATGCTACCACAAGAAAGCAAAATAATTTAAAGACTACAAAAGAAAAATTAACGAGAAACTTTTCGGGTAAACATAACGAACTTTGGTATGAAGGTGGCGAAAAGGCTTTTCTTCATAATTATATTTATGAGAGTACAGGTTTTAAAGATAATTGTATTTGGTTTACATCTTTAGTGTCTAAAAAAGAGTTACTTAAAGGTTTAGAAGTTTCTTTAAAAAAATTAAAAGCTACTCAAGTAAAAATTATTAACATGGGGCAAGGCCATAAATTATCTAGAATTATAGCGTGGACATTTCAATAAAATTTAATTATTGGTTTTCCTAAAATCTATTTTATAAAAAAATCCTAATTGTAAACGGTGTAAATCTAGCCCTTTTACTTTTCTGTTTAAATAACCTACTTGTACATTTGCCGATTTAAAAACATTAACACCAAAAGCGCCATAGGCTCTATTTTCTGTAAAACCATCATTTTTATTGGTTTGTATAGTCCAGATAAACTCGTTGTGTAATCGTATAAAAAAGGTGTTATTTAATTTTATTTTAGTGCCTAATCTATAACGTGTTCTGTGGTGTAAAACATTTTCAGTTGGTTCTGGTTTATTTAATAAACGTTGTTCAAGACGAATTCTTAAATCAAAAGGTAATTTTGCAATAGTTTGTTTGTATCCTAATTGTTCGTAAAATCTATTTTCGTAGGTATGTGTTCCTGGTTTGTTAAATCCGCTATCAATATCATTAAAACCATATGAAGCCGAAGCTGTTAATTTTGAATTTACATGATAGTTAAAAACTAAGCTGGTAAACAAAAAGTTGAAATTATCAGGAATCTCATAATGCCAAGATTGAACCACATTGCTAATACTAACTTTGTCTGTAAGTCTGTAACTAGCGCCATAGGTAAACCAAGACCCTATTTTATCTTCTACTGGAGATTGGGCAAAAGTTGTGCTTATCGTAATTAATACGACACTTAAAATTATATATTTTTTCATGATTAGGAGTGTTTAAAATGGCCAAATAACAGGTACCAATAGCATAGATATAATTAAGAATATTAATAATAAAGGTGCCCCAACTTTTAAATAATCCATAAATTTATAACCACCAGATGTCATTACCATAGCATTTGTTGTTGTGCCAATTGGTGTTAAAAATGCAGTTGAAGCACTTATGGCTACCACAATCATAAAAGGTTCTGGTGATAAGTTTAAAGAATTAGCCGCAAGAATTGCAATTGGTGCCATTAATACAGCGGTGGCAGAGTTATTAATAACTTGACTAAATGTAGTTGTTAATAAAAATACACCACCTAGTAGAACAACAGGGTGAATGGCTCCCAAATAATCTACTAAAGCATTTGCTATTACTTGTGCGGTTCCTGTTTTTTGTAGTGCAATACCCATTGGTATCATGGCAGCAATCATTACAACACTAATCCAGCTAATACCTTTGTAGGCCTTTGCCATAGGAATACAACCTGTTAGTAATATTATTCCTGCAGAAATTAAAGCAGCAATAGATCCTGGTACAATTTTAAAAACCATAAAAACAATCATTAATAATAGCGCACCTAGCGCAATGTAAGATTTGTGATTAAGACTTTCAACGTTTTTTGCCATACCTTCAGGGCTTCCACAAATAACTAAATTTCCATGTTGGTTTTTTAATTCTTCAATACTATCCCAGCTTCCTCTTAAAATAAATGAATCGCCAGCCTCAACAGTAAATTCTTTTTTGGTAAGTGGCTTATTGTTTCTAGAAGCTGCTAATAATTGTATACCAAATCGATTAAAATAATCGCCTAGTTTATATTTTCTTCCAACAAAAATTGAGTTTGGGTTTACAATAACTTCAACCATACCAACCTCTTGATTAATTAAATTGTTTTTTAACTCATCGGTTTCTGGCTCTAGAGGCAATAATCCTAAACTAAATTCAATCATTAATTTATTAATAGCTTCAGTATCTCCTTTTACAGTAATGATATCATGATATTTCAAGTTTGTATTTAAATCTGGAAATTCCTCGTATTGCGGAATGCCTTTAAGCATATTTGGATGTCTGCGCTTTAAACGAATTACCGATACGTTATAATTTTTCTCTAATTTCCATTTTTTTAGTTTAGTGTCGATTAAAGGAGAAACAGAACGAATTCTAAGTCTGTAATAAGCATCGTTAACTTGGTAGGCTTTAATCCAGTTGTGTAAAGTAGACTCTATATTTACAGGCTTATTATTGGTTTTGTTTTTTGGTAAAATCTTGTAAGCTACATATCTAAAATAAATTAGAGCAATAATTAATAGAGGTAAACCAATAAGTGCGAATTCAAAAAACGAAAAGCCTTCAAATCCATTTTCAACTAAGGCATTGCTAGCAATAATATTTGGAGGTGTTCCTGTTAAAGTTAATAATCCACCAGTGTTAGATCCAAATGCAACAGGCATAAGCATTTTAGAGGGTAGTGTACCAATACTCCAAGCCGAAGAAATTGTAAGTGGCATTAAAGTAGCAACAGTACCGGTATTACTAACAAAACCAGATAATACACCAGCGCCTAAGCTAACAATAACTAATAATTTAGGCACACTTTTACCTGCCCATTCAATAAACTTTTTACCAGCAACGGCAGTCCATCCTGTTTGCGAAATACCTTCGCCAATAATAAAAAGAGCAGCAATCATAATAACCGTTGGGTTGCTAAAGCCACTTAGCGTTTCACTAGGAGTTAAAATACCAGTAAGGTATAAACTTATCATGGAAATTAATGCCACAATATCTGGCGTAAATTTTCCCCAAACAAACAAACCAATAGTTACAACTAAAATAAACAACATTAAATGCATACCTGAAATTTTTGTATTAATTACAGGGTAAAATTACTATAGAGAGTTTGTATTAAAACTGACTAATATCATGCTTTGTTAAAAGCTTTAATTTTTAAATTATTAGTGTTTTTAGGGTGATTAAATTAAAGATTATTGAAACTACTACGTTTTAGTTTTGAGCATTTTTAATTTAATTAAATCAAAAGAAAAATATTATAAATTATAAGAGGTTAAAATTCTGTTTATTTTTAAGTTAAATTGTTATTTAAAAGTGTACATGTTTGTATTTTGCATACCAAGTTTAAAAATAAGAATATGAAGTTAGATATTTTAGCCTTTGGAGCACATCCTGACGATGTTGAGTTAGGATGCGGAGCCACTTTAGCAAAAGAAATTTCTGAAGGTAAAAAAGTAGGGATTGTAGATTTAACTCAAGGAGAGTTAGGAACTCGTGGTACTGCAAAAACTAGAGCAGAGGAGGCAGAAGATGCAAAAAATATTTTAGGAGTTGTAATTAGAGAGAATTTAGCTTTCGCTGATGGATTTTTTATTAACGATAAAAAACATCAATTTGAAATAATTAAAATGATAAGAAAGTACAAACCCGATATTGTACTTTGTAATGCTATTGATGATCGTCATATTGATCATGGTAAAGGCAGTAAACTTGTTAGTGATGCCTGCTTTTTAAGTGGTTTAGTAAAAATAGAAACTAAACTTGATGAAGAAAACGAACTACAAAAGCCTTGGCGACCTAAACACGTTTATCATTATATACAATGGAAGGATATTAAACCCGATTTTGTTGTAGATGTAACAAATTTTATTGATAAAAAAATGGAAGCTGTTTTAGCTTATAAAACACAATTTTTTAACGCTAACAGTAGAGAGCCTGCAACACCTATTTCTAGCAAGAATTTTACTGATAGTGTGATATATAGAGCAAGAGATTTAGGAAGACTAATAGGAGTAGAACACGCAGAAGGCTTTACAGTTGAGCGCTACGTTGCTGTAAATAGTTTATACAATTTGAAATAAAATTGAAAAATTTTTTTGTAGATACAAAGTAATAAATTACATTTGCACTCGCATTAAATAATGCGATTAAATGGTGGTTGTAGCTCAGTTGGTTAGAGCGCCTGATTGTGGTTCAGGAGGTCGTCGGTTCGAGACCGATCTTCCACCCAGAAATAAAAGCCTCTCCTTTTAAGGAGGGGCTTCTTTTGTATATAGTACTTTAAAAGTCAATAGTATAATATAAATAGAAAAGCCTTTCTAATTTAAGAAAGGCTTTTTTATAATAAAAATGAGTTTATTATTACTACTAGTTGTTTATAACTCTAAACTCTGTTCTTCTGTTCTTTTGGTGCTCAGAATCTGAACAAGAAACTCCATTAGAACAACGGTTTACTAAACGAGTTTCACCATAACCTTTACCTGACAATCTACTTCTAGAAATGCCTTTAGAAACTAAATAGTTAACTACAGAGTTAGCACGTTGTTGTGATAAAGACATATTATAATCGTCGTTACCTCTAGAATCTGTATGAGACATTAATTCAATGCTAACAGGCTTATTGTTTAATAATGGTAATAAAGTTTCATCAATAATCTTTTTTGAAGCAGGAGTAATTCTAGCACTTGCAGTTTCATAAAAAATAGGTAAAACATTAGCACTTAATAAACCACAATCAATTTCTTCCCAAGTAGTAATACCTCCTTTTTTAGCCAAAACAGTTTTGGTAATAGTTTGTGTTTTAGCAGGAACAGTAACGCTAGTTGTAGTAGCAGGTTGGTCTAAAACTTGCTTGGTAATAGTTGCATATTCAGCAGGAATTTCAATTTCGTCCATACGTGCTGGAGTTTTGATAACTCTTTTCTTGTAAGTAGAACCAGTTTCTGGAACAGGGATACTTTTTGTACTAGCATCGTTTGCTAAAGTAGTATAGCTTACTTCTCTAGATTGTGATGGGTACTCAACAAAACATGCTACAACACAGTCTTCTTTATTTGGAGAATCACAAGCTGTTTCTTTGTATTCCCAACCAGAAGTTGCAGGATATACTTCAAAAGTTCTTGAATCAGAGCCAAAACTAGCAGGAATAACCTCTAAATTATTTCTACCTTCTTTTTTAGTGTAAGGCACATCAATAGTTTCGTAAGTTGCAGGAACATAAACGAACTTTTTAGTAGCTTCTTTTACTAAAACACGCTCTTCAACAGTTTTGTATGTTGCAGGTACTACTTTTAATTTTGTATATGCCGGATAAACTTCAATAGTTTCTTCAACATCTGTAAATTCATCTTTAGTAATACATTTTACGTAACATTTGCCCGGATCTGGATTTGCAGGTAAGTTTTGTGAATTTGCAAATCCTACACCTAATAGTAACATTAGCCCAATAGATAATTGTTTTTTCATTGTTTTAATTTTAGTTATTTATAACGGTTTTTTATTCTTTCATGTTTATGACACGAAAAAAAATGAACGGTCACTAAAATTAATTAAAAATTCTTAAAAAAATGTTAATCCTGCTTTACTAATATGTAACTAAATGTAGGTAATTACTTAAAAATTATGTAAAAATTATAGTCTTATTGTTGTAAACCATAACTTTTCTGTTTGCATGTAATTTTACAGCATTCGCAAGAACAATTTTTTCTAAATCTCGCCCTTTGGTTATAAGGTCGTTAATTGAGTGTGTGTGTGTTACTCTAGTTACATCTTGTTCAATTATAGGTCCTGCATCAAGTTCTTCAGTAACATAATGACTTGTTGCTCCAATAATTTTAACTCCGCGAACGTATGCAGAGTGATACGGTTTTGCACCAACAAAAGCTGGTAAGAATGAATGATGAATGTTTATTATTTTATTAGTATAAACATCTATTAATTTACTAGAAACGATTTGCATATAACGCGCTAGAACAATAAAGTCTATATTATGTTTTTTTAAAAGCTCTAATTGTTTGTTTTCGGCTTCGGCTTTTGTAGCTTTAGTTACAGGAATGTGATAAAACGGAATTTTAAAATTATCAGCTATATGTTTTAAATCATTATGATTACTAATTATAAAAGGAATCTCAAGGTTTAATTCTCCAGAATTATATCTAGCAAGTAAATCGTATAAACAATGATCGTATTTTGAAACAAATAGTGCCATTTTAGGTTTTGCTTCAGATGAATAAATGCGCCATTTCATTATAAATTTATCTGCTAAATCTTCTTTAAAACAAGTTTTAAAATCATCAGTAGAAAAATTATTTTCAGAAAATTCACTTTCTAATCGCATAAAGAATATGTTCTGTTCACGATCTACGTGCTGATCTATATATACAATGTTTCCATTTTTTTTAACTATAAAATTGGTTACAGAAGCTATAATATTTGGTTGATCTTGGCAATGTATTAATATGGTTATTTTGTTCATTTATTCTTTGTTTAATGCATTCAAAATTAATTTAAATAGTATTAAAATTGTTAATTTTTTTATTTTTTATGATTAATACATAAATCGTGAATAATTTTTGCATCTTTTTTACAAAATAATCGTCTATTAAATGAACAATAAAATTTATCATTATGAAAAATAGAGAAAATTGCGCTTGTAATTGCGAGCCATGTAATAAAGGAAAATGTAACGATTGCCAATGCGAGAACTGCAATTGTAAAAACTGCAATTGTTAACTAACTATCAGCTTAAATTTTTTGAAATTTAAGCTGATTTTTATAAATTAAGATATGACAACAAAGAAAATTTGGGAAACATACTCACAAGATATTAAACGTTTTATAAAAGATAAAGTAAAGCAAAACGATATTGCAGATGATTTACTGCAAGACACCTTTATAAAAGTACATACAAAAATCCATACTTTAAAAGATGACAGTAAACTTAAAGCATGGTTGTTTTCTGTAGCTCGATATACTGTTTTAGATTATTTTAAAACCAGTAACATTAAAGTTAATATAAATGAAATTGAAGCCGAGGTAGAAACAGAAATTTATAAGCATTCTGAAAAAGATTGCCTACGAGGTATATTAGTTAATTTACCAAAAAAATATAGAACCCCCATTTTTTTAGCAGATATAATGGGTTTAAAACAACGTGAGGTAGCAGAACGTTTAAAATTACCGTTATCTACTGTAAAATCTCAAATACAACGTGGCAGAACTAAAATAGCCGAAGGTTTTATGGATTGCTGTGGTTATACACTAAATGAAGAAGGATATTTGGTTGGCGAAATTAAAGAAAAAGAAGATTGCAAAATTTGCCACTAAAGTGTCATCATCCAGTTACGCTGTAACTTTTTAAACTTTTTTAATTCGCTTCTTAAAATAGGTAAAAAATCTTTTCCATTACTGTTCGAGCGCTCAAGTCTATAAGAGTTTTTATAAAGTCTGTTAGTTAATCGTTTTAAAGAAGCAATGTGCTTACGTTTTTTAAGCGAACAACGTTCCAATTGGGCATTAGCAATTTCTGGAGCTAAAGAATTTGATTGCTGAACGATATCCCCAGAAAAATAAATATTATTATCTTCTGTACCATCTGGATTTAAACCAGATAAATCATGGTTTAAGTATGCAGATATGTTTTGAGATATAGTAAAAATCTCTTGAGCTTTTCTGTAAACCGGTAATTCCGATAGATTTAATGGGGTATTAGTCGACATATATTGTTTTTCTTAGCAATCACATCAAAATTACTCACATAAATTTATATTCTTCTTTAGATTTTAAAGTAAATTAATATATTTGGTTTAATATTTAAGTTTTTAAGTTAAATTTTATGTAAAATGAAATTAGATTCTCTTAATAGTAAGATTTTGAAGTGTTTACAGGAAAATGCACGTTTATCGAATGCCGAAATAGGTAGGCGAGTAGGTATAAGTTCTCCAGCAGTTTCAGAACGCATAAAAAAGATGGAAGATTTAGGTATAATTGAAGGGTATAAAACTATTGTTTCGCCATTTGAAATGGGTTACCAATTAAAAGCTATAATAACACTTCGTGCCTTTATGGGTAAATTAAAGCCTTTCTTAGAAAAGGTAAAAACCTACGACGAGGTGATAAATTGCTATCGAATTACAGGTGATGAAAATATTGTGATGGAGGTGGTTTTAAAAAACAATAAACATTTAGAGAACTTTATAGACCAGCTAATAACATATGGCGAATCTAAAACTCAAATTGTTTTATCTAGAGTGGTAAAACAAAAAGAAGTTATTCCTTTAAAGTAAAAGAATAACTCTCTCTGTTAAAAATTACGTTTTTAGCTTTTAAATGCCCTGTTTAAGTATTTATACTTTCTATATGTTTTGCTATTAATTTAGCATGAATTCTAGAATTTTCAATAAACCATTTATGAGTTTCTTCTCCACCACAAATCACACCAGCTAAGTACAATCCTTTTATGTTAGATTCCATAGTTTCTGGATTGTAGTTAGGTATTCTTTTCTCTTCAGAAAGTGTTACACCATTAGTTTTTAATAAATTAAAGTCTGGCAAATAACCGGTTAAAGCAATTACATAATCGTTATTTAAAGTAATTCGTTTTTCTGGCGTTTTAATGGTTACCGTATTTTCTTTAATTTCAGTGAGTTCAGAATTAAAGTAAGTGGTAATACTGCCTTCTTTTATGCGGTTTAAAATATCTGGTCGCACCCAATATTTAACACGTTCACCTATGGTTTCTCCACGAACTACCATAGTTACATTACCGCCTTTTCTATAAATTTCTAAAGCGGCATCAACTGCTGAATTACTTGCACCTACAACTACAACATTTTGTAATGCGTAGTTGTGAGCTTCTTTGTAATAATGTGTAACTTTTGGTAAATCTTCACCAGGAATATTTAATAGTTTAGGAATATCATAAAAGCCAGTTGACATAATTACCCGTTTACTATTGTAATTTGCTTTATCTGTTGTTACAGTAAATTCATTATTGATTTTATTAATAGTTTTAACGGTTTCATATAAATTGATATTTAATTTATTTGATGTTATAACACGGCGGTAATACTCTAAAGCTTCATCTCTGTTAGGCTTTGGGTTATTGCTTATAAAAGGAATATCATCAATTTCTAATTTTTCAGAAGTAGAAAAAAAGGTCATATTTTTAGGGTAATTAAATAAAGAGTTTGTTAACGCTCCTTTTTCAATTATTAAATAACTCCAACCTCTTTTTTTACACTCTAAAGCACAAGCAATTCCAATTGGTCCTCCGCCAACAATTATTATATCTTTTTTATTTTCCAAGCTTTTCTTTTTTTATCAGTTTTTAATTTTTCATTAAGGCTAAACAAAATAATGGCACAAATGGCTGCAATAGCTGTTATAATATACCAGGTTGTATTGTAACCAACGGTTCCTGCAAGTTGTAACCCAGCATTATGCCCAAAAATATGAGCCACAGAAAACGATATGGAATATAAAGCCATGAATTCACCTTGATTACCTTTTTTTGCACGACCTACAGCAAACGCGTTAGAAAAAGGAAAGGCTATCATTTCGCCAAATGTCATTAATAACATACCTATAACTAAAACGCCAGACCAAGTTGTTAAGTTTAAAATTAATAAGCTTAAACCTGTTAAAATGGCACCAAAAAACATAAGCCTAAGTTTGCTGTATTTTGAGTTTTCTAGCCACTTAATTAAGGGCATTTCAAATACAAAAATAAGAAATCCGTTAAGACCTAAAATAATACCAATTTCAAATTCACTTAAAACATGTACATCTTTGTAATATATGGTTATTGTTGAAAAATATTGAAGAAATACAATGCCAAACAGCATCATGGCTACTAAAAATACAAGAAATGCTTTATCTGAATAAGCAGATACCGGGTTTTCGGTTTTAACTTCATCTAAAACTTTCGCTTTTTTAGGGTGTAATACATTTATTAATACTAAGGTTGCTGCAATACACGTAATACCATCTACCCAAAATAATCCGCCATAGCCTAAACCTGTAATTATTAAGCCTCCAAGAGCAGGACCAGCCGAAAAACCTAAATTTATAGCTAATCGAATTAAAGTTAACGAACGTATTTTGTTTTCTGGTTTACTGTAAGCATTTAGGGCCACAAACATAGCTGGCCTAAACGTATCGGCTACTAGCATTACAACAAAAATACCGAAACAAATAGACGCAAAAGTGTTTAAAAATTGTAGTACAATAAATAAAATACCAGTACTTAATAAGCTCCCTACCATTACTTTGTAATAGCCTAAAGTATCGGTTAATTTACCACCTAACCAAGAGCCCGCAACCGAACCTAAACCAAAGGCGCTCATTACCCACCCAACATCGGCAACTGTAAGGTTTAAATCTTCTTTTAAGTATAACGACAAAAACGGAATAACCATGGTGCCAGCTCTATTAATTAAAGTAATAAAAGCAAGCCACCAGATTTCTCTAGATAAGCCTTTAAAAGTATTTATGTAGTTGTTAAATAAAGTTTTCATTTGTAAAGTTTTAAATCATAAAATTTGGTTTATAAAAAATAAAAAGCCCGACCTAAAAAGGTCGGGCTTAAAAAATATGTTTTGTGCAATGTTTTATTACATTTTAATACATAAATAACCCAACCTCTGTTGTTGTAACGAGGTATAACGTTTTTTACAAATTAAAATGTTGACTTGCATTTTTATTTTCTTTGTTACTCCAAAACTAGGTAAAAAAGTTTTAAGTTGTATTTTTGAAATGAAAAAATTTAATATGAGACCATTAATTGTATTATTTATTGCGTTTTTTTGTTTGACTAGTTGTGCTCAAAAAAAACGATTTTTAAAAGGAGAAACTGCTTTTCAAAAGGAATTGAACGCAGAATATAAAGATGCTTCTACATCACCATTAAAAAATGAAGATAGAAAAACGTTTGAAGGTTTAGATTTTTTTAAAGTAGATTCTGTTTATGTTGTAAATGCAAAATTAGAGCGCACTCCAGATAGCAAATGGTTTAATATGAAAACGACAACAAACAGGTTGACTAAAGAACGTATTTATGGGGTTTTACATTTTGAATTAAAAGGAAAGCCATATAAACTAAATGTTTACCAAGGTTTAGAATTAATGCAGCGAGAAGGTTTTGAAGATTATTTGTTTTTACCCTTTTTAGATGAAACTAACGGCAGCACAAGTTACGGAGGCGGACGTTACATTGATTTAAGAATTCCTAAAGATGATAACTTAACTATCGATTTTAACAAGGCATATAATCCTTACTGCGCCTATAATGATAAATATTCTTGCCCAATTGTACCTCGAGTAAATTATTTACGAACTAAAATTGAAGCAGGGGTGAAGGCTTTTGAAAAGCACTAGATTACTTAGTATAAAACCAAACTTTCGATTGAAACGGGTCGAAAATCACCTTTTTACTATCCATTAAAAATGAAGCACCTAGTTGTGCAGCAGGAATCTTCCAGGTACCAATACCTCCGCAAGTTTGTGCTTCAGGTGGTGTTTGTTTTAAAAATATATTTACATCGTTCGTTAAAAATATTGGAGAGCCATCAACCGAAGTAATCGAAAATTTTACGCCTTTAGGTAGTTTGTAGGCCTTAACTGCTTCACTGTAAAAACTAACACAAGTGCTTAACGTTATATTTGCTGAAGGATTTTCAACTAAATAAATTCCTCCATCAATTAAAGCATTAAAAAAGGCTTGGTTAATATTTATGGAGTGACGGTATTTTGCATCGTCGTAGCCAGAATCTATTTGGGCTGTTGCGCTAATAGAACCAATTTTTATTGGAATGGTTGGTATGTTCGCTGTACAATCGTTATTCAATTTTTTGTAATCGTTTGAATAATACCCAACGCTAGATGCGGCTTTAAAACCTTGTTTAATTAAGCTTTTGTTGGAATAAAAATTTATTCCAGATGATTTATAAATAGCTTTGTTTTCGTAATCTAAAGTATAAATATTAGTCGTTAAAAAGTCGGTTCCAATAATACCTGCTTGCTTAAAATTACTTAAGCCTGCAATGTTTGAGTGGTTTTGATGATATAAACTTACCGTACCCCAATTACCAAGAAAATTAAAGTTATTGTATTTATGTGAAGTGTTCGCATATGGTCTCCCGTTGATAAAGTTATTTGTATCTATGGTGCTAGAAGTGGTTCCGAAATCAACCAAAAAATAACCTTCAATATTTCCAATAGATACTTTTGTGTACGGTGTAGTTTGACCTAATTTTAAAGGGAATTTCTCTCCAAAGTCTAAATTATTTTGAGCACACGCTACTGTAATTGTAAATAAAAAACCGAGTATAATTTTATAACATTTCATTAGAAAAACAGGAATTATATTTAGTTATAAAATTACTTTTAATTTTTTAAAGACATAAAAAAACCGCAAAATAATTGCGGGTTTTAATTAGTTATTTATTGGAAAATTAGGCTTTTACAGGTTTAACTGGGCAGCCAATAGCTTTTGTGTAATTGGTTTCAGGTTTTTCACCTTTTAATAAAGCATTAATAGCATCTTCAACATATTTTGTTTTAACACCGCTTGCAGACCTTGCATTGTCATCAATGGTACCAATGTATTGCACTTTTCTTTCAGCATCTAATAAAAATACATGAGGCGTTCTAACCGCGCCGTATTTTGGGAAAACTTCTTGGTTTTCATCAGCTAAATACACAAAAGGAAATGCTTTTTCTTTAGCTCTTTTCTGCATAGCTTCAAAACTTTCTTTATCACTATTGGCGCTAACGTTAGGGTTAATTGCTACAACCGAAAACCCTTGAGGGGCATATTTTTTGTGTAATGCCACTAGGCGATCTTCGTACATTTTAGCAAATGGACATTCGTTGCATGTAAACACAACAATGTAACCTTTGGCGTTTTCTATACTTGATAACGAAAAAAGGTTACCATCAATATTTTTAAGTTTAAAATCGGTAGCAGTTTCATCTATTTTATAGCCTCCAATTTCTTCTAAGGTTTTAGTTTGTTCTGGGCTGTGGTTTCCTCCTGGTGGTGGACCTTTTCTTTCACGATCATGTTTTGGTGGATGTTCTCCATTTGAACCATTATGTTCATGTTTTACAGCTTCTTTTTCCTTGGCTTCAGATTTGTTTTTACATGAAACCAACATGCCTAAAGTTAAAACTAAGGCTAATGTTAATGCACTAAATTTTTTCATAAATAGTTTAAAATTATTATTAAAAGTTTTTTTGAATTTCGTTTTCTAAATCTTCAACACTATCAAAAGAGCGTTCGAAAAACAAACGTTTGTTTTTATTTGAAATTATGGTAAAAGGGATTGCACCAGACCAATTAGGGTCTATTTTATTAATCCATGAATTTGCATCAGGATCGTCTAACATAACTACTTTGGCTGTAATTTTCTTTTCTTTTAAAAAAGGTTTTAGTTCCTTTTCAATAGTTTCAGGAAAATCTAAACTAATTAATAAAAGTTCAACATCTGGGTTTTGCGCTACGTATTGTTGAATGTAAGGTAACTCTTTTACACAAGGTGCGCACCACATGGCCCAAAAATTTACAATTTTGGTTTTGTTTGAAGTACTGTATAAAAATGGTTCTATATCATTAAAATTATATACAGTTATATTTTCGTTATTTTTTATTGTAGTGTTTTTATTTTTTTTATCGCCGCAAGAGCTTAAAAAAATGAACAAAGAAAAACAGCTTAATAAAAGACTTTTTTTCATTAAAAATATGTTTTATTAAGCTGTTAGACTTCTTGAGGATATATAGGTTTAATGCTTTAACAAAGTTTTAAGCATTTTTTTGTTTATTAATTTCGTCTTGTAGTTGTCTGCGTACTTTTTGTTCACGCTCTAAAGCTACTTTACGGTGTTGTTCAAACTCTTCTTCTGTTTCAGCCAAAGCTTTTTTAGCACTTTTTGTAACCGCATTACTATTCTTAAATTTGTAAATAAATAAAAGCAAAAGAGCTAACAGAGCAGCAATAATAATCCACATCAGGCTATTATAACCTGTTTTGCTCATTTGTATACCAAACAAAGACATGCTGTCTTTTTCAGCATTTGTAGCATCTAAGGAGCTTTGCGTGTTATTTAAATTAGATTTTAACGTAGAAATTTCTTTGGCTTGTGTATTTACAACAGCTTTGGTGTCGGCTAAATTCTTTTTTATGGTATTTAAAGAGTCTTTTGTATTTGCTCTTAAAGCGTTTATCATACTTAACTTTACAGCTTCGTACGGTTGACCATTAGTTCCTTTGAAATTACCCGACTTTCTTAATAAGTATTCAAACTGATTATCAATAGTGCCACTGTTTATAGATTGTGTTTCTTCATTTTGTGTAGTTTGAGAGAAAGATAAACTAGAAAATAAACAAATTAGTATTAATAAAAATTTTGATGATAAAGCGTTCATTGTATTGATGATTGTTAATTGTTTTGTAAGGCTACTAAAATATAAAATTAAGTTTAAATAAAAAGCCTCAAATTATGAGGCTAATTTATATACGGCTAATTTATTTTTCCGGATGTTAAAAATAGCATTAATAATAGGTATAACGCCTAACCTTAGCAACATATTTTGCAAGTCTTATAACTTGATGGCTATAACCATATTCATTATCGTACCAAATGTATAAAATTATATTTTTACCATCTTTGCGTATTATGGTTGATTTGCTGTCGTAAATAGAAGGAGCAGAGCTTCCTACAATATCTGTTGATACAAGTTCGTCGCTTAATTCATATTTAATTTGTTCTACTAAATCGCCTTCTAAAGCATATTTTTTTAAAATAGTATTTACTCCATCGAGAGAGGTTTTATTCTTTAATTCTAAATTTAAAATAGCTAACGATCCGTTTGGTACAGGAACACGAATGGCGTTTGAAGTTAATTTGCCTTCTAATTCTGGTAGTGCTTTTGCTACCGCTTTACCTGCACCAGTTTCGGTAATTACCATGTTTAAACCGGCTGCTCTACCACGGCGATATTTTTTATGAAAATTATCAACTAAGTTTTGATCGTTGGTATAGGCATGAATGGTTTCTAAATGTCCGCTATTTATTCCAAACGAGTCTTCTATAGCTTTTAAAACTGGAGTAATAGCATTAGTTGTGCACGATGCGGCCGAAAATATTTTTAATTCATCGGGACTATAAGCTTTATGGTTTACACCATAAACAATGTTGGGTATGCCTTTTCCTGGCGCAGTTAAAATAACTTTATCTACGCCTTTAGCTTTAAGATGTTTACTTAATGCTGCATCGTCTCTAAAAGCACCGGTGTTATCAATTACTAAAGCATTATTTATATTAAACTTTGTGTAATCTATTTCATTAGGTGCATTTGCCGAAATAATTTTTACGGTTGTGCCATTAATTATTAAAGCTTGATTTTTTACGTCTATGTTTACAGTGCCAAAAAAATCGCCATGTACAGAATCGTTTTTTAATAACGAAGCTCTTTTTTCCAGAATTTGCTCGTTTATTTCACCACGAGTTACAATAGCTCTTAAGCGTAATTGATTACCTTTTCCTGTGCGTACCATGAGTTCTCTAGCAACCAACCTGCCAATTCTGCCAAAGCCATATAAAACAACATCTTTTGGTGTAATGGCTCCGTTTTTATGAGCATCTTTTAATTTTGATGCCACAAATGCAGTAGCGTTATTATGTGCATTATCTTCTAAATGATATTCGTATGTTAGTTTACCTATATCTAATTTTGCTGGTGGTAAGTTTAGGGTTTTAATAGCTTGTGCAATTTCAACCGAATCGAAAATAGAAATAGGTTTTTGTACAAATTTACCAGCATAATCGTGCAGATTTAAAATTTGGCTAACATTTTTATCTATTAATTGATTTCTAAAAATAACCAATTCAATAGCTTTATCGTACCATAAATCGTTTACAGCTTTGATAAATTCTACGGTGGCTCTTCGTCGGTCTGCTTGAAAAGCTAATTCCTTTTCATAAGTTTTATTAAAACTCATAGTTATTTAGTTTATTTTATGTTTTATGAAGTAAAAATACCATATTTCAAACGTTTTCGTAAGCTGTTTAACGAAAAAAATAACCCTTCAAAAAATCTATGTTTTTTGAAGGGTTTTAAATATTAAATACGAATTACCAATTACATGATAATACTTTTATTCTGCTTCTTGCATGGTATGATATACGTTTTGTACATCGTCATCTTCTTCAAGTTTTTCAATTAGTTTTTCCACATCGGCAACTTGTTCTGCATTAAGTGTTTTTGTTACTTGTGGAATACGTTCGAAACCGGACGATAAAATTTCAATATTATTTTCTTCTAAATAGGCTTGAATTTTACCAAAACTTTCAAAAGGAGCATAAATCATTACGCTGTTAACTTCATTTCCGTCAGCATCTTCGTCGGTGTCTTCAAATATTTCTTCAACACCAAAATCAATAAGTTCTAGTTCTAGTTCTTCTAAATCCATGCCTTCACCCTTAATTTTAAAATTACAAGTGTGATCGAACATAAAAACAACCGAACCTGATGTGCCTAAACTACCATCACATTTATTAAAATAACTACGCACATTAGCAACGGTTCTTGTATTATTATCTGTTGCTGTTTCAACTAAAATAGCAATACCATGTTGGGCATAGCCTTCAAAAAGGACTTCTTTATAATCGCCTTGACTTTTATCGCTAGCGCGTTTTATGGCACGCTCAATATTGTCTTTAGGCATGTTTACAGACTTGGCATTCTGTATTACTGCTCTTAATCTAGAATTGCTATCTGGGTCTGGGCCACCTTCTTTAACTGCCATTACAATGTCTTTACCTATACGAGTAAAGGCTTTACTCATGGCAGACCAACGTTTCATTTTTCTTGCTTTTCTAAACTCAAAAGCTCTTCCCATAATTCTATATATTTAATTTTTTAAGGTGATATTTTAATCTCACAAAGTTAATAACCTGGTGTTTAAAAACAAATTATTCCTCGGGTTCTACAATGTGTTCTATGGCTTCGGCCAATTTAAAGTCTTTATTGGTAACGCCACTGGCATCGTGTGTTGATAATGAAATGGTTAACACATTATAAGTGTTGCTCCAATTTGGATGATGGTTTAAAGCTTCGCACTCAAATGCAATGCGACTCATTGCACTAAAACAATCTTTAAAATTCTCAAATTCAAACTCTGCATGTAATGCATTGTCGTAATATTCCCATTCGGGAAAACGTAGTAATTTAGTCTCTATTTCTTCTTGGGTTAAAACGCTCATAAGTAAAATTTAATTTTTTACAATGTACAGATTTAGCTATTTATAATCAAGTTAAACTTTTATTTCACCAAGAATTTCGTCGCTTAAAATGTTTAAGTTTTTTGGTAGTAAATTGTACTTAGGTAGCACTGCTAAATAACGGTCGTTATTAGTTGTATAAACTCTTTTAAAGAACGCTTTTTCTGTTAAACCTAATTTATCTGTAATTTCTTTAATAAAATCGTCATGATGAACTAAATCACTGCTGCCCAGATGAAAAATACCATGTTTATTTCTATTAATTATGTAATGAATTTGCTGTGTAATTTTACTTTCTGTAGTAACATTCATTATTAAATTTGGAAAAATCTCAATAGGTTCTTTAGCCTTTATAAAATTAATTATTTCTAGTATTCGTGGTGATTGCGAACCAAAAACCATTGGTAATCTTAAAATACATACTTTTTTTTGAGGTAAGCGTAAAAGCATATTCTCAATTTTTATTTTAAAATGGCCATAAACACTGTTGCTTAGCGTTTTGTCTTGTTCGTAACTTGGGAATTTACTGTAGGCATCAAAAACATTAGCAGAAGATAAAAAGAGGAGTTTAGTATCCTTATCTAAAATATAATCACTTAAATGCCTATGAAGCATTACTTGTTTTGAAAAATCGCCACGTAAGGCCGAAATAATTATAGTTGGTTTTACAATATCGAGAATTTCGTAAATGTCATCTTCTTCAAAATTGTATTCAAAAAAATGATGGTTTTTTTCGAAGCTCTTATTAAAATTGTATGTTGCAAATGTGTTAAAATAAGAACATAACTCTCTGTAAATGGCATGACCTAAAAAGCCACTGCCACCAAGAATTAATATGTTATGTTTTATTTCACGCATAAGTAATAATTAGTTTTTAATGAAATTAAAAGATAGATAGGTTTGTTTTGGTCGTAAATTGCTCTAATGCTTTCATACCTAACAACGAATTCCCTTTTTTATTGAGTCCGGGAGACCAAGTTGTTATAATAAAATGATCGGGTAGAAGGGCAACAATACCACCGCCAACACCACTTTTACCGGGTAAACCAACCTCGAAGGCAAATTCTCCAGCTTCATCATAAAAACCGCAGGTTAGCATTAACGCATTAATACGTTTTACTTGCGAGTTACTTAAATGTAGCTTTTTGTTAATACAGTAGCCATCGTTAGCTAAAAAATAAAATACGTTAGATAGTTGACTGCAAGTCATTTCTATAGAACATTGATGAAAATAGAAATCTAAAACTTCTTCAACATCATTATCCAGATTTTTAAAAGATTTTAAAAGGTTTGCAGCAGCAAAATTTTTAAAGCCCGTATCTTTTTCAGATTTAGCTACAGCAATGTTGTAGTTTATATTTTTATCGCCACATAAATCTCTTACATAATTTAAAAAATCGGTTTTTGGGTTTTTTAAATTAGAAATTAAAATATCTGCGATAACAATAGCTCCAGAATTTATAAACGGATTTCTAGGAATACCATTCTCAACCTCTAACAAGGCTAGTTGATTAAATGGGTGGCCAGAAGGCTCCACATCAACACGTTTAAAAACAGATTCTCCAATAAGTTCCATCGCTTTTCCTAAGGCTAAAACTTTAGAGATACTTTGTATTGAAAAGGGGATATTAAAGTCACCAACACCATAATTTTCGCCAGTCATGGTTTTTAAATAAATACCAAAATTATCAATATCTATTTTAGCCAATTCGGGTATGTAAGTCGCTACTTTACCTTTATCGGTTTGACTAATAGCTTCGTTGTAAATAGAATGTAAAATAGATTTAAAGTCGCGCATTAATTTTTATAAAAAGGGAGTTTTACAACCGTTGCTGGAATGGTTTTTTTACGAATTTGAATATTAATTTTGCTATTAACATCGGCAAAAACTGTTGGCACATAGCCTAAACCAATACCTTTACCTAAACTAGGGCTCATGGTACCAGAAGTTACATTTCCAATTATATTACCATTGCCATCTACAATATCATAACCTTGTCTTGGTATGCCGCGTTCGTCTAATTCAAAAGCAATTAATTTTCTATCTACACCGTTTTCTTTTTGTTTTTTTAAGGCTTCAGAATTTGTGAACTCTTTTGTGAACTTTGTAATCCATCCTAAACCAGCTTCAATAGGCGAGGTGGTATCATCAATATCATTTCCGTAAAGGCAATATCCCATTTCAAGTCTTAATGTATCGCGAGCGGCTAAACCAATTGGCTTAATACCAAAATCTGCGCCGGCTTCAAAAACCTTGTCCCAAATTTGTTTTACCTCACTGTTTTTGCAATAAATTTCGAAACCACCACTACCAGTATATCCAGTGGCCGAAATAATAACATGCTCAATACCTGCAAAATCACCAACTATAAAATTGTAAAATTTAATACTAGCTAAATCGTGGCTTGTTAAACTTTGCATGGCTTCAACCGCTTTTGGCCCTTGAATAGCCAGTAAAGAATAGTCTTCGCTTAAATCGCGCATGGTAGCATCAACATCGTTTTTACTCGAAATCCAGTTCCAATCTTTTTCAATATTACTAGCATTTACCACAAGCAAATAGGTGTTTTCTTTTATGCGATACACTATTAAATCGTCTACAATACCACCATTATCGTTAGGTAAACAACTGTATTGTGCTTTACCAATTGTTAGCTTAGAAGCATCGTTACTAGTAACTTTTTGTATTAAGTCTAGAGCATGTTCGCCTTCAATTAAAAATTCTCCCATATGGCTAACATCAAACACGCCAACAGCGTTTCTTACGGTTTCGTGTTCTGCGTTTACACCTTCGTATTGTACAGGCATGTTGTAGCCAGCAAACGGCACCATTTTAGCGCCAAGAGCAGTATGAGTTTCGGTAAGAGCAGTATTCTTCATTTAAAAATCTTTTGTTAGTATATAAAGTGCAATTAGGCATATTACAACAATTAATATACCTATTAAAACAGGATTTCTTTTTTAAAAGAAAACATAATATCTTCAATAAAATTACCGAAGAATTTTATAATTCTTACAAGTATGTCTTCCATAATTCAAAGAAAAGCAAATGTATTGAAATTTTATAATAACGCTTTCGCGGAAGGCTATAAAGGTTAGTTAAATATTAGTATTTTTCATTTAACTTTTCTTTTAAACTTTATGCTAAACTATAGTTAAACACTTAAAATGAAACAGATAAGACCAATTGATTTTTGTAAATTTAAGTATGAAAAATATATTAGTAGCAGGTGCAAATGGCACCACCGGTAAACAAATAGTAAATTTATTAAATAGATCAGATCATTATACACCAATAGCAATGGTGCGAAAACAGGAACAAGTATCGTACTTTAAAGATAAAGGTATTCAAACTGTTGTGGCCGATTTAGAACAAGATGTAACAAAAGCTTTTAATAAGCAAATAGATGAAGTTTTATTTGCAGCAGGTTCTGGAGGTAAAAATGTAATAGGTGTAGACCAAGAGGGAGCTAAAAAGTTAATAGACGCAGCACAAGCAAATAACGTAAGTAAGTTTGTTATGTTAAGTTCTATGGGGGCAGATAACCCTGAAGAACAATCTCAATTACAAGAATACTTAAAAGCAAAACATAATGCCGATGAGTATTTAAAAAGTAGTGATTTAAATTATGTAATTGTGCGCCCAGGTAGTTTAAAAAATGATGACGGTGCAGGTAAAATTGAATTAAAAAACCATTTTGATAAACACGGTGAAATTAGTAGAGCAGATGTGGCTAAAACTCTAGTACAATGTTTGGATGATGATGTACCAAATAATATTACTTTTGAAATTTTAGAAGGAGCAACACCAATTAAAAGGGCTGTTTTTAGTTTAGCTTTAACTGAAGTTGAAGTTTAAAATATAAACATAACGAATAGAAAAAAAAGCTACCACGGAAGGTAGCTTTTTTTATAACAAATTTTATAATTTACAATACATAAGCTCCTTTTAAACAATCTATAAAGTTATTATTTCCAGCATTATCTACATGATAATGATAACCACGTATATCGTCGTAATGCCCTTTACACTCATCTAAATCGGTTGGTTCGTTGCCAATTTCATCAACCCTAGCATATATACCGTGACCGTCCATGGCATAACCAATAAGTTCTGCATGCCCATCGGTTTGTGTAATTACATGTCTATCGGCTATGTCTTGAGTTGCAGCATGATAGTGATAGCCTTGATTAACATTAATATGCCCGCCGGCATCATCGAATGGGGCTAGAGTATATGCCGCTAAAATATTGCTTACAGGTGCGGGTGCAGAAAATTCTATGCCGTTTAAAGCAACACCTCTTGTAGAAGGTCCTGTAGTAGCGCCCGGAGCAGTGTTAAAACTATAGGTTGTTGTAAGTGCAATTGGTGTAATTGGAATTGTCCAAGTTTGTGTTAAATCGGTTATATACGATGGAATACATTCAACACAAAAATTTTCATATTCTTCACCAACATTTGGATTGGCAGCGTTTATGCAATCTTCTTCTGTTTCTGTGATGTAAATATCTCCGTTGTCATCATACATTAACCAAGTATTATCGTTGTAAAAAGTGGCTAGATTAGATACAAATTCACCGTCGACGTCGTAAACTGTTCCGCTATCAAGCCAGATACCACCAGCAGAATCGTCATCTGAAATATTACTTGGACACCAAGGTCCCATTTCGTGATCTGTTGGAGCGCTAGTTGTAACAATTTCGTAGCAATTGGTTTCTGTGCCATTTGATAATGTACAAGGTACAATGTTTACCGTAACACCAGTAAAATTATCGCTTGAAGCATCTATAACAACACTGTAATCAACTTCGTTATCTTGAGATGTTGTTGCTTCGCTATCATCTCCGCTACAAGAAAATAATGCGCATGCACTTGAAAATAAGGTAAATAAAATTAAGTTTTTCATTTTTAGCTAATTAATTGAGATATAATTAAGATGCGCTAAAAATGAAAAACTTGTGGTATATTTAAAATTAGTTTAATAAAAACTGCTTTAAATCTTCGTAAGTAGAAATAACTGTCGCTTCTTTTTCTTTACCCATAACGCTTTGTATTTGCTCTGGTAAAGGCTGTTCTTCTTTTATAACCTCTTCAACTACATCTAAAAATTTAGTAGGATGTGCCGTTTCTAAAAACACACAATGCGCTTCTGGGTTTTCTTTCAGATAATTTTTACAACCTAAATAACCAACAGCGCCATGCGGATCGGCAACATAACTGTAGTTTTTATAAATTTCTAACATCGCAGCTTTAGTTTCTTCATCTGTAAAACTGTAAGACGATAAGTTTTCTTTTAAAGACTCGAAGTTGTTTTTGTAAATTTCTTCAATACGGATAAAATTACTTGGCGCACCAACATCCATAGCGTTACTAATAGTTTGTACTGATGGTTTAGGCTCGTATAATTGGGAAATTAAGTAGCGTGTAACCACATTATTCGCATTGTTTGATGCTACAAAATGCTTAATTGGTAAACCTAATTGTTGTGCCATCATTCCTGCACAAATGTTACCAAAATTTCCGCTTGGTACAGAAAAAACAATATCATTATATTTTTTATGAAGTTGCTTATAGGCAAACATAAAATAGAATAATTGTGGTAACCAACGCGCCACATTTATTGAGTTTGCAGAGGTTAATTGCATTTTGCTGGTTAAGCTTTCATCTAAAAAAGCGGTTTTAACCATGGCCTGACAATCATCGAAAGTACCATTAACTTCTAATGCTTTAATATTTTGCCCAAGGGTGGTTAATTGTTTTTCTTGAATGTCGCTCACTTTTCCGCTAGGGTAGAGAATTACAACATTTACACCTTTAACACCTAAAAACCCGTTGGCCACAGCACCACCGGTATCGCCCGATGTTGCTACTAGAACAGTTACTTCGTTATCGTTATCTTTATTAAAATAACCTAAGCATCGTGCCATAAAGCGTGCCCCGACATCTTTAAAAGCCATAGTTGGGCCGTGAAACAATTCTAAAGTTGAAATGTTATCGTTTAGTTTTACCACAGGGAAATCGAAGGATAATGTTTCTTCAACAATCGTTTTTAAAACATCCTCAGGAATTTCAGGCGAAACGAACTGTTTTATTGCGGTAAAGGCAATTTCAGAATTTGAAAGTTCATTTATATTATCGAAAAATGCTTTTGGTAATGGCGTTATACTTTCAGGAAAATATAAGCCTTTATCTGGTGCTAAACCTTTAACAACTGCGTTTACAAAAGTTGTATTTGGTGCTTTATGGTTTAATGAATAGTAGTTCATGTTGTGTTTTATTGACCGATGATTTTTTGACCGTTGACCGAAGCCGAAAAAACGATTAAATAAAAATCGGAGTATTTATTAGTCTTATTTTATATTTCTTTTAACTTGCATCATGTTCATTAAATGAAATGCTTCGTTATATAGTATTTCAAAATTATAGCTTTCAATGTAATTTCTTCTTTTAGCTTTATGTAAACAAGTAACAACTTCGGCCAAAGATCTAATAGCATAGTTTATAAATTTGCGTTGTTCAGGGTTAGATTGACCTATGGAACCTTCGGAAATATTTAACGCAATAGAATCGACAGCTCTACAAATTTGAGATGTTAAATTAAACTTTTCAATATCTGGAAAATTTTTAGCTAATTGAAAAATGGTTTCGCCATAATCCATTGCTTTTTGCCAAATAATTAATTTTTCAAACTTAAATTTACTCATAACTTTGATGCTTCAGTCTTCGGTCATTTTCCCGTCATCCGTCACTGTTACTAAAGAATTTTAACTCCTTTTGTATTAATTTTCGATACGTGAATATCAAAATCAATTCCAGTAGAGTTGTATACATTTTTAATGGCTTCTGCTACCTTTTTTGCAGTTTCTTCTCCTTTACAAAGTGAAAAAATTGATGGTCCAGAACCCGAAATACAAGCGCCTAAGGCTCCAGCATTTAGCATGCTATTTTTAACCTCTTGATAATGCGGAATTAGTTTGCTTCTGTGCGGTTCTATAATAACATCGTGAAGCGAATCTTTAATTAAATCGTAATCGCTGGTATGCAAAGCATGAATTAAACTTCCAACGTTAGACCATTGCGCAATGGCATCGCTTAACGAAACTTCTTTTGGTAAAACGGCACGAGATTCTGATGTTTTTATTTCTATTTGCGGATGAATAATAGTTGCAAACAAATCATCTGGACTCGGAATTTCCAAAATTTGTAACGGCTTGATTCCTTTTACCAAAGTAAAACCACCAAACATAGCAGGAGCAAGGTTGTCGGCATGTTCGCATTTACTTGCTAAAGCTTCACCTTTTATGGCAAATTCGGTTAATTGGGTTTTGTTAAATGGTCTTCCTAAAAGTTCGTTCATACCAAAAACACTTCCAACAGCACTGGCAGCGCTACTACCAATACCGCTACCAGGTTTTATGTTTTTATAAATTTCAATTTCGAAACCAAAATCTATATCCAGAGCATTGTACATGGCTAATGCCGAAACACCAGCGACGTTTTGTTCGGCTTCGTATGGTAAATCGAAACCTTCAATATGGGTAATTTTAATGCCCTTTTTATCTACTTTGCGTATTACCATATCGTCACCAACATTGTCTAAGCAAAAGCCTAAAACATCAAAACCGCAGGCCACATTTGCAACAGTAGCTGGTGAAAAAATCTTTATTTCATTCATCATTTCAATTAAATAATTTTCGGCGGCACAAGAGCAAGAAATATCGCTTGGTTTATGCAATTCCATACGCAAAATTAATCATTTCCAATTCTTATAATATCTGCAAACAAGCCAGAAGCTGTTACATCTGCACCAGCGCCAGCACCTTTAATTATCATAGGTTGGTTGGCGTAGCGTTTTGTATAAAACATAACAATGTTATCGCTTCCTTGTAAGTTGTAAAACGGGTGTCCTTCTGGAATTTCTTGTAAACCAACACTCGCTTTTCCTTCGTTAAATTGTGCTACATATTTTAATTGGCAGTTATTCGCTTTCGCGGAAGCATACAAACTTTGGTAATGTGCTTCGTCTGCAATTAATGTTTCATAAAAATCATCAACAGTGTCGCTTTTGAAACCAGCTTCAGAAAGGAACGGATCGTTTTTAATATCTTCTAAATTCATTTCAACACCACTTTCACGAGCAAGAATTAAAATTTTTCTAGCCACATCCACACCGCTTAAATCAATTCTTGGATCAGGTTCTGTATAACCTTCATCTCCGGCTTGTTTTACAACATCGTAGAATTTGGTTTTATCATTAAAATTATTGAATACAAAGTTTAAGCTTCCAGATAGTACTGCGTGTATTGAAGTAACTTGGTCGCCAGAAGCGATTAAATTGTTTAAAGTGTCTATTATTGGTAAACCTGCGCCAACGTTTGTTTCGAATAAATAAGGTGCGTTATATTTTAGCGATAAGGTTTTAAGTAATTTGTAGTTTTCAAAATCGCTAGCACAAGCAATTTTATTACAAGCTACAACGCCAATACTTTCACGTAAATATTTTTCGTAAAGTTTAGCTACATCGTAATTTGCAGTAACATCTACGAAAATACTGTTACGTAAATTTAAAGCTTTTGTGCCTTCAAAAAAGCCTTGTAACGACGCTTTTTCGCCATTAGCAAGTTGTTCTTTCCAGTTCGATAAATCGATTCCAGATTCGTTAAAAATCATTTTTCTAGAATTCGATAAGCCAGCCACACGAAGATTAATTTTTAAGTTCTTTTTTAAATAATTGTGCTGTTGTTTAATTTGCTCAACTAATTTTTCACCAACATTACCAACACCTGTAATAAATACATTAAGCTGCTTTGTTTTAGCTTCAAAAAACTGTTCGTGCAATGTATTAAGCGCTTTTTTTACATGTTTTTCAGCAATAACTACAGAAATGTTTTTCTCTGATGCACCTTGAGCAATAGCACGTATATTTATATTGTTTTTACCTAGAGCGCTAAACATTTTACCACTTATACCTTGATGGTTTTTCATGTTATCGCCAACTAAAGCAACAATAGATAATTCGTTTTCAACTATTATGGGGTCAATTTTATGAAGCGCAATTTCGTTACTAAAAGCATCATCTATAGCTACTTTTGCTTTTACAGCATCAGCTTCATTAATTCCTAAACAAATGGAATGTTCTGAAGATGCCTGTGTAATTAAAATTACGTTTATTTTCTCTTGCGATAAGGTTTCAAACAATCGTTTAGAAAATCCAGGAATACCTATCATACCGCTACCTTGCAAGGTTAATAACGAGATTTTAGAAATATTACTTATACCTTTTACAGGTTGCGATGTGTTAACAATTTCGTTAGATATTATTGTTCCTGCAGCTTCAGGATCTAAAGTATTTTTAATATGAATAGGAATATTTAAATCTAAAACAGGTTGCACCGTTGGCGGGTATAAAACCTTAGCTCCAAAATGAGATAGTTCCATAGCTTCTTGGTACGAAATTTTATCGATTGGGTAAGCATGTTTAACCAATTTAGGATTGGTAGTATACATACCACTTACATCGGTCCAAATTTCTAAAGAGTCCACTTTTAAGGCCGAGGCTACAATAGCGGCAGTAAAGTCTGATCCACCGCGTCCAAGTGTAGTTTGTTCTCCTGTTATTGATTTAGCAACAAAACCAGGAAGAATAGTTATTTTACTAGAAGCTGAGTAAAAATAATCAGATATGTTTTTGTTTGTAACCTCGTAATCTACTTCAGCTTTTGTGAAATTAGAATTGGTTACAATTAATTCTTGTGAGTTTTTACAAGATGCCGATAAACCTCGTTTTACTAAAGTTTCACCAATAATGTATGATGATAAAATTTCACCAAAACTAACAAGTTTATCAGATGTTTTTGGAGATAATTCGTTAATTAAAAAAATACCATCTAATAAGTTTTTTAACTCGTTTAAACGTTGATTAACAAAAGCAATAATACTTTGTCCTTTTAAAGGCGTTAACTCATTAATAATTTCTAAATGTTTATCACAAATAAAATTAAAGGTATCGTTATAGGCAGCGTCTTTATCTTGTGCTTGTTTACCAGCAAGTAATAATTTATCGGTAATACCACCAACAGCAGAAACTACACAAACTACCGATTCGTTTTTAGAATAATTTTCTAAAATACTAATAACACTATTTATATTTTTTGAAGAACCTACAGATGTTCCTCCAAATTTTAAAACTTTCATGTTTTTTTAAATGAATAATTAAAAATAAAATTAAAACTGTTGTAATTAAAAAAATTACAAAATCTGCTTGAAGTATATATAATTAGCAACCCCAAAGGGTAGTGGTAATTGTAGTTAAACCAATAGTAAAATCGCCTTTTGTAGAAGTAAAAGGTGCAGAAACAATTGTATTTTGGTTTAAATAGTTCATTGAAATAATTATACAATTCAAAAGTATTACTTTTAGCTTAATAAAAAAATTAAATACTTTTTTTTAATGTATTCTTATATTGAAGTTAATTTCGTTTAATATTTTTAACGAAAATAATTTTGAACTGAAAAATTGATAATACCTAAATGAAGATTTTCTCTAAAGAACAGATATACGAAGGCGATCGTTTAACAGCCGAAAGACAAAATATATCATCAACCGATTTAATGGAGCGTGCAGGCACCCAAATTTTTAATTGGATGCATGCCAGAATGCAAGGTGCTCAGGTGCCAATTCACATATTTTGTGGTATTGGAAATAATGGAGGTGATGGTTTGGTTTTAGCCCGACATTTAATTTTAGATGGTTATAATGTAAAAACCTATATTATTAATTATAGTGATAAACGATCGAAAGACTTTTTAGTGAATTATGAAAGAATTAAAAACACTACAAAAGATTGGCCTTTACTTTTAACAGATGCCGAAAGCTTACCAGAAATTAACCCAAACGATATAGTAGTTGATGCTGTTTTTGGTATTGGTTTAAATCGCCCAGTTGTAAATTGGGTAAAAACTTTATTTATGCATTTTAAAGCAAGTAAAGCTTTTACTTTGTCTATCGATATTCCTTCTGGCTTATTTGTAGATAAACCCGTTGAAGATGAAGACGCCGTAGTTTATGCCGGTTTTACACTTAGTTTTGCATCGCCTAAACTAGTATTCTTTTTACCTGAAACAGCTAAATACACTGTACAATGGGAAATTCTAGATATTGGATTAGATCAAGAATATACATATACAGCACAGACTGAAAATGAACTTATTAGTAAATATGAAGTGTTGCCTAATTACAGACCGCGCGATAAATTTTCGCATAAAGGCCTATTTGGGCACAGTTTAATAATAGGAGGTAGTTACGGCAAAATAGGCGCAGTTACTTTGGCAAGTAAAGCTGCTTTAACAACTGGAGCAGGCTTAGTAACTGCTTATGTGCCAAAATGTGGTTATCAAATTTTACAAACTGCTTTTCCAGAAGCTATGGTAATTACAGATGCCTCTGAAGAAAATATTACTGCAATTGATTTTGATATTGAACCAACCGTAATTGCGTTTGGAGTAGGCGTAGGGAAAAACACAGAAACAGTAAAAGCGTTTGAAGCTTTTTTAAAAACAAATAAAATACCGATGGTAATTGATGCCGATGGCCTAAATATTTTATCTAAAAACCAAAATTTATTAGAGTTATTGCCATCTGACAGTGTTTTAACACCACATCCAAAAGAGTTAGAACGTTTAATTGGTACTTGGGCAAACGATTTTGAAAAGTTAGATAAAGCCAAAGCTTTCGCTGAAAAATACAAAGTTATTTTAGTAATTAAAGGCGCAAATACCATTACCATTTTTAATAATAAGCAGTTTATAAACACAACAGGAAATCCTGGATTAGCAACTGCCGGAAGTGGCGATGTTTTAACAGGAATTATTACTGGATTAATTTCACAAGGTTATCATCCATTAAGCGCTGCTATTTTTGGAGTATATTTACACGGAAAATCTGCCGATATAGCTGTTGAAGATTCTGGATATGAAAGTCTTTTAGCAAGTGATGTTATAAAAAATATTGGTAAAGCAATTGTTGATTTATTTGCACAGCCAGAGCAAGTACAACAAGCTCCACCAGAGGTAAAATAATTAAATAAAAAAGCCGCTTTTAAAGCGGCTTTTTTATTTACAAATATTCTTAAATTTAAATATTTAATTCGTTAAATAGTGTTTTTATTGCTGCACTAGATGGTCTAGGCGCATCGGCAGAAACAATATTTCCATTAGGATCTATTAAAATAAATCTTGGAATACCACTAATTCTGTAGTTTTGAATAAAATCGGATTGCCATCCGTTAGGAGATAAAACTTGAATACCACCTAATTCTTTTTCTGCAATCATTTTTTTCCAACCTTCTTTAGCTAACTCTGCAGATTCCTCTTTAGACTCGCCTCTGTAACCACGTCCGTCGTCTACAGATAAACTTACAAATTGAATATTTTTGTCTTCATATTCTTTTTCAAGAGCTTTTAACGAAGGAATTTCCACCTTACATGGTCCGCACCAAGTAGCCCAAACATCTATATAAACATACTTTCCTTTTAAGTCTTCAAGTGAAGTTGTTCCGCCATTAAAGTTTTCATAATCTTCAAAAGTAGGCGAAGGGCTTCCTTTTGGAAGTGCTGTTTTTAATGCAATACCTTGCGCTAAATAACGTTTGTACGAGTTTAGCATAGGGTCGAGGCTAGCGGTTAATTGCTTTGTTATTAGTGTATCAATATTTTTATTTGTATCATAAAAAGTTGAAAACTTAGTTTTTACATTATTTAATTCGCCATCTAGCTCTTCCATGTTTAAAGCGCTAAGTTTATCAATATCTAAAAACTCTTCAACCATTAAATTATGCTTTGCTAAAAACGAACTGTGTTCTGCACCGCTACCTTCAAAAGTGATAGATTCGTCAAATTCTTTGGTATCAAGAGTTATATCTAAATCAAATCCATTTTTTAAGAATATAGATGTCGATTCAACACCGTCAAAAAAGTTATAAACTCCAGGTTCTACTTTTAACGTATCTGTAAATGTTCCGTTTTCGTTAACTTGAATAGTTTTAGAATATGTTCTACTTCTTACTAAAAGTGAATCACTATTTTTATTTGTTATTTTTCCAGAAAGCGTAACATAATCTTTAGGTTCCTGTTTGCAGGCCATTGCAGCTATTGCAACAGAAAGTAAAAGTAATTTTTTCATGATTTTGTTTGAATTTGTTTAAAAGTAAAAATTTAGAATTTTAAATTTTTACTTTTTTAATATTATTAACATTTATAGCAGTTAAACTTTGTGAGTTAGTGTTTTAAATTTTGCTATTTCAGGAATAATATTTAATGCGAGTAATTCTTTTTGTGTTTTCATTACAGTGTCTTCATCTATTAAAGATTGCGACCATTCGGTAATGCTTAACCATTCTTGTACATCTTCAAGTTTTTGTTCGTATCGGTTGGCAATAGTTTTATCTATGCTTGGGATATTTTTAAAATCGGAAGTTGTATTGTTAATTATATTTAGAATAGTTTTTAATTCTTCTGGATTGTTTTCAATAAATTCTTCGGTAGCAGCAATTACAAAACATGGCCATGGAGTAGGGCAGTTACCAATGCGTCTAAAAGTACCATCATCAACCAAAGGTTTAGTGGTGAATTTTTCCCACATAAAATAATCGGCATCTCCGTTTGTCAATCCTTTTACTGCACCATCTAAATTTTTTATCACTTCAAAATTTAAATCGTTTTGTAAATCCCAATTATTATTTTCGGCATTTATGTAAGCCATTAAATGTGAACCAGAACCGAAGCGACTAATGGCTGCTCGTGTTCCTTTAATATCTTCTATAGTTTTAAATGAAGCGTTAGCAGCAACATGAATACCCCAAATTAAAGGTGTTTGTACAAAGGTTTGTACAATTTTACTTGGGTTTCCATCAATAATATCTTTAATAATACCTTCGGTAAGAATTACAGCTAAATCAATTTCTTTATTTCTTAACGCTTTGCACATGGCACCGGTGCCACCATGATAATCATGCCAACGTAAATTGATGTTTTCAGCTTTATATTCGCCATCTTTTAAGGTTAAATACCAAGGTAGATTAAAGTGTTCTGGTACACCACCTATATTTACTTTCTTCATTTAAATCGGTTTAGATTTTTTCCACTATTGTGTTTAAAGCGTAAAGTATTAAATCTTCTACAACTTTATAAGGGTTTTCACTAAAAGTACCAGAAGGTCTGTTAGCAATTATGGCATTTAAGGAAATGGCATGGTGACCCAGAAGAGCAGATAAACCATAAATTGCAGAGGTTTCCATTTCTAAATTAGTAATTTTTAAGTCTTTAAAATTGAAATTTTCTAACTTAGAGTTAAGCTCTGGATCATGAACAGGTAAACGCAATACGCGACCTTGTGGACCATAAAAACCGTTTGCGGTAACTGTAATGCCGTGAAACGTTTTATTATTTGAAAATATATTGAAAAGCTTATCGCTAGATTTTATAACCAGTGGTTTGGATTTATTTTCACTCCACTGTGTTTGATTTGAAAATGCATTTTCTATTTCTGGATTACTTACTTTATCTGTAACATAAAATTGAAGTGTCCCATTAATATCTAAACCATATTCGCTTACTAAAAAAGAATCAACCGGAACTTCTTTTTGTAAAGAACCCGATGTGCCTACGCGCACAATATTAAGACTAGTTAATTCGGGTTTTGGTTGTCTGGTTTTTAAATCAATATTAAATAATGCATCTAATTCGTTTAAAACAATATCAATATTATCTGGGCCAATGCCAGTTGATATAACACTTATTCTTTTGTTTTTATAGTAACCTGTTTGGGTTTTAAATTCTCTTTTTTGAGTAGAAAATTCAATTGAATCGAAATGATGTGTTACTTTTTCAACACGATCTGGGTCGCCAACAAAAATAATATTTTGTGCAATATTTTCGGGTTTTAAATTTAAATGATAAATACTACCGTCTGGATTTAATATAAGTTCAGATTCCTTAATAGGCATTTAATGCAGATTTAATTAGCTTGTTCTCGGTTTTGCTAAAATGATGATTTAAGCGTTCTACACCGCCAAAGCTAATGTTATTATTTATTTCGTTTGATAAGTTGTATTTTCCTAGAAGCGCTTCATGCCCTTTACGATTAAGTTCTATTTTTTTATTTTCAATATTATAAAATATACTTAGTTTTTCAATAATTCGCTTTAATTGCAAATCTCCATAGCCATAGTAACCTTGATAATTTAAGGCATAACCAAGTAAGTGGTTTTTAGAAACAATGTCATGTTCTTTAATTATTTTTAAAATATTGGTTTCTAGAATATTTAAACCAGTTTTGCTGTCTGGAAAACGTTCTAAATGAGCTTTTAGGCAATTGCTTAAATATTTAAATGAAGATGGTTTTACTATATATGGTTTTAGTAAATTATGATCTATACCACAATAAATACCCCAAATAGTTATTGCTAGATCGATATCTTCTGGGGTTAAAAGCGTTTTGTTTTTGTAATGTTTTAGCAATTGTTTTGATGATAGTTCGGCGAGTCCTTTTAAATCTTTTTCTCCATCAATTCTGCCACTACATACTAAATAAATAGGTAAATCAATTTTTTTTTGTTGTAGCAAATTTATTGCAGCAATCATGTTAATATGACAAAATAAGTCGTATTCAAACCACAACACTATCTGGGAGTAGTTATTAGAATTGTTTAGTTTCTCTAATTCTGTTATAACTCTGTTTTCATCAATTTCAATATCGTAAGTTTGGTCAAAAAAAGCTTTTCGTTTTTCTAGAAAAGCTTCAGAATATATAAACTCTAAGGTAGGACCTTCGCATAACATTTCGTGCCATACGAGCATTTCACCTTCAATATTTAAATCTTTTAAAACTTGTGTTAATGCATCTCCATTAGTAATATGCAGTAATTTTTCACCCATAATTTAACCTCCAACTCGCTTTACTTTAAAGCCTTTATTTTTTAGAATAGACATGATTTTATCGCGATAATCTCCTTGTATAATTATTTTATCGTCTTTAAAACTACCGCCAACACTTAGTGTGGTTTTTATTTCTTTTGCTAGTTGTTTAAAGTCTTCGCTAGCTCCGGTGTAACCTTCTAAAATAGTTATTGGTTTGCCTTTACGTTTTTCGTATTTGCAAATAATGGGGTCGTCTTGTAACCATATGCCAGAAGAATCATCTTGGGTTGATGGTGATTCTTCTGGTACATGATCTGGAAATAGATTTTTAAGTTGGTCTTGCAAATCCATAAAATTAATTACTTTTTAATAAGACCAAGTTCAACTAAACGTTCTGTTAAAAACTCACCAGCAGTAGTATCTTCAAACTGTTTTGGGTTATTTTCGTCAACACAACCTTCAAGTACATCTAATTTCATGCTGCTTACTGGATGCATAAAAAATGGAATTGAATAGCGTGAAGTACCCCAAAGTTCTTTTGGTGGGTTCACAACACGGTGTATTGTAGATTTTAATTTGTTATTGGTATGTCTAGATAACATATCACCAACATTAATCATTAACTCGTCTGGTTCTGCTATGGCATCAATCCATTCTCCTTTGTGGTTTTGTACTTGTAAGCCTTTGCCTTGCGCACCCATTAAAAGTGTTATTAGGTTAATATCGCCATGTGCAGCGGCTCTTACAGCTTCCTTTGGTTCCTCTGTAATTGGAGGGTAATGTATTGGGCGCAATATAGAGTTACCGTTGTGTATGTATTCATCGAAATAAGTTTCTTCTAAACCTAAATGAAGCGCTAAAGCACGTAATACATACTTTGCTGTTTTTTCTAACATTTGGTAGGTTTCTTTACCAACTTTATTAAACTCTGGAAGCTCTTCCACAGTTACATTGTCTGGATATTCAGCTTTTAAAGCATCATTGTCTTCTACATATTGACCAAAATGCCAAAATTCTTTTAAATCGCCTTCCTTTTTTCCTTTGGCACTTTCTTTACCAAATGATACGTAACCACGTTGGCCACCAATACCTGGTATTTCATATTTTTGCTTAGTTTCTGTAGGTAATTCAAAAAAGTTTTTAACCTCGCTATACAATCTTTCAACCAGTTCATCATCTAAAAAATGGCCTTTTAAAGCTACAAAACCAATTTCTTCGTAGGCTTTACCTATGGCATTAACAAATTCTTGTTTTTTATCAGGATTGTTTGAAGTAAAATCTTTTAAATTTACACTCGGGATACTATTCATTTGAAATTATTTTTTAAAATAAGGGTAAATACAAATGTACAAAAACAATTGAATTTTTTATATTGTGGCTTTTTATTGTGATTTCTGTATTTTTATGTTGTTTTAGTTATTAATATGATTAAAAAGAAATCATTTTATTATGATTTTGTTACATTAAACCCTTGAATTTAGAATTCAATTTTTAATTGTTATTTTGAAAAAACAGATTAATAATAATGTTTGTTTTGAATAATTATCTTGGAATTTACCTTTTAAACCATGAATTTCAAATTTGTATTTTTTGAGAAAAAAAAACTTTTAACGTTAATGGTTATAGGTATGTTTTCTTGCAAGAATGAAAGTGTAAAAACACCTACTTTTGAAGATAAATTTAATTGGAATTCTGCTTTAGTAACTGCTACGGCTTATAATTCTCTTGCCTATCAAACTAATTCTAACCCACATATAACTGCCTTTGGAGATAGTTTAAAACCAGGATTAAAGTATATTGCAGTTTCTAGGGATTTGTTAAATAAAGGTTTAACGCATAATACCCCAGTTAAAATTGAAGGATTAACTGGGATATATTTAGTTAAAGATAAAATGCATTTTCGGTGGAAAAACAGAATAGACATATACATGGGAGTTAACGTAGATTCTGCTTTGCAATGGGGTAAAAAGCGTATTTGTATTGATTATGGTTTAGCCAAACCAATAGATTAATTATTTACTTTCAGTTTCAGATAAATTAAAAGGATAAGCCGCTTTTACTTGTGTTAATTCTTTTAAAGTTAAATCTTCTGGTAATTTATTAAATTTGGTTTTACTGTAATTACTTCTTAAAGTATAGTAGGCTTTTGATAATTCGTTTTGAATTTCTATAAATTTATTATAAGTGGTTAAATCATTTACTTGAAGTGATATAATTGCTTTTTTAGGGTTATCTGATGCTTGAATATTTTGTGAGCCATTACAGTAATTACAGGATTTGTCACCATTATTATCAACAAAATTAATAACAGATGATTTAATACTTTATATATCTGTAAGCTCATTATTTAGTAATATTTCATCATTATCATTAACAAAAATGCTTAAAATATTATTTTTTGCAATAATTGTGTTGCAATCTTCATTGGAGCAATGTTCGGGGAGTTTTCTGTTTAATCCTTCGTCAGAAGAAATTGTTGCGGTTACTAAAAAGAAAATGAGTAATAAGAATGCAATATCGGCCATAGAGCCAGCATTAACTTGAGGGGTTTGTTTTGAATGTCTCATGCGATTATAGTTTTAAAATGTTAATAAAAACTTAAATCACAAAAATGATACCATATTTAAAAGTAATATTTTAACAACTTTGATGTTATATTTGTTTTGTAATAGTATGTCAATATTAAAAAAATCACAATTAGGTATAATTATTGTTAAACAGTTACTAAAAAAGATTATTCAATTATATAAATGATTTTTAAATAAATATATTTGATTTTACTAACCATTCAATATTTAGGTTTATTAATGAAAACGAAGTTGGTTTTAATTATAGTTTTGTTTTGTTCAATATCTGTTTTTTCACAAATAGACAGTAGAAATAACTCTATTTCAATTCCTGCGGTAGAAAGTAAAAAAGATTCTATAGATGGTACTGGTTTAACACCATCAAAGCCCATTGAAAATAAACAGTACGGCTTAAATTTACCAAAAGTTTCTCCAAATTTAGAGTTACCAAAAAAAGAATTCTCAATGTTCCCTGAAGAAGAATTTGGCAATCCAGGAGAACTTTATATAGACCGAATTAATAAATCATTAAATAACATTAAATTATCTCCAGAGGAAATAGAACAAAGAAATGGAAGTACAACAGATCAATTTCTAGGCGATTTTAAAAGTAAAGCTAAATTTGTTAATGTGGTTTACAGAGATCATGGCTTTACAGATGGCGATGTTATTCAAGTACGTGTAAACGATGATATAATTCATCCAAGAGTAATGTTAACTGGAGGTTACAAAGGCTTTAAATTAAATTTAAAACCAGGCTTTAATAAAATTGACTTTGTGGCTTTAAATCAAGGCCAATCTGGACCTAATACAGCAGAATTTCAAGTGATTGATGATGCTGGCCATATTGTTTCACACAATCAATGGAATTTAGCAACAGGAGTTAAAGCAACAATTATTATTGTCAAAGAATAAATTTAAGCTTATATAACACAACAAGTTGTATTTAATTGACTAACTTTTATTTGTTTGGTGTTTATCGTAATAGATTATCAAATTTTTATTTATCATCAATAATTTTTTTGTTTAAAAACAGTCTCTGTTTATAAAAATATTTATATTTTTTACAATCATCTACTTTTAAAGTTTTTTAAATTTTACCAGATTTTTACTTTAAAAAACCCTTTAAAGATGTTACTTTTGCTCGTCAGTAAATTGTAAATATGGCCGTTTCAAAAACAGAATTAGAAGAAAGAAAAGCAGGAAAAGATTTATATAGTTATCAAAAAGGCGCTATCGATAAAATTTTTACAGCCTTTGAGGAATCTCCAGACGATTATCATTTACTATATCAATTACCAACAGGAGGAGGAAAAACAGTAATTTTTTCTGAAATTGTTAGGCAATATTTAAAAACTCACAAGAAAAAGGTTATTGTAATGACTCATAGAATTGAGCTTTGCAAACAAACCTCCAAAATGCTTACCGAATTTGGTGTTATAAATAAAGTTGTTGATAGTAAAGCCGATTTAAGCGACCAAGCAAATTATAGTTGTTTTGTAGCAATGGTGGAAACGTTAAATAACCGATTAAACGATAATAAACTTGATATTTCAGATATTGGTTTGGTTATTATTGATGAGGCTCACTACAATTCGTTTACTAAATTATTTAAATTTTTTAGTCAATCATTTATACTTGGTGTTACAGCAACACCATTAAGTTCGAGTATAGAGTTACCAATGACAGATAACTACGATGAACTAATCGTAGGAGAAAGCATAGAATCTCTTATAGAAAACGGATTTTTAGCTCGAGCAGAAATGTACACCTACAATGTTGGTTTAACCTCGTTAGTAGTTGGTGCAAATGGAGATTATACAGTTAAATCTTCTGAAGATTTGTATACAGATAACGATATGCTTACCAAGTTATTACAAGCATATGAAGAACGATCAAAGGGTAAAAAAACATTAATATTTAATAATGGTATTAACACATCATTACATGTTTATGATACCTTTAGGCGAGCAGGATATCCAATAGCTCATTTAGATAATACTAATACAAAAAAGGAGCGTGCCATGATTTTAAAATGGTTTAAAAACACGCCTGATGCTATTTTAACATCTGTAAGTATTTTAACAACAGGTTTCGATGAACCAAGTGTTGAAAGTATCATATTAAACAGGGCAACAAAATCTTTAACGCTTTATTACCAAATGATTGGTCGTGGATCGCGTATTTTTAAAAATAAAAGTTCGTTTTCTGTAATAGATTTAGGAAATAATTTCCACAGGTTTGGTCCTTGGGGAGACGATCTAGATTGGCAACGCATTTTTAAATCGCCTAATTTTTATTTAGATAATATTTTAAGTGATGAAGAACTCGAAAGCAATTTTAGATATGAAATGCCTGATGAATTGCGACAAGAATTCTCAAACTCCAAAGATGTATATTTCGATATTCAAAAAACATATGTAAATTCTATTAGAAACGGCGAATCATCAAAAGTTGTTTTAGAACGTTCAATAGAACATCATGCAAAAATTTGTATAGAAAACAGCGAAGATGTTTACGATGCCTTAGCTCTGGCAAAAAAATTAGGAGACGATATCGATTTTAGAATTGGTCGTTATACTAAATGTATAAGTAAAAGTACCTTTAATTTTGTCGAATGGCTTAAAGGCGATTATAGAAAAAAATTAAATGCATATTTACGTAATAATTTTGATGAAGTTTTTGAAGACATTCATGGCTATCCTCCAGAAGATTAATTTCTTTATAATTTTCCAACTAACCATAAAATAAGCTTTAACTTAGCAGCCTATTTTTAAAGCAATTGTATGAGTGTTTCTAGAAAAACCATCTCTATTTTATTAGCCTTCTTTGCTATATATGTAATTTGGGGATCTACGTATTTACTTAATAAAATTGCAGTTTCAGAACTACCTCCATTTAAAATTGCAGCCATTAGGTTTATAACAGCAAGTGGTATAATTTTTTTAATTGCTAAGTTTTTAAAGCAAGATATATCAATATCTGTTAAACAAATAAAAAATACAGCAATTGCCGGATTTTTGTTTTTAACTTTTGGTAATGGGGTAGTGGTTTGGGCTTTAAAATTTGTAGATAGTGGTTTTGCTGCTTTAGAAATTTCTGCACAACCCTTAGTGGTTTTAATTTTAATGCGAATTATTCAGAAAAAGAAAATATCTACAATGTCTTACATAGGTGTTGTACTAGGCTTTATAGGCATTTACCTTTTGGTTAGCCAAAAACAATTAATAAGTCAAGAAAACCAAATTGTTGGTATTATAATGATTTTTATCTGTATGATAAGTTGGGCTTACGGTAGCATTTTTGTAGGTAAGGCAGATTTACCAAAAAACTCTTTTGTAAATACAGCATACCAAATGTTATTTGGGGGTTTAATGCTGTTGTTTTTAAGTTTTTGTTTTGGCGAAAATTGGTCGTTACCAACTTCTTGGAGTACCGATGTGCAATGGGCTTTAGTTGGTTTAGTAATTTTTGGTAGCACTATTGCGTTTACAGCCTTTAATTATTTACTTAAAGAAGTTTCTCCAGAAAAAGTAGCAACAAGTACCTATGTAAATCCTATAATAGCTTTACTTTTAGGTTGGTACGTTTTAAACGAAAAAATTACCTTGCAATCGGTTATTGCTGCAACTGTTTTATTAACTGGCGTGTATTTTATAAATACAAAACGCAAATTTAAACCTAGAAGTATTGGACGTTAAATCTGCCATAAAATTCATGTTAATTAGCACATTGGCTTTTGCTTGCATGAATACAATTGTAAAATCGTTGGTGCATGTTAATGCATTTCAAATTGTTTTTTTTAGATCTATAAGCTCGTTGTTTTTTACATTTGGTTTCTTATTAAAAAATAAAATTCCACTTTTAGGTAATAATAAAAAACTTTTAATATTACGAGGATTGGTTGGTGTAACATCAATGTCGTTGTATTTTATGTCTACTAAATATTTGCCAATAGGTACGGCAGTTACACTTAGGTATTTAGCACCAATTTTCGCATCTGTTTTAGCGATGTTTTTGTTAAATGATCGAATAAAAAAATGGCAATGGCTATTTTTTGCAATTGCATTTTTTGGCGTGTTAATAATAAAAGGATTTGATGCCCAAATAAATACTTATGGCCTAGTGTTAATTTTAGGTGCGGCAGTATTTAGTGGCCTTGTATATGTAGTTTTAAGTAAGATAGGTAAAAGTGAACATCCTGTTGTTGTGGTTAATTATTTCATGATAATTTCTACACTTGTGGGCGCTGTTTTTTCCGTTTTTAACTGGACAAATCCGAAAGGAATAGAATGGGTTTTATTGTTGAGTTTAGGTGTTTTTGGATATTTTGGTCAGGTGTACATGACAAAAGCTTTTCAGGTAGCTTCTACCAGTCAAGTAGCGCCATTAAAATACTTAGAAGTTATTTTTACTGTACTTTTCGGGGTTTTTATTTTTGCCGAAGTTTATACTATGTGGAGCCTTTTAGGAATAGCTTTAATAATTACAGGTTTAATATTAAACGTAATTTATAAAGCAAAAATGGATAAAAAACAATGAAAGTAAATTATCGCATAAATAATTTAAGAAGACGTATTATGCGAAATATTACCAAAAATGTTGGTAAATCGTATAAAACACCTAAAGTTGATGTAACTAAACCTTTAGATGTAAAAAAGGTTTTAATAGTAAGGCCAAACCACAGGTTAGGAAATCAACTATTACTTACACCCATTGTACAAGAGGTTATAAATACCTTTCCTAATTGTAAAATAGATTTGTTTGTTAAAGGAGGTGTTGCTGTTCCTGTTTTTCAAAATTTTGAACATATCGATAAAATTAAACAACTTCCAAAAAAGCCATTTAATCATTTATTAAAATATGTAGCAGTTTGGATTTCTATAAAACAAAAACGATACGATTTAGTTATTAATGGAGATACAAACTCTTCTTCAGGTAAACTTCTAACTAATATTAGCAAAGCTAAATTTAAAGTATTTGGCGAGTTTTATGAAGATTTAGATGCTAAGTTTCATGATTATAAACATATATCAAAAAAACCAATTTATAATTTAAGACGTTTTTTAGAAAATTTAGGATATCCAAAAAACAATTCAGAATTACCCGTATTAAATATTAAATTGAATACAGATGAAATTGCTGCAGGTAAAAAAATCTTGAATAATTTAATTAAAAACGATAAGAAAACTATTTGTATTTACACCAATGCTACTGGAAGTAAGTGTTATTCTGAAGATTGGTGGAATACTTTTTACAATAGGTTACTACAAGAATTTCCAGACTATAATATAATTGAAATGCTACCTATTGAAAACATTTCAAAAATAAATTTTAAAGCTCCTAATTTTTACAGTAAAGATATTAGGGAAATGGCAGGTATTATTAGTAATACTTCAATATTTATTGCAGCAGATAATGGTGTAATGCATTTAGCGAGCGCTAGTTTAACACCTACTTTAGGCTTTTTTGAACCTACAGATTTAACAGTTTATGGGCCTTACGGAAATAAAAATAAGGCAATTAATACCGGTAATAGCAATATAAACGACTGGATTAAAACTATAAAGAAAATGCTAACCAATTAGTATATTTTAAATGTCGGTTAAATTTTGTATTTTAAAGTAAAAATTAGCCGTTATGAAATCTGTTATAATTTTTGTTTTAGTTTCCTTAGTATTTTTATTGTCGTGTAAATCTTCAAGAAGTAAAGTTACAGAAGCAGAAATATCATATCTCAATCAAGTAATTCAAAATAAAAATTTTAAAATTGAATCTACTTGGGCGAATCCACAAGTTACAAATGCCATGCAGCAAGTATTAAACTCAGGCCTTTTACAACCAGGGAGTAATGCGAGTAGTATAAATTTAATAGGTAATAGCAACTTTTTAAAAATCTCAGGAGATTCTATATTTTCTTATTTACCTTATTTTGGAGAAAGACAAATGAATGTAAATTATGGAGGAACCGATGGGGCCATTAAATTTAAAGGTTTAATGCAAGATTATAAAGTTGAAAAACGAAAAGACAGTGGCTATAACATATCATTTCAAGCAAAAAGTAATACTGAAAATTTTGATGTTTTTATAACGCTATGGCCAAATTTAAAAACAAGTATATCTTTAAATAGTGCTTCTAGGTTTCCTATAAATTATACAGGAAATATTATTAAATAAACCATTTATCTACTAAAATAGACGTTTAATCTATTAATCGTTAATTTCTAAATTCAAACGAATATATTATTTTATTGAAGGGTAATTAGCTAGCTTTAAGCTAATTAATCTTATAACCCTATGAAAAAAACAATTTCCCTCTTAGGCATTCTATGCTTATTGTTTTTTATAAACAAAAGTTTTGCACAAGAAAGTGCAAGTTTAACTAACAAAGCTCCGGTAGATTTTAAAAAAAGAAGTCCAGTTTATGATTACAAAGAAAAACAACTTAATAATGTTGATACCATTCCTGACTTTGCTTCAAAAACAAATAAATTAAAAATTACAGGAACTATTTATGAAAGCGATGGTGTTACACCTGCAAAAAATGTAATTTTATTTATTCATCAAACAGACGAAAATGGAAATTTTGAGTTAAAGCGTGAAAATAAAAAACGTTATGTACATCACAGAGGTTGGGTAAAAACCAACGATGATGGAAAATATACTTTTTATACTTTTGTTCCTGGTTCATATTTTCATGGTAAAGAATTAAAGCAAATATTGCCTATTATTAAAGCGCCTGGTGAAGAAGAACATAAAATAGAATCGTATGTTTTTAATGACGATCCTTCTTTAAAAGATTCTTGTCGTGAAGAAATTGAAAAAACAAACCCTAAAAGAATTTTAAGCTTAACTTTTGATACAGAAGAAGGCTTATTCGTTTCAAAAAGAGATATAGTTTTAGGCAAGGAAGAAACAGAATCTTATTAAATTACTTATTTAATATTGCTATAACGACTTTTTATTTGTGCACCTCGTTTTCCCCATTTGTACAATGGCATTGCAATACCAAAAAAAGTTAAGGCTAATGCCAAAAACAAAATGTTGTTAGTATTTGCAAACGTATTGCCGGACACTAACACACCTAAAATTAAGATTACAGATAATGGTAGTGATAATGCTAGTATTGATAATGCATAATCGGTATTAAATGTTTGTTTGTGTTTTGGTAAATCTATTTCTTTTGTTGCAATGGTTGAAATATGTGCAAATGGCCAAAAACTACATGAACTCAGTCCAAAGGCTATTGCAAATAAAATATCGGCATTTACTTTAATTTTCGCAATGGCTACAACAGCTGCAATTAAAAATAAAGTTAAGCCATAACGAAGCATTAAAATTGAAAATATTTCGGCAAATTGTTTACGTTGTAGTTTTAACGCTAAACCTATAAATAATAAAACTAAAGGTGTCATTATAGCACTTAAACGCAATAAGTTGTTTTGTAAAAATAATGGTAGTTCGTTTAAAGATATGTTTAGTGATAATAATATTAGCGCCACAATAATAAAAATATTAACGGGCTCAAAAAACATAGTTTTTGCTAAAGATTTTAGTTTTGTTTTTACAGATTCTTGTTTAGTTTCAGAATTTTTGTAAAACCATCTTATAGCAACTAAATAAAGTATAAAAAGTACAAAAAATTTGTTACCCAAATCGGCCATAGCAGCTTTAGCTAAATAATCTTCTCCTAAAAATTCTAAAATAAAAGGAAAACACGATAGGCCAGGAGCTAACGATGGAATTAATAATTTTATGGTGTTTACAATACCTCGATCTGTTATACCCAAAATTTGAAGTAAAATAGGGGTAACATAAAATAATATAAGATTAAACCCTAAAGCAATAAGAGGTAGAACAAATAAATTTGCATTTAATTTTACCTTTAAAAGTGCAACAAAAATGGTACAAGGTAAAGCGAGTAATAAAATTATTTTTTTTAATCCGTTAACTTCTTCTTTTGAAGCAAACTTCTTTTTTAATATAATTCCAATAATAATAAAAGCTAAAAAAGATATTGCTTTTGTTATTGCATCACTCATTAAGCAAATATTTCGTCCATGGCTGCTGTAAACAATTTCATTTCTTCCATGGTGCCCATACTTACTCTACACCAGTTTTTATCCCAGAATTTAAAAGCTCTAACACCAACTTGTTTGCTATAAATTTGTTTTAAAAACTCTTTACCTTCCATATCAATTTCAAAAATTATAAAATTGGTTTGCGATGGTAAAAACTTATACCCTTTTTTTGTTAAATAATCTTTTGTGTAGGCTCTAGCTTCAGCAATTTTAGTTTTAGACATGTTTAAAAAATCATCATTTTGTAAACTTGTTGTAGCTGCCATTATTGAAGGACCAGTAATTCCCATTCCTCCACGAGTAATTTCGTTTATTTTATTAATGGTTTCTTCTTTACCTACTAAATAACCAATGCGTAAACCAGCCATTCCGTGAATTTTAGAAAATGTTCTGGCAATCATAACATCTTTACCTTCACTAACTAAACTAACCATACTGTCTTTTATACCATTATCAGAAAGTTCTATGTAGGCCTCATCTACAAAAACAGGAACTTTTTCGGAAACCTTACTACAGAATTCTTTAAGTTTTTTAGCATTTGTAATAGATCCCGTTGGGTTATTGGGGTTACATATATAAACTAACTTTGTGTTTTCGTCTACTCCAGCAGCCATAGCATCTAAATCGTGTTGAGAATCACTTAGTAATTTATAAGATTTCCATTGCCCACCAACCGATTTGGATACGTTTATTAAAGACATATAACTTGGGTCTGCACTAATTACATCGCCACCTTTTTGAAATAACACCATGGCCACTTTTTCTAAAATATCAGACGATCCAGGAGCCATTAATATTTGCTCTGGTTTTACGTTTTCTTTTTCGGCTAAAATATTTATTAAATTATTTAAAGTTTTCCATGCATATCTATTACCAGAAAATACTTCATCTTGAAAAGCTTTAGCAGCTAATGGTGGTGGGCCATAAGGGTTTTCATTGGCGCGTAAAATAGCTTTAAGCTCTGGCTCTAAACCTACAGGAGGAGTAAATTCGTTAAATGTATTTTTTGTGCTAAATAAAAAAGTTGAGTTGTTAATTTGTGCATTTTCTACAGCATTTGCCCAAATATCAGAAGGCATCATTGCCATTCCAGCTAAAGTTAATGTCCCTTTTTTAAGCCAATTGCGTCTGCTAAGTTGTGTTGTATTCATGGTTGGTTTGTTTTAATGCGCAACTAAGTTATTGCTTTTTTTGAATAAAATATGTTAAAAAGTTCTAAACACTGAAAAAAAATCATCTATTTGTTTAAAACAGTGAGAAAACAATACCGTATATTTTATATTGTATTACAGATTTAAACATATGTTTTGGTTTATTATGATGATTTATTTTTTTATTTAACATAACATTGTTTGTTATAATTCTTTAAGCGAGATTATAGATTATACCTTTGCTTTAACTAAAATTTTAAAAAATAGTTATGAGTAAAGTAAAAGCAAACGATACAGTTGAAGTACACTACACAGGAAAATTAACAAACGGTCAAGTTTTTGATAGTTCTTTGGAAAGAGAACCATTAAAAGTTCAACTAGGTCAAGGACAATTAATTCCTGGTTTTGAGAATGCTTTAGTTGATATGGAAGTTAATGAAAAGAAAACAGTTACTATAGAAAAAACTAATGCTTACGGAGAAATTCATAAGGAATTATTTCAAAAAATTGCAAAAAGCGATTTGCCAGAATCTATAAATCCAGAAGTTGGTATGGGCTTAGTTGGTTCTAGACCTGATGGTTCTGAACAACAATTTAGAGTAGCAGAAGTAGAAGAGGAGTTTATTATTGTAGATGCTAACCACCCGTTAGCTGGACAAGATTTAGTTTTTGATTTAGAATTAATTGCTATTAATTAAAAGAAACTACATATAATTATAAAAGCCTTAATAAATTAATATTAAGGCTTTTTTTATTTAAAAATTACAGTTTTTACAGCATCAAAATAGCGATCACTTACAGGAATTGTTTTATCGTTTATAAGTAAATCACGTTGTTTTAAGGCAGTCACTTTTTGTGTATTTACAATGTAAGAACGGTGTACGCGCATAAAGGTTTTTGGTAATATTTTTTCTAACGATTTTAAGGTTTGGTGACTCATTATTTTTTTCTGGGAAGTATAATAAACCACATATTCGTTATCACTTTCAATGTAATTAATATCGTTAAACTTAACTTTATACAAATCGTAACCAGATTTAATAGTTAGTGTGTCGTTAACAATTACTTCTTCTTTTTTAAATTTATTTACTGCTTGTAAAAAACGATTAAAACTTATTGGTTTTAAAAGGTAATCTAGTGCATTTAAATTAAAGCCATCTAGTGCATATTCAGAATAGGCAGTTGTAAATATAATACTGGTTTCTTTTGGAATTAATTTCGCAAAATCGGTTCCTTTTAAATCAGGCATTTGTATATCTAAAAAAATAATATCAATAGTTTCCGATTTTAAAATTTGCATCGCAGTTATTGGGCTTTCAAAATCGGCAATCAACTCTAAAAAATCAACTTTATTAATATAAGATTTTATGAGTCCACGCGCCAATTCTTCATCATCAATAACTAAGCATTTTAGGGTTTTCATTATAACTCTAAGTTTAAATTAATTTTAAAGACTGTTTCGGTTTCTGTAATAACTAGTTTATGCTTTTTAGGGTATAAAATATGCAAACGTTTTTTCACATTTTCAATACCTATACCACCAACACTATCTTTTTGTGCTACAGTTTTGGGTTTGCTATTTTCAATTTCAAAATTAACAACATTATTTTTCGCTTCTAATTTTATATTTATAAAAACATCTTTAATTTTTTCAATATTACCATGTTTTAATGCATTTTCAATAAACGGAATAAATAGCATTGGTGCTATTTTAAGGTCGTTATTTTCAACGTTAAAATGTTTATGTATGGGGTGCTTTTTGCTACTTTTTAGAGAGAATAATTGCAAGTAATTTTCTATATATGTTATTTCTTTTTTTATAGGTACAAAATCATTTTCACATTCGTACAATACATAACGAAGCATATCAGATAAATACGTTATACTTTGTTGTGTTCGGTTAGCATCAATGGCAGAAAGTGCATAAATATTATTTAAGGCATTAAATAAAAAATGCGGATTTATTTGCGATTTTAATAATTTAAGTTCGTTATCTAAATTTACATTTTTTGCTTCCATAGTTTCTCGTTCTCTATCTTTTAAATAAATAAAAACCTCTATGGCTGTTGCAAATAAATAGCTAATTGAAAGTATTAAAACTTGAATTAAAACATGAGTTGGTGGGTGTTTTCCATCGTTTGGCGGAGGCCTAAAATTAAAATCGAATTCCGGTTGATACGGATCAATAAATAGCGGATTAATATAACTTAGGGCTATTACCGAAACAGTAATTAATATTACAGAGGAAACAATAAATAATGTATATTTTTTATTGAATAATAAATTTGATGCAGTAAAATATATTACAGTAAATATTAAAAATGCCTGGAAAATTAAAACAATTAAGTTTTCAGTTAATATGGCATCTGTGGTACCTTGGTTAAGCCAAATAATAATACCTATTAATAACCATAAAAGTACCTCTAAAATAAGTCGTTTAAATTTATTCATGTTGCAAAGTAAAGCAAAAAAAAATCTATGAATTGAGAAAAAGCACTCATTTATATTAGTAAAATAAGGTCGTTACAGATTATTTACAGCCATTAACAGAAAAGCTAAGCCTATTCATTGAAAACATAAATATTGCATGTAATAAATAACAACCTTTGTAAGGAATACTAAAATGATATATAATGAAAAGTAAAACAATTTTGTTATCTTTAATAACAATGATAGCAATGGCATTTTCTGTAAATGCACAAGAAGAAAGAAAAGAACCTCCTACTGTTGACGAAATTTTTAAAGAGCTTGATGCTAATGAAGACGATTTACTATCAGAAGATGAAGTAAAAGGCCCTTTAAAAGAAAACTTTGCCAAAATTGATGCAAACGAAGATGGTTACTTGTCTAAAGAAGAGGTTGAAAACGCTAAGCCAAAAGGCAGAAAACCAAGACAATAATTTAATAAAGAAAAAATGATTAAATTAACTCACATTTCACTTTTACTAACTATTTGTTTAATTGCTTGTAAGTCATCCAATACAGATATTGTAAGCGTTAATCCTGAATATTTTACAACAGAAAACGTTACAGTTACTAAAGTGCCTTGTGAGTTATCTGATGGAACAAGTACAGAATGTTATAAAATTGTAACTAATGGATTAGCTACAGATCATCAAATGGGGCCTTGGTGTCCAGAAAACATTACCGATGGGGCAGAAGCCGGTGGTATTTGGATGAATGATGGTAAAGTTTACAATGTAGATGGTGAGTTTATAAAAAATCTATCTACTTTTTATAATGATAGTACTTGGATGATGTATACCAATGATGGCAAAATAATTAAAACATCAACTTTAGAAGACTGTACTAATGCTGCTACTCCAGATGTAGGCGATGCGTACAGAAACTTTTGTGTAGAGTGCTTACCATCATATTTAACGGATGTCTCTAATACTTGGTATATTCCTGTTACACCTGTACTACAAACCGAAACTACTAAATTTAAGCAAGGACATGGCAGACCAAGACCCGGTGAAAAAAGAGTGCCTTCTACAAGAGGAATAGCGTTAAATGGTGTTGAGTTTTCGGCTCCTGCACCGGTAAATAATATTTTAAATGCCTACACAATTGCTCCTTTTGATGATGCAGGTGGGCATATAAATATTCATCAAGGATATCATTATCATATAGCAACAACAGGTATTTCAGATAGGCATACTATTGCCCAAAACGATAATCATGGTGCACTTATAGGCTATGCTCTAGATGGTTTTGGAATATATGAGTTAAAAGATAAAGACGGGAACGAGCCAACAGATTTAGATGAACTTCGCGGACATTATGATGATGTTAGAGGTTATCATTATCATGTAGATGTAGCTGGAACTAATAATTTTATTAACGGATTAAAAGGAGCTTATGTTTTATAACATAATTAAAAAATACTACTTGACCATTTTATTATGCGTCATTATACCTTACAATGTTTTAGCTCATTCCCCTTCAAATGCAAGTGTAATTTTATCTGAAGGTAAAAATGGACAATGGACATTACAGTTACGAGCATCGTTAACGGCATTCCAAACAATTGTACATGATGAGTTTGGTGAAAAATCGTATAAAACAGCAGACGAATTTAAAGATTTAGTGTTTCAGCTTTTAAAAGACAATCAAGAGTTGTATTTAGACAATAAAATCATAACACTTAAAAATCAAAAAGTAAAACTAGGTCACGAAACCATTGTATTATATCAAGTTAATATGCCAAATAGTTTAAATACTATTAGCTACAAAAATGATGTTTTTAAGAATATTTATAAAAGTAAAATGGCTTTTTTGGTTCTAAAAAATGATGTTAAAAAGGAACTTTTTTACTTAAATAAAGATAATAATTATAGTATAAATTTACAGCTTAACAATAATCAATTTAATGAAATAGTTAATGATACTTCAACTACAAAGTTTTCGGCCAATACCTATTTAATAGCAATAATAATATTTGTAATTGTATCTTTTGGTATTGTTATAAGGTTGGTATCAAGAAGCACAAATTAATTAATAAATTCCCCCTTTATAGAATAAACACAACCGTTAAAATAATTAGTTTTGTTGTTGTACATAAAACAGTTATTTTGCTCATGTAAAAATTAATCTTTTTTGAATTGTTAATAGCATTAATTACAACAATTACAAAATTAAATATATGAGTAAAAAAGTTTTTGTTTCCGGTTGTTTCGATATGTTACATAGCGGTCATGTTGCATTTTTTAAAGAAGCAGCCTCTTATGGCGATCTTTATGTAGGTTTGGGATCAGATAAAACCGTTTTCGAGTTAAAAGCCAGAGAAACAATAAATTCTGAGGATGAACGTCTATATATGGTTAAAGCCATTCGCCACGTAAAAGATGCATTTGTAAACAGTGGTTCTGGATTATTAGATTTTGATAAAGAACTCCGTGAATTAAAACCAGACTATTTTGTAGTAAACGAAGATGGTTATTCCGATTTAAAGCGTGAAATCTGCGAAGAATTAAACATAGAATTACATGTTTTAGAGCGTTTTCCCGAAACTGGCTTGCCAGAACGATCAACAACAAGCATACGCAAATCTAACTTTTGCAACTTGCCTTACAGAATAGATTTAGCAGGTACTTGGATAGACCAACCTTACGTGTCTAAATATGCTCCGGGTTGGGCATTAACATTATCATTAGAACCCATTTTTGAATATTTTGAACGCAGCGGAATGTCTACTTCAACTCGTAATGTTGCAAAAAAAATATGGCCGTATAACTTACCATTAGAAAAGCCAAAAAAAATAGCTAAAATGCTTTTTAGTTTCGAAAACATTCCTGGTAAAGAGTTTGTTTCTGGAGCTCAAGATGCCATTGGTATTTGTATGCCTGGTTTGGTTAGGCATTATTATGATAATGAGTATTGGCCACTTAAATTTGAAGAAAATCACGACGAAGAAACATTTAAATGGTTAGAAAAGCATATTAGTATGGTATTGCTATGGCCACGTGAAGACGATTTAGATTTGTTAGGTGAAACTTATATTAACGAAGAAAATGTAAAATCGCTTACACAAGCAGCTGAAAATACTTGGGAAGCCATAAATAATAAAGACTTAAAAGGTTTTGCAAAAGGAGTTGTAGATTCTTTTAATGCCCAAACAACAATGTTTCCTGCTATGATAAACGAGAAAATTTTAAAAGCTATGGCGCCTTATAAAGAAAAAGCTCTTGGTTGGAAACTTTCTGGAGCAGGTGGCGGTGGTTACCTTATTTTAGTTTCAGATAAACCAATTGAGGGAACGATGCCAATTAAAATACGTCGTAAAGGTTCAGATTTATAATTTTTATAAAAATAAAAAATAATTAAAACAGCGGTAGGCCAGTGCTTATTGCTGTTTTTTTATTTCGCTCCTGTAAATTTTCCTTTTTCTTCAACTGCATAAACACCCCAATCTGCAATAGACTGTACTACCGGAATTAACGTTTTTCCAAAATCCGTTAACGAATATTCAACCTTTAGTGGTGGTTTAGAGGTATAAACCTTTCGTTTTATTAAACCATCTTCTTCTAAGTTTTTTAGTTGTAAACTCAATGTGCGCTCAGTAACAGTTGGCATTTCTTTTCTCAGCTCATTATATCGTAATGTCTTATTTATAAGATGAAAAAGAATCACCGTTTTCCATTTTCCACCAATAAGTCCCATGGTTAAACTAGCACAGCATGGGTATTCTTTTCCTTTAAATGTATACATAGCTTCAATTATTGCTTAATGCAAAGGTATGGTACTATAGTTATTTATACAACTATACTTTTTATAGTAAGTTTAACAACCATTGAAAATCCTTACTATTACTACGATTAATGCGTTTTTAATTCAACTTTTTTATACTATCATTTACGACCGTTATTGTATATAAGTATCACTAACATTATTTTTGTCACTATACTTTTGATAGTTTAAATATTAATATAAAAATCACTTAAAATGAACTTAAAAGAAATACTAAACTGGAGATACACCACTAAAGAATTTGATCCAACCAAAAAAATATCTAAAGAAGATATGGATCAAGTAAAAAGCTTATTAAGACTGAGCGCGTCAAGTGTAAACTTACAACCTTGGCATTTTATTATTGCAGAAACTGAAGAAGGAAAAGCACGTATAGCAAAAGGAACACAAGGTTTTTTCCATTTTAACGAACCTAAAGTAACTAATGCTTCAGCTGTTGTGCTTTTTTGTGCAAAAACAGATGCAGATGAAGAATATTACAAACACATTGCAGATGTAGGTGATAAAAACGGACGCTTCCCAAATGAAGACATAAAAAATGGATTTATTGGTGCTGTAAAAACTTTTGCAAACATCCATAAATACGATTTAAAAGATTTAAATCATTGGATGGAAAAACAAGTATACTTAAACATAGGAAGCTTTTTATTAGGCGTTGCGAGTTTAGGTATTGATGCAACTCCAATGGAAGGTATAGATGTAAAAGCATTAGATGAAGAATTCGGGTTAAGAGAAAAAGGTTTCACTGCATTAGTTGCTGTTTCAATAGGTTACAGAGCAGAATCTGACTTTAATTCTACAGATAAAACACCAAAATCTAGATTGTCGGAAAGTGAAATTTTCACTGAAATATAAATTGTATTAATCCATAGCGATGAAAAAATTTATAATGGTTGTTTTGTTATTGGTGGCGACTAAAGTATTGGCGCAAACACCAACTACAGATTCAGCAAAATCTAAAAACGAAGTCGTTACTGCAGACAATGTAGAATGGGGCTGGCTAAATCCGTTGAGAGGCGACAAAAGTCCAGCTGCAGGAAAACTGTGGGGCGACCGTACTAAAAACGAGCCTGCCGGTTTTTTAGTAAAGTTTAAAAAAGGATTTTCATCACCACCACACATTCACAACATCACCTATCGTGGTGTCGTAATTAAAGGTTTATTACATAATGATGATGAAAATGCCGAAAAACAATGGTTACCAGCAGCTTCTTACTGGCAACAGCCTGCTGGCGAAGCGCATATTACAGCAGCTGATGCTGAAGATAATATGGCATTTTTAGATATACAGGAAGGTCCGTATTTAGTAAAACCAACGTCGGAAGTATTTGATAATGGTGAAAAACCAGTGAATGTTGATAAAACCAATTTAGTTTGGTTAAATGCTAATGACATTGAATGGGTTTCAGAAAAAAGTAATGTTGAAACCGCTTTTTTATGGGGAAGTCACGAAAAAAATCAACTGCGTGCGTCATTAATAAAATTACCTGTAGGATTTAAAGGAAAAATTAAAAATTTAAGCCCAAATTTTAGATCAGTTGTTATTTCTGGTAAAGTAACTCATCAATTTTCTAAAAAAGATGATGAAAACATATTAGAACCTGGTTCGTATTTTGGTGCAGAAGAAAATGCTTCACCACTTTTAAAAACGGAGGTTGAAACAGTTATTTATATTCGTTCAAATGGTAAATTCAAAATATAATACACCCTTTTAATTTAGTTAATTGATAGCAAAAAAAGCCACGATTTATATTTTATAAGGTGTGGCTTTTTCATTTTTTAAAAGGTTTAATTAATTATAAATATGGCAAGAACGATTTTAGAAAATATTGTTATACAACAGTACAAAGACCAAACATTTTTTTCGTTTTGTGAATATACCAACATCCGTTTTTTTGAGATTTTATATTTTGAAAAGGGTAGTGGACGTATTAAAATAAACGGAAAAACGGTTAACTATACATCAAATAGTGTTTTTGTATTTATTCCTGATGATATTTATATTGTTGAGGCCGAAACTGCAACAAGTAGTATTGCTATTAAATTTTTGAAGAGTTTTTTTAGAAACATCAGTTCGCAAAACCAAGAATTACCAGTAAATGATTGGTTTCGTAAAATTGAAGAAATTTTAAATAGCGAAAGTCACGAGTTACGCGACATGCAGTTTGAAACTACTTCAGATAGGTCGCATTTGGTGTCCTTAGTAAATATGGTAGCTTCAGAATATCTAAATACCCAAACCCACGATATTTTCATTATTCAAAATTCTTTATCAGTAATACTTCATTTAATTGCGCGTAATATTCAATATTTAAACACTTCAGAAGTAAAAGAAATTAAGTCTTCTAAAATTCAGCAAATCATCAATTACATTCATTCCAATATTTATAATCCTGAGCTTTTAACTACTAAAAGTTTAGCAAATGAATTTTTTATGGCAGATAATTACATTAGTGAATATTTTAAAAAACATACTGATGTTTCTCTTAAAAAGTATATTATCAACTACAAATTAAAGTTGGTAGAAACACGATTAAAATATACAGATGCGCAAGATTCTGAAATTGCTTTAGAGCTTGGTTTTACAGATTCTAGCCACTTAAACAAAACGTTTAAAGCCTATAAAGGTATCAGTTTAAGTACGTTTAAGGCTAGTTTAGTCTAGTTTTTTATTAGAAACCTTATTTTTTACCAATACCACATTGTTTTCTACCAAAAAATAGCTTGTTGTCTAAAATACCTTTGTAATGTAAATAAGAAACAATAAAAAATTTATTATGAAAACAATAGAATATACCAATGCATTACAACAAGCACTTGCTTTAGAAGTGCCATCAAGAGAATTATCATTAAGACGAGATCCATCGGTTTCAAAATTTTGGAATGATAACCGAAAACTATTAGAAGCCGCTTGGGTAGAATGGGAAGTGGAAAACAAAGACAATTTGTTGTTGCCAGATGAATCTTTACTTGACTCAAAATTACGTAAAGCCATAAACGATGCTTGGGAAAATCCAGAAAAAGAAAATGTTGTAGCCGATTTATGGGAAGAAATAATTCCTGGAGTTTACGAAACACAGTTTTTTGATTTAGAACGTTTAGCAGATTTTAGAAAGTATTTAGAAGATGCCGTAAATTCCGGAATACCAAAACGTGCACCTTACGGTATACAGTTAAATCGTTATGGAATGATGCTAGATCCAAGATCTGAAGGACATTTGGCTGCACCAAGCTTTCAAGCATTTTATAATGCTATTATGGACCGTTATATGCGTCCGATTTCTCGACTTTTATTAGGAACTTACGGTTATGACAATCAGACTTTCGGATTTTCAATACAGTACAATCCAGATAAAGACAAAGATTTACACGCGCATACCGATGCCTCATCAGCAACCTTAAATATCAATACCAATTTACCTGATGAGAAATTTACAGGTTCTGTAGTTGACTTCTATGATAAAGCTTCTGGTAAAACCGTACAAACCAAGTTTGAACCTGGTAAAGCCATAATTCACAGAGGTAATGTGCCACACGCAACACATCCAATTGAAAGTGGGCAACGTAGTAATTTAGTAGTTTGGTTGTATGGCGATAATATGCAAATACCACGTGGAAGTACTAGCAGTTATGGAAACATAAGCAGTAGTTCAATTAAAGATGTGGCATTAGAAAGTGTTACAGCACGCCAACGCTGGAGTTTACCTGATGGACCAAAAGATACTGTTGCGCCATTTTAAACTTCTCGATACAAATATTACTCATTTTAATCGTGAAATTCACTCGAAGTGACGATTCATTAAAATTATAAGAAATTAAAAGAAACGTCGGTTCGAGTTATTTTTATTGAGAAGACATTTTGAAGAAAAATAGTATTGAGAACTAATTAAAATAAACTAAATGTCACCTTGAGCGCAGTCGAAAGGTCTTAATAGTTCTCGACTGCGCTCGAATTGACATTTCATCAAAAAATAAAAAACACAATGAAAACCATATTAATTACAGGAAGTACAGACGGAATAGGGAAACTAACCGCTTTAAAACTAGCCAAAGAAGGACACGAAATATATCTTCACGGTAGAAGTGAAGACAAATTAAATGCAGTAATTAACGAGCTAAAAGAAGCTTCAAACAACAAAAACATAAAAGGTTTTATAGCCGATTTTTCAGATTTAAATGCTGTAAAACAAATGGCAGAACAGATTATAAATGACGTAGAAAAATTAGATGTATTAATCAACAATGCCGGAATATTTAAAACAGCCACAAACAAAACCAAAGACGGTTTAGATATTAGAATGGCAGTTAATTATCTGGCGCCTTATATCTTAACAGAAAACATTATTTCGGTTTTAGAAAAAGGAACAAATACAAGAGTGGTTAATTTAAGTTCTGCAGCACAATCTACTGTTCAAAAAGGTGTTCTTTCGGGTGATGCTACTGTAAACGCAAGTGAAAGTTATGCGCAAAGTAAGTTGGCTCTAACTATGTGGTCATTTATTTTTGCAAAACAGCATCAAAATATTACAACCATAGCTGTAAATCCTGGTTCGTTATTAAATACGAAAATGGTAAAGGAAGCGTATGGACAGCATTGGTCTCCAGCAGAAAAAGGTGTAGCTATTCTTTTTGAATTAGCAACCTCGAAAACGCACCAAAACGAGTCAGGTAAATATTTTGATAATGATAAAGGAATGTATGCAAAAGCCTATCCAGATGTTTATAATCTGATAAAAACCGAATCATTAATTACCGAAACAAAATCAATTTTAAAAAAATAGAAAATAACTTTGGTAAAACAGAAGTAAATCAATTTATTGCAGGTTTAAATTTTTTTATTGATGGATAACATAGTTACATTTTCAATTACGGTTTTTACTGGTTTTTTTGCAATAACAAACCCTATATCTAACATGACGGTATTTTTATCGTTAACGCGTGGGGAAGACAGAAAAACAAAGCAGGATATTAATAAACGTGCTAATATAACAGCATTTACTATTGTTACTGTCTTTATTTTATTAGGTAAATTTATCTTTGAATTATTTAATATTAGTATTCCAGCATTTAAAATTACCGGGGGAATTTTAATATTTTTTATTGGTTTTGAAATGCTTCAGTCTAAAAAATCTAATGTAAAACATATTAAAAATGTAGATGAAGACGAAAACATAGCCATATCACCATTAGCAATTCCTATATTAGCAGGACCTGGAACTATTGTAACAGCCATGAATTTTGTTTCAAATGCTAAACCATTACATATTATACTGGTAATTGGCATTTTTGGATTTATGAGTATATTAACTTATATAACTTTTAGCCTAAGTAATTTTGTGGTAAAAGTTGTAGGTAATAATGTAATATCTGTTATAGGTAAAATTATGGGGTTAATTATAGCCATTATTGGCACTGGTATGGTAATTACAGGAATTAAACTTGCTTTTAATTTAATAGTGCAATAAACTTAAATTGTATGAAAAAAATTCTCATTCTTTTTGCGCATCCTAAATTTGAAAAATCAAGAGTTAATAAAGTACTTATTGATAAAGTTAAACATATTGAGAATGTTACATTTCATGATTTGTACGAGGAGTATCCAAATTTTCATATTGATGTAAAACGAGAACAAGAATTACTGTTAAAACATGATGTTATTATTTGGCATCATCCGTTTTATTGGTATAGTAGTCCTGCAATTTTAAAGCAGTGGAAAGATATGGTGCTTGAGTTTAATTGGGCACACGGGCCTACTGGTCTAGCTTTACAAGGTAAAACAGCTTTAAATGTAATAACAACTGGAGGAAAGCGTGAAATTTATTGTGCAACTGGGTCGAATAGTTTCACAGTAAACGAATTTTTAAGGCCTTACGAGCAAACAGCCAACCTATGCGGAATGCGTTTTTTGCCACCTTTTGCCGTAATGGGAACCTACAGTTTAAATGATGAAGCATTGTTATTATACGCAAATCAATACAAAAGTTTATTAGACTTTCTAAAAGGCAATATTGATGATGTAAATCTTTCTAATTACTTTTTTATAAACGATTTACCAATATTATCTAAACATTTGATTTAAATGACTGGAAGTTTACTTTTTGAAGCCATTGTTTTTTTATTAGGAGCCATAATATGTGTTGCGATAGCAAAACGTTTAGGTTTAAGTTCTGTAATTGGCTATTTGCTGGCTGGTGTTGTAATAGGGCCTTACGTACTGGGTTTTATTGGAAAAGAAGGTGAAGATATTTTACATTTTGCAGAATTTGGTGTTGTTATTATGCTTTTTTTAATAGGATTAGAAATTGAACCTAAAAACTTCTGGAACATGCGTAAAACCATATTAGGAATGGGCGGTTTACAAGTGGGTTTAACCATGTTTTTATCCTATGGTTTATTTCTTATTTTAGGTTATAGCGTAAATGTTTCTTTAGTAATTTCTATGGCCATTGCATTATCATCAACGGCTATTGCTATGCAAACTATAAAAGAAAAAGGTTTAATGGAAACCACATCTGGCGCTTCATCCTTTTCTATTTTATTATTTCAAGATATTATAGTGATTTTTATGTTAGGTTTTATACCTCTATTATCTAATACAGAAGATACAGAAACGAGTAATCATACTTCAGATACAAGTTTATTAGAAACTTTACCAATAGGATTTCAAACTCTAGCCATTATTCTTTCTGTAGCTTTAATTGTTGTTGCCGGACGTTATTTAATCGTGCCAATGTTACGAAAAGTAGCAAAAACAGGAGTTAGAGAAATGCTAATTGCCGCAGCCTTTTTAATTGTATTTTCAATATCTTACTTAATGGAATTTGTAGGTATCAGTCCTGCATTAGGTGCTTTTTTAGGTGGTGTAGTATTATCTAACAGCGAGTTTAAACATGAACTAGAAAGCACATTAGAGCCTTTTAAAAACTTAATGTTAGGTCTGTTTTTTATGGCTGTTGGTGCTTCAATAAACTTTATAGTTATTGCTAATATTCCATTTACGGTAGGCGGAATTTTATTAGCAATAATAGCTTTAAAAGCATTCGTTTTATTTATTACAGCTCACGTATTTAAACTTAAAATAGATCAGAAATTATTATTAACCTTTAATCTTTCACAAATAGGTGAATTTGCGTTTGTACTACTATCATTTGCATTTGGGCTTAATATATTAGATCAAGAAGTTATGGACTTAATGTTAGTAATAACCGCCTTAAGTATGTCACTAACTCCAATATTAGGTATAATTAACGAGCATTATATTCTCCCCAAAGTGGGTACAAAAGAATCAATTGACCGTCCAATGGATCATATTGCAAAATCACAAAAGGTAATTTTAGTAGGTTTTGGGCATTTTGGTAGCACAGTTGGTCGTTTTTTACGATCGCATGGTGTAGAAGCTACTATTTTAGATATAGATTCTAATCGTGTAGATTTTTTAAGAAAAATGGGTTTTGAAGTGTATTATGGCGATGCAACAAGACTTAGTTTGTTAGAATCTGCCGGAATAGCAGACGCTAATTTGTTAATTATTGCTATTGATAATCCTACGGTAACAAGAGAAGTTGCTCGAATAGTTAAAGATAATTATCCAAATGTAGAATTATTAATTCGAGCAAAAAATAGGTATGATGCTTACGACCTTTTAAATATGGGGATAGATAATATTTACAGAGAATCTTTAGATACTTCACTGGCTTTAGCTAGCGATGCTTTAAGTAAATTAGGTTTCAGAAAATATACTTTGGCCAGACAAGTGCAAAATTTTATAAAATACGATGAGGAAAGCATTCGTAGGTTGGCTAAACAACCTACCGACGAAGACTCTTATATTTTTAAAGCACGACAAGAATTAGCCGAACAGGAAAAATTATTAAACAACGATTTTAAACGAGGGGTTGTAGATTACGACAACCATTGGGACAGTAAAAACATTAAAGATGCTCTTCAGCAATTTCAAAAGAACAAATCTTAACACATTTTTAGCAATTAATAGCTAAACCTTTATTGTTTTATAAAGTCAAATAAGCGTAATTATAAAATTAATACTTATGAAAACTTTATATAAAACATTAACATCAATAGCTATAGTCGCTCTCCTAGTTTTTGGAGTTTCTGCAACCGCTAACGCACAAAGTAGAAATTATAGTAAAAATACATCAAAAAGAAATTCATTAAAACTGAACAGGAATAGCAGAATTTCTAGCAGTCGTGTAAATTATAAACGGCCAACTAAAAAGGTTGTGGCTGTTCGTAGTATTCCCAATAGAAAAGTAGTAACTCACAGAGGTGTAAATTATTATTATGCCAATAATAGGTTTTATACATATTCAAGAGGTCGTTATGTAAATATAGCGCCACGAGTTGGTTTTCGTATTAGCACATTACCACGCATACATACTCGCATAGTGTTTAATAACCATGTGTTTTTTAATGTTGATGGCATTTTTTATTCTCAAGTAGATGAAGGTTACGAAGTAGTAGAGCCAGAAGTTGGAACCATTGTTTACGAACTACCAACTGAAACAGAAAAAGTAGAAATCGACGGACTTACTTATTATGAATATGCCAATGTATTATATGAAAAAGTTCAGGTTGATGGTACTAGAGCTTACGAAGTAGTAGGGATAATAGAATTAGAATAGATTGATTAATAGTTTCTTAATTTTGAAAAGAGAAGTTTACTTGTTAAGCTTCTCTTTTTTATACATACACTTTTTCTTCAGATTTATTCTTTAACATTTTTATTAAAAACGTCATGAAGAAATACATAGATGCAATATGAAATATTAAAGTGACTATAGTTATAGTTTTTAAATAAAATAAATATTCATTTATAGAACTTAAAAGCATTTGGCAAAAGAAAAAAATACCTGAAATTAATAAATATATACTTGCATAATATGCATTTTTAATGTGAATGATTGAAATTAACACCAGCAGTACCACCATAAAAAAAGAACATAAAAACATAAAAAACCATTGGTTACTTGGCAAAGTAAATACTAAATGTTTTAAAATGGAAAATAAAATATAACCAAAAGCGGTAAAGGCTAATAAAGCAGACGCAGATAAGAGTATTGTAAACTTCCCTTTATTTAAAAACTTTTTAATAGCCATAATACAACCTATTTCATATAGCGTTGTTAGAATTGTTATGAGTATAAAATTTTTCTTAAAATCTAAATAAGCCAATATATCTGAGGCCAGAACAGCTAATAAGCCAATTATATAACAGACATTACATTTTTTTTTGTAGTAAAAAAGGTATTTACATATAATAGTAATAATTATTACAGGCATTACATAAAGTAAAGCTTCTTTGTCGTTAAAAATACTTAAAACAACTGTAACTAAAGATGCTGATAAAATAACAGCATCAAAAATATTGATTGATTTAACATTATTAAAAATTTTATGTTTTGGAGTTAACATTTTATCGGAGAAGTTTCTTATTCTAAAGATAGAAAAGGATAATAACAAATCCAATTATAAAGGCAAAAGCTTAAGAATAAAGAATTAAAAAAACACCAAGCATTATTCCTATTAGCGGGACTAATTTTTTTCTTTTATTTTTTTCTTTAAAAATTATACCTCCTACAATTACGGCTATTAATATTTGACTACGTTTTATGGCAGAGAGCAGCATAATTAAAGCTTCTGGGTCTTGTAAAGCTTTAAAATAAAAATAATCAGCAGATTGTAATAAAATTCCAACAGCAATAATTGTCCATCTAAATTTAAAAGCTTTTCGTTTTTCTTTAAAAGGAAACCAGGTTATACTTAAAATAATTATTAAAATAAGTATGGTGTAAAAGCAAAACCAAAACTGTAAGGTTTGTGGGTTTAAGGTTAAATTTTGAATTAAAAATTTGTCATACAAACCACTACTAGCACCTAAAAAAGTGGCTCCTATAATTGCAAAAATCCATTTATTTCGTTTAAAAATGATACCCTCTTTTTTACCAATTCTTGAATAAAGTATTACAGAAAATATAATTAAAAAGAAACCAATCCATTGATAAAGGTTAGGGCTTTCTTTGTAAATTAAAATAGCACCAATAAAAGTAAAAAATGGTCCTGCCGAACGAATAGGTGTAACTATGGTTATGGGTAAATGTTTTAATGCCTGATAAGCTAAAATCCAGGAACTCGCCATTATTCCAGATTTTATAAAAATAAAGCAGTGGTGTTGCCAGTTGATATTTTGAAAAACAAAACCATTCTGTAAAGCTTTTTCTGGGTAAAGTATTGCATACAGATAAAATCCTGCAATAAATATAAAACCACTTAAAACAGTGCCTAACAAAACAGGAAATGTTTCGTTTCCTTGTACGGCATGTTTTTTTGCAAGGTTGTGTAAACCTAAAAAAAGCGCAGCTAAAAGTCCTAAATACATCCACATAATGGGCGCGAAAATAAAATTTTAAGAACTATTAACTACGTCTTTAAGCATTAATTTTTTATGAATAAGCGTTTTCATTCAAAATCCATGACTTTGCAAGTATTAATAAACGTAATTTTTCCTCTAAAGTACGTTGTAAAGGTAATTGAGCAAGCCCTATAATACGCCTAACAATTTCAATACCAGTAAATGTTTTAACCAAATTTAAATTTAAGTGGCCATTATATAGTTTTGCTACTTCTTCAAAAATAGTTTCTTGGCTAGTTGCCATAACTAAATGCGCTATCATTACAGCTACATCAAATTCTGCAGGACCTGTAAAGCTAAATTCTGGGTCAAGAACAAAAATAGAATCATCTTGTTGCATCCAACTTCCAGGGTAATAATCGCCGTGTAAAAGTACTTCACCTTCCGATAAGTATAAATTTCCAAATTCGTTAACTTTAGCTTTTATGTTGGGATCGTTTATTATGGCCTGCGAAATTTCGGTTAATCCTTCTTGAATATCATCTAAATTTATTCCATTATCGTTAATAAATGGTAAAATAAAAATATGTTGATGGTTTAATTTTCTTAATTCTAAATTTGCGGGATAATTTGATACTTTTATTTTATGAATACTTTCAAGTATTTCTACTAGATGTTTTATATGTTTTATTGAAATGGATTTAGAGTTATAAATGAAAGACATGTCTTTGCTTTCCCCTAAATCTTCTAAAAAAAGCATATGGTACTCTGGTAAAAAAGCAATTAGTTTTGGTAAATAGCAATTAACTTTAGAGTTTTTAATGTTTTTATAAAATTCATATTCAACTAGAATTCTATCAATAGGAGCAGGAATATCTTGGTATTTTTGTACAAATGGGCGCGATTGTTTTGCTATAAAACTTCTGTTGTTTGTAGTTATACGCAAAACAACATTCATGTTACCTTCACCTGGTTTTTCAATGCTTTTAATAAGTTCGTTTTTTTGTAAAATGTTATTTTCACTTAAAAAAGAGCTTAATTCTGTAATTGTATTTTCCGTAGATAAAATCATTGTTATTGCTTTAAAATTGTTTCAAAATGTTGCCAAAAGTCTGCTTCCATTTTTTCAACATCAATTTTTGTGTAAATGTTAATTTGCCTTTTAGTGTTTTCTGTTGGGGTTAAAAACATGCGTTGTTGTGTCCACTCTGGGTGTGCTAAAGCTTCAATTATAGCTAAATCCCACATAATCCATTTTTTTTGTTTTTGGTCTTTTGTAGTCCACCAACGTTTATAAGTCTCCCAACGGTTTACTAAATAATCCGCAATTCCGCCATTACCTTTAAGTTTTTTGTCTACTATTTTTTTTGAAAACACTAAATGTTGACTTGTAGTAGCAGTCATTACACTTAAATCTAGTTGTTTGTTATTTAATAGCATATTTACTGCTAAGCTATCATTTCTGGAGTTAAATTCATTTTTGTTATATGAATTATTTTCAGGATTATGCCAAAAACCTAAATAGTGTACTTTAATTTTAGGAATAATTGTAGAGTCGGACAAAATAGCCGAAGCTACATTAGTACACGACCCAAGAATTACAATGTTTAATTTTTGATTTTTTTGTTGCAGATGCGCTTTTTCAATGATAAAATTTGAAGCAGGTGAGCGCTGTGCAATTTTATTGTTTTTTAAAGGTTTGTTAGCTCCTAAAGGAAGGGCTATGTTTTTATTGTTTAGTAACTCAATTATTTTCTCGTTAATTTTCTGGCTTTCAACAACTGTACTATCTGTGGCCAAAGGCGAAGTATGAAATTGAGCAGATGTTATACCTAATAAATCGAACTCTGGCGCATTAATAGCTCTTACTAGAGCAAACAAATCATCAACTTCGTTTGCTGTATCGGCATCAATAATTAATGGTATTTTAGTTTGTGCATTAACTAAAGTAATACACAAACTAAAACTTAATATTATAATTTTTAAACTTGTTTTCATTAAAAGGTTATTTAAAATAAATAGCGAGCACTAAATTGAAATTGTCTTGGTGGTGCTGCATTTCTAACAACAATACCACTTCCACTTGGACCTTCTTGAATTTGGTTACTTTGAGTGGCATTATTACTATAACCGCTTAAATTTACGGTATTAAAAATATTAAAAACATCTGCTCGTAATTCTATTTTTGTTTTTTCAGATAATTTAAATTGATATTGGGTAGCTAAATCGAAAGTATAAGACCAAGGTAAACGGTCACTGTTTCTATCTTCACCCGGTGATCTATCACTATTACCAACATAGGCATCTCCAAACGATGTTCCATCTCCATTTAAATCGCGCGTATCAAAACGTACAAAGTTAGCACTGTCTATACTTGTATTAGGAATTCTGTTAATAGGCTGACCACTTTGTATTAATCCTGCTAAGGTAAACGATAAATTTTTTGCAGGATATAGCGAACCAATAGCATTAATTAAATGTGTTCTGTCGTTTATAGCAACTGCATATTCGGCATCAAAATTATTACTATCCATAGCTCTAAAATTAATGCCTTCTGTATCGTTTTTAGAAGTTGATAGTGTGTAGTTTAATCGATATCCAAATATACCATCACCACGGTCGTTTTGGTAATTTAAACTTAAAGCGGTATAACGTGAACGCCCTTCGCTTTCTGTAATAACTACATTTCTGGAAATACCTGTTACACGTTGGCCGTTAATTGTTGCACCACTATTTTCTATAGGAATTGGTCGAGACAAATCGGCATCTTCAGGCGTTCTAACCTCATCTTGAGTAAAGTTAGCATCAACCGTAAAAGGTGCTGCGGCATTTAAATTTCGTAACCTAAATAAATCGCGCGACCAGTTATGTACAATATCGGCATAAAATAAACTATGGTTATTAATTTGCCATTGGTAACCTAAAGTTAATTGATGTGTGTATGGATTTTTATAACCATTAGGGTTTAATATTCTGCGTTCGTTACTAAAAACACCATCACGATTGTTTTGTAACGATTCACTTGATGGACCATTAAGGTACTGAATACCATCTGCTTCAACAAAAGCAGCATTTAAATTACCTTCAAAAATAACTCTATCAATATCTGTACTTTCAGGTAAAATACCTAAATCTATAAATTCTTGTATTTGTGTTTGGTATTCTTCTCCTGTAGTGTTACGCTGTAAGGCATCGCTATAAATGGCGTAATTTATTTTATCGTAAAAAATACCGTATCCACCACGAATACTTTCGTTATCGCTTAAAGCGTAATTAAAATTAAATCGTGGGGCAAAATTATTTGTATCGCCTTTAGTACCTCCACCAACAGATAAATTATCGTAATCGTAACGTAGGCCAAAATTTAAATTCCATTTCTCTGAAACATCCCATTCATCTTCTATATAAATAGAGTAAATATTTTGTGTTTTTCCAAAGGCTTGTGGGCGTAACTCAACGGCGTATGATGTTACACTAACATCTTCTGGAATATCATTTACACTTAAACTAGCACCTAAGTTTGCATTTTGCAGTGTTGTTAATTGGTCTTCGGTTAAGCGAACTACATAATTACCATTAGGATTGCCACCTCCAAATAGGCTATGGTTACCAGAAATAAAGCCCAATCCTGCTTTTATGGTATGATTGTTTAAGTAATATTTTAATTTTTGTTGAACTTGTAGTGTTTTTTCAAGAGCATCAAAAACATAACCAGGATGTCCTAAAATAGCGACTGTATTTTCGCTAGGATCTAGAACTGTAACTCGAGAACTATTTTGTGTATTGGAACGGGCATAATTCCAGCGAAAGCGAGAATATTGAATGTTAGATTGTAAACTGTAATTATTGCCAATTATATCGTTTTTTAGTGCCAAATTTAATGAGTTTCTATCTTGAAAATTTCCAGCAGAAGGGAAGGTAACGCCACCTTCTAATCCGCCACCTTGACGTTCTATAGTTACTAAACCTATATTGGCACGCAGCGAAGTTCTGAAATTTCGCGACCAATTATGGTCTATTTTTCCTGAGAAATAAGCAAAATCGTTATTCCCTTTAACGGTTTCGTTAACGTTTAATTCTTCAGAATTTAATAAATTATCTTTTACATCATGGGTATATTCGGCATTAACGAAAAAGAAGGTTTTATCTTTAATTATCGGCCCGCCTAATGCAAAACCTTGTTGAAAACGCATAAAACCATCTTGCACTTGGTTACCAGATAAGTCTTGTTGAGCAAAAGGAGAGCTGGCATCTATTACAGAGCCAGGACGTGTAACAAAAAACACTTCGCCTTCTAGGGCATTACTTCCAGATTTTGTAGTTACGTTAATTACACCGTTGTTAGATAAACCAAATTCGGCAGAATAATTATTAGTTAATACCGTAATATCTTTGGTAAAACCAACAGGGATTGCAAATTTTTGCCCACCAAGAAAACGCTCGTTATTATCTAAGCCATCAATTAAATAACTTGTAAATAAACCGTTGCCACCGTTAATGCTTACGTTTGGTGCTTCAGAGAAAAAACCAGTAGCTTGTGATACATTTGGTAACCTAAAAAGTGCTCTTGTAACATCGCGCCCTTCTACGGGCAATTCTTCTAATTCAGCTTCTTTAAGCTCAAAAGAAACTTCGGCCGAAGTTCTATTTATTTTTGTTCCTGTATTGGTGTTTACAACTACTTCTTGCAAATCTTGGGTTTGTTGGTCTATGGGTAAAAGCCATAATTGTGCTGTAAGTTCTTGGTTAGAACGTACATCTATTTGTTCTGAAACTTGTGCGGCGTAAACATCGTTTCCTTCAAAAATAATTTGATAGCCGTTTACAACAGGAATGGAGTTAAATAATACTTTGCCAGTGGTGTTTGTTGTTTTTATGTTTGTGTAAGATAAATCTTTATTCACCAACGATATATTTATATTTTCAATTGGTAAACCTGTTGAGAAATTAATAATGGTAACTTCTAAATCTTCTTGAGCTATAGCAAATATACTACATAGCATAAATGCTAAGCATAATATTTTTTTCATAATAATATACTAAGGGTTCTTGCCTAAAGGCAATTGTATTTTTGATTTTTTTTTAAATTAGACTGGTTTTAGTTTTAAAGTAAATTTTTACCTTAAACTAAAATGTTGGCGATCCCTTGTTAAAGTATTGTTGTTTATGAAGTTGATTATAAAAACTGCTAACAAATAGAATGTTTTGCGCATTTTTTATTAATTGTTGTAAATAATTGCGAAGCGTTTGTAATGTAATACCAATTACCGCCAATACTTTTTTTACCTGTTCAAGCTTATCTAAATCGTGAAATGCAGGAAGTAAATGTATGCTCTGTTGTTTTAATTGGGGCTGTATGTAATTAAAAACCTGCTTAAAAACTTGGCTAGTTTGCCAGTTAAAGTTTTTAAATTGTTTGGCGTTAAACTGCTTTTTACCAATAGCTAAAAGATAAAAACCACCATCTAAACTAGGCCCTAAAACAGGCTGATTGTTTTCTACAAGCTCTTTTGCTTGTAATATATGTTTTACTTTTAGTTGTGGGGTATCGTTACCAATTGTTATAATTTGAGAATACCCTAAATTAAAAATGTCTGTTATTGCGTTGGTAAATCTTTCACCAAAGCTATTTCCAATTTGATCTTTTTCTGTGTAATGAAAGTAATTTAACCCTGTAGCTTTAACTTTTTTAAGGGTGTTATTATCTAAAGTTTCAGATAGTTTTTTATTTGAAACAAGGTAATTTTTTTTCTCTGCCTGTTCTGGAGACAAAGAAAATAATAAAACCGCAGTGTTAGTTAGTGTCTTAATTACTTAAATTTTTGGCTTTGGTCTAAGTTATATTAAAATCCTTACTTTTTAAATAAAAAATAAATGTTTTAATATTTAAATATTAACATTTCTAGTCTATAAAACGAGTTAATTTATATGTGTAAAACATGAGTTCATCTATTTTATGGTTTTATTAGGGCTGCTAATGGTAATTTAGATTGTTATTTATATTGAAAACTATAATTATTATGAAAAGTAATAACCAAAAAACTAAAAAGTTTAAAACTAAAAAGTTATTTAAAATTGCTGTTATTTTAATAATAATAGTTTTTGTTGTTTTAATAATAGTTGGTTTTTTAGCTCCTAACATTGTTAAAAACCAATTGGAGAAAAATGGTAAAGAATGGGTTGGGCGCAGATTAAAAATTGAAGATGTTTCGGTAAATTATTTTACTTCAACCATTAATTTAGTTGGTGCTAAAATGTTTGAAGCTAACGATAAAGATACCTTCGTGTCTTTGGATAGTTTGAAGCTAGATTTAGATATGTTAAAATATTTTTCTTCAGAAGTTGTAGTTGAAGAGTTAAACGTTAAAAATTTATGGGTAAATATTTCTCAAAAAGATTCTGTTTTTAACTTCGACGATTTAATCACATTTTATAACACATCAGATTCAACGCTCGTAGCAGAAGATAAAGCAGAACCTTTGTTATTTAATCTTTCAAATTTAAAGCTTAATGGAGGAACATTAGTGTATAATGATAAAATACTAAATGTTACCCAGACTATTGAAAATTTATCGTTTTTTTTACCGCATATAGAATGGGGACGAGGTGCTAGTAATATGGATGCGTCGTTTAAATTAAATAATGGAGGTAGTTTTGGTGTAAATTCTAATTTCAATTCAAAAAATGGAGATTATAAATTTCATGTAAATATAGATAGTTTAGATATAGCTCAGTTTAAACCATACACCGAAGCTTATTTAGTGGTAAGCCAGGTTAAAGGAACCGCTTCTGGAGAAATTGATATTACAGGAAACATAAATAACTTAAACAATTTATCTATAAGAGGAAATACTAATGTTTCTAATTTTGCATTGTTAGATTCTGTTGGAAAAACTTTTTTAGGAGCAAAAAAATTAATTTGCCCAATAGAGGAAATGCTACCTATGAAATATGTTTATAATTTTGGAAATATAACACTTACAGAACCTAATGTTTCTTTTGATTTATATGAAGATTCTAATAATTTTTATAAATCTTTTGGATTGGATACACCAGAACAAGTGGCAGATTCCTCATTGGTTACTCAAGAAACTGAGCCCATTGTATATTCTGTTAATTCTATTCATTTAGATGGTGGCACGTTTCATTTTACAGATTATACAACAGAACGCAGACCATTTACTTATGAATTTTCTGAAATGAAAATGGATATTGATCCCATAAATAAGCAATCAGAGTGGGTTAGTGGTAAAGCCTCAATGATTTTAAATAAAAGGGGACAGTTGGCAGCCAATATTGGTTTTAACCCTAATGATGCTGGCATGAATATGAAAGTAGATTATGTTATTTCAGATTTTCAGTTAAGCGATTTAAACATATATTCAATGCAATATACCGGTTATCCTATTCTTTATGGAGATATGTACTATAAAGGAAATATGGATATTGATGCCGGTAAACTTAACCTTGAAAATAAATTAATAGTGCATAATGCAGAGATAGGTAATAAACGTAAAAGTGCTTTTTATAAATTACCTTTAAAAGTGGCACTTTATATATTAAAAGATAAAGATGGCGTAATAAATATGGATGTTCCTGTAAAAGGAGATTTAAACGACCCAAAAATAAATTTACGTAAAATTATATGGAAAACACTAGGTAATTTTTTGTTAAAAACCGCCACTTCGCCTTTCAGAGCATTATCAAACTTAATAAATGTTGATCCAAGCGATATAAAAGAAATTAATTATACCTATTTAGATACAACTTTAACAACAGGTAAAGAACACCAATTAAAACTTTTACGAAAACTAGAAACTAGTAAACCTAATTTAGATATTGAATTAGTTTATTTTAACGATAAACGCAGACAAAAGGAAGAAATATTAAAACAATTACAAGTTGATTCGTTACAGGTCGATTCAATATCAAATTATTTTGATAATAAGCGCTTAAAAGATATTGAAACATTTTTAAACAGAAACTACGCAGATAGTACACGTATAAAAGTAACAGCACCAGAAAAATTTAACCCTAAAAATAGAGGTTCTCAACCTGTTTTTGAAATTAAATATAAAATTCAAGGTGTAACAAATGAAAACTAAAATTTAAATAGTGTCGCTATCGCTATCATTTAAATTAAACTCAATAGGTTTTAAAATAAACCTTGTGTAAAGGTATAATGAAGTAAAATGAGTAAGAGTTATTAAAACAGTAAATGTTTTATTAAAATATAAATATTGATTCATTATACTTACAGATAATTGTACAAGTAAAAGAATTCCAGAAGTTAATAAGGTTATACCATTTTTATATTTATCGCTAAGATAAATTACAGCTATAGTAACTAAATGAACTATTAAGCTTACTGTACATAAAGTTGTAAATAGAAGTTTAGTATTAGAAATATAATTAGTTAAGTTATTCATTATAGTATAAAATAAGTAGACTATAAAAGTTGAAGTAATAAAAACAGGTAACGATAAAAATTTTTTAAACTGGCCTTTGTTTAAATATTTCTTCAAAATTAATGTAAATCCAGTTATATATACAGAAGCGCTAATTGTAATGTAGTTTAAGTACTTGTCATAATCTAAAAAAGAAAGAACATTAGTACATGTTACAAACCCTAAAGAAACTAGATAAAGCGGATTTGATTTTTTACGAGCTTCGCTAATATAAAAAATAGCTAAAGTAAATAATACTAAAGGTACAATATATATTAAATCTTTTTTATTAAGTACTATACTAAGTACAATACAAACAATAAAGCTAGTGAAGAATATAATTTTAAAAACATTAATTTTTCTCAAAATAGTTTTGTGGTGATTTAATTATAAAAGTAAAAAGAATTAATTATCATACAAAGATAATTAATTCTTTTGTTGTAAGTTTTTTATTACTTATCAAGGCTATCTGTTGATATAAATCCAACCAACTCTAGGCTTGGATCCATCTCCTAAATTTAAAATATAATAATAAGTTCCAACAGGTAACTCTGCTTCTTTAGCTAAAGTTGCTCTACCATTAGATAAACCATCCCAACCATTTGTATTGGTGTAACCTTGTTTTTTGTAAACAATATTACCCCAACGGTTGTAAACTTCAAAGGTGTTATTTGGGTAGCGTTCAATACAATCAATATATAAAGTTTCATTTACACCATCACCGTTAGGAGAAAACTCGTTGTAAACAAATTGGCATTCTGGGGTTGTATCAACATCATCAGAGTTATTACTCAAATCGGTATCTGTAGCACCTTCAAAACTTGCTAATGTGGCAATATTTAAATAATCACCAAAACCTAAAACTGTAACTGTTACTTCTAATATTTGAACATCACCTTCTTCTAAAGAAGGAATAATCCATTCACCACTATTATCTGAATATACCCCTGAAGTTGATATATAAGATTCAAATTCGTATCCGCTAGGTAAATATTCTTCAACAATAATATTATTTGCAGTTACAGTACCTTCGTTAGCAACAGTAATTGTAAAAATTATTTGGTCGCCAACCACAGGGTTAGCATTATCTACAACTTTTTCAATACTTAAGTCTGAAAGCCCTGTAAAAGTACTTACGGTAGGATCTTCATAATCACCATCGTTATCTAAATCAATATTTGTAGAATCTGTTGGATCATCAGAATCTTCATCAAAACTATTACTTGTATTAATTATAGTTGCATTTACATAAGCTGTGTTTTCAACTAAGCCATTATTAATATCTTCTGCGGTAATTATATATTCTGCTGATGTAATAAATATTTCACCAGGAGCAAGCGAACTAATAGTTGAAGCCCCTGTAATTGTTGCAATTGGATCTGTAATTATTAAGTTAACAAGCGTAACAGTACCTGTATTGGTTACCGTAATGTTGTAGGTTAATAAATCTCCAATATTTACATAGGTATCAAAATCAACAGTTTTAGCAATACTTACACTTCCAGATTGTTGTAAGGTTGTTATTGTGCTATCATCAGGATCGCCATCACCATCAATATCATTATCTGTTGTGTTATTTGGATCATCAGAAGTATCTGAAACTAAATCTCCGTTAGGGGCTTCTGCATTTACATTGGCTGTGTTGGTAACAAAACCAGCATCTAAATCTTGTTGGGTTATAGTGTGATTAGCTGTAATGTTTACAGATTGCCCTGGTAGTAAAGAGCTAATATTTGCAGGTGAAATGCTACCAACATCTGCATTGGCATCTGTAATTATAACGTTGGTTAATGTTACATTACCAGTATTTGTAACAACTAATGTATAAGTTATTATTTCACCAAGTGTGTCCCAAGCACCATCTGGTGCTACATCTGCAGCTTTTGTTAAAGATAGGTTTGCATTTTGATTAATACTAGTTACTGTTGCATCATCAGGATCACCATCACCATCATTATCGTTATTTGTTGAGTTATTAGGATCATCAGATTCATCTGAAATATTATTTCCAAAAGAATCTTGAGCTTCAACTAATGCTGTGTTAGTAACTGAACCAAAATCTAAATCTGTTTGAGTTATGGTGTGTTGAGCATAAACTGAAACCGATTCACCTGGCAATAAAATAGTGATAGCTGAGGGTGAAATACTACCAACATCTGCATTATCGTCTGTAATTACTAAATTGGTTAAAGTAACATTTCCTGTATTGGTAATTATAATGTTATAAGTAATAACCTCACCTAAAGTATCGTAATTACCATCTGTTGCTGTTAATGCTTCTTTTGTAATAGCAATACTGCTAATAGTAGGGATTGTTGTTACAGTATCATCGTCTGGATTACCGTCATTATTATCATCTACATTAGATGAATTGTTAGGGTCGTCAGAATTATCAGATATTGTGTTTCCATCAGGATCCTGTCCGGAAGCTGTAGCAGAATTAACCACATTTCCTGAATCAATATCAAATTGAGTTATTGCATAAGTAACAGTAAATGTTGTTTCATCAAAAGTATTAGGAGCTAAATCAATTGGACCACCAAGTACAGTAACTAAAGGATCTGATATTGAAATGTTGGTTATTGTTATATTACCTGAGTTTGTTACTGTAAAATTATAAGTGATGGTTTCATCTACTTGAGCAATTCCGTCACCATTTTCATCGTTAAATATTCCAATTTTTTCAAGAGTTAATTCAGGGTTACCTATTAGAGTAGTAACAGTTGGGTCATCAGGGTCACCATCACCATTTAAATCTTCGTTAGTTGGGTTATCAGGATCATCTGAGAAATCACTTACGTCTGTAGTTAAGGTTCCATCTATATCTTGGCCAGTAGCAGTTGCTGTATTGGTAAGATTCCCACTATCTATATCTGTTTGTAAAATTGTATATAATGCGCTAAAAGTACTAAAGTCTGTTTGTGCTGGAGCTAAATCAATTGGACCTCCAGTAACGGGAACAATTGGGTCATTTATTTCTACATTAAACAGCGTAACATTTCCGGTATTTCTTACTATAAATGTATATAAAATAGTTTCTCCTGCTTGAGGAATTCCATCACCGTTTTCATCATTAAAATCACCTATTTTTAATAAGGTAAGTTTAGGTTCTCTTGATAATGATGTGTTAGTAGGGTCGTTATCATTAGTTGTTGTAGGGTCGTCAGATGTATCTGTAACGGTGTCGCCGTTTGGTGCATTTCCATTAGCAGTAGCTGTATTAATAACAAAGCCATTATCAACGTCGTTTTGTGTTAAAATATAATTAGCTACAAAAGTTGTATTATCGGTTTCACCAGGAGTTAAACTTATTGGTCCACCTGTAACGTTAACTAAAGGATCTGTTATTGTTATATTTGATATTGTAACATTTCCTGTGTTAGAAATATCGAATATATATTGAATGGATTCACCCACTTGAGCTAAACCATCTCCATTTGAATCTATAAAGATACCTGTTTTATAAAGTGTTAGCTCAGGAGCATTCTGTAAGATTGTAACTGTGGAATCATCAGGGTCACCATCTCCATTTGTGTCGCTGTCTGTCGGGTTATTAGGATCGTCTGAGGTATCTGAAACATTATTACCAGTTGTATCTAACCCTGTAGCTGTTGCCGTATTTGTAATGCTACCAGCATCAATATCTGCTTGCGTAATATTATAAACGCCATAAAATGTAGAGTTGTTTATTTCTTCTGGCATTAAAGTAATTGGTCCACCGTTTACTGTAATTAAAGGGTCTGTAATACTAATATTTGAGATTATTACATTACCTGTATTTGTTACTGTAAAGTTATAAGTAATAGTTTCTCCTTCTTGAGGAATACCATCTCCGTTTTCATCGTTAAAGATTGCTGTTTTTTCCAGTTCCATTGCTGGGTCTTGTTCTATAATTGTAGTTGTAATATCATCAGGATCTCCATCGCCGTCGGTATCATTATCAGTAAGATTATCTGGATCATCTGAGATATCTGTGGCTACATCTCCAAAAGGATCATCACTGGTTACAGAAGCTGAATTATTTACAAAACCGGCATTTAAATCATCTTGTGTAATTGTATGAGATGCCGAAACGGTAGCAATATCTCCTGGTGCTAACATAGTAATAACTGCTGGAATTATACTTCCAGAATCTGCATTAGTATCGGTAACAATTATATTGTATAGGGTTACGTTACCAGTATTTGTAACTGTTAATTCATAACTTACTATTTCGCCTAATGTATTGTAAGAGCCATCTGTAGCTGGTAAAGTTAATTTTGTTAAGCTTATACTGCTTGAAGTAGGTAATTCGGTTACAGTAACATCATCTGGTTCACCATCACCGTTAGAATCGATATTATCAGTGTTATTAGGATCATCGGAGGTATCTGAAATAGAAGTTCCAGAAGGATCGTTACCGGTTACTGTTGCCGAATTTGAAAAGCTACCATTATCAATATCTTCTTGTGTTAAGCTATACGTAGCTGTAAATGATGTATTGTCGTTTTCATTAGGGTTTAATGTAATTGGTCCTCCTGAAACAGTAGCTAATGCATCAGAAACCATAATATTAGAAATTGTTACATTACCAATATTAGTAACGTTGAAAATATAACTTATAGTTTCATTAACTTGAGCAAATCCATCACCATTTTCATCATTAAATATTCCTGTTTTTTCTATACTTAATCTTGGGTTTGCATTTAGAGTTGTTATTGTTATATCATCAGGGTCACCATCGCCATTAATATCTGTATTGGTTGTATTTGATGGATCATCAGATACATCTGTAATAGTATCTCCATTAGAGTCCTCACCAGTAACTGTAGCCGAGTTTTCAACCTCACCATTATTAACATCCGATAAGGTTAATACATAAGTTGCTGTAAATGATGTGTCATCTATTTCATTAGGTGTTAAATTTATAGGTCCGCCTGTTATGGTAACTAACGGATCAGATATTGTTATATTAGAAATAGTAGTATTACCAGTATTTTGAACAGTAAAAATATAAGTTATGGTTTCTGAAGCTTCAGGAAAACCGTTACTGTTTTCATCGTTAAATACAGCTGTTTTTAATAATGATATTTGTGCTTGTTGAGTTAATTCAGTTACTGTGGCATCATTACTATCTGTGGTTGTTGGGTCATCCGATGTGTCTGTAACAGTTGTTCCATTTGGAGATGTACCAGATGCAGTTGCTGTATTAGTAACATTGCCATTATCTACATCGTTTTGAGTAAGCGTGTAAACGGCGGTAAAAGTAGTGTTATCATTTTCTAAAGGTGCTAAAGTTATAGCACTGCCCGAAACTGTTACAAGAGGGTCTGATATTAAAATATTTGAAATAGTTACATTTCCAGAATTAATTACGTTAAAAGAATAAACAATTGTTTCTCCTGCTTGAGCAACAGCATCACTGTTTTCATCAATAAACACGCCAGTTTTATAAATTGTTAATTCAGGAGATTCAACAAAAGTAAAAATTGTGGAGTCATCAGGGTCGCCATCACCATCGATATCACTGTTTGTTAGATCGCTAGGATCATCTGATATATCAGAAACTGAATTACCATTACTATCGGCTCCAGTAGCTGTAGCAGAGTTTGTAACACTACCTGAATCTATGTTACCTTGTGTTATAGTATATATTCCTGCAAAGGTTGTACTATCAGATGTATTTGGTGCTAAATCTATTGGTCCGCCATTAACAGTAATTAAAGGATCGGTTATGCTAATATTAGTTATACTAACATTACCTGTATTAGATATGGTGAAATTATATGTTAACGTTTCATTGGCTTGTGGTATACCATCACCATTTTCATCGTTAAAAGTAACATCTTTTAATAATGATAACTCAGGTGACTGTATTAAAGGAGTTACTGTACTATCGTTTGGAGCTGTTGTGCTTGGATCGTTGGAGATTGCATTTACCACATTTCCACAAGGATCCGTAGCGGTTACCGATGCACTATTAATAACTTCTCCAGCATCTAAATCGGTTTGAGTAATTTTATGAGTTACTACAAAAGTTGTCGATCCAAAAGCAGGAATAGAACTTACTGAGGCAGGTGAAATTGAATCTGCATTAGCATCAGTTAGTGTTATATTGCTAACCTCAACCTCATTAATATTTTCAACAGTAATTTCATATTCAATAATTTCTCCAACACTGTCATAACTTCCATCGGTTGCAGTTAAAGCTATTTTATTAACTGAAAGAACAGCTTCAGGACTTACAATAACAGTATATATGTAAGAATTACCAACACAGCCTAAATTGCTTGTTGGAGTTATAGTATATATTACCGTTTGTGTAGCTCCTGAAACATTAATTAAATTATCTGTGATAATATTTGATGTTGTAGGTGTAGTTGTTTCACCTGTAACATTAGGATTATCTGTAGCTACCCAACTAAATGAACTACCAGAAACATTAACATCATTATTTAAATTATGATTTAGTGCTATGTTGCTACAAGTAGTATCTGTAGGCGCTGAATTATTATACGGTTCGGGGTTAATTGTTACTAAAACTTCAAAAGTATTACCCATGCACCCATCTGAATTATATGGTGTAATTGTATATATAACATCTTGAGATGTTCCACTTATATTGTTTATGGTATCGTTAAGCAAAGTTCCGCTACCATTACTAGCACCACTTATATTGGAATTTGGTGTTATCACCCAATCGAAAGTAACATTTGATAATGAAGTTAAATCGTTTAAATCAAAATTTAAAGCTTCATCACTACAAGATACTGTTGTTGTATCTTCAATTTCTAAAGTTGAGGTTACATCAATGTTGTATGTATAAGTATAAACAGATGTATTTCCTGAGCAATCGGTATAAGTAAATGTATATATTTTTTGTCCGTCGCATTCAGGTGTCGTATTCTCTGTAACAACAGGTATAATGTTTTCTCCACAATTATCTGTAACAATTGGGGCATCAGGCTGAACAGCATCATCAGGATCGTTTACTGTTGATGTTTCGTTAGCAGGAACAATTGGGGAAATAGTATAATCTATAACATAAGTATACACATATTGTGCTGAATTACCCGCACAATCGGTATATGTAAAAGTGTATATTTTGTCACCCTCACATTCTGGATCAGTGTTTTCTGTGATTACAGGAACAATATTATTGCCACAAACGTCTGTAATTGTTGGAGCTGTAGGTTGAGTTGCATCAGTTAAACATTCTATTGTAGAAGTTTCCGCATTATTAATGATAGAAAACGCCGGTGTATCGATGGTGTAAACATAAGCCCAAGTATCAGAATTACCAGCACAATCGGTGTAAGTGTATGTGTAAGTACGAGTACCTTCGCAAGTTAACGGATCGGGATTTTCGGTAATTACTGCAGCTGAAGGCGTTAAAGTATTACCACAAACATCAGTAACTGTAGGTAAAGTAAAAGTTTCAGTAGCATCATCAATACAATTAACAGTTGAAGACCCATCTGCATCTGTAACAGAAAACGCCGGTGTATCGATAGTGTAAACATAAGCCCAAGTATCGGAATTACCAGCACAATCTGTATAAGTGTATGTGTAAGTACGAGTGCCTTCACAAGTTAAAGGATCGGGATTTTCAGTAATTACTGCAGCTGAAGGTGTTAAAGTATTACCGCAAACATCAGTAACTGTGGGTAAAGTAAAAGTTTCAGTAGCATCATCAATACAATTAACAGTTGAAGCCCCATCTGCATCAGCAATAGAAAACGCCGGTGTATCGATGGTGTAAACATAAGCCCAAGTATCAGAATTACCAGCACAATCGGTGTAAGTGTATGTGTAAGTACGAGTACCTTCGCAAGTTAACGGATCGGGATTTTCGGTAATTACTGCAGCTGAAGGCGTCAAAGTATTACCACAAACATCAGTAACTGTAGGTAAAGTAAAAGTTTCAGTAGCATCATCAATACAATTAACAGTTGAAGCTCCATCTGCATCTGTAACAGAAAACGCAGGTGTATCGATAGTGTAAACATAAGCCCAAGTATCAGAATTACCAGCACAATCGGTGTAAGTGTATGTGTAAGTACGAGTGCCTTCGCAAGTTAACGGATCGGGATTTTCAGTAATTACTGCGGCTGAAGGCGTTAAAGTATTGCCACAAACATCAGTAACTGTAGGTAAAGTAAAAGTTTCAGTAGCATCATCAATACAATTAACAGATGAAGCCCCATCTGCATCAGCAATAGAAAAAGCAGGTGTATCGATGGTGTAAACAAATTGCCAGATATCTGAACTACCCGCACAATCTGTATAGGTATAAATATAGGTAATGGTTCCTTCACATGTAATAGGGTTGGGATTTTCGTTAATCTCAATTTTTGAAGGATCTAAAACGTTTCCACAAGAATCTGTAACTGTAGGTAGAGTAAAAGTTTCAGTAGCATCATCAATACAATTAACAGTTGAAGCCCCATCTGCATCAGCAATAGTTAACGTTGGTGTGTCGATGGTGTAAACATAGGCCCAAGTATCAGAATTACCAGCACAATCGGCGTAAGTGTATGTGTAAGTACGAGTGCCTTCGCAAGTTAACGGATCGGGATTTTCAGTAATTACTGCAGTTGAAGGAGTTATAACATCTCCACAAGAATCAGTAACCGTTGGTAGAGTAAAAGTTTCAGTAGCATCATCAATACAATCAATAGTTGAGGCACCATCTGCATCAGCAATAGAAAAAGCATCAATGGTAATTGTAATATTTTGCGTTATATCATTACTATTTCCGCAGTTATCTTCAATGGTATATGTTCGAATAATCTCAATTGGGCAATACCCATTATCAGTATCAACGTGAGTTACATTTAAATTATTATTTGCAGTAAAATCATCAGAGATTGTTAATCCTAAACTCTCTAAATCTGAAACTGTATTTACAGCGACTGGAGCGTCTGCAGCAGTACATCCTGTATTAGATATATTGGGTAACGTGCCAGTTATAATTGGGCTAGTTTCATCAATATTAATAACATGTATTGGTGAATAAGTGGAAGTACAATTACCACTTTTAATAACAGCTCTAACATAGGTGTTTTCGGTTAATGACCCTAATGTGCTTCCTGCTAAAGTTGTTGTTGTTTCTGAAATGTTTGTAATACTACTAAAGCTTGCACTTGTTGAACGTTCCCAATTAATAACGTCACCTATTATTCCTGTTAAATTAATATCGCTGGCTGTGTCTCCAGAACATATTACTTGATCTGGAGATATACTACCGGCATTACTTTCAGGGTATACAGTGACAATTATTTCAAAAGTTTCCCCATTACATGCAGACCCATCTGCTATTGTGGTTAAATAGGTTACTGTAACAGGAGAACTAGTATTATTAACATAAATATCTGTAATATTGTTAGTGCTGGCAGTTGTTCTGTCTGGTCCAGGAGGTACATTAGCATTATCTGAAGATGATACAGTATAAGTTACAGCAAAAGATAAACCCACATTTAAAGCTTCATTAGAACATACTTCTGGATATAAATCAGGGAAAGGAGGATTTACAATTTGTAATTTTATTTCTATTCTATTAGGGTTAATACACCCTGTATTAGTGTCTTCTATTTGTGCATAGTAGGATGTAGGGGCGTCTGTTGGTGGAGTAGGTGTATCGACAATTGGATTAGAGACAACATTTCCTCCAGAAGCAGCATCATACCATGTTAAAGTTGTATTAGGATTTAATGTAACAGCATCATTAGCATTTAATATTTGACCTCCAGGAGTGTACGGATCATCTATACATTCTATAATATCAAAATAACTAGCTAAAGTTGGAAAAGGATTTACTGTAACAGTTTCGGTGTTATTTAAAGAAGTAGAGCAATTTGTTGTAGTATTTTCAATAGAAATTAAATTAATAGTAATATCTGAGGGAGCGTTAGCGAATGTAACAGTAGCATTTCCCGTGGCATTCAAGGTTATGGTCTCATTGGCATTACTATTAATGTTGTATGTAACTTCTGCATTGGGAGTACCAGAAATGTAAAACTCTGCGGTTTCATTTTCACAAATATCAGAATTTGTGGTAAGTGATGTTATTTCTGGTAGTGAATTAACTGTAACAGTGAAATTATTTGATGAATTAGAAGTACAACCATTTGCTTCGGTTATTGTATATGTAATATCTGTTGTTCCGTTTGCAATACCAGTTACATTTCCATTTGAATCTATTGTTGCAATGCTTGGGTTTGATGAATTCCAAGATATGGTTCCTGTTGTTCCTTCTGTTAAAGATATTGATTCACCTATACAAACGACATTATCTCCTGTAATATCATTAGCTATAGGTAATTCATTTACAGTAATAGTTCCTGTTGCGTTTACTGTATTGCATCCACCAGTTAATGGTATAGAGTAATTGTAAATACCGGAAACAGTAGGAGTTCCAGTTATGGTTATAACATCTGAAGACCATGAAGCAGTAACACCTGCAGGAAGGTTTACAGGTGTTCCAATACCAGTAGCTTGAGTTGTAGTGTGTGTAATATCTATTAAAGTAGTATTAACACATAACGTTGGTGTACTAGATGGATCAGAAGCTGTATTACAAGGGTTTATGGTAACATCTTCACTTAAATCATCAGTTATTGTATTGCTTTCGTTGGCTATGTCATCAAAATTATATGTTACAGTATTTGTTACAGTACCTGATGCTTCATCTTTAGCACGGGCAACAATTTCTAGAGTAAATTTTTCTCCTGGTTGAATTGTTCCTATGGTCCAATCGGGATTTAACCAAGATGTTCCTGTACTTGGCGTAGCACTAATCAAATCGAATTCAGGGGGTAAAACATCTGTTATTACAAAGTTAGTAACTTCGTTTACCGAGAAGCTTTCGGCGGTTATTGTGAAGGTTACATTACTACCGGCATCAATAGGGTCTGCATCATCAGTTTTTAAAATTTGAATTTCTGGATCACAGTTATAAAATGATATTATTGAAGAATCATAGGTACAACCTCCAAAATCTGTAACTCTCACAAAATAATCTCCAACTCCAGTCAAAGTTGGATCGAAACTAGCGGGATCTAAATCTGTATCTGTAACTAAAGCCCCATCTTTATACCATTCGTAAGAGAAAAAGCTACCTGAAACTTCTTGAATTGAAGAACCCGGAAAACATCCTCCACCAGTTACAGTAACTTCTACTTCTGGTACGGTATCAAAACCAGAAAAATAACCAGCTAACCCTGCATTTGAACCTAAAGACATAAATGTACCCACGGCAATTGGTCCAGGCGTAACTACTGAAATTTCGCCAGTAAGTCCCGATACAAAAAAGGTTTTCCAAGCGGTAGGTGTAGTGCCTTCTTGAACTATAGTTGAAGCAGGAGTAGCTATTTGAACGCCATTTTGATATATTTCAACATCTGCATCATCTGTTAAAACAGAAGCAATAATTGTAAGTGCCGATACATTTGAGTTTGTCCCGGCTATTCTTTGTATTTGAGGAATTTCACTAATAGAATCTGGTAGTAAACAATTAACTGGCGCTATAAAATTCATGCCTATTGTTTGTATTCTGTTTTCTATTCCAGCCAAACATTGAAAAGCGTATGCGTCTTTTGATGTTGTTACGTACATATTAGAGCCCGCTGTATTACCAGAATAATAAGAGCCAGGAATTTCTAAATATTCGCCATCGTCAATAGTTGCTATTAAGTTACCATCTGCATACACTTCTGTACCATTTGAAATAGCAACAATAATAGGAAACTCGCTACCATCGTTAGCATCTCCATTTCCGCGAATAAATACATATTCTTTACCTAAAATATTTGTTGGAACAGGTTGATCGATGCCAACATCACGTGCTTGACTAGATGTTGATATTCCTGTGTTTAAACCACCATTAGCAATGGCAATGGGTTGTGTTGAGGTAATTTTTGCTCCTAACCAACCATCTAAATTAGCAGCACTGGCAGTTGCATTAGCATTAGTTCCTGTTTGATTTCTTACAGCTTCTAAAACATAAGTTTGTCCTGCATTTAATGTTATATTTATGGTGTCGTCTGTTAAACCATAAGGAGATATACCATCACGAAATGCACAATCGCTATCGTAACCTGAAATAGTTACTACAGTACCATCAACAGTTGCCATTATACCTAAACTTGTACTTGAGTTTACATTGTTATGTTTATTGGCTATGCCTCCCCAGCGAAAATCTGTACCTAAGGCTTTGGTTCCTTTACAGGTTAAAGATCCTGCTTGAGAACCTGATCGACCTCTATAATTTACATAAAATTGTTGCCCTCCAGGAGCTTCAAATCGTAATCCTGAGTTACTTAAAACTTGACCTGTGTTAACATTTGTGACTAAGGTTATATTATTGTTACTATTTGTTAACCCATTGCTTGAATCTATAGTAAACGGACTACCATTAGCAAGGCTAGGTATTGTTAGCCATGGGGTTGTAGATGTACCACGATATACATTAACAGTAAATGGAGTTACCTCTGGTGTTGATAAATAAATAGCTTGCTGGTTAATTGCAGCAGTACTTTGGTGTGTTGCTGTATTATTTGTGCCTGAAGTTTGTTTGAGTGGGGGTAAATAATGTGAACTATCTAATTGACTAAAAGATTTTAGTACGGTTAAGCATAGAAATGTAAAAAGTAAATATTTTTTCACTTTTAATAGTTTTTAGGATTGTAAATTGTAAAAAAAGAAATTTTAATTAAGATAAGATTTTATTTCTATTAATTTACTTAATGTGTAGATAAAAGTATGTTTAATATCGATGAGTGGATATTAGTGTAAATTTATTATTATAATTTTGTAAGGGAATTTTAATAATAAATTGATTAAGATAAATTTTCAATCAAAGAAAAGAGATATAATTATTTTCTTTGATTGAAAATTATAGCTAAAGTTAAAATTGATTTTTGGTTAAAAAGGGGAGAGGTAAGAAATTAATTATTGAGTTTTTCTTTGGGAATTGTAAAACAGAACTCCGTGCCCATATTAACTTTACTTTTAACCCAAATTTCACCTCCGTTTTTGTTTATAAGATCTTTACAAATAGATAAACCTAAACCTGTTCCTTTTTCGTTTTGAGTGCCATAAGTGGATTTTATGTGTTCTGTTTTAAATAATTTATGTTGAACATCTTCGGTCATGCCAATTCCATTATCTTTAATCTTAATTTGTAATAAACTTTCCATATTTACAAGTAAAAGCTCAATTTTGCCATTAACATCTGTAAACTTTAAAGCATTGGTAATTAGATTTCTAAATATAATTGACAGAAAAGCTTTGTCACTATAGGTAATTATTTCTTTTGGTATTTTATTTATTATTTTAATGTTCTTTTTTACAGAAAGTGGCTTTAATAATATAATACTGTGTTGAGCAGCATTATAAATATTTAAATTTTCTTGTTTTATATTTATACCATTCATTTGTGTTTTTGCCCAAATGAGTAGATTATTTAGCATATCGGATAACCTTTGAGTTTCGTTTAGGACATTAGTGAAAAAAGTTTTAGACTCATTTTGGCTAAAAGGCTCATCTACATATAATTTTAGTAATTCGTAAAGTGAATTTATAGGACCTTTTAAATCGTGTGCTATTAAAGAAAACAATTTATCTTTTGTTTTATTTAATTCACTTAATTCAGCTTCTCGAACTAATAAAGCTTCTTGTTTAAATTTTAATTTTTGATTGAATTTTTTTTGAAGCTTAGTTGTTTTAACTATTGAGAATAAAGTAATTAATGATATAATTAAAACACCTACGGCTAAATAAGTGTAGTTTTTGTGTTTTTCTAGGGTTTTAGTTTGCTCTAGAATAAGTTGTTTTTTTTGATTTTCAAAATTGGTTTTTGCTCTTAAAAGCCCAAGACCTTTTTTAAATTTTTCTTCCGTTTCTTTTTTAAATAATTCTAAATATTTTTGTTGATGACTAAAGGCCATTTCATATTTTCCTAATTTTTGATATACTTGGTATAGCGTTTCATTAGATTCTTTTATAGTTGTAGCTATATTGAGTTCTTTTGAGACTTCTAAGGATTTGATTCCATAGTTTTTTGCGTTTTCTAAATTATTAACTCCTAAATAAGATTTGGCTAATCCATTATAAACTAGAGCATGTCCATATTTAAAATCAATTTCGTCGCATATCGACTCAGATTTTTTCAACCAAATAATGGCATTGTTATAATTTTTATTTTTTATTTCAATACTTCCTTTTTGTTCGTAGGCATGAGCTAACCAATCTTTAACCCCTTTTTTTTCAAAATATTTAATACTTAAATCAACAATATTTTCAGCTTCATTTAAATTTCCAATTTTAGAATATTCTAGTGCCATATTTAATTGTGTGAAAGCTAGAACTTCTTCATCTTTAATTTTCGTACTCATTTCACGAGCAGTGTTAAGAAAAGATTCAGCTGTATTAAAATCACCGTTTTCACTATAAATATTAGAAATGTTAATGTTTAAGCTAATAATCATGTCTATTTTATTCATGATTTTGGCTACTGATAAAGCTTCTAAAAACATTGGTAAAGCTTTTTCTGCTTCACCTTGAATCCAATAATCTAGCCCCATGTTATTTAATGCACGAAGTTTGGGTTCATTTAAGTTGTGTTTTTCAGACATTTTTAATGCCTTTTGATTATTTTCAAATGCTTTTTCTGTTTCGCCTTTTTCAAAAAAATAATAGCCGTATGTTGATAATGCAATACTTTCTCCGTATTTATAATTAATATTTTTACTTAATTTATTTGCTTGTTCAAGGAGAATAATTGTACTATCTGGGTTTGTTCTTACTTTTTTCTTTGCTAATTCTAATAAAAGATCTATGTATTCTGTGTTTTTTGTAGAAAAATCTGGAGTAGAGCGTATGTGTTCAATTTTATCAATTAAACTTGAATCATTTTGTGCGTGTAGAAAACTAAAACAAGAAAAAATGAATAAAAATGAAATTGAAAAATATGTACTTAAAAAACTATTTTTCATTTTAACAGGATTTAACCAGTGTAAAATTAGAAAAATAAGCTTAAAAAAATAAGTTAATTCGTTAATTTAGTGTTTTTTAACGAATAAATATGTTTTTAATCGATATTTTAATTGAGTTTTTCTAAAATTTTAGAAGCATAATCATATCCTATATGATATGATTTTTCAATACCTCTTTTATCTAAAATACCTATAGAATCAAGATTTTCGGGTGTAAATAACAGATTAGGTAAATGCAATTTGTACCTAACATTGGCATGTAACATTAGCAAATTTGCACGTTGTGATAATTGTAATGAATTTTTTAACAACTTACTATCCATTACTTTAAAAGCAGATGTATTGGAGCCAATTATAAAATCTACATTTTTTATTAAAGGTTCAATCGGGAAATTATTCATTATGCCACCATCAGCATGTAATTCATTATTAAGATTAACAGGGCTAAATACAGGAGGTAATGCCGCTGATGCTAATACAGGTTTTAATAATTCACCTTTACTAAAAAAATGAGGTTCGCCAGTTTGTAAATTTGTTGTACAAACGTATAATTGTTTTTTTAATGCTTCAAAAGCGTTATTGGGAAAATATTTTTGAAAAGAATTTAAATATTTATCAGTATCAAATAAACCGGGTTTGTTTATTGTAAAATGGCTATATTTAAAAAGGGGAGTGTCTTTAAAAAATAAAACCATATCTTCAGGACTTGTTCCATTGGCATATAAAGCACCTACTATAGCTCCAGCACTTGAGCCAGATATTACGCTAGGTTCTATATTATTTTCAAGTAAAGCTTTTAAAATGCCTACATGGGCTACACCTTTTACACCTCCACCAGATAGTACAATACCAATTTTTTTACCTTCAATTTGCTTGTTTAATTTCATGATTTTATATAAAAGTTACCCATTTAAATTATAAAAATACAAGCTAGAAAATACTTATGGTTTAACAAAAAAAAAGCCATAATAAATACATTACTATGGCTAAACTTGCTATTAATTAATATTTAAAATTAATTATTGTTATTATTGTTTCTGCCTTGTAAATTTATTGCGTTAACCGCATCGGAAACTTCATAACCTAAACGCAAACCTTCAATAGCATCTTGCTCAATATGTACACCAAGCGGCATACGAGAAAGAGCATTTTCTGTTGCCATACTTGAAAATGATGTAAAGCTTCTTGGGGTACCGTTAAATGTTAGGTTTGTATAATCACTGTATGTGTTATCGGTAAAATTAATATTATCTGTACCAAAAAAGTCTATAAAAATACCTGCTGCGGCTCCTGCAAATGTAGCATGTCCAGAGGGGTAACTTGGAAAAGCTGGATTAACACCATCAATAAATCGGGATAAATTGGTGGTATAATCTTCATCAATATATTCTCTAATAAAATTACTTGGGCGCTCAATATTATAAGTGTATTTATCGTCCCAAGCAGAAACGGCAGCGTCATTTAAAGCTAAACCTAATCGTAATAAAAGTTCTAAAGACTCATCGTAATCTAAATCGTATTGTTCAATTAATTGATTAGCAATTGAAAAATGTCTACCTGGAGGGCTAATCATTAAACCCTCAACATCATCTGCCCAAAACTCTGCAATCCATAATTGTTCGGTATTTGTTGTTGCAGCAGAAACTGTAGCTTCGTAAACAGCCGTCATTTGTTGGTAATATTCGCTGTTTGGATTTGTACTATGTTGTAATACAGAACTAAAATTTGTACTACTAGTTTGGTTTGGTGAAATTGCAAAGGTTCTTACCTCTCTCCAATAGGGGAACCAAGCGTTTTCGCCTTCTCCAGCTTCCCAAAGTCCAACACCAACAGGAGCAACATAATCGTTTGGCGTTTGGTTTACAATTTGTTCTTCGGCATCATTATCTGTTTCTGCATAGGCAATTACGCGTTCTGCAACGTGGGTTCCCCAAAGTTGAGAGTTTTCAATTTCTTGAGTAGTCAAGCCAATGGTTAATTCCTCTTCTTTATCATCTTGAAAATTAGAAATACTTTGTCTTGTACCAGCCTCTAAGCTATGCATAAAGTGATCTATAGCTATGGCATAGGCAGTATTTAAAGCTAAATCTAAGTCAACATTGTCTTCAAAATTATTATTATTAATGTTGAAATTATTGAATCTGTTGGTGTTAGAGTTGTAATTATTCATAAACGGTACAGCAGTTTCGTAACCAGTTAAATGAATATATGCCAAAGATCGTGTAACAGTATTTGGTCTCATGCCAACGGTGTATTGATCTAAAGATACCCAAAGGTCGCTCCATTGTACTATTAAATTGGTAGTGTTGTCTGTTACATTGGCTTCTATAATGCCCGCTTCTAGGCTATCGTCATCAAAATTATTGGTAATTTCTTCGGTTAAATCGTCGTTGTTACAGGCTTGAAACAAAACTATATTTATACATAAAATTATAATCCATTTTAAGTTTATTGTCTTCATAATATTGGGTTTTTAAAATTAAGTTGCTCTCTTTTTTAACTTGCGCTTATAGCTTTAAAGAATACTATAGCTCGCTTGTTTAATTGTATTACGAGTAAGCTTTTATTTTACCCAACCTTATTTTAAAAAAAAAATAAAAAATTTGAATTTTAGAAATAAAAAAACACAGAACAAAGATATAAACCTTTGTTTTTTAAGTAGTTTGTGTTAATTGTTGATTTTTTTAAAAAAATAGATTTAATTGTAAATTAGGAGAAAATTTACTTGCTTTTCGAAATGTACTATTAGAAGTGTTTTGAAAAACATTTACAACATTGTCTTGATTATAAACATTTATTATTGATAAACCTATAACAGATTTAATTGGTTTTGAAGGATTATAAAATGTATATGAAGCTGAAAAGTCGAGTTGATGTAAAGCATCAAATCTATCAGAAAAATTAATATCAAAATTATTATTATCGGTTTCATCTGGAAAAATAATTGGCATTCCAGAAAAATACCCCCATGAAAGTGCTAATTTCCATTTTTTTATATTTAATAATCCTGTTAAATTAACAACATGTGTTTGGTCGTAAAAAGCAGTAGTTGTTACACCATTAAAATCAGTTTCAGTACGGCTAAGTGCATAACTTACCCATGTTTCAATACTATTCCAACGTCTTTTTATAAATAAATTGGCACCTTTACTAATAATATTTCCGTGTTCGTTATCACTTTTATTGGTTACATCTTTTGTTTTTTTATGATACAATTCCAAATCGAATAACCATTTAGAGTTTTCAAAAACCCCACCAATCATGGCTTGTGTGCCTTTTAACGGATTAATGTCTTCTTTTGGTAAATACCAAAGTTGATTGGTAATATTAAAATCATCAAAATCATTTGTGAATTTTTTTTGAATAAATTGGTTTGAAGTACCTAAAGATGATTTTAAATACCAGCGATTATCAAGTTTATAACTTGCTAAAATTCTTGGGTTTACATATAGTTTTTTTAACGGCACATAATAATTATTATGAAATCCAAAAGTTAAAATAAATGTATCCTTCCAATTTTTGTGAAGCGATAAATAATTAGAATGAACAACTGAATTTTGTTTTCTTTCGGTGTTTATTTCGTTTTCTTCTTCTAATTCGTTACTAATAATGGAGTGTTCGGTTAATGTGTAACCAGCTTCAAATTGTAAATTATCGTTATAGTTGTAAATAGCTTCAGTAATTAATCTCGTGTCTTTTATTGTGTTATCGTATTTTTGATAACTATTACGCTCTTCTGCAATAAATCCTTCGCTTTCACTATATAAGTTCATTTTAGATTTACTTAGCCGAACTTCTGTTATCCATTTTTTAGATAAATTAGCCTTCCACTTACCTGTAATTCCCCAATTATCTAATTCTAAGTCGCGATAGTCTATTTGGTCGCTATTGTCGTTACTATCAACTTGGGCATACAATCTGTTTTGGATGTTTATAAAACTTAATGTAGCGGTATGTTTGTTGTTAATTTTATAATTTAATTTGGCATTCATATCTGAAAAACCCATATCAAAATCATCAGAACTATTTATTTCGTCAGAAACTGTTTCTAATTTACTCCCTTGAAAAATAAGCTCTGAAATGGCAGTTAGTTTAGGTGTCTTAAACTGCGAATAACTAGACCTAAACGCAGCAATTAAAGACAATTTATTTTTTGCAATATTTGTATTTAATGTAGCACCTGCAAATAAGGTATTCACAGAAACTTCATATGTAGTACTATCAGGAATTTTACTGTTTGTAGTCATGTTTATTAGCCCTCCAACACGACCACCCCATTTTACAGGAAGCATATTGCGTTGCAGTTCAATATTTGAAATAATTGAAGCGTTATAAGGTGAAATAGCACCCAAAAAATGTCCAGAATGATAAATAGGAATATCATCAATTTGTACTAAATTTTGGTCGTAAGTACTCCCCCTAAAATTTAAATTTCCAGACTTACCGCTTGGTGAATGTATTCCAGGAGCATTGTTTAAAACATTAAAAATATCGCCATCGGTTTCACCGGCCAATAAGCCTAAAACCTCTGTATTAATTTGTAAACTATGGTCTCTAATCCTAGAATCAATACCACTTGTTAAATAACTTTTTAGCAAAACTTTACTTAAGCTAATTTGTTGTTTGTATAGTTTTAAACTTTTAGTTTTTTGTAAATCTTTTACTTGTAAATGGACTGTTTTATAAAAATTGGAGTAAAAATGAATAGAATCTAAAGGAAAAACATTGTTTATTGTAAAAATACCTTGTTCTTCGTGAACTACTTTATGCGCTTCATTATTTATTTGATACTGCAAAGACATTGCGCTTTCGTTGGTTTCAACATCAATAGCTTTAAAAATTAAAGTATCTCTATTCGGGATGATAGTAAAGAATTTACCATCGTTGCTCGTTATGGTTACAGGAATTTTTTGCTGAATGACTTCAAGGCAATTTGAAATACTATCGCAGGTAATGTTTTTATTAATTAACAGCGTATCAAAAAAAGTGTGATTGTAAGAAAAATGAACATCGAATTTACGTTCTAATTCCGAAAGCTTATCTGATAACTTTACTGTATTTCCTGTTTGTGAAAAGCTAAAATTTAAAGCCCAAAAACAGAAAAACACGAGGAAATATTTGTTAGAAGCAAAATTCAGTTTCATACAAACTAGTCTACAATTATCGTTTTTCCGCTTATTTTATAGTTAATTTCCATAGATGAAAACAAGGTTTGTAAAGCGGTATTTAAATCGTTATGAGGCACGGTTCCTGTAAACTGTAAGTTATTATAGGTTTCTGGAAGTTCAATATTTATGTCGTAATACTTTTCTAAATCAGTAACAACTTGTAATAAATTCGTCTCGAAATATTTACTGAAACCATCGAGCCACTCTGGGTTTTTAGCATTGTGCGTTGTATGCACTAATTTATTTGCTTTGGCTATGGCGGCATGACCTTTTGTTAAAATTTCGGCATCGCTATTATAAGTAACTTTTACTTTGCCTTCGTAACATTTAACTTCAAAAATGGAATTATTAGTATTTACATTAAATTGTGTACCTAAAACTTGAATACTTCCAGAATTAGTTATTACGTTAAAAACTTCGCCTTTGGCAACACTGAAAAAAGCTTGACCATTTAATTGAATATTTCGGTTGTTTTCCCAATCTTTTTCTTTAAATGAAATACTTGATAAAGCATCCATTTTAACAACAGAACCATCCGGTAAATTAATGGTTTTTGTTTCTGCAACGGTAGTTTTAAAGTTGGTTTCGGCATTAATAAAGTAATTAAACGTAACATATCCGGCAGTTAATAACACAACAATAGCCGCTGCCATTTTTAACCAAGGCGCAAATTTATTTTGTTTTGTTGGAGCAGGGGAGATTACCAGTTTTTTTCGCTTATTAAGATCAGCTAAACCTTTTTCAACATCAAATTTTTCAATTTGCCAAGTGTCAATATCATCGAGAACAACTTTTAAGTCATTTAATTCACCGTTAGATTCTAGCTCATTTTTTTCGTTATCATCTAAACGATTATCAAGCCATCTTGCCAGTATATTATCTTTACTAAATTTATCGTCCACCGCTATATTTTTTATCTAATTATATCTGCTTTACAAACTATTTTTTTTAACTTAAATTTTGCGTTTTTGCAGTTCGGTTATTTCTTTTAGCTTAAGTAAAGCTTTAGAAATTCTATTTTCTACTGCCGTCTGGCTAATCTCTAGCCTATTAGCTATTTCTTTAAAAGTAAGCTTTTCTATTCTGTTTAATAAAAATGCCTCTCGTTGTTTTTCTGGTAACGCAGAAATGGTTGCTTCTATTTTTTGTTTAAATTCTTTGGTTCTTAAATGAAAATAAGGATCTTCGATATCTGAGGTTTCAATGTGATTTTTCTCAAATTTCAAGGCTACTTTTTGTTGTCGCAACGAATCTATAAACATATTTTTAGCTATGGTATAAAGAAAGCCAACCGCTTTCTCGTAAATTACACTGTTGCATTTAGCCCATAACTTTATAAACGATTCTTGTACAATATCTTCAGCCTGTTTTAAATTACCAAATTTAAAATATAAATGATTTCTTAAGCTCTCAGCATGTTTTAGGTACAAATTATTATAAACATCTTCATCGCAAACAGAGAAGGATTGATTCATTCTGACTTATTATTTAATTGTAAAGATAAAATAAATTTAGCGGAGCATTTTTATTTTATAAAAACATTAAACAATAGGCTATTCTGTTATAAACGGATCGGAAAATTTTTCGTCGTTAATAAACACATCATCAGTTAGGGTAATTAAAAAGTCTACAATTGCTTGTTTATCGGCATCCGATAAGTTTAAACGACGTACGTTATTGCCTTGTGTTAATCGGTTATCGAGGTTCGGGTTATTTTGTACTCCGCTATTGTAATGCTCAATTACCTCTTCAAGTGTTTCAAAACGCCCATCATGCATATAAGGTCCGGTTAATTCAATATTTCGTAAAGACGGTGCTTTAAATTCTCCTAGGTCGTTATTGTTTCCTGTAATTCCACCAACACCTTCATCGGTAATAGTGGCATCTAAACCGTTGTTTCTAGCCTGGTCGCCAACAAAAACATTGGTGGCATGACAATCGAAACAACGGGTTTGGTTACTTAAAAACAGCTGTTTTCCGCGGTTTTCGGAAGCTGTAAAATTGGCGAAATTATTATTTATGCTGTTGCTTTGTGCCATACCTTCATCGAATTTAGATTGGTACGACACCATAGATCGAATAAATTGCGACACCGCTAAAGCAATACGATTGCTTGTAATATTACTATCACCAAAAGCATTTTCAAATAATACTTCATAGTAATCTATTTGTGCCAATTTGGTTTCAAGTTCAGGCAATGTCATACCCATTTCAACTAAATCTTGAATAGGAATTAAAATTTGTTCTTCTAGAGAATCTGCTCTTTCATCCCAAAAAAAGCGACCATTTTCATAAAATCTTGCATTGGCTAAACCCATGGAATTTCTAGATGTAAAATCGCCATCGAAACCCGTACTCAAAGGATTAGGATCGGAAAAACCATTTTCTTGAATATGGCAGGAGGCACACGAAATACTGTTGTTTGCCGATAAGTTTTTATCGTAAAACAAAACACGCCCAAGGGTTGCTCCATTATTGGGAATTTGGTTGTTGTTTGGTGTGTTGTCTTCGTTTTGCACATCATTATCTAAAAAATAGTTGGGCAATGCAATATTGGCATAGTTAAATGGTGTGTTGGGTAAATTAAGTTCCAATAAATCGGGTATTGTGGTGTCTGTGTCTTCTAACTCATCCATTGTAACATCACTAATATCACTGTATTCATCTTGGCTACAGGACATTAAAAAAAATAAGATTAAGAACATTTGGGCAATACGTTGTTTCATTTAAATAGTTTTTTTTGTTTTGAATAATGTTTTCTCGCAACTTCTGTGTGCGTTTGTAATTATTACGTGTCGCACATAATTTTACCCAACATGATATATGTTAAAATTTAATTATTATGATTTATTATTGAAATAGATGAAAATGAATAAGGTTCTCTGCAATTCACTTAACTATTTGTTTATTAGTGATTTTAAGTGTTTTTGCCATTTTGGTTTTCGTATTTGAAGAGCAGACCAAAAAAGAAGAGTATTTTGAAATTTTTATACTTACTAGTTAAACTAGAGTAAAATAGTTACCTTAAAAACAATGCATAATGAATTTTCTCGCGTTCCATTTTAGCGAATTCTTAATAAAAATGTTTAAAAGTTAAATATCAAATTAAATTACTTGTTGTAATAAATTTTCTATAAATTAGAAGAGGTTAAGCTACAAACAGTGACTAGAATTATTAACATATTATTTATTAAACAAAGCCGATTTTACTTTATCGTTGCCTTCTTGTTTTTAATTGTTAACCCTCTATTTGGTCAAGAAAAAATAAAAGATTCTTTAGAAGCGCAATTAATACATGCATATAATTTAAGTATGGAAAGTAAAGTTTCTGAAGCTTTACATATATGCAAAGAAGTGCTTAATTACGAAAAAAAGCATAAAAACGACACCATAAAAGCTGTTACGTATAGCATCATGGGTACGTCGCATTATTTAATAGATAATGACTCTACAGCATTAAAATATTACCTAAAATCGCTTGAAATAAACAAGGCATTAGGTTTAAATCTACGAGTAATTAATGGAATAAACAATGTTGGAATTGCTTATGCAAAGCTAGGAGAGTACCAAAAATCTATAGATTATTACCAAGATGCAGCCGATTTAGCCATAAATATAGAAGCTTATAAGCATGCTATTCATCCGCTGTACAATATTGGAGATTATTATATCGAGCAGTTAAAACAACCTAAGAAAGGTTTAGAGTACATTAAAAAAGCTGAATATTATTATTATAATAAATCCAATACTGAAGAAGATATACTAATGAAAGTCGATATTTTATCGGCCTACGGGGAAGGGTACTTTTTACTAAAAGATTTTACAACTGCAGAACGCTATTTAAATCAAGCTATTGAAGCTGCTAAGGAAAACAATTATTTATCTGAGTTAAAAAAAATATACAATATAAAAACTCAAATTTTAAATAAGCAGCATAGATATCAAGAAGCAAATACTATTTTGTATAGTATGATGCAAGTAAATGATTCTATATTAAAAAACGAAAAGTTTGATATAGCACAAGAAATGCTGGCTAAATTTGAAGTTGCAGAAAATGAAGAAAAACTGCGACACATAGAAAAAGAAAAGAAACTACAGGCCACAACAATAAAAAAAATAAGTAAATATAATATTGCATTTACTATATTAATTGTATTGCTTATACTGGCTTTAATTTTTATTTTTCTAAAATTAAAACAATTAAAAATAGCTAAAGAAAAAGCACAACAATTATCGAGGGCTAAAAGCGATTTCTATTCAGAAATAAGCCATGAGTTAAGAACACCTTTATATGCTGTAATCGAAATTTCAAATATATTATTGAAAGAAAATTTAAATGAGGATAATCGTGTTTATTTAGAGTCGTTAAAATTTTCTGGAGACCATTTATTATCATTGATTAATAATGTATTAGAATTAAATAAAATTGAAGCTGGTAAAAGCACTATTGAAGACATAGTGTTTTCACCAAAACAACTTATTACTAATATTATTGAATCGCTAGAATTTGCTATAAGCGATACCGAAAACACTATAGTGTTAGAATATGATGACACTATACCAGAGAAGCTTATTGGAGATTCGTTAAAGCTTTCTCAAATTTTTATAAATTTAATTACAAACGCCATTAAATTTACTAACAAAGGCGTAATAAAAGTTGTTTTAAATAATGAGTCAATTACCGATGACGGTAAAATATGTAATTTATATGCAGGCGTAAAAGATAGTGGTGTTGGTATATCCTTAAAAAACCAAAAGAAAATATTTAGCGACTTTTACCAAGAACATGCAAAAACCGATAAATCCTACCGAGGTACAGGTTTAGGTTTATCAATTGTAAAACGCCAATTGCAGTTAATGGGTAGCGAAATAAAAATTAAAAGTGTTATAAATAAAGGCTCAACATTTTATTTTACTATCCCAATAAAAATTGCAACTGTAGAAACTAAAATTAATTTATTAAAAAGTAAAGCAGATTTGCTTAAAGGCAATACGTTTTTAGTGGTAGACGATAATAATATTAACCAATTAATTACTAAAAAAATATTGTTACAACTAGAGTTGGAGTGCGATGTTGTAGATTCTGGACTCAAAGCTATTGACGCAGCACAAAAAAAGGATTACAACTGTATTTTAATGGATTTAAATATGCCTGAAATGAATGGTTACAAAGCTACAGAAAAAATAAGGCAATTTAACATAAGCTCTACAATAATAGCGCTAACGGCATACGCATCAGATGATGTTAAAAACAAAATTTTAAATTCTAAAATGGATGGCTTTATACAAAAGCCATTTTTTATAGACGATTTTATATCAACCATACAAAATGGTTTACAATTAAGAGAGCAAATTACAGCGAAAGAAATTGGCTAACTTAATTATTAAAAAAAGGCTACCAGCTATAGGTAACCTTTTAAAATTAAATGTTTTATAAAATTAGTTTAAACTCTCTAATAGTTTTTCTGCAACTAATTGTGATGAAGCCGGATTTTGACCCGTAATTAAATTACCATCTTTAATAGCATAAGGCTGCCAATCTTCTTTTTTAGTATAAATACCACCATTTTTACTTAGCATATCTTCAACTAAAAACGGAACAACATTGGTAAGTCCAACAGCATTTTCTTCACTATTTGTAAATCCAGTTACATTTTTATTTTTTACTAAAGGTTCGCCACTAGTATTTTTTACACCTTTTAATGCAGCAGGAGCATGACAAACAAAAGCAATTGGTTTAGCTTGTTTGTTAAAGTTTTCAATAAGGTTTATAGATTTATCATCGTCAGCTAAATCCCATAGAGGACCATGGCCACCTGGATAAAAAACAGCATCAAAATCGTTCGCATTCATATTAGCAAGAATTTTAGTATTTGCTATTTTTTCTTTAGCCTCAGTATCGTTTTTAAAGCGTTCTGTATCTTCTGTTGCTGCATCTGGCGCATCACTATTTGGGTCTATTGGTGCAGCACCACCCTTGGGTGTTGCAATAGTAATATCTGCACCTTTATCTAGTAATGTATAATATGGATTTGCAAATTCTTCAACCCAAAACCCTGTTTTTTTTCCTGTATCACCTAATTTATCATGAGATGTTAACACAAATAATATTTTCATTTTTCTTCTTTTTTTAATTCAATAATGTTTTCTTAATTCTAAAATAGTTGTTTGTTATAGGGTGTTTAAAATTAAATTTAATAAGCCATTTTAACTATTTTTTCAACCTTTTCTGGAGATAGTGATTGATGTTCTCCTAAACCTAACCAACCTCTGTTTGTAAATCGTTTAGCAATTTCTTCAGCAGTACCCTCATAATCACTTGTATATTCAGATAATTTCGTGTTAATTCCTATAGATTTAAAAAATTCTGTAGTCTTTTCAATGGCTTCGTAAGCCTTATCATCAATACTACCTTCGGTAATATTCCAAACGCGTTCAGCATATTGGGCTAATTTTTCTTTTTTGCTTTCAAAATTATACTTGTAATGGCTTTCGGTAATTATGGCTAAAGTTCTAGCATGATCTATACCGTATAAAGCCGTTAATTCGTGTCCCATGGCATGTACAGCCCAATCTGTTGGCACTCCTTTTTGAATTAATCCGTTTAATGCCATAGTACAGCTCCACATAAAATTTGAAGCCGCTTTATAATCAAACTCTTCATTTAAAATTGTTGGAGCAATTTCAATTAATGTTTGTAAAATGCCTTCAGCAAAACGGTCTTGAATTTTAGCATCAATAGGGTAGGTCATGTATTGTTCTAAAACATGCGTAAAAGAATCGGCTAAACCGTTTGCTAATTGACGTTTAGGAATTGATTTTATCACCTCTGGATCTAGAATTGAAAACTCTGGAAATAAGCCAGGGCCACCCATTGCTAATTTTTCTTTAGTTTCTTCACGTGTAATTACAGCTCCGGAATTCATTTCAGATCCTGTAGCTGGCAGCGTTAAAACCGTACCAAAAGGCATTCCTTTTTCGGTTCTTATATTTTGGGTTAATATATCCCAAGGTGTATCGCCATTATATACTGCTGCTGCCGATAAAAATTTGGTGCCGTCTATAACAGAACCACCACCTACAGCTAATAAATACGTAATATTTTCGGTTTTAATAACCTTTAAAGCCTCCATTAAAACAGCATATTCTGGGTTGGCGGGAATACCACCAAATTCAACCACTTCAAAATTGTTTAAAGCAGCGGTTACCTTATTGTAAATACCATTTTTTTTAATACTACCACCACCGTAAAGCAGTAATACTTTGGCATTTTCAGGAATTTCGTTAGCAAGGTTTTCAATTTCACCTTTACCAAATATTATTTTTGTTGGGTTTTTAAAATTAAAATTATTCATAGCGTTTTATATTTTTAATTAATTGTGTTTTGTAATTTTTTTAATATCTGTTGAAGTAATAATTATTTCGTTATAGCTTTTACTATTTGCTAAATTAACCATGGCCTGAGCCATACGTTTTGGGTCTGTAATTTTATACTGTTTTAATTTTCCGAAGAATAAAGGCTGAATAACCTTAAATATGGCTAATCCAATAGCTTCGAGCGTTCGTTTTTCATCACGATTACCACCAATTAATGATGGTTGTAAAATGTAGGTTTTGCTTATGTTTTGTTTTAAAACATCACGTTCCATTTCTCCTTTAGTTTTATTATAAAAAATACGGCTATTAGCATTTGCACCTAAAGCAGAAATGACTAAAAAAGTGTCAATACCGTTGGTTTTAGCTAGTTTTGCAGCAGAAACAGGAATACCATAATCTATTTTTTTATAAAGCGTTTTATCAGGTGTTTTACTTTTAGTTGTACCAATGCAACAAAATACTTCATCGGCTTTAAATTCATCTTTAAATTGTTCCAATTGAAGTAAATCGCCTATAAATTGAGTAACTTTATTGGGTAAATTGTCTATTCTTGAGCGTGAAAACAACTTGATACTTTTGTAGTTTTCATCTTGTATTAACAGATTTAATAATAAACCACCAGTTAAACCCGTTGCTCCTAATATTATTGCAGTTTTCTTCATGTTATTTGGTTGTTTTTATACTGTTCCATGCCGCTTGATAAGCTTTTTCTAAATGTTCTTTATCCAATTGAAAGTCGCCTCTTTTTTGCACCATTATTAAAAATGATAAAGGATTTATGGTGTAGGCGTATAGTAAGTGATTGGACATTGGTTTTATTAGGCCTTCTTCTTTTCCCCGTTTCCAAAGGTCTAATAAAGGTTGTAGGTATTTAATACCTTCTTTTATAATACTTTCATCAATCATAAGTGTATTGTCGCATTGGTTTAAAAAGAAAGCATATTCGTGTTCTTTAGTTTTAAAATCGGCAATACTTTTCCATATAAATTCAAAACCAGCTTTAACCGAAGTATTTGTGTCATAATTTTTAAAAACCGCTTCGGTGTACTTGTATTTAACCTCTAAATACGTTTTGTTTACTAAGTCTTGTTTGTTTTCAAAATATAAATAAATAGTAGCAGGCGATACATTGGCCATTTTAGCTATTTTACTCATTGGTGTAGCATGAAATCCGCTGTTGTTCACTAGCTCGATAGTCGCTTTAATCAATGCGTTTCGTTTATCTATACTTTTTTGGAGTTTAGCCATAGTTTATATATTAAAGTACAAATTTATTTAAATAAAAATGAATGTTCATTCTTTTTTGGGGTTTTATCATAATTTTATGATTTTAGGAGAGGTATACATTTAATCTATAGTGTTTGAAAACTTAAATTTTGCGTTTTAAAATGAAAACTATAAAAATGTCATTGTTTTAATATTGAAACTATACAACGGGTAAGTAATCCAATATTATAAATAGATTCTAATGTTATGCGTTATGTAACTTTGTTTTGGTAATAAGCGTAATTTTAGCACGTTTTTCTTTATTTTTTCTTTCTAAGACCTTAATATAAAATTTAGCTTTATATTTAACTAATAAAAGTTTCACATGATTGTTATTACAAAAAATAAAACATACATATTAGTTATTATGATTCTCATGTTTTTTTATTCTTGTGAGAAAGAGGAGAATTCACCTCCGAATAATAATAACGTATACATAAAAACCTTAAGTCACAGTATTCTAGATGGAGGTGGTATAAGTTTAACAGGAGAAATTGGTAATGTAGAATTACCAATTGATTATGGATTTATAATTTCTTCAATTGAAAATGATACATATTCCGCAAACTCTAATACTAAATTATTAGCAGGTATTAAGAATGGTAATTTTACATTGGATTTTAAAAGTAATTTAAGAGAAGGCATAACATATTATTATAATACTATTGCTTTTAAAAATGGAGAATACATTTATGGAAATGAAAAGTCATTTATTTCTAACGGAAGTGCAGATCCGCTAATAGAATCTACAGAACCAAGTAAAGCGCATTTAGGAGATACTATTACTATTAATGGTAAACATTTTTCAGAATACCCTCAGGTGTTTTTTAACACTTGGTCCTCTAAAGCTTTAATTGGAAATGATACATTGATAAAATGTGTAGTAACCAATAAACCTGAATATAATACAGATAAGTTGCCGTTTATAGAATTAAAAGTTCGAAGCAATACCGGTAATGAAACAATTTTTAATGAATTTGCTCTACATACACCAAAAGTTGATTCTATAAGACCCTATGAAGCGTTTCCAGGAGATATAATTACTATCTACGGCGATCATTTTAATAGGCAGTCATCTGGCAATCGATTAATTATACCCCGTAATACAGGTACTTCTGCTTACCCAGAGGTAATCAGAGCTAGTCAAAAAGAACTTCAATTTGTTTTGCGCTCAATTAGTAGTTTTGAACCCACTATAATTATAGAAAGTCAGTCTCAATCAATAGAAGTCAAAAATGAAATTAAACATATACTACCACAATTTGAACGACTTTCTAAAAACAAAATAAAATATGGTGATAAATTGATTGTATATGGAACTAATTTTCCACAAAACAATAGCTACGCCTTTGATACTTTACAATATTCGTTTGGGACAAAACACATTCCTTTTTATGAAAATCACAGAGATAGCTTGGTTATTGATATTATTGACAATTGGTATTATGAAGATTTTTCTATTAATGGATTATCAATTGACTTCTTTGGTCATAAAATAGATTACAATCAAGAAATTGAGTTAGACGAGAACTATGTACGCCTTCAGCATTATGGACAAAATATAAGTGGGAGAGCTTATGGACAAGTTGGAGAGGACTTGTATTCCATTGAACACCAAAACAGTAATAATTTACTTGTGAAATTAAATAAACAAACTAATCTTTTTGATGAAGTCTACACAGGCGAACCAATTTCTACATCTGGTTATATGAAAAACATATCATTTAATGATACGAAATTTTACTGGTTAGAATCATCCAACGATGAAGTCTTATTTTTTAGTTATGATATTTTCACAAAGGCCAAAGAAAAATTAGCTAGTTTCCCAGGTACAGATAGAACTTTTGCTTTAAATACTGTTGTAGGAGAGTATTTATACTATGGTTTAGGAGGTTATAGTTATACAAATCCAGATAATTTAGATGATATATGGAGATATTCGTTTTCTGATAATAAATGGGAATTTGTGCTAAATTTTCCAGAAATTGATTCAGATGCCAATGCAAAACAAAGGCCTGTTTATTTTTCTATAGGAGATAAAATTTATGTTGGTGGTGGTCAGTCATATTTTTATCCACAATTAACTGATTTTTGGGAATTAGATACTAAAACCAATAGTGTTTCAAGAAAAAGTGACTTACCAATAATTACTTCAGTTAAAATAGAAGGTTTAAGCTTTGGAGGCAAAGGCTATTTTGATTTCGATGGTACTACTTATATCTATGATCCAATAATAGATGAATGGTCATCTAAAAAAACGAGTTTTACATTCAATGGTTATAATAGATATCTATTTAAAAATGAAGATTTTATTTATAGTATGAATAATAATAGTTTAATAAAAATTAAGAAATCATATTTTAATAATTGATGAAAAAGATATTATTTCAACTTTGCTTTGGGTTAACGTTTTTACTTTTTAATTGTGACAGCTCTTCAAACGAAACTATTTCACCCACCATTGTAATTACAGATAGCCAATCTCTACCAAAAGGAGGAATATCCTTAACTGCAGATTTTCAAAATTTCTCAGAAGGTGATGAATTAGGGTTTTATATTTCTAATGAAAATGGAGGAGAAGAGTATTTAATTTCAACCCCAAAAATTGGTATAAATACTATTGAATTAACATCAGGCTTAATTCAGGATGAAAAGTATTGGTTTTACGCATTTATTAGAACTAATGACAACGTTTTTTACTCAATAACAAAAGAATTTTATGCCTTAACCGGTAGTTATATACCCGAACTAGAAAGTATATCCCCATCTTCAGGTTACATAGGTAGTGATATAGAAATTGTGTTTTCCGAAAAACTAGATAATCCAAAAATTGAAAATTTTGAAATTAAATTACACACTCAGGATGTTGAAATTATTGATATAGTAGAAGATAAAAAAATAGTATGTAAAATACCTGATTTTATACCAATCTCTGGTTATTACAGATATCCTTGGGCTAAAATTAGTATAATTTATTTGGGTAAAAGTGTGCCTTGTGACTATGAATTTCATATAAAATCGCCAGAAATAACATCCATTTCTCCAAAGTTTATTGATTGGGAAGGCGAAATAACCATTAAAGGGAGCTTTTTTGAAGAAGGATATCCGCCAAATTATATTGCAGTCAATATCAATGATTTTTATATGGGTAATATTACTTATAAAAATCATGATGAAATAAGAGTTAAAGTTAGCATACATATGTTTGCAAACAATCCAAAAATAGTTGTAGACTCTAATTTTAAATATGTAACACAAGAAACTAATACTTTTAGTTATTATCCACCAGAAATAGTTTCATTTCAACAAGGTAGTGTAGGTGATGAAATTGAAATAATTGGTAAATATTTCTGGCCAGCTTCTTATGTAAATGAAGTTTATTTTGATAGTTATAAAGCAGAGATAATTAGTGGAGAATCTACTAAATTGGTTGTTAAAATCCCTGATGGTACATATATAAATAATAAAGCAAGTTTAAAAGTTCATATTAGGGATTTTTTAACATCCGAACCAAAAGAGTTTACTTTTAATTAAATTACAGTAGTAAATATTATTTCAATTAATTGTTTCTAAATTATTTTTCATAAAATTTATGCTCTTGTGGCAAGCTTACGAGAATCGTCTAAAATTTTTTATTACGTACATTTTATCGAATACGCGATTTTTAATAAGAGCAAAAAGGTTAGCTTTTATTTTGGCGTTGGCAAGCGTTGGATAAATGTCAAATATCGCCCAAAAGCGCTATTTCGCTAATTGTTATAAAATGTTCTATAATTTATATTATGTAAAATAGAAAATTCTAAATACCACTATTCCGCAATAAAAAAGAATTATAATTAATCTATATGTAAAACCATAAACTAAATGTAATTTTGTTTAAAATTACAAACATGTTTTCATTTAAAAATATATTTCGTTTAGTGGCCTTTTTAGAAGGCGTTTCATACATTTTATTATTATTTATTGCAACACCAATAAAATATATGTCTGGAAACCCTGAATATGTAAAACTTTTAGGTATGCCTCATGGTATTTTATTTATGCTTTATGTGATTTTTGCTATTATGCTTAAAAAAGATTACAATTGGACGAACAAACAATTATTTATTGTTCTTATTGCTTCCGTAATTCCTTTCGGAACATTTTACATCGATTTTAAATACTTGAAAACAGTAACTAAATAATGACTTCTTTCAGACATTTTTTTTACAATATTTTAGTAGCTAATGGCTTTTCCGAGAATGCTGCTTCTTACCTAAATATGTTTATTTTACTATTGGTTTTAATAGTTGTTGTTGCTATTACAGATTATGTTTTAAAACGTATTTTAATAGTATCGTTTAATAAATTTGCAACGCAGTCTAAAACTAATTTCGACGATTTACTTATCACCAATAAAGTACCTAGAAATGTAGCGCATATTATTCCTTTAATAATAACTATACAGTACTTTCCGGTGGTATTTTCAGATTTTCCAAATTTTGAAGCGCCTGTAGAAAAAGCTTTAAAAGTTTTTGGTATTGTATTGGTTTTATGGATTGTACGAAGTCTGTTAAATTCTATAAAAGATTATTTAAAAACCTTACCACGTTTTAAAGACAAACCAATTGCAAGTTACATACAAGTATTCATGATTTTTGCTTGGTTAGCAGGAATTATGTCTGCTATTGCCATTGTAACTGGTATTCCTTTTTTAAAATTTTTAACTGGTTTAGGTGCTATTTCGGCTGTTATTTTATTGGTATTTAAAGATACTATTTTAGGTTTTGTAGCTAGTATTCAGGTTTCTATAAACGATATGGTTCGCATTGGTGACTGGATTACTTTTGAAAAATATGGTGCCGATGGTGATGTTATTGAAATTACGTTGGCAACTGTAAAAGTTCAAAACTTTGACAAAACCATTACCACCATACCTACCTATGCCCTAATTTCCGATTCGTTTAAAAACTGGCGAGGCATGACGAATTCTGGCGGACGACGCATAAAACGCGCGCTCATTTTAAAACAAACTAGCATTAATTATTTAAATGATGCTGAAGTTGAAGCCTTAAAAAAAATACAATTAATTACGGAGTATTTAGAGCAACGTCAAGACGATATTAATCAGTTTAATGGCTCTAAAAATATTGATAAATCGGTTTTAATTAACGGACGAAATCTTACGAATTTAGGTGTTTTTAGGAAGTATGTTGATGCTTACTTAAATCAGCATTCTGCAATTAATAAAGATATGACCATTATGGTGCGCCAATTAGCTCCAACTTCTCAAGGTATTCCGTTAGAAATTTACGCTTTTAGTTCCGATAAACGTTGGGCAAATTACGAATATATTATGGCCGATATTTTTGACCATTTAATAGCGGCACTACCCTATTTTAATTTAGAGGTTTTTGAGTTGCCTTCCAGTTTTAAATAATGTTCTCGATACAATTCCTCGTACCTCGTAACCACTCGCACTGAAGTTACGGTAAGTTTAAAATTTATAAAAATCGTCACTTCGAGTGAATTTATGCAGCCAAAGCGAAGTAAATTAGTATCGAGAAGCTTTTTTAGCTTTTAAGTTTGTTAATTAATTACGTTATCGATACAATTACCCGTACCTCGTAATCACTCGAACTGATGTTACGGTTAGGTTTTATCAAGAGTTAGTGAAATAAAAAAGAGGATGCTATGCATCCTCTCAAGTATATAAAAGTTAAAGTTTTAAAAGATTATTTAGGATTTAAAATCATTTCAATGCGTTCAACCAAATCCTTATAATGGTATTTAGTAATTGTATTTACACCTCTAACCGAAGCATTTTTTAAGTTACGTTGTAAAACATTTAATTCACCTCGAATAATCGGGCGAATATCAGATTGTGTAACATTTACTTTTTCTGTGGTGCGTGGCGAACCTTCGTCTGTCATTAAATACGCCATTCTATCTACATAAGCACGTTGTAAATTTCTGCGGTATACATCTACATTTTTTGTGTAATTAGCTTCTGTAAAAAGCCCTTTTCTAACATCGATAAGCATTTCTAAAGCAGAATAGTTTTCAGCATTTATTGCTTCATGGTCAATAAGTCTTCCTAATTTATCAAAACTTAACAAACCAGATAAAAATCTGTTTTGGTATTTGCCTAATGTACTAGTGTAACCAGCATAATCAATGTTTGTAATTATAGATTTATCGATTAACCAATTAGGGGTTTCAAAAACATTTTTGTGTAACCAATTAACCGATGCTTTTTGTAAACTTTTAGGTACAGCTTCGTAAGCAGTTTTTTCTTGATTTGGATTAACTAAATGTTCGTAAACACCGCCTACATTGGTTGCTACGTGACCAGAATAACGATTCCAACAACCTAATAATTCACCATAAAGTTCTTCTAAATCTTTATAATTGTTTGTTTTATCGCTGGTCCATTCAGGTAAATATTTAACTACAATTTTTAAATTTTTTAAAGCATAATTACTGGCTTTAATAGCATCGTCTCCAATATCTTCAGTTTGAGAATTTGGATCGAAACGGCTACTTTGCTTTCCAAATCTGTAGCGTAAATCGTTAGCTTTTTCTAAAATCCACTTATCAAGAATAGCTATTTCATCTTCAGATGTTTTAGCTTCAGGAATATATCTGTAACCCCAATTAATAGCGTATTCATCATAAGGCCCTATTTGGCGAATAAATCGAATGTTTTTATCTCCGGGTTGGGCAATGTAATTATATCTGGCATAATCCATAATGGTTGCTGCAATACCGTTTTTTTGTGTAAACTCTCCGCTTCTATAATCTTCTACACTATATGCTTTACTTGCACTCATGTTATGTGGTAAACCTAAGGCATGCCCTACTTCGTGAGCAATTACCATTTTCATCATTTCTCCAATATCTTCAGCAGGAGTATCAAGCGTTCTAGCGGATGGGTTTGCTGCGCCAGTTTCAAGTAAATAACGGTTTCTGTAAGAACGTAAGTGGTTATGATACCAAATGATATCACTTTCAATAATTTCACCAGAACGCGGATCGGATACGCTTGGGCCCATTGCATTTCTAGTTTCACTAGCTACATAGCGAATTACAGAATATCTAATATCTTCTGGACTAAAATCTGGATCTTCTTCTTTTGTTGGAGGATATTTAGCAATAATAGCATTTTTAAACCCAGCTTTTTCAAAAGGTTTTTGCCAAAGTTCAACCCCTTCTTTAATATACTTTCGCAAATTCTCTGGTGTTCCAGGATCTAAATAATAAATTATGGGTTTTATAGGCTCTACCAACTCACCACGTGCATAAGCCTCAGGATCTTTTGGTTCTAAACGCCAACGTCTAATATAAGTTTTTTCGTCTGCTTTTAAAGCTTCACTTCCATAATCAATTTGGCTAAACGAGAACCAACCTACACGCTCATCGGCGTAGCGTTTTTGCATAGGCTCTTCGGGTAGCAAAATCATAGATTGATTCATTTGAATACTAATAGATTCTAAACTTTTAAAAGACGGTGGTTCTGAAGCATTATAAGTCATGTCCTGAACCACTTCAATATTATTTGGAAAACTTTTCACAGAATTAATAAAACTTCTAGACGCATCTAAATTTCTTACTTTATAAGATTTTCTTGCTCTAGCAGTTAAGCCACTAATAGCTTTTACATCGGTGGAATAAAATTTTGTTACATCAATAACCACAGCAGATGAGTCTTTGCTAAATGATGAAATATCAAAAGAAAAAAGCGTTGGCTCGTAATTGTTAACTTTTACTGAAGCATTAATTGCTAAGCTTTTATTGGCAACCGCATGACTCGATTTTTCTTTAATTAATATTTTGTCTTGAAAACGTTCCCAAACTATAAGTCTAGTAGCTGTTTTTGTTCCAGCATTTATATACCCACCACCAAAATTTTCTGGTAATTGTTTAATACGACTAACAAGCAACATATCTTTACCAAGTAAACTGTTGGGTATTTCAAAATAGAATTTATTATTTACTTTGTGAGTGGTAAATAAACCAGAGTCAGATATAGCAGTTTTATTAATTAACTTATCGTAAGGTTTAAATTTACTTGCTTTTTCAGGAGCCGATTTTTTCTTTTCTAAAGCGGCCGCCTCTGCTGCCTTTTTCTTCTTTTTTTTAGATTGAGCTTCTGAACTTAAAGGCGCAAGAGCTAAAAAAATTGATAACGTAAAAAGTAATACGTGTTTCATAAAAATTGATTTGTTTGAGTAAGTTTAAGCTTCTAATATAAAATAAAACAAAGTGTTTAAATAAATTTTCACAAAATATTAAGTAATTTAATATTAAAAAGTAAATTTGCGTTTTGGGTTTTATTTTAAAATAAATATGTATATATTTGTTAATCAGCACACTTACCATAAGATAATAAATTTAATGATATTTAAAAGTAACTTTAAAACTATCTCAACAGTTTTAATTTCTTTCTTTTTGATGCACCAAGGGTTTTCTCAAGACTACGATATTCTTTTTTTTGATAAAGTTAAGAATCAATCTATTGTAAATAAAGAAGGTAAATCTCCATATGTATATGAATTGGTAAGAGAGAAATTCATTATTCCTGAGAAAGATAAATATGCTAAACGTTTAACAACATTTTATAAAAAAGCAATATCATATAAAAATCAAGCTGAGGCAGATAGTATAAAAATTGCAGAATTTAAGCAAGCATCTCAACCCATTATAGGATTAGATGAAAACGAAGTAAATTATAGATTAAAAGTTTGTAGAAGAACCCTAAAGCGAGTCAAAAAATATGAGTATGTTAAGGTTATTGAGGATGACTTTTATTACAAGTTAAAAATTAGTAGAAGTATTTTTAAACCTGAAAATGTAATTGTAGGTAAGTTTAAAGTTTTGGGTTTGTTTTATGTTGCAAAAGGTGTTAACGGTTTAACAGAGAGTAATTTAATTTCTGTAGAAGAGGCTAAAGATAACAACTTAACAAAAGACGACTTTTTATTTAATAGTCAATTTTATGTAATTCAAAATTTAGAAAATAATTTGTACTTTATGGTAGCAACAGATTTCATAAAAAAGTTTCCTGTTTAATATATAAATATTTTTAAAAAAATAAACCTGATAACTTAAGTTATCAGGTTGTATAAATTAAATAGACGGTTTAAACTTATATATTTTTAGCTAACCAATCTCCTACTTCAGTAGTTCCGTAAGCTTTACCACCCTCAGCTAAATCTTCAGTAACAATACCTTCAGCTAAAGCTTTATTTACAGCCTCACGAATAACTTTACCTTCTTCTGCTAAACCAAAGTTTTCAAACATCATAGCTGCAGATAATACCGTAGCCATTGGGTTTGCAATATTTTTTCCAGTAGCTTGTGGGTACGAACCGTGAATTGGCTCGAATAAAGAAATACTAGTACCTAATGATGCCGATGGCATTAACCCCATAGATCCAGAAATTACAGAAGCTTCATCAGTTAAAACATCACCAAATAAGTTTTCAGTAATTAATACATCATAATCTTTTGGCCATTGTACCAAACGCATAGCAACGGCATCAACAAACTCATAGCTTACCTCTACCTCTGGGTAATCTTTTTCCATACCTTGCACAGTCTCTCTCCATAAACGCGATGTTTCCATAACGTTTGCTTTATCTACACAACATAATTTTTTCGAGCGTTGCATAGCTGCTTCAAAACCTTTTTTAGCCAAACGTGTAACCTCTTCTTTGGTGTACATGTTAGTATCATAAGCCGTGTTACCATCGTCTTTTCTGCCTTTTTCACCAAAATAAACACCAGAAGTTAACTCACGGAAAAATACTAAATCAGTACCTTCAATGCGTTCCTTTTTTAATGGAGATTTATCTAATAACGACGGGAAAACAAATGTAGGACGCACATTAGCAAATAAACCTAATTTTTTACGCATTTTAAGTAAACCTTGCTCAGGGCGAACCTTTGCAGTTGGGTCATTATCAAATTTTGGATGACCAATAGCTCCAAATAAAACCGCATCAGAAGATGCACAAATTTCGTGAGTTTCATCTGGATAAGGTTCACCAACAGCATCAATAGCCGCTGCTCCTGTTAAAGCAGGTTTCCATGTAATTTCATGACCAAATTTAGCAGCGACAGCATCACTTACTTTAACGGCTTGGTCTATAACCTCTGGTCCTATACCGTCTCCGGCTAAAAGGGCTATGTTTAATTTCATTTTAGTTGTTTTATCTAAATTATTAAATTTTATTCATTTTGGGCGTTACCCACAAGGGGTCGGGCTTTACACTATATCTTTTTTTAATCTTACCCTTCGACTACGCTCGGGAAGCCAAAAAAAAGGATGCCGTTTCAATCCCTAACGCACTGTATTACTACAATAAACATTTAGTTAGTAATAATATTCAGCATTTTTTCGGTAGCAATAATTGCCGACACTGTTTGGTCGGAATCTAAACCTCGAGTTTTAAACTCTTTGGTGTCAGATTTCCAGGTTATTATAGTTTCACACAAAGCATCAGAATTACTACCAGGCGGAATACGTACAGCATAATCTATTAATGCCGGTAAAATCATTTTCTTTTTCTTAAAAATTTTCCGCAAGGCATTCATGAAGGCATCAAATTGTCCGTCACCTTGCGAATTCTCTTCAAATGTTTCTTCTTCAATGGTTATAGAAACTGTAGTTGAAGGATTTAAACCTTTTGCATGAGTTAATACATATGAATTTACAGTTACTTTCTCATCATAAGTTCTATCTAAAACATCCGAAATAATATAGGGTAAATCTTCTTTAGTTACCACTTGCTTTTTATCGCCTAACTCAATAATTCGTTGGGTTACTTTCTTTAAGTCATCATCATTTAACTGAAGCCCTAATTCTTGTAAGTTTTTTTGAATATTAGCCTTTCCAGACGATTTTCCCAATGCATATTGGCGTTTTCTACCAAAGCGTTCTGGCATTAAATCGCTAAAATACAAGTTGTTTTTATTGTCGCCATCAGCATGAATACCAGCTGTTTGTGTAAATACATTAGCACCAACAATAGGTTTGTTTGCTGGAATTAAAATACCAGAAAAATTCTCTACCAGCTTACTAACTGTATAAAGGGCTTTTTCGTTAGCATTAATGGTAACATTGGGTAAGTAATCGTTAATAACAGCAATAGTACTTGCCATTGGTGCATTACCAGCACGTTCGCCCATGCCGTTTATGGTTAAATGCAAACCATCGGCTCCAGCTTTTATACCTTCAATAGCATTCGAAACACCTAAATCGTAATCGTTGTGTGTATGAAAATCGAAATGCGTATTTGGGTATTTATCTTTTATTTCTTTGATAAATTCAAAAGATTCCGAAGGCGTTAATACACCTAAGGTATCTGGTAACATAATACGTTTTACCGGTTGTGATGCTAAAAATTCCAAAAATTCAAAAACATATTCTTTAGAATTTCGCATGCCATTACTCCAATCTTCTAAATAAATATTGGTTTCAATATCTTTACTTTGCGCCAAAGAAATATTTTCCTTAATATCTGCAAAGTGTTGATTAGGAGTTTTTTTAAGCTGGTAAGTTAAATGATTAAGCGAGCCTTTTGTTAGTAAGTTTTGTACCTTAGCACCTGCTTCAATCATCCAATTGATAGAAACCCCATTATCAACAAAAGTAAGTACTTCAACCTTGTTTAAATAATTATTTTCTTTAGTCCAATGGGTAATATTTTTTACCGCTTGAAATTCGCCTTCAGAAACACGTGCTGAAGCAATTTCTATACGATCTACTTTTAATTCTTCTAAAAGTAACTTAGCTATCGTTAACTTCTCTGAAGCAGAAAACGACACACCGGAGGTTTGCTCACCATCGCGAAGTGTCGTATCCATTATTTCTATATGTTTCTTACTCATTGAAGATTTTGATCAATTTATTATAATTCTGAATTTTCAGAATCCTTTTTAAATATTATGTAAACCCAAAATAATTTAGGTCATCTAATAATTATTAAAAAGGTCTTGTTTCACCAAAAGAAGCTACTTCTTCTTTCATGTTTTGTAAATAATCAATATCATCAAAACCATTTAACATATTACCTTTTTTGTAACCATTAATATCAAAAGATTCTGATTCTCCTGTAGATACAAGTGTTACGGTTTGGTTAGGTAAATCTACTTTAATTTCAGTTTTTGGATCTGCTTCAATAGCATCAAACAATTTTTGAGCAAAAACAGCAGATACTTGTACTGGTAATACACCAACGTTTAAACAGTTATTTCTAAAAATATCTGCAAAAAACGACGATATTACACAACGTAACCCAAAATCGTAAACAGACCAAGCAGCGTGCTCTCTAGACGAACCAGAACCAAAGTTTTTACCTCCAACTAATATTTTAGAACCTGTATATTTTGCATCGTTTAATGGAAAATCTGCAATTGGGTTTCCTTCGGAATCATATCTCCAATCACGGAAAAAGTTATCTCCAAAGCCCTTGCGCTCTGTTGCTTTTAAAAAACGTGCAGGAATAATTTGATCTGTATCTACGTTTTCTATTGGTAATGGATATGCTGTGCTTGTTAAAACTTCAAATTTATCGTAAGCCATAATATTTTTACTTTTGGCCATTAGCTTTTAGCTGTTGGCAAATGTTATTTTTTTTTCGATTTATATAGTTAAACACTACAAAGCGAAGTCTGATTTTAGACTAATTCTTTCATTAATGTTCTTGGGTCTGTTACCACACCTTCAACAGCTGTTGCTGCTGCAACTAATGGTGACGCTAATAACGTTCTTGATCCAGGACCTTGTCGACCTTCAAAATTACGGTTAGATGTTGAAACCGCTAATTTTCCAGCAGGAACTTTATCATCGTTCATTGCTAAACAGGCAGAACAACCAGGTTCTCTTAAAACAAAACCGGCTTCGGTTAATATTTTATCTAAACCTTCTTCCTTAATTTGATCTACAACTTTATGCGATCCAGGAACTAACCAAGCTGTAATGTTTGGCGCTTTTTGCTTCCCTTCAACAATAGAACAAAATGCTCTAAAATCTTCTATACGTCCGTTTGTACATGATCCTAAGAAAACGTAATCAACTGTTTTACCAATCATGTCATCACCTTCGTTAAAATTCATGTAGCCTAAAGACTTTTTGTAAGTTGCTACACCACCTTCAACATTTTCTGCTAAAGGAATTGAATTTGTTACTCCCATTCCCATTCCTGGGTTGGTTCCGTAAGTAATCATTGGTTCAATATCTGCTGCGTCGTAAGTAAATTCAGTATCAAATTCAGCATCTTCTTCGGTATATAATGTTTCCCAATATGCCATGGCTTTATCCCAATCGGCTCCTTTTGGGGCATGTTTTCTTCCTTTTATATATTCAAATGTTTTTTCGTCTGGAGCAATCATACCACCACGTGCACCCATCTCGATAGATAAGTTACAAACCGTCATACGACCTTCCATAGACATGTTTTCAAAAACATCTCCGGCATATTCTACAAAATACCCTGTAGCACCAGAAGTTGTTTGTTTTGAAATTATGTAAAGTGCCACATCTTTAGGAGTTACACCAAAGCCTAACTTACCATTTACGTTAATACGCATTTTTTTAGGTTTTGGTTGCATAATACATTGCGTAGACAATACCATTTCTACTTCCGATGTACCAATACCAAATGCAATTGCACCAAAAGCACCGTGAGTTGATGTATGTGAATCTCCACAAACAATAGTTGCCCCAGGTAAGGTAATACCATTTTCAGGGCCAACAATATGAACAATACCATTATTTCTGTGGCCTAAACCCCAGTGAGAAATACCATATTCAGCAGCATTATTAGCTAATGCTTCTAATTGGTTTGCCGATAATGGATCGGCTACTGGTAAATGTTGATTCCAAGTTGGTGTGTTATGATCTGCAGTTGCAAATGTTTTTTCAGGGTACATAACATTTATACCTCTGTTTTTTAAACCAACAAAAGCAACAGGACTTGTAACTTCATGAATAAAATGACGATCGATAAAAAACACATCTGGACCATCTTCTATTTTTCTAACAACATGGGAATCCCACACTTTGTCAAACAACGTTTTGCTCATTATAATTTGATTTTTCTTATACGTTAAAATTGAATCTTTTTTAGAAAAAAACTTTCAAAAAAAGGTGGACAAATTTAGGCTTTATTAAACTTATTTGAAACTTTAGAAGGATTAGTTATTTAATTTTTATAATATTTCTAATAGAAAGTATATAAACTGCTTTTTTTTCAATAGAATACAAGAATTGGTTATAATTTTTAATCGTTATTTAATCGATCTGCAACGTATTCAATTTCTGTTTTACCATGAGGCAAGGCTTTTCCGTCTTGACCAAGGTTAACCATAACTATATTTGATATGGTAATAATTGTTTCACGCGTCATTTTATTACGTACTTCGCAACTTAGTGTTATTGATGCTTTACCAAATTTTACAACATCGATACCAATTTCAACTATATCGCCTTGTTTTGCCGATGCTTTAAAATCGATTTCACTTATATATTTTGTTACTACTTTTCTGTTTTCTAATTGAATAATGGTATATAATGCAGCTTCCTCATCGATCCATTCAAGTAAACGACCACCAAATAAAGTTCCGTTTGCATTTAAATCTTCTGGTTTTATCCATTTTCTGGTATGAAATCTCATAATTTTAATTTTTAAAATAGGTTTTGTTGTATGTGTTGTTCTTCATTAGGTATTTTTAAATTATACCCAAGTTCAGAATTTAATTTTTTTATAAAATACGCTGATAATAAAGGTGATTCTTTTTCTAGATTTTGATGCACAAAAAAATCAATTTCTTTTATGCCTTGTTCGCTCCAAAGTTTAATTCGTTCTACCCAATCATTTAAACGGCTATAATCGCTTTCATGATTTGCACCAACGTAACGTACAAATGCTGTGGCATTAGTAAGCCTCATGTGCATTAAATCGCGCCTTCCAGCGGTATCAACAATTATATTACTAATGTTGTTTTCTTCTAAAAGTGTGTAAAGATCTTTTGCTACAACAGCATCATTATACCAATTGGTATGCCTAAACTCCATTGCTAAGGGTATTTGTTTGGGCCAATTTTCGGCGAAAGCCACTACTCTATCAAAATCTTTTGGGGCAAAATTATTATGCATTTGCAAGAAAATAGTGCCTAATTTTTCTTTTAAATTAGATGCGTTGTATAAGTAATGTTCAACAACGGCTTTAGTATCGTTTAACCGTTTCCAATGGCTAATTTCTTGATTTAATTTGGGGAAAAATTTAAAATCTTTTGGTGTTTTTTTATACCAGTTTTCAAACTGTTCTGCGGGAAATATTCTGTAAAATGTTGCATTTAGCTCAATGGCATTAAACTGAGAGGAATAATATTGAAGCTCATCTTTAGTACCACGAGGATAAAATCCTTTTAAATCGGCTCTATTCCATTTTGCACAACCCACGTAAATTTTAGGTTTAGTATTAGTTGAGTAAGAATTTAATAATTTTTTAGTTTCTGGATGATCTTTAGGTAATGTAAAATCAATAATTTTAGGGTTTTTAACACTGCCAAACTTCATTTTTAATTTTTATATAAAGGTACAAAATTGCGTATTGTTGATAAGCCCGTTAATAATTAAAATTATTATAATTAATAAACGTTTAAATATTGTATAATTTTAATGAAAACTTCGCAATATGAGCAATCGAGATTTAGATTTAAAGAAAATTAGACCAGCTATTAAAACGTTAACTATAAACGAAAATATGAGCGGTGATGAGTATTTTCAAAATGCTGTTTTACGCCCTGTAATTAAATTGCAAAATGATTTATTTATAGAGGTTTTTAGAAATTATATTGCTAAACATAAATATGTTTTTTATGATTTATCTTTGGATAAGCGGACAACCTACATTGAAAACGCTATACAAAAGGATATGAAATTTAGAAATTCTTTAAAAGGTATGGTAATTGGGCAGTTTACCACAGATGAGTATTTGCTTTACATTAAAAACTCGTCTGCTTTAAACAAACGTATGATGAATATTGTAAAAGAGCGTTTGCTTAGTAATATTCAATTATTTGTTAAGCCTGAGTATTTAACTGCGGTTTAATCTATTAAAGACACACCATTTAAATCGGTGGTAAGTACATCGCTCATGTAATTAAAAAATGGGCGTATAGCTTTAAACGACGCGTTAACATCATCTAAAAAATTAGGAGACAATACTTCTTTGTCTGTATATTTTTTAGTAAAAATGTACTGTTTTTTCTTAATAAAATCTATAGCTTGATGATCTTTACTAAAACCTTTTGGTGCGGTTTTTAATTCGTCGCCTTCAAAAGAGTTTCCCCAAATAGAGTTAAATTTTGGGTTAGATAGAATGTCTTTAATTTCTGTGGTATCCATTTCAAATTCTTTTCTTATCCGTAGTAAATCCTCTTTTTCGGGTTGCCAAAACCCTGTTGCTATAAAACTTTCATTATTTGGCTGGATGTGCAAATAGTAGCCACCTCTTAGTCTTGGTTTTGTTCGGTGAAACGAACCTCCAAAATGTGTTTTGTAAGGTTGTTTATTTTTAGAAAAGCGAACATCTCGGTAAATTCTGAAGATTTTTAATTTATCAATATCATCATGAGTGTTTAATTTTTCTAGAACTAAATTATAGAATTGTTTAACTTCATCTTGAATAGTTTTAAACTCAGGTTTATTTTCGTTAAACCAATCGCGATTATTATTTTGTTCTAAAGCTTTTAAAAATGTAAAAACGGACTTAGATAGTGTAGCACTCATTAAAAAATATTTTTTTAAAAATACAAAAGCCCTAATTAATTAGGGCTTTTAAAATGTTATTTATTTAGAAATTATAAACTAGGTTCTGCCATTTTATAAGATTTAGTTACAATTTCATCTTTATTTTTATCGTAATATTCGATAGTGAAATCGCCATTTTCATTAAAATAACCAATTCCTGCATAGTTTTTATGATCTACCAGATAATTGCCGTTTTGAGTATTGTAAGCAGAACCAGTTTTTACAAATTTATTTTCTTCTTTACTAAAAGCAATATCGAAACCTCTGTCATGTGGCTTAAACAAATATTGTTTATCTCCTAATTTGTAAAATGTACTTTTGGTTAACAACTCGTAATTGTTATCTCCATTATTATCTACCATAACCATTTTTTCAACTTTTGATACGCTATTTACGCGTTCTTGGTTTACTTTATTTTTATCAGTTTCTGCCAATTCTACATTGGCTGTTTCTCTGGTTATTACTTTTACTTTCTTTTCGATAATTTCACTGCCATTATTTACTTTAACAGTTTCAATTTCTACTTCTTCTTTAGCTTCTTCTTTATTTGTTTGAGAAAAAGCACTTGTGCACAATAAAAAGGCACTTATATATATTAAATTTCTCATTTTTGTTAAATTTTAAAGCTATTATTATTTCATTTCATCTTCAATGTCGTCTGCAGTATCTTCTACTTCATCAGAGACATCATCTGCTGCATCTTCAATTTCATCTCCAGCATCTTCCATGGTTTCCTCGATTTTTTCTCCTGTAGATTTTTCTTCTCTACAACCAATAAATGCGGTTGATATTGTAAATAATATAGCTAAGGTTAAAATTACTTTTTTCATGATTGTTGTTTTTAAAGTTGTATTGATATAATTTTTAATTAAAAAGGTTTTAGATTTAATTATCTTTTTACTAAACCTTTTAAAAGTGATAATACAAACAGTACTATAAAAATGAAGAATAGAATTTTAGCAATTCCTGCAGATGCTCCTGCGATTCCTCCAAAGCCTAAAACTCCGGCTATTAATGCGATTATTACAAATGTGATTGTCCAACGTAACATAATTTTTATTTTTAATAAGTGAATAATTTAAAACTGAAACTTTTTCAGTTTTACTCTAAATATATTTTAGAGATTTTAAAGTGTAATAGCTATTAATTGTTTCTATTTAAGAATCAATTGTTTACTATAAATACGAGGCTAAAATGCTTAGTAGATTTTTTGTTAACATAGTTTATGATCGTTTCATAAACTATGTTAATTTTTTACAATTTTTCTATTAATTATTAGAATATTGATTATCTAAAATAGCCTCATCAAAAGATAACTTGTTATTAAATTCAAGTGTTCTTATAGGGAATGGGATATTGATTCCAGCTTTATCATAAGCTTTCTTAATTTCTATTATTGCTTTTGTTTTAACTCGTTTTTTCTCCAGTAAATCGCTTGTATTTATCCAGAATCTGCATAAATAGTTTATAGAACTATCTCCAAATTCGGTATAATAAAATTCTACATCTTCTGCCGATTTTACATCAGAAAAAGCATTTGCTATTGTTTTTTGAGTTAAATCTTTAACCTGTTCTAAATCCGATTCGTAACCAACACCACAATTAATAAACACACGCATTTTATTGGCTAACGAATAATTTTTTAAAGGATTTTCAAGAATTGTTTTGTTAGGGATAATTACAATATGATTATCGGCTTCTTTTAAAACAAACTCTTTTAAATTAACATCAATAACCTCTCCGGAATATCCGCTAGTTTCAACCCAATTACCAATTTGTATGCGTTTTCTAAACGATATTACAATACCAGCAAATGTGTTAGATAATGTGCCTTGTAAAGCTAAACCAATAGCTAAACCAGCAACCCCAGCACCAGCCAATAACGAGGTTAACATTTTACTTAGGTTTAATATACCTAATGATAAAAACAAACCTGCCATTACTATTACTACTGCAGATATTTTTGCAATCATGTTGGCAATAGATTGTTGCTTTACTTTGTGGCTTACCAGTTTTAATACTAACTTTTTAATATAAGTTGCAATAAAATATGAAGCTACCATTACAACAATGGCTAATATTAAATTAGGTATATTTTGAATTACAGCATTTAACCAACCTTGTAATTTGGTAATTAAATTATTAAATGCTTCTGTTATGGTACTTTCCATTATTTTTAATTTTTAAAATATTAATACTCTTTTTAATTTAAGTATTAATTATTGTACTTCAGCAACTCTAGTTTTTAAGGCATCGGATGTGTTTTTGCTCCAAGCATCTAGCATCCAACTTGCTTTTTCTAGTTCGCGAATGTAAGCTCCAATTAAATCTATAGTACCTTCATCATTCACGCCTTCTGCAACTTCAATAACTTTTCCCATTTGTTTTAAAATTAACTTATGGTCGTTTATGGTTTCTGTAACCATATCCATGTCTGATTTTATTGGTGCAGCTTCAGCTATAGATGATACTCTTAAGTAATCGCTAAATTTACTCATTGGGTGGTATCGTAAAGTTAAAATACGTTCTGCAATTTCATCAATTTTAACCCTGGCATCGGTGTATAATTCTTCAAATTGTACGTGTAAATCAAAGAAGTTTTTACCTAAAATGTTCCAGTGATTACTGCGTAATTTTTGGTAATAAATGTGGTAATCTGCTAGCAGAATATTTAGTTCTACAACAACAGTTAATAATTCTTCATCTTTCATATTCAAATAACTCATAATATTTCTGTTTTTTTGTGTTCAACTGTTATCAAACTAAGGCAAATAGCAATTTTGTCAAGTCTTTTAACAGGGTTTAACGGCATTAAGTTTTAATTAACTTAAATTATGTTAATAAAAATTTGAGTTGTTAATTAATTTAAGAAGAAGTAGTTAGGTTTTCAAAATTTGTAATTAGCATAATTTATAAAATCATACCTCTTTTATATATTTGATTTGTTGTTCAAATTACATTGAAATTTTACGCATTATATACCGTTAGTATTTAAAATGAATTAAATGAAGACATCTTATATATTTTTAATGATGATTTGCTGTTCTATAAACATAAACGCACAAATTATTGAAGCTACAAAACAAGAATCGAAAAACTTTAAACGCTTTTATAAAGTTTCTGAAGCTATTTATAGATCGGAACAACCTAGCAAAAAAGGATTTAAGGAAATTGAAGCGCTTGGAATAAAAACCATATTAAATTTTAGACGTAAATGGAGCGACGATAAAAAAACTAGGCACACTAAGTTACAATTAGAACATATTAAGTTAAAGTCTAAAGAAATGACTGAAGCTAAAGTTGTAAGCGTGCTTAAAATTATTGAAAAGGCTGAAAAACCTATATTAATTCATTGCTGGCACGGATCGGATAGAACCGGAATTATAATTGCTGCCTACAGAATTGTTTTTGAAAATTGGACCAAAGCTGATGCTATTGCCGAATTTAGAAGGCCAGAGTTTGGTTACCATGAAAAATGGTATCCTAATTTAATTGATATTTTAAATGATTTAAATGTTGATGAAATTCGCTCGGAATTAGGAATTAAATAAAAACGTCACTTTACGTGAATTTGTGAAGCTAAAGCGAAACAAATTTGTATCGAGAAGTAATTATAAAAAATCAACCTTATTTAAAATAAGCCCTGGAGCTGGGGCAATAAAATTCATTTTTACAGTGTTATCAGGCCTTAAGCTTGTTTTAATATCATCTAAAGTAAGTTTTCCTTTTCCTAAATCGAATAAAGTACCCATCATTAATCGTATTTGATTTCGCATAAAACCTTTACCTCGAACTCGTAAAATGTAGGTTTTATCAGGAAAATAATTGGCTGTGTAAATCGTGTTTTCAACCAATTCACAGGTTTCAATAATTCTAGTATAAATGCCTTTATCGGTTGGTTTGTAGCAATAAGCTTTAAGGTAATGCTCGCCTTCAAAAAGTTTTGCACCTTCTTTCATTATTTCAATGTTTAAATCATCTAAAATAGTCGTCATTATTGGTGCACAGAACGGATGACACTTTTTGCCGTATGTAAATAAATAAAGATATTCTTTAGATTTTGGATGATTTATAATATTGAATTTAGCATCAACTTCCTTAATAGCTAAAGCGCGAATATCTTGCGGAAGATTGTAATTAAACAGCTCTAAAAAAGCATCTAAATCTTCAATTTCATGCTGAAGAAATAACTCGAACGTTGCATTTTCGGCCGAAACCATGGCATCGGTTCTTCCCGATACTAAAGTTTTAAAATACTTGCCTTCAAGAATATAGTTTAAGGTTCTATCAACCATTAAATGCAAGGTTTTTACATTTGGTTGCTTTTGCCAACCATGAAACCTATACCCTAAATATTGGAAGTTTATTAAATAATAATACTTTTTTGGCTGAAATTGCATTTATTTATGTCTGCCTTTTAATTCTGCTTCAATATCCTTTAAAGTAAAGCCTTTGGCTTGAAGTAACATTAAGTAATGAAACAATAAATCGGCCGATTCGTATAAAAACAACTCATCATTATTATCCATAGCTTCAATAACCGTTTCTACAGCTTCTTCCCCAACTTTTTGAGCTACTTTATTAATGCCTTTTGAAAACAAACTCGCCACATACGATTTTGCGGTATCTTTATTAGCAACACGCTCTGCAATAATAGCTTCCAAGGTTGAAAAGAACCCGTAATTAGGTGTATTATCTTCGCCCCAACAATTCCCCGTTCCTTTATGGCAAGTTGGTCCTGCAGGATTTACTTGAATTAATAAGGAATCATTATCGCAATCGTTTTTAAGTTCAACCAAGTTTAAAAAGTTACCGCTCTCCTCGCCTTTTGTCCATAAACGTTGCTTACTTCGGCTAAAAAAAGTAACTTTTTTAGTTTCAATTGTTTTCTTATAAGCTTCTTCATTCATGTAACCCAACATCAATACGTTTTTTGTAGTAGCATCTTGAATAATTGCAGGAACTAAGCCGTTATTATCGTATTTTATTTCCATTGATTTTTTTATTAATCCTGAATATGTTTCAGGAACTTATTATTATGAGATACTGAAACAAGTTCAGCATGACATCTAAAGTCGAATCTCAATATTATGTTTTTTTAATTCTTTTTTTAATTCAGGGATAGGTATTTCACCAAAATGAAAAACACTAGCCGCTAGAGCAGCGTCAGATTTTCCTTCTTTAAATGTATCTACAAAATGCTGAACATTACCAGCACCACCAGATGCAATAATAGGGATATTTAAGGTATCAGACAATTGCGCTAAAGCTTCGTTTGCAAAACCAGCTTTTGTACCATCGTGATCCATTGATGTGAATAAAATTTCACCCGCACCGCGAGTTTCAACTTCTTTTGCCCATTCAAATAAATCGATATCTGTTGGAATAGTTCCACCAGCTAAATGCACTTTCCAATGTCCATCAACTTGTTTCGCATCAATAGCAACTACAACACATTGGCTACCAAATTTATTAGCTAATTCGTTTACTAAATCAGGTCTTTTTACTGCTGAGGAGTTGATAGAAACCTTATCGGCACCACATTTTAACAAAGCATCAACGTGTTCTACAGACGAAATGCCACCACCTACTGTAAAAGGGATATTAACTTGTTCGGCAACACGAGTTACCATATCTAAAGTTGTGCCTCGGTTTTCTAAAGTTGCTGCGATGTCTAAAAACACCAATTCGTCTGCACCTACTTCGGCATATTGCTTAGCGAGCTCTACAGGATCTCCGGCATCACGTAAATCGACAAAATTAACACCTTTTACGGTGCGTCCGTTTTTTATATCTAGACAGGGAACAATTCTTTTTGTTAGCATGCTTTTTAAATATGTCGTCAGTTCGAGTGATGCGATTTTATGAGCATTGTATCGAGAACTATAGCTTCTCGATACAATTTTTCGTGCCTCAAAATCACTCGAAGTGACATTATTTATTTATTATAAAATTTTCAAGTTGTTTCAAACTTATTTTATTCTCGTAAATCGCTTTTCCTATTATTGTACCTTCGCAACCTAATTCGGCTAATTTTGGTAATTCATCAAATGTAGAAATACCTCCAGAGGCGATTAATTTTAATGCTGATTCGTTTTCAGTTCGACTGCCTTCAGTGTGACATTCTTCGAGCATCTTTTTATACAAATCAAACGAAGGGCCTTGTAACATACCATCTTTAGCAATATCTGTGCAAATTACGTAGCTAACACCTTTAGTCATATAATTCTGTACAAACGGAATAAGCTCTTCATCACTTTCTTCTAACCAACCACTAATGGCTATTTTCTCATTATTTGCATCAGCACCTAGAATTATTTTATCACTACCGTATTTGGTTAGCCAACTTTCAAAAACTTCTGGTTTTTTAACGGCAATACTTCCGCCGGTAATTTGTTTTGCTCCAGATTCGAATGCGATGTGTAAATCTTCATCGGTTTTTAAACCACCACCAAAATCTATTTTTAAATTTGTTTTAGTCGCAATAGTTTCTAACACTTTATGGTTTACAATATGACTCGCCTTGGCACCATCTAAATCTACTAAATGCAAATGCTCTATACCATGAGCTTCGTATTGCTTTGCAATTTCTAACGGGTTTTCGTTATATATTTTTTTTGTGTTGTAATCGCCTTTTGATAGCCTTACACATTTACCGTCTATAATATCTATTGCTGGTATTATTCTCATTTTTTTAGCTTTAAGCTATTAGCAATTGGCCATTAGCAAAAGCTAAAGGCATATTGTTAAAAGCTACATATTCATAAAGTTTTTTAAAATTTTAGCTCCTTCATTACCACTCTTCTCTGGATGAAATTGCACGCCATAAAAATTTTCGTGTTGTAATGCCGATGCGTAATTAATTTCGTAATCGGTGGCAGCAATGGTTTCGTTGCAATGTTCGGCGTAAAAACTATGCACTAAATACATGTATTCGTTTTCTTTGATGCCTTTAAATAAATCGGATTTTAAATCTTTTATAACATTCCAACCCATTTGCGGTACTTTTACGCTATTTGAAAAACGCTTTACTTTTGTTTGAAAGATTCCTAAACCGTCCGTATCACCTTCTTCGGAGTGTAAACACATTAATTGCATGCCTAAACAAATACCCAAAACAGGTTGTTTTAACGTTGGTATCAAAGAATCCAAACCACTTTTTTTAAGCATTTTCATTGCAGAACTAGCTTCTCCTACTCCTGGGAAAATCACTTTATCGGCCCCTTTAATTTCATCTGCATTATTCGATAAAACAGCATCGACACCTAAGCGTTTAAAAGCAAATTGTATGCTTTTAATATTTCCTGCACCGTAATCTATTATTACTAATTTCATTTTTATAGCTTTTAGTTATTAGCTTTTAGCTATTGGTAAATAACTAAGAGCAAATCGCTAATTATAACATTCCTTTTGTACTTGGTAAAAACATTTTGTTAGCATCGCGCTTTACGGCCATTTTCATGGCTTTTGCAAAGGCCTTAAAAATACCTTCAATTTTATGATGCTCGTTTACACCTTCTGCTTTTACATTTAAATTACATTTTGCGCCATCGGTAAACGATTTAAATAAATGATAAAACATTTCGGTTGGCATGTCGCCTATTTTTTCGCGTTTAAATTCGGCATCCCATTCTAGCCAGTTTCGTCCTCCAAAATCTACCGCAACTTGTGCTAAGCAATCGTCCATTGGTAAACAGAAGCCGTAGCGCTCTATGCCTAATTTATTTCCTAGGGCTTTATTGAATAATTCACCAAGCGCAATCATGGTATCTTCTATCGTATGGTGTTCGTCTACTTCTAAATCACCATTTACTTTTATGGTTAAATCCATAGCACCATGGCGCCCAATTTGATCTAACATATGATCGAAAAACGATAAACCTGTGTCAATATCATTTTTACCCGAACCATCAAGATTTAATTTTATATAAATTTGAGTTTCATTGGTATTACGTGTAATTTCTTCCACACGATCTTTAAGTTTTAAAAACTCGTAAATGGCTTTCCAATCGGTACTCGTCAATGCAATGCAATCTAAAATTTCCTGCTTAGACGATTCTATTTCATCGGCACCTAAATCTGGGTCTTCAGACAAATAAATACCTTTTGCGCCAAGGTTTTTAGCCAATTCCATATCGGTAATTCTATCACCTAAAACAAAAGAGTTTTCTAAATCGTAATCTTCAGAAAAATACTTGGTTAACAAGCCTGTTCTAGGTTTACGCGTATCGGCATTTTCATGCGGAAAGGTTTTATCTATATGAATTTCAGCAAACTCTACACCTTCCTTTTTAAAGGCATCAATAATTTTATTTTGAGGTAGCCAAAAGGTATCTTCAGGAAACGAATCGGTTCCTAAGCCATCTTGATTGGTAACCATAACCAGCTCAAAATCTAATTCGCTAGCAATTTTAGCCATGTATTGAAACACTTTTGGGTAAAATTCTAGTTTTTCAAGACTGTCTAATTGATAATCTACTGGCGGTTCTAGCACCAATGTGCCGTCTCTGTCTATAAATAGTACTTTTGTTTTGCTCATGTTAGTCTAATTCTTTTAATGCCTTAATTAAAACTTCATTTTCAGCGTCGGTTCCTACGGTAAAACGCAACGTGTTTTCACAAAGTGGTTGTGTGGTGCGATTTCTAATAACAATACCTTTTTCGAGTAACTGATTGTAGCGTTTTGTAGCATCATCAACTCGTGCGAGCACAAAATTAGCTTCCGTAGGGAAAATAGTTTCTACGAAACTGATGTTTTTTAAGGCATCAATTAAAATTTGGCGTTCTTTTAAAACCGCATTTACTTCGTTTGTAACCGCTTCTAAATTTGAAATACGTTCTAGTGCTCGTTTTTGTGTTAATTCGTTAACGTTATATGGAGGTTTAATTTTGTTTAAAATTGAAATAATTTCCGCGGAAGCGTAACACAACCCTAAACGAATTCCTGCCAAACCATAGGCCTTTGATAATGTTTGCGTAACGATTAAATTAGGATAATTATTTAATTCTGAAATCCAACTTTGTCGATTTGAAAAATCGATATAAGCTTCATCAATCACCACTAAGCCATTAAAATTTTTAAGTAATGTTTTTATTTTTTCTGAAGCAATTAAATTACCAGTTGGGTTATTTGGCGAACAAATAAAAAGCATTTTTGAATTAGTATCAATGGCTTCTAAAATGGCTTCAACATTTGGCTGAAAATTTGAATTTAACTCTACTTTACGTTCTTCAATCTCATTTAAGTTAGAAAGCACAGTGTACATGCCATAAGTTGGTGGCAGTGTAATAATGTTGTCTTTTTTAGGTTCGCAAAAGGCTCTAAATAACAAATCTAGCACTTCGTCGCTACCGTTACCTAACAAAATCTGATTTGGAGAAACGTTTTTCTGTTCTGCTAAAACAGCTTTTAACGAACGCTGTAACGGATCTGGATAACGATTTACACCATTTTCGAACGGATTTTCGTTGGCATCTAAAAAAATCATTTTAGACCCATCGGAAACATATTCGTCGCGAGCAGAACTGTAGGCTTTCATTGTTTTTACGTTCTCTCGAATTATATTTTGTAAATTAAAGTTATTCATTTTATTATTCTGAATGGTCACACTTAACACCGTCGAAGTGTTTTCTTAATTTCCTTTTTGTTTTCTAAAAGGCTTCGACTGCGCTCAGCCTGATATAACTATACTTGTTTATTTTATGAGATACTGAAACGAGTTCAGCATGACAAAACAATTTTATTTTAAATCTTTTAACCGAATACTAACCGCATTTTTATGTGCTTGTAAACCTTCGGCTTCAGCCATTAATTCAATAGTTTCTCCAATATTTAAAATACCTTCTTTTGATATTTTTTGAAACGTCATGCTCTTCATAAAACTATCTAAATTCACACCCGAATACGCTTTACTAAATCCGTTTGTCGGCAACGTATGGTTAGTTCCAGATGCATAATCGCCCGCGCTTTCTGGTGTATAATCACCTATAAAAACCGAACCTGCATTTCTGATGTTTTCAACATAGAAATCTTCATTTTTAGAACAAATAATGAAGTGTTCTGGCCCGTATTGATTAATTAAATCTAACGCAACGTCATCAGTTTCAACAAAAATAGATTTAGAATTAGCTATGGCTTTTTCGGCTATTTCTTTACGTGGCAACACTTGTAATTGAGCCTCTACTTCTTCTGAAACTTTAGCTATAAGTTCTTGTGATGTTGCTACTAAAATAACCTGACTATCGGCACCATGTTCTGCCTGACTTAATAAATCGGAAGCAATATAGCTTGCATTTGCACCGTTGTCGGCAACCACTAATAATTCACTTGGGCCAGCAGGCATATCGATAGCCACACCGTATTTAGTGGCTAATTGTTTTGCCACGGTTACAAATTGGTTGCCAGGGCCAAAAATTTTATAAACTTGTGGAATCGTTTCTGTACCAAAAGTTAATGCAGCAATGGCTTGAATACCACCTACTTTAAATATTTTAGTTACGCCACACAATTTTGCAGCATACAAAATTTCGGGAGCTAGTTTGCCTTCTTTATTTGGTGGCGAACACAATACAATTTCGTTACATCCTGCAATTTTCGCAGGAGCAGCCAGCATTAAAACTGTTGAAAATAAAGGCGCTGTTCCTCCTGGAATATATAAACCAACACGTTCTATAGCCCGTTTTTCTTGCCAGCATTGAACACCGTTTGTGGTTTCTAATTCTATTTTTTCTGTTTTTTGAGCTGCATGAAACGTTTCAATATTACGTTTTGCGTTTGCTATCGCTGTTTTTAAAGCTTCAGGAATACTTTTAACAGCTTCTTCAATTTCTTCAGTAGAAACTAAATTGTTTTCCAAGGTTACCTTATCAAAACGTTCTGTATATATTTTTATAGCACTGTCGCCATTAGTCTTAACATCGTTAAACACCTCGCTTACAATACCTTCAATATCATCGACGGTTTGTGTTGGGCGTTTTAAAATATCGGCCCATGTGTTTTTATCTGGATTGTTAATTATTTGCATAAAACTTTCTTTTCTTCATTTCCGCAGAAGCGGAAATCTTAAAGTGTGTAAATTTAATTTGAGATTTCCGTTTTCACGGAAATACAAAAAGCTATTATATTAAAGCACCATTTTTTCGATTGGGCAAACTAAAATACCTTCGGCACCGTTGGCTTTTAATTCATCAATAACTTCCCAAAAATCGTTTTTATTAATAACAGAATGTACCGAGCTCCAACCTTCTTGTGCTAAAGGCAACACGGTCGGACTTTTCATTCCTGGTAATAAATTCACAATTTTATCTAACCTGTCGTTTGGTGCGTTTAATAAAACATATTTAGAGTTTTTTCCTTTTAAAACCGATTTCATTCTAAATAATAACTTGTCTAGAATGGCTTGTTTTTCTTCGGTTAATTCTGGAGCCGAAGTTAATACGGCTTCACTTTTAAAAAGTACTTCTACTTCTTTTAAATTGTTTTTAAAAAGCGTGCTTCCGCTTGAAACAATATCAACAATAGCGTGCGATAAGCCAATATTTGGAGCAATTTCTACCGAACCATTAATAACATGAATATCTGCCTTCTCACCTTTCTTTTCGAAAAACTGATTTACTGTATTTGGGTATGATGTTGCAATTTTTTTACCACGTAAATCTTTTATAGAATTGTATTCTGCATTTTTAGGTACTGCAATAGATACTTTACATTTTGAAAACCCTAAGCGCTCTACTATTGGTAAATCGCTACCTTTTTCTATTAAAGTGTTTTCACCTAAAATGGCAATATCTACAACGCCATCGCGCAAATACTGGGGAATATCACCATTACGAAGGTATAAAACTTCCATGGGGAAATTTCTAGCTTCGGCTTTTAATTGGTCTTTACCATTATCGATAGAGATTCCACAATTTTTTAGTAGGTCTAACGATTCTTCATTTAATCGTCCTGATTTTTGTACTGCAATTTTTAGTTTACTCATTGTTGTTTTTTATATGAGTTTGAAACAATCTTGTTGATTTTCTTTTAATTAAAAAACCCGCTTGATTGTCTCAAACGGGTTTAAATATATTTTCATTTTATTCAATACATTTTTACTTCGCTTGAGAGCAAATGTAAAAATGATGATGTGTTTGAATAAAAGTCATGTCTTTTTGTTTTACTGAAGCAAATATCTGTAATAAAAGTAAATTTTCAAACTTTAATTTACAAATATTGAAACATTTTACAATTTTTAGGTATTTGTAAAATATTTATCGTGAATGTTTATTGATTTCCTAGAATAATTGGCATTCCACTATCTCCCGAACCTATAACAATAACTTTACTATTTGGTGATTCAGATAATTTTATGGTTGCCTCGATACCTTTATCCTGTAAAATTTTATCAGTTAACGATGCACTTAAAATTTTATTAGCTTCAGCTTTACCTTCGGCTTCAATAATTTGTTTTTCAGCTTCTTTTTCTGCAGTTACAAGTCTAAACTCATACTCTAACGACTCTTGTTCTTGCTTTAATTTACGCTCAATTGCCTCTTTTATAGTTGATGGCAACGTTACATCGCGAACTAGAAATTCGTTTAGCTTAATATATTGTTTTTCTAGAATTTTTTTAGTCTCTACAAAAATTTCATCTTGTATAGCATCACGCTTACTAGAATATAATTGCTCTGGTGTGTAACGACCTACAACACTACGAGCGGCACTTCGAATAGCAGGTTGAATAACACGTTGCAAATAATTTTCGCCTAAAGTTTGGTGTAGTTTTCCTAAATCTTGAAATACCGGTTGAAACCAAGCAGAACCATCAATTTGAATTTCTAACCCGTTTGAAGATAGTACCTTCATTTTTTCAAATAATTCTTGTTGACGCACTTCGTAAACAATAACTTTATTCCAAGGCGCTACTATGTGAAAACCTTCGCCTAAAGGAGGCTGATCGGTTACAACTCCATTATCAAAAGTTTTGTATAGAACTCCAGCTTCACCAGAACCTATTGTTACTGCCGATTTGGATAATATTATAATTAAAACTACAATTGCAATAATTGCAGGAAATGCTATTTTAGGTAATTTGTCCATTTGTTGTTTATTTAGTTTATCTATGTTAATCCGTTATATTTTCTTAAAAACCATTCTGCACTTAAGCTTAAAGCTATAATTGCTAAAAGAATTTTCCAATCTATTAAAGGTAGGGTTTCTTTTTTACTTTTTTGAATAGGCGTAAAACGCTCATCGTTTACTAAAGTTGATATTAAATTATCTGTATTATTCATAAAAAACGCTTCTCCATTACTGTTTGTCGCTATACTTCTTAGTTTTGTTACGTTGGCGCTTAAAAATTGTTCTTCCACATTATAATCTAAAATCTCGAAACGCCCAGATTTAGTTAGTTTATCTGTTGAAGTTTGAATATTGAATTTATATGAACCTGGAGATAAATTACTTAAATCAACTTGATAATTGTTGTTTTTTAGAACAAAAGGATATGTTTTTTGCTCGTTTGAAGCTTCGTCAACTACAGTAATATTAATTGTTTCGCGAGTATCGAAAACAAAGTTTTTATCGAAATATTCTGCTTTTACAATAATATTTGTTCCGCTGTTATAAAATGAATTATAATCGATATTTAAGCGGCTTCTTTGTTGATTGGTGTTTAAAAATTGAATTAGCTTGCCTATAAAATCATCAAAATCGTTAAATGACTTTGTGTTTAAAAAGCTTTGAGCACGCCATTGCCAAATATTTTCACCAAAAATTAAAACTTCACGTTGTTTATCGTTTTCAATAGTAGCAATAAGCGGTTCGTTGATAGAAACTCCATTTAAAGTTTTATTTAAAAGGACTTGATAAGGCGTGTTGAAAATAACCGAGCTGTAGTTGGAAAGCAACGGTGGAAAACTTTCAAATTCAATATCGCTTACAATAAAAGGAGAAAAACCTGAATTTAATTGAGCTTGATAATTTTCGGTTTGATTAGTAATTTCAAACTCATATTCTTTAACAGTATTATTTAAAAAAAACAAGTCGGTTTTAGAACCAACAATAACTAATTTATTGATTTTATTTTTTTTAACAACCTCAAAAACAGACTTAAATGAATTATTTGGCTGATTTAATATAACAAGTTTAAAATCATTTATTTGAGAAATAAATTCGTTAGGTTTTAAAATAACAATTTCGCGCTGTTTATTAGTTTCTATACTTTTTTTAAGAAGCCCAATATCTGGATGAATGATATCACTAACAATCGCAATTTTTGTTTTTTCATTAATAACATCAACAGCAAAATTTTTAGTGTTGTTCACCGTGTTTTTCTCATTTTCAATTGGAGAAATAGTTGCTTTATAATTACTAAAGCCTACCGAATTTGCTGGTATGGTAAAATTTAAAACTTTTGAATTATTTTCTTCTGAAAACTTCAAAGTTGAAGAATATACCGTTCTGCCATTATTTGATACCGTAAAATTAGAACTTACTTGTTCTTTCCCATTGTAAACTAAAATAACCTCTACAGGGAATTTATTATTTAAATAGGCGTATTTGTTTACGTTAAGTTGTTCTATTTTTAAATCGGTGTAAGTTAGCGTATCACCTAAAACAATGGGGTAAATTGGATGTTTATAATTATTATTTACAAATTGATAATCGTTACCATAAGTTTGATTACCATCTGTAATTAAAATGGTTGGTGCTGTAGTTTGCCTATAAATTTTGTTTAGTTGATTAAACGCAGAAGAAATATTGGTTTGGTTTTCTGAAAAATCCAGACTATCTGATAAGTTTAAAGTTTCACCAAAATTGTAAAATTGAATGTTAAATTTAGAGTTTAAATCTTGATTTGAAGCTAGTTTTTTTAATAGTTGAAGTGTTTTTTGGTCTTGTTTTAAAAATTTTACAGATTTAGAATTATCTGTAGCTATAATTAAATTAGCTTTTTCTGTATAAATGTTGGTTTTATTGAATTGCGGATTAATAATTAAAACTAAAACCGAAAAAACACTAATAAACCGCAAAACCGAAAAAAGCATGTTTAATTTGAACATGCTTTTTTCATTTTTTTTATAATACTGAAAAAGAGCAAGTAACAATGCTATAATTCCAGCTAAAACAATATATAAAATGGTTTGTATTTGCATTAATTGCTATTAGGTTAGCATACCGCCATCTACATTTAATGTTTGTCCTGTAACATAGGCACTCATGTCGCTAGCCAAAAATACACAAACATTAGCAACATCTTCTGGAGTTCCTCCACGTTTTAACGGAATACCAGCACGCCATCCTTTTACAACTTCCTCATCTAATTTTGCAGTCATTTCTGTTTCAATAAAACCAGGAGCAAGTACGTTACTTCTAATATTACGAGAACCTAACTCTAAAGCAACAGATTTAGAAAAACCAATAATCCCAGCTTTACTGGCAGCATAATTGGTTTGTCCAGCATTTCCTTTTACACCAACCACAGAACTCATGTTAATAATAGAACCTTTGCGTTGTTTTAACATGGTACGTTGTACCGCTTTGGTCATGTTAAAAACTGACTTAAGATTTACTTCAATAACTTTATCGAAATCATCTTCGGTTATACGCATTAATAAATTATCTTTTGTAATTCCAGCATTATTTATTAATACATCTATGCTACCAAATTCTTTGGCAACATCGGCAGCTAATTCTTGTGCTTCATCAAAACTTGCAGCATTACTTTGGTAACCTTTAGCTTTAACACCTAAGGCATTTAATTCTTTTTCAAGTTCGTTAGCCGCTTCAACAGAAGAACTATATGTAAATGCTACATTTGCACCTTGTTTAGCAAATTCTTGAGCAATTCCTTTGCCAATACCACGGCTAGCTCCAGTAATAATAGCTGTTTTTCCTTCTAATAATTTCATTTATAAAATTCTAGTTAGTTCGTTATTCTTTATTAAATCAAAGATAAGAAATACAAATGTTATCAAATAAAAAAACCTTACAACATTTTGCAAGGTTTTATTATATTTTTGATGTGTTTTTATCCTAAAACTTCGGCAACTTTTACACCTATTTTAGCCGGAGAATCCACTACGTGAATACCACATTCTCTCATAATTGCTTTTTTAGCTTGGGCTGTATCATCGCTACCGCCTACAATTGCACCAGCATGACCCATTGTACGACCAGCAGGAGCTGTTTCACCAGCAATAAAACCAATTACAGGTTTTTTACTACCGCTTTCTTTGTACCATTTAGCAGCATCGGCTTCTAATTGGCCACCAATTTCACCAATCATTACTACTGCTTCTGTTTCTGGATCGTTAATTAATAACTCAACAGCTTCTTTAGTTGTTGTTCCAATAATTGGATCTCCACCAATCCCAATTGCAGTAGTAATTCCTAAACCTTGTTTTACAACTTGGTCTGCAGCTTCGTAAGTTAATGTTCCAGATTTAGAAACGATACCAACCTTACCTTTTTTAAATACAAAACCTGGCATAATACCAACTTTTGCTTCTCCTGGAGTAATAACACCTGGACAGTTAGGGCCAATTAAACGACAATCTTTATCTTTTATATAGTTTGAAGCAGTTATCATATCTGCAACAGGAATACCTTCGGTAATAGCTATAATTACTTTTATACCAGCGTCAGCAGCTTCCATAATAGCATCTGCAGCAAATGCAGGTGGTACGAAAATAAGCGTTGTATCTGCACCAACTTTTTCTACAGCTTCAGCTACTGTATTAAAAACTGGCTTATCTAGGTGAGTTTGCCCACCTTTTCCTGGTGTAACACCACCAACAACATTAGTTCCGTATTCAATCATTTGACCAGCGTGAAAAGTCCCTTCACTTCCTGTAAAACCTTGAACTATTATTTTCGAATCTTTGTTTACTAAAACGCTCATTTGTCTCTATTTTCGTTTATTTAATTATGTTGAAAACAAAAGTAATTTTTTGAATTAAATTTTTAAAACAAAAACACAATTACTTTTCGTTATTTTTTTTAAAAGCATCAATTAATTTTGGCAACTGTTTAATTAATGCCATTTCTTTAAGCTTTAATCGCACTTCTTGTATTGGTGTTCCCCAATATGTTTTATTGCCTTCAATCGATTTTGTTACTCCAGACTGCCCTTGTACAACGGCTCCTTTACCTATTGTTATACCACTTGTAGTGCCAACTTGCCCCCAAAGCGTTACTTCATCTTCAACAACTACACAGCCAGCAATACCAACATGAGATGCTATTAAACACTTTTTGCCAATTACGGTATCATGACCAATTTGTACCAAATTATCTATTTTAGTGCCTTCTTTAATTGTTGTATCCCCAGTAACACCTCTATCTATAGTGCATGATGCACCAATATCTACAAAATCTTCAATAACAACTCTTCCGCAAGAAATTAACCTATCGAAACCTTCAGGACGCTTTTTATAATAAAAGGCATTCGCGCCTAAAATAGTTCCTGAATGAATAGTAACATTATTTCCAATAACAGCATCATCATAAATACTAACATTAGAATGAATGGTACAATTATCGCCAATAACCACATTATTACCTATGAATGTATTAGGCTGAATTATGGTGTTTTTGCCAATAGTTGCTGTTTCAGAAATTGAAACATTTGAAGCTGTAAACGGTTTAAAATGAAGACTTAACTTATTAAAATCCCTAAAAGGATCGTCGCTAACCAATAATGCTTTTCCTTCTGGACAATCTACTTTTTTATTAATTAAAATGATGGTTGCAGCAGAATTTAATGCTTTATCGTAATATTTAGGATGATCTACAAAAACAATATCTCCAGGTTCTACAACATGAATTTCATTCATGCCTAACACCTGAAAGTCATCTACACCTACAAATTCACAATTAATTAATTCTGAAATTTGCTTTAAAGTATGTGGTTTAGAGAACTTCAATCGTTATTCTTTAACGCGTTCTTTGTAAGTACCTTTTTCGGTTTCTACCTTAATTTTATCACCTTCATTTATAAAAAGTGGCACATTTACTTCTGCCCCAGTTTCTACAGTAGCTGGTTTTGTAGCATTTGTAGCGGTATTTCCTTTTACTCCAGGTTCGGTATGTGTAACTTCTAAAATAACAGTAGCCGGCATGTCTACAGAAAGTGGCATATTATCTTCCGAATTAATTTGAATGGTAACAATTTCGCCTTCTTTCATTAAATCAGACCTGTCTAGAGCAGATTCTGTTAACTGAATTTGCGTATAATCGGCTTCATTCATAAAATGAAAATATTCACCATCGTTATATAAATATTGAAATTTATGTGTTTCTACGCGAACATCTTCTAATTTATGACCTGCAGAAAATGTATTATCTATAACTTTTCCGTTAGTTACACTTTTAAGTTTAGTTCTAACAAAGGCAGGACCTTTTCCTGGTTTTACGTGTAAAAACTCTACTACTTTATAAATATCATTGTTATAGCGAATACATAATCCGTTTCTAATGTCACTAGTTGTTGCCATTTTTATAATTTAAATTACTTATTTTAATTTGATTTGAAATACCCTTTCATTATACCGCGTTGCGAATCTTTTATAAACTGAAGAATTTCATCGCGTTCTGGAGTGGCTTCCATTTCGGCTTCAATAATTTCTGAAGCTTGTGTATTATTATAGTTTTTTTGATACAGGATTCTGTATATATTTTGAATTTCTCTTATTTTTTCGGTTGAAAATCCACGACGACGTAAACCGACCGAGTTTATTCCAACATATGAAAGTGGTTCTCGAGCAGCTTTTACAAATGGCGGCACATCCTTTCGTACTAAAGACCCTCCCGTTACAAAAGCATGATTACCAACAGATACAAATTGATGAACAGCAGTCATACCTGCTAAAACAACATAATCGCCAATTGAAATATGTCCGGCTAAAGTACTGTTATTAGAAAAAATACAATTATTACCAACAATGCAATCGTGAGCAATATGGCAATATGCCATAATTAAACAATTATCACCTACTACGGTTTTCATTTTATCTGCCGTACCACGGTTAATAGTAACACATTCACGAATAGTTACATTGTTGCCTATTTCAACTGTTGTGTCTTCATCATTGTATTTTAAATCTTGTGGAACTGCCGAAATTACTGCTCCAGGAAATATGTTACAATTTTTACCTATTCTAGCACCTTCCATTATGGTAACGTTGCTCCCAATCCAGGTGCCTTCACCTATAATAACATTATTGTGTATTGTAGCAAAAGGCTCTATAACTACATTTTTTGCAATTTTTGCACCCGGGTGCACATACGCTAAAGGTTGATTCATTTTTGAAAATTAAATTTTAATAAAAAAGCAAATATTATTTTACTTTAGAAATTTGAGCCATTAATTCGGCTTCAGCACAAAGTTTTCCATTAGCATAAGCATAACCTTGCATATGGCAAATACCGCGACGTATTGGTGTAATTAACGAGCATTTAAAAATTAAAGTATCACCTGGCATTACTTTTTGTTTAAATTTAACGTTGTCCATTTTCATGAAAAATGTTAGATAATTTTCTGGATCTGGAACTGTATTTAACACTAAAATACCGCCAGTTTGCGCCATGGCTTCAACAATTAGCACACCAGGCATTACTGGAGCTCCTGGGAAATGACCTTTAAAGAATTCTTCGTTCATGGTTACATTTTTTGTAGCCGTAACGTAGTTTTCTTCAAGCTCAAAAACTTTATCTATTAGTAAAAATGGTTGCCTATGTGGTAACATAGCCATAATTTGAGTAACATCCATTAATGGTGGCTGATTCAAATCAATATTTGGCACGTTGTTACGACGTTCATTTTTTATAAGTTTAGCAAGTTTTTTTGCAAATTGTGTATTTATAAAATGCCCTGGTTTATTTGCTATAACTTTACCTCGAATTCGAGTACCAATTAAAGCTAAATCCCCTAATACATCTAACAATTTATGTCTTGCAGCTTCATTGGGGTGGTGTAGTGTTAAATTATCTAGAATACCGTTTGGTTTTACAGCAATACTATCTTTATTAAAGGCTTCTTTTAATTTAGCCATAGTTTCTTCAGATAAAGGTTTATCTACATATACTATAGCGTTATTTAAATCGCCTCCTTTTATTAATCCGTTTTCAAGAAGCATTTCAATTTCATGTAGAAAACTAAATGTCCTAGAATTTGATATTTGATCTTTAAAATCTGAAATTTGATTTAAGGTTGCATTTTGTGTACCTAAAACTTTAGTACCAAAATCTACCATAGTAGTTATTTGGTATTCTTTTGCAGGCATTACTAAAATTTCGCTACCGCTTTCTTCATCTGTATAAGAAACCACGTCTGTAATTTCAAATTCTTCTCGTGTTTCTTCTAGTTCTATAATTTCAGCTTTCTCTATAGCTTCAACAAAAAACTTTGAAGACCCGTCCATAATAGGAGGCTCAGAAGCATCTAACTCAATTAAAACGTTATCTACATCCAAACCTACTAAGGCAGCTAAAACATGTTCTGAAGTTTGTATAGATACACCGTTTTTTTCTAAACACGTGCCACGTTGTGTACTAGTAACATAATTAGCATCGGCTTCAATAACTGGTTCACCTTCTAAATCTACGCGTTTAAAAGCTAACCCTGAATTACCTGTGGCAGGTTTAAAAGTTAAGGTAACGTTTTTACCTGTATGTAAACCAACACCGGTTAAAGTAACCGATTTTTTTATGGTTTTCTGCTTTATTTCAGTGTTAATTATTCCCATCTAGTTTTTTTTCGATTTCATTTATATTTTTAACAATTTTAGGTAGATTTTTAAAATAAACATAAGATTTATTATAATCGCCATAACCTAAAGCTGGCGAACCTTGTAAAACCTCATTGTCTTTTATATTTCTTCCAATACCAGATTGTGCTTGTATTTTTACATTATTACCAATGTTGATATGGCCTACAATACCAACTTGACCTCCAATAATACAATTTTCTCCAATTTTTGTTGAACCTGCAACACCTGTTTGTGCTGCGATAACCGTGTTTTTACCAATTTCAACGTTGTGTGCTATTTGTATTTGATTATCTAATTTTACACCACGACGAATTATAGTTGAACCCAGTGTAGCTCTATCTATAGTTGTACCCGCACCAACATCTACGTTATCTTCTAAAATTACGTTTCCTATTTGTGGAACTTTATTGTATTCGCCATCTTCGTTTGGAGCAAAACCAAAACCATCTGCACCAATAATGGCACCAGAATTAATAACGCAGTTTTGTCCTATTAAACAATCTGAATATATTTTCGACCCAGCAAAAACAACAGCATTATCTCCTATTTTTACATTGTCTCCTATGTATGCATTTGGATAAATTTTTACATTATCGCCTATAATTACATTATCACCTATATAAGAAAAAGCTCCAATGTATATGTTTTCACCATAATTGGCAGATTCTGAAATAAAAGAAGGGTTTTCCACCCCTATTTTATTCATTTTAACTTGATTGTAATATTCTAATAATTTTGAAAATGCTTTGTAAGCATCATCAACTTTTATAAGTGTCGTTTCAAGTTTGTTTTCAGGTTCAAAAGTTTTATTTACAATGGTAATTGAAGCTTTTGTTGAATATATATGAGACGTATATTTTGGATTAGCCAAAAATGTTAAAGCTCCTTCTTGCCCTTCTTCTATTTTAGCAAGTTTAGATACTTCTATATCTGGGTTTCCAACAACATCACCTTCTAAAATACTTGCTATTTGTTGTGCAGTAAATTTCACAAATTGTTAAGTTAGTTCTTATTTAATTCACGCAAAAATATAAAAAATGTACTAAAGTTTTTGCTTAGGGTAGCATATATAATATTTTGTAACTGGTTTTGATAGTGCTTTAAGGTTAAGTTGATCTGACGCTTTAACAATATCTTCAATTTTTCCAGACTTATGCAAAATGTTTATTCCCTTGGTGTTTAATTGGTAAGCTTGGTTTGAAATGCTTCCTGTAAATACAAAATATGCAGCTTCTTTTTCTGTTATATTATATTTAAAAATTATTTCTTTTTGGTGTTTTTTTAAGGTGGAAGCCTTTATAGGTTTCTTTTTTACTTTTATTTTAAGCAGATGCCTGTTAATTATCATACCACACAAAGAACTAAGTACAAAATCGTGATGGTATTGCCATTGTTTCATTGCTGAAACAATATCATAATCATCTAATCTTGAAAAAACTTCAATAGTTTCATTATTAAAATCGTTTAAAGTGATTTTATTATTTAGAAAAAACATAACAGATTCGCTGGCATTAATTTCTACACCTTCATCGTTCAACTCTTTTGCTCGTTTTAAAACCCTAATTAATAATTGTTCGGCAACTAAACTGGTTTTATGTAAATAAACTTGCCAATACATTAAACGGCGTGCAATTATAAATTTTTCTACACTGTAAATACCTTTTTCTTCAACAACCAGATTATCTTCAACAACATTTAGCATGGTTATTAAGCGCTCACTATTTATGTTTCCTTCGGCTACACCTGTGTAAAAGCTATCCCGTTTTAAATAATCTGCGCGATCCATATCAATTTGTCCCGAAATTAACTGGCATAAAAACTTACGTTCGTAATTTCCTTTAAAAACCTCTATAGCTAGCGTTAAACTTCCGTTAAATTCTTCGTTTAGACGCTCCATGAAAATAAGTGAGATTTCTTCATGAGATACATCATTTACAATGCTATGTTCCATAGCATGAGAAAATGGCCCATGCCCAATATCATGGAGTAAAATAGCGCAGTAAAGCGCTGTTTCTTCGTTATTTGATATGCTAACTCCTTTAAAACGAAGCACATTTACTGCCTGTTGCATTAAATGCATACAACCTATAGCGTGATGAAACCTAGTATGGTGTGCACCTGGATAAACTAAATAGGACATGCCCATTTGTGTAATGCGGCGAAGTCGCTGAAAGTATTTGTGTTGAATTAAATCGAAAATTAGCGAATTTGGTATAGTAATAAATCCGTAAATTGGATCGTTTAATATTTTAAGTTTGTTCAAACTTTAATTTTTTAGATATATACAAATATAAGAATAGCTCTGTAACGGGCATAAATTACAACTAAACATTATGATAAATATACTTTGGGTAGATGATGAAATAGATTTACTTAAGCCCCACATATTATTTCTAGAGAAAAAGAATTACAAAGTTAGCACTTGTAAAAGTGGTACTGAAGCCATTGATATTTTAGATGAAGCAAATTTTGATATTGTTTTTTTAGATGAAAACATGCCTGGTTTAACAGGGTTAGAAACGCTTAATGAAATTAAAGAGAAAAAAGACACACTTCCGGTGGTAATGATTACCAAAAGTGAAGAAGAATACATAATGGAAGAAGCTATAGGTAATAAAATAGCAGATTACCTAATTAAACCAGTAAACCCCAATCAAATATTATTAAGTTTAAAGAAGAATTTAGATCATTCTAGATTGGTAAACGAAAAAACAACATCAAATTACCAGCAAGAATTTAGAAAAATAGCTATGGATTTAGCCATGGTAAACACTTATGAAGACTGGGTAAACCTTTACCAAAAACTTATTTATTGGGAAATACAACTTGAAGACATTGAAGATGCCAGTATGTTTGAAATTTTAGAGTCGCAAAAAGTTGAAGCCAACTCTCAATTTGGGAAATTTATAGATAAAAATTATGCAAATTGGTTTACAAGAGATGCTGATTCACCAATTATGTCGCATACTTTATTTAAAGAAAAAGTAGTGCCTCAAATAGGTAAAGAACAACCAACAATATTGGTAGTTATTGATAACTTACGTTACGACCAATGGAAAGTTTTCGAACCTGTAATTAATAATTACTTCAAAAAAGAAAGTGAAGAAGCTTTTTTTAGCATTTTGCCAACAGCAACACAGTATGCAAGAAATGCTATTTTTTCTGGGCTAATGCCGAGTGAAATGGAGAAACTATACCCTCAGTTTTGGAAAAATGACACAGACGAAGGTGGTAAAAATTTACATGAAGCTGATTTTCTTGAAACTCAAATTAAACGCCTTGGTTTAAGTCATTTAAATTATGAATATCATAAAATTACCAATTTAAAAACAGGTAAAAAATTAGCTGATAACTTTAAGTCTTTAAAAGATAATGATTTAACAGTAATAGTTTACAATTTTGTTGATATGCTATCCCATTCTAAAACAGAAATGGAAGTAGTTAAAGAACTTGCATCTAACGATAAAGCATATAGATCACTAACTTTAAGCTGGTTTAAAAACTCACCTCTTCTAGATATGATTCAGCAAGCACAACGTATGGGCTTTAAACTAATTTTAACTACAGATCATGGTACAATTAATGTAAAAAATGCATCGAAGGTTATCGGAGATAAAGACACAAGCTTAAACTTAAGATACAAAACAGGAAGAAGTTTAACTTACGATAACAAAGATGTCTTAGTTGCTAAAAACCCAAATGAACTGTTCTTGCCATCCATAAATATGAGTAGCTCCTTTATTTTTGCCAAAAATGATTTGTTTTTTGCTTATCCAAACAACTATAATCATTATGTAAGTTATTATAGAAATACATACCAGCATGGTGGCGTTTCTCTTGAAGAAATGATTATACCATTTATTGTGTTTTCTCCTAAATAATCCTTCAAATGTTAAAAAAAATCGATTAAAAGCATGTTTTTTTAGGATTTATGTAATAATTTAATTATAATTGTTAAGTATTTATATTAAAAAAATTGGAAATAAATTATAAACTAAATGAAATAGAACAGGTTGCATTAAAACTTATTAAAAGCTTTAAAAGTAAAACCATTTTATTTTATGGAGATTTAGGTGTTGGTAAAACTACTTTAATAAAAACTTTAGTAAAGATTTTAGGAAGTTCAGATGAAGTTAGTAGTCCAACATTTTCTATTGTTAATGAGTATAATTTAAAAAGTGATAAAATTTTTCATTTTGATTTATATCGTATTAATAATGAAGAAGAATTATATGATTTTGGTTTTGAAGATTATGTTAGTAATAACAATTGGGTTTTTATAGAATGGCCAAATATTGCCTTACCAATTTTAATAGATGATTATGACCAAATTGAAATTAAAACAAATCAAAAATTAGAGAGAAAACTAAAATTAACTAACTGAAGTATGAGAGAAAATAACACTAAATAAGCCTCTATTTAAGTTTTACGGGAAAGCCACACAGAATTTTATTACAAACAACATTATTTAACATTTCTTTAACTTTTCCGTATAATTTTTAAATACATCTTGTTTTAAGTTTGGGATATATTTAATTAATCCCTTATAACAATGAAAACAAAAAAGTATTTAGTTGCAATCGCAATTTTCGGAGGAGCGTTATTTTTAGCTCAAGCTGCTAACGAGTATAACAACAATGCAGAACAAACAGCAAAAATTGAAAAGAAACCTTTCCCTATACCATCTGCAGGTTAAAAGAAAATCATTAATTAAAGGGAGTGTTATAGCTACATTAATAGCAATTACGCCTTTCTTATTTAATTTATATGAAAGTGTTCCAAACACACAAGTTTGGAACACTTTTTTGTTTACTTATGACAGTAAACATTGGAGTAATGCAAATATTGTTATGTGGATTTTTGCAACCAAAGCCATTCCTTTATTTTTATTGCTTATTTGGTTTTTTACTAATAAGCATTGGTGGTATCATGCCTTATTGGTGCCTATTATTATGTATCTATACCAAATTATGGTATTGTTTAATGATGATCAAAAATATTTTGATGAGTTTCAACTTATCTATATGATGCCTGTTATGGCAGTAATAATACCATCTATATACCTAATAAGAGCAAAAATGTTTGATGAGATAATAGATATGGATAAATCTATTGAGGACTTAGAATTCGAACTAACCTCAAAACCGAAAACTTTCTGGGGAAAAATAAAAAATTATTTTTGATTAAACCCTAAGCGATCTCTTTCATCAACTTCAATATCCTTTTTGTTAGTTTTAAGTTTATAATTACCAAACTTATAATTAAAACCAAAAACAAACATTCTGTTTTCCATAGTAGAATCTAAATAATAGTCTTGATCTATAAACTTAGTAGTTTGTGTGAAATTTTGCGTGTTAAACACGTCTGTTACTCCAATACTTAAAGAAGCTTTATCATCAAAAAATGTTTTTCTTAAACTAATATCTAGTCCAGCACGATCACTTATTATAGATACACCATCAACTATGCGAGGTATGTAACTATACACAACATCTAGAGTTAAGCTTTTGTCTTTTAAAAAGGAAAAATAATTAGCAACAACTAAATATAAACCCCAATTATCGGTTTCAACCAAGTTTTCATTACTAATGTAATTATAAGTTGTTTTGTAATTAAATAATGATGATAACCAATATAAATCCCAACCATTAGTAATAGAGGTGTAAGTTGTAAAATCTAAACCATAAGAAACTCCATTATCAATATTTGTATAAATATTTTGTATTTGATTGTTCTCACTGTCTTGAAGTGTTAATTGATAAACAGGATTATTCTCATACCTGTAGTAAACTTCAAAAGTATAGGTGTTTTTTAATGTGTACCCAAAAACAAACGAATCATCTATTTCAATACTTAAATCGGGGTTACCAACAGAATAACTATTATCTGTTAAGTATAGGCGAAAAGGGTTTAGTTGATTGTAATTTGGCCTGTAAATTCTTCTATTATAACTAAAATATAATTGATTATTATCATTTAAACTATGTAATAAATAAAATGACGGAAATAACCTTAAATAATCATTATTATTAATTTCATCACTCACAACTGACTCACCTGTTAGATCAGTATACTCTGCTCTTAAACCTAATTTTAAGTTCCAATTGGTCCAGTCTCTAGACCAACTAAAATATCCAGCATAATTAATTTCATCATATAAAAACACATCAGAATTATTAGTATCTATTTGTGCTTCATCATTTTCAAAAAAGTATTGATTTAATACACTCTCAGAATTTATATATGAAACTTTTGCACCGCTTTCAAAGTTTCCGTGTTCAAGGGGTAATTCATAATCAAATTGTCCCGTAAAAATTTGAGTATTTTGGTCTGAGTATGTCTGGAATTGATTGTTTCTAAAAGAAACGGTTTCGTCAGGAAAAAAATATCCAGTAGTAACATCTTGAAAATCGGCATAATCATAATATGTATAATGTGCATTTGCTGTTAGCTTTTCTCCTTCTTTTTTTAATTTTCTTGAATAATTTAAAGTAAATCCTAAATTAGTTTTTTCATTAACAGAATTGTTAAAGGTGTTAAAAATGGAGTCTAATTCCATAGAATTATTAAAAACTTCTGTTGAAGAATTTATGTCTAATTGTCCTGTTCTTCTTGGCTGATAAAGAATATTTGTTGTTAAACCAATATTGCTTTTCTCGTTTAAATCATAATCAATATTGCTATTAATTGTTTTCAAAGCACTTTCACGAACTCGGTTATAATCTGTAGTCCAACTAGTTTCTATTTCGTTATTATCTAAAAAATTAACATTTTCATATTGGTTACGAAAATCTTTTCTTGGGCTATCACTAAAATTTAAATAGGTGTTTAATTTTTTAGTTTTAAAAAAATGGCTTGTACCATATGAAAACTTAGGATACTTAAAACCTTGTTTGTAATTACCAAAAACACTGCCATGATATCCAGTAATTAAATTTTTACTTGTTACTATGTTTAATACAGAGCTACCCTCTGCATCATATTTTGCTGGAGGATTTGTAATAACTTCTATAGATTTTACAACAGTTGCAGATGTACCCTCAAGCAATTGTACAATTTCATTGTCACTTAAATAAACTCGTCTGTCGTTTATGTAAACAATAGGAGTATTATTTTTTATGGTAATTTTATTATCACTAACCCAAACTCCAGGGGTTTGCTTTAAAACATCAAAAACATTGTTGTTTGAAAGTGTAGAATTTTCAACATTAAATACTAACCTATCTACTTTTCTTGTTACAGTTGGCCGTTTACTAACAACTGTAACGCCATCAAGTTTTTCAATATTTTCTTTTAAAGTAATAGTTTTTAGATTAATGTTTTTAGTTATTTCTAACTCGTTCGAGTATTCTTCAAAACCTAAATAAGTAATCTTTAAAATGTATTTATCTTTATCTATTTTTTCAACGAAAAATTCACCATTTTCATTAGATATTGTTCCTTTTACAGGTTTTTTATTTTCTGTGTCAAGTAAAACAACATTTGCATAAGCTATTGGTAGCTTATTTTCATCTTTTATAACTCCGTGTATTTTGATATTTTGTGAAAAACAGAAAATAGAACAAAAAACAAACAGGAGGGTAATTCGTATTTTTATCATTAAATATTGTACAATAGTTAATTTATTAATGCAAAGGATTGATTAATTAATACGAAATTAACTTTTTTATTGTAGAAACAAACTTACACAATGTAATAATTGAGAATTTACGGTTTATCCACAATATTATTTAAGTAATATACTACAATAGTAAAATTTATAATTTAAACTTAAAATTAAGGCAAGTTTAAAACTATGTAAAATTTATGTTTAGAGAAATTACTTTAAGTTATTTTAAAATAATTCTAAAATTTCACTGCAAATATTATCCAATAAAAAAAATATTTGTAATTTAATTTTTTTAATAAACTAAATATGTCAAACCCCTTATCACCTTTCACTAAACAACAGCTTATACCTCAAGAAGAAAAGCTGGAAATTTTTAAGAAAAAAGGAGATTTATTTATAGGAATACCTAAAGAAACAGCTTTTCAAGAAAAAAGAGTTTGTTTAACTCCAGATGCAGTTTATGCATTAGTTAGTAATGGCCATAGAGTTTTAATTGAATCTGGTGCTGGAGAAAATGCTAATTTTAGTGATAAAGATTATAGTGAAGCTGGAGCTGAAGTTACACAAGATACTGCTAAAGTATTTTCATGTCCTATGATTTTAAAAGTAGAACCTCCTACCCTAGATCAAATTAAGCTTATTAATCCGCAAACTATACTAATTTCAGCACTTCAAATAAAAACACAAAGTAAAAAATATTTTGAAGCTCTTGCAGCTAAACGTGTAACAGCATTAGCGTTTGAATTTATTAGAGATGATGATGGTAATTATCCAGCTGTGCGCTCTTTAAGTGAAATTGCCGGAACAGCTTCTGTACTTATTGCAGCCGAGTTACTTTCAGATCCTAAAAATGGAAACGGACTTATGTTTGGCAATATTAGTGGAGTGCCCCCTATACAAGTTGTTATACTTGGAGGCGGCACCGTTGGTGAATTCGCTTCTAGAAGTGCTTTAGGTTTAGGTGCAAATGTTAAAGTTTTTGATAATTCACTTACTAAATTAAGACGTCTTCAAGCTCATTTAGGTCGTCCAATATTTACTTCTACTATTCAACCAAAAAATTTAGCTAAAGCTTTAAAACGTTGTGATGTAGTCATTGGTGCTGTTAGAGGCACTAATCGTTCACCTATTTTGGTTACAGACCAAATGGTGCAATCCATGAAAAAAGGTAGTATTATTATTGATGTAAGTATAGATATGGGAGGTTGTTTTGAAACTAGCGAAGTAACAAACCATGACAAACCTACATTTTTGCGTCACGATGTAGTGCATTACTGTGTGCCAAATATTCCGGCAAGATACCCCAGAACATCTTCAATTTCAATTAGTAACATTTTTACACCTTACCTTTTAAAAATAGGAGAAGATGGTGGACTTGAAAATTCATTAAGATTTGATAGAGGTTTAAAAAATGGGTTGTATTTTTACCACGGAATTTTAACTAGTAAATCGGTAGCTGATTGGTTTGATTTAGATTGCAGTGATGTTAACTTGCTCATTTTTTAATTGCCGACTATTACTTTTTTTGAATACAAAATAAATGAAGTTTATACACAGACTCGGGTATTATCTTGGCGGTTTTTCAATAGGATTAATTGTTTTAGCTTTTTTTTTAAGCGGAAAAAAAACCTCTTGTAGTTATGGTCCAGAAGCAAGAGTTATTAAAAATATTAACTCTAAAAAAATAGTTTACTCTAGCGAAGTATATTCAATTTTAAATATAAATAGTTTAGACACAGCTAAAGTTAATAGCATTATAAAACACGGAGATATAAATTTTTCAAAAAGTGAAACCCAGAAAAAACCTTGTGCTATTTATTACTTAGAAAATGTTTTAAATTCTAAAAACATTGCATTAACCATTGAAAACTGCGATAGTATTGCAACAGTTAAAACTTTGAAAATATTAAAAGAATGATAAAACGCTGTTTTGATATTTTTTTTTCAATAGCAGGACTTATTTTATTATTTCCATACCTTGTTTTCATTGCCATAATTGTAAAATTAGATTCAAAAGGACCAATAATATTTAAACAAAATCGCGTTGGTAAAAACAACATTGATTTTGTGCTTTACAAATACAGGACAATGTATGTTACTTTCAAAAAAAAATCAAACTTAACTCTTGGTAACAACGACTCTAGAATTACCAAAGCAGGTTACTATTTGCGTAAATTTAAATTAGATGAACTACCACAATTATTTAACATATTAAAAGGTGATATGAGCTTTGTAGGACCCAGGCCAGAATTACGCTATTTTGTAAATAAGTATCAGCCAAACTATTTTGAAGTTTTAAAAATTAAACCCGGTCTTACAGGTCTAGCTTCTTTGAAATATAAAGATGAAGATGAATTGCTAAAAACTGCAGAAAATCCTGAAGCATTTTACTTAAATACAATTTTGCCAAATAAAATAGAACTTAATAAACTTTATATAAAATCGAAAAGTTTAACTTTAGATGTAAAAATTATTATTAAAACTATATTTTTATTCTTAAAGTAAATATTTAAATCTTACTTGTAAAGCATTAAAAATAAATTATTTAAACAGAATTTAGAATCGCACTTTATGAACAGCAGTACTTCAGATCGTATTGATAATTTATTACTAAATTCAAACATGTTTTCAAGTAAATTGAAGCAAAATTTAATTACTCATGATTTTTCTGATGACATCATAATAATAACTGGAGCTGCTGGTTCAATAGGAAGCACATTAGCTAAACAGTTGATTCATTCAACTTTCAAAAAATTAATTCTTATTGATATAGCCGAATCACCGCTTTACGAACTTATAAAGGATTTAGAAAGTAAACAATTAAAAAATGTTGAGTTTTTTGTTTTAAATATTACAGAAAAAACATCTTTAGAACATTTATTTATAAATTATAAGCCAACAATAATCCTTCATGCAGCTGCTTATAAACATGTTCCGTTAATGGAACACAATCCGCTAGAAGCCATAAAACTGAATATATTTGGCACAAAATATCTAGCAGATATGTCGATTACATTTAATGTAAAAAAATTCATTTTCATCTCTACAGACAAAGCAGTTAACCCTATAAGTATCATGGGTTTAACCAAATTAATAGCAGAACGCTATTTAAAATTTTTAGAAAAACAATTTAAAACTACATTCTTAATTACACGATTTGGTAATGTATTAGGCTCTAATGGGTCTGTAATACCTTTGTTTAATAAACAAATTTTAAACAAAGAACCTATAACCATAACCGACCCCAATATCTCAAGATATTTTATCAATAAAGAAAAGGCCTGTAATTTAATTTTAAAAATTACTAAAATCCATAAGTCGAGTAATACTTTTACTTTTAATATGGGAGAACCAATAAAAATAATCGATTTGGCACAGCGAATCCTTTTTTTACATAATTTAAATGATAATTACCCTATTAACTATATTGGTTTAAGACCAGGTGAAAAATTAAAAGAAGAAATAATTAGTAATTCTGAAAAACTAGTAGCTACACCAAACACAGATATATTTATAGTTGAAAATTCAAATAAAATTATAAATTCAATAAATTTTTTAAAACTAGAAAACATAAGTAGAGATTTAAGTAGTCAAGAAATAAAAACTATTTTAAAAAACTCTCTTTAAATTTTAAGTCTTTCTGCGTCGTTTTTCTTTTGCTAAAAGCGCTAACTCACGTCCTGTCTGTCCAGCAACCGATGTGTTTTCTTCAGCACGTCTTATTAAATAAGGCATAACATCTTTTACAGGACCAAAAGGAACATATTTTGCCACATTATAACCTTGTGCAGCTAGGTTAAAACTAATATGGTCGCTCATACCGTATAATTGACCAAACCAAATCCTTGGGTCGTTGTTTTCTATATTATTTTCAGCCATTAGTCGCATTAATAAATATGAACTGTCCTCATTGTGTGTTCCTGCAAACAAACTAATAGTCTTTAAATTTTTCATTATAAACTTTAAACCATCATTAAAATTTTGATCTGTAGCAAATTTGCTTTCACATATAGGTGTTTTATATCTTTTTTGTTCTGCTCTATCATTTTCTTTTTCCATATACGCACCACGCACTAACTTATAACCAAGAAAATAATTTCCTAATTTAGATTTTTTTAATTCTTCTTCAAGAAAAGCTAACCTATCATGCCTGTACATTTGTACAGTGTTAAATACAATTGGCTTTTCAGTATTGTACTTTTCCATCATATTGGTAACTAAATTATCGGCCGCATCTTGCATCCAACTCTCTTCCGCATCAATTAAAACGGTTACATTTGCTTCTTTTGCTTTCAAGCAAACTTCATCAAAGCGTTGCACTACCCTTTCCCATTCTTTGCTTTCTTCTATGGTTAAAGTTTTTCCTTCTCCTATTTTTTGATATAAATGAAATCGTCCAAATCCGGTAGGCTTAAAAACCGCAATAGGCATAGCTTTGTTGTCTTTGCCAAATTCTATAATTTTTATTATTTTGTTTTTAGCAGCGTCAAATTCTTTTTCATTTTCTTTGCCTTCAACTGAATAATCTAATACTGAACTTACTCCCTTAGTGTACATTTTTTCTATTACAGGTAAGCAATCTTCCTCATTTACACCTCCGCAAAAATGATCAAAAACCGTAGATCTAATTAATCCTTCAATAGGTAAATGTGCCTTTAGTGCAAAATTTGTAGCGGCAGTTCCTATTTTTACTAAAGGTTCAATTGATATCATTTTGAATAAAAAATAAGCGCGCTCTAATTCAGAATCATTTTTTAAGGCAAAAGCCACTTCTGTGTTATCAAAAATTAAATTGGTGTTCATTTTTTGAAAAAATTTTGATAAAGATAATTATACCGATGTTATCTTTTTTTATAAAATCTCCTTAATTTCACATCCTCAAAAAAAAATTTCATTTTAATGGATTCAATTACCGCAAATAATAGCATAATACATTTTAATAAAAACTGCTATACTTCTCTAAATAAGCATATTGAAGAAAGTGATTTTTCTAAAATATTTATTTTAGTTGATGAAAATACACATGAATTGTGTTTACCTATTTTATTAGAAAATTTAGAAACTTCAATTACCATTGAAATTATTGAAATTGAATCTGGTGAAATTAATAAAACAATTGACACTTGTGTTGGAGTATGGAATACTTTATCGGATTTAGATGCTGATAGAAAAAGCTTAATGATTAATGTTGGTGGTGGCGTTATTACAGATTTAGGTGGTTTTGTAGCCTGTACATTTAAGCGTGGTATAGCATATGTAAATATACCAACCACACTACTATCAATGGTTGATGCCTCTGTTGGCGGTAAAACAGGAGTTGATTTAGGTCATTTAAAGAATCAAATTGGGGTTATAGATAGCCCTGATTTAGTATTGATAGATACTAATTTTTTAGATACTTTACCTACTAACCAAATGCGTTCTGGCTTAGCTGAAATGCTAAAGCATGGATTGATAAGTGATGTGAATTATTGGAATAAATTTACTGATTTATCCAAACTTTCATTGGATGATTTAGATGAGTTGATTTACGAATCGGTAATTATTAAACGTAATGTTGTAACTGAAGACCCTAGAGAAAACGGATTACGAAAAACATTAAATTTTGGTCATACACTGGGCCATGCAATTGAAACTTATTTTTTAGGTAACGAAAATAAAAAGACATTGCTTCATGGTGAAGCTATTGTTATAGGCATGATTTTAGCAGCTTATATATCTAGTGAACTCACCAATTTCCCAAAACCGGAAAGAGATTTTATAAAAAAACTATTTATTAGTTACTACGGAGAAGTTGTAATTGAAAATCAGGATATAAAACCTATATTGGAACTACTTAAATATGATAAAAAGAATAGTCACGGCAACATTAACTTCGTATTATTGGAAGCTATAGGAAAACCAAAAATTGATTGTATTGTAGAAGAAAGTGTTATTTTAGATGCTTTTAATTACTATGCGAGCTAAAAAAATTTATATTTTAAAAAGCCACTAAATTTTAATTTAGTGGCTTTTTTTCTATGAATGTTATTATGAAATAATACGTTATTTAATTTCTTGTAACAAATATTAATGCTGTAGTTAACAAGAAAGATGTTATTGTTATAATTGTACTAATCCTGGAGTCTCCTGAGGCTCCACTCACAGCAGAGTTGTTTGGTTCAACGTAGACGTAGTCGTTTTGAGTTAAATAAAATACAGGCGAATTAAACACTTCTTTACTTGTTAAATCTATGCGTGAGACTGTTTTTGTTCCGTTTTGATCTCTTATAACCATAACATTTTCTCGCTTACCTTTTATTGTAAGGTCTCCAGCCATTCCTAAGGCTTCTAAAATTGTAACACGCTCATTTTCTATCGGGTATACGCCAGGAGAATTAACAGCACCAGCAACTGTAATTCTATAGTTTAAAATTCTAATAATTACTACCGGATCTTTTAATAAATTCCCTTCTTTAAATTTTTTCTTAAATAATTCTTTTGCTTCCTCAGTGGTTAGCCCGACCAATTTAATTTTACCCAATACGGGATAATCTATATTACCATCTATATCAATTATATAATTTACTGCTTCTCCAGCTGCACCCGTTTCCATAATTATATTGTAGGGTTGTGCTAAAGCTGGATTTAACGTAGAAATATATATGCTTACAATATCACCAATTTTCAACTTAGCTTCAAAAGTATCAGTATCAACCATAGTTTCAAAATCTTTAGCATTTTGAAAATAGACCACTTCTTGCTTAGTTACACATGAACTAAATGATAATACTATAGAAAATAGGATTAGATATGATTTATAGATTCGATTAAGTTTATTCATTATAAGTTGTTTTGTAAAAAGGGCTTTAATTTCAATTGTAAATATCTTTTTTCAATATTAATTCATCAAAAAAAATCTTTAAATTACCAATTAATACCCGTTATCTACATTATCGATAAAAAAAAGCTCTCAGTACGAGAGCTTTTTAATTTTATATGTATTGATTTTTATAAATCATTGAATATAGAGTGCATTAAACGTTTTTTATCGTTTATACTTTCTTCTAAAGAAATCATAGTTTCTGTTCTATAAACACCTTCAATATCATCTAATAAAAATATAACTTCTTTAGCATGTTCCGTACTTCTTGCTCTTATTTTACAAAAAATATTAAACTTGCCTGTGGTTATATGAGCTACAGTTACATAAGGAATTTCATTAATACGTTCTAAGACAAATTTAGTTTGAGATGTATTATTTAAATACACTCCTACATAGGCTATAAATGAATAACCTAATTTCTTGTAATCTAAACTTAATGAAGACCCCTTTATAATTCCTGATTCTTCCATTTTCTTTACTCGAACATGAACCGTTCCTGCAGAAATTAATAATTTTTTGGCAATGTCTGTAAATGGAATTCTTGTGTTATCAATTAACATATCAAGAATTTGATGATCGATTTCGTCTAATTTTATTTTCCCCATATTAACTATATCTTAAATAAGATGTAAAATTAATACATTTTTATTAAAAAAAACACATAAATAATACGTTTTATTTTAAATTTAATGATAATTTCACATTATTTTTCATAACTAAAACGTTTTCGCTACCTATTTTTATGGTATTATCATTTTCATCTGTTACATTACCATCTTTTGCATCTATCTCATTATGAGAATTATAATTTAATATCTTCTCAATTTTTTCAACTTTTGGAATAAATAAAACTTGATTATCTATTAATTGTTCTTGATATTGAATAGCTACATCTAAAATTTCATTATTAATTTTAGCATTTCTTATTATTACATCAAAAAAACACTTTTCATTTTCTGGTATATTAAAATAATCATCTGCAAAATTTCCGGTAACATTATTTTTTGAAATATAGCTTAATGCAGATAGATAAGAAATATAAATAAACTCACGAGTTTTATCTCTTGCATAGTCATTTTTATAGTGTCCAGCCTCAAATAAAATAGTAGGCACATTTTCACTTTGAAATGTATCTCCGACACAATTAATATTAAAAGCGTCATCGTAAACACCGACTTGATTTGGGATTATTTTCTGTAAGCTATTATTCATAACAGAAATTATTTCCATAGCTATTTTTCGGTTAGCGGTAACTGTACAGTTTTCATCTTGGGCAGGTGCTAAAAATGATATTGTGGCAGATTTATTAGTTTTTCCTGCTCCGAAAATAGTACGTTGTCCATGTAAATTAAAACAATAATCTGGTTTGAAATTATTGAATATGTTTTTTAAGTGTTGGCTTTCTGGTTGAGTTTGGTTTTGAGCATCTCGGTTTAAATCAACCTGATTAGCATTAACTCTTGTGTAAGCTTTTGCACCATCTGGATTTAGTATTGGTATAATATATAATGTACAAGCTTCTAAAATATAATTTAGCTCTGTTTCATTTTTTAATGTGTTTATTAAATCGAAAATGGCCTTGGTAGTTGTAGATTCATTACCATGCATTTGAGACCACATTAAAATACGCTTGTTTCCTTTACCTAATTTTAATCCATAAATATTATCGTTTAAAACCGACTTACCTATAACTTCAACCTTAACCATACTTCCTATATTATTTAATAAAGGTTCTATATCACCATTGGTAATGTATCTATGTTTTAGGCTGTGTTCTATATTATTTTTAAATGCTGATTGTATATGTGTTATTTTCATATTTATTAATTGAGTTACAAATGTAAACAATATAATTATTACAAATGTAAACAAAAGAAATTGTCTGATGTTATACAAATGTAAACATGTCTCGAGATAAATATGTTACATTAATAACTATTTTCAATAACAAACACTTAAATATATGTTTTTCAGTATTTTAAATGCATTTACTTAAACTTAAAATTACAATTTATTTGTTGATGTAAAACTTGTATACATAATTAAAATGCTTATATTTACATTTGTAACATTTGTAATTTTTAAACATTGTTCACAATGGTAAACAGTATTGATTTTATTAAAAGACTTCAAATAATTATTGATTATTACGGTGAATCAGCTTCTTCTTTTGCGCAAAAAATAGGAGTTCAGCGTTCTAGTATTTCGCATATATTATCAGGAAGAAATAAACCTAGTTTAGATTTTGTTTTAAAAATTTTTGACAACTACCCTGAAGTTGATTTGTATTGGTTATTTAACGGTAAAGGAGAATTCCCTAAAAAAACAATTTCTAAAGAATTAAATATTCAAAATGTTGAGCAAAATAATGATTTATTTTCTACGAGATTTGATGAAAAAGAAGCTGAAATAAAAACGGATCAACCTAATCTAAATAAAATAAATAACAAGCGTATTAATCGTATAGTTATATTTTACTCAGACGGAACTTTTGAAAACTACAATAATTAATAAATAATCTTGTTATTTTTGTTTTAAAAAATTATATGAAGTCAATTATTTGGGGTTTGTTTTTTTGCTTTTTCGGTTGTTATACCACTACTAGAAATTGTAAAGATTTTAAAACAGGTAAATTTTATAGCGAAGTTATTATTAATGATGAGCTTTACAAGTCTACTTTTAATAGAGCTAAAAACATTCAAGTAGAAACATATAATGGCAAAAAGGATTCTTCTAGCTTGCGTTGGATTAATGATTGTGAGGTTATTTTCAAAACAATAAACCCTAAAAATAGAGCTGAAAGAAAAGATATTCATTTAAAAATCTTAACTACAACGGATTCTTCTTATACTTTTGAGTATTCTTATGTTGGTGAAACTAAGAAACAAAAAGGTATTGCTTATAAAATAAATTAACTTGTTAATAATTTGGGTATAAGAACGACTCAGATAACTCAAAATCTATAGTTTTGTCTTCATTAACAAAATAGCTAACTAAAATTTCTCCCCATAGCTCCCCATCAGAGAAGTTAGCAATTAACCATTTATGGTTTAAAAATTTAACGGTATTAATTAAAATTTTTCGGTTTTCTCCAGATACATAAGGCACCAAAGGGTGCTCGCCCGAAACTTCGTTTGTTTCATATAATTTGTCTTTTATATAAGGTAGTAATTCTGAAACCTTGTAGCCATCTGCCTCAAAATAACTTAAAGCATCTTCATTATTTTCTAAACTAAAATAAGTGTTATTCTTTATTTTATGATGAAGTTTTACAACGGAATCCTTATATTTTTCAACTTGTACTTTGTAGCTTTCATTTTGTTTGTTTAAACCTTCAAAAACTCGTTTAGCATTTACATATTGAAATATTATAAGTAGTACTGCAAAAACAAACAAGTACATAAAAATTCTTTGTTTCATATTCTTTTCTTAATTTTTTATATAAATAATTCTAAGCCATCATAGGCTAAAAATACATTTTCTGGTAATGTTTTTTCAACTTCATCATGAAAACCTAATAAATGGCTAATGTGCGTAAGATAAGCTTTTTTGGGGCTTACCTTTTTTATAAAAACTAATGCTTCTTCCAAATTAAAATGAGAATGATGTGGCTTTTCACGTAATGCATTAACCACTAAAACATCTACATTTTTAATTTTTTCTATTTCTTCATCAGCAACCGTTTTCATATCTGTTAAGTAAGCAAAATTTTGAAACTTATAGCCAAAAACTTGAAGTTTACCATGTAAACCATTAATGGGCATAACTTCAATGTTTTTTAACTTAAATGGTTCATTTTTTATTTCATGCTCTATTACCGTTGGTGCGCCAGGGTATTTATTTTTAGTTTCAAAAATATAATTAAATCTTTTTTTCAACTCATTTAAAACTCTGGAATGTGCGTAAATTGGTAAATCGCCATGCATGAAGTAAAAAGGTCTAATATCATCTAACCCCAAAACATGGTCAGAATGCTCGTGTGTAAACACTATGCCATCTAGCTTAGTACATCCACTTCTTAGCATTTGGTATCTAAAATCTGGCCCACAATCTATTACATAACTATAATTTTCCCATTCTACTAAAACAGAAACTCTTAATCGTTTGTCCTTTTTGTTTTTACTTAAACAAACGGGATGTTTGCTTCCAATAATAGGAATACCTTGTGAGGTGCCAGTACCAAGAAATGTAATTTTCAATGTAATATAAAAGTTTGATACAAAAATAAACTTATTTTTTTGTTTGCTTTACTTATTTAATACCTTTGTGAGAAACACAGATAAGCTAAAAATTTAATATGGAAATTACCATAAAAGGAGATAAAGAATTCGATAATATACCTTCTCTAAAATCGAAAGCACTTCGCATTAATTTAAACGAAAATATTTACGGAACCTTTGCAGAAATTGGAGCTGGACAAGAAACCTGTAGACATTTTTTTAGAGCCGGTGGTGCTTCTGGTACTATTGCCAAAGCTATGTCTGCTTACGATAAAGATTTTAGTGATGCCATTTATGGAGCTGAAGCAGATGGGCGTTACGTTACTGAAGCCAGGTTACGAAAAATGCTAGCCCATGAAATGAATTTAATTGAAGAAAGGCTGGTTAGAGATAAAAACCCAAATAAAATATTTTTTACTTACGCCAACACTGTGGCAACCATAGATTTTGCAAAGCAATTTAAAGGACATGGTTGGGTTGGTATTAGGTATCAAGTTGAAGCAACTGGCGATTATAACGAAATTATTTTGCACGTTCGTTTTAAAGAAACTGATGCAAGATTACAGCAAGAAACTCTTGGTGTTTTAGGAACCAATTTAATTTATGGTGCTTTCTATAAGTATAATGAGCCTAAAAAGTTACTACGTTATTTATACGACCATTTACATAAAGATCAAGTAGAAATAGATACCATAAACTTTTCTGGTCCGGTTTTTAAGAATGTAGATAACAGATTAATGAGTTTACAGCTTGTTAAAAACGGTATGACTGATGCTGTAATGTTTGGTCCAGATGGCACCAATGTTTTACCAGCTAAAGTGTTTTACAAGAAAAATATTTTAGCACTTCGCGGTAGTTTTAGGCCGGTAACTAAGGTAAACATGGCAATGTACGAGAAATCATACGAAATGTTTATAAACGAAAATAAAGTTGAGAAAGACAAAACTGAAGTTGTTTTTGAAATAACATTATCTAACCTTAGAGCTGAAGGCGAAATTGATGAACAAGATTTTATAGACAGAGCCGATTTATTATGTTCGCTTGGGCACTCTGTAATGATTTCAAATTTCCAAGAGTATTACAAAGTTGTTGAATATTTCTCTAATTACACAAAAGCCAGAATGGGCTTAGTTATGGGAGTTAGTAATATGGTTGAAACTTTTGATGAAAAATATTATCGTCATATAAGTGGAGGAATATTAGAAGCTTTTGGTAAGCTATTCTTTAAAGATTTAAAAGTTTACCTATATCCTATGCTCGATCCAGATACAGGAGAGCTAATAAATAGTGAGAATTTAAAAGTTCATCCAAGAATGAAAGAGCTTTATAAGTTTTTTAAATATAACGGAAAAGTTATTGATATTGAAGAGTATGACACCAGTATTATGAATATTTTTTCTAGAGAAATATTAAAAATGATTACCAATGGAGAAACTGGTTGGGAAGATATGGTTCCCGAAGGCACTGCAGAATTAATTAAAGATTACAGATTGTTTGGTTATACAAGAAAACCACTAACGTTAAGTAGAAAACGATTAAAATAAAACTAAAAAGAGGCTTTAAAAGCCTCTTTTTTTTATTCCAAAATTTGTGCTGCGTGATCTTTAGTTTTTACTTTATCAATAACGCGTTCCACAATACCATTTTCATCAACAATAAATGTTTTACGATGAATACCATCATATTCTTTTCCCATAAATTTTTTAGGCCCCCAAACTCCAAAAGCATTAATTACCTCTTTATCTTCATCTGCTAAAAGCGGAAAAGGAAATTCATATTTATTTTTAAAATTACTTTGTCTTTTCTCGCTATCTGCACTAACCCCTAATAATTCGTAACCAGCTTCTTGTAACTCTTTATAGTTATCTCTTAAATTACAAGCTTCTGCTGTACATCCTGGGGTGCTTGCTTTTGGATAGAAAAATACTATCAATTTTTTTCCTTTGTAATCATTTAGTGATATTAAATTTCCAGTTTCATCTTTAACAGAAAAATTTGGAACACTATCACCTTGTTTTAATGTATTCATAAGCTTAATTTTGTTTTTAACAAAAATACGATTAATGACAAAGAAAGAAAAGGTTAATTTTGTTATAAATACACTATACAAATTATATCCAGAAATACCAATTCCGTTAGATCATAAAGATCCTTATACTCTATTAATTGCAGTATTAATGTCTGCGCAAAGTACAGATGTTCGTGTAAATCAAATAACACCACTTTTATTTGAACGTGCCGATAACCCTTTTGATATGGTTAAACTTACTGTTGAAGAAATTAGAGAAATAATAAAACCTGTAGGTTTATCGCCCATGAAAAGTAAAGGCATACATGGTTTATCTAAAATTTTAATTGAAAAATATAATGGTGAAGTTCCAAAAACATATGAAGCACTTGAAGCTTTACCTGCCGTTGGGCATAAAACAGCAGCTGTAGTTTTGTCTCAAGCCTTTGGTATACCTGCTTTTCCGGTAGATACTCATATTCATAGATTAATGTATCGTTGGAATTTAAGTAATGGTAAAAATGTGGTACAAACCGAAAAAGATGCAAAACGCTTATTTCCAGAAGAGCTTTGGAATGACTTACATCTTCAAATAATCTGGTATGGTCGCGAATATTCGCCTGCACGTGGTTGGAATTTAGATAAAGATATAATTACAAAAACTATTGGCAGAAAAACTGTGTTAGATGGTTATTATAAATCAAAAAAGTCCTGAAGAACAGGACTTTTAATTTAATTTAGAAGCGCTTCAAACTTCATTTTTTTATAATTTATAACACTTAAAGCCTTAGAGTAATTTAGAAGAAATTTAATGGTTTCTTCACGGGGCTCCATTTCATTTAAAGGTTTTTTTTCAGAGTAAAGTTTTGCCATTTTATTTTATTAATGATTTATAAAAAAAATAACGCAGCAAAAATTACTTTATTGTTTAGTTGGTTAAAACTATGTTATGCTTTTCTATTATTTTTCTTAAATTAATTAAGGCATAACGCATTCTTCCTAAAGCTGTATTTATGCTAACTCCTGTTTTATCGGATATCTCTTTAAAGCTCATGTCTTTGTATATACGCATCAATAAAACCTCTTTTTGGTCTTGTGGTAGTTCTTCAACTAATCTTCTAACATCGTTTTCAACTTGATCTTTAATTATAGTTTTTTCAGCATTAAGGCTAGAATCGCTTAAAACAGAAAAAATGCTAAAATCGCCAGAGTTATCAAATTTTGGCATACGGTTATTTTTCCTAAAAAAATCGATAACTAAGTTGTGAGATATACGCATAACCCAAGGTAAAAACTTACCTTCTTCGTTATACGATCCCTTTTTTAAAGTTTTAATAACTTTAATAAAAGTGTCTTGAAAAATATCTTCAGCGACATCTTTATCGTAAACTTTGGAATAAATAAAACTGTAAATTTTTTGTTTGTGCCTTATAATTAAAGTTTCAAGTGCACTCTCCTCACCTCTTATATAGCTACTTACCAAAGTAGCGTCTGAAATTAATTGCTTTTGCATAGTCATTACTTTTTTCAAAGAAAATTTTTAAGAATTTCTTTGGTTGGGGTTAAAATGTTAAAAAAGTAATGTTATTCTATAGGCAAGTGTTTAGTTTTTATTGCTTTATAATGCCAAATATAACAACAATCGTTCCTAAAAAACAAAAATTAACACATTTTTTTACGTCATAATATTATATAAACATGTTTTTAATCCTTTAAAATACACTTTTCATGGTATTTATTTTGAATTTTAAAATATTCAAAATGTTAATTAAGTAGCAATAATTAAAAAAGAATAATTACATAACCTTATCTTTGTTATTTACTCTTAAATTTTTCTATGAGCACGAATATTTCAGACATAAATCCGAAAGAAAATATAATAATTAAAGGCGCTAAACTTCATAATTTAAAAAACATAGATGTTGTTATTCCTAGAAACAAACTTGTTGTTATTACAGGTTTATCTGGCTCTGGAAAATCTAGTTTAGCTTTCGATACATTATATGCAGAAGGACAAAGGCGCTACGTAGAAAGTTTATCTAGTTATGCTCGACAATTTTTAGGACGATTAAATAAACCAAAAGTAGATTACATTAAGGGTATTGCTCCTGCCATTGCTATAGAACAAAAAGTAAATTCTACTAACCCACGATCTACAGTTGGTACAACCACAGAAATTTACGATTATTTAAAATTATTATTTGCTAGAATAGGTAAAACTTACTCTCCAATTTCTGGTCAAGAAGTTAAAAAAGATACAGTTACAGATGTTGTAAATTATGTAAAAACATTTGCTGAAAGAGAAAAAATGCTCCTCTTAGCCCCTATTTACTTAGAAGAAGGCAGAAGTATTCACGATAAATTAAAGGTTTTAAACCAACAAGGTTACGCCAGAGTTAAAGTAAATAACGAGGTTTTAAGAATTGATGAAACTAACCAAATAACCGGTAACGATAAAGTTTTACTTGTTGTAGATAGAATTGTAACAAAAACCGATGAAGATTTTTATAACAGATTAGCAGATGCTGTACAAACTGCTTTTTTTGAAGGTAAAGGCGAATGCATAATTGAAACTTTAAGCAATGATAATCAACGTCATTTTAGTAATAAATTTGAATTAGATGGCATAAGTTTTTTAGAACCTAACGTGCATTTGTTTAGCTTTAACAATCCTTATGGTGCTTGCCCAAAATGTGAAGGTTACGGCGATATTATTGGTATAGATGAAGATTTAGTAATACCAAATACAGCCTTATCTGTTTACGAAAATGCAATTTTTCCTTGGCGTGGAGATAGTATGAGTTGGTACAAAGACCAATTAGTAAATAATTCACATAAATTCGATTTTCCTATACACAAGCCATATTTTGAACTAACCGACGCTCAAAAGCAGTTGGTTTGGGATGGAAATAAATATTTTGAAGGATTAAATAGCTTTTTTGAAGAGTTAGAATCTAAAGCTTATAAAATACAAAATCGTGTAATGCTTTCGCGTTACCGCGGAAAAACAAAGTGTAAAGCTTGTAATGGCAAACGTTTGCGAGAGGAAGCCAATTACGTTAAAGTTGGTGGTGCTACCCTATTAGATTTAGTAGAACTACCATTAAACAAATTAGCTAACTTTTTTAGCCAATTGGAGTTGAATGATTATGACACAAAAATAGCAAATAGACTTTTAAAGGAAATAAATAGCAGACTAACATTTTTATCTAATGTTGGTTTAAATTATTTAACGTTAAATAGAAAATCTAATACGTTATCTGGTGGCGAAAGTCAGCGAATAAATCTAGCAACATCTTTAGGTAGTAGTTTAGTTGGTTCCATGTATATTTTAGATGAGCCCAGTATAGGGTTGCATCCTAAAGATACCGAGCGACTTATTATTGTTTTAAAACAACTTCGCGATTTAGGAAATACAGTTATAGTTGTAGAGCATGATGAAGATATTATGAAAGCCGCCGATAGCATAATTGATATAGGTCCAGAAGCTGGAACTTTAGGTGGAAATGTGGTAGCCGAAGGCGATTATAATGCCATTTTAAATTCCGAGTCTTTAACGGCGAAATATTTAAATGAAAATTTAAAAATTGAGGTGCCTAAAACGCGTAGAACATCTAAATACAATGTAGAAATTATTGGTGCTCGAGAAAATAATTTAAAAAATATAAATGTAAATTTCCCTTTAAATATGCTAACTGTTATTACAGGAGTTTCAGGGAGCGGAAAAAGTACATTAATTAAAAAAATACTGTTTCCTGCTTTACAAAAGAAATTAACAGATTTTAGTGATAAACCAGGTCAGTTTTCAGAATTAAAAGGGAACTTTAGTAATGTGAAACATATTGAATTTGTAGATCAAAACCCAATTGGTCGTTCCTCTAGATCAAACCCTGTCACTTACGTTAAGGCTTACGACGACATACGATCGTTATTTGCAAAACAAAAACTTAGTGCCATCCGTAATTACCAACCAAAGCATTTTAGTTTTAATGTAGATGGCGGACGTTGTGAAACTTGCAAGGGAGAAGGTGAAGTAACCATTGAAATGCAATTTATGGCAGATGTGCATTTACAATGTGAAACTTGTAAAGGTAAACGCTTTAAAAAAGAAGTTTTAGAGGTTACGTTTCATGATAAAAATATAGACGATATCTTAAATTTAACCATTGATGATGCTATTGCTTTTTTTGAAGAAACGAAACAAGCTAAAATCATAAAAAAATTAAAACCGCTACAAGATGTAGGTTTAGGTTATGTTACTTTAGGTCAAAGCTCTTCTACCCTTTCTGGAGGCGAAGCCCAACGTATAAAACTAGCTTCCTTTTTAGGAAAAGGAAGCAATAAAAACAACACATTATTTATTTTTGATGAACCTACTACAGGTCTGCATTTTCACGATATACAAAAGCTTTTAAAATCGTTTAATGCCTTGATAGAAAATGGTCATTCAATTATTGTTGTTGAACACAATTTAGATTTAATTAAGTGTGCCGATTATATAATTGATTTAGGTCCAGAAGGCGGCGAAAATGGTGGTAATTTGGTTGCTACTGGAACACCTGAGGAAGTTATTAAATCTAAAACTTCTGAAACTGCTAAATATTTAGCGGATAAACTGTAGTTGTATGGCGCAAACTATTGAAGAAATTAAAAAAACAACTTCTGTACAACCACTAAAGTATGGTGGCGCTAGCTTTAAAACTCATAAATTAAAATCATCTGGAAATAGTATAAAATATGTAGCAACTATTGGAGGTGTATTGTTTTGCTTACTCTTTTTAATAATAGGTTTAATTGTTTTATTTATAGCTATTAAACCTACATTTATAAATAAAAGTTTTAAAAACATCAATTGGTTTTTAATACTATTTGGTTTAATATTTAGTTTTGCAGGAGGTAGCATATTGGTTGGTATGCTAAAACCACGTGTATTTAATAAAACTAAAAATATTTATTATAAATCTTTTGCATCGTCAAGTTCAACACCACTTAATAAAATAATAGCCATACAAATTTTAGGTGAAACAGTGCGAGGTAAAAACTCTACTTACGGAAGTTTTGAATTGAATTTAGTTTTAAGTGATGCCTCAAGGCTTAATGTTGTTGATCATGGAAATTTAAAATCGGTTATAAACGATGCTTATATTTTAAGCAAGTTTTTAAACGTTCCTATTTGGCATGCAGAATCTCGCAACAATTAAGTTAATAGAAGAAAAATGCAATAAATCCTAAAATTGACGCTGTAAATGGTGCAACTATTAGTAAAAACACAAACGACGTTATTCCTCCTTTAAAAAAACTTATAAACCAGCCTTGTTTATAAAAGTTTTTTAATGCGATTATGAAATAAATAAATGTAGATAAAGCAATTAAAAAATTAAACTTTGCAGGAATAGATATTAAATAGTTTATAGCTATTAAAAAACTAAAAACCGTAAATAAATATGCGAAAAAATAAAAGCAGAATACCAAGTGGTTAGCAAATACACCTTTTTTATAATATAACAACTTTAAAATTAAAGCAAAAATAGGTAACAAAAAAAACATCGCAATTGGTATAGTATCGTAAAAAGCTTCTAAAACACTTCCGCCTTGTCTAGACTTATAAAATTTTAATATTTGCCTATACATCCGTTTAGCAAACCAATTGGAGTCGTTGTCCATTCCCATGGCTTTATAAATATCTTCATCGGAAGCATCAGCTACTATTAAAGAGTCTATTTTTTGTTCATCGAAACTAAAATCACCTTTACGCTGTTGTGATACGTTGGTTATCGAATCTATTTCAGCTTCAGATAAATTAGTATATCTTCTTGTTTTTGTTAAAGCAGTTTTAACTTGTGCTAAGGCTAAAGAATCTTCTATTTTAGATTTTTCGATAAGCAACGAGTCCTTTACATTAATAGGCAAAGCCTCATCATTTCTGTTTTTTATAGTTTTGGCTAACTCTTTATTTAAATTATCTGCTTGTTTTTTTTGAACAAAAGAAAACAAAAAGAAAAACACCACAGTTATAAATAAATACATTTGTGCTGGATGTAAAAAAAGTAAACGCTTACCTTCTACAAATTTCCTAGCTAAAAATCCGGGTTTAAAAAGTAAAGGAAAAAAACTTTTAAAAAATCGGGCATCAACCGAGAAGTAATTTTTTATAGTATTTGCGAATAAAACACCTACCGTTAACTTATCTTTTGTTTGCTGCCCACAATGCGGACAAAATCTATATTTGGAGTAATACGTTTTATCACAATTTTTACAAACTTCTAAAAGTTGACCCATTTATCTTTTTTTGATTGATGTTTAAAAATAAGAAAACAATTTTTAAAAACACAAGATTCAAATATTTGAAAAACAAAATGTTACTATTTTGGCACGCAAATTGAGTACTTAAAAACAATAGCGAAGCCGAAAAGCTAAAAACAAACTAAAAAAATGAGTGATTAAATTTTCGGATAATATTAATTTAAAAATGAACATTATGAAAAAATTAGCAGTAGTATTCGCAGGGTTATTAATTGGAGCAACAGCATTTGCTAAAACGCCAAACAATAATAATTTAAATAAAAACAAAACTATCATTACTACGTATAAAAATGCTGAACCTATAATTTTTATTGAAGGCGGCGTAGAGTTTTACATTTACCCAAATGGTAATTTTAATTATACAAGTAAAGTAAATTACACAAATAACAGACGTACCAATGCGGTTATTAAAGATAGAACAGGGAAAATTACCCGAATAGGCACTGTGAATATTAATTACGACAGGTTTGGAAATATTACTAGAGCAGGCTCAATAAACATAAGCTATAACAACGCCATTGTATCTAAAATTGGAGGTTTACACGTAAACTATAACAAAAATGGTAAAGTTATTACTAAAAAAGGTGTTATAAGAGCCAATAGTAAAGCAACAAAAACAAAAGTTGTTAAAACTACTACTGTTGTAAAAACAACGAAAAAAAACAGAAGATAATCTTGGTTTAAATTAGTTAGTTAAAAGTTGAGTAAATCCCGAAGTGTTTATAACTTCGGGATTTATTTTTTTCTTCCAAAAAACCTTACTACAGAGCCTTTGCCTTTATGGTATAAACCTTCGTTTAATAAAATTATTTCTTCTTTTAATTCAATAATTTCATAGTTTTTAAAATAAGTGTTAATTTCTTCTATAGAAAATAATACCTCTATATTTGATGGGCCACCAACATCTGGATCAGCTTCCTTTAACTTTAAATTATTTTTACTAAATCCTTCAAAAATAATAAACCCTCCTTTTTTTAATTTTTTTTCAATTAAATTAAAATAATCATTTTTAATATTTGCAGGAAAGTGTGTGTAAATACAAACAATGGCATCAAAAGCTTCATTTTTGTAATTTAAATTTGGCAACTCCCCTATAGTGTAATTTAATTTAACGTTGTTTGAATTAGCTAAAATTTCAGCTTTAGTTTTGCCAGATTCACTTATGTCAAAAGCTGAAACTTCATGTCCTAATTTTGCAGCATAAACAGCATTTCTTCCTTCTCCTTCTGCAGGAAATAATATTTTACCTGGCTCTAATTTTTCTAATTGTTTTTTAAAATATAAGTTTGGTTTTTCACCATAAGCAAACTCTTTGTTATTGTATCTGTTATCCCAAAAGTCTTTCATCTTCTTTTTTATTCATTTTTTGATTACTTCAAAATTAATTAGAAAGCTAAATAAAATTAGTAACATTTATTACAAACTACCAATTAATGCCTTAGAATATTAAAAGTCACTTTTTAAAATAATTTAAAACACTAAAATACAGTTGTTTAAATATGATATTTTGTTTTTGGCACGCTGTTTGTTTATAACAATGTGTAACATATTAAAAACAAACAATTATGAGAAAGTTTATATTTTTAATAACAGCCTTAATCCTGTCTGGATTTACTGTTAATGCAGCTACAACCAATACAAAAATAAATAGTACTAATTCTTCAATTTATGATGGTTATGCAAACTCTATCATTTTTGTTGAAAACGGTATTGAATTTTCGGTTTTTCGTGATGGTCAATTCGATTTTAATATAATTCATAATAACCCCCGTTTTAGTGTATCAATAGGTTCTCCTAATGTAAATGTGAGCTTTAACGCTGGGCATGATTATAATGCCTATGTGCAATATGATGAATATGGAGCTATTATTCAAATAGAAAACACACCAGTTTATTATGATTATTATGGGCGTGTTAGCCAAATAGGAAACATAAATTTATATTACAATAATTTCGGTTATGTATCTCGCGTAGGCGGTCTGTATGTTCACTATAATAACTATAACACATTTACGCATTATTCAGGTTTTATAAACGTATACAACAGGAGTTATGTTTTTAGACCATGGCACAGGTTTTATGTTGTGCCATCAAGAAATTTCTGTGTAGTTTATAACAGACCTTACAGACAGTTTTATAACCCAGTTAGATATGTTTATAACAGACCTTTTTATAACAATTTTAGACCAAGAACAGCTGTTGCAACAAGAAGAGGTAATGCTATTGTTAGACATAGAAATTATGCTACCGCGAACCGAAGTAACAGAAACATTACTAAAATTAATACAAAAGCAAACAGAAACAGAAATGTTATAGCACGAAATAATACAACTGTTACAAGAAGAAATACAACAGTAAATAGAAATGCCAATAACCGAAACAATAATGTTGTAAGAAATAGTAGAACTGTAACTAGAACAAATAATAATGGTAATGTTACTACAAGAACAACTAGAACTATCACTAAATCAAACAATAACAGAAACGGAGCTAATTCTAGAGCGGTAACTAGAGGCAATAATTCGGTTTCGCAAAAACCAAATAGCACAAATAATCGTAATTATATCAGAAGCTCAAATACTAGAAATAATTCTAGAACTGCAACAAAATCAACCGCTTCTCGTTCTGTAAATAAAAGCACACAAAATAGAAGTTCGTCGGTAAGAAAAAACACAGGGAACTCTAGAAATAATACAAAATCGACTTCAAGCAGAAGAAGATCTTAAAATTTTGGTTGGTTAGTTTGGAAGACCTATCGATAAGTTTGCCTCAAAGCAGCTTCGGTAGGTTTTCTGTTATATATAACTATTATTACTTAAGTTTTAAATAGCGCTTTAAAACAGTTGTTATGTCTTTTGAAAAATTCAATTTATAAATAATTAAAACATATAATATAAAAACAATAAAAGTTTTACACGCTATATTTATTATTGGATTAAACGGAAACTCCCAAAAATAAAATGCTAATACAAAAGCTGATATTAGTAACATTATTTTTAATGTAAATTTTGAAAACGGTAATATTTTAAATTTTTTATAAACAAATATAATTTTAGCTGTATTATACAGAAACACAGCTATAAATGTTGCTATTGCAGCCCCGTTTATACCAAATTTAGGAATGAATAGCATATTTAATAAAATCATAATGGTAACTAAAATTACGCCAAATGTTAAAACTACTCTGTAGTAATCACTATTAAATAAAATGGCATTGTTGCTGCCTAAAAGGGCATCGTAAAGCTTTGAAATACTAACTATTATTAATACAAATAAGCCTGTGTGATATTGATTAGAATTAGGCATTATTTCATAAAGCTCATTAATGTTTAGAACAATTAACAAAAACACAAAACCACTAACTATAAATAAATTAAGCGAGCTTTTTTGATATAAATTTTTAAGTGAAGTGTAATTCTTTTCATTTAAATACTTAGCCGAAAGTGGCATTAATATTTGATGCATTGCGCGCTGTGGCACAGCAATTACAGCAGCTATGTATACAGCAACACTGTAATAAGCTATATTTTTAATTTTTATATAACTTCCCATCATTACCTTATCTATATCTAAAAGAACAGTTGCAACAGAACCCGCAATTATTATTAATACAGAATATTTTAAAATGGGAATTAAGTTATTTAGCTTTTTAAAAGTGATTTTTGGAAATTTAACACTAAAAGCGTAAATTTTCATTACGAGCATTTTTGAAACATATACGCATACTAAACCAATCATGAACTGGTCTAAATTAACCACTTTAAAATATAATAATATTAGTAAAAGCATCGCTCCTGCTCTATGAAAAACTTCTTTCATAAAAGTTCCAAAAACAGTTTTCATTTGTACTTTTATCCAGGCAAAAAAGATTTCAAAATACCCTAAAGCTATAGCTATAGCACAAGTGTGCCAAATGTAGTCTTTGATAATTTCATTTTTAACAGCCAGAAAATCACTTATGGTTTCGTTAAATAAATATGTAATTGCTACAACAGGAACTACTATAACTAAAGGTAAAAAAAGCATTAAAGTTAAAAAGCTGTTTTGTGTAGATCTTGTTTTGAATGAAGAATAAAACTTTATAAGTGTATTATGAACCCCAAAAGCCATTAGCGGTGTTAAAACGGTTGCAAGCGATAGCATGTAATTAACCATGCCATATTGCTGAGTGCTTAAAAACTGAGTATATAAAAACAAAGTGTTTATCCCTCCTATTAAAAACCCTAAGTAGGTTAAAATAATATTTTTAAACGATTGATTTGCTACAACTCCCATTACAGTAAACGCGCTAATTCTTTGGTAAGTGCTTTTCTGTGATATTTTTGTAAACCTATTGGCTGTATACTTAACTGTTGGTTTTTAAAAGCACTATAATATTCTAAGATAGTTTTTTTTAATGAGTCGTAATCATTATAGCTAAAGTATTTACCAGTGTTGGTTTGCGAAATTATTTTTTCCACGTCCCATTTTTTGGGTCCAATAGCTATAATAGGTCTATTAGCAACCATGTATTCAAAAAGCTTTCCTGGAACAATGCTTTTTGTGTCTTCAGAATCTATTTCAATTAACAAAAGAATTTGCGATTTTCTTTGATAGATAATTGACTCATTGTGCGAAACATAACCTATGTTATTTATAAATTTACTTAAATTAAATTTACTTAAAGAATCAGACACACTATCACTTAATAAGCCAACAAAATTAAGTTGTAAATCTTTTGCAAATACATTGTTTTTATCTACTAAATCACTTAATACTTTCCATAATATTTCAGGGTTTCTTTTGGATAGTAATGAGCCAATATGTGCTATTGTAAATTTAGAATCTAAATTTACAGAATCTATCTTTTCATCATCATAACCGTTAGTAATTACTTTAATAGGTTTTTTAGTAATAGACTGAAATTCTTTTTTAGTAGTAAAACTCGTAACAATTATTTTATCGGCTGTATTTAAAACTTTATGCTCTAAATATTTATGTTTTTTAGCAGAAGATTTCAACAAATTAAGTTGCTTATGATAGCCTATTGTTGTCCAAGGATCTCGAAAATCTGAAATCCAATTTATATTAAGTTCTTGTTTTAATTTTAAACCTATTAAGTGTAAACTATGTGGCGGACCGGTTGTTATTATAGTTTCTATTTTCTCTTTAAGTAAATAGTTCTTAATAAATAAAAATGAGGGTTTTATCCATTTTTTTCTAGCATCTGGAATAAAAAAATTACCACGAATAAAAAGCAATAATTTTTCTATAAAACTTTGACTTTTATCATCATTAATTATTCCTTTACTAATGATTTTAGATTTATTTTTAGAAAAGAATTTTGCAATTGTATATGGTTCTTTTATTGGCTGTTTTAATACAGTTATATCTTTAGGCACTTCAGCAACTAAACTTTCATCAATTATAGGATAATTTGGATTTTCAGGAACATAAACTATAGGCTCTATATTAAATTCCGGCAAGTATTTTGCAAATTTTAACCAACGTTGTACACCAGGGCCACCTGCTGGAGGCCAATAATAGGCTATAATAAGAACTTTTTTATTGCTCATTAATAAATATTAAAGCCTACCTAATATTAAAATCTCGTTTAAACTGATCTTCAGTTGGTCTAATAAAAATAATGTAAAGAATTATAAGTATTCCAAATAGAATCAATTCAGGCTTTAAAATTAAAATTAAAAAAGCACCACCTTCTAAAACCGCTAATCGCATTATTGTTGCCGTATGGTAAATAGCAAATTTTCGATCTAAGCTAAGTGTTTTGTCATTTTTTTTAATTTGAGATTTATATAAAAAATTAGCTATAAAATAGGCCGCTAACGGTATAGTCATAAAAATAAATGAGTCTGAATTTACCTTTGGAGTTTCAAAATTTGTAAAATATGTTTTATCTCCTAAAATTATATAAGCTAAAATAACACCAAGACTTATGGCTAAGTGAATAATTTTTATAGTTTTAAGCTGTTTTGTCATTATTTTTTGCTGTTTTTAATGTAAATAATAATCCACCAATTATTAATAAAACTAATAAAATAGAACTTGCTAAAGTAATTTTACTTCCTGTTTTTACAACTTCAGGATCAAATTTAAACTCTATTATATGTTTTCCTTTCGGAATATGCATTCCTCTTAGAATATAATCTACTCTTGCATGATTAACTTCTTTACCGTCAATAAACGTTTTCCAACCATGTGGGTAGTAAATTTCTGAAAATACAGCAAAACCATTGTTAGTATTATTGCTTTCGTATTTTAAATAATTAGGCTTTACTTCTTTTAAACGTATTGTTGACAGAGAATCAACTAAATATGTTTTTTTAGCACTAGCCAATTGTTCTTGACTAGAATAAATAGCTTCCTGCTTATTATTTAAACTATCTAACAATTTAATTTCTACATTAGCAGAAGGGACTTGTGTTAGTTTACTAATAAACCAAGCATTTCCATTGGCATCATCATTTTTATAAGGAAACATATTTCCTTCTTGATCTTGCGCTATAATATATTTTGTGTTTAACATATTAAGCACGTTCATGTTATTTTGCGATACGTACCAATCGAAAACCTCACTGTATCTCCTTAATTCTGCAGCATTATAACCATTTAATGAATTGTGAAAATAAGAAGGTTTTGAGGGGCCTGAAACTAAATCGAAAACCTTAAAATGCGATTTATCTTTTAATATTTCTTTATCAATTGGGTTTGCATCAAACGGTTTGTTCATTGCGATACTCGATACAAAATCATTGTTATTAACATAGCGTCTGTCAACCCCTACTAAATCAAATAATATTAATACAGCAAAAATAGTAATTACCCATTTTTCTTTTAATTTGTTTTTTAAATACCATAAGATAGAGCCCGCCGCAATTATAACTAATACTAAACTTCGTAAAGTATCTGTTGTAAATATGGATTTTCTATCTGTTTTTAAAGCATCAACAAAATCTTGCCCGTAACTTTGGCGATAATAACCATCGTTAACACCAACAAAATCAAACAACGATGACTTAAATAATAAAAATATAAGCGCTATACCACCTGTAATTGCGGTAGCATATTTTAATGCTTTTAGTTTTTCTTCATCTTTCTCAAAATTATTAAACAAACGCACCAAACCAAATATAGCTAATGCAGGTACGCATAATTCTAAAATAACTTGAATTGAAGTTACAGCTCTAAACTTATTATAAAGCGGCACATAATCGATAAAGAAATTGGTTAAAAATCCTAAGTTTTTCCCGTATGAGAGCAAAAGAGAAAATATTGCACCACTAACAAGCCACCATTTTAACCGTCCTTTTACCAAAAACAAGGCAAACACAAATAAGAAGATCACCACAGCGCCAATATACGCCGGAGCTTCAACAATGGGTTGATCGCCCCAATACATTGGTGCGCTTTTTGCAAACTCTGCAGCTTCAGTTGTAGATGCTCCTAATTTTCTAACAGCTTCATAAGTAGCAGAATCTTTACCTAAATTTTCTCCATTGCCACCACCCATAAAACGTGGAATAAACAAATTAAAAGTTTCGGCTAAACCATAACTAAATTGTGTTATATAATCTTTAGTTAACCCAGATGTAGTTTCTTTATCTGACCCATCTACATTTACTGTTAATTCACTTTTACCACGTTTACTTTCTTTTACATATTCTTGTGTTGCCAAAATATTTGTTGCATTTAATGCTATTGATAAAGCAACAGCCCCAAATAAAATTGCCACAGACTTAAAAAAATGTGGTAAAGTTTTCTTTTTAAAGGCATCAATAAAATACACTATACCAAGAATAATTACCAAAAACATTAAGTAATAAGTCATCTGGAAATGGTTAGAAACCAGTTCTAACCCCATAGCTATTGTAGTTAGTAAAAAACCACCAATATATTTCTTTTGAAAAACTAACAAAATACCACTTAAAACTAGTGGCATATAAGCAATTGCATGTGCTTTACTATTATGACCAACACCTAAAATAATTATTAAATATGTTGAAAACCCAAAAGCTAGAGCGCCCAAGGCTGCTAATTTAAAATCTACTTTTAAAACCAATAATAGCACATAAAAACTAAGTAAATACAAAAACAGGTAGTCGGCAGGACGCGGTAAAAAACGCAAGATTAAATCTAACTTTTTAATGTAATTGTGTGGGTATTTTGCTCCTAATTGATATGTTGGCATGCCACCAAACGCACTGTTTGTCCAATATGTTTCCTCTCCTGTTTTTACTTTGTAATCTTTTTGTTGTTTGCTCATACCAATAAACTGAACAATGTCGTTTTGGTATATAGTCTTACCTTGCAAAACAGGGTTAAAATAAGCTAAAGCAACTACCACAAAACCAGAAATTATTAATAGATGAGGCAGTAATTTTTTAAAAGAAAAATTCATTTAAATAGGTTATGTATGAATGTGAAAATTAATCAATTTCCTCGAAGTCGACGTATTCACCAACTTTTTTATTTGAAGATTTAGGTTTTGGCATTTTATCAATAGTAACTTCTCCTTCTTTCTTAGGGTTTTGTTTCTTTTGTTGTTGAAACTGAGAAAATTGTCCTCCAAAACGTTCTTCAGCTTTTTTTGCAACAAATTTCAGAAAAAAAGGCGTAAATAATCGTGACAATATTTTTATTCCAAAATAAATTAATAGAATAATTAAAATTGTTCTTACTAAACCAACTGCCGATGCGTATTGCATAGAAATAATTTTTTCACAAAAATACAATTCTATACATTTAAAAAACGTTGAATAATGATAAAAAATTTATAAAATCTCTATATTTGAAACTCGTATTGTAAAATGCATCAATAAACAACCCCAATTTAATTATGAACTTAAACAAAACTTTATTAGCAGCCTTATTTATTTGTTGTAGCACATTAAGTTATGGCCAATACACAGATGTTATAAATTCTAATCGCCCAGGTGTTTCTAGAAGCGCTTTTTCTGTAGGAACAAATGTTGCGCAATTTGAAGTAGGTCCTTATATGGTTAAAGAAGAACGTGAACCATCGCCATCTTATTCAGTATCAGGTTGGGGTGTTGATTTTGCTGCTCGTTACGGACTGTTATGGGAGCCATTAGAAATTAATATAGAAGGCACATTTCAGCGCGATACAAAAACTTTTGATTCTGAATTTGCTGTTGATGATAAACGAGGAAATTTTAAATTTTTAGCATTAGGAGCTAAATATTTGGTTTACGACCCTTATAAACATGCTGGAGAAGAAAAACCAAACCTTTACAGCTGGAAAGCTAATAACAGATTTAAATGGAAATCTTTAATACCTGCAGTTGCTGTTTATTTAGGAGCTAACTATGATCTTGAAGATAACCCATATGTTACAGCAGGCGTAGAAGGTGTTAGCCCAAAAATTATGATAGCAACACAGCACAATTTTTCTGGCGGATGGGTTTTTGTAATGAATTTTATAAAGGATAGAATTGGCACAGACCAATCTGATTTTCAATACATATTAACATTGACACATTCATTTAATCCAAAATGGGTTATTTTTGCTGAAACACAAGGCATAAAAAGCGATTTTTATGCCGATAACTTATTAAGAGGTGGTGCTGCATATTTATTAGGAAAAGATTTTCAAATTGATGCAGCAGTAACAACAAATTTTAAAGACACCCCCTCTGTTTTTAATGCTACCATTGGCGCATCTTATAGACTTGATTTTCATAAGGATAAAGAAATTGATAATGGAAATTCTAAAAAAGATGTAGCGAAACGCGGTAAAAAAGTTAAAAACAAGAAAAATAAAGATAACAACAACCAAGAAAACGTTATTAAACGAAATCAAAAAAAGGAAATTGATTTTTAATTATATATAACGTCAATCATTTATATGAGTACAATTACACTTAAAGAAGTAAAATCTAAAAAGGATTTAAAAACATTTGTAAAATTTCCATTTAAACTATACAAAAACTCAAAATATTGGGTCCCTCCTATTATTAGTGAAGAAATGAAATCTTTTGACACTAAAATAAATCCTGTATTTCTTGACGCAGAAGCCAGATTATTTTTAGCATACAAAAACAACGAAGTTGTAGGTCGTGTTGCAGCCATTATTAATTGGAAAGAAATTAAAGAACTTAACCAAAAAAAAATGCGTTTTGGTTGGTTTGATTTTATTGATGATTTGGAAGTTTCTTCAGCTTTATTAAAAAAAGTTGAAGAAATAGGAAAAGCTAACAACCTAGAATACACAGAAGGCCCCGTAGGATTTTCTAACTTAGATAAAGTTGGAGTAATGAGTGAGGGTTTTGAAACCATCTCTAGCATGGTTACTTGGTATAACTACCCATATTATATAAAACATTATGAGGCTGAAAACTATACAGAAGAGAAATCTTATAGAGAAAGTATTTTTTCTTTTGATGATGTAAATCCAGATGATTTTACAAAAATTCAATCTTTAATTAAAAGGCGTTACAAATTAAAGGCTTTAAATTTCACAAAAACTGAAGATGTTATGCCTTATGTCGATAAAATGTTTGATTTATTTAACCAAACTTACGCTAAATTATCGTCATTTGTAGCTATTAACGATGTACAAAAAGAATATTTTAAAAAGAAATTTATCAGTTTTATAAACCCTGAGTATATTAAATTTGTAGTTGATGCAAATGATGATTTAGTAGGGTTTTCAATAGTAATGCCTAATTTTTCTGAAGCATTACAAAAAGCCAACGGAAAGTTATTCCCGTTAGGTTTTACACATATTTTACATGCAAAAAAACATAGTAAAGATGTTGTTTTTTATTTAATAGGTATTCGTGAAGATTACCAAAACAAAGGTGTTCATGGCATTTTATTTAGTGAGTATTACCCAATATTTAAAAAACGAGGAATAAAAAATTGCCATCGTACTCCAGAGTTGGAAGACAATATTGCTATTCAAAATATTTGGAAAAATTTTAATCCAAAAATTACTAAACGTAGAAAAACTTATAAAAAGTTACTATAAACAAAAAAACCGATTCTTTAATAGAATCGGTTTTTTAAGTTTTAATCTTTTATAAACTATTTATCTTCCATTTCTGCCATAACAGCAGCAGACAATCTTTTGTAAGTTCCGTTATCTAATCGTTCTCTAATAGCATCAAAAGCATTAAGTGTTTCTTCTACATCTTGTAAAGTATGTGTAGCTGTAGGAATCATTCTTAATAAAATTAATCCTTTAGGTATTACTGGGTAAACCACAATAGAACAGAAAACCCCATAATTTTCACGTAAATCTTTTACAAGTGCCATAGCCTCAGGAATACTTCCTTTTAAATAAACAGGAGTTACACAACTTTGTGTTGTACCAATATCGAAGCCACGTTTTTTTAATCCAGATTGTAACGCATCAACAATAGTCCATAAGTTTTGTTTTAACTCAGGCATTGTACGCAACATATCTAAACGTTTTAAAGCACCAACAACTAATTGCATTTGTAGTGACTTTGCAAACATTTGCGAACGTAGGTTATACTTTAAATAATCGATAATTTCTTGATCGGCCGCAATAAAAGCACCTGTACTTGCCATAGATTTTGCAAATGTAGCAAAGTATACATCAATATCATCTTGAACACCTTGCTCCTCGCCTGCACCTGCGCCAGTTGCACCTAAAGTCCCAAAACCATGAGCGTCATCAACAAATAACCTAAAGTTAAACTTCTTTTTAAGCTCAACAATTTCTTTTAAACGACCTTGCTCTCCTCGCATTCCAAAAACACCTTCAGAAATTACTAAAATTCCTCCACCCGTTTGTTCTGCCATTTTAGTAGCACGCTCTAAGTTTTTTTCTAAACTTTCAACATCGTTGTGCTTATATGTAAAACGTTTACCATGGTGTAAACGCACACCATCAATTATACATGCGTGAGCATCTACATCGTAAACAATAATATCATTTTTAGATACTAAAGCATCGATAGTAGAAACCATGCCTTGGTAACCAAAATTTAATAAATAAGCGGCTTCTTTTTTAACAAATGCTGCTAATTCGTTTTGAAGTTGTTCGTGTAATTCTGTATGACCAGACATCATTCTAGCTCCCATTGGGTAGGCCGAACCATATTTAGCACCAGCTTCAGCATCAACCTTTCTTACTTCAGGATGATTGGCTAAACCTAAATAATCGTTAATACTCCAAGTTATAACTTCTTTTCCTTGAAATTTCATTCTGTTAGAAATTTCTCCTTCTAATTTAGGAAATACAAAATATCCTTCAGCATGAGATGCCCATTTTCCTAAAGGTCCTTTATCTCTATAAATTTTATCAAATAAATCTTTCATTTAAAAATTCTTATGGCTATTAAAAAGTTATAACTAAAACGTTTCAAAAAATATATAAACACAGTTTGTGTAGTTTTGAGAAAAGCCGTTTTTATTTAGTGGTGGCAAAATTAAGTATTTTATAGGATTGAACATAATTTTTAATGTTCAATTATTAAAAAAACAACTAAAAAAAGGTGTTCTACACCTATGTAAAACACCTTTTTTATTATTGCTTGTAATATTTTATTTTATATATTCAATTTTTTGGGTTGAAACCTCATTAACACTATCGAAAAAGCCTTGGTCGTTCATCCACTTTTCGCTATAAACTTTGCTCATGTATCTAGAACCATGATCTGGAAATATAACTACAACTTTGTCTGATTTTGTAAAACGTCCTTCTTCTCCTAACTGCTTAATGGCTTGCATTACTGCTCCTGATGTGTATCCAGCAAATATACCTTCGGTTTTAGCAATTTGTCTAGCAGTGTGAGCGCTTTCTTCGTCAGTAACTTTAACAAACTCGTCAATAACATCAAAATCTGTGGCTGCTGGTATTAAATTTTTACCTAAACCTTCAATTCTGTAAGGATAAATTTCTTTTTCATCAAACTCGCGAGTTTCATGATATTTTTTTATTACAGAACCAAAAGCGTCAACACCTATTACCTTAATATTAGGATTTTGCTCTTTTAAAAATCGTGCAGTTCCAGAAATAGTTCCTCCAGTTCCGCTACATGCTACCAAATGTGTTATTTCACCACCGGTTTGCTTCCATATTTCTGGGCCTGTGGATTGATAATGCGCTTCAATATTTAATTGGTTAAAGTATTGGTTAATGTAAACAGAACCCTTGCGCTCTTCATGTAAACGCTTTGCTACTTGGTAATAAGATCTTGGGTCGTCTGCACTTACATGCGCAGGACAAACATAAACCTTTGCTCCCATGGTTTTAAGCATATCTATTTTATCTGCAGAAGATTTTGAACTAACAGCTAAAATACACTCATAACCTTTAATTATACTTACCATAGCAATACTAAAACCTGTATTACCTGATGTAGTTTCAATAATTGTATCTCCAGGAGAAAGTATGCCTTTACGTTCTGCTTCTTCAATAATATAAAGTGCAATTCTGTCTTTTGATGATTGACCAGGATTAAAAGATTCTATTTTAGCATAAAAATCTCCTTCAAATTCCGAAGTAATTCGATTTAGCCTTACAAGTGGTGTATTGCCTACTAAATCTAATACATTATCAAATACTTGATTTCTGTTTTTCATAAAAGTTAATTTTAAGCTACTTAAAATAAGTCTATGAAAAGTAGCTTATAACTAAACAAAAGTATGACTTTTTTTTTTATCAGCCATGAATTCCTTCTAAATCTAATAAAAAAGCATACTCTAAAGCCACTTCTTTTAGACTTTCAAACCGTCCTGATGCCCCACCATGTCCAGCATCCATATCGGTATGTAAAAGTAATTTATTGTTATCGGTTTTTAACTCCCTTAGTTTAGCCACCCACTTAGCTGGCTCCCAGTATTGCACTTGCGAATCGTGTAAACCAGTTGTTACTAGCATATTTGGGTACGCTTTAGATTGCACATTGTCGTACGGCGAATAAGACTTCATATAAAAATAATATTCTGCATTATTTGGGTTTCCCCATTCGTCGTACTCACCTGTGGTTAGTGGAATAGTGTCATCTAACATTGTAGTAACTACATCTACAAAAGGTACGGCTGCTAACACACCATTATATAATTCTGGATTCATATTAATTACAGCTCCCATAAGTAAGCCACCCGCAGAACCTCCGTAAGCATATAAATGTTTTTCTGAAGTATATTTTTGTTCTATTAAATGCTTTGAACAATCTATAAAATCTGTAAACGTATTTTTTTTAGTTAATAATTTACCGTTTTCGTACCAATGGCGACCTAAATATTCGCCGCCACGAATATGCGCAATAGCATAAATGAATCCACGATCTAGCAGACTTAAACGGATGCTTGAAAAAGAAGGATCGATAGTTGAGCCATATGAACCGTATGCATATTGTAAAAGCGGATTGTTGCCATCTAACTTTATTCCTTTTTTGTAAACCAAAGACATTGGAACTTTTACACCATCTCTGGCTGTAGCCCAAATACGTTTAGATTCATAATTTTCTTTTTTAAACTGCCCTCCTAAAACCTCTTGCTCTTTTTTAATTTCACTAGTTTTAGTTTTAAAATTATAATCTATTACAGAACTTGGTGAAGTTAACGAGTTATATGCATAACGCAGTTCGTTACTATTAAAATCTGGGTTATTTCCAATATATGTTGTATAGGTTTCTGAGTTGAACGGCAGATAATAATCTTCATCGCCATTCCAGCTTATAATACGTAGTTTATTTAATCCATTTTCGCGCTCGTTAACTACTAAATAGTCTTTGAAAATTTCTATATCTTCAATTAAAACCTCTGCTCGATGTGGTAAAACATCTTCCCAATGTTCTAGTTCTGTATTGTCTTCGTTTGTTTTAGATAACTTAAAGTTTTGTGCGCCGTTTGCATTAGAAATAATGTAGAAACTATTTTTATAATGCGCAATAGAGTACTCTAAATCCTGTGTGCGCTCTTGGAAAATTTTAAAATCTCCATCAGGTGTGTCGGCATTTAAAATACGGTATTCGGTAGTTAACGTACTGGAAGAGCCAATTACAATATACTTTTTCGATTTTGTTTTGTAAACAAATGTATTGAAGGTTTCATCGGTTTCAAAAAACACTTCCTTGTCTTGCTCCACACTTTCTCCTAATCTATGCTTAAAAATTTTGTGCGAGCGCAAGGTAACTTCATCTTTTCTGCTATAAAACAATGTTTTATTGTCGTTTGCCCAAGTAGCTCGTCCTGTTGTGTTTATAATTTTATCTTCAAGAATCTCTCCGGTTTCTAAATTTTTTATTTGAATATTATATTGCCTTCGGCTAACCGTATCTGTTGAAAATGCAGCCATTTTATTATCTGGACTAATGGCAATACTTCCTAAATTAAAATACGAATGATCTTTAGCTAAAATATTACAATCGAAGATTATTTCTTCTGGAGCCTCTAGTGTTTCCTTTTTTCGTAAGTAAATAGGATAATCTTTTCCTGTTTCAAATCGTGTAACATACCAATAACCATTAAGTTTGTATGGCACAGAGGTGTCGTCTTCTTTAATTCTACCTTTCATTTCTTCAAACAATTGTTTTTGAAACTCTTCGGTATGCGCCATCATACTTTTGGTATAATCGTTTTCGGCATTTAAATAACTAACAACCTCTGGGTTTTCTCTTTCGTTCAGCCAATAATAATTGTCAACTCTACTGTCGTTATGAATTTGTAAAGTCTTGGCTATTTGTTTTGCTACTGGGGCTTGTATATCTTTTTTCAAAAGGAAATAAATCTTAAAATTTTAGCCCTCAAAAATAGAAAAATTAAATAGTTTTGTAACTGTAATATTAAAATTAAAAGCGACATGTTTGGAGATATGATGAATATGATGGGAAAACTTAAAGAAACCCAGCAAAAAGTAGAAGATACTAAAAAGCGTTTAGATACTGTTTTGGTTGATGAGTCCAGTAATGATGGTAAATTAAAAATAACTTTAACAGCAAATAGATCTATTAAATCTATTGAAATTGATGATGCTTTAATTCAAGATAAAGAAGAACTTGAAGATTATTTAATTTTAACCTTAAATAAAGCGATTGAAAAAGCAACAAAAATTAATGAAACTGAACTTGCTGCTGTAGCTAAACAAGGCATGCCGAATATACCTGGTATGGATTTATTTAAATAAAACTAAGCGTTTTAAATAAAAAAAAAGAGCCTTTTAATTGAAGGCTCTTTTTTTTTAGAATTATTTTAAGGTATTAGCTAAACATTTTATTTAAGGTTAATAAAACTTTTTCGTGCATAGCGTCGGTATAATCTAAATGTGTAACCATACGAAGTTTGTTTCCGCCCATACTTATAATATGTATATTTTTAGCAGCTAATTTTTTTACGAATTCGTTTTCTGAAACACCTGCATTTAATTCAAAAATTACAATATTAGTTTCGGTAGGCTCAACAGATTTTATAATTGATAATTTAGATAACACGTCTGCAATATTTTTTGCTTTTTCATGATCTTGCGCTAATCGCTCTACATGATTGTTTAAAGCATAAATTCCTGCAGCAGCTAAATATCCTGCTTGCCGCATGTTTCCTCCAAATATTTTTCGAACTCTAATAGCATTTTCCATAATTTTGGCATCACCAACTAAAACGGAACCAATTGGGCAACCTAAACCTTTACTTAAGCACACTGAAATTGTATCGAAAACTTCTCCATATTGTTCGGTTGTTTCTTTTTTAGCTACTAAAGCATTCCATAAACGTGCGCCATCTAAATGAAAACCTAAATTATTTTTAGTGCAAACTGCTTTTATCTTTTTTATTTCATTAAAATCCCAACAAGAACCTCCTCGCCTATTTGCTGTGTTTTCAATTTCTACCAAACTGGTTTTACTATAATAATAAGCACTTGGGTTAATAGCGTTTTCAACATCTTTTGCTGTAAAAAAACCATTGTTCACATCTAATAAATTACAAGACACACCACTGTTAAATGATACTCCTCCAGATTCATAGTTAAAAATATGAGAGTATTTATCGCAAATTATTTGATCTCCAGGTTGCGTATGTAGTTTTATTGCAGTTTGGTTGGCCATGGTGCCGCTAGGGAAAAACAAAGCCATATCTTTATTAAACATTTTAGCTATGTGTTCTTCTAACAAATTAACCGTGGTATCTTCCCGAAAAACATCGTCACCTACTTTTGCACGCATCATAGCTTCCAACATTTCTTTTGTTGGCTTTGTAACTGTATCGCTCCTTAAATCTATCACTTTAATATATTATTAATCAATTATTTATTAGTTTATTTATTTTAATTAAAATCCAAAAATCTTATATTAAATTAATTCAATATTACGATTATAGTAAAATTCAACAATGAAAAATAATATTTTATTAACAAACGCTAAATATTAATAAATTATTATCATAAGTTAAATTGTAATAATTATGTAAATTGGTAAAAATAAATCATATAAAGTCAATGAATACAAATCCTATTTTCTCTTCTTATCAAAATAATAATAATTTATATGATGAAATTTTTGATGTAAATAAAAATGTAAGGCCAACTTATCAAAAAATTTTCGATTTATATAGAAATCATTCTATACAAGATTTTGCTTCTTTAAATGAAAAAGCTAAAGCTGCTTTTTTTAATCAAGGTATTACTTTTCAAGTTTACAGCGATGATCAAGCACAAGAAAAAATATTTCCTTTTGATTTATTTCCAAGAATTATTGAAGCGAAAGAGTGGGAAACTATTGAAACTGGTGTTTTACAACGTTGTAAAGCTTTAAATACATTTTTATGGGATATTTATCATAATAAAAATATTATTCGCGACGGCATTGTTCCGATTGAATTAATTAATTCGTCTGGAAATTATCTTAAGCAAATGATGAATTTTTCGCCACCAAATAAAATTTATAATCATATATCTGGAACAGATTTAATAAAACATAGTGATGGAAAATATTATGTATTAGAAGATAACATTCGTTGTCCATCAGGGGTTAGCTACGTTGTTGGTAATCGTAACGCTTTAAAGCGCGCTTTATTTGGCGTATTTAATCATTATGAAATACATAACGTTACAGATTATTCTGAAAACTTACTAGAAATGCTCGAATCTGTAAAACCACAAAACGTAGATTCACCTACCTGTGTTATTTTAACGCCTGGTGTATACAATTCAGCTTATTACGAGCATCAATTTTTAGCAAAAACTAGTGGTATTGAACTTGTTGAAGGACGTGATTTATTTGTAGAAAACGATTTTGTTTACATGAAAACAATTTACGGCCCAAAGCGTGTTGATGTTATATACAGAAGAATTGATGATGATTTTATAGATCCTGATGTTTTTAATAAAGATTCTGTTTTAGGTGTAAAAGGTTTATTTTCAGCCTATATAAATGGTAATGTAACTTTAGCAAATGCCCCAGGAACTGGTGTTGCAGACGATAAGGCCATATATACATACATGCCAGAAATTATAAGGTATTACTTAAAAGAAGAACCTATTTTAAACAATGTACATACATACCACTGTAGCAAGCCAGACGATTTAAAATATATTCTAGAAAATATTGATAAACTCGTAATAAAACCTGTTGATGAAGCTGGAGGTTATGGTATTTCTATAGGAAGTAAACTTACTAAAGACGAAATAGAAAAAGTAAAAATTGTAATTAAAGAAAACCCAAGAAAATATATAGCACAACCTATTATGTCACTTTCTGTTCATGCCACTTATATTGAAGATACCTCTTCTTTCGAGCAACGCCATGTAGATTTAAGAACATACACCTTGTTAGGGCAAGACCAAGAATTTGTGCTAAAAGGAGGCTTAACTAGAGTGGCGCTAAAAAAAGGAAATTTAATAGTGAATTCGTCTCAAGGTGGCGGATCTAAAGATACTTGGGTACTAAAAAAATAAACAAAATTATATGCTAGCAAGAGTTGCAAACGATTTGTTCTGGATGGGACGCTATATTGAACGTGCCGAACATACTGCACGATTTTTAAATGTTAACTATTTTTCTTCGCTTGATGCGCCAAATATTTTATCGCAGTCTAGACCATTTGTACTAAATTCTATTTACGGAATGGTAGACGATCGTGTAGAGGACCAAAGCACATTAGTAGAAGAAGAAGTGCTTTATAATGTAGGCCTAAATCCAGAAAAATTGTATTCTATTTTAAGTTGCATAAAAATAGCTCGACAAAATGCCAGTAACGCCCGCGATTTAATATCTACAGAGTTTTACGAGGCTATAAATAAATTCTATCATTTTGTTATGAATTATCCTAAAGATAGATTTGTTAAAAACGGGCTTTATGATTTTACTACCAGCGTTACCGAAAACACTGCTATTTTGCGTGGTAAAATACGGGGTACTTTGTTGCATAACGATATTTTTGCTTTAATTATGTTAGGCATTAATATAGAACGCGCTACGCAAATAACAAGAATTATTCAAACAAAATTATTTGATGCCGAAAAAGCTATAAGTAGCTATTCTAAACCTATTAGAAACAGTTACGAATGGACTACTTTACTTAAATGTGCAGAGTCATATGATATGATGCGTAGTTTGTATAGAAAATCTCCAGCACAGCTAAATACGCTAAATTTTTTAATTTTAAACCCTAATTGCCCACGTTCGGTAATGAATAGTTTAAATCAAACTTACTTACACATATGTAATTTAGATGCCAGTAAAGTAAAAACAGTTAATTCTGCCGCATTTTTAATTGGTAAAATGCGTGCGGACTACGAGTTTAAAACTATTAATGAAATACAAAGTAACGTAGGTATATTTATAGATGATACGCTAAAATGTTTGATGAATATAAGTTCTAAATTAGAAGAAGAATATTTTAATTACTAAAACTACTAGGTGTGAAAAAGCTTTACACCATAACATACTCTTATACAAAAAAATTCAAGCAGCCTGTTACAAGTGCTACTTGGCTGTTTTTAGTAACGCCTACAAATAACAATTCACAAAAATTAATTTCAAGTAATTACCGCACGAATATCCCTGCAATTATAGATGAACAAAACAATAATTTTAACTACAGGATAATTACCGTTAAGCCAAAAAAAATGATTGGTTTTATAAAATTTGATTCTAAATTTATTGTTGAAGTTAATTTTGTTAAATCGCTAAAAAACAGTTTTTTAAATAAATTAAAGCTGTTTTTTAATAGTTCAAAAGCAATCACAAAAGTTATAAAAAACACCTATGATGTGTATTTAAACCCTGGTTCTTCAATTAATTACAATTCTGCAACATTTTTTGTCTTTAATAATAAACTTTCCATTTTTAAAAACTTGAAAGTTTTAATGAAATATGTAAATCAATCTAAACAATTAGAAAACAAACTCGATAAATTCTGTTATTTCTCAAAGTTAAATCAAGTTCCTACTAGGTTTGTTTCTGGTTATTTAATGTCCAGAAAACACATATCTCAATGGCATAATTGGGTAGAATGTTATATTTATAATATTGGCTGGATTGGTTTTGATATTATAAATAATTGCTTAATAAATTATCAATATATAAAAGTTGCTGATGGAATAAATGAAACAGATTGTATTGCTGCAATATTTTATAATTTACCTGATGAAAAACTCAATCAATATTCGCAACAGCAACAATAACTATTATTAATATTCTTGATAGTTGCAAGCATCTGTTCCTATGGGAGATCCATCAGGAATTTTAGGTGCTTTATCTTCTTTAAACAACTCAGGATTCTTTTTAAATTGTTCTATTAAACGTTTGTATTCTTTGGCATAAATATCGCTTCCTAATTCCTGATACAATTCATCTAGCGTATTATTTACAATAGCTTTTACTTGAAAAAAGCAGGCTTCATTGTTTGCTAAATTAAAAAGTTGTTCTAAATAATTTAAATTAATCATTTGTTGTACCTCTGTTAAATAGCTACTATTGTGGTTTTTATAAAATGTATTTTCTGTTATGGCATTTAAAACTTCTTGTAATCCTAATTGCGAACTATTTAAACTTTTTTGCTGAATTAACCTGTTAACTCTTTCTGGATGCAATAAAAACCCTAAAGTAAATTCGCTAGCTGTAGCCGAGGCACTTAATGCATCAAAAGCCACTCCTGTTCTACTTTTAAAAGATTCTCTAGTTCTGTTATAACGGAAAGCTCTTGGTGGGAACAAACCTAATTTATCTTTAGGAATTGCTAGTACTTCGGCATCAATAGTTTTTAATAAAACATTTAACGCTTCTTTTTGTTTGCTATAATCAATTGTTTCAACAATTAATTGGTTATCGTTTTTTGTAGCATAATTATAATTTAAGCCCCCTATTATTTTTGTTGTAGCTTCGGTTTGGTATCTGTGTAAAAAATATAATGGTACAAAAACATCTTCAAGAAGGCTATAAGGCTCATTAGCACGTATGTTGTCTTTAGAAAAGTTTTTAATTGCAGTTTCTCTAATATTCAAAATATTATTTAATTCATCTACAATAGTTTTTCCATTATCCCATAAATGTGCAAAAGCATGAGCTCCACCTTTGGCGCGCGCATCATAATCTGATATAAATTGTAAATTCTTATTTGTTGCTTGGGTTAAAATAGTATTTAAAGCCTCTTTTTCATTAGTTTTATTTGAAAATTCAGAATAACTATACGCTGTGGTAACTTTATCCCATTCACCAATACCTTTTGCATATGCATTACTAAAATCAATGTTTCCATTTTTTAAGGTAAAACTTGGATGCGGATAATCCATAACTGAAGCTTTATTATTAGTACTAGCTGCAAAATTGTGAGCAAAACCAAGTGTATGCCCTACTTCGTGCGCACTTAATTGTCTAATTCTGGCAAGAGCCATATTTAGCATAGCTTCATAATTATCATCGCGTTCTGCAAAAGGTTTATTAGACAACGCTTGCGCAATTAAAAAATCTTGACGAATTCTTAAGCTCCCTAAACTTACATGTCCTTTAATAATTTCTCCTGTTCTTGGGTCTACAACACTCGCGCCGTAACTCCATCCTCTTGTAGCACGATGTACCCATTGAATAACGTTGTATCTGCAATCCATAGGGTCTGCTCCTTCTGGTAACATTTTTACTTGAAATGCATTTTTAAACCCGATAGCTTCAAAAGCTTCATTCCACCAACTTGCACCTTCTAAAAGCGCAGATTTTATTGGTTCTGGAGTTCCTGAATCTAAATAATAAATTATAGGTTCTTTAGCTTCAGAAATTGCAGAATTTGGTTTTTTCTTTTCTAACCTATGTCTTATTATATAACGCTTATTAATTGGCTCTTGTACAGGTGTTGCATAATCTAAATACGAAATTGAAATTGCCCCGCTCCTTACATCAAACTCACGTTTTTTATAGTCATTATCTGGTAATTTAATAAAACTATGGTGTTGAATTACACTAACTAAAGATGCTGTAGGAACCACACTTTTTATATATTTACCTTTAGCATCTCCTTTAAAGGTTAGCATCGCTTCAAATTCAATGTTATTAGGAAAAGCTCTTGTGCGCTCTAAAGCTAAAGCACTTTTGCTAACATCTAACTTATAATTTCCTTGCGACTTTAATCGGTTTGCTACACCATGTGCATCTTGCAATAGAAAAGAAGTTATGTCAATTATATAAGATTTATTAGTAGTTTTAACAATTTTAAAACCATAAAGTACAGACTTAGCAAAGGCTTCCTCAATACTTTTCTTTTCCAATTCATTATCTGTAATGCCTCTAAATTTTAAATTTGGCTGAATTAATAACAATTTATTACCTGCTTTTTTAAACTCAACTACACGTTCATCTCCTAATTGGCCTCTATCTAATCCAATATCGTTAGATCCAACTCCTGTAGCTAACGAGTTAACATATAAAAAAGGTTCATTTAAGGTTTTAACTTCTAAATAAATTTTATCAGTATCCTCGTTGTAATAAAAATTAAAATACCCATTGTAAGCTTTAGTTTCATCTAAGTTTATGCTTTGAGAAAAGATATAAAAAGGCAGAAAAAAGACAAAAAGTAAAAAGGAAAGCTGTTTCATAAATTGGATATATAAGATTTTAAATTTATGCAATATCTCTTATTAAAACAATGGCATATATATATTTATGAGATTATTAAATAATCCTTTTATAAAAAACTATATTTATATTAATTTCGCCTAAAATATTTTAAAATGATTACACTCGATCAAGTAAAAGATCTTAATACCCGCCTTGACAAACTTAGGCACTATCTTTGACATAGAAGCCAAACTTATAGAAATACAAAACGAAGAAGAACAAACCTTCGATCCTAATTTTTGGAACGATTCGAAGCAAGCCGAATTGGTTATGAAATCACTTCGTGAAAAGAAAAGTTGGGTGAAAGACTACGAAACCTCCAAAACCTTAGTTGAAGATTTAGAGGTAATTTACGAATTTTACAAAGAAGACGAAGCTACTGCCGAAGATGTTGAAACACGCTACCAAAAAGCTCTAGAAACTATTGAAAAACTAGAGTTTAAAAATATGCTTTCTGATGAAGGCGATAGCTTAAGTGCCGTTTTACAAATAACTGCTGGTGCTGGCGGTACAGAAAGTTGCGACTGGGCAAGTATGCTAATGCGCATGTATTTAATGTATGCCGAAAAAAGCGGTTTTAAAGTAAAAGAACTCAACTTTCAAGAAGGCGATGTTGCTGGTATTAAAACCGTAACCTTAGAAATTGAAGGCGATTTTGCTTTTGGTTGGTTAAAAGGTGAAAATGGCGTACATCGTTTAGTGCGAATTTCTCCTTTTGATAGTAATGCAAAACGCCATACTAGTTTTGCTTCGGTTTACGTTTACCCATTGGTTGATGATACTATTGAAATTGAAATAAACCCTGCAGACATTGAAATAACAACGGCACGTTCAAGTGGCGCTGGTGGTCAAAATGTAAATAAGGTTGAAACAAAAGTACAACTTACTCACAAACCAACAGGTATTCAAATTTCATGTTCAGAAACCCGATCGCAACACGATAACCGTTCTAGAGCTATGCAAATGCTTAAATCTCAATTATATGAGATCGAGCTACAAAAACAACTAGCACAACGTGAAGATATTGAAGCTGGTAAAATGAAAATTGAATGGGGTAGCCAAATTAGAAACTACGTTATGCATCCTTATAAACTAGTAAAAGACGTTCGTTCTGGTTTTGAAACTGGGAATGTTGATGCTGTAATGGATGGTAATATAGATGCCTTTTTAAAATCGTATTTAATGCTAATGGGGCAAAAAACAGAAGACAATAATCAATTATGAAAGATATAAACGCAATAATATTCGATCTTGGTGGTGTTTTAGTAAACTGGAGTCCAGAACATTTATTTACTGATGTATTTAATGGTGATGCTGAAAAAGCGAAATGGTTTATACAAAATATTTGCACTTTAGATTGGAACGAAGAGCAAGACGCTGGGCGAACCATAGAAGAAGCTAACAAAGTTTTAACTGAAAAGTACCCAGAATACAAAACCGAAATTTTACAATATTACGGTCGTTGGGAAGAAATGCTACTTGGTCCGATTGAAGGCACTGTAAAAATTTTAGATTATTTTGTTAAAAACACCAATTATAAAGTAGTTGCATTAACCAATTGGAGTTCAGAATTATTTCCAATAGCTCTTCAACGCTTCGAATTTTTAAAATGGTTCGAAGGCATTGTTGTTTCAGGAGATGAAAACACAAGAAAACCTTTCGATGAGATTTACAATTTAACCTTAGAACGTTATAATATTACTGCCGAAAACGCCATTTTTATAGACGATAACTTGCGCAACATAGAAGCTGCCAATAAACTAGGAATTAATGGCATTCGCTTTGAATCTCCCGAATTATTAATAGAACAATTAAAAGATTACAACATAAACATTAATTAATTTATGATAACCATTTACCATAATAATCGTTGCAGAAAATCTAGAGAAGGATTACAAATACTTGAAGAATCTGGTAAAGAATTTAAAGTTGTAAAATATTTAGAAGATACACCTTCCGAAGAAAAATTAAAGGAAATTATTGAATTATTAGGTATAAAACCTTTAGAATTGGTTAGAAAAAACGAAGCCATTTGGAAAGAAAACTTTAAGGATAAAGAATTATCAGATTCAGAAATTATATCGGCATTAGCAAAATTCCCTAAGTTAATAGAGCGCCCAATAGTAATAAATGGTAAAAAAGCTGTAGTTGGTCGACCACCTGAAAATATTTCAACTATAATTTAGGAAACAACTGTAAGGATACTTTTTAACATACCACTTATAAACAAAACAAGTGTTATGATTGTAATTTACCAACACCCAAGATGTAGAGCTGCAAAAAAATGTATTAAAATTTTAGAAACAGATTGCAATCAAATTAACGAAATATCTCATCACGGTTTGGATGTTACCGAAAATGAATTGAGAAGAATTATTTCTATTTTAGGTTGTAAACCTATCGACTTAATTAAGCTAGGGCATACTATATACAAAACATTACTTCAGTTTCTAGATTTAAATGATGACGAGCTAATTAAAATTATGCTCCACTACCCTGTTATAATAAAAAGTCCAATAGTAATAAACGGCAATAAAGCTGTAATAGGTAGGCCACCAGAACTTATAAAACAAATCATTTAACTTATATAAATTCGTATTAACACAATTTTAACCAGAAAAGCCTAAAGCATATTCTATTTTTGCAATCTAAAACAAACCAACATTATTTTTTAGATGAGCAAATTTATAATTACTCTTATTATTCCTTTTTTATTTATTTCTAAAAACTACTCACAATCAAGAAATTACGAAAAAGAAGTTACCCTTAAAGGTAAAATTATTGATGCAGAAACTCAAGATCCTCTTGAATACGCGTCAATATCTATTTTTAGTAAAGCAGAAAACAAAATTATTAGCGGAGGCATTACAGATATTAACGGTAATTTTAATGTTGAAGTTAAGCCAGGTGTTTACAATATTTCTATTGAATACATTTCTTATAAAACTATTTCTTACACAGATAAAAACCTAACTAAAAGCGAAAATTTAGGAACCATTGCAATGGATCTGGATTTAGCTACATTAGATGCCGTACAAATTATAGCAGAAAAAACAACTGTTGAAATTAAACTTGATAAAAAAGTTTACAATATAGGTAAAGATTTAACCACAGCAGGCGGTACAGTTAGCGATGCCTTAAATAACGTACCATCTGTTTCTGTAGATGTTGAAGGCGCAATAAGCCTACGCGGAAATGAAAATGTAAAAATTTTAATAAATGGCAAACCATCTGCCATGGCTGGTTTTGGAGATACCAATGTGTTAAGTCAACTACCTGCCGAAGCTATAGAACGTGTAGAAGTTATAACATCACCTTCTGCAAGATATGATGCCGAAGGAACCGCAGGTATTTTAAATATAATTTTACGTCAACAAGAAACTTTAGGGTTTAATGGCTCTGTAAATTTAACACTTGGAAACCCTGATAATTTAGGCCTATCTACAAATTTAAATTATAGAACCGAAAAATTTAATTTGTTTACCAACTTAGGATACCGCTATTTTGATGCACCAAGAAATAGTTTTAGTGATACCGATTATTTTGATACCGAAGATGATGAAATAGACAGAGTTCGTGAAGATGAAGAAGTAGAACGAATTAATAAAAATTTTAATGGAAGTCTAGGAATGGAATATTTCCTTTCTGATAAAACCTCATTAACAGGAACATTTTTTTATAGAAACGGAAAAGATGAAGATACTGGAATAAATATAAGTGATAGATTTATTAACGAAAGCTTTGTTGAACAAACCGAGAGAATTGAAAAAGAAACCGAAGATGGTAATAATTTTCAATTTGCATTAAATTACATTACTAAATTCGATGATTCTGGACATGAATTAACTGCCGACATACAAATTGAAACAGGTAAAAGTGATCAACTTACTTTTTATAATGAAGATTATAATTACACTTATCAAACCGATCCAGAAGGATTTCAAATTGAAAACGTTACTCAAGAAGAAGAAGATAGCGAATCTTTATTTCAAGTAGACTATGTGTTACCCCTTGGAGATAATGGAAGATTTGAAGCCGGATATCGTGGAAATTTTGAAAACTCTGTAACCGATTATTTATTAGAACAAGAAGATTTAGATTCTGGTAGTTTATTTGTTAACGATACATTATCAAATGTTTTTGATTATACCGAAAATGTAAATGCAGTTTATACCCAATACGGAACAAAATTCAATAAATTTTCGTTTTTACTTGGCCTACGCTTAGAAAACACGCAATTAAAAGGTGATATAGATTCGAGATTAACTGCAGAAGAATTAGAAGAATCATATGGTTTTCCAATTCAAACCACTTTCGATAATAATTATTTAGGCCTATTCCCTACTTTAAACGTTATTTATAGCTTATCGAAAAATGATGAAGATGCCGAAGAAAGTATAACATTTGGTTATAACCGAAGAATTAACAGACCACGTGGTTGGTTTATAAATCCGTTTCCATCAAGATCTAGCCGAACAAACGTATTTCAAGGTAATCCAAACTTACGACCTGCTTTTGCAAGTGCATTCGATTTAGGATACTTAAAACGTTGGGAAAAATTAACCTTAACAACTTCGGTATATTACCAACACGAAACAGATTCTTTCGAGCGAATTCAAGAAAATACAGGCTTACAAACATCCGATGGTATTGATATTATTAGAACGATACCTGTTAATTTATCAACAAATAATCGTACAGGCGCAGAATTAGGTGTATTATACAATCCAGCAAAATGGATACGTTTAAACTCTAGTTTTAACTTTTATCAATTTGAAACCGATGGAGAGTTTAATGATGTAGATTATAGTGCAAAAAACACAAGCTGGTTTGCGCGTTTTAGTAGTAAAGTAACTTTACCTGCTAAAATAGACTGGCAAACTAATGCATTTTATAAAGGCCCAAGTCAAGATGCACAAAGTGATAATGAAGGTATATTTGCTCTAGATTTAGCTTTTAGTAAAGAGGTGTTAAATAATAATGCAACTATATCTTTAAACGTTAGAGATTTGTTTAATAGTAGAATACGAAAATCTACTGTATTCACAGATTCATATACAAGTTACGAAGAGATGCAATGGAGACAACGCCAAATTAACGTATCATTTCGTTACCGCTTTAATCAACTAAAAAGCCATAACGAACGTGGCGAAAATAATCGCAACAATGGTGGCGATGAAGATTTCGATTTTGAAGGATAAAATTAAAAAAGGATAGAAACAAAAAAAGGAAGCTAAATTTAGCTTCCTTTTTTTTATTTTTTTAAGTTGAAATTAACCTAAGCGTTTTGCTTTTTTCTCTTCTTTAATTTCTTTAAGTCTTTCAATTAAAGCCCCACCAATCCAGTAAGGAATTACAAAAGTTATTAAAAATATCATTAACCAAAACCCAATGGTTAAAATGGTTAAAAATGCTAAAAAGCCTAAATATTGGTCAAAATCAAACATAATTTATTTGCGTATATTAATAATATTAATGCAAAGATAGTGTAATGTTACTTTTTAAACAATACGTAAACAAAATTTATTAACATACTTTTTAACTAATTTAAGTTTGGCTGCGGTGTCATTCTTAAATAGGGTTTTACTTCTTCAACACCTTTTGTAAAAATGTTTTTAGCATCTTCTGTTGAAATTGAAGGACTAACCACTACATCTTCACCATGTTTCCAGTTTGCAGGTGTAGCCACTTTGTGATATGCTGTTAACTGCAAAGAATCAATAACACGTAAAAGTTCATCAAAATTCCTACCCGTAGATGCAGGGTAAGTAATAATAAGCTTCACTTTTTTATCATCACCAATTACAAAAACCGATCTTACGGTTAATTTACTGTCTTCATTCGGGTGAATCATATCGTATAATTCTGAAACTTTTTTATCTTCATCTGCTATAATAGGAAAATTTACAGTTGTATTTTGGGTTTCATTTATATCTTTTACCCATCCTGCGTGCGACTCTAATCCATCAACACTTAACGCAACAACTTTAACATTACGTTTATCAAACTCGTCTTTATATTTCGCAACAGTTCCTAATTCTGTTGTACATACTGGTGTATAATCAGATGGATGCGAGAATAAAATCCCCCAACTAGTTCCTAACCATTCATGAAAATTTATATTTCCTTCTGTAGAATTTGCACTAAAATCTGGAGCTACATCTCCTAATCTTATTGTTGCCATTTTATTTTATTTTTTATGATTTTTATCTCCTACTAAATTAGTAGAATTAAAGTGATATCTAAAATTCTAACTGTTATATCTCTGTTAAAAAAATCATGAAAAAAATAGATAAAAAAAAGAGTAAGCTGTAACTTTGTAATTACAATTAAAAAGCATTAAATATGAGTTTTAGAATAGAAAAAGATACTATGGGCGAGGTTAAAGTACCTGCCGATAAACTTTGGGGTGCACAAACAGAACGCTCAAGAAACAATTTTAAAATAGGAGTTCCTGCTTCTATGCCACTAGAAATCGTTTATGGTTTTGCATACTTAAAAAAAGCGGCTGCTTATACTAACTGCGAATTAGGTGTTTTGCCTGTTGAAAAGCGAGATTTAATAGCAAATGTTTGCGACGAAATTTTAGAAGGTAAACATGACGATCAGTTCCCTTTAGTGATATGGCAAACAGGTTCTGGTACGCAAAGTAACATGAATGTTAATGAAGTTATTGCTAACAGAGCACACCAATTGGCTGGTAAAGTTATTGGTGAAGGAGACAAAACCATACAACCTAATGATGATGTAAATAAATCACAATCATCAAACGACACCTTCCCTACTGGAATGCACATTGCTGCTTATAAAAAAATAGTTGAAGTAACTATTCCTGGGGTTAAACAGCTACGCGATACACTTCAAAAAAAGTCTGAAGCTTTTAAAAATGTAGTTAAAATTGGACGCACACATTTAATGGATGCAACGCCGTTAACACTTGGACAAGAACTTTCTGGCTACGTAGCTCAATTAAACCATGGGTTAAAAGCTTTAGAAAACACCTTACCTCATTTAAGTGAATTAGCTTTAGGAGGAACAGCTGTAGGTACTGGTTTAAATACACCTAAAGGTTATAGCAAACGTGTAGCAGAATATATAGCAGAATTTACAAAACTACCTTTTATTACAGCACCTAATAAATTTGAAGCTTTAGCGGCTCATGATGCTATTGTAGAATCTCATGGAGCATTAAAACAACTTGCTGTTTCTTTAAATAAAATTGCAAACGATATTAGATTAATGGCTTCTGGACCAAGAAGTGGTATTGGTGAAATAACTATTCCTGCAAACGAGCCTGGAAGTTCTATAATGCCAGGAAAAGTAAACCCTACACAATGTGAAGCGCTTACTATGGTTTGTGCTCAAGTTATTGGTAACGATGTTGCTATTTCTGTTGGAGGGTTACAAGGGCATTATGAACTTAATGTTTTTAAACCTGTAATGGCCGCAAACATTTTACAATCGGCTCAATTAATTGGAGATGCTTGTAAAAGTTTTGAAGTTAATTGTGCTTCTGGCATTGAACCTAATCAAGAAGTTATTACAAAGTTACTTAATAACTCATTAATGCTAGTTACAGCCTTGAATACCAAAATTGGATATTATAAAGCTGCCGAAATAGCAAATACAGCTCATAAAAACGGTACTACATTAAAAGAAGAAGCTATTAATTTAGGCTATGTTACTGCTGAAGATTATGACGAATGGGTAAAACCAGAAGACATGGTTGGTAGTTTAAAATAATTTAAGTTTTATACAAATAAAAAAAGAGCAGGTTTATCCTGCTCTTTTTTTATTCTTAACCTAATAATATATTTTATTTCAAGCTAAATTCTGAAGTAGAAACTAAATCTTTATCATTAAATACATTAACTGTGTAGTTTCCTTTTTCAAAATCTGCGTCATCAGTAGGATTTACAAACTCACATATATTTAAGTTAGCATTCTCATAATTAAACTTACTAATTAAACTATAGCTAATTGTTTTCTCATCAAAAGTAACTTGTTCGTTTAATCCAATAGTATTTCCTTTTGGATCTATAACTTGAACATATAATTCTTGATCTCCAGCTTGAATTAATTTATTTTTTGCAACTATAAAACAAACTCTAATTTTATCACTTCTTTTAGCACGTTCTGTTGGTATAACCTTACCAGAAGTTCTAACAATTACACCAGAAGCTTTTAAATCTACAGCGCTTAAAACTGAAGCATTAGACACAACCTCTGCTAATGCATTGTTTTGAACCAATAGCGAATCTGTAAATATAGCGCGTTCTTCTAGGCGAATACGTGTACTATCTAAAGATGTTGCTAGATATGTGTTTTCAATGCGTAAAGAATCATTTTGGGCTAATAGTAAATCCATTTCTTTTTGAAGAGATGCGTATTTTTGTTTATATCTCCATAAGCTTTTTACGTTTGTTTCAGAAATTTTGAGAGAATCTATTAAACCTTGAATTCTAGATCTGGCCTCAATTAAATTATTATTAGTAATTTCATTTTCACCTATAGCTTCATCATATTGCATAGCCATAGCATTTAAATCTTTCATAACTAGCTCCTTTTGTTCTGCTAATTCTTTTTGTTCTTCACGGGCTTTCGTATACAAGTTCATTGCATAAAAACCTGTTGCTAAAAATAACACTACTGCTACACCAAGTGCTATTTTAAGTCCTTTGTTACTTTTGTTTTCCATAATTAATGTTATTAATCTTATTTATTAATTTTAATGTAAATATGTAGTTAAACACGCAAAAATATAAGAACTTATATTATATTTTCTGTAAAAGAATAAAATTTATACTAAATTATTACGTTTTGCTTATTTTAAAAAATAAACAATAAATACATTTTTTCATTTGAAAATATATACGTTTTTAATAAAAACTTAGATTTCAAGTAATAATAACTCATAATAAAACAAAACAAATAAAACATTTAACTCTTTTAAATACAATGAATTATACGGAATTAAAATTTTGTTAAAAAGCGTTATTTAAATTTTAATAGTTTTTTTTGATTAATTGAGCTAATAATTTTCATTTTCACAAAGCATATAAAAAGTTTCGTTTTTAAGATTTTGGACTGTTAAATGATTTGGAAATATTTCTTCTGCAAGTTTAAAATCGTAATAAGCCTCTTGCAATTTATTATTACTAAGGTTTTCTTTACCAGATTTAATTAAAAAATTAAATGCCTTGGTATTATTATTTTCTTTTTGTTTCATTTTATATTCTTCAAACTTTTTTGAATAATCAATAAAGTTTGAAATAGAAGTAGTAGTAAAAAATAAACCAACAAAAACTATTAAGTATAAGATTATTTTATTTTGACTAGATTCATCAACTTTTCTCTTTGGTAAAAATTCCTTAAAATTATTGTTTATGTTTACCAAACCATGAAATCTGCGTTTTTCAAATAATTTTTTTCTAGGATTTCTATTGTAAATCCATTTTTGCATTCCAAATCCCATATATCCCATAACAAAATAGTATTTATTAATAGGTATATATTTTAAGCTATTTGTTACTCATTTTAAAGGTTAAGTTATTGTCCAGCAGATTTTAATGAATCTATTTGTTTTTGAAGTTTTTCAAGCAATTCTGTTTTTTCATCTTTTATTGGAATCATTTCACTAACAGAATCATTGATAGCTTCAATATCTAAATCATTAAATTTTTCTTGATAATAATAGCCAATACCTTCACTTGCTCTCCAAGCTTCGTTAAGTTGCTCGTAAACTGTTTTATCCCATTGGCTTGGATGCTTAACATCTATCCAGATAACATCTCGGTACTCACTATCAACCAAAACTAAGTCTGGTGTTGCAGAACCATCAAATTGTTGTGAATTAGAATCGCTAATTGAGGACACTGTACCCATAAAAAACATTCGTTTTTTTCCTGCTATATTTTTTATATAAGGACGAAACTCAACAGGCGTGTTTGCCGACCAATCGTATTCTTTACGAGACTCTTTTACTTTTAATGGCATTGCAGAAACACCTGCGTAACCTTGTTTTTTGGCCGCATGATTGTAATAATACAACTTATCCGTGCCATCGGCAGGTACAAACACACTAAAGCTTAAACTAGTGCGCTCCTCGCCTACGGGCTCTAATCCAAACCAATGATATAAACCACTGTAAGCACCTGTTTCTGTGTCCGAAAAGTCAAAATCAGTAACATAAGGTTGTTGGTTTTGGTCTTTTGGCATTTCTGGTATTTTAACGGCTGTTTCCATATTCCATGGTAACGGATCGCTAAAACCACCTAAAAACTTTAAAGATTCTGCCTGTAATTGTGAAACCGATTCGGCTAAAGTATTTTGACGTGTTAAATACTCATGATTTTTCATTTCTTCAGGACTCACGTAGGTTCCTTTTCCAATTAAAATACGCTCAATATAATCGCTCATATCATGCTCGCCGCTATCAATAACCATAACGCCACCAAAGGTTGGGTACGGAAATAAAAAGCCTTTCCATTTAATTAAACTCACCACTTCCACCCATTTTCCAGTGTCGTTTTTCATGTAATACGTATCGCTTGGCTCCATATTAAACAACTGAAAAATATTGAAGCGTTGCACAACAGCATTGTAGGTGTTTCGGCTAAACTTTAACGATTCTCCAATTGAAAAAGTAACTGATATTCTATTTTCGTTTGAAAATCTTGGAAAAGGCGTCGTACTAGATACTGCAAAAACTTCTTCTGTGTTATCCGTCATCCCTTGCCACATGTATTTTTCGGTTGGCTGAATGGCCATAGTCCATTTATTATCGTCTCCAATTCTAACTAAATGTGGTAACGACACATCTTTGGTTTCGCCTACACTTTCGTTAGCCATAGAAAACACATTTCGTAATGGCTGAATACGCTCGTTTTGGGTTAATGGCAATTCGTGAATTTCAACTTTATTTAAATTATTAAATACATAATAAGTTTTCATGTAATCGTACATTTTAAAATGCCAACCAACTACATAAAGCGCTCCAAAAAATACAAGCATTAATGCTAAAATACCTAAGCGACCCGCTGTGCTAGAACTGTTTCTAAACTTACGCAAACCTAGAATTAACACAATTAAACTTAGTAGAATTACAAAAATATATTTGCGTACAAACAATAATGCCGGTTGATAATCGTCTCGTAAAACGAATAAAACAATAAGTAGAATTAGTAAACCTAAAATTGTAAATACTTTTTGCTTAGTTCCTTTTTTCCAGTAATTTTTTATCATTTTTTTATTGTTCCTGAACAGGCAGGAATTATTTTAAATTAATTTTCGTTTTCAAGACACTTCGACTTCGCTCAGTGTGACAAAATTAAAGAAGTCCTTTATCTTTTAAACGTTCACGAGCACTTTTTTCATTTGGCTTCTCTTCTTCCTTCATGACTTTAACCTCTTCGTTTTCTCCTGTTTTTAAATCTTCTATAAAATCCCTTCCTTTTTCAATGGTGTCTTGCACTATATCTTCTAAAGAATCTGTTTGCTCTTCAATAACTTCCGACGATTTAAAGATAAAATGTGCCAAATAAGTTCCAGCTAAAGTACCAACCAACATGGATGCAAATATTGAAATTGTGGCTAAGTCAATTGGAATTAAAAAACGCACTACTACAATTCCTATTAAAAACAAAAAACCTAAAAACAATAAGCGTATTAAAAATTTTTGCTGATAAATAAAACCTGTTTTATCAGTTGTTTTCATTTGTAATTCTTTAGAATACATGATTTTATTAAAAAACCTGTAAACTTTATTACTGTGCGATTCTCTCCAGTAAATAAATGCACCAAACAAAATGGAGGCGATGAAAATTATTAATTCTAGTGTCATGGGTTTATATAGTTTTAAGCCTAAAGCTTGTTACAGAACCTTTATTTTATTTGTCTTAAATTATTCAATATTGTTACTAATTGTTTCAATTACCCAGTCTTTAAAGGAATCGTCCCAAGTTTCGAAAGCTTTATAAAATGCAGGTTTATCGTACCAATACCAAAATAAAACATCTTTTGGTGTCACATTTACCAATAATTGCCAAATTAAATCTTGGTGAGACGCTTGCAGCGACGAATGTGGTTTGTGCAAAGCTTCAAAAAGTGCATCATCCACAATATCGGCGCGTTTAAATTGATTGCTTACTTCTAGCTTTTCTAGATAACGCTCTACACTCATTAATCGCTTTCTATCGTCAATTGTAAGTTTATTTAAATAGCTTTTAGTTAAAATTGAATTGGTTAAAATATCATATAAAGGATGCTGAGTTTCCTTTAAAACTTGTGCCATTTTAAACAATTTTATACGCTCGTAACGTTTGGTTTTTACAACTTCTTCTAAATTACATTCAATAATCATGTGATCGCGTAATTTATCCATTAATTCTGGTTGTTTAATATGATAAATTAACACATCGTAATTGGTATCTTTTATGGCTTCTTTATGCCACTTTTCATCTTCAAAAATAACGATTGGTGAAATAAAATCACGTAAAACGTAAACGCCGCCAAATGCCCTTGTGTAAAAGGAATTGGTTTGATGTTCTAAAACATGTAAGTTTAAATTCCTATTGCGCAAATCGCCATACGCTTTCGCGGAAGCTAATAATTTCTTATGAATACTTTCGTCTATAAAATTATTGTCTCTTTTAAAAACTTCGACAAGCTCTAATTGCTCTTTTTGAATTTTGTTTAAGTCGTCAACAAAATGAAAATGAACCTTAATTTTATCGTATTTTAAAACATCTAAAGGCTCGTAAAAAGCATCAATACCTTGATCGAAATCGAGACACAAAGCCGAATCTCGTGTGATGTCTTTAATTTTATCGCCGTGAACTCTAAAAACATATTTCATAACCTCTTTATCGAAGGTATGAAACGGTAAATACACAGGTTTTCCTTTTTGCTGTGGCGAAATTAAAATACCATGCGGGTTTGCTTCGCCGTTATTTAAATAATTTAAATCGTTTTTTTCTTCAGCAATTTCCGGACTCCAACCTATGCCATCTATACTAAATGTTTTTAGCTTAGTTTCTGTAAACCCTAGTTTTACCAAGCCCTTATTGTAACGATCTACAAGCTTGCCGCTTACCGGAATAAGCTCACTTCTGTATAAATTGGCTTGTTTTAGTTTATTCATTTTTAAATAAATACGTTGAAATATATTCTATTCTTTTTTTTAAAGTCTTATTTCATCACCTTTAAATGGTTTGTGAAAAAAGGTTTCTATAATTTGATTAAATAATTCGGCCCCATTTTTAGATACAAAATGATTTACCCCAGGAAGAAAACATAAATTAGCTTTTTCAATATTCTGGTAAATTTTGAAAGTATGTTCTTCTCGAATCATATCTCTGTCGGTAGACATCACTAAAACAGGACATTTAATTTTATGCAAATCCTCTAAGGTAATATTAGGTTGAAATTCCATCATGCGAACCCTTTGTTGTGTTACCTTCCAATTTTGAGTGGTGTCTTTCTTTGCCAGCATTTCATCTGCATGCTTTCGTCGTTCCTTAATTTGCTTGTATACCACAGGATAAAGTGCCGTAGTATCGGGTGTAAGGTTCGCTGAAAATGCTACTATTTTTTTTACTTTTTCAGGATAGTGAATTGCCAATAACAAGGCTAAAATTGCCCCATCGCTTCTACCTAAAACATACGTTGAGTCTAAATTCTCATGATCTAAAATAGCTACAATATCTTTGGCTATTTGCTTATAAGTTAAACTTTCGTCTCCAAGTTCACTTTTTCCTCGTCCTCTGCAATCCATGACAATGACTTTATACTTTTTAGAAAAGTACTCGATCTGTGGTTTCATATACGCAATATCTCCACCGTTACCATGAATTAACACAAGTGGTTCGCCTTCACCATATATTTCATAATATTGCTTATCTCCGTTAACTGTAATAAAGTTACCTACTTCATCATTATTTCCATATGAATTCGATTGCCCACTAGAGATGTTTAGCATGCCTAAAAATAAAATTATGGTTATGTAAGTTTTTTGGAAATTATATGTCATTGATTTTAGATATTGTAATATTTAAATAGAAACTAGAATTCTGTTTATTTTGTAAGAGCAATACTCTAACTTAACAACCTATTTATTTGCGCATACTGCAATAACATAATTGTTTTTGCATCAATAATTTCAAAATTCTGCATCATCTCAATAGCTTTTGCAAAAGGAAGTTCTAGAACTTCAATTTCTTCATTTTCAATTTCTAGTCCGCCACCATCATTTATTTTCATACTATCATCATATTCAGCGATAAAAAGAAACATTTTTTCGGTTACGGCACCAGGTGAAGTGTAACACTCCAAAACCTTTTTAGCACTATTAATTTTATAACCAACTTCTTCTTCTACTTCGCGAATAATGCATACTTCTGGTTCTTCATTTTTATCTAAAGCTCCAGCGCAAACTTCAATAGACATACCGTCTGCCGGTGTATTTACATAAGCAGGCATACGGAATTGTTTAGTTAAAATTACCGTTTTTTTTGCTTTATTGTACAACAAAATACACGTGCCGTTACCACGATCGTAACTTTCGCGCGATAATGTGCGCCAATCGCCATTTTCAAATTTATAATCGTAATCTACACGATACAAAGTTGCCCATTCGTTGGCTAATATGTTCTTTTTTATGTTTCTTAATTTATCTTCCATCTTCAATTAAAATTTCATTAACGATTACAAGAAATTTCTAAATTATATTTTTTATAAAACTACACTTATCTTGTGTTTTAAACTATAACCCTTCGAAGGTTTTTCGTGCTGCCGTTTCAATATTTAATTGATTTACTCTTGCATCTACTTTTCGTTTAAAATCGGTATCGGCAATTGTTGCTACATTATCTAAATATCTTACCACTTCTTGACGTCGAATTTCAGAAAAATCTAAACCTTTCATATTGCCACGCATTAATTCTTGTAACATATTAAATTTGGTATCGTAATCCTTTTTAAAATAGATTTCGGGGTTGCTAAACCAATCTTCTTCCAAATCGAAATCGGTTAAACGCAACGAAATGGCACTTTGTATATTTCTAACATCACGAGAAGAGAAAAAAGGAAATGCATCTTGCATGGCTTTGTATAAATTAGCAAAAAACAAATGCTGATCGCTTTTAAAGTGCTTTTCAACTTCATCATAAATAGCATGAACACGAGCTTCGGTTGGTTTTTCAACCTGATTTAATATTTCTCCCATATTTTTTGCCAAACCTTGATTTTGAAGATAACTATAATTTTCAGGTCCTTGCATGTTTACAAAATCTGGCATGGTGTCTTCAAATTTTCGCCACCATAAATGGTCTTGATCTAGAAAATCATGTTCTGTTCTGGCGCCATCAATTTTGAAACGCCCTTGCACACGCGATATCACTGCTTTATCGAGCATTTCAGGTAAATTGGTAAATAAACCAATAGAACTATTACCGTAATTTACCGCATACGCACCTTCGGTGTAGCGTAAAAACACACCAATAACTTCTTTAACACCTGCAGATACACCTTGGGCTGTTCGTTCTTGTAAATTATTTTCGGCATCATCAATAGGTGCGAAAATTAGCTTTGTAGGATCTTGCATAGGTTTCATCCACTCTACCATTTTTTCAGCAGAACCACCTTGAAACGTACTTATTAACGTATCTGGCATAGGATGAAACAAAAATGGAATATCTAAAATATCGCAATGTTCTTTTAAACGTGTTGCAATAGCTGCAATAAGCATACTTTTACCTGTTCCTGGAATACCGTACCCCATAAAAACAGGCATAAAACCACCTAATTCTTGAAACGGATTCTTTTTAGCTTCAAAATCGTAACTCAACATGCGCTCGGTTAAACGACGTGCAAAATGCTTTGCATCACGGTTACCTACAATTTGTTCAAACTTAATTTTATTAAATTCTACACTTTTAGCTGTGCCTTGAAATACGTTGTTCCAACCTGAAATGGCAAATTCAGAGTTTTCTAATTTATAGGTTCTATCTTCAATAGTTTCGGTGTATTCCAGCGTGCTTTTTCTTAATTGTATTTCATCAATTAAAGCTTCAAAATACACCACGGTGAAATCTATAACATCTTTATCTGTTTTTACAATTTCTGGATGACCTAAGTACTTGTCGAAATAAAATAAAGCACATGAAATACCTTTTATTGGTGATAATAAAGATACTTCTGGAATGCCGGCAAACTTCTGTTTCATTACGCTTAAATCGTCAGAGGCATGTGGCTTTAAATCGTTTAAAATTTTATAAGCCGTTGCAAAAAGCATGTACGCTGTAGCGGTGTGCATTTTACTTTCGTACTCGCGCTTTCCACTAGAATCTAAAGCCGATTTATTTTGATTTAAACTAGTTAATCCAGAGGAATCGTAAAAGCTATCTTTTATCCAAACACCAAGCGTTAAACCTTCTTGAACCGCGTATAGCGTCTGATTTAAAAACATAGGAATTGCTACCGAATCTGGCAATAAACGCTTTTTTAATGCTAAAATAGTTTTGGAAACCGATGTAATTTCTACATTATTTCCATTATTTGCTCTTGATAAATACAATAAAATAGATTCGTCTTTACCATCTTTATCTCTATTTTTAGCTCTTGCGCTTTGCTCCCATTGTACGCTTTTTAAATAGGATGAAGCTTCATCTCGCAATACATCGAGTTCGCTTTGTTTTATTGGGAATGTTGTGTTGTGTTCCATTTTTTTTAGTTTTCAGTAGCAGTCGCAGCAGGCAGTACTGAAAACCGCGACTGTGACTGTTTACTTTTTTAAGTCTATTTTAAGTTCCGCCAATTCAATTGGAGATTTCTCTAATTTGTTTAAAATTTCAGGAGTCTTATTATGCAATAATTGAATAATTCTATGTGGTGCAAAAACGTATTGTTTTTTAAAAACATCGCCCCATTTTTGCAAGGTTTGTTTGCTAAAAAAACCACCTTCTTTAAATTCGCTATCAGACAGTACTTCATCTATTTTTAATGAAACAGCATAAGCCTCTAAAGGAATTTCTTTTTTACCAATACTCTCTAAAATAGCATGTGTAATTAAATTTTCATCTTTTGCAAAAACATTGTGTAGCGGGCCTAAATCTATTCGTTTTATAAATTTTGGAAGTATTTTTGGCAACTTTCTATCAATGGTATGCGCCATCATATCCAAATTCATATCTCTATCGGCAACTGTTTTTAAAACATCATAAATTTCAGATTTATAATCGTTTACATCGCCACCATCATAATTAAAATACATAAAACAAATAAACGGGCGGTTATGAGATACATCATAAAAACTCCAACTGGTTAAGTATTTAGCAGGTGAATTTTCTGTGGCTTCCAAAATTTTTCCTTGTACAAAACGATTAAAAATATATTCCTTTTTAACCGAAGAATAATACACAATAGACGCTGCTTGAAACAATTTACTTTGTTTAATTGGCTGTTTTTTATGCATTAAAGTGTATAAAAATTCAGACTTTAAATCTTCAATAGGTGTTAACTTATCTAAATAGGATGCTCTTAGCTCTAAATCGTTAAATAAATATCTAAATTCCAAATAATTAGGGAATCCAGAATCGGTTAAATCCACCTTCATATTATCCTCTTCATCAAACTTATATTTAATACGCATGGCATCAATAGAATAGAGTAACAAATCTGCATATTGCTTAAATAAAAGTATTTCTTGCGCATTACAAATTGCTTGCCTTTGTACAGCCACAATAAGCTGTTTAAAAGCAAAATCGATCATGGAGTGATAAAATTCGTATTGATCTTTAGAGTCTAAAGTTGCAGAATCTAAAGATGTAACTATCTGGTTTAAAGACATTAAAAAGTGTTCTTTTTAATTTTTTATTTATGTATTTTATGGCGTTTCCTTAAAAGGGTCGGGCTTTACGCTATATCTTTTTATTTTTTCTCAAGATTATGCTACGCATCACTCGAGAATAAATAAAAAGGATGCCGCTGCAATCCCTAACGCAGTTTACGTTTACAAATCAACTTTTAAGTTGGTAATTAACAGCTTGAAACTTTAGTAAACTGAGTTTGTTGACATTTCTAATTAAAATTTGCATTAGGCTTACAACAAACCCAGACTAACTATTTATTATTTTATTTTTAAAAAGATGACCTCTCCTTAAATTTTTAAGTTCTAATTGATGATTTATTAACTCAATAAATCATCATCACTTGAACTTGGTTTTGGTGCATCTGCAGGTTCTGCATCTCCAGCAGGTTTATTTGCATCGGCTTTATAATAATCTTCAAAAATTTCTTTCATATCAATACCATAGCGCTCTGCAAAATTCTTTTGAATTTCCCCATCTTTAGCGCGAATTTCTTGTAACGCTTCGGCATAACTACTGTATACGCCATTCATTACTTTTTCGTGTACCGGTATGTTGTCCATCATTTCTTGACGTGCTTTAGCACTAGCTGTATGCATTGAAGCTAAAGTTTGACCAATATGTTCATCGGTTTTTACACCTAAATGCTCTAAAATAGCAGCAAATTCTTGATCTGTTCTTGCTTTTAAAGCTACCACATACCCATCGTAATATTTTAAACGTTCTTCCGTATCACTTTTTAATTTTGCACGGTGTGTTTGTAAATTACTACGTAACGAGGTTAAAACCTTAATAGTTAAATTGTGTTTATGTACAAAGCTATCTTTACTAGCAGCTAATGTGGTATAAGCATTTTTTAAACCTTCAAGTTCCTCTACTTTTTGCTCAAGTTCTGTTACTTTACCAATAGCTTGGGCATAATCAGCAGATTGTTTATCGGCGATATCTTCAAGTTCTTGACGTGCTTGTTTTAATAAGGCGTATTGCTCTTCAAGTTTTGCTTCAACTTCTTTTTTCTTTTCTAAAGCTTTTGTGTGGTTTTTAGTCGCTTCAACAATAGCATCTTGCAACTTATCTTCTACTTCTTTAATTTCAACCTCACGATCTTTTAAACGTTTTACCGCAGCTTGCGATTTGTATGATAATTCCCCTAATAAGGTTTGCACATCAGCACTTTCAATACGTTCTTGAAACATCGCTTTTGCTTTGTTATCTGCTGCAGCTCTTGTTTTTTCGGCTACAGCTAATGCATCTTGAGCTTTTTTTATTTTACTTTTTCTTCCCCAAAGGTTATTCCACCAAGTATCAGGTTTTGCTTCGGCATCTTCAAGTTCAATTTTTGCACGTTCTAGGGCTTTTTGAGCATCATCTATTACTTTTTGTTCGGTAGCATTTAATGAAGAGAATTTTTCGAAAATTATACCTACTTCATCTTGATAATCGGTTAAATCTTTAATCGCATCAAGAAGCGTTGTTCTATCCTTTTCGGCCATATGTACTACATCATCAAGTGTAGCATTTAATATTTTTTGGCGTACTTCTGGATCATCTTCTTGAGATAGTTTAGATTTCATAGTGTCAATGGCTTTTCCCCAATTAACATCTACTTTTTCTGTTTTTTGGTTTGAAGAGGTTTCTAATAAATCAAAATCATCAGACATAGTCGTGGTTAGTGTTTAAGTTGAACAATTATACTGACAAGCAATTTCTGTAAAAAAAATGATTTGAAAAAGTAATTAAGAGTTACTTTATAATTTTTTCATAAAATTTTGCTGTTTACCTAATAAGTATAACAAAACTTTAAAATGTTACATTTTAAGATTCATATTTATTACATTAAATTTACTTAACTTAAAATATAATATTTATGAAAACTAATTTTTTACTAATATCAATTTGCATATTTACACTTGTAAGTTGTAAAAAAGAGAAAGATAAATCATCTGATTTACTAGTAAAAGCAACTAACAAAGAAATAAAAGTTGATGCGCCTAAAAAAGCTGAAATTTTTCCAATTGAACATGCTAGTACGGTAATAAAATATAAAGACAAAACTATTTTTTTAGATCCAACTCTTGGCGCAAAACCATACAAAAATTATGGTAACCCTGATTTTGTAGTTGTTACTGATATTCATGGTGACCACTTAAATTTTGAGACATTAAAAGCTTTAGACTTAAGTAAAGCTGTAATTATTGCTCCAAAGGCCGTACAAGAAAAAATATTACAAAACGGTATTACTACAGAAATTATTGTAATGAATAATGGCGATGTTAAAACAACTGATACATTTACCATTGAAGCTATTCCTATGTATAATTTACGAGAAGAAGCTTTAAAATTTCATAGTAAAGGGAGAGGCAACGGATACGTATTTACCTTTGGAAAAGAACGCGTTTATTTTTCTGGTGATACAGAAGATATTCCAGAAATGCGAAACTTAAAAAACATTGATCGTGCTTTTGTTTGCATGAACTTACCGTATACAATGACTGTAGAGAGTGCTGTTAGCGCAGTATTAGATTTTAAACCCAAAGAAGTATTACCATATCATTATCGAGGAACGAACGGTTTTAGTGATGTAGAAAAATTTAAAACTATGATTAATGAAGGGAATCCAGATATAAAAGTCACTCTACTTAACTGGTATTCAGAAAAATAATAATTAAAAAAGTAAGATTTTTACTTATATTTGCTTATTAAATAATCAACTAAATACTACGAAATGTTATTACCATTTGTAATTTCTTGTTTTATGCTTTCTTTGCTTTTAATTAATTTAAATACCCTAGCCACAGTTTTAATAATTCTATTTATATTTTTTGCATTTGTATTAATAACTGGAATTATAAAATCTGCAAAGCTTAAAAGAGAGAACGAAAAGTTGGAAAGAATGTCTAAAACTATTGAAGAGCAAAAAAACGAATATCAAGATTTTACAGAAGGCCATTTATATAGTAACAACAACCCCAAAACAGATTAAATATGGAAATTATTTATTTAGTGATATTTTTTGCAATCTTTATACCAATGGTTATTATTGGTAAGCGCCATTTATATGTTCATGAGCATGAGGCTTCAATAAGAAAGGAAATAAATAAGTTCGACGAAACCATTAAAACTATAGATGTGATTACCACTAAATCTGATTTCACCATAAGCAAGGATCATCTATATTAAATAATAAAAAAAAAGCCTGCTTTTGCAGGCTTTTTTATTAACGTACTAACTTTTTATATTTTATTCGTTTTGGCATTAAATCGCCACCTAAACGTTTCTTTTTGTTTTCTTCGTAATCGCTAAAACTACCTTCAAAGAAATATACTTGACTATCGCCTTCAAAAGCTAAAATATGTGTACAAATTCTATCTAAAAACCAACGGTCATGAGATATTACTACAGCACAACCCGCAAAATTTTCTAAACCTTCTTCTAAAGCACGAAGTGTATTAACATCCAGGTCGTTTGTTGGCTCATCTAATAATAATACATTGCCCTCTTCTTTAAGCGTCATTGCTAAATGCAAGCGGTTGCGCTCTCCTCCAGAAAGCAGCTTTACATTTTTGTTCTGCTCGCTTCCAGAGAAATTAAACCTGCTTAAATAGGCTCTAGAATTTACTTGTCGGCCACCCATCATTACTAATTCTTGCTCATCGCTAAAGTTTTGCCAAATTGTTTTTTCTGGATCAATATTAGAGTGACTTTGGTCTACGTAGGCTATTTTAGCGGTTTCACCAACTTCAAAAGCACCTTTATCTGGAGTTTCCTCGCCCATAATCATTCTAAAAATAGTGGTTTTACCAGCACCGTTTGGCCCAATAATACCAACAATTCCTGCTTGTGGTAAATTAAAGTTTAAATCTTCATATAATAATTTATCACCGTATCCTTTACTTACACCTTTAGCTTCAATTACATTTGTACCTAAACGCGGCCCATTAGGTATGTAAATTTCAAGTTTTTCGTCCAGTTGTTTTTGATCTTGACTTAATAATTTATCGTAATTTTTTAAACGTGCCTTTTGTTTAGTTTGTCGTCCTTTAGCACCTTGACGTACCCATTCTAACTCGCGTTCAAGTGTTTTTTGACGTTTAGAAGCACTTTTATTTTCTTGTGCTAATCGTTTAGATTTTTGATCTAACCAAGATGAGTAATTTCCTTTCCAAGGTATGCCTTCACCTCTATCTAACTCTAAAATCCAACCCGCAATATTATCTAAGAAATAACGGTCGTGTGTTACAGCAATTACAGTTCCTTTATATTGTGCTAAATGATGCTCTAACCAGTGTACCGATTCGGCATCTAAGTGGTTTGTTGGCTCATCTAATAACAAAACATCTGGTTCTTTTAAAAGTAAACGACATAAAGCTACACGGCGACGCTCACCACCAGATAATACAGCTATTTTTTTATCACCATCAGGCGTTCTAAGTGCATCCATAGCAATTTCAAGTTTGGTATCTAACTCCCAAGCATTGGCAGCATCAATTTGATCTTGAAGCTCAGCTTGACGGTTCATCAGCTTTTCCATTTTATCAGGATTGCTATAAACCTCTTCTAAACCAAACATATCGTTTATTTTGTTGTACTCATCTAGAATAGCAACAGTTTCTGAAGCACCTTCTTTAACAACTTCTAAAACAGTTTTTTCCTCATCAAGTTCTGGTTCTTGTTCTAAATAACCTACCGAATAATCTGAAGAAAATACTACATCGCCTTGATAATTTTTATCTACACCAGCTATAATTTTAAGTAACGTAGACTTACCTGAACCATTAAGACCTAAAATGCCTATTTTTGCTCCGTAAAAGAAGCTCAAATATATATTTTTAAGTACAGGTGTATTTGCGCTTTGAAACGTTTTAGTTACACCAGACATTGAGAAAATTATTTTTTTATCGTCGCTCACTATCTATATTTTTAATTAATTTAAAATTTTATTCCAAGCTTTTAAACTCTTCCTTTTAAAGCATTAAATACCCAAGCTATTGCAAAAAAACCAATACCTACAGATGCAAAACCCCAACCTGCAACTTCGTCGTACCTAAATGCACCTAGAGCAATTAAAGTCAATCCTACAAAAATCATTATCCATGTAGCCCATGCTAACACAGTATTCTTATTCATCGCCATTTTTGTTTATTATTTAGTTAAGAGTGCAAATATCGTTTTTTAAGTATATAATTCAATTAAAAAACTCTTGTTTTTTTGCGCATACACATATATTGGTGTTATAAATTAATATATTTCTAATTAACTTTTTATTAGCATTATTAATTCTTTAAAGCATTGTATTCCTACTAATTTTGCTTCTTAATTTTTTTATATGAATAAAGCATTATTATCATTAGCCATTGGAGGTTTTGGAATTGGTTTAACTGAATTTGTTATTATGGGTATTTTGCCAGATGTCGCAAATGCTTTTTCTGTAAGTATTCCAACAGCTGGTCATTTTATTTCTGCTTATGCTTTAGGGGTTGTTGTAGGCGCTCCTATTTTAACAGGTTTTGCTAGTAAATGGAATTCTAACAAAGCTTTAATTGGGTTAATGATTTGGTTTACTATATTTAATACTTTATCAGCTTTTGCTACAGGTTATTATTCCTTTTTAACTTTAAGATTTTTAGCTGCTTTACCGCATGGTGCTTTTTTTGGTATTGGTGCTGTTGTAGCTGGTAAATTGGCAAATAAAGGTAAAGAAGCACAAGGTATAGCGATAATGTTTAGCGGACTTACTATAGCAAATTTACTAGGTGTTCCTTTAGGAACTTATTTAGGTAAACATTTTAATTGGAGTATTTCGTTTTTAATGGTTGGTGTTGTTGGTATTTTAACTGTTATTGGGTTAAAATTTTGGATGCCAAGTATAAAAACATCTTCTGAGGGTACATTTAAAAGTGAATTTAAAGTATTTAAACGCCTGGAATTATGGCTAATAATTTTATTAACAACAATTGGTACTGGTGGCTTTTTTGCTTGGTACAGCTATATTGCCCCTTTAATTAGCGATGTTGCTGGGTATTCTAGTAGCATAGTGCCTTATGCTATGATTATTGCTGGTTTAGGTATGGTAATTGGTAACTTTATTGGAGCCAAATTAACCGAGAAATTTTCATTACTTACAACAGTAACACTTGTTTTATTTACAATGGTTTTCTGTTTAATATTAAACACATATTTAGCACATAATAAAATATTAGTTTTATTAATGACATTTTTAATTGGCGCTGTATCTTTTGCTATTTCTACACCAATTCAAATGCTTATAATAAAATCGGCTAAAGGATCTGAACGTTTAGGATCTTCGCTAAATCAAAGTGCATTTAATATTGGTAATGCTTCTGGTGCTTATTTTGCAGGCCTACCAATAGCAATGGGTTATGGTTTTACTTCTGCCGATTGGGTTGGTGCTGCTATGGCTGCTTGCGGTATTTTTATAGCTTTTACAATTTCTTTGTTAAGAAAAAACAATAAAATAGAAAAAGAAGCTATTATAAAACATAAATAACAGCTTCTTTTTAAATTATATTTTTAAAATTTTAGCGCTCTAGAACTTTAAACTCTGATCGTCTGTTTACTTTATGTTTATCTTCTGAGCATTTAACATGGTCATCACATTCGTTTAACAATTTATCTTCTCCATAAGCTTTACCAACTACATTTTCTGCTTTAACATCAAAGCTTAACAAATAATCTATAGTTGATTTTAAACGCTTTTCTGATAATTTCTGATTAAACTCTCTGGCTCCTCTAGAATCTGTATGCGCGCTAATTTCTATAACTAAATCTGGGTGAGCTTCTAAAATTTTAGCTAATTTTAAAATTGTTGGTCTTGACTCAGATTTTAATATTGCAGAACTAAAGCCAAAGCTAATTTTTTCTAAAGAACTTATTGCGTCTTTAATTTCTGCTAATTCTTTTGCTTTTGCTTCTTCCTCTTCTTTTTTAATTTTAGCTAATCTTGCTTTTTCTTCTTCTACAGCGAGTTGTTTTTGTCTTTCTTTTTCTTGTTGATTTGCAAAAGCTATAGAATCGTTTATTCGATCTTGCTCTAGTTTTTCAATTAACGCTAGTTTACTTTCACCATCTTCTGTTAGTTGTTTTTTTATATTAAACCTATACGAGATACCAGCAGTATATTGCTTGTAATTTGTAGCTGCAGATTTTGTAGACCATTTACCAGAAGCATTTAAATTTAAACCTATTTTTTCTGTAATCCACGCTCTAAATCCAATAGTTGCATTACCTGTATATCTTGACATGCCATCTATATTTGAATATCCGGGACCAATACCTATGTAAGGATCAAACCAACCGGTTTCTCCAATAAGTTTATTTAAGTCGTAATTTAACCTCATATCGAAAGAGAAAAAATCTAATTCATTATCTAAAATCTGACCATCAACTAACTTACCTTTATTATATTTTAAATATGAAGCCAAAGCCTCTACACCTAAACCATTACTAAAAAATTTACCGATACTCAATTGCGATGGATACGCAACAGCATTCCATGAAGACTTTATTGCTACTAAATCATCAAAAATAGCTCCAGAGTCATCAACAAAATTATAACCCGCAGATACCATCCAGTAACTTTTAGTAATAGAATCATTAACTGTTAACACTGGAGTTTGAGCTAAAACTGAATTTGAAATAAATAGTAATAGCAGTAAAAAAGTATTTTTAATGTGTTTCATGGCCTACGTGATTTGAGGATTATTCACTAACAAATTTTATCCAAAAAAAAATGCCTTAATAAAAAAAACTTTAAAAATATATTTTTTACCGTTTAACGGATTTTTGATTTTTTTTAATCGTTATTTTTTTTAATTCATCGTAGGTGAAAACAACAAAAGCATCGTTTTTACGATGCTTTATCTACTATTTTCAGAATTTTATAGAGCTATTTTAATTCTAGCATTGGTACTTCAATAAATAACAATTCACTATCAGTATTGGCTTTAATATTTACATTTTTAGTTTGTATAAAGCCCATAGCATCTCTATTGTTTATTTTATTACTTTCTATTTCTAATTCACCTGAAATATTCATTATATATAATCCGTATACATCACTTTTAAGTTTATAATTAAACTCAAAACCTTTTGTTAAATCGATTCGAGATATTTTTGCATCTTGATGAATTTTTAAACTTTCTGAATCTTCATCTTCAAAAGAGGTTACTAAAGTTTGAAGTTTATTTTTTCTATCTTTAAATGAAAATGATTTTTGATCGTATCTTGGTGAAACTCCTTGTTCTTCAGGAATAATCCAAATTTGAAATAAACTTAAATATTCATTATTTGATCCGTTTATTTCAGAATGTTCTACACCTGTTCCAGCACTCATAACCTGTACTTCGCCAGGAACTACTGGAATCCATTCATCACCCATATTATCTCTGTGTTTTAAAACACCTTTTAAAGGTATGGTAATGATTTCCATGTTTTCATGTGGATGTGTTCCAAAACCCATTTTAGGAGCAATAATATCATCATTTAAAACACGTAGTGCCCCGAAGTGCATACGGTCTTGATTGAACCATCTAGCAAAACTAAACGAATGATTGGCTTGTAACCAACCATGATTTGCAAAACCACGTGTATCTGCTTTGTGAAATATTGTTTTCATTTTTATTTGTATCCTTTCATTATTTTAGAACTCAAAAACTATAGTTTTACCTAAGTTTATCTAATAAATCACTTAGTTGTTCGGCTTCTTCGTTGCTTAAGTTCTTTAAAATATCAACTTTATTATCCTTGTCTATGTCTTTTAAAAGGTTTAAGCCTTGGTGGGTAATTTCAATATGTACCACTCGCCTATCGTTAGGACACGGCAATCTGTTAATATAATTTTTATCGAAAAGCTTATCCATTAACCTTGTGGCATTCGGTGCACGTTCCACCATGCGTTCTTTAATATTTTGCACTTTTAAAGGTTCTTCCGCTCCGCGTAAAATTCGTAATACATTAAATTGCTGTGGTGATATTCCGTAGGTTTTAAAATAATCGTTTTGTAAACTATTAATCCAATTTGCTGTGTAAATAACATTTATTAATGCTTTTACTTTAGCGTTTGGAAATTTCGATTTTATATCTTTTGAAATATCTCCCATAATTTAAAGTACTTTTTGAAACTGCTTTACTGAGTTTTTAAGTTGTGTATCTAAATCCTCATTAACAATTTTTCCATCTTTAAAGTTTTCGCTAAAAAATGGCAAAGAAAATGTTTCGATAATATTACCATCGTGAAAAGGAAAACGGCCTTTGGCAATGTCTAACACAGTTTGTCCACCACGACCACCTGGTGATGTTGCCATTAAAAGCATAGGCTTGTTAAAAAACAATTTACCTTCGATGCGCGATAACCAATCGAAAGCATTTTTAAAAGCAACAGAATATGCGCCGTTATGTTCGGCTAACGATAATACAATTCCATCGGTGTTTTTTAAAATGTTTAATAATTTGTGTGCATCGTCTGGAATACCCGCTTCACTTTCTAAATCTGTTCCGTATAGCGGTAAATTATAATCGTTTAAATCTAATGCATTTACTTCTACACCTTCAACCAAACTAGAAGCATAAATGGCTAATTGTTTATTTATTGAGGTTTTACTATTGCTTCCGGCAAAAGCTATTATGTTTTTCATATTACTAGTTGTTTGTTCTTTTATTAAATATGTAAGATACAATTAATGCAACAAAGGCAATAATTGCGGTACCTTGTTGACCATCGTTTACCATGACGTGTGCAAAAAAGGCCAATATAAAAGCAAAGAAATAACCAGCATAGGCCCATTCTTTTAAAACTTTAAATTTTGGACTCCAAATCGCAATTAAACCTAATAATTTTAGCGTTGCATAAGGATAAATTATATATGTTGGATAGCCAAAATGTTTAAAAGCTTCAGAAATAGCATCATGTTTAAAAAAGTACATGCTCGCCGAAAAAAGCATAATTGCAGTAAGTAAACCTGTAGAAATGTAATAAATAATCTTGTTCGTTTTCATTTTATATAAATTTTATACTGCAAAATTACTTTAAATATACTTATATTCCAAGGAATATATTTCCATGTAATATAATTTTGATTTTTCATTAACAATTTCGATTAACTTTATTACAATATTTTATAATTTAGCACAAACTGAAATTTCAATGGACATCAACTTCAATAAAAACGAAGATCATAACAAACTTTTACTAAGTGTACTAAAAAAAAAGCTTACCAAAGTAAAACTAGGTGGCGGTAAAACTAGAATAGAAAAACTTCGTGCTAAAGGTAAACTTACCGCTAGAGAACGCATTGATTATCTATTAGATAACAACAAAAACTCTATTGAAATTGCGGCTTTTGCTGGCGAAGATATGTATACCGAACATGGTGGTTGCCCTTCTGGTGGTGTGGTTGTAAAAATTGGTTTTGTAAAAGGAAAACAATGTATTATTGTTGCAAATGATGCCACTGTTAAAGCAGGAGCTTGGTTTCCTATTACTGGAAAAAAGAATTTAAGAGCTCAAGAAATCGCTATAGAAAATAAATTACCAATAATTTATCTTGTTGATTCTGCTGGCGTTTATTTACCTATGCAAGACGAAATTTTTCCTGATAAAGAACATTTTGGACGCATTTTTAGAAACAACGCTATTATGAGCAGTATGGGCATAACCCAAATTGCTGCTGTTATGGGTAGCTGTGTTGCAGGTGGCGCCTACTTACCTATTATGAGCGACGAAGCCTTGATTGTAGATAAAACAGGAAGTATTTTTTTAGCTGGAAGTTATTTGGTTAAAGCTGCTATTGGAGAAAGTATCGATAACGAAACCCTTGGAGGAGCTACAACACATTGCGAAATTTCTGGTGTAACAGATTATAAGGCTAAAGATGATAAAGATGCACTTGATAAAATAAAAAATATTATTGATAAAATTGGCGATTACGATAAAGCTGGTTTTAATCGCACCGATTCTAAAAAACCAAAAGAAAATCCGCAAGATATTTATGGTATTTTACCAAAAAGTCGTGCCGATCAATATGATATGAACGACATCATTAAGCGTTTAGTTGATGATTCAGAATTTGAAGAATACAAAGCAGGCTTCGGGCAAACCATTATTACTGGATATGCTAGAATTGATGGTTGGGCCGTTGGTATTGTGGCTAACCAACGCAAACTAGTTAAAACTAAAAAAGGCGAAATGCAATTTGGTGGTGTAATTTATAACGATAGCGCCGATAAAGCCACCCGTTTTATTGCTAATTGTAACCAAAAAAAGATTCCGTTAGTATTTTTACAAGATGTTACCGGCTTTATGGTGGGCAGTAAAAGCGAACATTCTGGCATTATAAAAGATGGTGCAAAAATGGTAAATGCTGTAGGTAATTCGGTGGTTCCAAAATTCACTATTATTATAGGAAACAGTTACGGCGCCGGTAATTATGCCATGTGTGGTAAAGCCTACGACCCACGATTAATTGCTGCATGGCCAAGCGCAGAACTTGCCGTAATGAGTGGAAACTCTGCTGCAAAAGTACTTTTACAAATAGAAACCGCTTCTTTAAAAAAGAAAGGTGAAGAAATAACCAAAGAAAAAGAAGAAGCCCTTTACAATAAAATTAAAGCTAAATACGATACCCAAGTATCGCCATATTATGCTGCGGCAAGACTATGGACAGATGCAATTATCGATCCACTAGATACCAGAACTTGGATTAGTATGGGTATTGAAGCTGCTAACCACGCCCCTATTGAAAAACCTTTTAATATGGGAGTTTTACAAGTTTAATAAATGAAAAAAAAACATCTTTTAATTACAGGTTTATTTGCTATAATTAGTTTAATAATATATTTGTTTTACCTTTTTTATGTTGATAATAATGACAACATAAAATCTGTTTACCTAATTCCTGAAGATGCTGTTTATATTCTTGAAACCCAAAAACCGCTAGACGATTGGAATGCAATAAGCGAAAGCCCAATTTGGAAACACTTAAATACCAATAGTTACTTTAATGAACTATCTGAAAATTTAAACACACTCGATACTATTTTTAAAAAAGAGCAAACGCTTTTAAGCTATATTGGCAATCGAGAAATTTTAATTTCTGCCCATGTTTATTCGCCTAAAAAATATAGCTTTTTATACGCCGTAGACTTACAAAAAATAGCAAAATTAAACATTGTAAAAACACATTTAAATACTTTTGTAAATGATGATTTTAAAGTAAGTAACCGTGCTTACCATCAGCATGAAATAATTGAAATTTACAGTAATGTAACTCGAGAAACTTTGTACATAAGCTTTATTAAAAATCAAATGATTTTATCTTACGTACATACTTTAGTTGAAGCATCAATAGACCAATACAACGAACCCAAAATTGGTAGAGATTTAAATTTTATTGAAGTTAATAAAGAAGTTAATGATGGTAATTTATTCCGATTATTCTTCAATTTTAAATATTTAAACGATTTTAGTAATGTATTTTTTAATGAAGAAACCGAATACATTAAAACCTTAAACAATAGTTTAAATTGGAGCGGATTTAGTTTTAATATTGATAAGGAAAATAACATTATTGCAAACGGCGTTACTAAAACAAATACAAACGCTTCTATTTATTTACAAGCCTTACAAAAATCGGGTACATCAAAACGTAGTATTTACAATATTGCACCTAAACAAACAGCATTATACACCAGTTTTACATTTAGTAGTTTTTCTGAATTTTACAGCAATTTTGAAGCTATACAAAAAGAAAATCCTGAACAATTTAAAAACTATTTAGATGGTACAGAACAAATTGAAAATTTCTTAAATATCAATTTAAAAGAACACTTTTTTAGTTGGATTGATGATGAAATGGCATTACTGCAAATGCAATCTTCCGTTAGTAAATCTACTAAAGATGTGGCTTTAGTTTTAAAAACTAAAGATGTAGATGATGCTACAGAAAATTTAAACTATATATTAAATCAAATAAAAAAACGGAGCCCAGTAAAATTTAAAACTGTTAATTATTTAGCACATGATATTAATTATTTATCTATAAAAAGCTTCTTTAAAGTAATACTTGGTAACCTATTTAAAAACATTGAAAAACCTTATTATACGGTAATTGATGATTTTGTAGTGTTTAGCAATAACCCCAACACTTTAAAAACCATTATAAAAAATTATACCGAAAAAGAAACGTTAGCTTTCTCTAACGATTTTATAGATTTTAATGATCATTTTGATAGTAGAACATCTGTTTTTACCTATGCAAATACTCCATTTCTTTATAAAAATCTGTATCAATTTGCAGATGCTTCAACAAAACAGAGTTTAACTAAAAACAAGGACTATTTTATCTGTTTTCCACAAATTGGATTTCAATTATCACCAGAAAAAGATTTTTTTGAAAGTCGTATAGCTATTAGTTATTTAGATATTGAATTGGTTAAAGAGAAGTACCAAATAAAAAATATAACAAAATCAACAAAAAATAATAGTTTAACTGAAAAAGAGCTAACGGATAAAATGAATGTTGATGCTGTATTTAATATTCCTGAAATATATCCAAACGATTTAACAGCCAAATATTTTAGCAGAAAATACAGTAATGGTGAAACAAGGTTTTCAGTTGAATTAAAAGATGGTAAACCGCATGGTAAATATTTTAGCTATTACAAAAACGGTAAATTAAAAATAAGCGGTAAATATAAAAATGGCGCACAAAGTGGAACTTGGCGCGCCTATGATTTTAATGAAGATCAGGTTTTAAGAAAACGGTTTTAGCTTATTTTATTTCAGTATCGAAAGGGAATAATAATTGAATTCCTTTTTTCTCTGAAATGGCTTTTACTTTCTTGTACATTTTATATTGCTCCTCGCCTAATTCTTCTTTTAGTAAGGTTTCTTTTGCTTTTACAATTCCGAAACTTTCTAGTATTTTGTCTAGATCTTTTTCAAAAATTGGGTATTCTACTTTTCTATATTCGCTTAGTTCTGCAACTTCAGCCGCGTATTTTAACGCTAAATCTAAACCACCTAATTCATCAACCAAACCAATATTTAAAGCATCGGCACCCGTCCAAACTCGCCCTTGTGCAATGGCTTCAACTTGGTCTCTAGTTAAATTTCTACCATCAGAAACACGTTTTGTAAATAAATCATATATATCTAAAACACCTTCTTTAATAAATGCACGCTGCATATCGTCTAAAGGCTCAAAAAAGCTATACGTAACGGCGTTTTCGTTAGTTTTAACTTGTTCTGCATTAATACCAATATTATCGGCTAAAGTTTTTCCGTTTGGCAACATACCAAACACACCTATACTTCCGGTAATTGTAGTTGGTTCGGCTATAATTTTATCGGCATTACAAGCTATATAATAACCACCCGAAGCTGCTAAATTACCCATTGAAACAATAACTGGCTTTACTTTTTTGGTAAGTTCTATTTCACGCCAAATAAGCTCGCTTGCCAAAGCGCTACCTCCTGGTGAGTTAATTCTTAAAACTACGGCTTTAATTTTATCGTCTTTTCTTGCTTTTTGTAATGATTTTGTCATGGTACCTTGACCAATTGTATTTTCGTCGCCTTCACCATAAATAATATCGCCTTCGGCATAAATAACTGCAATTTTACTAGCACTATAATTTACAGGTATTTTTGTTGCTGCATATTGCGCGTAATCTTTAATTGTTATAGTCTCTAACTCTTTGGTTTCATCAACTCCAATAGCTTGCTTAATGGCATAAACATACTCGTCGTGATAGGCTATTTTATCAATTAATCCATTTGTTAGAGCTAGGTTTGGGTTTCTTCCTAACAGACTATCTGCAATAGTATTTAAGGTTTCAACAGGAATATTTCTACTTACAGAAATATCGTTTTTAATTTCAGTCCAAAGTGAAGATAAATACGCGTTTATTTGCTCTCTGTTGTTATCGCTCATTACATTATCAAGATAAGGCTCTACAGCACTTTTGTATTTTCCTAGACGGATAACTTCCATTTTTAAACCCGTTTTTTCTTGAAAATCTTTAAAATATAAATGCTCGCTGTATAAACCTTTAAACTCCAACATTCCAGCAGGGTTTATGTAAACCGTATCGGCAACAGAACTTAAATAATAATCTTTTTGAGTAAAAATATCGGCGTAAGCCACAACAAATTTACCAGATTCTTTAAAATCTTGTAATGCTTTACGAAGCTCTTTGGTTTGGGTTATACCGGCGTTTATAAAATTATTATCAATCGAGATACCTTTAATATTTTTATCTGTTTTCGCATATTCTATAGCACTTATGATATTAAAAAGTCCGTTTTTTTCGTGCTCATCAAGAAAAGGGTACTCCGGAAAAACTATTTTACCAGCATAATCTTTAATTGGGAAATCTAACTTAAGCTCTAGCACAGAATTCACCTTGGGTTTTACCATTTCATCTTGTCCTGAACCAAAAAGCATACCTATGGCTAGAATGCCCAAAAAGCATAAAATTAGAAATACAATAATACCGATAACGGTAGAGAAAACACGTTTTAAAAAATTCATAAGTAATTATAATTTAAACTATTATTAGGCCAACTCTAAAGTTTTTTGCCTGTGTATTTTACCTGAAGCTGTTTGAATAAATTTGGGTAATGTAATAACCTCTTTAGGTTTTTCGTATTTATCTAAAACATCAAAAACAGATGTGTCAAAATCTTTATTTCCTGTTTCTATTAATAATATTAGTTTTTCTCCCAATGTATCGTCTGGAATAGATGCTACAAAAAACTCTTCTTTTATTTTACTTTGAAGCTTCTTCTCTATTTGTTCCGGATACAATTTTATACCTCCAGAATTTATAACATTATCGAAGCGACCTAACCACTCAAAACTATTTTCTGAATGTATTTTTACAATGTCGTTGGTTATAATTTTTTCGGATGCAATTTTTGGTGCATTTATTACCAAACAACTTCTGTCGTCGGTTTGAACAGTAACATTTGGTAAGGTTTTAAAATAATTATCTGTTAAAGGATTTTTGATATGATTTAATTTTTTTACCGCAATATGTGTTACGGTTTCTGTCATACCGTAAGTTTCGTATATATTAGCTTTTTTGTCTTGAATAGACTCAATTATAGATTTAGAAACCATACCACCACCAACAATTATAGTTTTTATATTATTGATGTATGTGTCAAAACTTTTAAGTTGCATTGGCGTAAAGGCACAAAAATCGTAAGGTTTATCGAAATCTATAACAGGTTTCGATGTTGGTGCCAACATATCTATTTCTAATCCTAAAATAATGGCGCGAACCATCATCATTTTACCTGCTATAAAATTTGATGGCAAACAGTTTAGTACTTTATCTCCTGGTTGTAAGCCGAAAAAATCGCCTGTAGCTAAAGCAGAATTTATCATAGCTGCTTTTTTAATTTTTAACTTTTTAGGTTTACCGGTTGAGCCAGATGTATTCACTTCAACATAGTCATGTTGATCTAACCAATCTAACAAAAACTCGCCTAATTCTTGCTGAAAAGGATAACCTTCCTTTACATAATTATAAGCGATTTCCATTAAATCATCGTACTTGTAACTAAGGCCATCTAGTTTAAATTTTAGATGCACGTTTTTGTAAGTTGGTGTCATAGCTAAGCTTTTATTTATTCGATTATTTTATAGTTTTCTTGCCCGGGTTCTTCAACTTTACCAAATAATTTTTCATTCCAATTCGTCCATTTATAAACTTTAGAAAAAATAAACAGAATTATTGGATAAAATACGATAACTGGAAGTAAAATTTCGGTAATACTTGTATTCGCTTCTTCAGCTGTGTATTTAAAAATAGCATCGGTTTGTAAAGCAGACCAATCGCTAGTAACTAACAATGCAGCCATTAGGTTATTTCCTAGGTGAAAACCTAAAGCAAGCTCTAAGCCTTCATCCATTAAAGTCATAATTCCTAAAAGCAAACCGGTTCCTATATAAAAAACCATAGTAATATAGCCCATTTCTGCTACTTCTGGATTCGCACTGTGTGCAATACCAAACATTACCGAAGTGAAAATTAAGGGAAACCATTTATTTTTAACTAATACACCAATATGCTGCATTAAATAGCCGCGAAACAAATATTCTTCTAACCCGATTTGAAATGGAAAAAGTAAAATACTGATAACAAAAAGAATGGCAAACTTTAGGGGTTTAAACTGAAATTCAATTTGACTAGGATCTGCATAATAAGATACTGCAAACGAACCTACAGTTAGCAATACGATGACGAAAAAAGCCAGAAAAACACGTTTAAAATCGACTTTTTTTCGCGTTGTTGTAAGCGATAGTAAACTACGCTCATGCAAAAAACGAACTAATACGAATAACAAACCAAGTAAAAATGCAAACGGTAATAAATTTGCAACTAAAGATATGTTTGATGGAATGGCTTTCATAGAATCGTAAAGCATTTCCATATCTTCTTTACTTGTAAAAAGAAACATTATAAAATTTAATATAAATATTCCTGAAATTAAAAATGCTGTTAACAAAAACATCCATAATTCACGCTTGCCTTTGTAAGCTTGTTGTATATAATTCATTTATAAATTAAAATTAAATGATACGTTTTTATTAAAACTTAATTTACCATTATTAACTTGTAGCGGACTCTCGAAATTATTGGTAAATAAACCGCCTGTACCTAGACCTTGTGGCATTGTTGTGTTTTTTTTAAAAGTGTATTGTGCAATGGCGTTTAAACCAATATTGCTCTCTAAAGCACTTGTAATCCACCAACCCATATTATTTTTTTTAGCTAAATTTATCCATTCGTCACTACCTTTAAACCCGCCAACTAAAGTTGGTTTTAAAATAATATATTGCGGATTTATAGTTTGTAGCAATTGGGCTTTGTTTGTTACAGAAAACACACCTATTAATTCTTCATCTAAAGCAATTGGTAATGGTGTTTGCTCACATAGTGTTGCCATAGCTTCAATTTGACCTTGTTTAATAGGCTGCTCTATGGAATGAAGCTCTAATTCTGATAATATTTTTAGTTTTTCTAAAGCTTCAAGTGGCGAAAAAGCACCATTGGCATCAACTCGTAGTTCGATATCTGTCTTTGAAAAACTTCGTCTTATAGATTTTAAAAGATTGATTTCGGTTTCAAAATCGATAGCTCCAATTTTCATTTTAATACATGAAAACCCAGCTTTAATTTTGTCTTCAATTTGCTTTTTCATGAAAGCTTCGCTTCCCATCCAAATTAATCCGTTAATATTAATTTGTGCTTCTCCTTTTGTGAACTTTGATGGAAAAATTGAGAATGAATCCTCTGCTTCAAGTGATTTAAAAGCCATTTCTAAACCCATTTGAATACTCGGGAATTCTTTTGAAGCTTCTAATAACTCAGATAATCCTAAATTGATATTCTTACAAACCCAAAGCAATTTCTCTTCATAATCGAGTCTGTCGTCAATAGAAAGTCCTCGAAACAAACCACATTCCCCAATACCTTTTTTATTATCTTCTTCAAGAATTAAAAACCAGGTTTCTTTAGTTCTTAAAATACCGCGCGATGTACCGCTGGGTTGTTTAAAATTAAGAATGTATTGTTTGTAGTTTGCTGTAATCATTTACAATTCTATAGATTCACCAATTTCTAAAAGCATTAAATCTTTATCTTTTTCGAAAAATTTACGTTTTGCTTCTTCGTGGTTTATTTCGATGTAACCAAAAGTATCAAAATGATATCCTAAAATTTTATCACATTCTACAAAATCGCTTGCAAGAATAGCGTCGTCAATACCCATAGTAAAATTATCTCCTATTGGTAAAATTGCTAAATCTAGTTTTGTGCTTAAAGGGATTAACTTCATGTCGTAAGTTAAAGCAGTATCGCCAGCAATGTATATGTTTTTATGCTCACTTTCAATTATAAAACCTCCCGGTTGTCCGGCATAACTTCCGTCTGGAAAAGACGATGTATGAATGGCATTTACATATTTTACAGAGCCAAACTCAAAATCCCATTTTCCTCCATGATTCATTGGGTGCGCTTCGAAACCTTTATTTTGATAATGCATTGCAATTTCATAATTTGAAACTATAGTAGCATCTGTTCGTTTTGCAATAGCTTCAACATCTTCAATGTGATCTTGATGACCGTGAGTAATTAGTATATAATCTGCTTTTAAATTTTCTATATTAATTGCTGAAGCTTTTTCGTTTGGTGTTATAAACGGATCAACAATAATGTTAATATCATCTATTTGAATACCTAAACAGGCATGACCGTAAAATGTAATTTTCATTTTTTATTGTTTTAAAATAATTGCCCTACTCCCATTAATATAGCTAATAAAACCGTTGATAATGCTAATTTTTTAAGCTCTGGATCTAACTGTGCTGGTTCGGTATTTTTAACTACTGTTAATACATGTTTTATTATAGGAATAAAAGCTATTAAAAATATTAAACTTAGAGGATTTTTATAATAAATAATTCCAAAAATTAGAGCCAAACCTAATGCCATACCAATTAAAGTATAATGATACCATTTGGCTTTTTGACCACCCAGTTTAACAGCCAGAGTAATTTTATTTACTTTTTCGTCTGGAATTCTATCTCTCATATTATTTAAATTAAGCACACCAGTACTTAACAAACCCACCACAAAAGCAGGTAAAACGGCAATAAAATCAAGGTTTTTGGCAAATAATGCATAACACCCTAGAACACTTATTAATCCGAAAAAAATGAAAACAAAAATGTCCCCCATAGCTCTGTAGCCATACGCATTTTCTCCAACCGTATATTTCATGGCTGCAATAATTGAAGCTACACCTAATACTAAAAACAATACACTTAAAAGTATATATTGTGAACCAAAAGCTATATAAATGAGTGCAATAGCCAATAACAAAGCGACTACGATATTTATTTTTATGGCATTAAAAAGTTGTTTTGGTGTTATTTTCCCCGATTGAATAGCACGTTCTGGACCTATGCGTTCGGCATTATCTGTTCCTTTTACACCATCGCCATAATCGTTTGCAAAATTGGATAAAATTTGAAAACTTAAAGTTGTTAGAATAGCTAGAATACAAATACTCCAATTAAAAACACCTTTATATTGCGCTAAACAAGAAGCTAAAATAATTCCGGAAACCGACAATGGTAACGTTCGTAAACGCATTGCCGAAATCCATACCGAAAATTTATTCATATTAAGGAATCCATTTTTTATCGAAGTTAGGCTTACGTTTTTCAAGGAAAGCATTTCTACCTTCCACAGCTTCATCTGTCATGTAAGCTAAACGTGTTGCTTCACCGGCAAAAACTTGTTGCCCTACCATGCCATCATCGGTTAAATTCATAGCGAATTTTAGCATTTTAATAGAAGTAGGCGATTTTGCTAATATTTCTTGAGCCCATTCGTAGGCTGTACTTTCTAATTCGTCATGAGGAATTACAGCATTTACCATGCCCATTTCGTAGGCCTCTTGCGCCGAATAATTTCTTCCTAAGAAAAATATTTCTCTTGCTTTTTTCTGTCCAACCATTTTAGCTAAGTAAGCAGAGCCATAACCACCATCAAAACTCGTTACATCGGCATCGGTTTGTTTAAATATAGCGTGTTCTTTACTAGCCAAAGTCAAATCGCAAACCACATGTAAACTGTGACCGCCACCAACGGCCCAACCAGGAACAACGGCAATAACTGCCTTTGGCATAAAACGAATTAAACGCTGTACTTCTAATATATTTAGGCGGTGATAGCCATCTTCTCCAACATAACCTTGATGGCCACGTGCTTTTTGATCGCCACCAGAACAAAAACTATAAACACCATCTTTGGTTGATGGTCCTTCTGCTGAAAGCAATACAACACCAATATTTACATCTTCATTAGCATCATAAAATGCATCATATAATTCGCTTGTAGTTTTTGGACGAAACGCATTACGAACATTTGGTCTGTTAAAGGCTATTCTGGCAACGCCATTGTATTTTTTGTATGTAATATCCGTATAGTCTTTTACGGTTACCCATTTAGGTTCTTTCATAAATTTTATTTTAATCAAAAATAAGTTTTATTTTCAAATTGCTAGCAATAATAATCAATTGACATATTGATTTTACTTACTTTTTTACACGTTTTGTAGCTATTAGATGGTTAATTTCAAAAAAAAGCAAAATTTAATTAATAGTTTTTTAATAGAATAATTAAGAATCTATCAATAAACAACTGCGTTAATTATATATCGTACAAAAATAAAAGAAATGAGGGAATACCGTAACCACAAATAATCTTAATTCTGTATTTTTGGTGTAGTTTTTTTAACATAAAATTATGTGCTTTAAATGCTAATTATGTATTTCATCGGTTTTTTAAAGTATTTAAACTATAAATAAAACCCCCATTTTTATGATTTTAACAATTACACTAGTACTATCTTTTTTAATTATAACTAATTTATTTTTATTAAAATTTAGTTGTAATAAAATTAGTAAGCCAAACAACAAAAAACCTGTTGTTTTAAAACCAGATACTACCAATTTACAGGATTCTGAGACACTTGCTCCAACAGGAAGTTAGTTTTACTAAAATGCTTATTACCGAACCAATACCCTCTATTCGCACTCAAAGGTGAAGGATGTCCTGAAGCTAAAATTTTATGCTTATTACTATCTATTAATTTTGCTTTATTCTTCGCATAACCTCCCCAAAGTAGAAATATTACATTTTTATTGTATTTATTAATTTGACTAATTATAGTATTAGTAAATTTTTCCCATCCTTTTTTTTGATGACTACCCGCTTCATGAGCTCTTACTGTTAAAACAGAATTAAGTAATAAAACTCCCTGTTTTGCCCAACGCATTAAATTACCACTATCAGGATAAGGAATCCCTAAATCTTTTTCTATTTCTTTAAAAATATTTACTAATGATGGTGGATGTTTTACATCATCATTTACAGAAAAGCATAAACCATTTGCCTGGTTAACATCATGGTATGGGTCTTGCCCTATTATTACAACTTTTACATTGTTAAATTGACAAGCATTAAAAGCGTTAAAAATTTCATTTTTTGGAGGAAAACATGTTTTAGTTGAATATTCTTGATCAACAAAAGCTATTAGCTCTTTAAAATATGGTTTCGAGAATTCTTCTTTTAAATAAGGCAACCAACTTTTGTGAATATCAATTTTCATTTTAATTAAAAATTTTGAACAACAATTCCTTTAACAAATCTCCCTGAGGAACAGCATTTGCATTTACGCCTTTACTTTTAACATCAAATTCACGTAAAACTCCAACAATAGCACTTACTTTTCTCATAGGATAATTTCGAGCTGCAGCTATATATTCGTTAACAAAATATGGGTTAATTTTTAGAGCAGATGCTACATTACGAGGAGATTTATCAGATAATCCGTGAAAATACAATAACTGCGAAAAAAAGTTAAAAAGCAAAGCTACAGTTACTATCATAGGATTGTCTTTAGGGTTATTTGCAAAATAATTAACAATGCTATAGGCTTTTTTTATATTTCGTTCTCCCACTGCTTTTCGTAGCTCGAAATTATTATAATCTTTACTAATACCAATATTTTCTTCAATATGTGTAGGAGTAATTTCGGTTCCCTTGGGTAAAATAATTTGTAATTTTTCTAATTCATTATTTATTTTACTTAAATCGGTTCCTAGAAACTCAACAAGCATTTGCGCTGCTTTTGGTGTAATTGCATATTTTTTTGGAGATAACACTCGACGAATCCAATCTGCTACTTGATTTTCGTAAAGCTTTTTGCTTTCAAAAATAACTCCTGTTTTTTTTAAAGTTTTGTATAGCGATTTTCGCTTATCAATTTTTTTATATTTATAATTTACAACCAATATAGTTGTTGGCTGTGGGTTTTGAGCATAACTAGATAATTTCTCGATATTACGCGATAAATCTTGTGCTTCTTTAACTATAACAACCTGATATTCTGACATCATTGGAAAACGCTTAGCATTACTTACAATATCTTCAACTGTTACATCTCTACCATAAAGCACCATTTGATTAAAACCTCTTTCTTCTTCAGTTAAAATAGTTTTTTCAATAAAATCAGAAATTTTATCAATGTAATATGGTTCTTCTCCCATTAAAAAATAAATAGGTTTTAATTGCCTATTTTTAATATCGGTCACCAATAGTTTTACGTCGTCCAAAGGAAATGGTTTTATAGATTTATTACTTCAGAAAAATCAGTACTAATTGTAAATTATTTTAAAATAAAAATTTTAAAATAGCATTATAATTATAAATTTGCTTGTGCAAAAATTAAATTTTCCAACATATTCGTTTCGCTTCAAAAATAGCGAAAATAAAATTTCTATTTTCGATACTATTCGCAAAAAATTTGTCATTTTACAACCCGAAGAATGGGTAAGACAGCATTGTGTTAATTATTTAATTAACGTAAAAAACTATCCTATTTCTTTAATAAACGTTGAAAAAGAAATTACTATTAACAAGTTAAAAAAACGATATGATATAGTTGTTTTTAAACCAGACGGAAACATTAACTTAATTGTGGAATGTAAAGCTCCAAATATTGAAATATCACAAAGCACCTTCGATCAAATTGCACGGTATAATTTAAATTTAAATGCCGATTATTTAATGGTTACCAACGGGCTAAATCATTACTATTGTGCAATGGATTATAATAATGAACGCTATAATTTTTTAGCTGATATACCAAAATTTTAAATATGAAAATTGCCATAGTTATATTGAACTGGAACGGAAAGAAATTACTTGAACAGTTTTTACCATCGATTTTAAAATACTCGATAGAGGCAGATATTTATATTGCAGATAATGCATCAACCGACGATTCTTTAATCTTTGTCAAAAATAATTTTCCAGAAATAAAAATTATACGTAATTCAGATAATGGTGGTTACGCCAAGGGTTATAATGATGCTTTAAAACTTATTAAGGCCGATATATTTTGTCTTTTAAACAACGATGTTGAAGTTTCAGAAAATTGGCTTAAACCTATTTTAAATGAGTTTAAAAATAATGATACCGCTATTATTCAGCCTAAAATTTTAGACTTTAAAAATAAATCTCATTTTGAATATGCTGGAGCTGCTGGTGGTTATATTGATAAATATGGGTTTCCTTATTGTAGAGGAAGAATTTTTAATACCATTGAAAAAGACACCGGACAATACAATAATAACACCGAAATATTTTGGGCATCAGGAGCTTGTTTTTTTGTAAAGCGTAATATTTTTGAAAAATTACAAGGATTCGATGAAGATTTTTTTGCACACATGGAAGAAATAGACTTTTGTTGGCGTGCAAAAAACTTAGGCTACTCAATAAAATACATTAACAACTCTATAGTATACCACCTTGGTGGTGCAACATTAAACGCCTTAAACCCCAAAAAAACCTATTTAAATTTTAGAAACAGCTTATATACAATTACTAAAAATGCAAAAGGTAATATTTTTACACTCATTTTAGTTAGATTAATTCTAGATGGTATTGCTGCCATAAAGTTTTTAGTAGAGTTTAAACCTTTACATACCTTTTCAATATTAAAAGCTCACATATCTTTTTATAAGCATTGTAGTACTTTACTTAAAAAACGAAAATCACAAAAAAATAAGATATTGTATTATCATAAAAAATCTATTGTTTTTGCATATTTTATAGCTAAAACAAAGCATTTTAACAGATTATAATTACCATAGTAAAAGTTTTGTTAAAATGTTAAAATCAATCTATTTTTCTATATTTTTGTATCAGTAAACAAAGAAAATTAATCCTAAACATCATTATGAAAAAAGTTATAATACTTGGTGCATCAGCTATGTTAGCACTAAGCTCTTGTGTATCAAAAAAGCAATTTACAGATTTACAAGCAAAACAAAAAGAAACAGAAGATTTGCTTAACTCAGCAACAGTAAAATTAAATTCTTGCTTAGAAGAAAAAGCTTCTGTTACTGCAAGATCTACTGCCTTAGAAGAGCAAATTGCAGATTTACGTAATTACAATGAAAACTTACAAGTACTTTCTGCAAAAGGCGCAAGTAACGTAGAAAAAACGCTTGAAAGTATAAAAGAAAAAGATTTAAAAATTACACGTTTACAAGATGCCCTTACTAAAAAAGACAGTGTAACATTAGCACTAGTAACAAGCTTAAAACGTGAAGTAGGTATTAACGATCCAGACATTGAAGTAAACGTAGAAAAAGGTGTTGTATTTATTTCTATTGCCGATAAATTATTATTTCAAAGCGGAAGCTACAACGTAACAAGCAAAGCTAAAGATGTTTTAGCTAAAGTAGCTAAAGTTGTAAACAGTAAGCCTGATTTTGAGTGTATGGTAGAAGGTCATACAGACAGCGTACCATACAACAAACCACCGTTATTAGATAACTGGGATTTAAGTGTAAAACGTTCTACTTCAATTATTAGAGTATTACAAGATTTAGATGTAAACCCAAGCCAATTAATAGCAGCTGGTCGTAGTCACTATGTGCCTTTAGCAGATAACGATACTGCCGAAAACAGAGCTAAAAACCGTAGAACACGTATAGTAATTTTACCAAAAATCGATCAGTTTTACGATATGATTGAGAAAGAAATGAAAAATTTAGAAGCTGGTAACTAAGCCATCTCACAAATAAATAATTAAAAGCCCGACCATTTTTGGTTGGGCTTTTTTTATGCTGTAAATCATTTGGGCGTTTCCCTATCGGGTCAGGCTTTCGGCAGTCGCTCTCTGCGAGGAGCTCCAACAAATGCCTCAATCCTTAACGCGAAACCAAACAACTTAAAAAATATTACTAATAAAACCTTAAAGTTTTATTCGCCTAAACTATTTAAAAACAAAGCCAGAACTAAACCAATAGCAGTTGCTAAACCAGTCCAGTATTTATCCTCTTTAAAAGCCTTAGGAAACACCTCTAAAGCTAACGATGCTACAACCGCACCACCTGCAAAACATTTAATGTAATTTAAATATTCATTAGAAACATCAGCTAATAAAAAATGCCCTAAAATTGCAGATACAGATAATATTAACGCAGTAATAATCCAAAGCCACAAAATTTTCTTTTTCGAATCACTATTTTCTGCCATTTCCTTAGCACCACCAGCAGCTTCGGGCAAATTAGATAAAAATATTGAGCCCGCTAATGCAGCCACAGATAATGGTTCTGCCCCAATAAGCGCAACGCCCATAGCTAAATTTTCTGGAATACCATCCAAGGTAATTGCAGCAAGTAAACCGCCACCGCTTTTACTTCCCCATTTTTCTTTAATTAAATAATCTAAAACAGTAAAAACTATAGCGCCCGCAAAAACAATAGTTAGCGTTATTAAAACCGAGTTTTGTTCAAGTGCAGGATTAATTAACTCAAGTAATGCAGAAACCAAAAGAGCTCCACCTGCTAATGCTACTAAAAAGCCCTCTAGTTTTTTAGATAAATTACCATAAATACCCCAAACTGCACCAATTATTAAAGCTCCCGAAACAATAATTACTACTATAGTTGTTGTCATGGTTTTGTATTTTAATGTTGTTGTGTCAAGTTGATTAATTTCTGCTTCAATATTTCATCATAAATCTTACTATGACACATGAATAATCCTACAGAATTAACCCCAACTCTACTAAATTCAATTTTTAATAATTAATAATATGATTGGTTTTAACGATAATTTCACTACTTGAAACAAATAAAAGACTTCAACCTACATATAAACAACTTAATAAATATCAATATCTCCTTTTCCTTCACGTACTAAAACAGGTTCGCCATCAGATAAATCAATTACTGTTGATGGTGTATTATCTCCATAACCGCCATCAATAACTAAGTCAACTATATTGTCCCATTTTTCAAGAATTAATTCTGGATCTGTGGTGTACTCAATTATTTCATCATCATCGTGAATAGATGTTGAAATTATTGGGTTACCTAATGCTTTAACAATTTCTAAAGCTATATTGTTATCGGGTATGCGAATACCTACAGTTTTTCGTTTTTTAAAAGGGTTTGGTAACTGTTTGGAGCCTGGTAAAATAAAGGTATATGGCCCTGGTAAATTTCGCTTTAAAATTTTAAATACAGAAGTATCAATTTGTTTTACGTAATCGCTTAAATTACTTAAATCTTGACAAATAAAGGAAAAATTAGCTTTTTCTAGCTTTACACCTTTAATTCGGGCTACTCGTTCTAAAGCTTTTATATTAGTAATATCGCAACCCAAACCATAAACCGTATCGGTAGGATAAATTATTAAACCACCTCGTTTTAAAACATTTACAACCTTTGCTATTTCTCTAGCATTAGGGTTTTCTTCGTATATTTTAATGAATTCGGCCACAATTTAAAAGTATTTATTTTTCAAATTACTACTTTTTTAAATAAAATTATAGCCTAATTTAAGATTAATTAAATAAAAAATACCCAATACACAACTTACCAAAAATAGAATGGTATAGCTTGTATTGAGTATTTGTAACTTAAGTGCGTTTGGTTTTAAAAACCACCTCTCATCATGCCTCCACCTCCGGAGCCTCCTTGTCCGCCACCACCTTGCATACCAGAATCGTTACGCTCTGGACGCTGCGGTATTAAAGCTTCTTTTATTTCTTCTTGATAATCTAACCACTTATTGTACTTTTTATCATCTAAAAGCGTAAGCATTTGTTGGTTAAGTTTTTCTTCTTCCTCTAAAACCAATGCCTTTACTGGCTCAATTTTTTCTTTTGCGAGTTCCATAACCTTAAACATAGGGTCATCTTCCCTATTTTGTTCACTATTACGATTAGTTGATTGGTTTTGACCACGATTAGATTTTTGTGATTCGCGAACAGCATTTACATAAACATTTAAAGTATCGAAATTATCTTTATTTAAAAGTGCTATTTCGTTAACTCTAACATTATAAGTATTAATTGCTTTTCTAACCTCTAATATAAGATTTGCCTCTTTCTTTTTAAGTTTTATTTTTTTTAAAACTTCGGTATCATCATAATTAAAAATACCAGCTACTTTAGCGGCATCAAAATCTGGTATTTCTTGGCGTTCTTGGGTTTGTTGTCCGCCTTGACCACCACCTCTCATGCCGCCACCGCCCATCATACCTCCGCCTCCGGGTTGTGCAACAACTAACTTAAAACTTAAAATTATTACTAAAGTTAAAAATGCTTTCATACATATATTTTAATGGTTATACATTGTATTAGATGTATAACCCCATAAAAACATTCGTACTTAACAACAATTTAACAGTACACTAAAAGTTTAGTTTTGTTCTAGCCTATTACTTCTAACTTTGCAAAGCGCAATAATAATTTTTTAACACCTACTTGAAATTTAATTTCGGCTTTAGTGTCTGGACCTGTGCCTTCAATTTTTATAATTTCTCCGGTACCAAATCGATTATGTTTTACTTTATTACCAACGGCTATTTTGTTATCGAATAAATTTGGGCTTCCTGTACCAGAACTACTACTAGCTACAGGTTTTAAATTTTTAGGTGTTGGTGCTTGATATTTTTCGGCTGTTTTTTTTGTAGTACCTTTTTGAAGTTTTACTTGTTTAGCCGGTTTAAAACGAACCTTGTTAGGTTCCACATCTCCAAAAATATCAGCCGACAGCATTGGGTTTATTCGGCGTTCTTCAATAGGTGTTTCTATTTCTAAATATTCTTCATCTATTTCTTCAATAAAACGACTTGGTTCAGAATCTACCAATTTACCCCAACGATATCGTGATAAAGCATAGGTTAAATACGCTTGTTTTTCAGCTCTTGTAAGTGCTACGTAAAATAAACGGCGCTCTTCTTCGAGTTCACTTCGTGTATTCATACTCATGGCACTTGGAAATAAATCTTCTTCTAAACCAACAATATACACATACGGAAACTCAAGACCTTTGGCTAAGTGAATCGTCATTAACGCAACTTTATTACCATCGTCTTTATCGTTATCCATATCGGTAGAAAGTGCAACATCTTCTAAAAATTCGGCTAAAGATCCTGTGGCATCAACTATTTCTTTTTGGCCTTCAACAAAGTCCTTCATACCATTTAAAAGCTCCTCGATGTTTTCCATTCTGGTAACACCTTCGGGCGTTCCATCTTTGTTAAACTCGCGTATTAAACCGCTTGTTTTGGTAACATATTCGGCAAGTTCAAACACATCTGCAGTTTGGTTCATTACCTGAAAACTTTCAATTAAGGTTACAAAATCTAAAAGTTTTCGTTTTGTACCAGAGTTTACTTTAACATCGGTTTTGTCGATGTTTTTCATAACTTCAAAAATGGAACGTTTGTAGCCATTTGCAGCTACCATTAACCTATCGACAGTTGTTTGACCAATACCTCTGGGCGGAAAATTAATAACGCGTTTTAAAGCTTCTTCATCTTTTGGATTAATAATTAATCTTAAATACGATAAAACATCTTTTATTTCTTTACGCTGATAGAAGGATAAACCTCCATAAATTCTATACGGAATATCTCGTTTACGCAAAGCATCTTCAATAGAACGTGATTGTGCATTGGTACGGTATAAAATGGCAAAATCACTGTTTGGTAGCTGATGATTCATTTTATTATCAAAAATAGTACTTGCTACGTAGCGACCTTCATCAGCATCGGTTAACGAACGATGAACTATAATTTTTCCACCATCATCATTGGCTGTCCAAACCACTTTATCTAGTTTGGTTTGGTTTTTATCTATTACAGAATTTGCTGCATTTACAATGTTTTTAGTAGAACGATAATTTTGTTCTAAACGAAATACTTTTACATCGTGATAATCTTTCTGGAAATTTAAAATGTTATTAATATTTGCCCCGCGGAAAGCATAAATACTTTGCGCATCATCACCAACTACGCATATATTTTGAAACTTGTCTGATAATGCTCGAACTATTAAATACTGTGAGTGGTTGGTATCTTGATACTCATCAACCAAAATATACTTAAACCTATTTTGATATTTGGCTAAAACTTCTGGAAAACGTGTTAAAAGCTCGTTGGTTTTAAGCAATAAATCATCAAAATCCATAGCTCCGGCCTTAAAGCAGCGTTCTACATATTCTTTATAGATATCTCCCATTTTTGGGCGTCGTGCCATAGTATCGGCTTCAATAAGTTCTGGGTTTTGAAAATATGCTCTAACCGTTATTAAACTGTTTTTATAAGACGATATTCTAGAACGAACTTGTTTGTATTTATAAATATCTTTATCCAAATTCATTTCTTTAATAATATCGCGTATTAAACGATCTGAATCTTGGGTATCGTAAATTGTAAAATTACTTGGGTAACCTAACCTATCGGCTTCAATACGCAATATTTTAGCAAACACGGAGTGAAACGTTCCCATCCATAAATTTTTAGCTTCGCTTTGCCCAACTATGCTAGCGATACGCTCTTTCATTTCGCGTGCGGCTTTATTGGTAAACGTTAATGCTAGTATATTAAAAGGGTCTATGCCCTTACTCATCATGTAAGCAATTCTAAAAGTAAGTACACGTGTTTTACCAGAGCCCGCACCGGCAATAACTATCATTGGGCCTTCAATTTGTATGGTTGGCGCTAATTGCGCTTCGTTTAACTGACTTAAATATTTCTCCAAAATCTACAAGTAATTTAAAAGCGTGAAATTAACCATTGTTTCGCTTTTAATTAAGGGGTTTTATTAATATTTATAAACAGTTTAAATTTATTTACTTAACTTTAAGATACTTTTTTAATTCTTTTTATTTTTTAAATAAAATTATTGCTCTTATGAAAATAATTCTTACACTTTTATGCTTAAGCTTTTACCTCCCACTTTTATCTCAAAGTAATTTAAAAACTGATTTCAATGATATTGAAGAAAAAGTTATAAAATGGAGAAGATACTTTCATGAAAATCCAGAATTATCTAATCGTGAATTTAATACAGCAAAAACAATTGCAAAACATTTAAAAGATCTTGGCTTAGAAGTTACAACTGGAGTTGCTAAAACAGGTGTTGTTGGTATTTTAAAGGGAAATGAAGATGGCAAAGTTTTAGCTTTAAGAGCCGATATAGATGCATTGCCTGTAACAGAAAGAACGAATTTACCGTTTAAATCTGAAGTAAAAACAACTTTTTTAGGTAAAGATGTTGGTGTTATGCATGCTTGCGGACACGATACTCACATTGCTATTTTAATGGGAGTGGCAGAAATTTTATCTAAAAACAAAGACAAAATTAAAGGTACTGTGAAATTTATATTTCAACCAGCAGAAGAAGGTGCTCCCGAAGGTGAAGAAGGTGGTGCAGAACTTATGGTAAAAGAAAATGTTTTAAAAAACCCAGATGTTGATGCTATTTTTGGTTTACATATTTCAGCAGGAAATGATGTAGGAACTATCAGTTACAAACCAGGAGGTATTATGGCAGCATCTCAATCTTTTAAGGTAAATGTGAAAGGGAAGCAATCGCATGGTTCAAGACCTTGGGGAGGTATAGATCCAATTATGATTTCTGCTAAAATTATTGATGCATTACAAACTATAATTAGTAGAGAGGCTGAATTAACAAATGAGGCCGCAGTTATTACTGTCGGTAAAATTGATTCTGGCGTAAGAAGCAATATTATTCCTGAAAGTGCTGAAATGATTGGCACTATAAGAACCTTAGATTACGATATGCAAAAACAGATTAATGAAAGAATGAAAGAAATGGTTCCTGCAATAGCAAAAGCTTACAGGGCTGAGGCCACTATTGAAATAGAAAAAGGTTACCCTATTACATATAATAACCCTGAATTAACCGCACAAATGCTACCTACATTACAAAAAGTGGCAGGAGAAAGTAATGTATTACTCACCAAAGCAGTTACAGGAGCCGAAGATTTTTCGTTTTTTGCTAAAGAAGTACCTGGATTATATTTTTTCTTAGGAGGAAAACCCGTTGATGTTCCTTCAGAGAAAGCCGCCCCACACCATACTCCTGATTTTTATATAGATGAAAGTGGCTTATTATTAGGAGTAAAAACTTTTATTGAGTTAACATTTGATTATTTAAATAATTAATCTCCTTTTTCTCTACCAGTCATGGCAGACAACAAACCTTGTTTAGTATTTAACCATATATAATTAAATACAGATTTGTTTTTTTCTCGTATAATATTTTCGGCTTTACCGTAACGGAAATTATCGGAGTTATCGTTAGTGTTTTTTAACACAAATAAATTAACTAAGCCAGATAATAACTTACGTTTTTCTTTGCCATTTTCTTTTAAAACAGATACTTCAAAGTTATTGTACTTAATTTTTAAATCTGTATTCGAAATATTGTTATTACCATATACAGAAAAATAAGTTTGCTGCAACTCCCCCTTTAGTTTCACTTTTAAATTTGGCTCAATGAATTGATTTATTTTTGAAGCATTTAAGTTTTTTATATCAGCCTTAAACACAAAAGCATCAGTAGTGTCTGCAACTTTAAAATGCCAATCAACATGACAAACAGATTCTTGCATAAACAATGCATCAACCTCAATACTTAGCGGTTTCAGGGTATTTACATTTCCTAAATTATTTATTTGCGCATTTAAATTATCAAATCTAATAGTTCCAGGTGTTTTATTATCGTTATTAACTTTTTCAAAATAAGTTATTTGTCCGTCGCTAATTTTTAAGTCATCAATATTTAAATTAAAGTTTAAATCTCGCAAAAGCTTTGAGTGCAAAGGTTTTGTTTTAAAATCGTCTGGCAATAATTTATTTCTAAACACTTCAACTTTAGGCGTATTAATTTCACTTGTTTTTGCAGACAAACCAAAACCTTTATTAAACTTTAAATCTAATTCACTCAATAATATTTCATTAAAATTTGCTTTAATATGATCGCGTTCCTTATTTAAAATTGACGATAATTGCGTTTTAGAATATTTAGTATTTAAACCTACATTGTGTAATATTATTTTATTATTTGATATATTAAATTCTGATACATTCAAGTTTTCAAACTCATTAACGGCAAAAAACATTTCACTCCCTTGTAAAACAAAATTTTGATAATTAACATTCGAATCATCAATTTCAAACTCTTTAGCAGTTGAATTTAAACTAGAAACGCTAAAAATTATAGAATCATTTTCAACATTTTTTACTAATACGTTAGCATCATTTAAATAAATATGATTAATTAAAAAATTGTTTTTTAAATACTTTGATGACTCACTCCCATAATCATTTTCTTTTAAATATGAATCATATAGTATTTTGGATACTGAGTTATTAATACCAATGGTTTCAATGTCTATTTTTTTATCCCAAAAATATTTCCATAAGCTAAACCCTTCTAATTTAAACTGTTTGGCTTCAGTTTCTAATAAATTTTCATTTGTATTTTGACCTTTAACAACAATTATTGGATGTTGTATGTAAAAACTACCAAACCAAATATTCGTGCTTACATCTTCATAAGTTACTTCAATATGGCTAGGTAATTCAGATATAGTAGTTTTTATTTTATTCGAAATAATAAAATTTAAAATAATTGTGATAATTGTAATTAACCCTATAAAACCAGCTAAAAAAAGTGATGTTTTTTTAAAATTTAATTGCATTTTATAAAGATATGTTTTCGTTTCTTGGGGAACAATTTATTTTAAAATATCTTTACTTTTTAAAGAAAGAAAAATGACAGTTATTTTAGATTTTTTATCAAGCATTTCTTGGTGGGCATGGGTTTTAATAATACTGATTATTGTTGCAATTCGCGATATTTTTATTCAACGCTCTCATACTATTAGTCATAATTTCCCCATTGTAGGGCACTTTAGGTATTGGTTGGAAAGTATTGGTCCTGAACTTAGACAATATTTAGTTGCCAACAACCGAGAAGAACTGCCTTTTAACAGAATAGAACGTGGTTGGATTTATGCTTCTGCAAAAAAAGAAAATAATTATGAGGGCTTTGGTACAGATCGCGACATTTACGCACATCAGCACATTTTTATTAACAACGCTATGTTCCCGTTTAAAATTGATAAAAAGCATCCAAATGCTTTAGACAAGTCTTTTTTACCCTGTGCAAAAGTTATGGGTGAGTTTAACAAACGTAAAAAACCTTACAGACCAGCTTCAATAATTAATGTATCTGCTATGAGTTTTGGTTCGTTATCTGCAAAAGCCATAGAATCGTTAAACAAAGGTGTTGCTATAGCTGATGCATACCACAACACTGGAGAAGGCGGCTTATCTCCGTACCATAGCAATGGCGGCGATGTGGTTTTTCACATTGGTACAGGTTATTTTGGTGTTAGAGCTGATGATGGAAGTTTTTCTTTAGAAAAATTAAAGACATTAGTTGAAAAAAATCCGTTTATACGAGCTATTGAAGTAAAATTATCACAAGGTGCAAAACCCGGTAAAGGTGGTGTTTTACCTGCTAGTAAAATAACAAAAGAAATATCTGAAATACGCCATGTCCCTATGGGGCAAGATGTACTTTCGCCTCCAAATCATTCTGCTTTTTCTAATGTAAAAGAAATGGTTGATTTTATAGAGCTAATTGCCGAAGAAACTGGTTTACCTGTTGGTATAAAAGCAGCTATTGGGAAACTAAACCAATGGAAGGAATTAGCCGATTTAATGAAAAAAACAGGTAAAGGACCCGATTTTATTACAGTTGATGGTGGTGAAGGTGGTACAGGTGCTGCACCTCCAAGTTTTGCCGACCACGTATCGTTACCTTGGGTTTATGGTTTTGGCGATTTATATAAAGTGTTTAAAGAAAGAGGCCTAACCGAGCGCATTGTATTTATTGGTAGTGGTAAATTAGGTTTTCCTGGAAAAGCTGCCATGGCATTTGCTATGGGTACAGATTGTATAAATGTTGCTAGAGAAGCCATGATGAGTATTGGTTGTATACAGGCGCAAGTTTGCCATACAAACAGATGTCCTGCTGGAGTAGCAACACAAAGCAAATGGCTACAAAAAGGTATTGATATACCTTTAAAATCTGAAAGGCTAGCGCAATATTTTACAACTTTTAAAAAAGAATTTCTTGAAATTACGCATGCCGCAGGATACGAACACCCTTGCCAGTTTACTATGGATGATATTGAGGTAAATGTAGACGACCATAACTTATCGAAACAATTAAGCGGAACTTACCAATATAATAAAGTGCCAGTACCTTTTAATTCTATGCAAGATTTAAAAGATTGTATACATTTAGGCGGAATTAAAAAAAATAACAAATAACATAATGACAGATCGAATAATAGACTTAGCCCTATATTGCATACCTACAATTGTTACAGGTTTAATTGCTTACTATTTTTTTAAAACACACACACAAAACGAAGATGGACGACGTAGATTTTTATTAAAAAAAGATTTACAAGTAAATGCTTTACCAACACGTTTGCAGGCTTACGAACGTATGGTGCTTTTTTTAGAACGCATTTCTCCATCTAAATTAATGATAAGAATAAATCCATTAAGCGACGATAAAAATGCTTACGAAAGCCTATTAATTCAAAATATAGAACAAGAGTTTGAACATAACTTATCTCAGCAAATATACATGAGCGATCGCTGTTGGAATGTTATAACTACATCAAAAAACGCAACTATACAATTAATAAGAAAAGCAAGTATGCAAGAGAAAACAGATACTGCAAATAAATTACGTGAGGTTATTTTAAATGAAATGATGGAACGTAAATCGCCTAGTAGTACTGCATTGTCTTTTTTAAAAGATGAAATTTCTGAGATTTGGTAATTAATCTCTAAGCTCATTAGAACTTGAGTTGCTAAATTTATCTTTTGCATAATCATAACCTTGCTGCCACCATTCTTTCATTAATTTTTTATTAAAAATTAATGCATTTTCGGTTAAACGTGATGGTGTATAATATAGGTTTAGTTGTACGTTTTTGTTTTTGGCTGCAAGTTTGCCAATTACAATATCGCTACGTTCAACTTGATCTAGCAAATGGCCAAATAAATTAATTAGTAATGAAAATGGATTTTTACCCATTATTTTATTGTAAACAAGCTTTTCAGTATCCAAAATAATCGCATCAACCTCTGTTGCGCCGCGCAAAATGGCTTCGCGTATTGGTACAACACAACCTAAGCCACCATCTGCATAAGCAAAACCGTTTCGTTTAACCAAAGACATAAAAGGTATGTAATTACATGAAATCCAAATCCAGTCGCAAAACTCTTCATAGCTATAATCGTTTATAGACTTATATTCCACACAATTCTTAGAAAGGTTTGATACAGTAACTACAACATCCTCTTTATTTCGTTTAATTAAATCATAATCTGCCTCTGTAAAATACTTTTTTATATGCCTTTTTAAAGCTTTACTTTCGCCAAAAGTGCGTTTCATTTTAATAAATTGCCAAAGAGAGTTTACAAAATCTATAGAAACAAACTGTCGATCGCCTTTTTTTCGAATAACAAAAGGGTTCACGCTAAAAATATCACTTTGCTTAACATTAGTATAAACATGGTGTATTTTATCGATTTCTCCAGCAGCCAGATGAGGAATTAACAAACTGCCTGTTGATGTGCCCAAAAACATATCGTAATTTTTACCTTTTTCTTTTATTAAATATTCGGCTACACCCCCTGCATAAGCGCCTTTACTACCTCCACCAGAAATTACTAATGCTTTCATTTAGTTTTTTGTTAAAAAAGTTTTTGCAAATTTAGATAATTGCCAGCTATGATGTTTTTTTGCATCCTCTAAATTTTGTTTACAAGCAGTTTCGCAAGCTTGAATTAGGTTTAAATATTTAAATGCCATTATTCTAGTTTCTGCATCAAATTTATTACTTGAATAAGCTGTTAATTCTTTTAGATAGTTTTCCTTTTCGTTATTTCTAAAATTATCCGTTACCAAAGCTAATGTCAACCATAATTGTCTTATATTTTTATTACTAAAACCGATAATATGTTCTGTTTTTTCAAGATATTTAGAGCGATTTAGAGGGAAATTAGTCCATAAATTAAATAAAGCTTCTTCAATGGTTTGATAAGATTCATCATTTAACAATTCTTCATATTCAGATTGTAATCGAGGTGGAATTTTAGTTACAAAACGTGCTATAGCTTGACGTACTTTTAATGGGTTTTTAAAATCTTCAATGGTAATTTTATCTGGAATTTGATAAATCACTTTTATTTTTGCTTCATCGGATATCCAAGATTGTAAATATTCTTTACATTTTGAGCTATAAACCTCACAATCTACCATAAGGTACTCATTTATATAAGTCGATTTTTTTAAGCTTAGTAAAGCATCATCATAATTAAAGGTTTCAGCCATTAACCAAGTTTCTACAAACTCCGATAAATCAGTTTTGCTATATTTTTCAACTTCAGTTACAAAATCATTGGTTTCAACATTTTCAAATTTGTGTTTCTTCAAATAATTTTTTAATGCTTTTTTAAAAGGCTTATCTCCTACTTTTTCTCGTAAGGCATGCAGTACCCAAGCACCGCGTTTGTAAAATGTAGTACTACTCGCTTTTGGATTTAGTAAAGATGTTCCTGCTCCTGCTTTATCTTGCTCGTATAATTCTTGCGCATATTCGCAAAGTTGCCAGTAATAATGGTTTTCTCCAAACACATCTTTCTCCGCCAATAAAGAATAATACGTAGCAAAACCTTCTTGCAACCAATGGTGTGTTCCCGAGGTTTCGGTAACTAAATCGCCAAACCACTGGTGTGCAAGTTCGTGTGCATTTACATTAACGTAGTTTTTATCTACAAAACCCACATTATCAACCATAAAAGCATCAGAAAAAATAGTACAGCTTGTATTTTCCATACCGGCATACAAAAAATCTTTTACAGGAACTTGTTTATAGTTTTGCCAAGGATAAGCAACTCCAATTTCATCTTCAAGAAAATCGAACATTTGTTTTGTGTAGCGGTATGTTGGCTCTACTTTTGAAGAATCCTCGGGATAATAATACATTTCTAGTGGAATTCCGCTTTTCGCTATTTCAACTTTTTTCTTGTACTTACCAATAGCTAGTGCAACTAAATAGCTGCTCATGGGTTTGCGCATGTCGTAATGCCAAGTGGTTTTGTTAAGATGATCTTCTTTTCCTATTAATTTTCCATTAGCAATAACTTGATAATATTTATAGAAGGTGATATTTAAATCGAACTCTATTTTATCGTTCATATCGTCAATACTTGGTAGCCAATTACTGGTGTATTTACCTTGTCCTTGCGTCCAAATTTGTGGACTTATATTTGTCATACTGAGCGCAGTCGAAGTATCACAATCTATGAAATACATAGCTTTTTTAGGTGAAGTTTCCCAAACTATTTCTAGTTTGTGTCTTGTTTTTGCTTTGAATTTATGTTTTACAATAAGATGTTTACCATCGTATAAATGGCCTTCAATAGCATCATTTAAAATATATTTAATTTCTGAAAAATTTTGAGCATCTAAAAAAATAGAATCGGTGTCTTTTAATATTTTCAACTCGTAAATCGCTTTTCCTTTTACTTCTTTATTTTGAAGGTTGCCAAAGGCAATTGAAGCTCTGCAAGATTTAAAATCAACGTAATCAGTTTGTTGCGAAAAACCAAACCAACAAAAGCATCCAAAAACAAAATACAGTACATTTTTCATAACATTACTTCATCAAGTATAAGACCAAAATAGCACTTTTAATCTTAAACGAAATAACTTAAATTCGCTTTTATGTCTGTTAACCTTCAAACACCCATAGATTATTTAAAAGGCGTTGGGCCTAGTCGAGCTACTTTGCTAAAAAGCGAATTGGGAATTTACACTTATCAAGATTTAATTAACTTATTTCCAAACAGATATATTGACAGAACACGTTATTACAAGATTAATGAGCTGCAACAAACCAATGCCGATGTACAAATTATTGGAAAAATTACAGGGTTCAAAGAAGTAGCTCAAAAACGTGGTAAACGACTTGTCGCTAATTTTCAAGACGACACAGGTGTTATGGAATTGGTTTGGTTTCGTGGCCAAAAATGGATTCGAGACAACCTTAAAACCAACAAACCTTATGTTGCTTTTGGTAAAGTAAATTGGTTTAGCGGTAAATTTAACATGGCGCATCCAGAGTTAGAGTTGCAAGAAGAACATGAAAAAAACATTCGTTCGGCTATGCAACCTATTTATCCTTCAACAGAAAAGTTATCAAATAAAGGCATTACCAATAAAGTGGTGAACAAAATAATGCAACAACTTTTTATTGAAACCAAAGGCCGTTTTGTTGAAACTTTATCGCAGCCTATTTTAAATGAATTGAAGTTAATTAATAAATCTGAAGCCCTTTTTAACATTCATTTTCCTAAGAGTACCGAGCTACTTCATAAAGCACAATTTCGATTAAAATTTGAAGAATTATTTTACATACAGTTACAATTAATCATTAAAAATTTAATTCATAAAAAGAAAATTAAAGGGTTGCCATTCGAAAAAGTTGGCAACTATTTTAATACCTTTTTTAATGAGTATTTACCCTTTAATTTAACCAATGCACAAAAGCGTGTTTTAAAAGAAATTCGTGCCGATTTAGGTAGTCAAGCCCAAATGAACCGACTTTTACAAGGCGATGTGGGTTCTGGCAAAACCATAGTCGCGCTAATGTCAATGCTCATGGCGCTTGACAACGATTACCAAGCCTGTTTAATGGCGCCAACTGAAATTTTGTCAGTTCAACATTATAACGGATTGCAGGAATATTGTAAAAAACTGAATATCAACATAGAAATACTTACTGGTTCAACTAAAACTTCAAAACGAAGAATAATTCATGAAAGTCTTGAAAATGGCGAATTACAAATATTAATTGGCACTCATGCCTTGCTTGAAGACAAAGTGAAATTTAAAAATTTAGGGCTGGCTATTGTTGATGAACAACATCGATTTGGTGTAGCACAACGAAGCAAATTATGGAAAAAAGGGCCAACAAGCCCTCCTCAATCCTCCCATGAGGAAGAAGCAAAAAATGAAGTGGGCTATATTCCTCCTCACATTTTAGTGATGACCGCAACTCCAATTCCACGAACACTAGCTATGTCTGTTTATGGTGATTTAGATATTTCAATAATCGATGAATTGCCTCCGGGGCGTAAACCAATTAAAACCGTACATCGCTATGATAAAAACAGGCTTAATGTTTTCCGATTTATTCGAGATGAAATTAAAAAAGGCCGACAAGTGTATGTTGTATATCCATTAATTCAAGAAAGCGAAAAAATGGATTACAAAGATTTAATGGATGGTTACGAAAGTATTTCTAGAGATTTCCCCATGCCGGAATATCAAATTTCTATTGTTCACGGGCAAATGAAACCCGACGATAAAGAATACGAAATGCAACGTTTTATAAAAGGCGAGACACAAATTATGGTGGCAACAACCGTTATTGAAGTTGGTGTTAACGTGCCAAATGCTTCGGTTATGATAATTGAAAGCGCCGAACGTTTTGGTTTGTCGCAGCTACACCAATTACGCGGACGTGTTGGTCGTGGCGCAGAACAGAGTTATTGTATTTTAATGACTGGACATAAACTTAGCAACGATAGTAAAACCCGTTTAGAAACTATGGTACGCACCAACGATGGTTTTGAAATTGCCGAAGCCGATTTAAAACTACGCGGTCCTGGAGATTTAATGGGCACACAACAAAGTGGTGTTTTAAACCTTAGGATTGCAGATATTGTAAAAGATAATGCTATTTTAAACAGTGCTAGATATTACGCCAAACAAACGTTACAAAACGACAATAACTTATCTGCTCCAGAAAATCAAGTCATTTTAAACACTTATAAACAACTCGCTAAGTTTAAAAACATTTGGAATTACATAAGTTAAAAGCCCAATTAAATCAAATTAATTGAGCTAAGTAACTGATGGTTTGATGATTGATGAAACTTATAATGTAAAAATATTCTAAAAAGTCTTCGAGCTTGTTACATTTTTGTTAAACTAAAGTAACACTCTGTTAAATAACTCGTTATAATGAAGCAAACGTTACGTGTTTAAACTTGTTAAGTAATTGCTTAAATTTGCAACTTCAATAAAAGCGGTTTAGTAAAAAGAATGATTCATATTCACGAAAAAACATTACAAGATTTAGAATTCCCCAAAGTTTTACAACAGGTAAGCGAACATTGTATTACCGAATTAGGCCATGTTAAAGCGCTGGAAATTTCACCTTATAAAACTAAAGAAGAACTGTTTTTTTCGTTAAATCTAACCAACGAATATGTCGCATCATTTACCAACGAAAACCGCATACCAAATCATGGTTTCGATGATATTACAAAAGAGCTTAAGCTTTTAAAAATTGAAAACACTTATTTAGAAGTACATAGCTTAAAAAAAATTGTAGCCATATCAACCACAGCAAACGAAATTGTTGTATTCTTAAAAAAGTTCGAAGAGTATTATCCAACACTTTGCGCTTTTGCTTCTCATATTGAGGTTACAAAACTTATTATTGAAAAAATAAACAGTATTGTAGACCGTTTTGGCGAAATTAAAAACAATGCTTCTGCACTTTTAGAACAGTTAAGGCAAGCTATAAACATTATAAAAGGTAAAATTAATGCGAGTTTTACCTCGGCATTAACAACCTATAATAATTTAGATTATTTAGATGATATTCGCGAAACTGTTGTTGAAAACCGACGTGTTTTAGCCGTAAAAGCCATGTATCGTCGTAAGGTAAAAGGCTCCATAATGGGCAGTAGTAAAACAGGAAGTATTGTTTATATTGAACCAGAAACTACATTACAACACACCAGAGAATTAAGCAATTTAGAATACGAAGAAAAAGAAGAAATTATTCGTATTTTAAAAGAAGTCACCAATTATATTCGTCCGTTTTTACCGCTTTTAAAAGATTATCAAGTCTTTTTAATTGAACTTGACGTAATTTCCGCGAAAGCGAAATACGCCCAATCTTTAAACGCTATTTTACCGCATTTTTCGGGAGATAAAAGTATGTTTTTACGCGATGCTTACCATCCGCTACTCTATTTAAATAACTTAAAGAAAAAGGAAGTTACTTATCCGCAAACTATAACGTTAAAAGCTGATAGCCGCATTATTGTAATTTCCGGACCAAATGCCGGAGGAAAAAGTATCACCCTAAAAACCATAGGCTTACTTCAAGCCATGTTGCAAAGTGGCATGTTAATTCCGGTACACGAGCGTAGTTCGGCGTATATTTTTGATAGAATTTTGAGTGATATTGGCGATAATCAATCCATTGAAAACCATTTAAGTACTTACAGTTACAGGTTAAAACAAATGAATTATTTTTTGCGTAAATGCAACAAAAACACATTGTTTTTAATTGATGAGTTTGGTACAGGTAGTGATCCTGAATTGGGTGGCGCTTTAGCCGAAACTTTTCTGGAGGAATTTTACCATCGGGAAGCATTTGGCATAATAACAACCCACTACTCTAACCTTAAAATTTTAGCCAACGAATTACCACACATGTTAAACGCTAATATGTTATTCGATGAGCGTACTTTAGAGCCTTTGTTTAAATTGGTTATTGGTCAAGCCGGAAGTAGTTTTACGTTTGAAGTCGCCCAGAAAAACGGTATTCCGTATAGTTTAATTAATCGAGCTAAAAAGAAGATAGAACGCAGCAAAGTACGCTTTGATGCTACAATTGCTAAGCTTCAAAAAGAACGATCGAGGCTTCAAAAAACAGGAGAATCGTTAAAAGCTAACGAGAAAAAGAAAAGTGAAGAAGCCGATAAACTTGAAGAAATTAACGGCAAAATTCAGAAGAAATTAGAAAGCTATCAAGAATTATACGATAGCAATCAACGTTTAATTTACTTAGGACAAAAAATTGACGATTTAGCCGAAAAATATTTCAACAACAAACAAAAACGCGAGTTAATGGGCGAGCTTTTTAAACTGGTTCAAATTGAAAACTCTAAGCGTAAACGTAAAACAGCAAAGCAAAAAAAGGTTGAAAAAGCTAAAGAGCAAAAAATAAAACAAGAAGTTGAAAAAAAGGTTGAAGTCATACGAACCAAAAAGAAAAAGGAAAAAGAACTTAAGGCTAAACAACCACCAAAGCCAAAACCTACTTTAAAAGTTGGCGATCGTGTACGTCTAGAAGATGGCCGATCGGTTGGCTCGATTGATAAAATAGAAAAAAATAAAGCTGTAGTAAACTACGGCATGTTCACCACAAATGTTAGCATCGATCAATTAGAATTAGTTGAAGCTAAAAAATAAATTTAGTATATTGTAAATAAAATGAAATTGATTACCAACTACACACTAAGCCTGCTAATCTGCTTTTTATTTAATTGCAGTTCTTCGGAAAATATTACTGAAGAAGAAGACATTATAATGGAAGAAGAAATAGATGATTCTGGAGAGGATGATGACGAAACTAACAATGATGATGAGGCCCAAAATATAATTTGGAAAAACTGGTATTTATCTGTACCGATAAATCGAGGCGATGGTAGTGCAACTTCTATTTTTTATGAAGCTATTGAAAACGATAACTTAACAACCGCCCAAAAAGAATATTTTTATAAAAATGATGATGGCAGCTACACCTTGTATACCAAATTTACAGGTTATACAACGTCTGGCGAGTCTGAGTTAGGTGATAAATATTGCAGGACAGAACTTCGTGAATATTGGCAAGGAAACCAAACTACTACCGATAATTGGTCTATGACAACCGGAACTCATATTTTAGAAACCACTATGAAGATCGATTTCGTAGAAGGAAACGGAAGAACCATTATCGCCCAAATACACGGAAAGGAATCTACAGGTATTTCAGGAAATCCGGCCACAGTAAAAATTAGATGGAACAGCGGAACAATTCAGCTTGACTATTACACAAAACCCGACGCTGGCGAGGCATGGACAAGTGCTTTCGACGATAAAATTGATGTTGCCAATGTTGGAAATGATATTTTTACTTTTAAAATTAAAATTGAAAATGGTAAGTTTTATTATGCCTTAGTTTGCGAAGCAAAAAGCATTGATATTGATTACACTTTTGTTTACGACTATGTTTCAAATGGCTATGTACACGAAAATTATTTTAAAACAGGAAATTATTTTGGTTGGCACGACGATTATAAAAAAGCATCACAAGTTACGCTTTACAAAGTAGTTACCGAGCATAATTAAAACCTAGTTACAAAATAAAGCAACTAAAAACCATATACAATTAAAACTAATCAGATACTTTATTAAGCTGAATTACCATCATAAAATAAATGATTAAAATTCCAGAAAATAAAAAATTAATACTTTTTGATGGTGTTTGTAACCTTTGCGATAGTTCTGTGCAATACGTTATTAAGCATGATAAAAAAAATATGTTTTTATTTACTGCCTTACAAAGTGATATTGGAAAACAAATCATAAAAAAGTTTAACATAGACACCAAAAAAACAGATTCCATTTTACTTTACACTCCAAATAAGAGTATAGAGTATAAAAGTACAGCAGCTTTAAAAATTGCATACTATTTAGGCTTTCCTCAAAATGTAATAAGCATTTTTTTAATTATTCCTACATTTATACGTAACGCTGTTTACGATTTTATAGCTAAGAATCGTTACAAATGGTATGGAAAAAAAGAAGCTTGTATGATACCTACGCCTGAATTAAAGGAAAAGTTTCTAGAATAATTTTTATAGCACTACGCTATGTAAGAATAATTCCTTAATTTTCATTTTCAATGCATTAAAAATTACGATGAAAACATTCGGTATTCTCTTTTTATTTATAACCCTCCCATTCAGCTTAAGTGCTCAAAGTAATAATTTACCCCCAAAGCCAAAAGAAGGTGAATGCTATTGCTACAACGTAAATAAAACGCAAAAATGGTTAAAAGTTGATTGCGATTTAACCAAACTTAGCAAAGAAAAAGTAACCGCTTTACAGTACAAATTAAATAACTTGGGTTATAAAATTGAAATAACAGGTTGGATAAACGAAGAAACAAATACTGCATATATTAAAGAAAAAAAACTAGCTAAAAAACGAGCGAGGAAAAACAAATCATAAAAAAGTTTAATATAGCCACCAACAAAACAGATTCCATTTTACTTTACACTCCAAATAAAGGTATTGCAGCTCTAAAAATTGCATACTATTTAGAGTTTCCTAAAATGTAATAAGCATTTTTTTAATTATTCCTACATTTATACGTAACGCTGTTTACGATTTTATAGCTAAGAATCGTTACAAATGGTATGGAAAAAAAGAAGCTTGTATGATACCTACGCCTGAATTGAAAAATAAATTCTTAGATTAATTCTTTATAAACTAACAATTACTCAAGCAATATCATTTTATTAGTAAGTTTCCTTTTTTATTCTAGTTCATAAAACTAAATCTCCCTTACAAACTCAAAAAAGTTGAATGATAATCAAAAACCTGATAGATTAAAATAAATATTGATTATAACAAATTAAGTACCAAAGAAAAAATTGTACTAGACACCAAACTTGTAAATTCAAGATGTAATTTTACTATTAAATTGTATAAGTATAGATATATGAATAGCTAAAAGAAAAGATAATTCACATAACCCTTTGTTTTTATTTTTTCGACAAAGTGCATTTTTTTAATTTCTAAATGTAAAATAAACACTTTAATTTAATTAAAATCCTACAAATCAAATAATTGCTGTGTTTTCAAAATAAATCTAGAACTGTCTAATATTATAAAATCAGTAATTTCAAACTGTTCTTATTATGTTTTTTTATCTGATTGATATTTTATTACGATTTTTAATAAGGAATTTTCATATGTTTGAACCTGAAATAACAACAAAACAACTTATTTATGAAAAATTTATTTTTAACTGCTATAGCAGTTTTATCGTTTTTATCAATCACTGCTCAAGAAGAAGCTATTCGTTTTGGAGCTAAAGCTGGTTTAAATATTGCATCACTTGGTGGAGATATTGAAGATTACGACTCGAAATTAGGCTTCAACATTGGTGCTGTGGCTGAAATACCTGTAGGAGAAAAATTTGCAATTCAACCAGAATTATTATTCTCAACACAAGGAGCAAAATTAGAAGAATCTGGTACTGATTATTCTTATGAGGATAAATTAAAATTAAACTATTTAAATATTCCTGTAATGGCTAAATTTTATGTAGCTGAAGGGTTTAGCATTCAAGCAGGTCCTCAAATTGGATTTCTTGTAAAAGCAGAGAGTGAATATGAAGAAGTTTATAATGGTGAAACATTTAGTGGAGATGAGGATATTAAAGATTATTTAAAATCTGTTGATTTTGGTTTAAATTTTGGTTTAGGTTACCAATTATCTTCAGGAATTTTTATTGATGGTCGTTATAATTTAGGTTTATCAAACATAAATGACCAAGATGATGCTGATGAATTTGAAATTACAAATGGAGTTATTCAATTTTCAGTAGGTTATAAGTTCTAAAAACTAAATAATATATATAAAGTAAAGTCTCAAAACTTATGTTTTGAGACTTTTTATTTAAACTAATATTTAAAATTTGCTAATTCATAACAACATAAGTAATTTGATAATGTAACTTTACCTTTTAATAGTTTATTTTTAAATTTATGAATTTAACCATAGAAAATATACTTTTAGTAGGTTCTTTATTGCTATTTATTAGCTTAATGGCAGGTAAAACATCATATAAATTTGGTGTTCCTACACTATTGTTGTTTTTAGCCATTGGTATGCTCGCAGGGTCAGATGGCATTGGGGGCATAAATTTCGATAATCCACAAATGGCTCAATTTATTGGAATTATTTCACTTAATTTTATTTTATTTTCTGGTGGATTAGATACCAATTGGGCGGGTGTAAAACCTATCTTAAAAGAAGGTATAGTGCTATCTACTGTTGGTGTATTACTAACAGCTATTTCCCTTGGTACTTTTGTGTATTTTATTACAGATTTTACCATTTATGAAAGTATGCTTTTAGGTTCTATTGTTTCTTCTACAGATGCCGCTGCGGTATTTTCAATTTTAAGATCTAAAAACCTTGCCTTAAAAACTAATTTACGACCTACTTTAGAGCTAGAAAGCGGAAGTAACGACCCTATGGCTTACGTTTTAACCTTAGCATTTTTAACATTAGTGGTAAACCAAGACCAAAGTTTAGTGTCTATTATCCCAATGTTTTTTCAACAAATGCTTGTAGGTGGTTTAGCAGGTTTTGGTTTTGGTAAATTAAGTAAATATATAATTAACAAGATAAAGCTAGATTTTGAAGGGCTCTACCCTGTTTTAGTTATAGCTTTAATGTTTATAACATTTTCAGCAACAGATTTTGTTGGGGGCAATGGTTTTCTTGCCATTTATATTTGTGCTGTATTTTTGGGAAACCAAGATTTAATTCATAAAAAAACCATTTTAAAAATGTACGATGGTTTAGCGTGGCTAATGCAAATTGTATTATTCTTAACTCTAGGTTTACTTGTTTTCCCTAAACAAATTATTCCATACATGGGTGTTGGTTTACTTATCTCAATATTTTTAATAATTGTAGCGCGACCTGTAGGTGTTTTTTTAAGTTTAATATTTTTTAAAATGAAATTACGCAGGCGCTTTTATATTTCGTGGGTTGGTTTACGAGGTGCTGTACCTATTGTATTTGCCACTTATCCTTTACTTGCTGGAATAGATAAAGCCAACATGATTTTTAATATTGTTTTCTTTATTTCGGTAAGTTCTGTTTTAATACAAGGCACTACCCTTTCTATTGTTGCAAAATGGTTACATGTTGCCTTGCCTGAAAAAGTAAAAAAATTAACAGCTAACGATTTACTTTTAACTGAAAACCCTAAAGCACAAATGAAAGAAATTACCGTTACTGCAAATTGTTTTGCTGTAAACAAAAAAATTGTAGAGCTTGGTTTTCCTAGAAATGCTATAATAGCAATGATAATTAGAAATGATAGTTACATAACGCCAAACGGAACTACAGAAATTCAAGCAGATGATACCTTAATTGTGCTTGCTGATAAATTAGAAGTTTTTGAAGAGGTAAACAAAACACTTCAAATATAAAATTACTCAACCAAACTGCCCCACTCTTTCCAAGAGCCATCATAAACCGAAACGTTTTTATAACCTGCAATTTCTGCTCCTAGAGCTAAAACACAAGCCGTAATTCCGGACCCGCATGAAAATATTATAGAATCTTCTAGTTGCGCTACTCTGCTAAACTCTAGTTTTATAGCTTCTTTAGACTTTAAAAGTCCGTTTTCTATTAAATTAGTAAAAGGTAAATTAATCGAATTCGGGATGGTTCCAGACCGTAAACCTTCACGAGGTTCTGGCACTTCGCAATTAAATCGCCCTACCGAACGCGCATCAATAATGTTATGAGTTTTATTTTCTGAAGCGGTTTTAACGTCATTAAAAAATTGCATAAAACCGGGTTGAAGTTTAGCATCGAAATCACCAATTTTTCCAGAGTAAAGTTTTGATGGTTCTATGGGGTATTTTGACTTTAACCATTCTGGTAATCCGCCATTTAAAATAGCAACATTATTAAAGCCAAAAGCTTTAAACAAATACCAAACTCTAGCCGACGAATAAATGCCTTTATCATCATAAACTACAATGGCACTGCTAATATTTATTCCCAAATTTCTAGCTTCTTCTTGAAATTTGGTTTCTGAAGGAAATGCACTAGGAAATTCATTTGTAGTATCGCTAAACTTTTGTTTGATATCGAAAAACCTTGCAGAAGTAATTTGTGGTAAATCTGGATTAGGGATTTTAGCTATTGTACCATCTAATACAACAATATCCGTATCATTTAAATTATCATTTAACCAATTAACTGAAACTACAGGATAATTTAATTCCATAGTATTTATTTTACTTCATCGTAATGATCATCCCATTCTTTTGGTTTTGGCTCATGTATTTTTCCTAATGATTTAGCTACTAATAAAGACACTGTAGCATCGCCAGTAACATTAACTATGGTTCTGCACATATCTAAAGGTCTGTCTACAGCAAAAATTAAAGCGATACCAATTGGTAAAAATTCTGCTGGAAATCCTATAGTTTCTAAAACAATTACGAGCATTACAATACCTGCACTTGGTACAGCAGCACTTCCAATAGATGCTAAAACGGCTGTTCCAATAATCATGATTTGGTTTGGTAATGTTAAGCCTTCTACCCATAAAACTTGCATGATAAAAACAGCTGCAATGCCTTGGTATAAACTTGTGCCATCCATATTTACAGTAGAACCAATTGGTAAAACAAACCCTGACACTTCTTTATCTACACCTAAATGCTCCTCTACACGTTCCATTGTAACTGGTAAAGTGGCTGCAGAACTACTGGTTGAAAATGCTAAAAGTTGTGCGGGACTTATTTGTTTTAAGAACCAAATTGGTGATTTTTTCGCAAAAACAGCCACTAAAACTAAATAGAAACAAATCATTAAAAATAACCCAAGTAAAACACAGCCTGCATAGTACAACAGTTTTACTAAAATTTCAACATCATCAAAAGCAATAATTACATTAGCCAAAAGTGCAAAAACGGCGTAAGGAGCAAAAAGCATAATTAAATCGACCATTTTCATGACGACTTCGTTTAGCGAATCGAAAAACTTAACTAATGGCTTTGCTTTTTTCTCACCAATTAGCAGTAAACAAATACCTACAAATAAAGAAAAGAATATTACTTGAAGCATAGATGCATCTGCAAATGCTTTAAAAATATTACTTGGAAAAATATCGACTAATGCTTGCAGTGGTCCTGCATCTTTTTGTACTGCGGCTTTACTAATTTTATCGGTTACGCCTGCATCGTTAGCATATTTTAGCTTTATTTTCTCAATTGTTTCCTGGGGCATTCCATTTCCTGGTTTTACAACATTTACTATTGCTAAACCTAATAATACTGCTACAACTGTGGTTGCCATATAAATTCCTAAAGTACGAAGTCCCATGTTTCGTATTTTAGATATGTCTTTTAAATCGGCTATACCTTTTATTAATGAGGCTAGAATTAACGGAACAGCTATTAATTTTAATAGATTAATAAATATGGTTCCGAAAGGAGAAATCCAGTTGGTTACAAATTCTTTTCCACCACTAATTGAGTTCATGATAAATCCGAAAATGATTCCTAAAACCATTCCAATAATAATTTTCCAGTGTAACGCGAGTTTCTTCATGTAGTTAGTTATGAGTTATTCGCAAACAAGATAAGTATTTTTAGGCTTTTGTTGAAGAATTCGCAAACATTTTAGCCCCGATTGAAACGGCATCCTTTTTAAAACTTTGATTTGTAACCTTTTATTATTTAAACAAAAACAGGACAATTAATAAAAATTATCCTGTTTGTATATGGTGTTTTAAAAAGATATAGTTGAAAGCGGGAAAAAGCTACTAATTATGCATTTTATTAATTAAATAAAAATCTGCTAAAACTAGGGCTGCCATAGCTTCAACTATTGGTACGGCGCGTGGTACTACACATGGATCGTGACGTCCTTTACCGTGCATTTGTACAACTTTACCTTCTTTATCTATGGTTTCGTATTCTTGAATTAAAGTTGCAACTGGTTTAAATGCTACATTAAAATAAATATCCATACCATTGCTTATACCTCCTTGTATTCCGCCTGAAAAGTTTGTTTTTGTTGTGCCATCTGTATTAAATGCATCGTTGTGGTCGCTACCAAACATAGTGCTTCCATGAAAACCACTTCCGTATTCGAAACCTTTAACGGCGTTTATTGATAGCATGGCTTTACCTAACTCGGCGTGTAATTTATCGAAAACCGGTTCGCCTAAACCAACTGGTACATTTTTAATTACACAGGTTACTATACCGCCAACAGTATCGCCTTTACCGCGTACTTCTTTTATAAATGCCTCCATTTTTGTTGCCATTTCTGTGTCTGGACAACGCACAATGTTAGACTCTATGTTATTTAAATTAATATCGGTATGTGGTTTGTTTAATTTAATAGGGCCGACACCAGAAACATAAGCTTTTATTTCAATGTTTTTTAATAGTTGTTTTGCTATGGCTCCTGCCACTACTCTACAAGCTGTTTCTCGTGCAGAACTACGACCACCACCACGATAATCTCTAAAACCATATTTTTTATCGTATGTATAATCAGCATGACTTGGCCTGTAGCTATCTTTTATATGGGAATAATCGTGTGATTTTTGGTTGGTATTTTCTATAACAAAACCAATTGGTGTTCCGGTTGTTTTTCCTTCAAAAATACCTGAATGAAATTTAACTGTATCGGGTTCTTTACGCTGTGTTACAATTGCAGATTGTCCTGGTTTTCTACGGTTTAATTCGTTTTGTATAAAATCAAAATCTAATTCAATTCCAGATGGGCAACCATCTATTACACCACCAAGAGCAGCACCATGAGATTCACCGTAAGTTGTTAGGTTAAAAAGTTTTCCGAAAGAATTTCCAGCCATAATACAATTTTGCTGCTAAGGTAATTCTATTCTTAGAAATACTGAAATAAATTTGGGCTTTACATACACGAATTTAATCAATTAAGTAACACTAAATTAACAATAAACTGATATACAAATAATTATTACGTAATGGTTTAATAATATAAGAATGTGTTATTTGTAAAAACCAAGACCGTACACTCCCTTGAAAATTAAAAGAAAAGTAGAAATTGCCGTAATATCTGATGTTCACTTAGGAACATATGGCTGTCATGCCAAACATTTATTAACCTACCTTAATAGTATTGAACCTAAAAAACTTATTTTAAATGGCGATATTATTGATATTTGGCAATTTAGTAAACGTTACTTCCCTAAATCGCATTTAAAGGTTATAAAAAAGATAATGGATTTTGCTTCTGAAGGCGTAGACATTGTTTATATAACCGGTAACCACGACGAAATGCTACGTAAATTTAGCGGAACCACTATTGGCAAAATTTCTATTGTGGATAAATTAGTTTTAAATTTAGATGGTAAGAAAGCGTGGTTTTTTCATGGTGATGTTTTTGATGTTTCTATACAAAATGCTAAATGGCTTGCTAAACTAGGTGGTTGGGGTTACGATTTGCTTACATTATTAAATCGCGGCGTAAATTGGTATTTAGAAAAACGAGGAAAAGAACGTTATTCTTTAAGTAAAAAAGTTAAAAATGGTGTAAAAGGCGCTATTAAATATATTAACGATTTTGAAAAGGTAACTGCTGAAATTGCTATTGAAAATGGCTATGATTATGTGATTTGCGGGCACATACATCAACCTAAACTTGAGTTGATTGAAAATAAAAACGGGCAAACCACTTACCTAAACTCTGGAGATTGGGTAGAGAATTTTACGGCTTTAGAATACCAATTTAAACGTTGGAAAATTTACAATTTTAACAAAGATAAATTAGCTCCTTTTGTTGTTGAAAACGAAATGGATAATATGGAAATGCAAGATTTAATTGCAGCTATTACCATTGTTGAACAAGAAAAAAAGAAGAAAAAAGACAAAAAGAAAAAGAAGAAGAAAAAATTAGATAATTAAGGCTTCCTTTAAAATAGTTACAGGATGCTTTGCTATTTTTTTTGTTCCATCTTTTATTTGATGCCTACAACTTGTACCGTTTGCTGAAATTATAACCTCATCTGATGCATTTTTAACTGCCGGAAACAAAGTTTGACTGCCTATTTGCATACTTACGTTGTAATGCTCTTTTTCGTAACCAAAACTTCCAGCCATACCACAGCATCCACTTGGTATAATGGTAACTTTATAATTTGTTGGTAAATTTAATACTGCAAAACTAGATAATTGATTGGCTATTGCTTTTTGATGGCAATGTCCATGGAATTTTACAACTTTTGCTTCATTTGTAAACTGTTCTGCTTTTATATGCCCTAATAGAATTTCTTGCTGCAGAAATTCTTCAATTAAAAACGTGTTTTGGGCAATCGCTTCCGCGGAAGCGTAATAATCTGCTAATTTTAAATATTCATCTTTAAAAGTAAATATTGCTGATGGCTCAATACCTATTAAAGGTGTATCTGTAGTAATTTTATCTTTAAATAAGGCTATATTTTTGTTGGCAACACTTTTAGCTTGTTTTAATAAACCTTTTGAAATGAATGCTCTACCCGATTCAAAATTATTTAAAATTTCAACTTTATAGTTTAAAGCAGATAATAGTTGTAGTGCATCTTGACCAATTTCTGAGTCTAAAAAATTTGTAAATTCATCATTAAACAAATACACCGTTTTTATATATTTTTTTACTTCAGAATTTTTATTAAATGTTTTATAATAATTTTTTAAGGTAATATTAGAAATTAAAGGTAAACTTCGTTTTGCCTCCACACCACTTGCCTTCTTTATAATTGATGATGTGAATTTATTTGAAAACATAGCATTTGAAACCCTTGGAAATATGCTCGCATAAGTATTTAACTTATTGTTGTATGCAAACAACTTTGTGTGCAAGCTAACGCCATTTGCTTTTTGATATTGGTATTGAAACTCCGCTTTTAAACTAGCTACATCTACACTACTTGGGCATTCGCTAGCACAAGCTTTACAACTTAAACATAAATTAAAAACGTCTTTTAATTCTGGGTTATCAAATCTATTAGCTTTACTCGAATTGGTTAAAAACTCACGTAAGGCATTGGCTCTTGCTCTTGTAGTATCTTTTTCGTTACGCGTTGCCCTATAGCTTGGGCACATAACACCACCAAATTCTGGTGCTTTACGGCAATCGCCAGAACCATTGCATTTTTCGGTTTCTCGTAAAATCCCTTGCGATTTAGAGAAATCTAGAAAAGTTTCAATTTCCGGTTCTGCTCTATTTGCAACGTAACGCAAATTTTTGTCCATAGGTAAAGCATCAATAATTTTACCTGGATTAAAAATATTATCGGCATCAAAAACTTGTTTAATATGTTTTAAAATGTTGTAATTGGATTCACCAATCATTAATTTAATAAACCCCGACCTTACAATACCATCGCCGTGTTCACCACTCATTGAACCGTTGTATTTTTTCACTAAATGGGCTACATCTGTAGTTATTTTTTTAAAAAGCATTACATCTTCTGCTTTTTTTAAATTTAATACTGGTCGTAAATGTAGCTCTCCTGCTCCGGCATGGGCATAATAAATTGCTTCCTGATTGTAGCCATCCATTAATTTTGTAAAATCTGATATATAACTAGCTAAATCTGCTACAGATACAGCCGTATCCTCTATACATGCCGCAGATTTTTTATCACCAATAATATTCCCTAACAAACCTAAACCTGCACTTCTTAAATTATTAGCTTTGTTTATATTAGGCCCAACAAGTGTTGGGTACGCATAACTTAAACCAGTCTCCTCTATATCTGCAATTAATTTTTCGGCTTGTTTATTTACATCGTCTAAGCTATGAGACCTCAGCTCACACATTAAAATGGCTTTAGGATCACCTTCAATAAAATATCGGTTTTCTTGTTGGGTTTTGTTATGCTTTGTACAATCTAAAATGGTTTTATCCATCATTTCACAAGTGTACAAATTATGCTTCATGGTCATAGCAACACTGTTTAAACAGTTTTCTATGCTATTAAAATGTGCTGCTACCATAATGCTTTTTTCTGGAGGCAACACATCTAGTTTTAATGTAATTTGCGTGGTAAAAGCTAATGTACCTTCGCTACCACAAAGCAGCTTACATAAATTAAACTTTTGTGAAGATGTATTAAACACTTCAGATTTTATTAACTCATCTATAGCATAACCTGTATTTCTTCTATGAATTTCTGGTTTAGGAAAATTTTCTTGAATTTGCTTTTGTACAACATCGCTATTTAATTCTGAATAAATGGTGCGGTATATATCGCCTTCTAATGTCTTTAATTCTAGCTTTTTTTGAAATTCGTTTTTAGAAAGCTCACCAAAAACCACCTCACTTCCATCGCTTAAAATAGTATGCATTTCCAAAACTTTATCGCGAGTTACACCATATTGAATTGATGTTGTTCCAGAGGAATTATTACCAACCATTCCACCAATCATACATCTATTTGAGGTAGATGTATTGGGGCCAAAAAAGAGACCATAAGGTTTCAAATAATTATTTAAAGCATCTCTAACCACACCTGGTTGTACAGTTATTGTTTTTTCTTTTTCATTAAAATTTATAATTTTTGTGAAGTGTTTAGATACATCTACAACAATACCATCACCTACACATTGTCCAGCTAAAGATGTTCCTGCAGTACGCGGAATTAAAGATGTTCTATTCTGTTTAGCATATGCAATAAGCCATTTAATATCTTGAATATCTTTAGGGTAAGCTACAGCTTCTGGCAGAATTCTATATACAGAAGCATCGGTAGCATATATAGCTTTTAATAAATTATCGAAGTACAATTCTCCGGATAAATTTGATTTTAATTGTTTTAAAGACATGTTGTAATTTAAACTTCTTAGAGGATAAATATAAATACATTTTTAGCGTTATTATTGCAAAACCAAATTTTAAAATTTACTTAACATCTATTTTGATTAACAATTCGTAAATTACATTAAACAAAAAAAACAACTTTATGAAAAAATTATTTTTATTATCATTAACCATTTTAGGTTTTACCACTACAATAAATGCTCAAAACATTGCTGAAAACGCTATTGGTTTACGCCTTGGAGGAAGTGATGGTTTAGGCCCAGAAGTATCGTACCAACGTGCTTTGTCTGATAATAATAGACTTGAATTAGATTTAGGATGGAGAAGCGCAAGAGATTACGATGGTTTTAAACTTACAGGTTTATACCAATGGGTTTGGCCTATAGAAGGTGATTTTAACTGGTATGCCGGTGTTGGTGGTGGTTTAGCTGCTTACGATTATGATGCTCGCTATTTTAACGACCTTGATGAAGATGATGGTGAAACATTTATTTTTGCTGCTGGAAACATTGGTATTGAATATGCCTTTGATTTCCCGTTACTACTTTCATTAGATTTTAGACCAGAAATAGGTTTTGGTGATGATTTTTATGACAACAATGATTTAGATTTTGATATAGCACTTGGCGTGAGATACCAATTTTAAATAAACGCTAAATAAAACTTAAAAAGCACCCAAAATTGGGTGCTTTTCTATTTTATTCTTATCTTAATATATATGAAAATGAAATATTTAACCATTGTTGCACTAACTATAATTACATTAGTGTATGCGATAAACAAACAACATATGTTGAAAGATAAAATTATACCTGTAAGTATAAAAGAAGAAGTAGAAACTGCATTGCAATATTACCCCGAATTAGAAGATACACATATAGAATTTAAGTTTAAAAAAAATATTAAAAAATCTACAATGCAAGCACAGCCTAGGCTAAGTAGTTTTTTTAAAACAAAAGAACATCGTGAGTATGTAATTTTAATTAGTGAAACCTTTAAAATATCTGATAAGAAATTTTTAACCAAAAACATTCCGTCTGATATTTTAATAGGTTGGATTGGGCATGAACTCGGGCATATAAAAGATTACCAAAACCGAAGTACTTTAAATTTAATTGGTTTTGGTGTTAAATATCTATTTTCAGACAATCATATCGTTGAAGCTGAACGAGCTGCCGATACTTATGCCGTAAAACACGGAATGGCCAAATACATTATTAAAACCAAAAACTTTATTTTAAATAATGCAGATATAACAACAGCTTATAAAAACAGGATAAAAAAATATTATTTGTCTCCAGAAGAAATTATGGAAATTGTAGAAACTAACTAAACAACTATTCATGATAAAAATTGCAATTGTAGGTTTTGGCCCAAGAGGATTACATGCTTTAGAGCAACTATTATTGAATTTGAGTAAACATGGCTTTAAAAAAAAATTTGAAATATCAATTTTTGAAGTTAATACAGAGTTAGGAACAAGCTTTGTTTGGAATACACAACAACCTGATATAAACTTAGCAAATATTTCTAATAAACATTTGAAAGAGTTACATGGACGACCAAAAATTGAAATAAATAATATTACAATTCCTAACTTCCCTAATTATAACGAATGGAATAAAAATAATAATACCGAAAATAACATTGCAAACATTGAAACGTTCCCATCTCGTAATCACATTGGAAAATATTTAAGGGAACGTGCAAATACTTTAATAAACATCTTAAAAAATGCTGAAATTGTTACTGTAATTAATTCTTGTGTTACAGCTATAAATTTAAATGAAGACAAATTTAATGTAACCACCCAAAACACAGACTATTTTAATTTTGATGAAGTTTTGTTAACTGTAGGGCATCAACCAACTAAAATTGATGCTGATATTTTAGAGTATGAAACCCAATTACCTTCTTCTACTTTTAAATGTTTTTCTGAAACATATCCCATTAAAAATATTATAGATTCTCATGACATAAAAAAGACTGATAATGTAGCCATACGTGGGATGGGGTTAGCAATGTTAGATGCTATGAGAGCCTTAACCGTGGCAAGAGGTGGTTATTTTAAAATTGAAGACAACAATACTTTAAAATGTAACTTTTCTACGTCGCCTAAAGTACCAAAAAAAATAGTTTTATATTCACTTGATGGCTTAATAATAGCACCAAAACCACTAAATGAAACTATTGATAAATTATTTGAAATAAATGAAAAACAAGCAGACTATTTTAAAAACAAAACGCAAGCCGCAGCAAATAAATCTTTATCTGTAAACGATAACTATTTTTTAAAACAAACAATTGCAGATATTGCAACTGAAGTGTATTTAAAAATAGAAAATCGATATGCTCCTGAAATTAATGATATTGACAGTATTAAAACGTGTATTATTCATTGGTTAGATAATCAAAAACATAACCATGAATTGATTGAAAGCACAGATAATAAACCAGAATTAATTATTTCAAATTTTGTTGAAATGGCTTGTAGCCAGCGAGCTATATCTTTAGATTATTGTGTTGGGCAAGTTTGGAAACATTGCCAACCTATTTTGTATAAAACATTTTCGCATGCCGAAATATCGGAAGAAGTAATAGCTTCGGTTATTTTATTAGATGAAACATTAAAGCGATATTCCTACGGGCCTCCTGTACAAAGTATGCAACAACTTTTAGCTTTGCATAGAAGCAATATCGTGTCGTTTCAATTCTGTGATAATCCTAAAATATCAATAGAAAAAAATGAACTTATTTTCACAAAACAAACAGATTCTATAACCATTAATGTTTTAATAAATAGTGTTTTAAGCTCTCCAAAAATTAACGAGGTTACCACCTTAGCTATAAAAAACTTATTAAGGAACGATTTAATACAACCTATACACTCCAAACTAGGAATTCACACAAATATAGATGGTACTGTAATATCTAAAAACACATCTAAACCAATTAATCTATCTGTTTTAGGGAGACTTGCCAAAGGCAGTGTTGTTGGCGTAGATGCAATTTTAGAATGTTTTGGCCATAGAATTAACGATTGGGCAATTGGTGTTATAAAACGAATCTCAAATTAATTTTTCTCGATAAAATTTTCCCAAGTTTCAAATTTATCTTCACCCATTACGCGTTCCATTTTTACTTGGCCACCTTTCTTCTTGTTTTCGGCATTCCACTCATGAAACATTTCAGGATTTATAATTTTTACTTTAACACCATGCAATGCTTTACTTCTGGCTACTTTGTAGTTTTTATTAGCTTCTTTTAGTAAATTATCTAAAGCTTCTGCCACTTCATCTTCATTTAAATTTTCATTATCTGCTCCTATGTACCAAAAATGATAAAATTCGTCATCTTCTCCCCTTTTGGCACATATAGTGTACTCTGTAATTTTTGTTTTAAAATGCGCTTCTAAACCTTTCATAGCTGCATCCATTTTATTAACTGAGAGTTGAGACCCAACAGTATTTAAAAAGAATTTTGTTCTACCAGTAATTTTAATTTCTGCACGCTCAACATCAGTAAATTCAATTGTATCGCCAATTAAATAGCGCCATGCACCACTAACAGTACTAATTATTAAAACATAATCTTGATTTAATTCTACATCACTTAAAGTAACCACTGGCGCATCTTGAGATAAAGAACCGTCTGGATTTATGTATTCTGGTTTAAACGGTACAAACTCAAAGTAAATACCTTGTTCTGTATTTAATTGCATCGCATCGGTTTCTGGACGCACTTGTGTAGCCATATAACCTTCGGAAGCTAAGTAAGTATCTATAACCGTAACAGGTTTTCCCATTAAGGCATGAAAACTTTTTTCGTAAGGCCCAAAAGCAACACCACCAGAAGTATAAACGGTTAAATTGGGCCAGATTTCGTGAATGTTATTTAAATTATGATAATCTATTACTTTTTGAAGCATTAACTCAATCCAAGACGGGATACCACTTAACGCGCCAATATCCCAATCTTTAGCACGTTCTGCTATACGCTGAACGCGATCATCCCAATCGTCAATTTTGGCAATGTTTTCTCCAGGTTTGTAGTAACCTTTAAACCAAAACGGAATGTTACTTGCGCTTATTCCGCTAATTTCACCTTCAAGAAATTCATTGTTCTCTTCTAAATCGGTAGAGCTACCAAGCATCATAATTTCTTTTTCAAAAAAATCTGCTGGAAAATCGAAGTTATTTAAAGATAATACTTGTTTTATTCCTGAACTTCTAATGGCATCAACCATGTCGTCAGTTACAGGAATACGTTTACTAGTTTTTCCTGTGGTACCAGAACTTAAGGCAAAATATGATAACTCTCCGGGCCAAGTTACATCGGTTTCACCTTCATGTAATTTATGCCACCATGCATCGTTAATTTGGTCATAATCGAAATAAGGAACAGCATCAGCGAAAGCTTTCTCTATATTATCAGCATTTAAAATAGCTTCAAAATTATAGTGTTTACCAAACTGTGTATTTTTTGCTTTATTTAATAAATCTTTTAAAACCGTTTGTTGAGCTTCAATATGATTTACTTCTGAAGAAAAAACGCCTTGTAAATCTATTATTCCTTTAATTATACTACCTAATATTGCCATTTATATTTTTTCTTTTAATTTACATAAATTGGCAATCAACGAGAGTTTAATAAATGTTAAATATATGCTTATTTTTTGTTAAACACATAGGTGTAAATCCACATTAACGTAAATGTTGGTATAACATCAAAACCTGGTAAAGCCTCTTCAACTACAGAAATTAAACCTGCTATTTTTCCTGGTTTACCTTTGTAAAGCTTCGTCATTAACCAACCAGAAACTGGTGCCCAAATAATATCAGAAAATTCGCCAACTCCAGGGATTACAAACGATACATAACCCAGAGCATCTAGAACTAGGCCTATTAATAGTTTTTTGTATTTATCTTTCATTTAATAAAATTTAATAACATACTATAAACAAGAAGTGTACCGTTTTAAACAATTATTTTCCAATGAGTTTTAAAAACTCGTTTCGTGTTTCAATTTTTTCGAATTGACCACGAAAACCAGAAGTTGTGGTTGTTGAGTTTTGTTTTTGTACTCCGCGCATCATCATACACATATGGGCAGCTTCAATTACCACTGCTACACCTTGAGGTTGTAAAGTATCGTTAATACAATCTAGAATTTGCTCGGTTAAACGTTCTTGTACTTGTAAACGTCGTGCAAAAACATCAACAATTCTTGGTAATTTACTAAGCCCAACAATATGGCCATTTGGTATATATGCAATATGTGCTTTTCCAAAAAAAGGTAAAATATGGTGCTCGCATAAAGAATATAGCTCAATATCTTTTACAATAACCATTTCGTTATAAGACTCCTTAAACATGGCGCCTTTTAATATTTCTACTGGGTCTTGGTCGTAGCCTTGAGTTAAAAATTGCATAGCTTTAGCCGCACGTTCTGGGGTTTTTAATAAGCCTTCGCGCTGTGTGTCTTCTCCTAAATCATTTATTATATGCTTGTAACGGGTTTTAACATCATCGGTTACTTGCATATTGTATTCTTCAAACTTGTTGTATGGCATTATTGTTTTTTTAATAAAAATAAGTATAAATACAGTGTTAATAAAATATTAGTTTGCAGAAAACATTAAATTTAAAAGAAAAGTGTACTATAATTGTGCAAAACCCCATAAAGTAGTAATTTCACGCTTATTATTTTTGATTAATGATTGAAGCTAAAAACATTCATAAATATTACTCCGATTTACACGTACTAAAAGGTGTAGATTTAAGTATTAAGCAAGGTGAAATTATATCTATAGTTGGTGCTTCTGGCGCAGGAAAAACAACATTATTACAAATTTTAGGCACTCTAGATAAAGCCTCGGATAATGCAAATTATCAACTTAAAATAAACAATAACCTTGTTAATAAACTTAACGATAAAGCGCTTGCCAAATTTAGAAACGAAAATATTGGTTTTATTTTTCAATTTCACCAACTATTACCCGAATTTACAGCTTTAGAAAATGTTTGTTTACCTGCATTTATTAAAGGTACTAATAAAGAGAGTGCCGAAAAAAGAGCCAAAGAACTTTTAGATTTTTTAGGATTATCAGAACGTTATAATCATAAGCCCAATGCACTTTCAGGAGGTGAGCAACAACGTGTGGCTGTGGCTAGAGCATTAATTAACAATCCGGCTCTTATTTTTGCTGATGAACCTTCAGGTAATTTAGATAGCGAATCGGCCGAAAACTTACACAATTTATTTTTTAAACTTCGAGACGAATTTGGACAAACATTTGTTATTGTAACACATAATAGCGAATTGGCAGATATGGCTGACAGAAAACTTACCATGGTAGATGGAAAAATAATTTAATTAAACATAACACATATTTTTGTTTAAAATTTTTGTATTTTAGTTGAACACAAAACCTTAACGATGCAGCTAACTAGTATTCCAAAGAATGAGACCGAAAGACTTTTAGCTGTGAAGAGCTACAAGTTAGATAGAAGCCAATACGACCAAAATTTTAATATAATTACAAACTTAGCTTGTTCTATAACTAACATGCCTAATGCTTTAATTTCTATTGTAGAAGAAGATGAAGTTTGGTTTAAATCTGCTAAAGGCATGACAATTTGTAGCTCGGAAAGAAATTTATCCTTCTGTAGTTACGCTATTGCAAATGATGAAGATGTTTATGTTGTTGAAAACACTAAGAAAAATTTAAAATTTATAAATCATCCTTATGTTAAGGCAAGCAGCAAGCCTATTGTTTTTTACGCAGGTGTTTGTTTGATAGATCAAAATAATCATAAATTAGGTACTTTATGTGTTATAGACCATAAAGAAAATCATCTTAACGACGATCAAATCAAAAACTTAAAATTACTTGGTAAACAAGTTGTTAAACTCATTGAACTTAATAAAAGTAACCATAAGCTTAAACAAGCTAAACGCAAACTGATTAAAAAAAATAAAATGCTAAAAGGTTTTGCGTCTCAAGTGGCACACGACATGAAAATGCCTTTGGCTAACATGATTTTAACTACAGATATATTAAAAAAGAAATACAATAAAAGTATTGACGAAAAAGGCACAAACTATTTAAATAATATTAAAGATGCTTCGTTATCGTTAAGTAGCTATATAAACAACCTCCTTAATTATTACGAAAACAGTAGCATTGATAAAAAAAATGTGGAATGCTTTTCTTTTAATCAATTATTAGAAGAAGTAATTGATATTTTAAATATTAAAGTTAATTGTAGAATTAATTTACCAGAAAAAGATTTTGATATTGTTACAAACCGTGCTGCTTTAGAGCTTATTTTACTTAATTTAATTACTAACAGTTTAAAATATAACGACAAGCCCGAAACTGTAATCGATGTGTTTTTAGATACCGAAGATGAAAAACATAATTACATTTCTGTTACAGATAACGGAATTGGAATTCCTGAAGAGAAGCAAAAGAAAATTTTTAAACTATTTTCCACAGTTGAAGAAACCGATCGTTTTGGGCAACGCGGCCATGGTATTGGATTATCTACTGTAAAAAAACTTGTGTCAAAATTAGGTGGAAATATAAACGTTAAATCTAAACAAGGTGAAGGTTGTACTTTTAAATTTTCAATAAAAAAATAAGGGCTTGTAATCACATTACAAACCCTTAAATATTTTAATCTCCAAAAGGATAAGAAACGCCTAATATAGTAATGGTAGATGTTTCGTAATTTATTTTAATGTCGGTAAAACTTCCTAAAGCAACATTTAAAATCCCTGATTCTATATTTCTTGGCAATAAAGTAAAGTGCAACGACTCTTCAATTGTTAATTCATAATTTACACCTTTAGTACTTGTACCAGACTGTATACCATCAAGCATATATTCATCATCCCAAATATTTAATGGTGTAGTAGATCCAGCTATCCAAGTTCGTAATACATCTTCTGTAAAATTAATAGTTTCTCCAACTGTATCAGTTATTTTCCCATCAGTAACAGTAACTTCAAACTGTAAATTTCCATCACTATTTTCTCCTAAATTTTTGGTAAAATGTGTACCTTCAACTAAATACTCATTATGATAAAAATTATTAAATGTAGTAGTATGTTCACTTCCAGTTGCTCTATACCAATTTGTAGACACAATAGTTACAACACCTTTTCTTGTAACCCCATCTTGTCCTACTATTCCATCTCCATAATTTATAGTAATGGTTTTAGGAAATGTTGCATAATCTAAAGGCTCTATAGTAATTTCTGCTTCTGTTTTTAAACCAGAATTTTTATTTGTTGTCGTACTTTCTGCAGATAATACGGTATCTCCGCTATTATTACCAGTATCTTGAAATATTTTATTTACAATAGCGTACTCAGTTAAGGCTTCAATAGCATTTTCTGAATTTGTAGACTGATTTTGGTCTTGTTCTTCGCAACTAAACATTAACAAAGCAATAATTGGAATAATAATTCTTCTCATATTTAAATATTTTATTTCATAGATAACGAAAGTTGATTACGTAATTGTATAGTTTTCTTAATAAATCGTTAAAAAAATATAATTAAGTGCATTTAATCGATATTTTAATTTTTTGATTTTAAACTCATTATAAATAAACTTATTTTTTTAATTTAAGTTTAATACTTTTTACATTAAAGTGTTACTACTTTTGTTATAAAGCAACAGCATTGACAAACCGTTTAAAAATTTTAGATTTAAAAGATTTTCTGGATGAAAAAGTAGTTACATACAATAATCCTAAATTTATAGAAAGCGATCCTATTCAAATTCCTCATAATTTTTCAAAAAAAGAAGATATAGAAACATCCGGCTTTTTAACTGCAACAATAGCTTGGGGAAATAGAAAAAGTATTATTAATAATTCAAAAAAATTAATGCAATTACTTGATAATGCACCTCACGATTTTATTGTAAACCATAATGAAAGTGATTTAATTAAACTTGAATCTTTTGTACACCGTACCTTTAATGGAATAGATTGTATAACATTTATTAATGCTTTACAGAATATTTATAATAATCACAACGGTTTAGAACCTTTATTTAATAAATTAAACAACAATAATCTTCAGCTAGCTATATCAAAGTTTAAGCAAGTTTTTTTTGAGATAGAACATTTACAACGCACACAAAAACATATTAGCGATCCTTTAAAAAAATCTGCAGCTAAACGCATAAATATGTTTTTACGCTGGATGATAAGACAAGATCATGCAGGTGTAGATTTTGGTATCTGGAAAAGCATATCTCCAAGTCAATTATCATGTCCATTAGATGTTCATTCTGGAAATGTAGCCAGAAAATTAGGCTTGTTAAAAAGAAAGCAAAACGATGCTAAAGCGTTAAACGAATTAGATAATAACTTAAAAATATTAGATCCAGAAGATCCTGTTAAATATGATTTTGCCTTATTTGGTTTAGGTGTTTTCGAAAAGTTTTAACAAAATATTACAACTCTCAATTCTATTTTTTTCGTTAGTAAATAACAAACCTACAATTGCTATTATGATTAAACCTGAACTCCCAAAAAATGAAAAGCAACGCTTACAGGCACTAAAAAATTATGATATTTTAGATACGGGTCCAGAATACGATTTAGATAATATAACCGAATTAACTGCCAGTATTTGTGACGTGCCTATTGCTATAATTACACTTTTAGATAGTGAACGTAATTTTTTTAAATCTCGTATAGGTATTGATTTTAATGAATCGCCCCGCGAACTTTCGTTTTGCGGTCACGCTATTATTCAAGATAATCCCATTTTTATAATTGAAGATGCCACTAAAGACGAAAGGTTTTATGATAACCCTATAATTACAGAAAATAATGTAAAATTTTATGCTGGTGTACCATTAATTAATCCAGATGGATATGCTTTGGGTACCCTTTGCGTTTATGACTCTGTACCAAGACAACTAAATAACACACAACAAAATGCGCTAATTATACTAGCAAAACAGGTTATTAATGTAATGGAGTTGCGTCTAAAAAATAAAATCTCAAACGAAGCCTTTACCGATTTAAAAGAACGACATAAAACTTTAAAATCGTTTGCAAACAAAGTTTCACACGATTTAAAATCGCCTTTAGCGAACATAACTTCTCTATCTCAACTTTTTAAAGAAGAGTTAAAAGAAAATTATCCAAATATTGATTTAGAATACCTAAATCTAATAGAAGAATCTGCCGACACATTAAGAGCTTATGTAGACGGTATTTTAAAACATTATAAAAGTGAAGCCTTATTAAAAAAAGACAGAAATAAAACTAAACTTGAAGATGTTTATAAATCTATAAAAACCATTTTAAGTTTAAATGAAACTAATTTTAAACTACTTAAAAAAGTTACACTTAAAAATGTAAACACCTACGTTTTAGAGCAAATTTTATTAAATTTAGTAGATAACGGATTTAAATATAATTTCAGTGAGTCGCCAATAGTAACCATTGATTACGATGAAAACGAAACACACCATATTTTTTACGTAACAGACAACGGAAAAGGAATTGATGAAACAAAACAAGATGCCTTATTTGATATCTTTAAAACAGCTCATGAAACAGATAAACACGGAAAAAAAGGAACAGGTATAGGTTTGTTTACAGTAAAATCTTTATTAAAAAAATTAAAAGGTACAATTACCATAAACTCTAAATTAAACGAAGGCACAACATTTAAATTTACAATTTTAAAATAAACCATTTGTTTTTCTATCTTTAGGTTAAAACTAACTTATCATCATGAAAAACATTTTTACTACACTATTATGCTTTACAATAACCATTTCTATTGCACAAACTAGAAAAATTCCTGTAGATACTATGGTTGTAACCAACCATAATACAGTTATTAAAGGCGTACCAATAGTATACAAAGCAACCACAGGAACACAACCTGTTTGGGATAAAAAAGGTGAACCTATTGCAACGCTACACTATACATACTACGAAAGAAGCAATATAAAAGATAAAGCAAACAGACCCTTAGTAATCTCATTTAACGGAGGTCCTGGTTCTGCATCGGTTTGGATGCATATTGCATATACTGGCCCAAAAGTTTTAAATATAGATGATGAAGGTTACCCAGTACAGCCTTATGGCGTTAAAAATAACCCTAATTCTATTTTAGATATTGCAGATATCGTTTATGTAAACCCTGTTAATACTGGGTATTCCAGAATGATTGCAGACAAAAATGGCAAGCTCCCCAAACGTGAAACCTTTTTTGGTATAAATGCTGATATTAAATATTTAGCTGAATGGATTAACACATTTGTTACACGAAAAAGTCGATGGGAATCTCCAAAGTATATTATAGGCGAAAGTTATGGTGGCACACGAGTTATGGGTTTAGCCAACGAATTACAAAGTAAACAATGGATGTATTTAAACGGAGTAATTATGGTTTCTCCGGCAGATTATAAACAATATAGCACAAGCCAACCTATTTATTCGGCTTTAAATTTACCCTATTTTACTGCTGCGGCTTGGTATCAAAAAGTATTACCTGCAGAACTTCAACAAAAAGATTTGTTAGAAATTTTACCAGAAGTGGAAGATTATACAATTAACAAACTAATGCCTGCTATTGCAAAAGGTGGTTTTATTTCTGAAGAAGAAAGACAAAGTGTTGCTAAAAAAATGGCCTTTTATTCAGGATTATCAGAAACTTCTATTCTACAGCATAATTTAGATGTACCAACCTCCTTTTTCTGGAAAGAGCTATTACGTGATGAAACTGGGCAAACTATTGGCCGTTTGGATTCTAGGTATTTAGGCCTTGATAAAATTGAAGCAGGAACACGACCAGACTATAGTCCAGAACTTACCTCTTGGAATCACTCATTTACACCTGCAATTAACTATTATTTACGTGAGCATTTAAATTTTAAAACAGACATGAAATATTACATGTTTGGAGATGTACACCCATGGGACAGAACTAGAGATAACACCAGAGACAATTTAAGGCAAGCCATGGCACAAAACCCATATTTAAAGGTTTTAATACAGTCTGGTTACTACGATGGAGCAACAACGTATTTCGCTGCAAAATATACCATGTGGCAAGTAGACCCAAGTGGAAAAATGAAAGACCGATTCACACACAAAGGTTACCGCAGTGGCCATATGATGTATTTGAGAAACGAAGATTTAATTACTGCCAACAACGATATACGAGATTTTATAAAAAGCTCGTTAAGCAAAGGGAAACCTGCCAAATACGAGAAAAACTAATAAGATTAAGTTTTTACTGAATTTTGAGTACTAAATAAATTAGAATGTTTGTATAATAAAAAAGACTGGTAAATTACCAGTCTTTTTTTTACTTATAGAATTACACCAAAGGTTATCCTTTTAACCATGCTTTACGTAAAGCTTCTTGTGCTTCTGTAGCGTTTTCATTTTTCATTAAACCTTCACCTGTGGTAAATGTTTTTGTAACTGTTGTTTTAATTATAACTTCTTCTCCTGCTCTATCTAAAACAACTTCCACTTCATTTCCTGGTTTCCAACTAAATATTTTTTGTAAAACCGTATTTGCATTTTGTAATGTAAGCGTTGTACCTTCAACAGACTTTATAATATCGTTTGGTTTAGCACCATTTTCTACCCAAAAACTATTTTCGGCTACTGCATCTGTAAAGAAAATTGTTCCTGCTTCAGGGTTTCCACTAACAATTGGTGCTCCATTCATTAAAATATAATTGGTCTCTACTTTACCTTCACCAATTTCTAATCCAACTTTTGCAAAAATATTATTGTAATTAATTGGAATATCTCCAACTACATAGGTATTTAAAAATTCGCCAATGCTTGGGTAAGTCATTGCTGTTATTTCTTCAATAAGTTTATCGTCTTCAAAAGGTTTGTTTTTACCATATTTATTCGATAATTCTTTCATTAAAGATAAAATACCTCTATTACCATTGCTTTCTTCTCGCATTAAAATATCTATACACATACCTATTAAAGCTCCTTTTTGGTAAACATTTGCATATTGGTCTTTATAAGGTTCTTTTAATACATTTTCGCTCATTATGGTAAAGCTCATTGCATCGTTATAACGTTGCTTAGAAAACTGTATTTTCTCCATAATTTTATTGTAAAAATCATCTTCGCTAACCAAATCTTGATTTACCTGAAATAACGTAGCAAAATACTCGGTAACACCTTCGTACATCCATAAATGCTTTGAGAAGGTTGGTTTATTATAGTCAAAATAATGTACATCTTCGGAGTGTACACTCAATGGCGTTACAATATGAAAAAACTCATGCGATACAACATCTGTCATGCTTGCAGCAATTTCAGCTTCATCCATAGATTCAGGTAAAACTACAACAGTAGATGTGTGATGCTCTAAGGCACCAAAACCTTTAGGTGAATCTTCTTTTCCTTCAGATAAATATAAATATATATCGTAGCGTGGTGTAGAGTTTATATCTCCAAGGTAAGCCTTTTGTGCTTTCATCATTTTAAAAACCGTTTCTTTTAACGATTTTGCAGAATGTACTTGATTTGGTGAATACACACTCAAAACAATTTTAATATCACCAACTTGAAACTCTTCTACATCTAAATTACCGTACATCATTGGGTTATCGGTAATATCGAAATACCGTGGTGCAAAATAGCTTGTAGTTACTGTTTTACCATCTTTGCTTGTTTTAGAACTTGTTGTTTGTAAAGCAGATGTACGTGCAAAATCGGCGTTTGCAGTAACATCTAATTTATATTGACTGTTTTTTAAATTATCAAAATAACCAATAAAACCATGTAAATTTAAAACGTAATTTTCTGGCTCTATGTTAGTTCCAGAAGGTGAAAAAGGCACATCTTTACCTATACCTCCTACTTTTTCTTCATCAAAAGTATCGTTAACTAAATAAGTTATTTTGTCTAACTTTTTAGCCTCAGAAATTGTCCAAGTGTTTTCATCTACTTTATTTACTGGTAATTCATTACCATCGTAATCTAAAGCTTTAAAAGCTTCAACATATTTACCAAAATCGCTTACAGCATAAGTACCTTGTACTACTCTTGGTAATCTGTATGTTACAGTTTCAGTTACAAAACGCCCAGGATTTATTACAACAGGAGCTTTATCATCTGTAACATTTATTAAGTTAATAGAAGTTTCAATAGGTAAAGCCGTAGCCAAATCGTTACTGGTTTTTGTAGAGCCACAACCCACCAACACAAGGCCTGCAAAAAAGGTTGCAGGAATAAGTTTCATATTCATCTAATTTATTTTTAATTTTTTATGTGACGTGCAAATTACTATTATGTTACAGTTTAACCAACTAATATTTTGTTAAATTGATATTTGTGTATATTCGCCAAATGCAAGAAAATTTAGTAAGCATATTAACTCCGTTTAAAAACACCGAGAAATTTATTGGCGAATGTTTGCAATCTATTATAAGTCAATCTTATAAAAATTGGGAATTATTAATTATAGACGATAATTCTACCGATAATAGCTACAATATTGTTAACGCTTACGCGGAAGATGAGCCAAGAATTAAGCTTCTTAAAAACACAGGAAATGGCATTATTGATGCCTTAAAACTAGCACTTAAAACCAGTAATGGCGAGTTTATTACTAGAATGGATAGCGACGATATAATGACTGAAAACAAGCTAGAAGTATTAGTAACCTTATTAAAAAAACATGGTAAAAAACATGTGACCACAGGTTTAGTTAAATATTTCTCTGAAGCTGGTATTAGCGATGGCTACCAAACTTATGAAACCTGGCTTAACGGGCTTACCAAAACCGGAAGTAACTACAACGAAATTTATAAAGAATGCGTAATACCATCACCTTGTTGGATGCTTTACAGAGAAGATTTATTAGCTTGTGATGCTTTTAACCCCAATTTATACCCAGAAGATTACGATTTAACATTCCGGTTTTATAAACACAACTACAAATGCATACCTAATAACCAATTATTACACTATTGGCGCGATTACAGTTACCGCACTTCTAGAACACATGTACATTATGCATTAAACCATTTTATAGATTTAAAATTAATGCATTTTCTAGATATTGACTATAACCAAAGTAAAAACTTAGTTATTTGGGGAGCAGGCCATAAAGGCAAACTTATTGCAAAAACTTTAGTGGAAAAAAACATTGATTTTACTTGGATTTGTGACAACCCAAACAAAATAGGGAAATCTATTTACGGTGTTGTTTTAAAACCATTTAATGCTTTGGCTGCTATAAAAAACTCGCAAAGTATTGTTACCGTTGCTAACAAATTAGCGCAAAAAGAAATAAAGGAATATATGCTTAAATTAAATAAACAACCTGTAAAGGATTATATTTTCTTTTGTTAATTTCTATTGTCAAATGCAATTTCTATATTTGATAAACTTAAAAAAGAATGCAGTTTAAACACCCCGAAATTCTTTACGCACTTTTCCTGCTACTCATACCTATTATTGTTCATCTTTTTCAACTTCGAAAGTTTCAAAAAGTGACTTTTACAAATGTGGCTTTTTTAAAAGAAGCTACGCAGCAAACTCGTAAAAGTAAGCAGTTAAAAAAATGGTTACTGCTATTGACTAGGTTATTATTATTAGCTTCGTTAGTTTTAGCTTTTGCTCAACCTTTTACATCAAAAACAAATGCTTTTAAAACAGAAAAAGAAACTGTAATTTATTTAGATAATTCCTTTAGTATGCAAGCCAAAGGTGTTAAAGGCGAGCTTTTAAAGCGTGCTGTACAAGATTTAATTGTAAATATTCCTGAAAACGATAATATTACCTTTTTTACAAATAATTCTAGCTATAAAAATACTACTATAAAAGCTATAAAAAATGATTTATTACAACTAGAATATTCGGCAAGCCCAACAAATATTGATGCTGTTATACTAAAAGGTAAATCAAACTTCTCTAAAAAAACAAATACGATTAAAAACTTTATTGCAATCAGCGATTTTCAGAATAGCGATTTGAATTTAAAAGAACAAAACGATACTTTAACACAATTACATTTAGTTAAATTAAGCCCTGTAAATATTGATAATATAACAATTGACTCAGCATTTATTTCTAAATCATCTGTAAATAATATAGAGTTAAAAGTTGTTTTAAAAAACAGTGGTAAACCGGTAGAAAATTTTCCAATTTCTCTGTTCAATAACGATAAACTTATTGCTAAAACCTCGATAAGTATAAACAAACAAGCCGAAACTTTATTTTCGTTACCAGCAAATGAACCTATTAATGGTAAAATTGAAATTGATGATGCTAATTTAGATTTTGATAACACTTTATTTTTTAACATTAATAACACGAAAAAAATAAATGTGTTAACCATAAATGGTGATGACGATAATTTTTTAAAACGAATTTTCACCAATAATGAATTTAACTATACGTCTACACCAGAAAATGCTTTAAATTATAATATTTTAGAAGATCAAAACCTGATAATATTAAACGAGTTAAACAACATTCCTGTTTCGTTAACCGCTAGTTTAAAACAATTTACTTCGCAAGGCGGCTCACTTATTATTATTCCTTCAACAAATCCAGATATTTCTGCTTACAATTCATTTTTAAACGCATTTCAATTTAATTTCGCTAATTTTGCAAGCTCAGAAAAACAAATAACAACTATAAATTATGAGCATCCATTATTTAATAATGGTGTTTTTGAGAAGCAAGTAAGCAATTTTCAATACCCTAAAGTAAATAGTTTTTATAATATTTCTTCAACAGGAATAGCGCCTGTGTTACAATTTGAAGATAAAAGTTTGTTTTTAGGTCAAAAACAAAGCATTTATGTATTTGCCTCAGCCTTCAATAGTAAAAATTCTAATTTTAAAAACTCGCCACTTATTGTTCCTACACTTTACAATATTGCAAAACAAAGTTTTAAATCATCACAATTATATTACGAAATAGGTAAAGAAAACACTTTTGATATTGATACTAAATTACAACAAGATGAGGTAATTACACTTGTAAAAAACGATATTAATATTATACCCAAACAACAATATTTTAATAGTAAAGTAGCAGTTACAACAGACGAAAACCCAGAGGTTTCTGACACTTATGCCGTTAAACAAAAAAACGAAACAATTGATTATATAAGTTTTAATTACAATAGAAAAGAAAGTATATTATTATACCCTAATTTATCTACGGTAAAAAATATAAACTATAGCGATTCTATAAATAACATTTTCAATTCTATAAAAAGTAGTACAAATGTTAATGCCCTATGGAAATGGTTTGTTATTTTTGCCCTAGCATTATTGCTAATTGAAATGCTCATATTAAAATACTTTAAATGAACATCCTTGTAAAATCTGCTACTATTTTAGATTCAAATAGTCAATTTCATAACACTACTCAAGATATTTTAATTGAAAATGGTGTTATTACTAGCATTGAAAAGTCAATTAATAACACTAACAACTATGAAGAAATTAATCTTAAAAACTTACATGTTTCGCAGGGTTGGTTTGATAGTAGTGTTAGTTTTGGAGAACCTGGTTACGAAGAACGAGAAACTATAGAAAATGGTTTAAAAACAGCCGCTTCATCAGGTTTTACTAGTATAGCTTTAAATCCAAATACCCATCCTGTAATTGCATCAAACGCAGACATTACATATATAAAAGCAAAATCGGTAAGTAGTTTAGTTGAGCTTTTACCAATTGGCGCTTTAACTGTAAAAAGTAAAGGCGAAGATTTAGCTGAACTTTACGATATGCACACAGCAGGAGCCGTTGCATTTTATGACTATAAAAAAGCTATTAGTAATCCTAACTTGGTAAAAATAGCCTTGCAATATGCTAGTAATTTTGGTGGTTTAGTTTGCTCTTTTCCACAGGAACAAAAAATAGCTGGTTTGGGCGTTGTAAACGAAAATATAAATAGTACAAAATTAGGACTAAAAGGAATTCCTGCATTAGCCGAAGAATTACATGTTGCTCGTGATTTATTTTTACAAGAATACACTGGTGGAAAACTACATATACCAACTATATCAACAAAAAAATCTGTAGAACTCATTAAAACAGCTAAAACAAATGGTTTAGATGTTACTTGTAGTGTTGCCATTCATAATCTATATTTCTCTGATGATGTTTTAAACGGCTTTGATACAAAATACAAAGTATTACCGCCATTACGTACACAACAAGATATTAATGCTTTAATTGAAGCGGTTAAAGATGGTACCATAGATATGGTTACAACAGACCACATGCCTATAGATATTGAGCAAAAGAAAATAGAATTCGATCATGCTGAATATGGAACTATTGGTTTAGAAAGTGCTTTTGGTGCTTTACAAAGTATTTTTGGCACCGAAAAAACCATTGAATTACTTACCAAAGGAAAATCAAGATTTACAGCAACTAAAACTACTTTTAAGGTTGGTGAGATTGCTAATTTAACGCTTTTTAATCCTAGTAAATCTTATACTTTTGGTAAAATAGATATCATATCAACATCAAAAAATGCCATTTTTGAAAACGAAACTTTAACAGGAAAAGCTTATGGTATTATAGCGAATAATAATTTTTATTTAAATTAAAGTCATGACAGAGTTCGAGATTAAAGAAGGAAAAACATTGGCAATAGTTTCCTATATAACATTTGTAGGAACCATATATTCAATTTTTAGAAACTTTGAAAAGAAAAATGAATTTGTGGCATTTCATTGTCGTCAAATGTTAGGATTAATTTTAATGCTTATATTCTCAAATGTTACCGAAAAATATGTAAACAGTTGGTTAGGCTCTTTTTTATGGTTAATAACATTTGCTTTTTGGGTTTTAGGTTTAATTTCTGCGGCCAAAGGTGAAGCTAAAACAATACCTTTTTTAGGAAAATTATTTCAAGACTGGTTTACTAACATAGGAAAATAATAAAACATGAACACTTCACTCCCACTTTATCACATAACTAAACCTTCAACATTGAAGGAAAATGCACCATTACTAATCATGTTTCATGGCTATGGTAGTGATGAAAACGATTTATTTTCATTTGCAAAAGAATTACCACAAGAGCTTTTTATAATTTCAGTACGAGCACCTTACCCTATGCAACCCTACGGAAATGCGTGGTATGCCATTAATTTTGATGCAGAAAAAGGAAAATGGAGCGATAACGATCAAGCCATACTATCTCGTGACTTAATAGCTAAATTTATAGACAAAGCTGTTGAAACTTATCCTGTAGATAAAAATAACGTTACTTTACTGGGCTTTAGCCAAGGCTGTATTTTAAGTTTCGCTGTAGCTTTAACTTATCCTGAAAAAATAAAAAATGTTATCGGTCTTAGTGGTTATATAAATAAAGATATTTTACCTGAAGATTTAGAAGCCAAAAACTATAGTAATCTGGATATATATAACTCACATGGTAGCGTAGACCAAGTTATTCCTGTTGAGTGGGCACAACAAAACTCACCTTTCTTAAAAAAATTAAATATAAGCCATAAGTATAGTGAGTTTCCTGTAGGTCATGGCGTAGCACCTCAAAATTTCTTTGAATTAAAAGAGTGGCTAAAAACCAGAATATAATAATTCTATAATACTAAACACTGTTTTAAAGTATCTTGATAAATAGCTTCATATTGCGGAACTATTGCATGCAGGTCGAATTTTTTGGCTTCTGCCCGAGCATTTTCTTTAAATGTATTTAAACGAGCTTCGTCTTTTAAAATGTAAAGTGCATTTTTAGTCATATCGTCTACATCACCTACATTACTTAAAAAACCAGTAATACCATGTTTGTTTACTTCAGATATTCCTCCGGCATTACTAGAAATTACAGGAACACTAGACGACATAGCCTCTAAAGCGGCTAAACCAAAACTTTCAGCTTCAGAGGGTAGTAAAAATAAATCGCTGTAGCACAATATTTTATCAATTTCATTACTTTTTCCGAAGAAAATAACCTTATCAAGAATTCCTAATTCTTGGCACCGTAGCTCTATAGCTTCGCGCTCTGGACCTTCGCCAACTAGCATGAGTTTTGCTGGCATTTCTTTTTGAATATTATTAAATACCGAAATAACATCTTGTACACGTTTTACAGGTCTTAAATTACTAATATGAGTAATAATTCGTTCTTCTGGTTTTGCCATCATACTACGTTGGCAATCTGTAAAATTATCGTGATACTTTTCTAAATCAATAAAATTAGGTACTACATGTATATCTCGTTTTATATTAAATAATCGTGTAGTGTCGTTTTTTAAACTTTCTGAAACTGCTGTTACTGCGTCAGATTTATTTATACTAAAAGTAACTGCTGGTTTGTAAAACGGGTGGCTACCTACAAGTGTAATATCTGTACCATGTAATGTTGTAACAATAGGCACAAAAATACCTTCTTCTCTTAGCATTTTTTTAGCCATATAGGCTGCATAAGCATGAGGAATAGCATAATGCACATGAAGAATTTCAATTTTATGAAGTTTTACTGTGTCTACTAATTTGCTTGATAAAGCCAATTCGTATGGTTGATAATGAAATAATGGATATTCTGGCACATTAACCTCATGATAATGCACATTATTGCTTATTAGCTCTAATCGTACAGGTTGATTATATGTTATAAAATGAACTTCATGCCCGCGTTTAGAAAGCTCTAAACCCAATTCTGTTGCAACAACACCACTACCTCCAAACGTTGGGTAGCAAACAATTCCTATTTTCATTTTTTCAATTAATTACTTAAATGCTTTATCATTATTCTTCAATAGCTTCATAAATTAAGCGCTGAATTTCGGTTCTAATATTTTCTCTTAACAATAAGTTTTTTCTATTTGAAGACGGATATGTTCTATTGGCTAAAAACACATATACTAATTCTTTTTCTGGATCTGCCCACGTATATGTTCCTGTAAATCCTGAATGCCCAAAACTTGACATAGATACACAACCACATGTAGGACCGGATTTACCTAACTGTGGCTTATCAAACCCAACTCCTCTTCTATTATATTTATCGCAATAATAACATGTATTAAATTTTGGCACTGTGCCTGCTTTTAAAAATTGTTTACCTCCATAAAACCCATCTTGCAAATACATTTGCATTATTTTGGCTACATCGTTAGCATTGCTAAAAACACCAGCGTGCCCTCCAACTCCGTTTTGCATTGCTGCTCCCATATCGTGTACGTAGCCGCGCACTTCTTGATAACGATAATAATCGTCTACCTCACTTGGCACTATTTTTTTATTACTAATAGTTTTATACGGATTATACAATGTGTTATTTGCTCCTAATGGCTTATAAAAATGTGATTGAACTAACTCGTCTAGGGTTTGGTCGTAATGTTGCTCAATAAATTTCTTTAAAATATAATAAGGAAAATCGCTATATCTATAACGCAATCTACTTAGCAATTCCGAATCTTTTATAATTTCCGGTAAGGAATCTTGGTAATCTGTTCTTAAATATAAATTTTTAGCTACTTCAACATTAAAAGCTTCACTACGTTGTGTTCTATAATACTTTGCACTTGGTTTTTTTGTTACAGAATCTAAAGTTTTATAATAAAATGGTTCCCAAGGACGTAATTGTGCATAATGCGATAACATTTTTTTTATGGTTACATTAGCCTTGTTTGATGTTTTATATTCTGGTAATATGGCAGAAAGTTTAGTATCTAAATTTATAACACCTTGCTCTTCGAGTTCCATTAAAAGAGGTAATGTTGATAAAATTTTTGTGAGTGAAGCTAAATCATAAATGTCATCCCAAACCACATTTTCATTTCCTTTATATGTGTGTTTTCCAAAATTTTTATTGTATATAACTTTTCCTTCACGAGCAACTAATAATTGAATTCCTGGTGTCATCATAGAATCTACTGCTATTTTAGCAACCGAATCTACTCGCTTTAACTTTTCAGTACTCATACCAACTCGTTCCGGAAAACTATATCCTAAGCGTTTAATACTTACAGTAGGAATGCCTTCGCCTACTACAAAATGGCTTCCTGCTGAAACAGGTAAAGTACCTCTAGCTCCAATAGCACCAAATATAATTTCGGCCGATGTTTCTTGAGCAATTTCGCTATTTTGATAACTTACAATTATACCCTCTATATTATCAATATTCTTTAAATCCATTAAAGCATAAGGTTTAACAAATAAATCAAGTATTACTGCATGATCTTTTGCAACGTCTTCTATAAACTCTATCTCACTTTTAGTTAATTTATAGGGTTTCCAAGGTGAATCGTTTGAGCGATGTAAACCAATAATTATTGTATTGTATGATTGTAATTTTTGAGATAAATTTTTAAACTTATTTGGGCTTTCAGATTCTATTTTATGAACTTTGGTATATCGTCTTAGTGCATTAAAAAACACTTCACCACTATCATCTCCGAGATTTACATAAGCGATATCCTTCGTTTCTAAATGTTGTATTGGCAACACATTTAATTTATTTTGAACGATAGTTATAGCATTTTCCATTAGCTCTTCGTACAGCACATCATCTTCAAGCCTATTTAAATCTTGAACTAAGTTGTGCACTCCAATAGGCTTATAATTATTAAGACCTACTTTATACTTTGCTTGTAATATTTTTTTAACTGAATAAGCTAAGCGTTCTTCGGTTATTTCACCTTTGTTATAGGCTTCAATAATTTTAGCTACTCCTTTTTCAACATCTTCAGACATTAACATAATATCATTTCCAGCTTTAAAAGCAGCAAGATCAATTTCTCCTACTTCATCAAAATCGGCGGCACCCTTCATAGTTAAAGCATCGGTAAAAATTAAACCTTGAAAACCTAATTTCTCCTTTAAAATTCCTGTTACTATTTTTTTTGATAAAGAAGAAGGATACCCAGAATCATCAAGACTAGGCACATTTAAATGAGCGACCATAACACTTGAAAGGCCTTCAGAAATCAACTTTTTGTAAGGATACAACTCTATAGAATCTATTCGTTTAGCTGAAAAATCGATAGATGGTAATGTTTTATGCGAGTCTTGGTGTGTATCTCCATGTCCAGGAAAATGTTTAGCGTTTGCTAATACACCTGCAGCTTGCATACCTTCCATAAATGCTAATGCTTTTGCTGTAACATTATCGCGATCTTCTCCAAAAGATCTATTACCTATTATGGGATTTAATGGATTTGTATTAATATCTACATCTGGAGCAAAATTAAAGTGCACACCTAAACGCTTACAATGTTCACCAATTTGTTTTCCTGTTTGTTTTATTAACTCTTCGTTTTTTATGGCACCTAAAGTCATATTCCAAGGAAAGGCATAAGTTGAATCTAGCCTCATGCTTAATCCCCATTCTGCATCCATGCCAATTAATAAAGGTATTTCACTTAACGCTTGTAATTCATTATTAAGCTTTGCTTGTTGTACAGGTCCTCCTAAAGAATAAATTATACCTCCTATATGGTGTTTTGTAATAGTATTAACTATTTCTCTTTTTTTAGCTTCGCTTTGGTTAGACATAACTTGTACCATATATAACTGCCCTACTTTTTCCTTTAAAGTCATATTATTGTACAAACTATCAACCCATTTATTTTGAGCTGCAACATCATGTGCTAACAAAGGGTTTGTAGATTGCCCAAAAGTAAATAGTGAACAAAAGGTAAAACAAATAAAAGAAACTAAATATCGCATATAGAGTATTAATTATTAAGAATTATGTAGTTTACTTACTACATAAATAATCATGCCAAAATAGTGCTTTTAAAAAGAAGTTAAAAAGACTTTATGATAGATTTATAAAGAAATAATTAACTAAAATTATTATAAATCGATATGCCTATCGTGATAACCTAATAAATACAAAACACCATCTAAACCTATACTTGAAATTGAGCTTTGAGCATTGTCCTTTACTTTTGGCTTTGCATGAAAAGCAATACCTAAACCAGCTAAATTCAACATTTGCAAATCGTTAGCTCCATCACCTACTGCAATGGTTTGGTTAATATGAATACCCTCTTTATCTGCAATTTCTTTTAAGTATTCTGCTTTTTTTGCACCATTTACTATGTCGCCTAAATAATTACCTGTTAAAGCACCATCTTTAATTTCTAACTGATTGGCGTAAACATAGTCTATACCTAACTCTTTTTGAAGATAATAACCAAAATAGGTGAAACCACCAGATAGTATAGCGGTTTTAAATCCGTAACTTTTAAGAGTATCTATTAAACGGCGGGCACCCTTTGTTATTGGCAATCTTTCTGCTACGCCTTGTAAAACTTCTTCGCTTAAACCTTCAAGAAGTTTCATACGGCGTTTAAAACTCTCATTAAAATCTATTTCGCCTTGCATTGCCGCTTCGGTAATGGCTTTTACTTTTTCGCCAACACCTGCTAATTCTGCTAATTCGTCAATAACTTCGGTTTGTATCAGTGTTGAATCCATATCGAAGCATACCAGACGGCGGTTTCTTCTGTAAATATTATCTTCTTGAAAAGCTATATCTACATCCAATTCACGAGAAATTTCCATGAATTTTTCAGTTAAATCTGCTTTTTTATCTAATCGCCCCCGAATGGATAACTCTATAGATGCACGCGGGTATTCTTCTTCTTTTACTAAAGATAATCTCCCCGTTAATCGCTTAATTGCATCAATATTTAAATTTTTATCTGAAATAACTTTAGTTACTTCTGCTATTTGATTAGCTGCTAATTTTTCGCCTAAAATGGTAACAATGTAACGATCTTTACCTTGCTGACTTACCCAATCTTCATAATTTGCTAATGAAATAGGTGTAAACTTAGCCACTACACCAAGTTCGTAAGCCTTAAAAAGTAATTCTTTTTGTACGGCAGAAGATTTTTCGCCTGCTTCAATTTCAAACATTAAACCTAAAGATAAGGTATCGTGTATATTTGCTTGCCCTATATCTAGTATTTTAGCGTCGTAAGTTGCTAAAACAGTTGTTAATTCGGCTGTTAAACCGGGTTTATCTTGTCCTGAAATATTCAGTAGAAAAATATCGTTAGCCATAATTTGTGTTAACTCTAATAAGCTGTAAAAATGATTATTCTTATTGAATTATAAAAGTTTTTTTTAATGAAATGGTGAGAAGCTTTTATTTAATAAAGCGACTATGCCAACTTTCGCTTGCAGGAACCTCCCAGTTCTCATTAAACTCTGCCACGTTAGTTACTAAATTATTAAAAACGATAGTTTTTTTTGATATAGCTTTATCTTTAGCCATTTTTTTAAAATCGGTAAGTGATTTATATGCAACAAACTCACCTTGTTTATAGGAAACATTCATTTTATCCATTAAATCGACTTTGTATGTTTGTTCAAGTTCTTGAATAAAGCGCACAGATGCATCAATTGAGCAGCCTGTAGCTTTATTGAGGTTTTGATTTAACCCTAAAACAATAAAACGTTTGTACTTTATAGTATAGCCTGCCTGTAAATCGCTACCATGAGCAGTCCAACTCTCTATAAATATTTTTAGTTTTGTTTCAATTTCTTGAAGTTCTTCTTCTGAAAAAGAGCGATTGGCTTGATATATCCAAACTCTTGAAGTTTCTGGCAATGTATTAAAGTCTACTAGCATTTTTTATCTATGTAAATGTATTCAGATTGAAATTATTAAAAAAAGCGTAACTATTCTTCTTGAGAATTAGCAATAATTTCTGCAATATCCAATACTTCTATGTCGTTTTCTTTTTCTTTAAATTTAATACCATCTGTCATCATGGTATTACAATAAGGACAACCAGTTGCTATAATTTGTGGTGTTGTTTTAAGTGCATCTTCGGTACGTAAAACATTAACATCTTTATCGCCTTTTTCTGGTTCTTTAAACATTTGAGCTCCGCCAGCACCACAACATAATGAGGTTCTTTTGTGCCGTTTCATTTCAACTAGCTCTACACCTGCTAATTTTAACAATTCTCTCGGCACTTCGTAAACTCCATTGGCGCGACCTAAATAACAAGGGTCATGAAAAGTTACTCGTGTACCTTTATAAGTTTTAGTTGATGGTTTTATTCGGCCTTGATCAAAAAGTTGTTTTATAAATTCTGTATGATGATAAACTTCATAATTACCACCTAATTCTGGGTACTCATTTTTTATTGTATTGTAGGAATGTGGATCTGCAGTTACAATTTTTTTTACTTCGTAAGCATTTAAAACTTCAATATTTGTAACAGCTTGCATTTGAAATAAAAATTCGTTGCCTGCTCTTTTTGCAGCATCACCTGTACTGCTTTCTTCTGTACCTAAAACTGCAAAGTTAACTTCTGCTTTGTTTAAAATTTTAACAAAAGCTCGTGTTATTTTTTTTGCTCTATCATCATAACTTCCTGCAGAACCTACCCAAAATAATATTTCGGGTGTTTTACCTTCTGCCATTAAATCGGCCATTGTTGGTACTATTAATGTATCGCTCATGGTTTTCTTATTACTGTTTAGTTTATTCAAGCATTAAATTTTGCTTGTATTGTTTAGCTTTTTCTAATAATTCTGTTGGTAAAATTTCGTAAACTAAAGGTGAACTAGCATCATAATTTAACACTGTCCATTTATTATTTGTATCTTCATCTTTTAAGGCTATAGTCATGCTATTATTGGCAGAAACATTAATTGTATTATTTGAAATAAAATTTACTTCCATTCCTTTAGCACTCATCATGTTTTTCATGAGTTCCTTAGATTCATCATCAAATTCTTGATCGTTAAAAGTCATCTTCATTTTCATATCATAAGAAATAAAAGCATAATCTAAGGTATCACTTACGTTGTAAATGTCTGAAATATTAAAGTTTGGTATTTCTTTTGGTACATCAATTGATATAGCTCCGTTACCTTCAAATGTACTTTTAAATACAGTTTTTAATGATTCTTTTGGTACTATAGTAAAAACTTTAGGATGCATTTTATCTATTAAAGCATCATAATTTTTAGTTGCAACATCTTGAAACATTTGTTCTGCTATTTGTTTTATTTTAGCTGTTTCGGTTGCTTTATTTTGAGCAAAACCTATCAAACAAAAAAACAAAGCTACTAATACGTTTAACTTAAGATTTTTCATTTTTATATTCTTGTGGCTTGTTTTTGTTTGGGTATTTAGTATTTTCAATGTTTTCTTCTTTTAAATTTGCAAGGTCTTCTTTTGAAACCCTTATGTAAACAGCATGCCTGTAAGTGCCTTTTAACATTCTAACGCCTTTATTATTTCTAATATAAAAGGTTCGGCGTTTTGCTTCTTCAGAAAGTCTTTTTTTTTGGTATTCGCTACAATAATCGCAAAAAACATGTTTTATTTTAATATCTATAGCGTTTCCATCTACATAATCTATAGTGGCATAAACCTTAATTTGTAATGAATCTTTTTGGTAACCTACCTGAGCATTTATTTGGTTAAAACCAAATAAAATAAATATCGCTATAGCAAGTCGGTACACCATACATTATTCATCTTTCCAATTTAATCTATCCATTTGATTATATGGCCACATGGCTCCGTTATTTTCAATATTAGACATCATGTTATTTAACTCTGTTGGCGCTGCGCTTTGCTCCATTACCAGGTAGCGACGCATATCTAAAATTATTGACAACGGGTTTATGCTTACCGGGCAAGCTTCTACACATGCATTACATGTGGTACATGCCCAAAGCTCTTCACGAGTAATATAATCATCTAAAAGTTGTTTTCCATCATCTTTAAACTCACCTTTATTAGCATCGATATTTTTACCTACTTCTTCAAGACGATCACGAGTATCCATCATTATTTTACGAGGAGACAGCTTTTTTCCTGTTAAATTAGCCGGACATTCGCTAGTACAACGTCCACATTCTGTGCATGTATAAGCATTAAGTAATTGTACCCAATTTAAATCCGCTACATCTGAAGCTCCAAATTTTGCAGGAACATCGTCTTCATCTCCTTCAGGAGGTGCTGCGAAAGGATCTGCGTTTGGATCCATCATCATTTTAACTTCTTTAGTTACAGCCTCTAAGTTGTTAAACTGCCCTTTAGGAGATAATTTAGCATAATATGTATTTGGAAATGCTAATAATATATGAAGGTGTTTTGAATAGTATAAGTAATTTAAAAACACTAAAATTCCTAAAATATGCAACCACCATGCACTTCGCTCTATAAAATGTAGTGTAGTTTCTGAAAGTCCTGAGAATATTGGAGCTAAATATTGTGAAATTACATTTCCTGAGTTCATGGCTTGAAAAGGAACATCTGTAGCATTCATAATCAAAAATAAGCCCATTAATACTAACTCGAAATATAGTATGTAATTCCCATCGTTTTTAGGCCAACCTTTCATTTCGCTTTTCCAGAAACGTTTAAGTTTTACAACATTACGGCGAGCCCAAAATATTAAAATGGATACAATAACTAATACAGCAAGAATTTCGAAGCTGGCAATTAAAATACCGTATATTGAACCTAATGAAGAAAAAATACGATGTGTACCAAAAACACCATCAATAATAATTTCCAGAACTTCTAAATTAATTATTACAAAACCTAGATAAACTACTATATGCAATATTCCTGCTATTGGCCGTCTTACCATTTTACTCTGGCCAAGAGCTATCATTGCCATATTTTTCCAGCGTTGTGATTTATTATCACTCACGTCTACATCTTGACCTAATTTTATATTACGAATTAATTTTTTTACGTTTTTAGCAAAAAAAACTATTCCCGTAATTAATGCTATTAAGAAAAGGATATTAGGGATAAATTTCATTAAGTTTAGTTGGTTTATTAGTTATTTGGTTCCTCGTAAGGTATTTCTTTTTTTGATAAAATCCTAAAATAGCGTTTTGGATGTAACTTAATATCTTGTAGTAAAGCTTCTAATTCTTTTGTTGCGCCTTCTAAGTTATTGTACAAAGCTTCATCTTCTAATAACTTACCAACCGTTCCGTCTCCTTTATTTACTTTATCTAAAACACCATTTAAATTGGATAATGTTGTATTTAATGAAGCAACCGTAGCACCTAATTCTGATGCTTTTAATTCTTTAACCAAATCTGACAAATCATCACTTACTATTTTAAAGTTGGCTAAAATATCTGCAATATTTTCATCATTTTTACTTACTAATCCGTTTACAGAATTTGATGTGCTTCTAAAAGATTGCAGTGTTTGATTAAGCTCTAAAATTGTTGTTTTTAAGCCATCGGATGATTTATCGTTTACTAACCTATTTAAGCTAGCCATTAAGGTATCTGTAGATTTTAAAGTAGAATTTAAATCTGTACTTAAACCTGAAAAGTTTTTTGATAAACTTGTAACTAAGCCTTCTTCTACTTCAGATTGTAAAAGATCGCCGGGTTTAGCTAAAACTCCATCTTTTTCAATTATAATAGCTAAACCATTTCCGCCCATTAATCCTGTTTCATATAAACGTATTTTACTATTTTTTGAAAATTTTAGTTGTTCATCTACAAAAAATGCAACTCGAGTTTTACCTGTTTTATAATCGTATTTAATATCGGTAACTTTACCAACTGGGTTTCCTTTTACAGTAACAATGGATGATGGCGTTAATGCATTATAGTTAAATTCTGTATAAAAAACATTATTAGATTCTAATAAATTTTGGCCTTTTAAATAATTAAATCCAAAAATAAATAAGATAATTCCTAATACTACTAAAATGCCTGTTTTAATTTCTTTTGATATCTTCAAAATAAAAAGTTTTTAAACAAATTTAAGTAAAATAAAAATGAAACATTACTAATCAGCATCAGTTTTTAATGCTTCTTGTATTTCAATTTTTTTACCATCTTTAAATGCAGTTACAAAACAAGAATTATATCCTTTAGCTTTTGCCTCGGCTTCCAATTGCTTAGTATACTCGTAACTAGAGGTGTTACCATAATAGTATTTATATAGTGTACCTTCTTTTTCTCTTGTTATATTATTTAAACCATTAAAATTATAGGGTTTTGTTTCTAGCTCTTTTGAGCTAGCAGCTATTTGAATTTTAAATGTTACACCATTTGTAGTTACATTATTAGTTTCAACACTGTCATAATATACACTTTCGCTATGGTTTACCTTACTTTTATAATCTAGTATTGCATTAGAAATTGCTGAAGAAATTTGCAATTGCCCTTTTTTTGAGTTTAAATATGCGCCCTCTTGCTTGTAAGTTAAAAAGCCTAACTCAACAAGTACACTTGGCATAACCGTTTGATGCAAAACAATAAAACCTGCTTGTTTAACTCCTCTGTTTTTTCGTTTTAAATCGGTTGTAAATTTTTGTTGAATGGCACTGGCAAGCATTATACTTTGATCTAAGTATTCCTCTTGACTTAAAAGGATGCCCATAACAGACTCTGGTGAATTAGGATCGAAGCCGTTATAATTCTTCTCGTAATCATCCTCCATGAAAATTACGGAGTTTTCATTTTTTGCAACTTCAAAATTAGTTTTGTTTCTATGTGTTCCTAATACAAAAGTTTCGGTACCATGGGCGCTAGAATTGTGTGAATTGCAATGTACTGAAACAAACAAATCGGCATTTGCCTTATTGGCTATTCTACCACGTTCAACCAAATCTATAAATACATCAGTTTTACGTGTGTAAACCACTTTTATATTTGGGGTTTTCTCTAAAAGTCTCCCTACTTCTAAAACTACCTTTAAAGCAATTTCAGATTCTCTGTAACCATTTCCTAAATTACCAGAATCTTTACCACCATGGCCAGCATCCAGAACCACCACAAATGGTTTTGGTTTTGCAGCTTTACTTATATTTGAAAAAGATGAAAATGTTAATAGTATTATAAAGCATACGAAAACATAAGCTATAGTCGTTTTTAATGATGTTGATATGTTTTTTATTTTTAAAATCATGAATTTTTTTTTAATACAAAGCATTAACTTAATTTTTATTAACATTAAAAAACAAATTTTAATACTAAAATTTGAATATTACATTCTTAATAAAACTATGAAGAATTAATAATTTAAATTTTTAATCAAAAATTAAATCAATCCCAGAAAAATATATGTAATTTTGGCAATTCAAAAATCGAGCCATACTTTTACAAAAATACATTTAAAAGCGTTGCGTACAAACAACTTTAAAATACTTTTTGCACTAAGTTTTACAATGTTTATTAACATGTTTAGCTTTGCTCAAGACATCCCGAAAAAGAAAGCTAGCATAGAGCGATCTGAAAAAGATACGGTAACTGTTAAAACCGACAGTATTGCGGTTTCTGAACTTTCTAATCTTGAAATTGAACAAGATTCCACATTAACCGACTCCATTAAGCCTAAAAAAGAACTTTTAGACAACAAAGTGGTTTATCATGCCGACGATTATACACGTTTTAGTAAAAAAGACAACAAACTTTATTTATATAACAATGCCTCTATAGAATATGGCGACATGAATATTAAGGCTGGTATGATTATAATTGATCATGTTAAAAACACGGTTTACGCTAAAGGAATTGTAGATAGCACAGGCAATTATACGCAAAAGCCCGTTTTTAAGCAAGCTAGTAACGAAGTTGAGCCTGATTCTATTTTATTTCACACAGAATCTAAAAAAGCTTTAATTTATAACTCAAAAACGGCACAAGGCGAAGGTACTGTAATTGCAAGTATAACTAAAAAAGAAAATGATTCGATTTACTTCTTAAAAAATGCGAAATATACAACTGCAGAAAATTTAGACGACCCTGAATACTACATAAAACTACGTAAGGCAAAAATTGTACCCGGAAAAAAAATTGTAACCGGATTAGCCAACCTTTTTATTTATGATGTTCCTACGCCTTTAGGGTTACCTTTTGGTTTTTTTCCTCAAAGTGAAACCCAAACATCAGGTGTTATTTTTCCAACCTTTGGAGAGAATAATACTAGAGGTTTCTTTTTACAAAATGGTGGTTATTACTTTGCTATAAGTGATTATTTAGATTTAGCAGTAATGGGAGACTATTATACAAATGGCAGTTTTGGTATTCGTGTCGAAAATACCTATGCAAAACGTTATAAATTTAAAGGAAACTTCTCATTTAATTACCAAAGTTTAATTACCAGTGAGCGTGGATTTTCTGATTATGCTAAAAATGTAATTTACAACCTAAAATGGTCGCATAGTCAAGACTCAAAAGCAAACCCAACATCTCGCTTTTCTGCATCTGTAAACTTAGGTAGTAGCACATATTATCAAAACTCTATAAATCAGGTTGATGCCAGCTCTTTTTTAAATAACACCCTTTCATCTTCAGTATCATACTCTAAAACGTTTACAGGAGAACCAGAGGTTTCTTTAAGTTTAGCAGCTACACATTCACAAAACTCACAAACTCAAGTTATTAACATGACATTACCTACTCTTCAAGCCAGTGTAGGTAGAATATATCCTTTAGCCCCAAGCGAGGGTACCAAAAAAGGATTAATACAAAATATTAACTTACAATATAATGTTAGAGGCGAAAACCAAATAACTACTACAGATTCTTTATTCTTTAAAAAAGAAATGTTTGAAGAAGCTGAAATTGGGATGATTCACACCATACCGCTAAGTACCAATTTTAAACTATTTAAGTATTTAAGCATGAGTGCTTCTTCTACTTTTAATGAAGTATGGACTTTAAAAACCATTGAAAGATCTTTTGATACAGATGATAGAGAAGTTATAGATAATACAGTCGATGGTTTTGATGCTTACAGAACTTACAATTTTAGCACAAGCCTAGGAACTACAGTTTATGGTTTGTTTAGCTTCGAGAAAAAAGGTAAAGACCCTAAAATCCAAAAAATAAGGCACGTTATGCGCCCATCATTAAGCTATAGTATTAACCCTTCTTTCGATCAGTATTATGACACTTACGAGGTTGTAAGCGCCGATGGTTTAACCAGTGAAGACGTATCATATACACGTTTTGAAGAAAGCATTTATGGTGCACCAAACGAGAACTTCTCAAGTTCTTTAGGAATTTCTATTGCCAATAACCTTGAAGCCAAAGTAAAAGATAAAGATAGTACGGCTACAGAACCTAAAACTGTAACTTTACTTAATAGCTTAAATTTTTCTACATCCTACAATTTTGCTGGTGATTCTTTAAAATGGAGTGCCGTTAGAGTAACCGGAGGTACTCAGCTTTTTAATAATAAATTAAGCTTAAATTTTGGAGCAACACTTGACCCGTACGCATTAGATAATAACAACTCAAAAATTGATAAATTTAATATTGATAATGGAGGAAGTTTATTCAGGCTAACTAGCGCAAACATGACGGCAAGTTGGTCGCTTTCTAGCGATTCTGGTGGCAAGGATAATAAAAATCAAGATGGTATAGAAAGAAACGTACAAAGCGGAGGGCGTGACGACGATTTATTTGGTGTTTCCCAAGATTTTGCAAACGAACAAATTCAAGATAAAAAAGGTAAAGATGATGAAGAAGAAAAACAAAACTTTTACAAATTTAAAATACCTTGGAGCTTGCGTTTGGCTTATGCCGTTAACTACTCTAACTCAACACGCCAAAACGAAATTTCTTCACACTCTTTAATGTTTTCTGGAGATGTTGATTTAACCAAAAACTGGACCATTGGAGCCTCTTCTGGTTACGATTTAAAAAACGTAGGATTTACCTACACACAACTACGTTTTGAGCGTAATTTAGAAAGTTGGAGAATGAATTTTAGCTGGATTCCTTTTAGTACTAATGCCTCATGGAACTTTTTTATTGGAATAAAATCTAGCCTCCTATCAGATTTAAAATACGAAAAACGAAAACAATCCGATAAAAGCTTATAAAAAATGAAAAAAATAATATCTACCAAAAATGCCCCTGCCCCTATTGGCCCTTATAACCAAGCTATATTAGCAGGAAATACTTTGTTTATTTCTGGGCAAATTGCGTTGAACCCAGCAACGGGTAACTTAGTAATGGACTCTATCACTATAGAAACTAAGCAAGTTATGCAAAATTTACAAGCTATTCTTGAAGCCGCTGGTTTATCGTTTAGTAACGTTGTAAAATCATCGATTTTTATAAGCAATATGGATGACTTTAATGAAATTAATGAAGTTTATGGCAGCTATTTTGATGAGGCTACAGCCCCAGCAAGAGAAACAGTACAGGTTGCCCAATTACCAAAAAATGTTAATGTAGAAATAAGTATGATTGCTATTGTTTAGCTACATCAACTTCTGTATATACTTGTAGTATATACTTCAATTTATCAACATCTATGGGTTTTGCTAAAAATTCATTTATACCTGCTTTTTTTGCTTTAATTATATCTTCTTCAAAAGCACTGGCAGACACTGCAATTATAGGCGTTTTATTTTCTGCGTATTTTTTAGTTTCTTTTATTTGTTTAGTAGCTTCATAACCATCCATGTCTGGCATGTAAATATCCATAAAAATAATATCAAAATCTAAAACATTATACAAATCTATGGCTTCAACTCCATTTTTTGCAAATGTACATTGCGCACCATTTCTTTCAAGTAAAAATTGAATTACTTTTTGGTTCATTCGATTATCTTCAGCAACCAGAACATTTATTTTGTTAAGAGGTATTGGAATAAAATCTGGTATTTCATTTTTAATATTTAAGGTCTTTTTTAGTTGTAGTGTAAAGTAAAATGTTGTGCCTTCACGCTCCTTACTTTCCAACTTTAATTCGCCTCCCATATTTTCAACTAAATAATATGAAATTGACAGACCAACACCCCAACCTTTGTATTCGTTTATAAATTTATTTTTATCATTTTTATTTTTTGTATTACCTAAAAAATACTTTATTTCTTCAGGCTTCATACCCATTCCAGTGTCTTTTACATAAAATGTGATAATTTGGTCATCATTAATTTCAATTGTTTGATCTATAATAATGGAAATCTTTCCAGAATCGGTAAATTTAATAGCGTTATTAACTAGGTTTATTAATATTAATTGAATTCGCTCAGAATCAGCCAAAACCATAAACCTATTATTTTTGTTTTCAGATAAAAACTCGTATTCAAAATCTAAATTATGTTCCCAAGCTTGATATTCAAAAACTTTAAATAAGTTTACTAAATCCGACTTTAAGTCAACAGCTTTTTTATTTAACTCAAACTCATTCTTTTTTATTTCTTCATTATTTATAACCAAATTGAAAAATTGCAACAAGTGTTTAGAAGAGTATTCTGCGATTTCAACTTTTAATATTTGATCTTGATCTAAATCTGATTCAGACAACATTTTAAGCATTCCTAAAATGGTGTTTAAAGGCGTACGAACCTCATAACTCATATTTATAAGGTTAATAGATTTGTGCTCAAAAATTTTATTAGACTTATCTAAGCTTTTGTTTAACTCATCAATTCTAAGCTTTTGGCTTTTAGCAATTATTTTATTTTTTAATTGATTTTTTAAAAAAAATTGAAGTACAAAAATTTGGCTAATGCTAAGCACAAATAATATTAAAGCAGTTACCTCTATGTTAAGTATAGATTCAATATAACAATACGCTATTACAAATATTATAGCTATTGAAAACAGAACAAAATAAGATAAAGTGCGTTTATTTCTATTAAATTTTGAAGAAAACCCCATTAAAATTCACATTTAAACAAACTTATCTATAAAATTTAACTTTATCAAAAGTATTAGATATATTTATGAGTTTTAAAATATGATTTTTCTAATTTTATATACAGTTAATATTTTTTTTACACTTTTATGCGCATAGAATACGATATAAAATTAGGCTTTAAAGATGTCATGTTTCGTCCAAAAAGATCAACTTTAAAGAGCCGTTCTGAAGTAAGTTTAGAGCGTGAGTTTAAATTTTTACACAGCCCTTTAACTTGGTCTGGCATTCCTATAATGGCTGCAAACATGGATACAGTAGGTACATTTGAAATGGCAAATGCATTATCTGAAAAAAAATTATTTACAGCTATTCACAAACATTACAACATAAACGATTGGAGTAATTTTTCGTCTAAATTAACAGCTAAAGCAAACAACTACATTGCTGTAAGTACAGGCATTGGAGAAAACGACTCTAAAAAACTAGCTACAATTATTCAACAAAACTCAAACTTAAAATTTATATGTATTGATGTAGCTAATGGCTATTCTGAACATTTTACGAATTTTGTAAAACGAACACGAGAACTCTATCCTGAAAAAGTAATTATTGCAGGAAACGTTGTTACTGGAGAAATGGTTGAAGAACTTTTATTGTGTGGTGCAGATGTAATTAAAGTAGGCATTGGCCCTGGGTCTGTATGCACTACCCGAGTTAAAACTGGTGTAGGCTACCCACAACTTTCTGCTATAATTGAGTGTGCTGATGCTGCTCATGGCTTAGGTGGTCAAATAATTAGCGATGGTGGTTGTACAACTCCTGGCGATGTTGCAAAAGCCTTTGGTGCTGGTGCAGATTTTGTTATGTTGGGCGGAATGCTAGCAGGACATGATGAAAGCGGTGGAAAAATAATAGAAAAAAACGGAAAAACATATAAACAATTTTACGGAATGAGCTCTTCAACAGCTATGGAAAAACATGTTGGTGGCGTTGCCGAATATAGAGCTAGCGAAGGGAAAACAGTTGAAGTTCCCTATAAAGGCCCTGTAGAACACACATTGCAAGATATTTTAGGTGGTATAAGAAGCACCTGCACTTATGTAGGAGCTTCCAAACTAAAAGAACTTACTAAACGAACAACCTTTATTCGAGTTAACGAACAGGAAAATAAAATATATTCAAAATAAACTAACTCATACTATAAAATAACTTAAAATGAAAAAAATAATCACTTTTGGTGAGGTGTTAATGCGGTTATCTCCTGAAGGAAATAAAAAATTTAAGCAGGCAAATTTACTAGAATTTTATTTTGGCGGTACCGAGGTAAATGTTGGTCTTTCTATCGCTAATTTTGGTGAACCTGTTAAACATATTAGTTGTGTTTCTAATGATTTTGTTGGAGATACTGCTCTATCATACATTCAAAAATTTGGTGTTAGTACATCGGCAATAGTTCGATCTCCAAGACCTTTAGGCGTTTACTTTTTAGAGGTAGGTGCTGTGATGCGTCCTAGCTCAATTTCATACAACAGGTCGCACTCTTCCTTTTCTGAAATAAAACCTGATATGGTTGATTGGGAAAAGTTATTACCAAAAGCTAAATGGTTTCACTGGACAGGTATAACACCTGCACTATCGCAAGGTGCCTACGATACTTTAAAAGCAGGTTTAGTTATAGCTAAAAAATTAGGGATACCTGTTTCTACAGATCCTACTTACCGCAGTGGACTCTGGAAATATGGTAAAGAACCCAAAGAAGTGTTAACCGACCTCGTATCATATTCAACAATTTTTATTGGCGGAATTAATGAAATAAACGAAATTTTAGGTACTAAATACGGCTACTCTAACGATGAGTTTATTGAAGCCAGTAAACTTTTAATGGAAAAATTTCCAAACATTGAAAAAGTTTTCGATAAAATTAGAACCGCAATAAATGCGTCATGGCATAAAATTAGAGCCAGAATGTGGAATGGTATAGAATTTCATGAAACTACAGATTTAGATATTACGCATATAATTGATAGAATTGGAACTGGTGATGCTTTTGCTGCTGGATTAATTTACGGATTACAAAAGTATAATGATGGCAAAGCCATGGAATTTGCAAGTGCAGCTTGTGCTTTAAAACATACCTACGAAGGCGATGTTAACTATGCTACCGTAGATGAAGTAACCGCTATTTTAGAAGGTAATATTTCAGGAAGATTCAATAGATAGATTTATCAATTTATTAAAATTTGCAGTTTAAAAATACCATATTAATAATAATTTAATTTTAAGTTTATTTAAAGTTAGTTTAGTCGGCTTCGTGCTTAAAAATGTTTAATTTGTAATTAATTAACAAAACTTATTTCTATGGCGTTAAAAGTTGTTATTTCACATAAAACTGTTTACAAATACGACCGTTCGGTTTCTCTATCTCCTCATGTTTTTCGACTACGACCTGCCCCACACAGCAGAACTCCAATAGAGTCTTATTCCATTAAAATAAAGCCAGAAAAGCATTTTTTTAATTGGCAACAAGATCCTTTTGGAAATTATTTAGCCCGACTAACATTTCCTGAAAAAACCAAAGAGCTTTCTGTTGATGTAGAAATAATTGCTGATTTAAAAACTATTAATCCGTTTGATTTTTTTGTTGAAGACTATGCCGAAGAATACCCTTTTGAATACGCTGAAACCACAAAAAAAGAATTACTGCCATATTTAGAAGTTACAGAAAAAGGTGACTTACTTAAAGATTTTTTAAAAACAGTTGATACTTCACCTCGTAAAACAATCTATTTTTTAATAGACTTAAATAAAAAGATTTATGAATACCTAAAATATAACATTAGGCTAGATCCTGGCGTTCAAAGCTGCGAGGAAACATTAACAAAAAAAAGTGGCTCTTGTAGAGATTATGCTTGGTTGTTTGTTCAAGCGCTTCGCCATTTAGGTTTTGGAGCCCGATTTGTTTCTGGTTACATCGTTCAGCTCGCACCAGATGAAAAATCGCTTGATGGTCCTTCTGGCCCAGAACAAGATTTTACAGACCTACACGCCTGGACAGAAGTTTATGTTCCTGGAGCTGGTTGGATTGGCTTCGATTCTACTTCAGGGCTTTTAGCCGGCGAAGGCCATATACCTTTAGCTTGTACTCCTTCGTTTGAAAGCGCTGCTCCCGTAACAGGAATGACAGATGTTTGCGAAACCGAATTTGAATTTGAAAATTCTGTGAAACGCATATTTGAATCACCAAGAGTTACAAAACCTTATACCGAAGACCAATGGGAAGCCATTTACGAATTAGGCCATAAAGTAGACAAGGAATTAGAGGATGGAGATGTAAGACTAACAATGGGTGGCGAACCTACTTTCATTTCTATTGACGATATGGAATCTGCACAATGGAATACCGAAGCAGACGGACCACACAAACGAGAATTAGCAAAAAAATTAGCCAATAAACTTTACGACGAGTTTAGTAATAATGGTATTGTACATCAAGCGCAAGGAAAATGGTACCCAGGAGAACCTATACCCAGATGGAGCATTGAATTATGCTGGCGTAAAGACGGTAAATCTATGTGGCGTAATAGAAATAAAGCTCTATTTTCCGTTTTTGCCGAAAACAACCAATTACCTGAACATGCCGATAAATTATTTTTAGAAACCCTAACTACATATTTAGGCATTACTAAAAACACAATTCTTCCAACTTACGAAGATAGTTTCTATTTTATGTGGGAAGAAAGCAAAATGCCAATAGACATCGATCCTACAAAGGAAAATGGTAATATGTTGGTCAAAGATAAACTTCAAAAATTATTAAAGGATGGCACATCTAAACCAGTTGGGTACGTTGTTCCAATTAATAACTATAGAGATAAATGGTTTACCTGCGAATGGACCTTTAGAAGAAATCATTTATTCTTAATACCAGGAAACTCTCCTATTGGTTTAAGATTACCTTTAGATTCTTTAATTAGAAAAGCTAATCAACAAGAATTTCCTGTTTTAATTCCAGATCAATTCTCTAAATTACAAGAATTACCTCAGTATTTTTCGTCTGTATTAATTAGACGAGATAAATTTTTAAAAAATCAATTAAAACAATACGATAACGAATTTTTTATTAGAACAGCGCTTTGTGCTGAAATAAGAGATGGCAAATTACACTTATTTTTACCACCAACAGAAACTGCTGAAGTATTTTTAAATCTTATCGCTTCAATTGAAGCAACTTCGGCCGAACTTAAAATTCCTGTAATTTTAGAAGGCTATAGCGCTCCAAAAGACAACAGATTAGAGTCTTTAAAAATAACGCCAGATCCGGGTGTAATTGAAGTTAACGTTCATCCTTCAAAAAATTGGAGCGAATTAGTAAACACAACTTTTAAACTATACGAAAACGCAAAACAATCGCGCTTAGGCACCATAAAATATATGGTAGATGGCAAGCATACTGGAACAGGTGGTGGAAATCATGTTACTTTAGGTGGTGTGTCGCCGGCAGATAGCCCTTTACTTCGTAAACCAAGTTTATTGCGTAGTTTATTAACCTTTTGGCAACATCACCCAGGGTTATCATATTTATTTTCTGGCGCTTTTATTGGGCCTACCAGTCAAGCACCTCGTGTAGATGAGGGCAGATTAGAAAATTTATACGAGTTAGAAATTGCCTTTGAAAATATTCCTAAAAATGGCGATGTTCCATTTTGGCTAACCGATAGACTTTTTCGTCATTTACTAACCGATTTAACTGGTAATACGCATAGAGCAGAATTTTGCATAGATAAATTATACTCTCCAGACTCAGCCTCAGGGCGTCTGGGTATTTTAGAGCTTCGAGCTTTCGATATGCCTCCACATGCGCAAATGAGTTTACTACAAAATTTATTAGTAAGAACTCTAGTAGCATGGTTTTGGAAAAAACCTTATGAACATAAACTAATTCGTTGGGGAACAGAATTACATGATAAATTTTTAATTGAACATTTTGTAAGAGACGATATAAACACAATTGTAGAGCAACTAAACCAAGCTGGTTACGAATTTAAAACTGAATGGTTTAATCCGTTTTTTGAGTTTAGATTTCCTCTTTTAGGTTTAAAAACTATTGGTGATATTCATTTAGAGTTACGAGCAGCTATTGAACCTTGGCATGTTTTAGGTGAAGAAATGAGTGGAGCTGGAACCTCTCGTTATGTAGACTCTTCAACAGAGCGTGTACAAATTAAAGTTTCTAATTTTATTAGTGAAAGATATAACGTAACTTGCAACGGTATTAAAATCCCTTTGAAAAAAACCAAAATAAAAGGCGAATACGTTTCAGGAATTAGGTATAAAGCTTGGAATCCGTATTCTGCACTTCACCCAACAATAGGTGTAGATACACCACTTGTTTTTGATGTTGTAGATACATGGAACAACCAGTCTTTAGGAGGCTTTACTTATTTTGTATCGCATCCTGGTGGGCGTTCATACGATACGTATCCAGTTAATAGCTATGAAGCAGAATCACGACGTATCAATCGTTTCTGGGAAATTGGTCAAGCACAAGGCGAAGTTTTTAAACCCAAAAGGTATGTTATAGATCAAAATGAAATTAAAAAGTTTCAAAAAAATCAAAAAAACACAAAAAACTTCCAAGCTAGAGAAATTGAATTTAATGCAGAATTCCCTAATACTTTAGATTTAAGAAGAAAATAATGCCAACCCAATCAAATAACACTTTATTTCAAAATTACTTTTTAGATTTTAAAAATTATGATGAAGTTTTAAAATCTAATATGTCTGTTAATGCTAATTGGCAAAAATTACTCGCTAACTTATCTGAAATTGGTTTTAAAAACCTTTCAAACAAGCAAAAAGAGATTAATTGGCTAATGGAAGAAAATGGTGTCACTTACAACGTTTATAACGACCCTAAAGGTATTCATCGCTCTTGGGATTTAAATGTGGTGCCCTTTTTAATACATGAAACCGAATGGGCTAATATAGAAAAAGGTATAACCCAAAGATCGGAGCTATTAAACTTAATTTTAAAAGATATTTATGGTGAGCAAGAACTAATAAAAAATGGTATTTTACCGCAAGAAATAGTTTATGCACATCGGGGGTTTTTAAGGCAATGCGATAAAGTGTTTTATAACACTGAGAAACATTTGCTAATACACGCTACAGATGTTTCTAGAGGGCCAGATGGCCGTATGTGGGTTGTAAACGATAGAACTCAAGCCCCATCGGGTATGGGTTACGCTCTAGAAAACCGCTACTCACTTAGTCGTATTTTTCCAGAAGCTTTTAAAAACATAAATGTTAAGCAATCGTCTAAATTCTTTTATGAATTTAACCAAATGCTAATTAACTGTGCTCCGCAAAATAAAGCCAATCCTAATATTGTTATTTTAACACCTGGCCCTTTAAACGAAACCTATTTTGAACATGCTTATATGGCATCTTTTCTAGGTTATCCATTGGTTACAGGAAACGATTTAGTAGTTAGAAATGGTAAACTTTGGATGAAAACCTTAAAAGAATTAAGGCAAATAGATGTTATTTTAAAACGTGTTGATGATGTTTTTCTGGATCCATTAGAATTAAGGGAAGATTCATATTTAGGAGTAGCTGGTTTACTAGATATTATTAGAAATAAACAAGTTGCTGTAGTAAACCCTATAGGAAGCGGGGTTTTAGAAAACTCAGGACTTATTCCATTTATGAATCAAATTTGTAACTACTTTTTTGATGAAGACTTAATTTTGCCTCAAATTGCTTCTTGGTGGTGTGGGCAAAAAAAAGAACTTAATTATGTATTAAGTCATTTAAACGAACTTGTTGTAAAACGCATTGACCGATCGAACCGAGAAAATATTTTCTTTTGCGAGTTTTTAAACGAAAAAGAGTTAACAAAACTGCGAGAAGAAATTTTAGCAGCACCCTATAAATTTGTAGCACAAGCAAAAATTTCGTTTTCTACCGCTCCAAATTTTATTAACGGAGCATTAGAGCCTCGTAAAGTAATGTGTCGCATTTTTTCTATAGCAAACAAAAACAAATATAAAGTTATGCCTGGTGGCTTGGTAAGAGTTGCTGCAGAACGAGAAACTTTATTTGTATCGAACAGACGCGGCGGAATAAGTAAAGATTTTTGGGTAGTTACAGATAAGCCAGAAACAAACTACCAAAGTTATTCTTGGGATAATTCTTGTAGAATTGATATTGCAGATATTAATAATTTACCTAGTAATACGGCCGAAAACTTATTTTGGTCTGGGCGCTATTTAGGCAGAGCTCTAGTAACTGCAAGGTATTTACGTATGGTTTTGAATCGAATGAATCAACAGCATTATGATGCTTCAGCCACAGATTCTGAAAGCTTAACATTACTATACAAGTCTGTTACTAATATAACCTCTACATTTCCTGGGTTTACGGGAGAAAATTCAGAAGAAAAACTTAAAAACCCATTAAAAGAACTTTCATCATTAGTGTTGGATGAGACTAGAATTGGAAGTTTTGCGCAAACTATGTCTAGCTTTAATAATTCATACTACTCTTTAAGAAGCTTATGGTCTAAAGATATGTGGAGAGTGTTTGACAGTATAAAAAAACTTTGGACAAAATTTAAAGAAGAAAAAAATTACTCAATAATATCGTTAACTAAATTGTTAGATAGAGTAATTACTCGTTTAATTGCTTTTATGGGATTAATTGAAGAAAGCATATTAGTAAACCAAGGGCTACTACTATATTTTATAGGATTACAAACCGAGCAAGCTATGATGCATGTAGCTAAATGCCGTTCGTTATTAGTGCCAAATTATGACGAAATTTTACAATACGAAATATTAGAATCTTTTTTATCTAGCCACGAAAGTTTAAACATATACCGCTACAGTTACCGTTCGTATTTAAGCATAGAAAATGTAATAAATCTAGTTATACTAGATAAAGAATATGCTAAGTCGTTAACTTACCAAATAAAAAGGATTAAAAAAGATTTAGATAGGTTGCCAAATAACGAATTAGAAACAACAACACCTTGTAAAGAAACAATTAATAAGGCTTATAATATTGTTAAAAATTTAAATGTTAAAAGTTTAATTGATTTAGATGATACTGAATCTGTTCGGGAGAATTTAGATGCTGTTTTAGCTGAACTTAGTGATTTACTACACGAAACTTCGCTTGCTATTTCCGACACCTATTTTAATCACGCTTATCAACAAACGCAGTTAGTTACACAAAGTTTTCCGTTACCATAATTAATAATAATGACTACATATCAATTATCACATATTACAAGTTATAATTACGAATATGGTGTTACATTTTGCCACAATTTGGCTACACTTAAACCTAAAAACTTTTTAGGACAAACATTATTAGATTATAGTTTAGAAATTTCGCCTACACCCGCAGAAATTAGTAATAAGTTAGATTTTTTTGGAAATAATATTACGCGTTTTTCAATTCAAAAATATCATAAAGAATTAAAAGTTACTGCCACAAGTAAAATATTAAGAGATTACACGGCTGCACCTAATATAGATGATAATATTCCTGCAAAAGGAATTACGCTAACAGATTGTTTAAACTATTTTAAACAAACATTACCAGAATTAATTTCAGTAAAACAATTTATCTTAGAATCTGTTTTAATTGCAAAAATTACACCTGCAATTAAAGCTTACGCAGAGGTTTCATTTAAACCAAATAGATCTGTTTTTGAAGCAACATACGAACTAATGCATCGTATTTTTACGGATTTTGAGTTCAATACAACAGCTACTAACGTTGCCACTCCAATACAAGATGTAATTAAAAAGAAAAAAGGTGTTTGCCAAGATTTTGCTCAAATTGCTATTGCTTGTGTAAGATCTGTGGGTTTACCTGCAAGATATGTTAGCGGCTATATAGAAACCTTGCCGCCACCAGGCAAAGAAAAACTAATTGGTAGCGATGCTTCTCATGCTTGGTTTTCTGTTTATATTCCTAATTTTGGTTGGGTAGATTTTGACCCCACAAACGACCAAATACCTAAAAACCAACACTTAGTTGTTGCTCATGGTCGAGATTATTATGATGTACCTCCTTTAAAAGGCGTAATTTACAGTACCGGACAAAATAAACTGCATGTATCTGTAGATTTAAGACCGGCTAATTAAATTTATAAAAAAAAGCCATCAAATTAATTTGATAGCTTTTTAATTTATTATTGTTATTTAACGTTAATTATATAGATTCACCTTTATGATTTACATTAAATGCATAAACATAAACTTCGCCATAGTTATCGCTTCTCCCAAAATACTCTTCCTCAGTACTTTCGTTTGATTGTGTGTAATTACCAACTTTAAAATATACATCGTCATAATCAATATCCATAAGTACTGTATTGCCACCATCAGATAACAAATAATTATTAGCATTACCATTGTTATAGGCTGTTCTTAAATTACCATCTTCACTGTAATAACAATAATGTTTTCCATCAATTATCCTGAAAATAACCTCAAATTTAGTTCCCAGAGTATATCCTCTTTTAATAGTTAAATCTTCTCTTAAATCTCCACCATTAAAACTTAAAAATAGATGATCATCTTCTAATCTTACAACCATAGAATCATCAATTCCTTCAGATTTATTACCGTGAATTTGCCCTGCAACTAAATGCGATTTATTAATTGGTAAATGCGTAATAGCTTGTTGTATGTATAAGGCATGATCGCCGTCTGTAGTCCAATAAACGTCACTGCTTCCATCCTCTTCGCGTTCTCTTAATTCTGATCTGGAATACCCAGTTTGATCTGAAGTAGTTCCTAATTCACCACCATCTAAATAAACAGAAAATATTAATGCATCTTGGTTATCGCTAACCTCATATTGTCCAGTAACCTCACCTTGAGAACATAATTGTTTTTGCTCTGAACCATCTACCCAAGTAATTTTCCATTGATTACAATTTTCAAAGAAATCCCATGGGTTTGAACCTGTTGGTGTGTCAACGGGATCAACCGGATCAACTGGTTCTCCTGTACTTTCTCCAAATACTTGTACCTCTGCTAAAGATAATGGTTGGCTGTCTTTTAATTTAACACGAACTCTGTTACCAAATACACCTCCTGTGTTAATGGTTACAGATGGGGTTGGTGTTTCTGTTATTGTAGTTTTATATACTTGGTTTCCTGCTACGTTATAAACAAATACATCAAAATTACTTAACCTATCCATGCAACAGTTTGTACGGTTCCAAATTACAATTTCTTCAATATTGGTATCGTTAGCCAAACGCACTTGCCACCAAGATTGATATTCGTTTGTAGCACTGTGTGTTACACTATTTTGATTCCAAACTCCACTGGTATTTCCATCAATTGCTCGAGAAGCAACGCCACCATAACCTGTAGATGATTGTTCTGCAGTTCCTTCTAACGCTAAGTTTGTTGAGCTGGAACTTGAATTGCCACTTAAAGTAAAACTATCTATATCCAATAAATAGCCCGAACTACCAGTAAAAACGACATATAAATCAGAATTGGTAGAATCGTCATTTAAACTACCCGTAAAAGTTTGCATATTTGCCCAACCTCCTGTATTTGATACAGAAACCGTACCCAACAAATCTCCACCTGTAGGACTTCCAGCTCTAAATTCTATAATACCTCCACTATTACCACTTGAGGCTTGAATACTTACTGAGCTAGCTCCTGAATAATCAAAATCGTCAAAACGAATCCAGTCACCATTATTAATGTAACCTACTCGAGAACCACTTCCTGCAATTTGAACTCCACTTTGTGAACTGTAAGCTTCGGCTTGAATAATTGAATTTAAATTAGCTGATAACGCTGTTGATGTTGGATTGGTTTCTACAAGTTCTGAATCTAACTCATCTGTTGCACAATTGCTAAATACTACCAAAAGCCCCATGGCTAAAGGTTTAAAATAATTTTTCATGTTAATTTAGTTTAGTTTATTAATATTTTATCCAGAAAATTGGTTTCCCAGATTGGTTTACCAAAAGTACATCAAATTAAGTAGTTAACAAAATATTAACAGGAAAATTACTAATAACATATTTTAAGCTAAAAAATATTCAATTTTATTCATTTTATAAAATAAGCAATCTTTACAATAGTATTTTTAATTAAAAAATAAAAGCATTATAATTATCGTTATTTTTGCATGAACTTTTATTTATTTAAATGAAACAATCAATTATAGTTTATATAATACTGTTAAACATTTTTTCTAATTTATCAGTATCTGCTCAAGAAAAAAAGAAAATTGAAATAGAATATGCAGGTAAATTAACCATTGATGAAGCTAATTTTCCTGGTGCAAAAATATTAACTCGTGATGATTCTCAACAGGTTCAGGTACATCACCAAGGAGCAATTTTATGGTGCGATAAAGCTATACATTATGGTAAAGAAGATTTTATTGAAGCTTATGGAAATGTAAAGTTAATACAAGGCGACACTATAAATATGACTTCAAAATATATTGAATATAGTGGATTTACTGAATTAGCTTTTGCACATGGTGATGTTGTTTTAAAAGACCCAAACTCAACCATTACTTCAGATACTTTATATTATGACAAATTGAATCAGCAAGCTTTTTACAAACAAGGCGGTACGGTTGTTAAAGATTCTTCTGGAACAATTACAAGTAAAATTGGTAGGTATTTTATGAATATGAAAAAATACCAATTTGTAGAAGATGTAGTTTTAATAAATGATAGCACAACTATTAACTCTAATTTTTTCGATTTTTATTCTGATACAGGTCATGCCTATCTTTTTGGACCGTCAACTATAACCTCTCCAGAAAGTAAAACCTATTGTGAGAAAGGTTTCTATGATACAGAAAATAAACTGGGGTATGCTGTAAAAAATTCAAAAATATATTATGACAATCGAATTATTGAAGGTGATAGTTTATATTTTGATAATAATAAAAACTTTGCATCGGCCACCAACAATATTAAGGTAACAGACACCCTAAACAATAGTATAATTAAAGGTCATTATGCCGAAGTTTATAAAGCCAAAGATTCTGTTTTTATTACCAAACGTGCTTTAGCCATTACCGTACAAGAAAACGATTCTATTTATATGCATGCCGACAAAATAATGGTAACCGGTAAGCCCGAAAACCGTATAGTTAATGCTTATTATAACGCAAAAATTTATAAAACCGATATAAGTGGGAAGGCTGACTCTATTTATTCAAATCAAAAAACCGGTATAACCAAATTAATTAATATTTCGAAGTTAGGAGCAACGGATAAGTTTTCGGTGAAAAGAAAACCTATTTTATGGAATTATGAAAACCAAATGACAGGCGATACCATTCATCTAATATCGAATACAAAAACCGAAAAACTTGATTCTTTATTAGTATTTAACAACGCGTTTGTTATAAGTCAAGATACAATAAGTAAAACAGGATACAATCAAATTAAAGGTTTAAGTCTAGTTGGTTTATTTAATGAAGAAAATCAATTGCGCCAAGTAGATATTACAAAAAATGCAGAGTCTATTATTTGGGCTAGAGACGACCAACAAGAACTTATTGGTATTGATAAAGCAAAATCAGGAAGTATAACCATGCTTTTTGAAAATGGCGATATTGAAGAGTACACGAGATTTAATCAAGTGGATGGAACTTTAAGCCCAGAATCTAAATCTCCTGAAAAAGAACGTATTTTAAAAGATTTTGGTTGGAGAGAAGACGAACGCCCATTGAGTGTTGAAGATTTGTTTAAAGACGATCCTCCTTTCGAATTAGCAACCATTAAAGGCTTAGAAGATTATGTTCCGCAAGATGCCTTTTTTAACGAAGATATGCTTGAACGTATTGAAATGGCTGGGAAAATGTCGCCTTCTCAATTTATAATAAAAAAAGACGAGAATTTACTAAAATTTTCTAATGATTTAAAAAATAAATCGTGGTTTAAAAAAAATCTTGTAATCATGCCTAATTACATAATAGCGCCAAATAATACTAAAGATGCTCATAAATTATTTAATAAAGCTCCAAAAAACGCATTAATTTTTCAAAATGTGCTTAAACAAAAAGGACAATTAAAAGCTTCTGTATGGTTAAAAGGTAAAGGAAAAATAATCTTTAGGTTTAAAGTTAAAAATATTCATCAAAAATCTTTTAAAGATCTTAATAATCAAATTATAAATCTTACAAATAATTGGGTTAATTATACTTTAGAAGGAAATTTAGATGAACTATCTGATGTCAAATTCCTCATTGGGTCTATTAACCCTCCTGAAGAAGTACATGTTTGGGGAGCTTCTCTCATAAAAATAAAAGACTAACATTGAAACAAAACTTCCTAAAATACCAAGCTCAAACCTCACCACATCCATTAGGTTTAGAAATTTCACATGCCAAAGGTTCCTATATTTACGATATTGAGAATAATGCGCATCTAGATTTTGTTGCGGGAGTTTCGGCTACACCTCTAGGACATAATCATCCTAAAATAATTCATGCAATAAAAAATCAATTAGATAAATACATGCATGTAATGGTTTATGGTGAATATGTACAAAAACCATCAGTTGAGCTTTCAAAATTATTAGCCCAAAATCTTCCAGAACCATTAGAACAAACCTATTTAACTAATTCAGGAACAGAAGCTATTGAAGGTGCTTTAAAACTTGCAAAACGCGCCACTGGTAGAAGTGAAATCATATCGGCCAAAAACGCTTATCATGGTAATACAATGGGCTCTATGAGTGTTATGGGATATGAGGAACGTAAACAAGCCTTCAGACCACTTTTGCCAAATATTAATTTTATTGAATTCAATAATTTAGATGACCTAAATAAAATTACAACAAAAACTGCCTGTGTAATTTTAGAAACCATACAAGGAGGTGCAGGATTTATAGTTCCTAAAAACAATTATTTGAAAGCCGTTAAAAAAAGATGTTCTGAAGTAGATGCTCTGCTAATTTTAGATGAAATTCAACCAGGGTTTGGCAGAACAGGTAAACTATTTGGTTTTGAACACTACAGCTGCATTCCAGATATTTTAGTAACAGGTAAAGCATTAGGTGGCGGCATGCCTATTGGTGCATTTACAGCTTCAAAAGAACTTATGCTTCTATTACAAGACAACCCAAAACTAGGTCATATTACAACCTTTGGTGGTCACCCAGTAATTGCAGCTTCTGCTCTAGCTACTTTAAAAGAAATCACAGAAACCAACTTAATTAATGAAACTTTAGAAAAAGAAAAATTATTTAGAAAACTATTAATTCATCCGTTAATAAAAGAAATTCGTGGTATTGGGCTCATGTTAGCCTTAATTATGCCAACTCCTGAAATAACAAATCAATTAATTCTTAAATGTAAAGAAAAAGGATTAATACTTTTTTGGTTATTATTTGAACCAAAAGCTGTTAGAATTACCCCCCCTTTAACTATTTCTAGACCGGAAATAGAGCAAGGTTGTAAAATTATATTATCAATTTTAAACAAAATAGAGTCATAATTTTCCTATATAAAAATTATAAGTCTACACACTATCAATAATATATTTATTTACTATTTTTTCAAAGTTGTTGATTACTTTGTTAAAAACATTTCTTACTTTATTGTTTAAATAGCAAAATAGAATTTAATTTTATTACAGAACAAATTACCAATTTGCTTATGAAGTTTAGTTCGGAAGACAACAATAACTTACCACTTACCAAATTTGAATTAATGCTTAAAACCAATCATGTTTTATTTTTTGATTCTGAAGAATTTGAAAACATAATACACCATTATCTAAATCAAGGTAAAATTGCATTAGCTAAAAAAGCTATTAAACTTAGTTTAGACCAACACCCTAGCTCGGTAAACCTAAAACTTTTTAAGGTAGAGGTTATGGTTTTTGAGGATAAGTTAGATGAAGCAGACGACATGTTAAACGAACTTCATTTACTAGATCCTAATAACGAGGAAATTTACATTCAAAAAGCAAATATTTTTTCTAAACGAGACGATCATCTTCAGGCTATAAACGTATTAAAAAAAGCTATTAATTTAACTGATGACGCAGTAGATTTATACTCCTTAATAGGAATGGAATATTTATTTTTAGATGAATATGAAGATGCAAAAACATATTTTATGAAATGTATTGAAGAAGATCAAACCGATTTTTCTTCTTTATACAATATAATTTACTGCTTCGAGTTCTTAAATCAACACGAAGATGCCATATCGTATTTAAATATTTTTTTAGATTCTAACCCTTATTGCGAAGTAGCATGGCATCAATTAGGCAAACAATATTTAGTTTTAAAAGATTACAAAAAAGCTTTGGCTGCATTCGATTTTGCTATAATTTCTGATGACACTTTTGTTGGTGCCTATCTAGAACGTGGCAAAGTTTTAGAAAAATTAAAACGCTACCAAGATGCCATTGAAAGTTATACCATAACACTTTCTTTAGACGATCCATCTGCATTTGCACTATTACGCATTGGTAATTGCTACGAAAAATTAAAAAAGAACGACTTGGCACTTCAATTCTATACTAAAGTTACCAGAGAAGACCCTTCATTAGAAAAAGGTTGGATAGCCTTAACACGTTTTTTTTACAAGAAAAAAGATTATAACAAAGCTTTGTCTTATATAAAATCTGCCATTCATATAAACTCTGAAAATGCGACTGTTTGGAAATTGTATTCACAAATTAACCAACGTCTCAAATTTTATGAAGAGGCAGAAAAAGGTTTTAAAAAAACTTTAGAGCTTGGTAATTATGAACTAAATACTTGGCTTTCCAGAGGCGATTTGCTAATTAAGCTAGGCGAACCCGAAGCCGCAATTTATAACTTCGAGCAAGCTGTAGATTTTTACCCTGATAATGCTGAATTAGATTACAGATTAGCTGGATTATATTTTTCATTAAATGAAAATAATAAAGGTGTTTTTCATTTAAAAAATGGTTTAAAACATAACGAAGATTACGCTTTTATAATTGAAGAACTTTTCCCAGAAGTTGCCAATAAAATTCTAGTAAAAAATATTCTAAAAACAAATCTTTAATAAATCATTTAATTAAAATGTATACCTTTGATTTTAACAAAAAAAGTCAAGTATGCAACGAAGTATTAAAGATTATTTTATTATTTCCTTAAAAGGTTTAGCCATGGGAGCTGCAGATGCAGTACCTGGTGTCTCAGGCGGAACTATTGCCTTTATTTCTGGTATCTATGAAGAGTTAATCAGCTCCATAAGTAACATAAATTTATCTCTCTTCAAAAATTTATTTAAGGATGGATTTTCATGTTTTTGGAAAGAATTAAATGGTAATTTCCTTTTAGCATTACTTACAGGAATAGTTATTAGTTTTATATCTTTTATGAAACTAGCCAAATACCTTTTAGAGTACCACCCAATTTTAATTTGGTCGTTCTTTTTTGGCTTAATAGTAGCAAGTATTTACTTTGTTGGCAAGCAAATTACAAAATGGAATGTAGCTACAATAATTACATTACTCATTGGTGCAATTATCGCCTTTTACATTAGTAAATCACCAGCGCTAGGTAATAATGAGAGTTCTTGGTTTTTATTTTTTGCTGGAGCCATTGCTATTTGTGCAATGATATTACCCGGCATTTCTGGTTCTTTTATCTTAATAATTTTAGGTGCTTATCAAACTTTAAGCAATGCTATTCATTACCTTGATATAAAAAAAATACTAATTTTTGTATCGGGAGCAATAATAGGTTTATTAAGTTTTAGTCATGTGCTTAAATGGCTATTTAAAAACTACCATAATTTAACTTTAGCTGCTTTAACTGGTTTTATTTTAGGCTCATTAAATAAAGTTTGGCCGTGGAAAAAAACTTTAACATGGCATACCAACTCTAAAGGTATTGATGTCCCTGTACTTCAGGAAAGTATTTCTCCTTTTTCTTTTGAAGGAAATCATCAATTAGTTTTTGCTATTATATTAATGATGTTAGGTTTTTTAACTATTTTTCTATTAGAAAAACTAGGCTCAAAAAAATAAAATGGAAAGCACCCGAACACTTACCGATAAAATTTTCCTTGTGTTAAAGGGTTTAGGCATGGGTGCTGCAAATAAAGTGCCTGGTGTTTCTGGTGGTGTTGTTGCGTTTGTTGCTGGTTTTTATGAAGAGTTTATTTATTCATTAAAAAAAGTAAATAAAAATGCTTTTAAACTTCTTTTAAACGGCCGTTTTAAAAGTTTTTATAAATATATAAATGGCAAATTTTTAAGCCTACTTTTTTTAGGAATGCTCATAAGTTATTTCAGTATTTCTAAAGCACTCGATTACTTAATTATACATTATGAGCTATATGTTTGGAGTGTATTTTTCGGAATGATTTTAGGCTCTATTTATAGTGTAAGTAAAGATTTTAAAGCTTGGAACTACCAAACAATAATTGCTTTAAGCATAGGCATAATAGCAGGATTAAGCGTAAGTTTTTTAAGTCCTGCCAAAGAAAATGATAACCTTTGGTTTGTGTTTTTTTGTGGTATTATAAGTGTTTCTGGAATGACCTTACCTGGGTTTTCAGGATCTTTCATACTTATTTTATTAGGCAATTATGTATTGTTACTTGTAGATTCTGTTAATGCATTATACAATACTTTTACCGAAATTTTTAAAGGAAATTTTAGTTTTATACAAAACAACGAGCGCATTAAGCTACTAAAAGTTTTAGGTGTATTTACACTTGGCTCTATTACTGGTTTAGTTACCTTCTCACATTTGTTAAGCTATATTCTTAAACATTACAAAAATATTACAGTTGCCACTATTTTAGGCTTTATTATTGGTTCATTAGGCGTTGTTTGGCCCTGGAAAAAAACCATATACAAACTAAACCATGAAGGCAATTTTATTCATGATAGTTCCGGTGAAAAGATTATTGAATTTTATAAAAGATATATACCGTATTTAGAAACAGAAACATATATAGCTATCGCCTATATTTTCTTAGGCATTTTTATAGTTTTGAGTTTAGATTGGTACGGACAAAAAACAAGACAACCAAAATGAAAAAATTAGGGTTATTAGGAAAAAACATATCATATTCCTTCTCTCGCGCATATTTTAAAGAAAAATTTCAGAAAGAAGGTATTAACAACATAGTTTACGATAATTATGATATTACTGATATTAAACATTTTCCTGAAATAATAAAAAATACTAAAGGCCTAAAAGGCTTAAATGTTACAATACCATACAAGCAAGAAGTAATGCCTTACCTTAACAAAATAAAGAAAAAGGCCAAAGCAATTGGTGCTGTAAATACTATAAAAGTAACAAAAACAGGTAATTTAGTTGGTTATAATACAGATTATTATGGGTTTTTAAAATCTATAGAACCATATATTAAACCATACCATATGAGCGCTTTAATTTTAGGAACTGGTGGGGCTAGCAAAGCCATTGCCTACGCGTTAAGTCAACTTGATATTCCATATCATTATGTCTCCAGAACAAAATCTAAAGGTGTAACTTATACATACGAAACATTAACGCCAAGTATAATACAACAACACAAAATTATAGTTAACTGTACACCTTTAGGTACATTTCCAGATGTAAATGTTTGCCCAAATATACCTTACGAAGGCATAACAAAACATCACATACTTTTCGATTTAATTTACAATCCAGAAATAACTAAATTCTTAAAACACGGTAACGATAAAGAAGCTACAACTGTAAATGGTTCTAAAATGCTAGAATTACAAGCCGAAAAGTCTTGGGAAATATGGGGCTTAGCTAAATAAACATAATCAAATTAATTAAAAGTTACTTGCTTTTTTGTAAATAACAAGGTTGTTACTATCTTTATCTCAATTGAACCTAAGTAAGAACCCTAACATTTAAAAAATGTCTGACGAAAAGAATACATCTCAATCTGAAGAATTAGAAAACACTAATTCTAATGAAATATCTTCTGAAACCAACCCTAACAATGAGCAAGAAGCTACAAACGAAACATCTGAACATGATGATGTTTTAAATGAAATTGAAGAGTCTAATGCAGAAGATGCAGAAGACGAAGGTAATAAAGACAGACATACTATTGAAGTAAAAGCCTACGATACCATGTCGCTAGAAGCTCTAGCTATAGAGCTAGAAAAGCTAGTTAAAAATGAAAAAACACAGGCAATACGTTCGCATGTTAATAGCATAAATACAGAGTTTAAAAGCAAATTTGAAGCGCTCCTAGAAGAAAAAAAGGAAGAGTTTTTAAACGATGGGGGTAACGAAATAGATTTTTATTATTCTTCACCTGTTCATAAACGATTTAAAACCGCATACAAAGAATATCGCCAAAAATTAAATGAACATTACCAGAATATTGAAAAAAATCTTAAACAAAACTTAGCGCAAAAACTCGAAATAATTGAGGAATTAAAAGGCTTAATAAATGTTGAAGAAAACATAAATAATACCTATAAACATTTTAAAGAATTACAAGAACGCTGGAGAAACACAGGGCCTATTCCTAGAGATAAATATAATAATGCATGGAATAGCTACCACCACCAAGTAGAAATATTTTACGATTTTCTGCATTTAAACCGAGACTTACGCGACTTAGATTTTAAACATAATCTCGAGAAAAAACTATTAATAATAGAACGCGCAGAAGAACTTGCTAAAAAAGATGATGTTTTAACAGCTTTTAGGGAATTACAAGAACTTCATAAAATGTGGAAAGAAGAACTTGGGCCTGTTGCTAAAGAATACCGTGAAGATATTTGGGAACGTTTTAAGGCAGCTACAAAAACTATAAACGATAAACGTCAAATCTATTACAAAGAAATAGATAAAGTATACGAGAAAAATTTAGAGAAAAAACTTGAAATTATAGAAAGTATAAATACTATACACCAACAACAAATTACTTCGCATGGTGCATGGCAGAAAAAAATAAAAGAAATTGAAGCGCTTCGAGAAGCATTTTTTAACGCAGGAAAAGTTCCTTTAAAGGTTAACGAGGAAACTTGGGCTAAATTTAAAGAAGCAGTTAGAACTTTTAATCGTAAAAAGAATGCATACTACAAAGGCCTTAAAAAAGAGCAATATAGCAATTTACAAAAAAAGCTAGATTTAGTACAAATAGCTGAAGATAATAAGGATAGTGACGATTTTGAGGTGACCACACCACTAATGAAAAAAATCCAGAGCGATTGGAAAAAAATTGGGCATGTACCAAGAAAAGATAGCGACAAAATATGGAAACGCTTCAAAGCCGCTTGTAATTTTTATTTTGATAAGCTTCATGCTACCAAAAATGCTGCAAATAAAGAGTTTGTTGAAGCGTACAATAAAAAAAATGCATTTTTATCAACCCTTAAGGATATAAAATTAAGCGGAACCAAAGACGAAAAAATTGCCACTATAAAAGAAAAAATTGCCGAATGGCAAACCATTGGTAGGGTACCTAATGATAAACGTTACATTGAAGGCAAATTCCAAAAAACTATTGATGAATTACTTTCCGGATTAGATATGGAAAAAAATGAAGTTGAAATGATTAAGTTTGAAAATAAACTTGATACTTTATCTGCTGCATCAGATGATAATAGAGACTTAGATAACGAACGTGCATTTATTCGTAAAAAAATAGATGAAGTTAAAGCTCAAATAAATCAACTTGAAAATAACCTTCAATTTTTTACTAATGTAGATGATGATAATCCTTTAGTAAAGGAAGTTAAAAACAATATTAAAGCACACAAAGAATCGTTAAATCTTTGGAAAACTAAGCTTAGTAAAATTAAAGAATTGTATTAAAAGTAATTATTAATTGTGTTAATTAAATGACCTCGATGAATATTAGTTTATTTATCGAGGTTATTTTTTATAAATTAATAATTATTAAGTTTAGCTTCTTCCCAAAACACATTCATTTCTGCAAGTGTCATATCTTTTAAGCTTTTATTTAAAGCTTTAGCTTTTTCCTCTAAATATTTAAATCTTCCAGAGAATTTTTTATTGGTACGCTCCAGGGCATTTTCAGGATTAATTTTTAAAAATCGGGCATAATTAACCATAGAAAATAAAACATCTCCAAATTCACTTTCCATAGCTTCTTTATTTCCAGAATTTACCTCAACTTTAAATTCTGTAAGCTCCTCCTCTACTTTTTCCCAAACTTGTTCTGGTTTTTCCCAATCAAAACCTACACCAGCAACTTTATCTTGAATTCTGTTGGCTTTTACCAAAGCTGGTAAACTTTTTGGTACGCCCTCTAAAACGCTTTTTTTACCTTCCTTTAATTTCAAATTTTCCCAATTACGCTTTACATCTTCTTCATTTTCAACTTTTACATCACCATAAATGTGCGGATGTCGGTGTATTAACTTATCGCAAATAGAGTTACAAACATCTGCTATATCAAAATCTTTTGTCTCGCTTCCAATTTTAGAGTAAAATACAATATGTAATAATACATCGCCTAATTCTTTTTTAACCTCATCTAAATCATTATCTAAAATAGCGTCTCCTAATTCGTAAGTTTCCTCAATAGTTAAATGCCTGAGTGTCTCCATGGTTTGTTTTTTATCCCATGGGCATTGTTCTCTTAATTCATCCATAATGGTTAATAATCGGTCGAAGGCTTTTAATTGGTTTTCTCTAGAATTCATAGGTTACTTGAAGTTTAATGCTTAGATGAAGAGAATTAATATTTCAGCAAAACTAATATTAATATTCTTATAAAAATTTATGGATTCAATTTATTTAAATATAATAAGATATAATTTGCCTTTATTATAATATTAATAAATTTTAGACAATGCTTTATTTAATAAAACATCAATTTATTAAAAAACATAAAATCATTTAAACGAAATTTTAATATATAAATATTTTAAAAACAACTTTTTACCTATATTAGTAAAATAATTCTTTCATTAACAAGAAAAAATTTTACTGTATGAAAATAAGATATATCTTACTGTTTTTTACACATACCATATTTGCTCAAGTAGGTATTGGCACAACTACACCTATGGCCACTTTAGATGTTAATGGTAATTTAAAGGTAGATACAACAATTTTAGAAACTAACCAACAGGTAGTTCGTGATTCTATTTTAGTAATATCTCAGGATGGTATGATAAACAGAACCAAGGCTACTACTATTTTAAATGCCACTTTACCCACAATGGTTAAAGCCTCTATGAGTGGCGGCGGTAGTATAGCACACGCCATTTTATTAAGCGCTCCTGAAACTATTAAATATGATACAGAAACTATAGATAATAACAACGAGTTTGATACTACAACTCATGTTTTTACAGCTAAACAAGATGGAATTTTTGCTATAAGTGCACAAATTAAAATTAGCTCGTTAATTACACTTAGTACAAATTTTGGTATTGGTATTTACAAAAATGGTGTAAAAATAGCTGAAGAAGAGTTTCTAAGTATTGCAGTAAGTGCCGTAAATGTTTCTTCTCCTTTTAGAACTACATCTACTATTACAGATTTGTTGGCTGGAGATGAAATAACATTTAAAGTATCTTCAACATTAGCAACAGTTAATTTACTTGGCAATTCTACAGAATCATTTTTTACAATTTACCAGCTTAGATAACTTTACACCGCGTTAGGGATTGAAACGGCATCCTTTTTTGAGGCGAGAAAAAGATATAGTGTAAAGCCCGTCACAATTTTTTACACTATAATTAGCTTGATAAAATAATATAAATTTACTTCTTGTTCTTTAAGTTTTTATTCTACTAAAAAATTGTGAAACGACTAAATAATAGGCATTATGTAATTTTAAGTATTTGGCATTTAATTTGTTTGTAACATTTTAGTAGTTTTTATTACTAACAATTAAAACAAGTTTAATTTAAAAGAAAAATAAAAATGATTAGCAAAGGAACATTAATTTTAGGAACACTTATTGGTGCTGGTTTGGGTGTTTTACTGGCTCCAGATAAAGGTAAAATTACCAGAGATAAATTAAAGAAAGAAGGCGGCAACATTAAGGATAAAATTACTGAAGATTTTACCGAAGTTACCGAAGATTTAAGTAAAGCTGCAGCTTCTGGAAAAGATAAATTTAAGGAAGATTTAAAAGGTTTTGCAAAAAAGGCTAGTTACAAAACTGAAGACGCTATTACTTTTTTAGAAAAACAATTAGCTATTCTAAAAGAAAAAAACAGAAATTTACAGCATAACTAGCTAAAAACTATTTTAAGTTTACACTGAAGTTAATTCAAGGGTAAATGAAAATAAAAAAATCCAACTTAAAATGTTGGATTTTTTTATTACTGTGGTATTTACTTTTTAAATATTAAGCATTTTGCTTTTTTATTAAATTCAAAGCAGACCCCTCTTTATACCAATCTATTTGGGCTTCGTTATAAGTATGATTTAATTTAATAGTGTCTTTACTGCCATCGGCATGAACAACCTCTAGGGTTAATTGCTTATCTGGTGCAAACTCATTTAAATCTAAAAAGTTAAATGTATCATCTTCTTGAATTAAATCGTAATCACTTTCATTATCGAAAGTTAACCCAAGCATACCTTGTTTTTTTAGGTTTGTTTCGTGTATACGTGCAAATGATTTTACAATTACAGCGGCAACACCTAAATGGCGTGGTTGCATAGCAGCGTGCTCTCTAGAAGAACCTTCGCCATAATTATGGTCGCCAACTACTACAGTTTTAATACCTTCTGCTTTGTAAGCACGTTGTACATCTGGCACACCACCATAATCTCCTGTTAATTGGTTTTTAACAAAGTTTGTTTTTTTATTAAAAGCGTTTACTGCACCTATTAAAGTGTTATTTGCGATATTATCTAAATGTCCACGGAAACGTAACCAAGGTCCAGCCATACTAATATGGTCGGTTGTACATTTACCAAAGGCTTTTATTAATAGTTTGGCTCCTGTTATAGAGTCTCCTAAAGGTTCAAAAGGTGTAAGTAATTGAAGTCTTTCAGAATCTGAAGCTACAACAACATCAACATTACTACCATCTTCTTTTGGTGCTAAATAACCGTTTTCTTTAACCTCGAAGCCTTTTGGAGGTAACTCCCATCCTGTTGGCTCATCAAACATAACCTCTTCACCATCTTCGTTAATTAACTTATCTGTTAACGGGTTAAAATCTAACTTACCTGAAATGGCAATTGCAGCAGTTAATTCTGGAGATGCAACAAAGGCATGTGTGTTAGGGTTACCATCGGCTCGTTTAGCAAAGTTTCTGTTAAATGAATGCACTATACTATTTTTTGGTGCATTTTTAGGATCGGAATAACGCGCCCACTGACCAATACATGGTCCGCAAGCATTAGTAAATATTGTAGCATCTAAATCTTCAAAAACCTTTAAAATACCATCACGCTCTGCTGTATAACGTACTTGCTCGGAACCTGGATTAATACCAAATTCTGCTTTGGTTTTTAATTTTTTATCTAAGGCCTGTTGTGCTATAGATGAAGCTCTAGACAAATCTTCATAAGATGAGTTTGTACAAGAACCTATTAATCCCCATTCTACTTTTAATGGCCAATCGTTATCTGTGGCTTTTTTAGTCATTTCGCTACCTGCTGGCGTTGAAAGATCTGGTGTAAACGGACCATTTAATAATGGGGTTAATTCTGACAGATTAATTTCAATAACTTGATCGAAATACTGCTCTGGGTTTGCATAAACTTCAGGATCGGCAGTTAAATAATCTTTTACTTTATTAGCCGCTTCTGCTACATCTACTCTATCGGTTGCTTTTAAATAGCGCTCCATAGATTCGTCGTAACCAAAAGTTGAAGTGGTTGCTCCTATTTCTGCTCCCATATTACAAATAGTACCCTTACCTGTACAAGACATACTTGTAGCTCCTGGACCAAAATATTCTACAATTGCTCCAGTTCCTCCTTTTACAGTTAATATTTCAGCTACTTTTAAAATGACATCTTTTGGCGCTGTCCAACCTGATAATTTTCCTGTTAATTTTACACCAATAAGTTTTGGGAATTTAAGTTCCCAAGCCATACCTGCCATTACATCAACTGCATCTGCCCCACCAACTCCAATAGCAACCATACCTAAACCACCAGCATTAACTGTGTGAGAATCTGTACCAATCATCATGCCTCCTGGAAATGCATAATTTTCTAAAACTACTTGATGTATAATTCCTGCTCCTGGTTTCCAGAAACCAATTCCGTATTTATTTGAAACTGACTCTAAAAAGTTAAAAACTTCACTACTTACACTGTTAGCCTGTTTTAAATCTTTAGCTGCTCCTTCTTTTGCTTGTATTAAGTGATCGCAATGTACTGTTGTTGGCACAGCTACTTTAGGTTTACCCGCTTGCATAAACTGCAGTAATGCCATTTGTGCTGTTGCATCTTGGCATGCAATTCTATCTGGAGCAAAATCTACGTAATCTTTACCTCTAACAAATGCCTTAGTAGGAGTTTTATCCCATAAATGATTGTATAATATTTTTTCTGATAATGTTAAAGGTTTACCAACTACTTCGCGTGCTTTATCTACACGCTCTGCCATTGTTGAATAAACACCTTTTATCATTTCAATGTCAAATGCCATAAATGTGTTATTTTTTGTTTATGACTAAAGTTAAAAAAAAGCACAGATATATATTTTAATATAACTTTTTTTTAAGGAAAATACTCTCTATTTTTAATGAGTATAAATAATTATGTTTTTATTTAACAGTAATCGTTTTAACTAGAGTATTACCTTTATTATCAATAACAGTAATGGTATTTTGTCCTAAATGTAAATCTATAGCCAATTCATTAAAATTTTGAGTTGTTGTTAAAAACAAATCATCTAAATACCAATATACTTTAGCTGAAGAATTGGAATGAGCTATTTTAAAAATAACCTTATTTTTTTCTCCTGTGATGCCCTTAGGTACTACTATCGTGTTTGTATTTAAGGGTTCGGTAAATGCCATTACTAGAGTTGCTTCGCCACTACATCCTTCTTTTAAAGGAGGTAAATATTTATAATCTGAATTGTTATTTTTATAATACCAAGCCATTAATGGCGGAAGTACGAAAAAAGATGTTTTTACCATGTTATCTAATTTTTCGCATGAAGCATTTACCCTTAATGTTTTACTTTTGTTTAGGTAAATTAACTTATGATAATTACACATATCTGTATCAATACCTTTTGCAGGAATTTGTTTTATGCTATAAGGACAAATATCTGATGCTAATTGGCCACTTTTGTTACAAATTCTGGTTTCTAACAAATCATCAAACGGTGCTTCAAACCATTCCGATTTTGGCAAAACATTAAATAAATCGAACATTACAGGTGCGGCAGCCGAAACCCCTGTAAGTCCTGGCCTTCCCTCTCCATCAGCATTACCAACCCAAACCCCTACTACATAATCTGGTGTTACACCTATACTCCAAGCATCTCTATTACCAAAACTAGTTCCTGTTTTCCAAGCTATTTCTTGAGCAGATTCAAAATATCTCCATGAATTATCTATACCTGGTCTGTTTAGTTCTTTCATAGCTTCAAATCCAAAATAAATACTTCCCGCATTAAATACTGTTTTATCAAAACCTAGCGCGCCTAAATTTATATTGTAATTATCTAATAAATTAGATTTCTGAAATTCTTTAGTAAAATATTGGCTTGAGTTTATATTGTAATTATTTAATGTGCCTGCTAAATTGGAATAAGCATTGCAAATATTCCATAAATTAGCTTCGCTACCCCCTAGTATAATAGATAACCCATAATGTTCTGAACCTTTATTTATGTTTGATAAACCTAATTGCTGCAAATCATCATAAAATTTTGCTGTCCCGTATTTTTGTAACATCCTAACTGCAGGAATATTTAACGATTTAGCAAGAGCTGTTTTAGCAGATACAGCCCCTAGATAGTTTAAAGTGAAATTTTCTGGTTTATAATCTCCAATAGTTGTTGGTACATCTGCTAATAAGGTTTCTGGTAGTAACTGTCCTGCATTTAACATTGCCATATACATAAATGGTTTTAAAACACTACCTGTACTTCTTGGGGCTAACACAATATCTACATCTTTTTGGTGTAATTTTGATGTATTTGTATTTCCTATATAACTTAATACGTTTTTATTTTTAACATCTAAAATTAAAATTGCCATATTATTAACCCCATTTTGAGCTTGTAATTTATGATGCCTATTAACAATTTGTAAAGCTAATTCTTGTAAATGACTGCTTATTGAACTTTTTATACGCTTACCCTTTTGTTTTTTTGCTATACTTTGCAATAAATGCGGTGCTAATTGTGGAAGCTTTTGTGGTTTAGTTGGTATGTTTTCTTCAATTGATAAGCTATATGTAATGCTATCAATTACATTTAATTTTAATAACTTTTTTAATAATTTGTTTCTCTTATTTTTAAGCAATACTGCGTTTTTCCCAGGATAAAGTAAACTTGGTGCATTTGGCAAAACTGCTAATAAAGCGCTTTGGCCCCATGATAATTTATGTGGCGAAGTATTAAAATAACGCCATGAAGCAGCCTCTAAACCTACTACATTACCACCGTATGGAGCATTAGAGACATAGGTGTTTAATATCTCTTTTTTAGTATGTCTAACCTCAAGACGTGTTGCTAAAATTATTTCAATAATTTTTTCAAAATAAGACCTCGATTTATTTTTACGAGATAAACGAATTACTTGTTGAGTAATGGTGCTGCCTCCTCTTACTACTTTTTTTGCTTTTATATTGGCTTTAAAAGCCTTGAATATTGATATTGGATTAAAACCTGGATGCTTGTAAAAATACTCGTCCTCAAAAAGAGTTATACATTTTTCAAATTTATAGGGTACTGTATCTAAATGAGGAAACCTCCATTGCCCATCATCTGCTATTAAAGCTCCTAATAAATCTCCTTCTTTACTTTCAACAATAGTACTTGTTGGTGTACTAAATAATTGCTTAGGCAAACAAAATGTATACGATACGAGTAAAACAAATAATAAAATCGCTTTAAATTTATTTTTTAATAAAAAAAACTTAAAGCGATTTATCATGTTTTGTATTTATTTAAAGTAATTATTTAACCTTACTCGGTTACCTTAACCCATTGGCCTTGGCCTCTTACAAAGTAATTATTATTATACATAGCTTCGGCCTGTAAGCCTGGTAAATAATAATTTCCTAAATATGATGCATTTAATAATACTTTAAATGTTTTTGTTTGATTAGGTTTAAAATCGAAATAAAAATTAACCCTATCATCTCTTATATCTTCATGTACAATTTTACTATTAATACTATTACCTGTATTAAATCTGCTATTAATAATTTCCCATCCTGACGGAAACAACGCTTTTAAAGCCACGTTTTCTACATTACTTGATGTATTATTAACCAAGGTAATATTTGCTACGAAATTAGTACCTTGATTTATGTTTGTTACATCTATTTGCTTACCCGATTTATCTGTAAAAACAATACTAGAAGTTATATTTTTCTGTACTATTTTTTCACTTCCAATGGGTAAAATACCAGAATTAATTAATTTTACATGTATAATATTATCTTCATTATTTTTTATTTTAATTGAATTATTTCCATTATTCACATTAAAACCATCTATTATTACAGCTTTATTTGTTTTTGTAGATTTATTTTTATTTCCATTAAAACTGTAAGTTAAATTAATTCCCTTATTACCTACATATGTTGCGTATTTAGACATGACCAAAAGACAATAAGATGTGGTTTGAGTACTCATATAATTATTGCTAGATAATTCTGCTGCGATAATATCTGCAATTATTTTAGCTTTGGATGCATCATCTAAAAGAATGTATGTTTCTAAAATCATAGCTAAATTTCTGTGCTTAGAACCATAATTACTAGTTGAATACTCAATTTTATCTAAATCTGTAATTAAATTAAAATGTTTAATTAAATCTTTGGCTACAGATTTTTTTCCAGATAATGCATAAGCAGCAGCTAATCGTAATTTAGCTACTTCATCAAGCTTGTCTTGTTTTGCAAGTTCTCTAAACCTATTCATAGATGCTTTATCGGCAGTATTTGCCAACGCTAACGTGTATAAACGATAAGCTTGAGCAAGTTGATTATTTGAAGATTCCCAGTTTTGTGATTCTTTTTGTTGATAATTTAGCCATCTTTTCTTAAAATCGAGCGGTAATACAAATCCTTTTTTTTCTGCTTCAATTAAAAAGTGCCCCACATAACTAGTTGCCCAATCGTTAGCATAACTTTGGTTTTGCCAATATGAAAAACCTCCGTTAGATTTTTGAAACTTTGCTAACTTATCTATAGCTAATTGAATATTTTTTTGAGTTTTATCTTTTTCATCCTCTGAAATATTAAAAATATCATTTATGTAAAGTTGAGGAAACGCTGCAGAGGTTGTTTGTTCTACACAACCATGTGGATAAGCTATTAAATACTGTAATCTTCCTGTAAAATCTATTGAAGGAAATGCAGAAACTTCTAATTTTACATTATTAGTTCCTGATACTCCAAAGGTATTAAAATTGATGTTTTGCGATGCATTAGGCTGTAAAACAAAGTCTGTTGCTTCAATTGTTACAGGATTAGGATTAAAGGCATCTAACTCTAAACTATATGAAGCATTTTTACCATGTCCACTAACATTTACATCAATTTTACCAACACCATCTTTTAAAACTTCTACATCAAAATAAACCATTTTTTCATCTGGGTTAGAAAAATATAAAGATTTTGAAGATTTACCTATAACCTTAAAAACAGTATTAGGCTTAATATTTACATTAACATTTTTAATGTTTTTATCCATAGCAAAAACCGTAACTGGAACTCTTACTTTTTCTCCAGGAACAACTTTTCGAGCTATTGAAGCTAAAACCATTAATGGTTTTTTAACTGGTGTAGATTTTTCTGAACTACCATAAGCCTCAGTATCCGGGTTATGAGCAACCACCATTGTTTTAACTGCACCAATATATTTAGGTATTTTTATTTTATGTGTTTTACTTTTATTTTTATCAAGTGTAAATGGGCCTTTATAAATTACTACAGGTTTAAATCTATTAGCTTTTTTATTTTTACTTGCTTGTAACATACCATCTCCACCAATACTAAATACTTGATTGATATTTCCTCCAAATGCCCCTATAACATCGTCATAAATATCCCAAGTTTTTACACCTAATGCTTCTTTTTTATAAAAGGTATACCATGGGTTTGGTGTTTTAAACCTAGTTAAATCTAATAAGCCTTCATCAACTATAGCTATAGAATAAGTCATGGCTTTACCTTTAGCTTCAGTAACTTTTATAGTTACTTCTTCTTCTGGTTTTAAAACTGAAGGCATGGTTATTTTAGGTTCAAGTTTTGTTTCTGGATTTTCAACATTTATGCCTTTTAAACCATACATACGAATGGGTAAGTCGTTTTTTGTATTATTATGGTTTTGTAATAAACTAATGTTTATATAAACATTAGGTGTCATGTCTGCGGTAATAGGTAAGTCAAACTTAGTATCTCCTTTATTGGCCTTTACCCAAATAGATTTAATGATACCCGAACCGTTTTCAATGGTTACTAAAGCTCTTCCAGATCCTGACGATGGAAATGTAACCAAAGCTTTGTCTCCAACTTTATAGTCAACTTTATCTGTAGAAAAAGAAAGCATTGTTGCAGATGAAGGATCTCCTTTTCTTGCTTTACCTGCCCACCCTGGCCAATCTATAAAAACAGTTTTTCCAGTGGCATGCCCAGATTCTTTATTATAAACATAAACCAAATAACGCCCCCATTCTGGGTATTTTAACTCGAACTCGAAAACGCCTTTACCTTGAGAATTTGTTGAAACTGTTGTTGAAAACTCTTCATTTCTACTAGAACTTACATCGAAAGAAGACAAATTATCTTCATCTTCATTCCACCACCAATTATAGTTAACTTTATAAATAGTTACCTTAAGATTATTTACTGCTGTAGGTTGCCCATAAGCATTAACAGTAGCAACCTCAAATCTGTGTTTAGTATCTGTTAATAGCATATTTCTTGCAGCATCTCCTTTTGGGGTAAGCAAACCAACAAATGAGCTGTATGGTGCATGGGTAACAGAAAATGCATCAGTACTAAAATCGCCACCTTCTTCGTAAACCTTAGATACATAAGTTGCTTTTAATAAACCCGGAGCACTATTTCCTGTATAAGCATTGAATGAAAACTGAGCTTTACCCTCGTTATTAATTTTACCATTATATACCAATTGCTCTTTACCTGAAAATGTTTTTGTTGGATCGTCAAATTCAAAACTTGGAAAAGCTTTAAACTTAGTTTTTATTGAGTTGAATGTTACTGTTACATCGGTTTTTAAATTTTTAGCTATAGCACCATGTAACCATAAAGCTTCTAAATTACCATTAATTGGTTTGTTAGCTGTTGTTATTTTATCTGTTATAGATGTTTTAATTTTTAACCTATTAGGCTTAATGGTTTCTATTTTTAACTCTTTATTAAATATAGCACCGCCTACACTTACTTTAGCCATCCAAGATCCTGTATAATCGTCTGATTGTGTGGGCACAGTAAACTTGTAAAAGTTATTTAAACCATTGGTATTTATGCTAGAATATGATAGTGTGCCATAAGGATCGAAAATTTCTAGTTTTACTGGATGATCTTCTGGTAATTTATTGTTTTTATCGTTTAGCATAAATGATAAGTGTAATGTGTCTCCTGGTCTCCAAACACCTCGCTCACCATAAATAAATCCCTTAAATCCTCTTTTTAATTCGGCTCCAGAAACATCAAACTTACTTACAGACAAAGCATTACCATCGTTTAGCTTAACATAGGTACTTATTTTATTTTTTGTTACAACTGCAAAATAAGCTTTTGATGTAGCTGGAAACTCTAATTTACCTTCGGTATCTGTTTTTTGTTTTCCTATTAATTGTTGTTGGTAATTGTAAAATTTCACCTCGGCATCTGCAATTGGGTTGGTTGTAATAATATCGCTAACTGCAACAAAGTAGTTATTTTTTGTGCCTTGTTTAACTATTACTCCAATGTTTGAAGCCAAAATATTTGAACTTATTTTTTTGTTTCGGTAATACGAATTATTGCAGGGATTATCAGATTCTCGCCAATCGTAATCATAATCTTCATAATAGTAATCATTATCCCAGTTACTAGTTTCTTCAGCTTCTTGATCGTAATTTATAACTTCTTCAATTATTTCACTTGTATCTTCAGTTGCACATTTATAATTAGAATACTGCTTTTTAAAACTTACTTCTACGCGATAAATAGCTCCTGGATCTGGATTAATAATTTCTTTTAAATCTACAGCATAAGATCTCCAGTTAGATAAATCTGTTTTATATTTAGATAAATTAATTGTTTTTTTAGCTATAGGTCTGGCTACCCTTAATAACTCTGAACTACCTTTTAAATTATTGTTTTGTAAAAATTGTAAAACATTATCTTCAAAAATTTTAATAATTGTAATATCTACTGCTTTTAAGTTTACTGCTTCGAAATTAAATTTTAAATTTTCTGAAGTTGGTAATATTGTGCCGTTTTGTAACAGTTTAACATCTGGTTTAATTTCTTCAAAAGTAATTTCTTTAGTAACAGTGTTTTTAAGCTTAAAGCCATAAGCATTTGTAATACCACTATGTATTTTAAGTGTTTTAGTGTCTTCAATATTTCCGACATAAACTTTTACGACATTGTTGTTAATAGAAAATGACAGATAACTTTTACCTTCAATGGTAATTAATCCGTTTAAATCTAAATTCTTTTTAATTGGATCAGAAAAATTAATCTCAATGTATTTATCTTTTTCATCAAATACATTTATATCAATTACTTGAAAATTATTTTTACCTGGTATATTAAAAGTATAATCGCCTTCAGTATCAATGTTAAACTTACCTCCATCCCATTCTATTTCTATATCGGTATCCTCATCAAAACGTTGTATACTATCTATTTTAAATTTAAAATAATTTCCTTCTAAATTCTCAGTTAAAATTTTTACTGGCAAAGTTTTTCCTTTTTGCTTTGCCGTAATTAATTTTTTTGCGGTTGATGTTAAAATTTCATCACTAGATCGTAATGTTCCATTTAAGTATTGCCAATTTCTTGAATAACTTTCTAGATTATTTGGAATAACTTGAAAATCTTGTTTAATGGTTTTAACATCAAAAACAAATGTTTCATACTCGCTACTAACATCTTGTATTGCTGCTAAATCTAGTTTAAATGTATAACGGGTATCTTGTTCAAACTTTGTATCTGGTATAAAGGCTATTGTTCTGTTATTTTTTGCAACAACTTTTCCTTTTATTTTAGGAGATACTTTAAGTATGCTATTATCCAATTCTACTTCAGATGAAATATCTTTTATTGGGTTTATTAATACTATTTTTATTTCATCTTTAGTAGAAACTACTCCTGTAGATACTTCAAAAATGTAATCCTTAAATTTTTGAATGTTATCTAGAGTAACACTTGAATCATCTTTACATGAAATAAAACTTAAAAACAAAAGACATAATAGGTAGGCTATTTTTTTCAAAACTATATGGTTAAAATGGTTTAACCAAATTTATCAAAATATACGAACTAAGGTGCTACTATTATCAAATTTTCGATAAGAAAAAAGCCCGAATATAAAATTCGAGCTTTTTAAATACTTATTATGTTTTAAAACCTTTCTTTTAAAGAACTAATTCTTTTTGTGATGGTTTAAATTTAGTTAATACTATACCTTCTACGGCTGCTTCATATTCTTCCATAGTTGGAGTTCTACCTAAAATTGTAGATAATACTACAACTGGTGTAGAAGACAATAAAGATTCTCCTTTTTTCTCTCCAGAATCTTTTACTACACGACCTTGGAATAAACGTGTTGAAGTTGCCATAACCGTATCTCCGGGTTCGGCCTTTTCTTGGTTACCCATACAAAGGTTACAACCTGGACGCTCTAAATATAGCATGTTTTCATATTTTGTACGTGCTAATCCTTTTGGTGCACTATCATCAAACTCGAAACCTGAGTATTTTTGTAATACTTCCCAGTCGCCCTCTGCTTTTAACTCATCAACAATATTATAAGTTGGTGGTGCTACCACTAATGGCGCTTTAAATTCTACTTTACCATGCTGTGCTTCAATATTTTTTAGCATTTGCGCTAAAATTTTCATGTCGCCTTTATGAACCATACAAGAACCTACAAAACCTAAATCTACTTTTTTAGTTCCTCCGTAAAATGATAATGGGCGTATTGTGTCATGCGTGTAGCGCTTAGAAACATCTTCGTTATTTACATCTGGATCGGCAATCATTGGTTCAGCAATTTCATCTAAATCAATAACAACTTCAGCATAATATTTAGCACTTGCATCTGGTTTTAAAGCTGATTTTATACCAGTTTTAAGCTCTTGAATTCTGTTATTTGCTTTGTCAACTAAACCTTTAAGCATTTGCTTTTCGTTATCCATACCTTTATCTATCATGATTTGGATACGGTCGCGAGCAATTTCTAAAGATTCTATTAAAGTTTCATCTTCTGAAATACAGATTGATGCCTTTGCTTTCATTTCGGCAGTCCAATCGGTAAATGTAAAGGCTTGGTCTGAAGTTAATGTACCAATATGAACTTCAATAACACGACCTTGAAAAACATTTTCTCCGTCAAATTGCTTAAGCATTTGTTGTTGTGTAGCATGAACCACATCACGGAAATCCATAAAGCTTCTCATGTTTCCTTTAAAAGTAACTTTTACAGATTCTGGAATAGGCATTGTTGCTTCACCTGTTGCTAAAGCTAATGCTACTGTACCAGAATCGGCACCAAAAGCAACACCTTTAGACATACGTGTATGTGAATCTCCACCTATAATTATATCCCAATCATCAACAGTAATATCATTTAAAACTTTGTGAATTACGTCCGTCATTGCATGATACTTTCCTTTAGGATCACGACCTGTAATTAACCCGAAGTCGTTCATAAACTTCATTAAACGTGGAATATTTGCAATAGATTTATCGTCCCATACAGAAGCTGTATGACACCCAGATTGGTAACCTGCATCAACAATAGGAGATATAACAGTTGCTGCCATCATTTCTAATTCTTGAGAAGTCATTAAACCAGTTGTATCTTGAGATCCAACAATATTTACTTCTACACGAACATTAGATCCTGAATGTAACGTTTTACCTGGTGTAGTACCAACAGCATTTTTGTTAAATATTTTTTCAACGGCGGTTAGACCTTGTCCTTCTATAGAAATTTCTTTTGAAGGTGCATATACTTGAGGAATATCAATACCTAGAACTTTACAAGCAAAGGTTTGTAATTTTTTTCCGAAAACTACAGCATAAGACCCACCTGCTTTAATAAATTCCATTTTCTGTGGAGTTAAAGCTGTAGAAATATCTTTTAACTCTTTATCTCCGTTGTATAATTTTTTCTCTTTTGTATTAATAGTTAAAACAGTACCAGTTTTTACAGAATAAACCTCTTTTAAAATTGGCTCACCATCTTCATCTACAATAGTATTTCCGTTTTCATCCTTTTGCTTAACCCAATTTTTTAAATCGATACCAATACCACCAGTTACACCTACTGTTGTTAAAAATATTGGTGCTATTCCGTTAGTTCCTGCAATTACAGGAGCTATATTAATAAATGGCACATATGGTGATGATGAAATACCCGTCCATAAGGCTACGTTATTTACACCAGACATACGAGAAGATCCTACTCCCATAGTTCCTTTTTCTGCAATTAACATAACTCGTTTATCAGGGTGTTGCTCTTTTAAAGTCAACACCTCTTTTTGCATATCTTTATTGTGCTCGAAAATACACTGCCCATGAAATTCACGGTCTGAACGTGAGTGTGCATCGGCACCAGGTGAAAGTAAATCGGTTGAAATATCGCCAACACCTGCAATGTAAGTAACTACATCAATTTTTTCTTCTACTTCTGGAAGTTTTGTAAAAAATTCTGCTTGCGCATAACTTTCTATAATATCTTTAGCAATAGCACTTCCATTTTTATATGCCGCTTCTAATCGCTCTGTATCAGCTTCATATAAAAAAACTTGTGTTTTTAAAACTTTAGCTGCTTCTTTGGCTAATGCCACGTTATCTCCTAAGGCAATATCTAAAAGAACTTCAATTGATGGCCCACCTTTCATATGAGATAATTGCTCGAATGCAAAAGTTGGCGTTATTTCATCTACAATTTCCTCTCCAAGGATAATTTCCTTTAAAAACTTTGCCTTTACACCTGCTGCACTTGTAGTACCTGGTAGGGTGTTATAAATAAAAAAGTTTAGAGATTCTTCTCTGTGTGGATTATTTGCTTCTTTAATTTGCGAAATTATTTCACTAGTTAATTCAGCTCCATCAATTGGCTTGGGATGTAACCCTTGAGCCTTTCTTTCTTCAATCTCCTTAAGGTACTCACTGTAAATGCTCATATTTAGAAGTCTTTTCGTTTTAGGCCCGCTACAAATTTTAGATGAATGTTAGTATTTTACAAACCCTTTTATTTGTAGATTAAGCCATTTGTTATAGTTATTAGTTTATTTTAAAAGTCACGCAAAATACTAAATAAATACAAAGTTTTAAAAATAAAACGGGTATTGATTCACCTTACAATACTAAATTATTATAGTCCTATTAATATTTAATATGATTTGCATTTTTTATATCAAAAAGTTTAAAATATTGAATATTATTTAAACTAAAACCTTTTCGTTTTACCATAATATACTTTTTATCATTATAATTACGGTAATTCCTTCATGTACAGTTTTATACTTATTGATAACTAATTGTTAAAGAAACTAGCTTTAAATAAAAACTATTTAAGCATTAATATTTCTATCTCTAAATTTTAAGATTGTCTTTTCCAAATAATTAAACATTAAATAAGCTAACATAAAGCTTAAAACCCAATATGAAAGCAGAATTAAAAATTTATTAAACCCGCTTAAAACAAAGAAAACATTAACACCTACTGTTCCAAAAAACTGGTTAAATTTAATTGATTTTAATTCTGAGTCTTGAAAAATTAAAATGGTAGAATGTGAGCTTAATATAAGTAGTATTGCAATAGCCCTTACCAAATCTAACCCATAAATTCTTTCTTTGGAAGTTGTTATAGGTTGCATAAAAACCTAATTTAAAACAACGCTTTAATAACTTGTTCTTCTGTTATTCCTTCTGCTTCTGCTTTATAATTTTTTATTATTCTATGCCTTAAAATTCCAATGGCTACAGCTTGTACATCTTCAATATCTGGCGAGAATTTACCGTTAATGGCAGCGTGCGTTTTGGCTGCTAAAACTAAATTTTGAGAGGCTCTTGGTCCTGCTCCCCAATCAATATAATTTTTTACAATTTCTGGAGTATTATTTCCGTTAGGTCTTGTTTTACCTACCATTGCTACAGCATATTCTATAACATTATCTGCTACAGGAATTTTACGAATTAATTGCTGAAAACCTAAGATCTCTTTTGATGAAAATAACGCTTTTACTTCTACTTTTTTATTTGATGTAGTAGCTTTTACTACTTCTACCTCTTCTTGAAAGGTTGGGTACTCTAGGTTAATAGCAAACATAAAACGATCTAATTGAGCTTCTGGTAATGGATAAGTTCCCTCCTGCTCAATTGGGTTTTGAGTTGCTAAAACAAAATATGGTAAATCGAGTTTATAATGATGCCCTGCAACTGTAACTGCTCGTTCTTGCATGGCTTCAAGCAAAGCTGCCTGTGTTTTTGGTGGTGTACGGTTTATTTCGTCGGCTAGAATGATATTAGAAAAAATAGGGCCTTTTATAAATTTAAATTGCCTGTCTTCATCTAAAATCTCACTTCCTAAAATATCGCTAGGCATTAAATCTGGAGTAAACTGAATACGTTTAAAATCTAGACCTAAAGCTTGAGAAATGGTATTTACCATTAAAGTTTTTGCTAAACCAGGAACACCAATTAACAATGAATGACCACCAGAAAAAATTGAAATTAGTATTTGTGTAACAACCTCGTCTTGACCAATAATTACTTTGGCAATTTCAGATTTTAATTCTTTAAATTGATTTACAAATTTTTCTATAGCAGCTACGTCAGACATGAAATTACCTTTTTAACCAGTTACTAGAAAAGTTACAATCTCTATACTCGCCACTAATTTTAATATAAGTATCAAGTATTTTTTCTTTTTGCCATTTTTCAATGGCTTGAATTTTCTTCTCGTCTAAGGCTAATTCTTTAATCTTCAAAAAATCTTTGGCGTAATCTGCAGTATGGTCGTCTACTCTATCACTTACGGTTAAAATTTTAAATTTAACATTACCTGTTCTATCTTGTTCTGTTTGTACTAGACTAACTTCTCCGTCTTTTAAATTTTGAATTTGTGCATATAACTCTGGATCCATTCTGGTTAACTCAAAATTATAATCTTGCGTTGTTGGATTAATTAATTGCCCACCATCATTTTTTGTTTCTTTTTCATCACTAGCTTCTTTTGCTGCATCGGCAAAAGATATATCGCCAGAAACAATACGTTCTCTTACTTTTTCTAAACGTTCTTTTGCTTCAGTAATGGCTTCATTAGAAACTTTTGGAGTTAATAAAATGTGTGCTACATCGTATTCTTGCCCTCTAATTTTTTCTAAAGTTATAATATGGTAACCATAATCCGTTTTAAAAGGCTCTGATATTTCGCCTTCTTGCAATGCAAAAGCTACTTCACGAAACTCTTTTACCATTTGCGGTTTCTTTTTATTTAAAGTATACTTACCACCTCTACTTGCAGAACCAGGATCTTCGGAGTATAGAACCGCTTTCGAACGGAAGCTTGCTCCATTTTCTATTATATCTGCTTTAAAAGATTTTAACCTGTCTATTACACGTTGTTTTTCTTCTTCAGAAACCTTAGGCTCTGCAACAATTTGTGCTACTTTTAATTCTGTTCCAAAAGTTGGAAGTTCGTCTTTAGGTATATTTTTAAAAAAAGTACGTACTTCATCTGGAGTAATTTCTACAGCATCAACAATTTTAGCCTGCATACGTTGTGCTAGTTGGTTTGCTTTATTTATTGCAAACATTTCATCTCTAAAGCTTTTTTCGTCTTCCTTTTTGTAAAACTTTAGTAACCTATCCATGTTACCATTAACTTGTTGCAAGAACTGCTCAATTTGATAATCAACTTGTTGCCTAATCTCTGCATCAGATACAATTATACTATCTTGAATGGCATGGTGTGCATATAGTTTGTTTTCTAACAATTTACCAAACAACTCACAATCTTTAATATCTTTGGTACTATAACCTCCTGCTTCTAATTGCAAACGTTCCTTTTCTACATCAGAGTCTAAAACAATATAGTCTCCAACAACAGCTGCAACACCATCTACTTTTAATGCATTTTTACTTTTAGTTGTATCGATTGCTTTTGTTTCGACTATTTCCTTTTCGTCTTCAATAACCTCTTGAGCCGACATAACATTTAACGCCAAAAGGCTTAAGCCAATGGGTAAAATGTATTTCAAATTAATTGTAAATTTCAAATTGTTTGTTTTTAATAGCATCTTTAGTGATATCCTTTTCTAATTGTCTTATTAAATCTAACTTGCGTTTATTAACCACTATTTGTGTAATGGTTGGTTTAACGTACTCCATTGGAGCTTCATCATTTCGGAGTAACACATCATTAATTTGCATCAAATATACTCCTAATGAATCTTTGAGTTGTATAAAATTAGATTTTTTTAACAATTCGCTTTTATTTTCTGCATTTATTACAGGTATTTTTTCAATTACCTGATTTAATTTTATCCAAATTGAATCGTTTAATGAATAAGATTTAAATTGAATTGAAATTGAATCGAGTACTTTCTTATCTTCATTATTATAACGTTTAAAACGCTCGCTTATATCCTTGTAATTAATAATATTTTCGTCCAGATGAATGTAGCGAAATTTAACTAATTCTTCATTTAATTTAAAAACCTCTTTATTATCATTATAATACGTTTTTATTTCTTGTAAATTAACAAGCGTATCCATGTTTTTCTTAACTAAAGCATCAACATAAGCCTTAGTATATAAATCATTTTTATATTGGTTTATAAGCCTATTATAGGCTTCTTGTTTTGCTGTACTTAAATTTAATTTTGCTCCATCTAAAAATAATTGTTGCGTAGCCCATTTATTTATAAAATTTTGCACTAAAAGTGTACTATCTGTTGCAGAAGCACCTTCTGGAACTAAATCTTCTAGATCGCTTTGGTATAGATACGATTGGTTTACTCTTGCCACTGGTATGCCTTCTTGTTCTTTTTTAAAGAATTGACATGATTGTACAAAAGAAAAAATTAAAGCTAGTAATAAAAGTTTTTTTAGCACTTATTAATTATTGTTTAGTTGGGTTTCTACTTTTTTAAGTGCTTCTTTGTTTATTTTAACCTGGTATTTATTATGCAAAGCCTTAATCCAGTTGTGTTCTTTTTGTTCTTGATAATCACTAGTTACCAATCCTTTTGCCTCTACTAGTGTTAGTTGTTTGCTAGGAATTACTTTATTAATTTTAACTACTACATAATTATCGTTATGCTTATAAATGGGTGATACACCTTCTTTAAATTCGATTGTTTCTGGAAGCGCTTGATGAGGTTTACGTAATTCGCCAGAGGTAAACAAAATATTGATGGCGTTTTCTGTGTTTACCATACTTTTAATTTCTGCTTCTTCAGAACCTTTTTTTAAAAATTTTGATACTTGCTTTAATATTTTTTTACTAGAAGATGAGGCCACAATTGCATCTATTTTTTCTTCTGAAAAATAGTTGCTTTTATTCTTATCATAATAGTTTTTTATTCCAACAGTATCATTTAATGAACTATTCCAAATTGTATTTTCCATTAAATCAAAAAGTAACAAACCATCTCGATATTCACTAACAATATTGGCAAAATCTTCATTTTCAAATTCTAAATTATTTTCATGATAACGCAAAATGTTTTCATTTAAGAAATTATTATAAGCATTATCTACAATAGTTTTAAACGGAATTTTAGCACTTACATTTTGCTGTGATCGTACTAGATAATTACCAAAATTTTTATAAGACAAGGTACGATTACCAATAACTACTAAATCTTTTTTTCCAACAAAACTTGGTGGTAAAAACCAATTTTTATTGAAATAACTATCGTTTAATATAGATACAAAATAACTTAAATCTGGTTTTTCTGTTATGTTATACTTCACTTTTAATTTAGAAATTAAAGCTGCATCAATAAGCTTAGAACGATCGTCTCGTTCAACTTTTTGAGTAAGTTCTGCTTTAATAGTTTGAAATTCTGGCACTGGTTTTTTATTGTATAATTTTATGATATGCCAACCATACTCTGATTTAAAAGGTTTTGAGTAATCTCCTACATTTTGAAGCCCAAAAGCAACATCTTCAAATTTTTGAGAACGCAACTGCCCTCCTACTATTGGCGATAATTTACCGCCATTTTTAGAAGTACTTTTATCTTCTGAAAATTGTTTTGCTAAAGCACCAAAATCTTCACCTTGATTTAATTTTTGATAAATTTCGTTAATTTTAACTTCAAGGTTTTCTTTGTTATCACTTTTAGTTTGCAACATTATATGAGCCACTGTGCGTTCTCCTCGTGATGGCCTTTTATCTATTACATTAACAATATGATATCCAAAACGGGTTCTAAAAGGTTCCGAAATATCACCAACTTTTGTATTAAACGCAGCTGTTTCAAAATTATAAACCATTTTAAAACCAGAAAAATAACCTAATTTTTCACCATAAATAGTTTGGCCATTATGCACATCTTGCCTAACTTTTTCAAACCCTTCATTTAAAGCACGGTTTCTTATACTATTTATTTTATTGTAGGCTAATAAAGTATCTTGTGGATTTGCTGTTTCTTCTAATTTAACAAGAATATGATTGGCATTAATATCGAACGAAATACGCTGATAGGCTTCTTCTACTAAAGCATCGGTTACTTCAGGTTCTCTCATGAAACTTTTAGCTAACTGTTTTTTGTAATTAGATAATTCGCGAATATAATTTCGTTTTTTATCAAAACCTAAAACATGAGCCTCCTTTAGCTTTAATTTATAATTAACAAAAAGCTCTAAATAAGCATCTATGTTTTTTTGAGATTCATCTTGTACTAAATCTAAATTTTTATTGTAAACTCTTAAAAATTCGCTAGTATAAACAGGCTCGTCATCAATTGTAAATAATACTTCTTCTTTATTAGTTTGAGCATGCAAACTAATGGTTAAAAGGCTAATAAATAAAGACAAAAATCCGCTTGCGCGCATAGTTCATTTTGTTTTTAGAATGAATACAAAAATACTAATATAAAGCTATTATACAAGTTGTTTTTCTAACGGCTTAAGCAATAAAATATTATAATTGTTTTAGGTTAGATTTAATTTAAATTTGCAGTTAAAATTTGCTAAACATGAGAGACCTTAAATTAATTTGGGATTTTTACGGACCTAATGCTGAAAACACAGCGAAACATCATGAAATTCATTTAAAAGAATATATAAAATTAGAAAAACTTGACGTTAACATTACAGGCTACAAAACTATAAGCGATGTACATACTATTGCTTTTTTAGTTGTAAATGAGGCGGAAATGAAACCCATAAGAGATGCCTTAAAACCTCATAGAGGACAAGTTTATAACGCTGAATAGTTTTTTTTAAATAAAAAATCCGGTTTACACCGGATTTTTTATTTTTATAGGTTTTGTTATTCGTTAATTACTAACCTAAAGCCTTCGCCGTGTATATTTAAAATTTCAACTTTCTCGTCCAACTTAAGATACTTACGCAATTTGGCAATGTAAACATCCATACTCCTAGATGTGAAATAATTGTCGTCTCTCCAAATTTTAGTTAAAGCTAATTCTCTTGGCATTAAATCGTTTTCATGTAATGCTAATAAACGTAGTAATTCGTTTTCTTTTGGAGATAATTTTACAGGATCTCCGCCATTGAATTTTAAGAAACGTAATTTTGAATTTAAATCGAATTTTCCAATTTTAAACTCGAATTGCTTACTATCTGAAATAGTTTCGGTAGCCTTACGTTGCATTATAGCTTTAATTTTCATTAAAAGTACTTCGCTATCAAATGGCTTATTTAAATAATCGTCTGCTCCTACTTTATAACCTTTTAAAACATCTTCTTTCATTGTTTTGGCGGTTAAAAATATTATGGGAACATCAGTGTTTTTTTCGCGAATTTCTTTGGCTAACGTAAACCCATCTTTATAAGGCATCATTACGTCTAGAATGCATAAATCGAAATCGTCTTTTTTAAACTTTTCAAAGCCTTCCATACCGTTTTTAGCATGTGTTACCTCATAATCATTCATCATTAAGTAATCTTTAAGAACGGTTCCAAAATTAGGATCGTCCTCAACTAGTAAAATTCTTTTCTTTTGCTCTTCCATATTTAAGATATTAGTGGAAGCTTTATAATAAAGGTGCTTCCTTTGTCTTTTTCACTTTCTACTGATATATGACCTTGGTGGTCTTCTACAATTCTTTTAACATAGGCCAACCCTAAACCGTGACCTTTTACATTATGTATATTTCCGGTGTGTTCTCTATAAAATTTTTCGAAAACACGCTTAGCAACAGCTTTACTCATGCCGCTACCATGATCTTTAACTTTTAAAACAATATTAGTTCCAACATTTTCTGTATGAACTTCTATTTCTGGTGCATTTGGAGAATACTTTACAGCATTATCCAAAATATTAACAATTACATTAGTAAAGTGAGTTTCGTTGGCTAAAACCGAAGATTTATCGGCATTTAAAAAGGTTTTTATATACCCTTGTCTATCTTCTACAATTAACTCTACGTGCGTAATTGCATCTATAATTAAATCGTGCAGCTTAACACGTTCCTTACTAATGTTTAACTCGTTTTTTTCAAGTTTAGATATTCTTAATACGTTTTCAACTTGCGCATGCATACGCTTATTTTCATCTTTAATCATTTTTAAATAACGCAACACTTTGGTTTCGTCGTTAATGATTTTAGGATTTTTAATAGCGTCTAAAGCTAAATTTATTGTGGCAATTGGTGTTTTAAACTCATGCGTCATGTTATTAATAAAATCACTTTTAATTTGTGATATTTTGCGTTGTTTAACCAACTGAAAAATAGCACTAGTGTAAGCCAAAATAATTACCAATGTAAACACTACAGATAATAAAATCATGCCAATTACACCTGATAATATGTATTTACTATCGTCTGGGAAATTAACTAAAAGTCTGTATGGTGTTTGCCTGTTTTCATCATAAAAAATAGGAACCTTAAAAGTTGACTTTGGATCGTATTCAAAATTATCACTACTAACCTTAGTTGCCAAATCATTACTGTAAATAGCCAACTCGAAATTTATATCAATACCATCCTTTTTTAGCCTTTCGGATAATAAAGACCTTATTTCAGCCTCTGTAACACGCTTATATATTGGTGTTGCCTTAGAAATTGCTTTATAACTTTTTTCAAAATTAATACGCTGGGCTTCGTCAATTGAACCATTACGAATAATGTTAGTAATTGGACTTTTTAAATCTTTATCTGAAGGACTTAAGTCTGTAAAAACCTCGGTTGTTGAGTTTCCTATAATATTTGTAATATCAAGACTATCTAAACCAATGTCAAAGAGCGATGAAGATAATTTATAATTCTCTTCAAGTACATTACTTTTATAAATAAGTGTTTCGTTTGTATTATTGTTTTTTCTATAAACTAATAATTGCGAAACGTTTGTAGAATCTAAAACCTTTTCATTATCTAATTTTTTAAAGGTTTTAAAAGCCGATTCTAACTCATTTTCTTCAATAATATTAGAAACATAATTTAATGCAGTTAAAACATTAAATTTAAAATGTTCCTTTTCATTCTTTACCGAATTATTAATATAATACGCCTGAATAGATATAATACCTATAAGCGACAAACTCATTAGTATAATGAGTAGGATAAAAATTCTCTTCCTCATTATTCAAAATTAACATTTTAACATTTAGAAATTTTATTTTTAACCTTACATTAACAAAATGAGAAATCTTTATTCGTTTAATAGTTTTTTATGAATTTTTTCAACCTGAATTTTAATACTCTGTAATGTGGTATTTTTAATTACAAAATGTGATTTTTTTATTTTTTCGCTATCAGATAATTGATTATTTATAATGGCTTGTATTTTTTCTTTGGTGGTATTATCTCTATTTAACAACCTTTGTATTCTTGTTTCCATATCTGCGGTAACAGTTATTACGTAATCACAAGCTTTATCTCCACCATTTTCAAATAAAATAGCGACTTCCTTAATAACATAAGGCGATTTTTGTTTTAGCACCCATTTTTCAAAATGCCTTGCTACTCTTGGATGTATTATGGCATTCATTTTATCCAAATAACTTTTATTATTAAATATAATATTAGCTATAAACGGACGATTTAATTCACCATCAATATAAGACTCACTACCAAACAATTGAATTAATTTTCGTTTTATTATTTTTGATTTGTGCATGAGTTTTTTAGCTTCGTCATCTGCAATATAAATGGGTATACCTAATTTTTTAAATTCTTTAGCAACCGTGGTTTTTCCGCTTCCAATACCTCCTGTTAATCCAACTATTATCATTTTATTTGTATAAATTCTACACGTTGCTGATTTATTTTAGCATTTTTAACAATACTTGGTTGTTTTACTAATTCTGGTATTAAAAATGGTTGTTTAGTATTTAATTTTGAATAATCGCAAACTACCTTAAAATCTTTAACTGTAACCTTACTATAATTGCTTAAACTTACACTATACTGAACATTTACAGATTTAGGAAAATATTTTAATGTAACATTTTTAGGTTTGTTAATTATGGTAACAGGAATGCCTAGGTTGCCTTCTGTAAACTTTTCTACATCTGCTTTTAATTTTACTGTCTTAGCAGAAAATTTTAAATCGGCAGTATTTTCTGGAAGTTTTAGTTTAACTTCTTCGTTTAAATTAGATCGAATTTCTTTAAAACTTGAAGGTTGAGTTTCTATTGCTTTAATTTTGGAAACTATTACATTAGGCCCAATAATAGTAACAGAATCTGGTTCTGCTATAATAGAATTAGCGGTATTATATCCTGGAACAAAATTAATATTAGCTTTAACCAATACTGGTACTTTTTTAACTTGATTTACATCAAACTTAAAGGTTAACTTATTGGGTGATATATTTAATAATTCCACCTCGCTAGAAAATTGCGTATTATTTAAAAATGAAGCCGATTTACTCCATACAAAAACTCCATTTTCTTTGTAAACATCTTTACTAAAATCTATAGTTATTTTAGGTTGCGATGTTAAATATTTTAACCACTTAAAACCATGTGTTGTAAGTGTTATATTTAGTTTAGCACTATCATTTAAAATTATATATTCGTCTGGCACGTTTTTTTTATTTATTTCAAATGCTAACGTATTTGTATATGTTTTAGATAGTTTACTGAAAATTAGAATTATAAACGCAAATAACAAAAACAAAAAGAACACATTAATTCTCTTATTTTTATGAGATTTTATAATTTCAGATTTAAGTTTTTTTATCATTTGTTTTTAAAGAATAAATACGGAAAATACGCTTCTGGTTCTTTATTTAAAATACTAACTACTATTGTGGATTTTAAAAATCCGTAACCATAACCTATAAATTGAATGGTTATAGCCAACAATGCCAACAATGCTACATTTAATTTTTTTGTTGAAACTAAAGCTACAAAAAAGCCCATTAAATAGTAAAAAATATAGCAAAAAAGCGCCCAATAAATTCCCAGAAAAGCTAATATTACGGCAATACATAACCCTAAACTAAAAAGTGTTGGAAACCAATATGTTATTTTTTTTGTTGATGGATGCCATTTGTTTAAAATTGGGCGAACTAAACCAAATTTTTTAACTTGAGTATAAAATTTTTTCCAAGAAATTCGGCGTTTATGGAACACATAAGCTTCTGGAATTAGCTTAGTTTTAAAACCGAGTTTCCATAACCTAATGGTTAAATCGGGATCTTCACCTGGGTGAATATTACCAAACCCTTTTGAGGCTAAAAAAGCTTTTTTAGATAACCCCATGTTGAAGCTCCTTGGCTGAAATTTATCGACACTGTTTTTATTTCCTCTAATTCCACCGGTTGTTATAAATGATGTCATTGAAAAATTAATGGCTTTCTGCAAACTTGAAAACGATTGATGTGCTGCATCTGGCCCACCAAAACAATCGACATAATTGTTATTTAAACTTTGTTTTACTTGGTTTAAATAATTACTTGGCAAAACACAATCGGAATCTAAAATAATAAAATAATTACCTTTTGCTTTTTGCATACCGAAATTTCTGGAATCGCCTGGGCCTGAGTTTTCTTTAAAATAATAGGCTATATTTAAATAGTTGTTAAAATTATTTACAACTTGTTTTGAGGTTATTGTTGAGCCATCTTCTACTATTACAATTTCGAAATCCTTGTTACCTTGTAAACCTTTAAAACTTTCTAATAGTTCTTGGGTTTCGTTAGGGCGGTTGTAAACCGGAATTATAAAAGAAAACTGTAATTTCATGTTTTGCACTTTACTTAACTGGTTGTTGCATTAGGGATTGAGCGGCTTGTTTGAGCTCGCCGACGCAGGAGGCAGCGAGTAGCGAAAGCCCGACCCCGTAATAAAACGGGGTAATGCCCTAATTATTTTTATATAACAAATGTAACAAAAAAAGCCACCTTAAATGGGTGGCTTTTGTGTGTTTATTACTGAGATTTTATTGCTCTTCTCCGGTAAATGTGCTCATTACAGCATCGCTTACACCCATGTTGCTAAATCCACCATCGTTGTAAAGATTTTGTAGGGTTACACGTTTTGTTAAATCGCTAAACATGGCTACTGTGTAGTTTGCACAATCCATAGCTGTTGCGTTACCAAGCGGCGACATTTTATCGGCGTATGATATAAAACCATCGAAACCTTTTACACCGCTTCCTGCTGTTGTTGGTGTTGGTGATTGAGAAATAGTATTTACTCTTACTTTTTTATCGCGACCAAAGAAATAACCAAAACTACGGGCTACACTTTCTAAATATGCTTTGTTATCGGCCATATCGTTATAATCTGGAAATACGCGTTGTGCAGCCATGTAGGTTAATGCTACAATGCTACCCCACTCGTTCATGGCATCGCTTTTGTAAAGTGTTTGCATTAATTTATGAAAAGACATGGCTGAAACATCTGTTCCTTTTTGCGTCCAGTCGTAATTTTGATCGGTGTAATGTTTTCCTTTTCTAACATTGATAGACATGCCTATTGAGTGTAGAACGAAATCTATTTTACCGCCCAGAATTTCCATGGATTGGTCAATAAGTTTTTGTAAATCTTCTACAGATGTTGCATCGGCAGGTATAATTTGAGAACCTGTTTTTTCGGCTAATTCTTTTATTTGTCCCATTCGCATGGCAACTGGTGCATTTGTTAATACAAACTCTCCTCCTTCTTCATGAACACGCTCTGCTGTTTTCCAAGCAATTGAATTCTCGTCTAAAGCTCCAAATATGATTCCTTTTTTTCCTTTTAATAAATTAAATGACATATTTATTTTTGTTAAAGTCGTTAGTTTTTTAGTTATATAATTTTCGCCAAAGGTAACAAACTTTTTACTTTAGTGTTTTACCTTTTGTTTAATTTAGTAATTCTTTAGCATGTGCTATTGCGGAAGATGACATTTCTACACCACCAAGCATTTGCGCTATTTCTACAATACGCTCGTCGTGGTTTAATTTTACTAAATTGGTTTGGGTTACCTCGTTGACATCTTCTTTATATACTTTAAAATGAGAATGCCCTTTAGCAGCTACTTGTGGTAAGTGTGTTATTGAAAACACTTGCATTGTTTTGCTCATTTGTAACATAATATCGCCCATTTTGTTTGATATTTCGCCAGAAACTCCCGTATCAATCTCATCAAACATTATGGTTGGTAATTGTATATAATTTGCTAAAACCGACTTGATAGCGAGCATAATTCTAGATAACTCTCCGCCAGATGCTGCCTTTTTTAATTCGTTAAAATTACCACCTTTATTGGCTGAAAATAAAAACAAAAGTTCGTCTTTACCATTAGGTAAATAACTTGTTGTTAAATTTAATTCTATTTTAAATTGTGCATTAGCCATACCTAAACTACTTAAAATAGTTTCAAGTTGTTTTTTTAGTTTAGGAATAACACTTTCGCGTTTATCGTGTATGGTTTTAGCTATTGTGTTTAAAACATTTGTTTTAGAACTGATTTCAGCTTGCTTTTTTTTAATGGTTTCATCTAAGTTTTCGGTAACTGAAACTTTTTCTTCAAGCTGATTTTTAATTTCTATAAGTTCTGAAACTTCGCTAACCACATGTTTTTGCAATAAGTTATTTATTGCTTTTAACTTGGCATTTACAACTTCTAACCTATTGGGGTCTGTATCTAAGCTTTCTTGTAAGCTGCTAATTTCTGAAAAAATATCGTCTAACTCAATAAAACTGCTTTCTGCACGGTTATAAATGTCTTCATATTTATTAGAATAGCCAGTCAATTTTTGTAATACATTTTTTAATTCGTTTAAAGATGTAAGTGCGCCTACTTGCTCATCGTTTAACAAATTATGTGCTTCACCTAATTTTTCTTGAATATTTTCAATATTATTAAGTGTTTCGTATTCTTCTTCTAAAGATTTTAACTCACCATCAACCAAATTAGCTTCGTTTAGCTCATTTAGTAAAAACGTATTGTAATCGTGTTCTTTTATAGCCTCAGACTGAAAGGTTAAAAGCTCATTATATTCTTTTTGAAGCTTTTTGTACGCTTTTAGTTCTGTTTTATAATCTTCTAAATTTTTATCGTTTTTTGCTAAAGCATCAATAACCTGAAACTGATAATTATTATCGGTTAATTGCATGGTTTGATGCTGCGAATGTATATCTATTAATCTTTCTCCGAGTAATTGTAAACTACTTAAGTTTACCGGCGAATCGTTTACAAAGGCTCTTGATTTTCCTGAAGGTAAAATTTCTCTTCTAATTATGGTGTGTTCTTCATAATCGAAATCTTCTGCTTTAAATAATCCTTTTAATTTGTATTTTGAAATATTAAAAACAGCCTCAATAACACATTTTTTAGAGTCATCTTTTAAACTACTTAAATCTGCTCTTTTACCAAGAATTAAGGATAAACCACCTAGTAAAATTGATTTACCTGCTCCGGTTTCACCGGTGATTATGGAAAAACCATCATTAAAATCTACTTTTAAATGATCGATTAGAGCATAGTTTTTTATAGAAAGTGAGGTTAGCATACTTTTTTAACAATTTTTAAGTATTAATCATTAAAACACAAACTTATTGTTTTAATAACTGAATTACTGTTAATTATAAATATTTAGAATTTAATATTTTGCCATTTACTACTATGAAGTGGCGCAATTTTTGGCAATGATTCTTTTAATTTTACAATATCTACACTTGGTCCGTTTGAAAAAATTTGTTCAATCTCATCTGCCTTAGCATCAAAAAATGTTCTTAAAATAAAAGAATTTGGCCTGCGGCTATTCATAGTATTAAACTTTAAAAGTGACGAGGCTATTTCTTCTTTTCCTTTTTTCACATTTTCGGCCATGACATCCAACCCATTTCGATGGTAATTATATAATACTTCGCGATATTCTTTATAAGTTGGAGAAAGCACATTATTTATTAGTGTAAAACGGCTTTGTAAACCATCTTCTAACTTCCAACCCGTATAATTACTTTGTTGCGAATAATTTACAATTACTTGAGCTTGATTGTAATATTCGCTACCGCCTTGCTCTTCAAAAGTATCAGCATCTAAAGCTAAAATCATGTAAATATGATAAGCGATTACCGAAACTAAATTATTTTGAAATTGATTTGGGTTAAATACTAGATTTTGATTTACTAAGTAATTGAAATTAAAATCGGTATCGTTAAAACTATAAACAGGTGTGTTAAACGACGAACCATAAACCGGACGTGTAGATTGTACTTGTAAATTGGCTTGAAAAGATTCGTTGCTATATTGCAAGACATTAATAATAAAATTACAATTTATACGCTCTTGAGTTTTAAATGTTTTTTTTGTCCATTTTGTTTTATTAACAAATTCGGTAAGTTGTCTTTCTAGGGTTTTAAAAATAGGTAAGTTTTCGTTTCCTGTTTGTTGCGCATTTACTACCAAATTACAATTTAACTCTTGAGAAAAAGCACCAAGGCTTAAAAAAAGCACAAAAATTAAAGTAAAACTACGCATTTATTTGAGTTATAATTCTGTTTAACAAATCGTTAGCAACTTCTGTTTTAGATTTTAATTCGAATGCTGTTATGTTTTCATCTTTATCTATAAACGTAACTTTATTCGTATTCCCTTTAAAACCTGCTCCCTTATCGTTTAACGAATTTAAAACAATTAAATTTAAATTTTTACGTTTTAATTTACCTTTTGCATTTTCTAATTCGTTATTAGTTTCAAGAGCAAAACCAACTAAATATTGATGCTTTTTAATTTTACCTAGCGATGCTAAAATATCTTTAGTTTTAGTTAACTCTATAGTTAACGTATCGCTGCTCTTTTTTATTTTATTTAAGGCGACTTCTTTTGGAGTAAAGTCGGCAACTGCAGCAGATAAAATAGCTACATCTGAATTATTAAAATATTTATGTACAGCTTCATACATATTTTCCGCACTTACAACCGGAACAACATCTATTAAACTATGTTTTACGGTTTGATATGTTGGCCCCGTTATTAAAATTACTTTAGAGCCTTTATTTGCAGCTGCTTTGGCAATTTCAAACCCCATTTTTCCGCTGGAATGGTTTCCTATAAAACGAACAGGATCTATAGCTTCGTAAGTTGGTCCTGCCGTTATTATAACAGTTTTACCCTTAAGTGGTAATTTGTTTAAAATATCGTTTTCTATAAAAGAAACTATATCTTCTGGCTCTGCCATACGCCCCTCGCCTACTAATCCGCTGGCTAATTCACCACTAGTTGCAGGAATTATTATATTACCAAAGGATTTAAGCTTATTAAAACTTGTTAAAGTTGAAGGATGCTTATACATATCTAAATCCATTGCTGGAGCAAAATATACTGGGCATTTTGCAGATAAATAAACTGCTAAAAGCAAGTTATTGCATACCCCGTTAGCCATTTTAGACATTGTATTAGCTGTTGCTGGAGCAATAATCATTAAATCTGCCCATAGGCCTAAATCTACATGATTTGTCCAAACATCATTATCATCTTCTTCATTTGTAAAAGACGAATGAACTGGATTTTTTGATAAAGTTGATAAGGTTAAAGGTGTTATAAAATCTTTGGCAGCAGGTGTTAGTACAACCTTTACATTTGCACCAGATTTAATAAATAACCTAACAAGTGAAGCTGTTTTGTAAGCGGCAATACCACCACTAATACCTAATAGTATGTTTTTGCCGCTTAATATTGACATTTTAGATTTTTTTACTGAGCGTCTTCCTCTGTATTTCTAAAATAAATTTTATCTGTTAACCATTCTTGAACGGCTAAAGCATGAGGTTTAGGTAATTTTTCATAAAATTTAGATACCTCAATTTGCTCTTTGTTTTCAAAAATTTCTTCTAAACTATCATTATAAGTTGCAAATTCTTCTAACTTATCAATAAGTTCTTTTTTTATTTCTGTATTAATTTGCTCAGAACGACGTGCAATAATAGAAATTGCTTCGTAAATATTTGATGTTGGCTCATCAATTTGGTTTCTGTCGTACGTTACCGTATTTACAGGCGCAGTGGTTTTCTTTAAATCCATATTGGTCTTTAATTAACTTTTGTACTGTTATAATTTTTTAATGCTTCATCTAGCTCAACAATCATAGCATTTACCGTTTCAATATGCTCTGAATTAGCATATGATTTTTTAAATGTTTCTGAATAGTCTAAGGCGTTAACTAAGCGTTCTTTTCTTATGTGTTTAAACCCTTCTTGAACCGAATTTGTGTATTCTCTACTGTTTATTGCTAATTGATACATAGAATCTAGTTTTAAAAACATAGCTTCTTCTCTAAAAGGTGTTCCTGGGTAATCAAACAAAAAATTGTCAAAAGATTTAATTGCTGCATTAAAATCTTTTGAATATCCTGGTGCTATTAGCTTGTATTGTTTAGCAATTTCAAAAGCTTTACGCTGAAGTTTTAAATCTAACTCTTGAACTAACTTATTAGCATCGCTTGCGTATTTAGATTCAGGATATAAATTTATGAATTCTTGTAATTTCTCTATTGCGCTAATAGTTTCTGTTTGATCTTTTGAATAAACAGGCGATAAAATATAGTAACTTTTAACTGCTAAAAAGGCTGCCTCTTCAACTTTTTCACTGTTTGGATAACTAGATACAAAACGCTCAAACTGATAACCTGCTGTGTAATAATCCTTCATTTTGTACAAAGAATTAGAATACAAAAACATTAATTTTTCTGCTTGTGGCTTCCCTCTGTATTCTGGTACTATTTGAGCAAAAAGTTTATTTGCCTTAGCATACTTTCCTGCATTGTATAACTCTTCCCCTAATTTAAATTTGGTTGCAATCTCTTCAGACTTCAAAGCCTTTTGATATTCACTACAACTTGTAAAAAAGGTAAAAACAATTACTATATAAAAAAAATTTCTCATAAATCTTAAACAGTTTGCAAAATTAAGGTATTAATATGGAATTTAAAAATATAATTTCATTGCTAAAATAATAGCTTAAACTCACCATTAACAAGGTTTAAGTAATATTTAACACCCTTAAAACTGTTTTACAAAATCGTTAATTTTACTTTTTAAGGCATTACTTGCTGGTACTAAAGGCAACCTTACAGTACTTTTACAAAGCCCTAAAGCTTCAAAAACAGCTTTTATTCCTGCAGGGTTATTTTCTTCAAATATATATGCTATAACATCCATTAATTTGTAGTGAATCTTGTAAGCGTCTTTAGAATTTCCTGCTAAACCTAAACGAATCATTTCTGAAAACTCCTTGGGATACCCTTGGCCAATTACCGAAATTACTCCAGAACCACCAGCTAATACAATACCTAAGGCTAAATCGTCATCACCAGAAATAACCATAAAATCCTCAGGTTTATTTTTAATTAACGTTAAATATTGAGAGACATTGTTTCCTGCTTCTTTTACTGCTATAATATTTTTAAAATCTTTTGCCAGACGAATAGTTGTTTCTGGTTCCATATTTTTAGCAGTTCGTCCTGGTACATTATATAAAATAATATCTACAGGACAAATTTCTGAAATTGCCTTAAAATGTTGATAAAAACCTTCTTGAGTTGGTTTACTATAATATGGAGAAACTGATAAAATAGCATCAATATTACTTAAATCGGTAGATTTTATTTCTTCTATAACTTGCATAGTATTGTTACCACCGATGCCTAAAACTAAAGGCACACGACCGTTGTTAGCTTTGGCAACTGTAGCTGTAATAGCCTTTTTTTCGTCTTTTGTAATAGTAACACTTTCTGCTGTTGTACCAGAAACTACTAAGTACTCTACACCATTTTCAATATTGAAATTTACAATATTTGTTAAGGCTTCATGATTAATTGATAAATCTGAATTAAAAGGTGTAACTAATGCTACTCCAGTTCCTAAAAACTTTTTACTCATTTTAATTTTTATTTAATATGGTGAGATATTTTATTACCTCGTCTTTAAAAAGATTAAATTCTTTTACTGTTGTTTTAATTATTAAATCGTTTAAACGTTCGTCTTCTTGGTAAATACCAATCTTAAATTTTGCTTTACTTAATGCAGTAATTAGTTTAATTTCTGTTATGTTTTTGGTATAATAACTAATTAATAAGTCAAAATTTTTACTAATTAAGGTGTCTAATTCTGTGTTTTTTATAGAGCCATTCCACCCAAAATCTGCTGGATTAAAACAAGAGTCCCAGGACAATAAATCCTCTTTTTCATTCTCAGAAAAAGTTATAATTTTTAATTTGTTAGATCTAATATTTATAGTTTCAGAGAAATTTACAAATTGCTCAATATCATCAAATTCATCAACATTTACAACTATACCAAGACTCTCAACTTTGTCATCAGTTACATTAGTTTCTCTGTTTGATAACAATTTGTTCAAGTACTTTTTATTAGATTTTTCTTTAAAACCCTGTAAAATCATTTACCTTTATGCTTTTCTTTCGCAAAGGTAGCAAAAGTACATTCAAAAAATCTTGTAAAAAAATGAGGATAACATTTTTATTGGTTTTGTTATATTTTTTAGCACTAACTAGCTGTAAACAAAACAAATTACATTTAACCAAAATTGAAGGCAAACGTGTAGAAATTAATAATACTATTGAAGCAAGCCCTGATATTGAAGCCTACATTAAACCATACAGAACACATATTCAAAACGATTTAGATAGTGTAATCGCATATTCAGCAGATACCTATACTAAATCTGATGGTGAATTAAACACCGCCATTGGCAACTTTATGGCCGATGCTGTTTACCAAGAATCTAACCCGATTTTTAAAAGTAGAACAGGAAAAGAAATAGATATGGTTTTACTTAATTATGGAGGTATTCGCTCGATTTTATCAAAAGGAAACATATCTAAACGAACAGCTTTTGAGTTGATGCCTTTTGAAAACAGTATTGTAGTGGTTGCCTTAAAAAAGCCTCAAGTAGAAGATTTAGTTTCGTACCTATCAAAATCCAAAAAAGCGCACCCAATATCTCAGCTAAAACTTAGCCTAAATACAGATTATAAAATTATTGATGCCAAAATTAAAGGAGAACCAATTACAGATAAAGTTTATTACGTTGCCACAAACGATTATTTATACAATGGTGGTGATAATATGAGCTTTTTCAAAACCAATGATTCGCTATATGATTTAAATTATAAAATTAGAAATGCTTTAATTGACAATTTTATAAAAAATGATACAATACAACCAACTCAAGACGACAGATTCATCCAAATAAAATAATTATGAAACGTAGAGACTTTTTACAACAAACTGCTGCTAGTTCTGCATTAATTACTTTAGGCGGATTAGGGCTTTCATCGTTTACTGAAGCTAAAAAAAACACAAAAATTACAATTTTACACACCAACGATGTACATAGCCACATAGATGCTTTTGGACCTGAAGATGGGAGAAACGCAAATAAAGGAGGTGTAGCCAGAAGAGCAACTCTAATTGATAACTACAGAAATGAGAACCCGAACACCTTACTTTTAGACGCTGGCGATATTTTTCAAGGCACACCTTATTTTAACTATTACGGAGGCGAATTAGAGTTTAAACTAATGAGTAAACTTAAATATGATGCATCTACTATTGGAAACCATGATTTTGATAATGGTGTAGATGGACTTTTTGCTCAATTACCTCATGCAAAATTCGATTTTATATGTGCTAATTATGATTTTACAAATACCGTTTTAGACACGCATACAAAGCCTTATAAAACGTTTTTAAAACAAGGGATTAAAATTGGAGTTTTTGGCTTAGGCATAGAACTAAATGGCTTAGTTGCTCCAAATTTGTACAAAGAAACAAAATATCTTGACCCCATTGAAATTGCTCAAGATATGACCCGCATATTAAAAGAAAATGAAAAATGCGATTTAATAATTTGTTTATCGCATTTAGGCTACCATTACAAAAACAACCCAAATAAAATTAGTGATTTAAAACTAGCTGAAGCTACACAAAATATTGATTTAATAATTGGCGGACATACACATACATTTTTACCAAAACCAACAATAGCAAAAAATGCTATTGACAAAAATGTACTTGTAAATCAAGTGGGGTGTTATGGATTATATCTAGGAAAAATAGATTTTTATTTTGATAGTAATAATAATAAAACAGCTAATGGTGCCTCAATTTTAGTTTAGAACACCTTTATTAAAATAAGGCTTCATTTTATTTTTCATGATATCTTTCTTAATATCCACTACGGCTTCTGCTATAGCATATCTAAATATAAAGTAAACACCTACTATGTATAATATTCTATCTACCATTAAAAAGCTTAACGTACTAGAATAATAACTATTTAAATATTCTAAAATAGCAGCAAAGCCAAAACAAGCAGTTGCTATTAAAAATAATATTGCCTTTTTAGTTTGATAACTTAAATAAGCTCCAAAAGCAACCGAAGCTAAAATGATTAATGCTAAACTTTTTACAGCAAAAATTTTAACTGCTAAGTCATTTAACATTATATCAATCAAAAACTTATAAAGAGAATATAAAAGATATAAATTTATAGAAAGCACTAAAATTAAATACCCGCCTACTACCATATCTATTCTTTTTAACTTAAGACTTTGCAACGCCAATAAAATTAAACTTATGAAGCTTAATAAATGAAAACCGTTGGAAAATAAACCAGTAAATGTATCTTTTAAAAAAATAGTACTTAAATTCCCTAACAAAGAAAAACTAAGAAAAGCTAAAACAGCTAGATTTAGTTTTTGAAATCGCCACAAAAAAGTGATTGAAAATAAAGGAATAAGTAATAAAAAAGTAAATTTATTAATTATTGGGTTTTCTGTAAAAGCACCAATAAAATTACAAATTAATAGTGTAATAAAAATAGTAAACACAAGCTTGCTAAAAACTGGTAGGGACAAATTTTTCAAAATAAATGTATAAGTAGGTTAAAACAAATATACAATAAAACACGAATTACAACCTTAAAAAGCAACATTTCGTCGATTATTTTTATAAAATTGTATTTTATCGGATTTTTAAAACCATTCTCAGGTTTATAATTTTGAAAACGAGATGGACCTCTATAATTTATCTCTTAATTTGTAGAAATTGTACAATAAGGTAAAAAGTATGATTAACGGCGTATTAAATTATACCCTCTAGAACTATTTGTAAAATAAGATTGTTTATAAACAAGTAAAAAAGCTAAAACAGTAAAACTAGTACCTAAAATATGTATTAAAGAGACTTCTTTAACATATATAAAGGCAATGTCCATTATTTCAGAAAAAACAATACATAAAGCTCCTAGAAATAAAAACAAGGATTTCCTGTTGTCTTGATAAAGATAACTCAGTAAAGCTATTGAAAGCAGAGATAAGACAATAACATTATATGTTAATTCTAAAATATTTTCAAATGGAAATGTGTAATTAGACTCCGAAACCATTTGTATCACATAGGCTAAATATATATTTAATAAAACTAAAACTATAAGGTGAAGTTTCAGGTTTTTTAAAACAAATTTTAAAGATAAATATTTAGCTATTTCAAAAATTAAAAATATATGTGCTAAATCATAAAGAAGGTTAGCCAAATAATAATCGTAAGATAAAACTAAATTAGTATTTAAGCTATAGTTGTTAAGAACAACATTAAAACAAATTGCCAATAAATCTGAAACAGAATAAAATATTAGAAATAAAGAAACCCAAAGACTTTTCTTTTTTAAAGCAAAAAAATAACCTATTGTTATTATTGGAACGAGTAAATTATCAAAAATAATTGAAAGGTCGTAATTACCTAGTACTTCATAAAAAGTAAAACAAACATAACATACTATTAATAAACCTATTAGTACTTTTGTAATTTTCATATTAATATTCATCAATATTAATAACAAACATAAAAAAAATTGCTAAATAATTAGTAACTAATATGTTTTATAAATTAAATGTTAATTTTTTGTAAAAATTCACTTTCAGAAAGTAGATTTATTTTCAATTTTTCTGCCTTTTCTTTCTTGCTTGGTCCCATTTTATCGCCGGCAACAATAAAACTAGTTTTAGATGAAATAGAACTACTTACCTTACCTCCATTATCTTCTATCAGCTTTTTTAATTCAGTTCTAGAAACGGTTTCAAAAACTCCAGAAACAACTATAGATTGTCCTTCAAGTAAATTTGTTTGCCCTTGTAAAGCTTCTTCAGATAATTCTAACTGAACTCCAAATTCTTTTAACCTTTCAACAATAGTTTTGTTTTCTTCTGAAGTAAAAAACGCTACTACGCTCTCTGCTATTTTTACGCCTATTTCATCAACGTTTACTAATTCTTCTTCTGTTGCCATCATTAAAGCATCAATACTTTTATAGTGCTTCGCTAATTTTTTTGCAACAGTTTCCCCTACATATCGAATACCTAAAGCATACAAAACGCGCTCAAAAGGAATTTGTTTAGATAGCTCAATACCTTTAATTAAATTATCGGCACTTTTTTCTGCCATACGCTCTAAAGGAATTACTTGCTCTTTAGTTAGTTCATACAAATCGGAATAATTATTAATTAACCCATTATTTACTAAAAGCGCAACAGTTTCGCCGCCTAAACCATCAATATCCATAGCTTTTCTAGATATAAAATGCTGAATACGCCCAATAATTTGAGGATTACATCCATTAAAATTAGGGCAATAATGTTGTGCTTCTCCTTCTTTTCTAATTAATTCAGTTCCACATTCTGGGCAATGCGTAATATATTTTGTTGGTTCAGAATTTATTGGTCGCTGCAACATATCTACTCCTAAAACTTTTGGTATAATCTCACCACCTTTTTCTACATAAACCGTATCGTTAACTCGAATATCAAGTTTTTCAATTTGGTCGGCATTATGCAACGAAGCTCTTTTTACGGTTGTACCTGCAAGCTCTACAGGTTCTAAATTAGCAACAGGTGTTATAGCTCCTGTTCGACCAACTTGGTAAGTTATACTATTTAATTTTGTAGATACTTGTTCGGCTTTAAATTTATAAGCCATGGCCCATCGCGGTGCTTTAGCTGTGTAACCTAATTCCTCTTGTTGTTGTAAATTGTTAACTTTAATAACGACACCATCGGTTTCGTATGGCAAAGCATGGCGTTCTTCGTTCCAGTAATCTATAAACTCTAAAACTTCATCAACACTTTTTGCTAGTTTTGCGGCGTTTGGCACTTTAAATCCCCATTGGCGGGCTTTTTCTAAACTTTCAAATTGTGTAGCAACACCTAAATTATTTCCAGTTAAATTATATAGCAAACACTCCAAAGGACGCTTTGCTACTTCTGCACTATCTTGTAATTTTAAACTACCAGATGCTGTATTTCTTGGGTTTCGGTAAGGTTCCTCGCCTATTTCTATACGCTCTTCATTCATTTTATTAAACCCATCAAAAGGTAAAATAATTTCACCACGAATGTCGAATTTTGGAGGATAATCGCCTTTTAAATGTAAAGGGACCGATTTTATTGTTTTTACATTAGCTGTTACATTATCGCCTTGAAAACCATCGCCACGTGTAACTGCTTTTGTAAGTTTTCCATTTTCGTAAGTTAAACTAATAGATGCGCCATCGTATTTTAGTTCGCAGGTGTATTCAATTACTCCATCAACAAGTTTTTTTATGCGTTTTTCCCAGTCTTCTAAATCTTCTTTTGAGTAAGAATTATCTAGAGAATACATTCTAAACTCATGCGGAATAGTTTCAAAGTTTTTAGTTATTTCTCCTCCTACACGTTGTGTTGGCGAATTGGCATCAAAAAACTCCGGATGTTTATCTTCAAGTGCTTGTAATTCCTTCAACTTAATATCAAAATCATAATCTGATATCGTGGCGTTATCTAACACATAATAATTGTAATTATGTTGGCGTAACTCGTTTCTTAAAGCTTCAATTTTTTGTTTTACATCATTCATTTTAAAACACCTTTTATCATTCTATCTTTTTCGAAAATGTCTTTTTTTAATTCAACTTCATTAAAATTTAAATTTAGTAAAGCCTTCATATCTTGCCCAAGATACTCATTGATTTCAAAAAACAACGAACCATTTTTATATAACTTATTAACAGCAAAATTTGTAATTGCTTTGTAAAATAATAGAGGATTATCATTATCCACAAACAAAGCTAAATGCGGTTCGTTCTCCAAAACATTGGGTTTCATTAATTCTTTTTCAAGCTCACGAACGTATGGCGGATTGGAAACAATTACATCAAATTTTAAATCCTCCGAAAGTAATTTTGAATGCTTAACATCTAAAATGGAATCCTCAATAAACTCAATATCTACATGGTTTAACTCTGCATTTTGTTTCGCTATTTTTAACGCTTCCGCGGAAACATCTAGCGCATAAACTTTAGCATTTGGTAAGTTTTTGGCTAAGGAAACAGCAATGCAACCGCTACCTGTACCAATATCAAGAATATTTATTTTGGCAGACGCGTCTTTACAATCGTTTATTATCCAACTTATTAATTCTTCGGTTTCTGGACGCGGAATTAAAACAGATTGAGACACCTTGAACTTTAAACCATAAAACTCGGTTTCACCAATAATATATTGTATCGGTTTTTGTGCTTCTAAGTCTTTTAAAGCTTCATTTAATTTTGATGCATCATCAACTTCAACATCTGGATTTAACGCTAAGTTAATTCTAGAAATGCCAAAATAGAATTCAATTAACTCATAATAAAACGCATTAATTTCTTCCGAAGAATAAAACGCAGCTAAACGTTTTAAAAACGTATGTTGTATGGGTTTTAATTTCATAAATCTTTAATCATCCACACGCCACAAGAAAAATGACCTGTATTTCCCAATGCACCTTGCAAGTGTTTAAAACCAAAATTTTCGTAAATATGTATAGCCGCTTTTAATTGAGATGCAGACTCTAAATAACATTGCTTATAACCCAGTTGCTTCGCAGCTTCAACACATTTACCAAAAAGTTGTTTCCCGTAACCTTTACCTCTAACTTTAGGTGAAAAATACATTTTTTGTATTTCACATATATCACCATTTGAATCTTGCAACGGTTTTACGCCGCCGCCGCCTAACACTTCACCATTTTCTTCAATAATAAAATATACATCGTTACTATTTTGATAGGCTTCATACATTTTTTTAGTCTCAGGATCGGTATACGCTGTACCTTCTAGCGGAATTTTAAACTCGTGAAAACAGGCGCGTATTACAGCCTCAAGTTGCTCATTATCTTGATGTTCTATTTCTCTAATAACTATACTATCTTTACTCACTTTAAAATGATATTTTTGTAGATATTTTACGGGATGAAGATACATGAAAAATACATAAAACGCTGTATAGAAATAGCCAAAAACGGTTTAGGAACAACGAGACCTAACCCCATGGTAGGCGCAGTTATTGTAAAAGACAATAAAATTATTGGCGAAGGTTTTACAAGTCCTTATGGCGGTAGTCATGCCGAGGTAAATGCCATAAACTCGGTTACAGATAAAAACCTGCTCGAGGAAGCTACTATTTATGTAACACTCGAACCATGTTCGCATTATGGTAAAACACCACCATGTAGCGATTTAATTATACATCACAACATTCCAAATGTTGTTATAGGTTGTATTGACGATAACGAAAAAGTAGCAGGAAAAGGCATAAAAAAACTCATGGAAGCGGGCTGTAATGTTACTGTTGGTGTGTTGGAAGCCGAATGTAAATCGTTACACAAAAGATTCTTTACATTTCACAATAAAAAACGCCCGTACATTATTTTAAAATGGGCGCAAACTGCAGATGGCTTTATTGCGCCTAAAACAAAAAACGAGCAAAAACCTGTTTGGATTACAAATACCTTTTCCAGACAATTGGTACATAAATGGCGCGCCGAAGAACAAGCTATTCTAGTTGGCTACAACACAGTGCTAGCAGATAACCCTAGCTTAACAACCAGAGATTTCCTTGGACAAAATCCTATTAGAATTGTAATTGATAACAATAACAGTTTACCTAAAAATCTCAATATTTTTAACGCTGAAGCGGAAACAATTAGTTTGCAAGAAAACACCGCTAAGGCTATTTGTAACGAACTATTTAATGCAAATATTAATTCCGTTATAATTGAAGGCGGAAGTAAAATATTGCAAACCTTTATAAATGAAGGTCTCTGGGATGAAGCTAGAGTTTTTAAAGGCGCTGTTGTTTTTAATGAAGGTGTTGAAGCCCCTAAATTCAAAGGAGAATTAACTTCTAAGGAAATCATTGCAGGAGACATACTAGAAATATACCAAAACAAATAACTTTTTTTGATTAGCGAAGACACATACCAAACTATTAACAAACCAACAGAACCTGTTTTATTTAAAGATAAAAACAGCAAGTTTTTTGGGTATGCTTTTCCGGTTTTAACTGAAGATGACGTTAAACTTAATTTAGAAATCGTAAAAAAAGAACACCATTCGGCAAGACATTGGTGTTATGCTTACCAAATAGGCACCGAAAAAATACATTATCGTGCAAACGACGATGGCGAACCTAGCAATTCAGCAGGTATGCCCATTTACGGACAAATACAATCGTTTAACGTTACCAATATTTTAATAATAGTGGTTCGTTATTTTGGCGGCGTTAAATTAGGTGTTGGCGGATTAATTAATGCCTACCGACAAACTGCACAATTAGCATTAGAAAGCGCAACGGTTATTAAAAAAACTATAAATATTAATTACCTAATAACTTTCGATTATAAAAACATGAATGTGGTAATGCGCAGAATAAAAGAGCACCAAATAAATATTATTAACCAAAAACTAGAATTAAATTGCCAAATAACAATTTCTGTTAGAAAAACAGAATCTGAAAAAATATTTGAAATTTTTAATTCTATTTTCGAGGTAAAAATCAAAGCAATTTAAACTAATCTTCAATTAAATTTAAAACATAATCTGGAGCTTTAATTGGTCTCATAGTTTTCATACTAACAAAAACTAATGTTGTACTTGCTAAGGTCAATATTTCCCCCTTCTCATTGGTTATTTCGTAGTCAAATTCTATCTTAGAAGTTGGCCTATTTTTAAGCATGGTTTTAACCGTAATTAACTCGTCATAACCCGCCGATTTTTTATAATTTATATTTAAAGAAACAACAGGTAACATAATACCGTTATCTTCCATCGATTTGTAAGAAATCCCTAACTTTCTTAACCACTCAACCCTTCCCATTTCTAGATATAATGCATAATTCCCGTGGTATACCACTCCCATTTGGTCGGTTTCCCCATAACGCACTCTTATTTGTATTTTATCGAATTTCATACACAATTTTAAATATTTTTTCGTAGTTTACATCGCTGGTTAAACATGAGAAAAAAAATCTTAAAATTCAAGAGGTATTCATTTTTTTTTTTAGAATTTTGTTCACATATTTGCCTCGCTATTAACGGGGGGATTGAAATTTAATTTCGGTCATTCTTATCTTTAATAAAACCTAAAGAAATTTATAAAAAAAATGAGTAAAACTGCGAAATCGGTATGGAATAATTGTCTCCTTTTTATAAAAGATAATATTCAGCCTCAAGCATACAAAACATGGTTTGAACCCATAGTCGCAGTAAAACTCACAGATAACGCGCTGAGTATACAAGTACCAAGTAAATTCTTTTACGAGTGGCTTGAAGAGCACTATGTTAAAATTTTAAAAGTTGCGCTTACTAAAGAATTAGGTGAAACTGCCAAGTTAGTTTACATAATAAAAATGGAAAACACCTATGGCAATAAACAACCATTCACTGAAAAAATACCAAGTTCACATAGAACTGCGGTAAAATCTCAAGACGTAGACATTCCCTTGAATAATAAAAGTAGAGAGTTAAAAAATCCTTTTATTATTCCAGGTATTCGTAATGTAAAAATTGAATCGCAACTTAACCCAAATTACAGTTTTGAAAATTTTTTAGAAGGAGACTCTAACCGCTTAGCGAGAAGTGCAGGACTAGCTGTTGCCGCTAAACCAGGAGGAACATCGTTTAACCCTCTATTAATTTTTGGTAACGTTGGTTTAGGAAAAACCCATTTGGCTCATGCTATTGGAGTAGACATTAAAGACAAATATCCTGAAAAGACTGTATTATACATTTCTGCTGAAAAATTCACACAACAATATATTGAAGCTGTTAAAAAGAATAACCGTAACGACTTTATTCATTTTTATCAAATTATTGATGTTTTAATTATTGACGATGTTCAATTTTTATCAGGTAAAAGTGGCACACAAGATGTGTTTTTCCATATTTTTAATCACTTACACCAAAACGGTAAGCAAGTTGTTTTAACTAGTGATAAAGCTCCTGTAGACATGCAAGATATAGAACAACGCTTACTATCTCGCTTCAAATGGGGGTTATCCGCAGAATTACAAAATCCCGATTTTGAAACTCGAGTTTCTATATTAAAAAATAAATTATACAGAGATGGCGTAATTATGCCAGATGAAATTATAGATTACATTGCTAAAAATATTAAAAGTAATGTACGAGAACTTGAAGGAGCTATTATTTCATTAATTGCACAATCCTCATTTAATAAAAAAGAAGTTACTCTAGATTTAGCCCGTGTAATTGTTGAAAAATTTGTAAAAAACACCAAGCGAGAGGTTTCTATTGATTATATACAAAAAGTAGTTTCAGATTATTTTCAAATGGATGTAGAAACGTTACAATCTAAAACTCGTAAGCGACATATAGTACAAGCTAGACAATTAGCCATGTTTTTTGCAAAAAAGTTTACTAAAGCATCTTTAGCTAGTATTGGTTCTCAAATAGGAAAACGTGATCATGCAACTGTTTTACATGCTTGCAAAACGGTTGATAATTTATCTTCTACCGACAAGCAGTTTAAAAAGTATGTTGAAGACATAACCAAAAAACTATCTGTTTAAAATGACTAAAATTCTTATGGTTTGCTTGGGAAATATTTGTCGTTCTCCACTAGCCGAAGGTATTTTAAGAGAAAAATTATCTGATGACTTTATTGTTGATTCCGCAGGAACTTCAAATTATCATATAGGAGCAACACCAGATATCCGTTCTGTGGCTATAGCAAAAACAAATGGTTTAGATATTTCTAATTTACAAGGACGCCAATTTAAAGTTGAAGATTTTGATGCTTTCGATTTTATTTATGCTATGGATGATTCTAATTTTAAAAATGTTATAAAACTAGCTAGAAACGATGAAGATATTGCCAAAGTTTCTATGATTTTAAATGAAGTTTATCCTAACGAAAACTACAGCGTTCCAGATCCCTATTATGGTGGTGAAGATGGCTTTAAAAACGTTTACAATATGTTAGATGAAGCCTGCACAGCTATAGCAAATAAACTTGTTTAAATATGACAGCTCTAGGGCAATTATACTTAATTCCTACCACTTTAGGAGATAATAATCCTTTAGATGTTTTACCTATTACAGTAAAACATCTAATTGAAAACACAGACTATTTTATTGTTGAAAACACTAAAAGTGCACGTAGGTTTATAAAAAAAATATGCCCTGAAAAGTCACAACCCTCATTAATCCTTTTCGAATTAAATAAACGTACAGAAACAAGTGAATTACCTGATTTTTTAACACCTTGCCTAAACGGTAAAAACATAGGATTACTATCTGACGCAGGTTGCCCTGGTGTTGCAGATCCTGGAGCAGATATTGTAAAAATTGCACATCAAAAAAACATAAAAGTAAACCCTCTAGTTGGTCCATCGTCAATATTAATGGCCATGATGAGCTCTGGAATGAATGGACAGAGTTTTGCTTTTAATGGATATTTGCCTATCGATAAAAGCGAAAGAAAAAATGAAATAAAACGATTAGAACGTTTGTCGTTTGAACAAAACCAATCGCAATTATTCATTGAAACACCTTATAGAAATAACAAAATGTTAGAAGATTTAGCTAATTACCTAGATGCTAATACAAACATTTGTATTGCTTGCGACATCACCTTACCAACTGAATATATAAAAACTCAAACAGCAAGTTACTGGAAAAAAAATATGGTAGACCTTCATAAAAGACCTACCATATTTATTATTCACAAAAACTAACTAACTTTAAATCGCTTTTGCCACTTTATTCGGCTTTACAAACGATGTATCGTAACCAGAAAATCGTTTCATGTAATAATGCACTGTTGTACCATAACCATCTGCAAAATTATCAAGACCATAACTGCGTAAATATTTTTTCACGCTTCCTGGACCCGCTAAATGTGCTGCTGCTAAAATTCCAGATTCGGTTACTACAATACCATTAATACGTCTACCAACAAAATTCTTAATGTCACGACGTAAAATCCATTTGTTACGAGCTACATTAGCAATAAATGCTTTTTCCTGCAACTTAGGATTTTGTAAAAATTCATTAGGGTTGTTAATACCTATAAGTTTTAGTGTTCCTTCACCAAATTGATATTTCCCCAAATATCCAAAGGTATTAACTGAAAAATAATTTCCACCAGACTCTTTAAACGCAAGAGCTTCTTTAAAACCTACAAACGATTTTCCTAAATAAGGAGAAAATTCGTAGTTTTCTTGTTCGGTTGTAGCTAAAGCTAATACATCAGTATTATCTTCTACAGTGTAATTTAAGCTTAAACCCTTTGTTGAGTGTTTGCTTAAATCTGGTGTTTCGTTTGATTGAAACCCCAAGCTAACAAGTGTACAAATTGTAAGTACTATTGTAATAAAAATTGCAATATTTCTTACCATAAATTCTAAATTTTATAAAGATGTAAAATGATAATTAAACACCCTCTTAAATTTGAGCGTGCAAAGGTAGCGGTTTTTGAAATATCTGCAAAATTAATCGTTAAAAAATCAATTTTAATAGTAGAAGTGTCGAAATTTGACGTAGTTTTTATTAATTTCTAAAGTTGGAAATGGTATTTTTATCATATTTAAAACATCTAAAAGCGTGTTTATCCATTCAGAATTTGTGTTTATATTCTTTAAATTAAAGTCTAAACTAAAGTAAAATTGGCGATATCTTTTTACATCATTAAATTCATTTTCAACACCTCCTAACATATTATTACCACCATAACCTACAGCTACATTTAACCATTTAGGTAAAGCACTTTCTTTAAAAAATGATTTTAAATTAAAACTTAACCAATAAGTTTGCCCATTATAATCTTTAATAGTTTGCTCTAAATACGATGACCCTAATTTATCTGGACTTTGTTCTGCTAACTTAGTATGATGAAAAGAATATTTTAAACTTATGCGCTGCTCATTCCAAAGCAACTCTTGGCCAACATATAAACCAGTACCAGTGGCATTTGCTGCAATATCTCCCCATGAAAATCCCCATTCTTGTGAAAAACCATCTAAAACTTCTACGGCAGATAAAAAAGTAAAACCTAAAGTTGCACCATAAACCAATTGTTTAGTTTTATTAACGCCACTCCAATTTAATAATTGCGCACCATGCTTACCCATTTGATAAGCTGTAAAACTATGCCCCACCTTATCTAGTTGTAACCACTCTTTATTATCGTTTGTGGTATGAAACTTAGATTGCTCGTAATCGGCATACCAAAGCTGACTTAAACCTATTAGTGTAATGGTGGAAACAGCTGCTTCTGATATTAAAACTGTATTCCGTCTTGATTTATTTAAGGTATCACTAACCTTAAAGAATTTATTGAATTTAGATTGTGAACTTGCTAAAGTTGAAACTAAAAGAATTAATAATACATATTTACTGTATAAAATTTTCACTACCTAAGTATTCCTTGTGAAGACAAATAACGCTGATATTGTCTGGCGTTTGCATTATGCTGAGCAAGAGTTTTTGCAAATTTATGAAAGCCTAAACGTTTAGCATCGGCAGCAAAGTATAAATAGCTATGTTTTTCATAATTTAAAACAGCATTTATAGCAGATATATCTGGCATTGCAATTAATCCTGGTGGTAACCCCAAATTTTTGTAGGTATTGTAAGGCGAATCTATTTCTTTATGAACATTTAAAACACGCTTAATTACTGTATTTTTATATTTGGGTAATTGGTAAGCAGCAAATTTTAAAGTTGGATCTGCTTGTAAAGGCATACCTATTTTTAACCTATTTAAATATACTCCCGCTACTCTTGGCTGCTCACTTGATTGTTTTGATTCTTCGTAAACTATAGATGCTAAAGCAATAACCTGATTAGGATTTAAACCTATATCATTAGCTTTTTTTATTTTACTTTCTGTCCAGAAACGTTTATATTCCGTTAGCATTCTATCTCTAAACTTTTCTGCAGAAGTATTCCAGAAAAACTCATAAGTATTAGGTAAATACATACCCAATGCTGTTGCCATATTAAAATTATTTTCACTTAAAAAAGCCTCATTTTTCATAGCATTTAACAAAGATAAACTGTCTGCTTCAATTTGAGTTGCTACCCTACCTGCTAATTTTTCTAAGGTTTCTTGATTATTAAAAGATAATTTTATTGGTAAGTTTCTACTTCGTATGGAATTTATAATATCGTTATTATTCATTCCTTTTTTAATTTCGAAACGTCCTGCTTTAATATTTGAAATATATTTTTTTTGCTCTGCTAAAACATCAAATGAATTAATATCTAAAAGTAAAGGCTCTAACTGGTTCCTTACATCATTATAACTAGCGTTTGTAGGTACGTAAATATAAGCAGCTTCGTTATTAAACGCTGTATTAGGTTTCATCATGGCTTTGTAAACCATATTTGCAAAATATGCCGCAGCAACCAAACCAATTAAAGCTATAGCTACCAGAATTTTTTTAATGTACATTTACTTTTTTATTAACTGAAATAAATATTCGTTTTTATACTTACCGTTTATTTTTGTCCAATCTTTTTTAAGACCTACTTTTTTAAACCCTTGGTTAGTAAATAACTTTATACTAACCTCATTATCTTCTGTAATATTGCAATATAATTGATGTAAGCCTAAATGTGTAAAACAATAATTAACTAGTAATTTTAAAGCTTCACTGCCAACACCTTTATACCTATTATTAATATTTTTTACTAAAACGCCAATTCCTGCTCTACTGTTTTTAAAATCAAAATCAAAAATATCAATCAAACCTAAAGTCTTCTTTTCATAATTTGAAATTACTAAACGCAACTGTTTAACTTCATAAATATCTTTATGGGCGTGTTCTAAATATTGCTTTATTAAATATCTTGAATAAGGCGTTTGTGTGTTACTTACTTCCCAAATAGCTTCATCGTTTTCAATATCATAAATAAACTCTAAATCCTCTGGTTCCAGAGCTCTTAAATAAATATGTTCGCCTTTTAAGGTTATCATATTTCTCCTTTAAAAACAAAATTAGCTGGACCAATTAGCCAAACATTGTTGTATGAATTATTTTCAACATTAAAAGATACTTGTAACTTACCACCTTCAACATCTAAATCAATAGTATTTTTTTCAGTTTCACCAATATAATGCATAGCAATGGCAACAGCTGTAGCTCCTGTACCACATGACAATGTTTCGTCTTCTACCCCTCGTTCATATGTTCTTAACCTAAAATTAGAATCTGAAATTTTCTTTACGAAGTTAACATTACTTCCTTCCGAGTTATATGGCGCTCCGTATCTAATTTTAGCCCCAAGGTTTTTAATATCAAAATCTTCAATTTTATCTTCAAATTGCACATGGTGTGGCGATCCTGTGTTTAAAAACACATGCGTTTTATGATCTTCAACACTATCAACATCAAGCATTTGTAAGCTAACAACATCATTTTTAATGGTTGCATGATGAATTCCATCAATTGCTTCAAAAATTGCTTTATCTTTAATAACTCCCAAATGTTTAGCAAAAGCCACTAAACAACGTCCGCCATTTCCGCACATTGTGCTTTCATTTCCATCAGCATTATAATAGACCATTTTAAAGTCGTAATCTGAATGATTTTCTAAAAGTATAAGTCCGTCTGCTCCTATGCCAAAACGTCTGTCACACAGAAAAGCAACCTGTTTGGTATTATTTTTGTCGAATGTTTGTAAACGATTATCAATCATTACAAAATCGTTTCCCGTTCCTTGATATTTATAAAAAATTTGTGCCATAATAAGCAACAAATATATGAATATAAAACTGTTTTTATCACTGTTAAAAGTCGTTAAAAACCAAGTTAAAGTCCGTTAAAAGCGATTTAGGAACACAATAAACAGCTAATTTTATTCTTTATTAACAGAAATAAGTAATTATTCGTAAAAATGCACGAGTAATTTTATTAATTAAACTAAAATTTTTAATTTAAATAACATTATGAAAAAGGTTTTAACACTAGTATTAGTATCTGCATTAGGAGGTATTTTTACCTTAGGCTCTTACAAACTATTCATTGAAGAAAAACAACCTGTAGTTGTATCTGCAAACGAAAACAATCCGTCTTTTTTACCCACATCTAACTTAAATACGACAGCATACAATATTGAAGAAAAAGCAGATTTTACTCTAGCTGCTGAAAACACGGTTAACGCCGTTGTTCACGTAAAAAACGTAACTATAAGTAGTGGACAAATGAGCTTTCAAGATTTATTTATGGGAAGAAGCCCGCAACGCGCACAAATGGGAACAGGCTCTGGGGTTATTGTTAATGCAGATGGATATATTATTACAAACAACCATGTAATTAATAATTCAGACCAACTTACAGTTACACTAAACAATAACAAAACTTATGAGGCTGAAATTGTAGGGACAGACCCAAAAACCGATATCGCACTATTAAAAATTGAAGCTGAAGAAGAACTACCTTTTGTTACTTTTGCAGATTCTGATAATGCAAAAATTGGCGATTGGGTATTAGCCGTTGGCAACCCTTTTAATTTAACATCTACAGTTACTGCCGGAATTATTAGTGCTAAGGCAAGAAATTTAGATCCAACAGGAACTTATTTACAATCATTTATACAAACTGATGCAGCAGTTAACCCAGGCAATTCTGGTGGCGCTTTAGTGAATACCAATGGTGAATTGATTGGTATAAACACAGCTATCTCATCACAAACTGGTTCTTATGTTGGTTACTCTTTTGCTGTACCTAGTAACATTGCCAGACGTGTTATTGAAGATATTATGGAATATGGAAACGTACAAAATGGTATTTTAGGAATTAGTGGTGGTGCATTAAACAGTAAATTTGCAGACGAATTAGGCATTAACGATACCGAAGGTATTTATGTTGCTAGTACAGTTGAAGAATCTGGAGCCGAAAAAGCCGGTATTAAAAAAGGAGATATTATTAAAGAAATTGATAATATTAAGGTATCTAAATTTGCTGATTTAACAGGACATATTGGAGCGAAACGAGCTGGTGATGTAGTGTCATTAAAAATTTCTAGAGATGGCAACAGTAAAATTATTCCTGTAACTTTAACTAGAAACGAAACCTTTACAATGCCTTTGGTTGGCATGGTTAAAAATGCTAAAAAAGAAGATCTTAAAAAATTTAAAGCAGATCATGGCGTAAAAATTACTGAACTAGACGAGCAGTACGCATCATACTGGAAAAAGAATGGCGTAAAAGAAGGCTGTATTATTACAGCTATAAATGAAACAAAAATTAGCTCTATTGAAGATGTAAAAAATGCCATTAAAAATAAATCGCAATACGAACCACTACGAATTGAATTAATAAACACTAATGGTGAAAAAGAGCGTTATAACTTTAGATAGACTATTAACACCTTAATAAACAAAAAAGTGCAACCAAAATCGTTGCACTTTTTTGTTTATTGTATTTTAATTTTTAAAAACTACTTAGCTCCCCACTCTTTTAAAGATTCCTCATTCATTTTTACATAATCGGCGTTTCCTGCTTTTTTAGCACCTTCTAAAGATAGTCTAGCAGCTTCAATAGCGCCTTTTTTATCGCCAGCTTTAGCATAAATTAAAGCTTTACGCCTTAAAAACCAAAATGGTGTTTTGTCACCCGTTTTTTCAACAGCTTTATCTATCCATTCTTTAGCTTTATTAATATCTTTCCCTTCGTTTAAATAATATTGCGCTGCTAATTGATAATCGTTAGCACTAGGGCCAGCCATAACTGCTTCAATACTTTTTTCTACAGCTGCATCAGTTGGAACTCCAAGATTCACAGAAACATAAGTTTTTTCCCAAAGAAACTCCAAAGTTGCACTACTATTGCGCAAACTGTTTAAATCAATAGTAAACGTTTCTACATTAAATGGTATAGGATAAACTTTACCAGTAACCTTTAAAGCTACTTTATCTGCATCTAACTCTGCTGGCGCACCACCTGCATTATATTCAGTATAAAAAATAATGTCCCAACTGTCTTTATTAGGTACAGACAAAATTGCATAAGTTCCAGCCTTTAATGGTTGTTCTGCAATAGTTACATCTGTACTAAAGGTAATTTTAGTTCTAGCATTTGCTCCTGTACGCCAAAGTTTCCCGTAAGGCACTACATTACCAAAAATACTTCTGTCTTTTACTCCTGGCCTAGAATATTCTATAGTTACATCTGTTAAACCTACTTTTTGTTCTAGTTTACTAAACGGACTAGGAGCTGGCGTTTTAATTTGTGCATTGATTCCAATACTTAAAGCAATAGCAAGTATTACAAGTAATAGTTTTTTCATTTTTTAGTTCAATTTTAATGTTAAAGTATCTTTTATAAAATTACACATACACACGTGTTGCAAATGTTAATAAAACCCTAAAATATTTATTCAATAACTATTTTACAATTTCAATGGAATTAATTTTGTTTAACTTTAATTAAAATTAATTAAACAATTTGTATATTTGTATAAAATTAATGTTATGGCAAAAAAGAAAACAATAAATAAAAATGATATTATATCACTTTACATGGATTATGTTTTAGAGCATAATGAAAACCCTAAAACCATTTATGCTTTTTGTAAAGCCAATAGTTTTAATGAAAGTGATTTTTACAACTACTTTGCTTCATTTGAAGCGATTGAAAAAGGCGTTTTTGAAGCTTTTTACACCAACACAATAAATGTTTTAGACAAAAGTGATGATTACAAAACTTTTGATGCAAGAAATAAACTATTAAGTTTCTATTTCACGTTTTTCGAAATATTAACTAGCAATCGCAGTTACGTAGTTTATGTTTTAAACAATTACAAGAATAAAATGAAAGGCTTAAAAAAGCTAATGCCTTTAAAAAAACATTTTACGCACTACATACAAAACCTAAATATTGAAACTTTAGACCTCAAGCAGGAAAAACTTGAAAAATTAAAAAACAAAACCTTAGAGGAATCTGCTTGGGTACAACTTATTTTAACCATAGAGTTTTGGCTAAACGATACTTCTTCAGCTTTTGAAAAAACAGAAATTTTTATTGAAAAATCTGTTAACACTAGCTTTGATGTGTTAAACGTTTCGCCTTTAAAAAGCGTAGTAGATTTTGGTAAATTCTTGTATAAAGAAAAATTTCAATTTAACAACTAAAACCTTATGAATACCATAGATAAAATACCTACTTCAAAAATACAACGTGCCACAAAATTGGTTTCTACGGGAGCAAAGGTTGGCGTTAATTATTTAAAATATTACGGAGATAAAATAGTGTCATCTGAAGCTGACGCTAAAGAGCGACTTAATAAAAATAATGCTTCAGATATTTATGATGGTTTAAAACAGTTAAAAGGTAGTGCTTTAAAAGTGGCACAAATGCTTAGCATGGAAAAAAGCATTTTACCACAGGCCTATGTTGAAAAATTTTCATTATCACAATTCTCTGTGCCACCATTATCGCCTCCTCTAGTCATAAAAACATTTAAAAAATATTTTGGCAAATCGCCAGACGAATTATACGATACTTTTAATGCAACTTCTGTAAACGCTGCCAGTATTGGCCAAGTGCATACTGCGGTTAAAGATGGGAAAAAACTTGCTGTGAAAATTCAATATCCAGGAGTTGCAGAAAGTATTGCTACAGATTTGGCTATGGTAAAACCGATTGCCATGAGCATGTTTAATATTAAAGGTAAAGATTCCGATAAATATTTTAAAGAAGTTGAAAACAAATTAGTTGAAGAAACTAATTACGTTCTTGAAATTAAACAAAGTCAGGAAATGGCTTCTGCTTGTGCCAATATTCCAAACTTAAAATTCCCTGATTATTATCCAGAATTATCTACAGACCGTATAATTACAATGGACTATATGGAGGGTGAGCATTTATCTGAATTTACAGCTAAAAAAACCAATAAAAACTTATCAAACACTATAGGGCAAGCTTTATGGGATTTTTACATGTTTCAAATTCACAAGCTAAAAAAAGTACATGCCGATCCTCATCCTGGAAATTTTTTAATTTCAAAAAACGGTGAATTAATCGCTTTAGACTTTGGTTGTATTAAACATATTCCACTAGATTTTTATGTGCCATATTTTGAACTAGCAAAAAAGGAAAACATTGAAAATAAAGTACTTTTTCAAGAAAAACTATACGAATTGGAAATCATAAAACATGAAGATACTCTTGAAGAAAAACAGTTTTTCACAGCCATGTTTCATGAAATGCTAAGTTTATTTACACAACCTTTTCAAGTTGAAAATTTTGATTTTTCTGATGCTAATTTCTTTGGTAAAATAGCTGAATTAGGCGAAAAATACTCTAAAAACACCGAGTTGCGCAAAATGAATGGTAATCGAGGCTCAAAACACTTTATTTACATTAACCGTACATTTTTTGGACTGTATAATTTAATGTTCGATTTAAAAGCTGAAAACATTAAGATTAATAATTATTTGAGTTTGTAATGATTCATTATAAAAAAACAGACATAGAAAAACTACCTCATATTTATAAAATAAACCTTATAAATAGTTGTTCTGGATATAAATCTGCTAATTTAATAGGCACAAAATCTTCAGAAAACAATAATAATGTTGCTGTTTTTAGCTCTGTAACTCACTTAGGTTCTGCTCCTGCCCTTTTAGGTTTTTTTTTACGTCCAACAACGGTTCCTAGAGACACCTATGCAAATATTAAAGAAACTGGAGTTTACACCATAAATCACATTTATAAAGATATTATAGAAGATGCACACCATACTTCTGCTAAATATGATGCGTCAATTTCAGAATTCGATATCACTGCTTTACAACCTGAAGAAAAAAACAAGTTTCACGCTCCTTTTGTAAAAGGTTCACCCGTACAAATAGGTATGAAATTTGTTGAAGAATATCACATAAAAGCAAATGATACTTTACTTATAGTTGGTGAAATTATAGATTTATATATTAATGATAATTTACAAGAAATTGATGGCTTTATAAACCTTAGCAAAGGTGAAGTTGCAGCTATTAACGGTCTTGATGGTTACGCTGTTGCAGATAAAAACAAACGCTTTTCTTACCAACGCCCAAAACACTAATACTCATGAAAATACTTGTTACTGGTGCAACGGGCTATATTGGCAAACGATTAATTCCTTTTTTAGTTAATAAAGGACACCATGTAATTTGTGTTGTTAGAGATAAACTACGCGCAGAAAAGTATTTTTTTGAAGAAGATTTAATATCTGTTGTTGAAGCAGATTTTTTAAAACCTGAAACTTTAGCAAACATTCCTGAAGACATTGATGTGGCTTACTATTTAATACACTCTATGTCTAATTCTTCCAAAAATTTTCAATCTTTAGAAGAAAAATGTGCTGTTAATTTTAAAAACCGTTTAGAGCAAACAAATACAAAACAAGTTATTTATTTAAGCGGCATAACAAATGAAGAACAACTCTCTAAACATCTTTCATCAAGAAAAAATGTTGAAGAAATATTACAATCCAAAGTATATGCTTTAACCATTTTTAAAGCGGGGATAATTGTGGGCAGCGGTAGTTCGTCATTCGAAATTATTAGAGATTTAGTAGAAAAACTACCGTTTATGATTGCCCCAAAATGGTTAAATACTAAAACACAGCCCATTGCTGTACGCGATGTTCTAAATTTTCTGTTTAAAGCAGCTGGAAAACGTAGTTTATTCAATAAATCGTACGATATTTTTGGTCCCGAAATATTAACATACAAACAAATGTTACTTCAATTTGCAGAAGTTAGGCAGTTAAAACGATATATTTTAACGGTCCCAGTTATGACTGCTAAATTATCATCATATTGGCTGTATTTTGTGACTTCAACATCTTATAAATTAGCCTCTTCTTTAGTGGATAGTATGGGTGTGCAAATTATTGGTAAACCCAGCCATATAAACAACTTAATGAATATTTCGCCAATAGCATATAAAGAAGCGGTAACGCTAGCTTTTGAAAAAATTGAACAAAACGGTATTATTTCCAGCTGGAAAGATTCTCTTGTAAGTAGTGGAAGGCTGCGTAGCAATCTTCATAAATATGTTAATGTACCTAGCTACGGATGTTTTAAAGACTTTAAAAAACGATCTATTAAAAACACAGAACAAACATTAAACAAAATTTGGAGTATTGGTGGCGAAAACGGTTGGTATTATGGTAATTTTTTATGGCGTATTCGTGGTTATATCGATAAGCTTTTTGGAGGTATTGGCTTAAGAAGAGGCCGAACAAACCCCGATCAATTGGATGCAGGTGATGCGCTTGATTTTTGGCGTGTAATTTATGCAGATAAATCCAAACAAAAACTTTTACTATATGCCGAAATGCGACTACCAGGAGAAGCTTGGTTAGAGTTTAAAATTGAAAATAAAATATTAAAACAAACAGCTACTTTTAGGCCTCGTGGCATTTGGGGCAGATTATATTGGTACAGCGTTTTACCATTTCATGGATTTATTTTTAATGGCATGATTAACAAACTCGCTAATGCCTAGAAACATTAAAAAACAACACTTACCAACCAAAATTTGCCCAGTGTGTAAGTTGCCTTTTTCATGGCGTAAAAAATGGCAATTAAACTGGGAAAATATAAAATATTGCAGTGAAAAATGCAGAAAGAACAAAACACTAGCCTAGTTTGGTTTACTAATAATTTAAGAACACACGATAACTCAACTTTAACCAAAGCCATAGCAAACAGCAACCAAGTTATTGGGTTATATTGCTTTAATCCTAATCACTTTAAAACTGATGAATTTGGTTTTAAAAAAACTGAAAAATTTAGAGCCAAATTTTTAATTGACACGATTACCGATTTAAAACAGAAACTTAGCCAATTAAATATTCCCCTTTTTATTTACAACAAAAAACCAGAAGATATTATTCCTCAACTGGTTACTAAAAACAACATTAACAATATTTATTTACAGGAAGAGTGGACATTTGAAGAAGTTGAAACCTTTAACAAAGTAAAAACACAACTGCCAAAACGTGTAAAGTTTACAACAAGCTACAATCAGTTTTTATTCCACCCAGAAGATATTCCCTTTACAATTAACCAACTTCCTAAAATATTTACTGAGTTTAGAAAAACTTGCGAAAAATTTGTTCACGTAAGGCCAGAAATTATTACTCCAACTAATCAAGCAAAAAATTTGCTCATAAAAAACGAAACCATAGTTCCAACGCTGTTAGATTTAGGTTTCGAAGATTTTGAACAACACACAAATACAGCATTTCCGTTTAAAGGAGGAGAAACCGAAGCTTTAAACCGATTGCAAGACTATTTTTTCAATACCAAAAAATTAGGTTTTTATAAAAAAACGCGTAATGGTTTATTAGGAAAAGACTTTAGTTCTAAATTTTCTCCTTGGTTAGCAAATGGCAGTATTTCAGCAAAACATATTTATTATAAAATTAAACAATTCGAAAGTTTATATTTTAAAAACGAATCTACATATTGGTTAGTATTTGAATTAATTTGGCGAGATTATTTTAAATACGTTTCCATGAAATTTGGAAATCAAATCTTCAAAATTAATGGCATTCTAAACAATAAATACACTTGGATAAATAATCAAAAAGAAATAAACAATTGGATTAATGGTAAAACACCAGAATCATTTGTTAATGCCAACATGATTGAACTTAAAAAAACCGGTTGGATGAGTAATCGTGGGCGCCAAAACGTAGCAAGTTATTTTGCAAAGTCTATGAACCTCGATTGGCGGATTGGCGCAGCGTATTTTGAAAGCCTTTTATTAGACTACGATGTGCACAGTAACTATGGTAACTGGATGTACGTTTCAGGTGTTGGCAACGACCCAAGAGACAGGAAATTTAACGTAAAACTTCAAGCAGAACGTTACGACAGCAGCGGTAAATACCAACGTTTGTGGTTGCAAGACACTTTATTTTAAAACAACTTTACGTAAGTCTCAGCGCAGTCTAAGACAAAAAAAGAATTCATGAAAACATTAAGGCTTATACTCGGCGATCAATTAAACAGTAAACATAGTTGGTACAAAACCATCAATAAAAACGTAATATACTGTATGTTCGAAATGCGTCAAGAAACAGATTATGTAACACATCATATTCAAAAAATAATAGGATTTTTTGCCGCAATGCGCGAGTTTTCAAATCATTTAAAAAACAATCACTTTAATGTAGAATATTTCACACTAAACAATAAAAACAATACCCAAAACCTAATTTCAAACCTAAAATTACTAATCAATAAACACAATATTGAAAAGTTTGAATATCAATTACCCGATGAGTACCGATTAGACCAACAATTATCAAGCTTTTGTGAAAATTTAGAAATTGAATTTAAAACCTTTACAACCGAACATTTTTATACCAGCCGCAATGATTTAAAAGATTTTTTTAAAGGAAAAAAGCAATATTTAATGGAGAATTTTTACCGCAATATGCGTAAAAAACACAACATTTTAATGGTTGGAAATCAACCAGAGGGTGGCAGATGGAACTATGATAAAAGTAACCGAAACAAATGGAATGGCGAACGTAATATACCCAATTATAAATATTTTAAAAATAATGTTTCAGAAATTGTTGAACTAATAAAAAACAGCAATATTAAAACTATTGGCAACTTTAACACCAAAACCTTTAATTACCCTGTTACCAGACAGCAAGCACTTGAACAATTAAAATACTTTTGCGAAGAACTATTAATTCATTTTGGCGACTACCAAGATGCCATGCATACCAACGAGATATACTTATTTCACTCCCGACTATCGTTTGCAATAAACCTTAAACTAATTTCCGGAAAAAATGTAGTTAATACAGTAATAAACTATTGGAAAAAACATAACGAAGAAATACATGTTAGCCAAGTTGAAGGCTTTATACGCCAAATAATTGGCTGGCGCGAGTATATGCGAGGTATGTATTGGGCATTAATGCCAGATTACAAAAATGAGAACCACCTAAAAAACACCAATAAACTTCCCGAGTTCTATTGGACGGGCAACACAAAAATGAATTGCCTAAAAAATGCCATTGCAAACAGTTTAGACAATAGTTATGCACACCATATACAACGCTTAATGGTAACCGGCAATTTTGCGTTGTTAGCACAAATTAATCCAGATGATGTAGATGCATGGTATTTAGGAATTTATATTGATGCATTAGAATGGGTACAACTCCCAAATACAAGAGGCATGAGTCAATACGCAGATGGTGGTAAAATAGCTACAAAACCCTACGTATCAAGCGGAAGCTATATAAATAAAATGAGTAACTACTGCAGTAATTGCCACTACAGTAATAAAGAAAAACTAGGCGAAAAAGCATGCCCGTTTAATAGTTTATACTGGAACTTTTTAGATGATAAACGAAGTATTTTAGGTAATAATCGCCGTATGGGAATGATGTATAGTTTGTTGGACAAAATGAACAAAGACCAACTAGAAAAAATAAAAAAACGAGCCCAAAGCATTATAAAACACCCAGATCATTTTTAATGAAACAAAACCTAAGCATAGTTTGGTTTAAGCGAGATCTTCGTTTACAAGATAACGAAGCCATAAACAACGCCATAAACACAAACCAAAAAGTGCTTTTACTCTACACTTTCGAAAACTTTTTGTTACAAGACAAACACTACAGTAAGCGACATTGGGATTTTATAAAACAATCGTTACAAGATCTTAATAATCAACTTAATTCATATAACTCTAAAGTTTTAATTGTTAATAATTCTATTAATAACACAATACAGCAACTTCAAGAAAAATTTAATATCACATATATATTTTCGCATATAGAAACTGGTATTCTTTCAACTTATAAAAGAGATATCGCTTTCGCGGAATTTTGCCAAACACAAAATATAAAATGGATAGAAAATAAAAACAACGGCGTAAAACGAGCTATAAGTAACCGCAATAATTGGTTTGAAGATTGGAATACATTTATGATGCAACCAGAATTTAAATTTCAACCAAAAACCAATCAATTATTAAGTATAGCTTCAGTTGAAACTTTAGAACAAAAATTTAAAACCGTACAAACAGAAACAATTCACAATAAAAATCTACAAAAAGGAGGCACCACAACAGGCTTAAAATATATGGAGTCTTTCTTCAACAAAAGATATAAAAACTACATGTTTCACATATCTAACCCCCTACAAGCACGAACTGGCTGTAGCAGATTATCGCCATATATTGCTTGGGGCAACTTATCTGTAAAACAAGTATTAAAAGCAGCCAACTTAAAAAAAGAACAAGAAAAAAATAAACGCCATTTAAATGCTTTTATATCTCGATTGCGCTGGCAAGCTCACTTTATTCAAAAATTTGAAATGGAGCATAGCATGGAGTTTAAAAGTATTAATAAAGGATATCATCAATTAATTAAACCTGTAAATATAGAATTTCAAAATGCTTGGAAAACAGGTAAAACAGGTTTTCCTTTGGTAGATGCTTGTATGCGCTGTTTAAACACAACTGGATATTTAAATTTTAGAATGCGTGCACTAGTAGTTTCGTTCTTTACTCATAATTTATGGCAGCCTTGGCAAGATTTAAGCGAGCACTTAGCCAGTTTATTTCTAGATTTCGAACCAGGCATTCATTATCCTCAAATACAAATGCAAGCCGGTGAAACTGGGATTAATATGCTACGTATATACAACCCTTTAAAAAATAGCATAGAACATGACCCTCAAGCAGAATTTATAAAAAAATGGGTGCCAGAATTACAACATCTAGAAACACCTATTATACACAACCCAAGCCAAATATCATATTTTGATTCACAAATTAGTGGTTTTAAATTAGGTTACCACTACCCTAACCCAATTGTTAACGAAAACCAATCTAGAAAAAAAGCAAGTCAAATTTTATGGAATTTAAAAGACGATAAACTTGTAAAAAAAGAAAGTTTAAGAATACTAAAAAGGCACACCATAAAGAATAGAAATAGATTATTAAGAAATGAATAGATTTACCTTATGCATCATAAGCAAATAATATGTTAATTTTGTTTAACTTTTAGCTGCAAATATTAAACATTTACTATATTTGATAAGAGTTATTACGATATGATTTTAGACACAACATACAATAACAAGGAAAACACAATTTTAATTGAAAACTTAGTAGGCAGATCGTTTACATTGTTTGAAGCTTTTAAAATTAAAGGCATAGGTTCTAAAAGAATGATTATTGAAGATGTTAGTGAAAACTTGAAACTGTACTTAAACAGAGTTTCAGATATTAATTATGCTAATATCGAGTTACGCACAAAAGGGGTTTTAATTTATATAAACAAGGGGTTGCAAAATTTCACATGGGCAATCCCTTATTACCAATTAGTTATTTACAAAACCAAAACCACTAGTATTCATGCCCAGGGTAATTATATACGCTTCAAAATGAATAAAACTTTAAAGGAAAACAAAACGTTTTTTAAAAAACTAATAAATGAAAAATTAAAGTATAACCAAAAATATAGCACACCTACTTTATGAACTTTTCAATTAATGAAATAGACAGGATTGTAGAGATGGCATGGGAAGACCGCACGACTTTTGAAGCAATAAAATTTCAATTTGGCATATCTGAACAAGAAGTTATTAACCTAATGCGTAAACAAATGAAACCTAAAAGTTTTAAAATGTGGCGTAAACGAGTTAGTGGAAGAAAAACCAAACATGAAAAACTAAGAACATTTGTTAGTGGACGCTTTAAATGTAGTAGACAGAAGCTAATAACAAGTAATAAAATTTCGAAACGTTAAACAAAAATTATATTAATTATGGATCTAATAGAAAGAGCTTTAGAATTTGAAAAAAGAAAGATGAAATCTTTATCTACCAGCGATCGTGTAAAAATTTCAAGAGAAGCAAAAGCATTAATACTAGACTTAAATCAAATTTATAAAAAGAAAAAGGACGATAAAATTATGGATATCATGAAACGTCTTACAGCAATAAAAAGAAAAGTTGAAAAACGACTAAAAGGAGCTCCACTTACAGCATAAGTTTGCATATGCGTGCAAAAAAGATGTTTTTTAATAGTAATTATTAAAATTCTGCCAATATTTTCATATTAAAATTTGTAATTTCATACAATTTAGTATATTGCGAAATTGTTAAAATTTATTGATTTTAAAAATCAATATGCGAAATTAGAGAAAATATGGAGATTATTGATCGTGCTTTAGAATTCGAACAACGCAAACACACCTTTAAAACAACAAGTGAGCGTATTGAATCGTCTAGAGAAGTTAAAAACTTAATTTTAGATTTAAACACTATTTATAAAAAGGAAAAAGATCCAAAAATTATGGATTTGATGAAGCGTTTAACTGAAATTAAACAAAAAATTGAAAAAAGGCTAAAGGGCAGGCCTTAAAAAATAAATGCCCTGAAACCTTATGAAAACATTTGTTATTATTGGAGGTAGTAAGGGCATTGGTTTTGCTTTACTAAATAAACTTTTAAATCACTCAAAAGTTATTAACGTAAGTAGAACTGCACCAAACACTTCGCATGAAAATTTAACTCACATCTCCTGTGATGTTATACAAGACGAATTACCAGAAATAAATAATTTAGATGGCTTAATTTATTGTCCTGGTAGTATAAACTTAAAACCTATTTCTCGTTTAAGCTTAAACGATTTTAAAAACGATTTTGAAATTAATGTTTTAGGTGCTGTTAAATCAATACAAGCATATTTACCGCTTTTAAAAACAGGAACAAATCCGTCAATTTTATTATTTAGTACTGTTGCCAACAAATTAGGAATGCCTTTTCATGCCAGTATAGTAACCGCAAAATCTGGTATTGAAGGCTTAGTTAAGTCTTTAGGCGCAGAATTAGCTCCTACAGTAAGAGTTAACGCCATTGCACCAACAGTTACCAATACAGAACTCGCAAGCAAGCTTTTACGTAATGAGAAAATGATTGAAAACATTACGGAAAGACACCCATTAAAAAAATATTTAGATCCAACCGAAGTTGCTGAAATGGGAGAATTTCTGTTATCTACTAAAGCAGCATCTATTTCAGGACAAATATTTCAAATGGATTGTGGAATTGTAAGTTTCAAGTTATGATTTGTTTAAAAACCCTGTTCTGTTCAAAAAACATTAGTCCAAATTATAATATAAATTCGCTTTATAACATTAGCATTAAATCCATATCAAACGAAGATATAGATTTATCACAATTTAAAGGTAAATTTATACTATTTGTAAACGTAGCATCTAAATGTGGCTTTACACCGCAGTATAAAGAGCTTGAACAGTTATACAATACATATAAAAACAAATTAATTATAATAGGTTGCCCATGTAATCAATTTGGTAGTCAAGAGCCAGGTAAATCGCAAGACATAAAAACCTTTTGCCAAGTAAATTATGGCGTATCATTTATAATTACTGAAAAAATAGATGTAAAAGGAACTAAACAGCATCCTTTGTATAATTGGTTAACAAAAAAATCAAATAACAACAAAATTAACAGTTCGGTTAAATGGAATTTTCAAAAATATTTAGTTAGTCCAAAAGGCGAACTTATCGACTATTTTTCTTCCATTACCAGGCCTTTAAGTAACAAAATAACAAAACACTTAAACTAATTATGTTTAAACTATTTAAAAAGAAGACGGAAATAGAAAGGTTACAGGAAAAGTATAAAAAATTAATGCAAGAAAGCCATAAACTTTCTACTATTAACCGATCTAAAAGTGATGGTAAATTTGCTGAAGCAGACGCGATAGCAAAACAAATAGAAGTACTACAAACTAAATAATTAAAAAATTGAAAAAATTAATATTAATTTTCTTAATTATAAATTTTACCGCACTAGGTATTGGTAGCTGGTTAATGAATAACGGGCCACAAACAGATTGGTACCTAAACCTTAATAAAGCACCTTGGACGCCTCCAGGTTGGGTATTTGGTGTTGCGTGGACATTAATAATGATTTGTTTTTCTATATACATGTCTTACCTCTACAAACAAATACCAACAACAACTATATTAGGATTATTTACCTTTCAATTTCTATTAAATGTAGGTTGGAATTTTATTTTTTTCAATAAACATTTAATGCTCATTGGTTTAATATGTATTATTCTTTTAACTTTTTTAATCGGATTTTTTCTTATAAAATATTATCCAGTTTTAAAGCAAAAAAGCTTACTAATACTCCCCTATTTTGTATGGTTAATTATTGCCACATCATTAAATGCCTACATTGTTATAAATAATTAAAACATGAAAATATACACCCTACATAAAAAGCAAAACTTACCAATTTCTGTAAATACAGCCTGGGATTTTTTATCAGATCCTAAAAATTTAAAAGTAATAACTCCAGACTACATGGGGTTTAATATTTTGTCCGGTGCAGATAAACCAATGTTTGCAGGACAAATAATTCAATACATAGTTACACCAGTGTTCGGTATAAAAACAAAATGGGTTACAGAAATAACTCATGTAATTGATAAACACTATTTTGTAGATGAACAGCGCTTTGGCCCTTACCAATTGTGGCATCACAAACATTTTATTAAAGAAATAGAAGGCGGTGTAGAAATGGAAGATATAATTGACTATAAAATTCCTTTTGGGCTTTTAGGCCAGTTAGTACATCCTATATTAGTGAAGCCAAAACTTGAAGAAATTTTTAATTATCGCAAAGAAAAATTAGAAAAACTTTTTGGATTTTATTAAATGAATAAAGAAATAAACATATTTTGGTTTCGTCGCGATTTACGTTTAGATGACAACATTGGGTTTTATGAAGCTTTAAATGCAGATTACCCAGTACTTCCCATTTTTATTTTCGACAAGGAAATTCTAGAAAAATTACCAAAAAATGACGCTAGGGTAAATTTTATATTTAACACCCTTCAAAGCATGCGAAAAACACTGCAAAAGGAGCACAACAGCAGTTTAGCGATATACTCAGGTACACCCATTGAGGTTTACAAAGAAATTATAAATGAATATAATGTAAATACTGTTTACACAAACCACGATTATGAACCTTATGCATTACAAAGAGATGAAGAAATTAAAAAGCTTTTAAACGATAATAACATCTCGTTTAAAACATTTAAAGATCAGGTTATTTTTGAAAAAAATGAGATTGTAAAGGCAGATGGTAATCCGTATGTAGTGTATACACCATATATGAAACTTTGGAAAAAAACCTTTGATAGTAATAGCTTAAAAATTTTTTACACAAACTCAGTTTTACACAATTTAATAGAACACACACGATTACCTAATGTAACATTACAAGATATTGGCTTTATAACCTCCGGCCAAAATATTTCAGATTATGATGTTACACCAACTTTAATAGCTAATTACGAAGATACTAGAAACTTTCCTGCAAAAAATGGCACTTCACATTTAGGTCCGCACTTACGTTTTGGTACAGTAAGTGTGCGCAAAATGGTAAAAAAGGCTATTGCAGAAAAAAACGAGATATTCTGGCAAGAGCTTATATGGCGAGAATTTTTCATGCAGATATTATGGCATTTCCCAGAAACTGTAACCAAAGCTTTTAAACCAAAATACGATAACATTAAATGGCGAAATAACGAAACCGAATTTAAAGCTTGGTGTGAAGGTAAAACAGGTTATCCGCTAGTAGATGCAGGCATGCGCGAACTTAACGAAACAGGCTATATGCATAACCGTGTGCGCATGCTTGTAGGTAGCTTTTTATGTAAACACTTGTTAATAGATTGGCGCTGGGGTGAAGCCTATTTTGCAGAGAAATTACATGATTATGAACTAGCCAGTAATATAGGAAATTGGCAATGGGTTTCTGGTTCTGGGGTAGATGCAGCACCCTATTTTAGAATTTTTAATCCAACTACTCAAATTCAAAAATTCGATAAAAATCATGAGTATATAAAAAAATGGGTTCCAGAATATCAAGAATTAACTTATCCTAAACCAATAGTAGAACACAAAGCCGCTCGTGAACGCTGTTTACAAACCTATAAATCAGCTTTAAATTAAAAATATTTAGTTTTTAACATTCTTTATTCTAAAATAAGTAAACATCGATATATATTTGTCAGCTTATTAATTGAATAAAACCAATAAACATTATAACATGAAAACTAAATTTTTAACATTAACCTTATCTGTGGCATGTGCACTATTATCACATGCTCAATTCCAAATTTCGGTAAGTGGTGGTACAGCTATAAGCAGTGCTGGAATGAAACTTGGTGAAGAAATAACAATTTCCGAAACTTCTAACAGCTACGGTAGCTATGGTGAAGGCTCCAACATACAAATTAGAGGAACTTACTTTTTTAATGATACATTTGGTGCCGATCTTTCATTAGGTTATTTACATGGTGCAGACCAAACTGTAAGTAGTGTATCATTACCAGACACAGAGGTTGATGCCATAGCACGAGCACGTGCATTTGGCGCATCATTAGCTGTAGTCTATAAATTCACCAACAATATATACGGGCGTTTTGGAGCTTTAGTTAAAATTGGAGGAAAAACTGAAGCTGTTGTTTATCAAAAATCTGTTTTTTCAGATGATGAAGCTGCTGCACTAGGTTTACCTGAAGATTCATACTCGGTTACCAATTATAAAGAAAACTTCCATGGCCACTTTCCTCTTGGTTTTGTAGGTGCACTTGGTTATAAATACGATATTAAAAATTCTAATTTCAGTCTATTTGCAGAAGCAGAATATTACGGAATAAGTTTAAAACGCAATTATTCTGAAATTCAAGAGTTTAACACTAACATCTATTTAGAAGATGGTACACTAGCAGCGGAAGGTTATTATACTATAGATAATTTACCAGATGGGGTTAATAAACGAACAACGTATGTAGATGAATTATCTAATACAAACACAGACTCATCAAAAGAACTATCTCAAAAAGTACCTTACTCATCATTTGGTATTAACTTTGGTATAACCTATGTTTTTAAGTCTAGAAAAGATAAAGCTTAATTTTATAGCTAAATAACAAAAATAAAAAAGCCACTAAATTAGTGGCTTTTTTATTTTATTTCTGATAAAAATCCGTGAAAATCCGTATTGATTATACTAAAAACCCATATTAATTTTGAAAACTCCTAAGAGCTTAAAACAAAATCAATATGAAAGCTTTAACTAATCAAATCATCATCTTATTAATTTCTACCTCTCTTTTTAATTGTAGTAGCAATAACCCAGACAACCTTAACCCAGATGGGGATTATTTAACATGTGATATTAGCAACAATTCGTTTAATGCAACTTATACAGCAGGTGCTTATGCTGTAAACACTTTAGCTATTACAGGTATGATTTTGGGAACCGACGAGTTTGTAAATATCACCATTTATAATCCTGTAGAAGGCACTACTTACAATCTAGAAAGCATAACCAACGAAGTAAATACAACAAGTATTACTGTTTCAACAGCTACAGATGAATATTACACTGCTGGCTACGAATACGGATCTGGTACTATTACACTATCCTATTACGATAGCAATTCTGCTGTTGGAAACTTTGATGTAATCGCCGATTATGAAGGCATAGGTGATGGTTCAGTAAGCATAACAGACGGAGAATTCTCTGTAACAAGTATAATTAAATATTAAAATTATCAGAAACATGAAAAAATTATATTTAAGATTTGTTCCGTTAATTATAACCTTATTAAATAGTTGTATTCAAGATATAATAGAAGATACAACAAAACTAAATGAACCTGTTGTAGCTGAAGCAAATATAGATGGCTCAAATTTTATAAGTGTTTTGGGTAGTGCCCAATTTACTATTTATCAAGATAACTCATATGGACTTTCAATGACCTTTACAAATATAGACGAACTTACTGATGTACTTAAAGATATTCACACTTTAGCTTTATTTGCTTATGGTAGCGACTTTAATAATTTTGCTGAGGGAACCACTTATTCTGAACATTATAGAATAAATCCTATTGATGAAAATAACTTAGGTGGTTTTTTTGGTGTTTATTGGTATGGAGATATCTTATCTGAAGATATTAATTACGCAGGTATTTCTAACCCCGAAAGTGGAACAGGTATTTTTAAAATTACATCTTACAGTACAACTAATAACACATTTTCTGGGACCTTCAATTTTACTACTTACAGCGATGAAGATTACAGGGAAGTTAGTATTACAAACGGGAAAATTATAGATGTAGAGTTTGATATTGAATATAGTGATATAGAATCTATAAACAACGATAACTAATAGGCTCCACTTACAAATTATCAATAAAAAAATCCTGAAAGCATTAAGTTTTCAGGATTTTTTTGATAAAATATGTCTTAGTTTAATCTAAACGTTCAATTTTAGCACCAATAGCTCGTAAACGTTCGTCTATATTCTCGTAACCTCTATCAATTTGTTCAATATTCATAATTGTTGATGTTCCTTTTGCTGATAAAGCAGCTATTAAAAGTGATACACCAGCACGAATATCGGGCGAAGTCATTTTTGTTGCCTTTAAAGTCGATTTAAAATCATGACCAATAACTGTAGCTCTATGTGGGTCGCAAAGTATAATTTTAGCCCCCATATCTATTAATTTATCAACAAAAAACAATCGGCTTTCAAACATTTTTTGATGTATAAGTACACTTCCTCGTGCTTGTGTTGCAACAACTAAAATAATACTTAATAAATCTGGTGTAAACCCAGGCCAAGGCGCATCTGCAATGGTTAATATAGAACCATCAATAAAATTCTGAATTTCGTAACCATCAGTGTGTGCTGGTATAAAAATATCGTCTCCTTGCTTTTCTACAGTTATTCCTAATTTTCTAAATACAGAAGGAATTATTCCTAAATCGTTCCAGCTTACATTAGTAATGGTAAGTTCGCTTTTTGTCATTGCAGCTAAACCTATCCAGCTACCAATTTCAATCATATCTGGCAGCATTGTATGCTCTGTACCTCCAAGTGTTTCAACACCATCAATAATTAGCATATTAGAGCCAACTCCACTAATTTTAGCTCCCATACGATTTAGCATTTTACAAAGTTGCTGTAAATATGGTTCGCAGGCCGCATTATAAATAGTTGTTTGTCCTTCGGCTAAAACCGCTGCCATAACAATGTTTGCTGTACCTGTTACCGAAGCTTCTTCAAGTAACATATAAGCACCTTTTAGTTTATCGGCTTCTACACCGTAAAACTGTTCTTCCTTGCTGTATCCAAATTTAGCACCTAATTTTATTAAGCCTTCAAAATGAGTATCTAAACGGCGACGACCTATTTTGTCTCCACCTGGTTTAGGTATATAACCTTTACCAAAACGCGCCAGTAAAGGGCCAACAATCATGATTGAACCGCGTAAACCACGACCATCAATTTTAAATTGGTCAGACTCTAAATATTCTAAATTTACTTCGTTAGCTTGAAATGTGTAAGTGCTTCTACTTAGCTTTTCTATTTTAACACCAAGTTTTTCTAGAAGTTTAATAAGCTTATTTACATCAACAATATCGGGTATATTATTAATGGTTACTTTTTCTGGTGTAAGTAAAACAGCGCATAATATTTGTAAAGCTTCATTTTTTGCACCTTGTGGTTGAATGCTTCCTTTTAATTGGTGGCCGCCTTCAATTTTAAATGTTCCCATAAAGTTTAGTAACGTTTTCTTTGTCTGTTATTTTTTTTGTGGTGTGTTTTTTTGTTGTTCGAGAATTTACCCTTATTTCGCATTAGGCTAGAGGAATCTGTTAAATCTTCATCAGAATTTTTCAGGTTTATTTTTCCACCAGATAACTCGTATAAATGATCATAAATTACATCATCTTCAACGGTGTCTTTGTTCCAATTCAAGAAGCATTTTTTCATATGATTAGCAATAGTATAAACTAATGCTTCTTTTAAATCGCCCTCTTCCCATGTATTTGCTACGTCTATCATCGTTTTAATATTATTTCCGTAAAAACGATATTTAGGGTGATTTTGTGGGTACTTTAAAGGTTCTGGGCGCTCCTCGAAAAGTTCTTTTGTTGGTTTTTCGTAAGGTGAATCTACATCTAATTCAAAATTAGACATTATAAATAGTTGGTCCCATAATTTGTGCTGAAAATCGGCAACATCACGTAAATGTGGTTGTATATTACCCATTACGGCTATAATAGATTTGGCTATTTTGTTACGTTCTTCTCTATCTTCAATCGCTTTAGCATGGTTAATCATTTTTTGCATATGTCGTCCATATTCTGGAATAATTAAATGCTCGCGTTCGGTATTGTATTCTAAGTTATCAATCAAAATAAATGTGAAGTTTTAAAATTTTTGCATGTAGTATTTATGCATTCGCAAAATACGAAAAAAAACTAAAGACTTATTACGCCTTCTACTTTTTCTGCTACTTCTTTGTATTTTTCTATAACAGCATCAGGATTTCGCATCAATAAATTTATAGATATACTAGTATACTTACCGTTTTTAGACTCTACAGTGTTAATTACAGCTCCCATATTATCGAAAATACGTTCTACCAAAGCTATTTTTTTTGAGTCTGTTTTAACGATAAACTTGTACAAATACTCTGCAGGCCAGCTTGTTGTTTCGTGTAATTGAGATTTTAATTTTTCGTAAAATGCTTCAGAATTAGATGATGCGTCCATAGTTATTTTTATAAGTTGCAAATATAGAGTTTTGTTTCCATTTTTTTTATAGCTCTTTTATTACGATTTTTACCAAAAATATTTTGAATTGAAAACCAAAAAAATTGTAATTACAGGTGGACCTGGTACTGGAAAATCTAGTATTGTAAACGAACTTATTAAAAGGAAATATATTTGTCTTGAAGAAATTTCTAGGCAAGTAACTATAGATGCTAAAAAGGATGGTATAGACCAGTTATTTTTAACAAACCCCCTACTGTTTAGCGAAATGCTTTTAAAAGGACGACAAAAACAATTTACCCAAGCCAATAATTATCCTAACAATACAATTTTTTTTGATAGAGGTGTTCATGATGTTTTAGCATATATGGATTACATAGGTGACAGCTATCCAGAAACCTTTATTAATACTTGCAAAACTGCTGTTTACGATACCGTTTTTATTTTAAAACCATGGAAAGAAATTTACACTAGCGATAGTGAACGCTATGAAAGTTTTGAACAGGCTTTGCAAATTCATGAAAACCTAGTTAATACTTACACAAAATATAATTATAATTTAATTGATGTACCTTTTGATACTGTTGAAAATCGCACTAATTTCATATTAAAAGCTTTAGGCATGTAAATGGAACACCCCATAAACATACTAGAACGCTATTGGAAATTTACTTCGTTTAGAGGACATCAAGAAGCTATTATAAATGCTGTAATTGAAGGTGAAGACACTTTTGCATTAATGCCTACAGGCGGTGGCAAATCTATTTGTTTTCAAGTACCGGCTCTTGCTAAAAAAGGTATTTGCATTGTAATTTCTCCATTAATTGCACTTATGCAAGACCAAGTTAAATCCTTAAACAATAAGGGCATAAAAGCCATGGCATTAACTAGTGGTATAAGTTATAATGAGCTTGATACCAAACTAGATAATTGTGTTTATGGTAATTATAAGTTTTTATACCTGTCGCCAGAACGCTTACAACAAGAAGTAGTACAGAGTCGTATAAAACAAATGCATGTTAATTTAATTGCTGTTGATGAAGCTCACTGCATATCGCAATGGGGAAACGATTTTAGACCAGCCTATAAAAACATTGCAATTTTAAGGCAAATACAACCTACAGCCAACGTAATTGCACTTACAGCTTCTGCAACTCCTGAGGTGGTTAAAGATATTATAAAAGAACTTGATTTTATTAATCCTAAGCTATTTAAACAATCATTTTTTAGAAGCAATTTAGCTTACATGGTTTTTCATGAAGAAGATAAACTTTACAAAGTTGAAGCTATTTTAAAAAAATATAAAGCGCCTTCAATTATTTATGTAAGAAACCGAAAGCTAACTAACGAAATTTCTTCTTTTTTAAACTCTAAAAACATAAGTTCAACAACCTATCATGGCGGGCTCAATAATCATGATAAAGCTACAAATATGAATAATTGGTTAAATAATAAAAACCAAGTTATGGTAGCTACAAATGCTTTTGGAATGGGCATAGATAAACCAGATGTTAAAACAGTAATTCACATCAGTTTACCCGAAAGTATTGAAAGTTATTTTCAAGAAGCTGGACGTGCTGGCAGAAATGGAGAAAAAGCTTTTGCTATTATTTTAAAAAACAATAGCGATGAGCTTTTAATTAAAAACCAATTTTTAAAAGTTTTACCTTCTGTAAACATGGTTAAACAAGTTTACAGAAAGTTATGTAGTTATTTTCAAATTTCTTATGGTGAAGGAGAATTTGAAACTTTTGATTTTGATTTTTACACCTTTAACAAAACCTACAATTTTAATGCTACATTATGCTATAACGCACTACTATTATTAGATAGGAACAGTATTATTTCATTATCAAAACAGTTTAAAAACAAAGTTAAATTACAATTTATAACAACCAACAACACGCTTTTTAACTATTTAGAACAAAACCCTAAAATTGACATTATTGTAAAATCTATTTTACGAATGTATGGTGGCATTTTTGATAATGAAACTGCTATAGATTTAAATAAAGTTGTAAAAAAATCGTCTGCTTCTGCAGAACATATTATAGAAATTTTACAAAATTTAAAACGCGACGAAATTATTACATTATCATTAAATAAAACAGATGCACAAATTACGTTTATTGAACCTCGAGAAGATGATAAAACTATAAACAGAATAGCAAAAACCATAAAAAAACAAAACAAGCAAAAACAGAAGCAAGTTACTGCTATGCTAAACTATACCGAAAATAATGAAATATGTAAAAGCGAGCAACTGCTCTCCTATTTTGGTGAGAAAAACACAAAACCCTGTGGTGTGTGTTCTGTCTGTTTAAATTTAAATGGTACTAAAACTAATAATGCCACGTTTAACCTTAAAATAAAAATTGTAGAACTGCTTCAAAATCAAGATTTATCGTCAAGGGTACTACAAGAACATTTAAAATGTACACCAACCGAACTTAAACAAAACTTACAATTATTATTAGAACAAAACATTATAAAAATCACAGAAAGCAATACTTATAAGCTTAGTCATTTATAAAAAAAAATCAATTCATGAGAGATTTAAAAATTATATTTATGGGCACACCCGATTTTGCTGTAGATACTTTAAAAACATTAGTAGAGCAAAATTATAATATTGTTGGTGTAATTACAGCTCCCGATAAACCTGCCGGTCGTGGCCGTAAACTAAATGAAAGCGCAGTAAAACAATATGCAAAATCGCAAAACTTAAATATTTTACAGCCAACAAATTTAAAAAGCGAAACATTTTTAACAGAATTAAAAAGTTTAAATGCCAACTTACAAATTGTAGTTGCTTTTAGAATGCTACCAACAGCTGTTTGGCAAATGCCCGAATACGGCACATTTAATTTACACGCCTCTTTATTACCAAATTATCGGGGTGCTGCACCTATTAATTGGGCCATAATTAATGGTGAAACAAAAACAGGGGTATCTACATTTTTTATAGACGAAAAAATAGACACTGGCGATATGATTTTTCAAGAAGAAATAAACATTGAAACCAATGATAACGCTGGTAGTTTACATGATAAATTAATGAAAATTGGTAGCCAACTAGTACTTAAAACAGTTTCGGAAATAGAAAAAGGAAATGTAAAAACCCAAAAACAAAAAGAAAACGTAAATATTAAAACAGCTTATAAATTAAATCGTGATAATTGTAAAATAGATTGGACAAAGCCACTAGATAATATTTACAACAAAATACGTGGTTTAAGTCCATATCCAGCAGCATGGTGCGTGCTAAATAACGGTGAAGAAAAACTAGATGTAAAAATTTATAAGGCAGAAAAAGAAACAACTAGTCACGATTTTAAAACAGGTTCGATAATTTCAACAAAAAAAGAATTAAAAGTTGCTGTACAAAACGGCTACATAATAATAAACCAAATGAAGCTTCCTGGAAAACGATTAATGGACATAAAATCGTTACTCAATGGCTATAGCTTTAAAAGCGATGCTAAAATGCTGTAAGCCCTTATATACACTATCATTGAAAGGAATATCGACAAAATACAATAGCTTTATTAACAAAACAAGCAAGTTATTAACAAATACGGGGATTTCCCTTGCTATTACTTGCCTGATTACATAATCCGTATAAATTTGTATAGGATTTAACGAAAATGTTTAACCACTTTATTAATAATTAAATATTAAAATTATGAACAAAACAGATTTAATCGACGCAATGGCAGAACACGCTGGAATTACTAAAGCTGCTGCAAAAAAAGCTTTAGAATGCGCATTAATTGAAATTGAGGGAGCATTACAAAAAGGAAACCGTGTTTCTTTAGTAGGTTTTGGTTCTTGGTCAGTTTCTAAAAGAGCTGCTAGAGAAGGAAGAAATCCACAAACTGGAGAGACAATCAAAATTAAAGCTAAAAACGTAGTAAAGTTTAAAGCTGGATCTGATTTATCTGACGCTGTAAACTAATTTATTTATAAAATAAGTTTAAAAGCCTTCAATTATGAAGGCTTTTTTTTTATTATACAGCAAACAGTTGCATTTGTGAGAAATTTATATTAGATTTAAGATATAAACACCTTAAAATATGGATAAAGCTAACCCAAAGAAAGGTAATTTATTAATAGCAGAACCTGCTATTATTGGAGATGTTTCTTTTAATCGATCCATAGTACTTCTCGCAGACCACACACAGGAAGGTTCTATAGGATTTATATTAAATAAACCTTTAGATTATACTATTAACGATTTAATTCCAGAATTAAAAGCCAATTTTAAAATTTACAATGGTGGCCCTGTAGAACAGGATAACTTATATTTTATTCATAAAATTCCTCAACTAATTCCTGATAGTATTGAAATTTCTTTAGGGATTTATTGGGGCGGCGATTTTTCTAAAGTGGCAGAACTTATAAAAACCAAAACTATCAAAGAGACCGACATTAGGTTTTTTCTGGGGTATTCTGGCTGGGGAGAACACCAACTTGAAAACGAGTTAAAGGCTAGTTCTTGGGTAGTTACAGAAAACATCCATAAAAAAAATATTATTGAAAAAGACTATGAATTTTTCTGGAAAGAAAAAATGATAGAACTTGGTGGCGAATACAGCATTTGGTCTAACGCACCAGAACACCCAAGCTATAATTAACCTAATCTTACTTTTACGTTTAGTTTTTGAAGTATTGATTTTGCAACTTCATTATTAAAGTTCTTTTTTCTGTATTTTGTTATAGGCTGAATTCCTACAATAACATTAGTAATAAAAATTTCGTCAGCCTTTTGAAGCTCAAAAGGTGAAATTTCGGCTTCTTCAATTTTAAATTCTGGCAACGACTTAATAATATCAATAATTTGGGTCCGCATCACACCTTTTAAACAACCATTTGATAATTCAGGTGTTTTAATTTTGTTTCCTTTAACTAAAAAAATGTTTCCATTTAAAGCCTCTACTACTTTTTTATTGGTATTTAAAAGTAAACAATTATTAAAACCATTTTCGTTTGCAAAAATACTTCCTACAACATTAATAACTTTATTATTAGTTTTTAATGTAGATAACAATCCGGGTGCTACATAATAATCTTTAAACAATTCAACTTCGTAAGTATCATCATTTAACATATAAAAATCTGATTTTAAAACTTTAGCAGTAATTATGTAATTTACATTATTATGTTCTGGCAAATATAAGCCACCTTCTACTCTATGAACTAATAATTTTACACGACAAGTACTGTTTTTTAAATTACAAGCTTCTAAAGTTTTTAAAATTTCTGATTCTAAAAACTCCATAGTAAAACTCATAGGTATTTCCATGCGTAGAATTCTCATAGAAGCCATTAGCCTAAAATAATGGTCTTCCCAAAACAAAATTTTACCATGACTTACTTTTAATGTTTCAAAAAGTGCATCACCATAAGCATAACCTCTATTTTCTGGAGTTAAAATGTTATTCTCGTTTTGTATAGTTCCGTTAAAATTTATCATAAAAAAATCCCGCTATTAATTAAGCGGGACAAATATAATTTAATTAAAATTTCTTTTTGCTAAACCGAACCTAAAACGTGTTTTAAGCTAGAAATTTGGTTATCCCAAAGCATTTTAGCTTCATCTACCTCATCTTCTTCTGCAAAATCTGTAACTATTAAAGAAACATCTTTAGTTATTTCATCTACTTGTATACGAATTTCAAAATAATACGATTGGTCATCTTCTTCATCTTCAAGCCATCTAAATTTAACACGCTCACCACTTTTTTTGTTTAGTAATTTTGCTTGTTCTTCGCTATCGTCCCAAATAAAGGTAAACAATTCTCCACGAGAATTTACGTTATCTGAAAACCATTCGGACAAACCAGAAGGTGTTGATATATATTGATATAAGAGTTGCGGTGAAGCATGAATTGGGAATTCTATGTTAAATTTAATTTTGTCGTCCATGTGTAATTGTAAAGTTTATGTTGCCTAATATATAAATTTGTTAATTAGTTTTACCTAAAATTTATAAATTTTTTCTCAAATAAGTATTTGCATACCTAATAAATGTTATTATATTTGCACCCGCAATACGGCGAGGTAGCTCAGTTGGTTAGAGCGTCGGATTCATAACCCGGAGGTCTCGAGTTCAAATCTCGATCTCGCTACAACAGTAAAAGCTTAACATGAAAGTGTTAGGCTTTTTTTTATGTGTTTCGCGAAAGCTTGCTTTATAGCTAAACGCATTAAAAAAGTTTATAACAATTCGCTATTATTGTAAGCTTTTACTATTATAGGGCTTCCCTTTAGAAGATTATGTAAATCTAGATCTATCTACAATATTAAAAAAAGTGTTCTAAAAAGTGTAAATCTATTATTCTGAGTTTATTTCAAAACCTCAAACTTAATATTTTCAAAATATATTAGAATCTGAAACAAGTTTAGGTTAAGAAAAAAGTAATTTTTTAGACTATCTTATTTTATTATGCTTTACCAAGGTTTACTACGTATAACATCGAGGTTGTATAACATATAATATTTTAAAATAAAACTTAAAAAGCTATCGCCTCTATTTATATGAGCTAAACAATTAACTATATTTGAGTAAAATAAACTACTATTTTAAGTTAATTATAAGCAAACAATGTACACTATTATAGATGTTGAAACCACAGGAAAAGGTGGAAAAATTACAGAAATATCTATTTTTAAATATGATGGTGAATTTATTATTGATGAATTTACATCGCTGGTTAATCCCGAAACCTATATTCCCGAATATATTACACAGCTTACTGGAATTACAAACGCTATGGTTACAAATGCGCCTACTTTTAAACAAATAGCTAAACGTATTCTAGAAATAACTAAAAACAGTGTATTTGTTGCTCATAGCGCGAATTTTGACTACAATGTAATACGCAATGAGTATAAAGCTATTGGCATAACATTTAATAGAAAGAAACTATGCACTGTAAAACTTTCTCGCCAATTATTACCAGGTTATAAATCTTACAGCTTAGGACGTATTTGCAACGATTTAAACATTGAAATTGCAGCACGCCACCGAGCTCGTGGTGATGCTGAAGCTACGGTAATTTTATTTAATAAACTGTTACACTCTAAAAATGCTGAAATTGCTTTTAATACTGCCCTAAATAAAACCATTATTAAAAACCAATTGAGATTGGATTTTTAAAGTATAACTCTCGCCAAATGCTAATTATTATCCTAAACAAATAAAGCCGCTTGTTATAAGTCCCTATTAATTAAAAGGAGTTTTAAATAAAATAAAAAATTGAATATTTAACCTATTTATACAAACAAGTTGTATACTGAAAAACGCTAGAAACTTTTATTAAAATTACGGAAGGTAGAATAAATTCTATATCAAGAAATAAAGATTTATATATTGATTGATACGGCCATATTTAACGTAAAAAAAGCCTTGATTTCTCAAGGCTTTTCTATGTTACTTTATTTGTTGTATTAATTCGTTAAGCGGTATTTTAAATTGTTCGCCAGAACTCATATTTTTTAAAGCGTAGGTATCAGAAGCTATTTCTTGGTCTCCAATAATAACAACAAATGGTATGTTTCGCTTATTGGCATGCGCCATTTGTTTTTTCATTTTAGCAGCATCGGGATATAATTCTGCGTTTATGCCTGCTTCTCGTAATTTTTTAATGGCTTTTAAACTAAATAAAGCTTCTTTATCTCCAAAGTTTATAAATAATACTTCAACGTTTTTATTTACAGTTTCTGGGAATAAATTCAACTCTTCTAAAACCAAATAAATTCTATCTAAACCAAAACTTATACCTACACCACTAGTGTCTGGTTTACCAAAAATATTAGTTAAATCGTCGTAACGACCACCGCCTCCAATAGATCCCATTTTTACACCTTCTGGAGCAGATACTTCAAAAATGGCGCCTGTGTAGTAATTAAGCCCTCGAGCTAAAGTTACATCTAACTGTAATTTGGCTGTAGTTAAACCTAATTCTTTAATGGCTGCATCAATAAAACTTAATTCCTCAATACCTTTTTTTCCATCTTCCGATGCTTCTAAAATACCTTTTAAGCTTTCAATTTGCGATTGAAAATCACCAGACAAACTAAATAAAGGTTGAAGTTTTTCAATACCACTGGCAGAAATTCCTTTACTCAACATTTCTTCTTTAACCTTCTCCTCACCTATTTTATCGAGCTTATCTAAAGCCACTGTAAAATCGATTAACTTATCGCTAGCTCCTATAACTTCGGCTATACCAGAAAGAATTTTTCGGTTATTAATTTTAATAGTAACTCCGTTAAGTTTTAAGGCTGTAAACACGGTATCGTATAACTGTATAAACTCTACCTCTTGCCATAAACTTGTACTACCTACAACATCGGCATCGCATTGATAAAACTCTCTAAAACGGCCTTTTTGAGGTCTGTCGGCACGCCAAACTGGTTGAATTTGGTATCGTTTAAACGGAAACTCTATGTCGTTTTGGTGTTGCACTACGTATCGTGCAAATGGTACGGTTAAATCGTAACGCAATGCTTTTTCTGAAATTTTTGAAATATGAGTTTTAGAATTAAACAAAATAAATCTAACACAATTAGAAAGAATTCTCTTTTCAACTACTTCCTTATCTTCCTTATTTAAAGGTAATAGCATTTCAAAATCAATTTCTTTAATTTTAAAAATATAGTCGGTTAATTTTTTTCTGTATTGTTCATCAGTATATCCAATTTTAAATTCAGCTTCAATAGAATCTTTTAAATTACCTTGATCATCATTAATGACTTTTTTTAATATTACAAAAAAATCATCAACACCTTTAAGGGTAACAGCATCATCCATAACCAATGATCTGTAAAAGTCTCCAGAATTTAAGATTTTAAAAATCAATCTATCTCCTTCATCTCCATATTTACCCATTAAAGTATCAGAGTTTTCAAAACTTGGTGTTTCAATAGGCTGAAAACCAAAGGTTTCGAAAGCACCTTTTATTGTACTAAATATGTAGTTACGTTTTGCAACTTGCTCTGGGTTAAAATCTCTTGTCCCTTTTGGTATACTTGGTTTTTGAGCCATTTTATAGTTTTAATTTATCTGTGCAATAACTGCACTAAACACGACAAAAATAAATAATTACCTTGGTTGGTACTAATTTATAAGCTTATTAAAATAATTGTATAATTCGCCTTTTGTAATAATGGCTCCTTGTTCTATCATACTAAATTTATCAGCATTTTTATCTTCTGTATAATCTTTATCTGCTTGTAAAAACTCTACGCTGTCATGCATCAAATTTTCTCGCAACCAATCGTAGCCTTCTTGTGTTGTAATATCTATTTCTTCGTTTTTTACATTAACAACAATAGCATGCATTTTGTCTTCCTTTAAATAAAATAAATACATGTGCTGCGGTGCAAAATGCTCCAAATACTCGGCTTTATTTAAAACACCTTCCCATATTAAATCGCTAAACACATCCAACTCCGTTTCGGCTAATTCCGGTTTATTAACTTTTAAATTTTCCCACTCATCTGCAGTTATTGATTGTGTTGCTAAAAAATTTATAAACTCTTTGTGCAACTCCTCAAATTGTTCTTTTGTAAGTCTTCTATATTTCATTGTAATCCTTTAAAAATTAAATTTCGTTTAGTTTTTTATAGCATTATAAGCCTGAAAAGGTCTGTCTGTAGCAATTATATCTATACCTTTTTTAGACCAAACCCTGTATAATGAATCGTTTTTTGCGCTCGCTTGTTTATCTAGGTTTCCTAATGTTCCTAAAATTGTTTTGATACCATAATCGTGTATTTTACTGTATAACGTATTTGGCGACAAACGTGTTCCTGTAAAGGCCAGCATATTTTGGGTAGGGATTCCTGAGTGTATTAACCAATCGAGTTCTTTTTCGTTTCTTGCTGAAACTGATAAAAGTAATTCTGGAGCTTCTTTGTAAGCAGCTGTGGCTTGATCTAAATTGTAAGTTATAATAATCGCAATATCTTCAGCTTTAACTTCCTTTATTTGATCTACTACTTTTTTTACTGAAACACCCCGTTTTATATCGACTGTTAAAATTACATTATTAGTTTTTGCCCACTGTAAAACATCTTTAAATAACGGAATTTTGAATGATGTTTCATTTCCAAAATCATCTTTTAAATTATACTGTAATAGTTCATTATAGGTAAAATTTGATACTTTACCGTTTCCTGTTGATGTTCTGTTTATGGCGTTATCATGCATTAAAACTAAAACACTATCTTTAGTTAGTGCAACATCTATTTCGTATATGGCACCTTTAATACTATCGTTTATAAACTGAATTGTTTCTAAACAATTTTCAGGATAATTTTTTATACCTTTTCCGCCGCGGTGAACACTTATTAAAGTTGAAGCTTCTGGAGAATAAGTAAACTTACTTAATAAAACAGATGGTTTAGTTTTTTCTGGTTGTTCTTCTTGTTTTGGTGCTTGTTTACATGATACACTAACAAGAAGAAATAAAACGAATAAATATTTCATATATAAAAAAATTGCGCCCCTGAATTAGGAGCGCAAATTTAAGAATATATAAGCTATTATTTTAGAAAATATAGCGTAAACCTACTTGCATTTGCCATCTAGAAGCTAAACTAGAATCGTAACCAAAAGTACTTGTACTTGAATCACCATCAAAAGTGTAGGTTGGTGTGTTGGTATCATCAACCGTAACACCTAAAATTTGTACGTTGTTTGGTTGTTGAATTAATCCCCAATCTGAACTTAATAAATTACCAATATTTAAAATATCTAAACTGAATTGAATGGTATTTGTTTTATCATTAGATACCTTAATTTTATAATCTTGAAGAAATTTTAAGTCCCATTTTCCTCTCCAAGGTGCTAAAGCTCCATAACGCTCTGCATATTCACCACGACGGTCGCTTAAATAATCGTCTTGTTGAATGTAACTTTCAAAAGCAGCAGCATCGGCAGCATCGGCAAAATTCATTTGCGTAACTTCAGTTGCGGTTGGAATATAAATTAAATCGTTTAAAGAAGAACCGTCTCCATTAATATCGCCACCGTATGTGTAGTTAAAACGTCCGCCTTGAGCATACTCAAAAAATGTAGATATAGTTGTAGACCACTTATCGTTTCCGTAATTCCATTTTTTACTTGCAACACCAATAAAACGGTGTGTATCTCCATATTTAGAATACGCTAAAACATCATCATTAACATTTCCTAAAGCAGGGTTAGCAGCAAATGCATCACCTGTAATTTCAGCTTCAATAGAGTTTACATCTTTAGAGTTTAAATAGTTGTATGCTAACATAGTATAAAGTCCGTTGCTGAAATTTTTCTGTGCTTTTAAAGACACATTCCAAATTCTACCTTCATCAGAATTCGTCATAACATAAGCGTTTGCATTAGCAGGAAAAGGCACATCTACTTGAACATAATCTGCAGCAGTATAAGTGGCTCTGTTATCTACACCTTCTAAAGTTCCTGTTGGTTCTATTAATCCCCAATTTTGAACATGAGCTGCGTTTATATCTTTAGTATAAGATACATCGGCAGTTAATACAATACCATTTTCTAGTTTTTTATCTACACCTAAATTTGTTCTCCAAACTTGTGGGAACTTATAATCTGGATCTACCGCTTGGTGGAACCACCAGTTTGGGTTACCAATTTGATTACCTAACCATACAAATGGGAAACGACCTGTAAATAAACCAGAACCACCACGTAATTGAAAGGTTTCATCTCCATATACATCGTAATTAAAACCAACTCTTGGAGATATTAACCACTTATTGCTTGGCATTTCGGTATTATCAATATATTGTATTTCACCTGTATTTGGATTTACATAAGGAGTACCCGGAGCGTAATCTGTTGTACCGTCGATAACATCTTGCGCTTTATCTGAAGAATCGAAAAATAATGGCTTATCAAAACGAACACCATATGTTAATTTAAACTTATCCGAAGCGTTCCACTCGTCTTGCATATAAAACGATAATTGCCCTACGTTGGTTTCTGCAAGTGCCCAAGAATCGTTAGCATTGTTTGAAGCAAAAGTAGCTTCGGCAGCGGTAATAGCATCGGCAATTAAACCGTTATCCACAGCCGCTAAAAAATCTGTTACAGAAGCAAATGCACCAAATGCACCTACATAACCTCTAGCATCACCATAACCGTAAGCTCCTAAGTTAAAAGAGTTATCAAATTCAAACTTCTCGAAAGAAACTCCTACTGTAAATGTATGATCGCCTTTATAAAAATTTAAATTATCGGTAAATTGAAATACTTTTTGATCTAACTTATTATTAATAGAGAAAGGCTCATGACCAGCTATAATGTAGTTTGACCCATCTTGCTGTATGGTAATTGCAGGTGCCGGCGTAGAAAACGGCGTTCTAAAATCATCGAAATGTGTATAACCAACTTGTAATTTATTTGAAGATGATTCTGATAATGTTGAGTTTAATTCAACCTGAACAGATTGAATATTGTTGTTAATTTCGTAACCAGAATTTTCAAACTGTAAAGTTGATGCATTTGGGCCTCTAAAACCTAATGCTGTAGGGTGCGCTGGATTTCCTTTTGATGCATTTAAAAAGTTATAAATTACCGCTAACCTATGATCATCGTTAATATTCCAATCTATTTTAAAAATACCTTTTGTTGATTCTGATGCATAAGTAAACCCTTGATAAGCACCTGTATTATAACCAATTGAACCTAAAGCATCTTGCACTAAAATTAAATCAGATTCTGTAACACGAGACTCATTAATAGCTCCAGAGCCGGTATTTGGTACCCAGCCATTAGTTCCTAAATCGTCACGTTCATCACTTTCAAAATTAGCAAAAAAGAACAATTTATTTTTAATAATTGGCCCGCCAATACTTACACCATATTGTGTTTGGTTTAAATCTGGACGAATAACTTCGTCGCCCTTAATTTTTTTACCTGTCATGCTTTCATTTCTATAAAAACCATAAACAGTTCCGTGAAACTCATTGGTTCCACTCTTTGTAACGGCATTAACAGAAGCACCTGTAAAACCCGATTGTGTAACATCGTAAGGCGCTGTAGATACAGAAATTTGATCTATAGCGTCTAATGAAATAGGTTGCGCTCCAGTTTGTCCTCCAGGAGTTGGAGAATCTAAACCAAATGGGTTATTAAAAATAGCTCCATCCAAAGAAAAGTTATTAAATTGATCGTTTCTACCTCCAAACGAATTACCACTTGCAGTAGGCTCTAACCTTGTAAAATCTGAAGCTGAACGCGAAATAGTTGGTAATCTGGTAATTTCACGACGCCCAACACTTGTTTCGGCACCAGTACGATCGCTACCAAAAGTACCTGTACCTTGTCCAGCTTGAATTACTACAGCATCTAAAGACTCACTTTCTTCAGCCATAACAACATCTAAGTTTTGTGTTTTGCCCAATGTTAAATAAACATCGTTAAAAGTTTGTTCCTTATAACCTACAAAACTTATTGTTATAGTATACGGACCACCAATACGAAGATTTAATAAGTTATAACGCCCATCAAAATTAGTAGCAGCACCATATTTTGTTCCTGTTGGAGTGTGCACAGCTAAAATATTTGCACCAGGAAGAGGAGCCGTAGTAGTGTCTGTAATTAACCCTTTGATATTTGATGTTGTTACCTGTGAAAAGGAAAACATACTAAAACATAAAAGTGTTAATAGAATTAGATTTTTTTTCATAAGTTAATTTTAAAGTTAGTTTTGTTTCTATTATGCGTGCATAATTAATTGATGCTTTAAATTTAATACAAAAAAAAGCCACTCGAAAGAGTGGCTTTAATTTATTTTAAGATTTTATTAACTTTTTGTTAACTTAAGCTTGTGCTACAACCTCAAAAGGCAAATCAACTATTACGTCTCTATGTAAACGAACAGTAGCATTATACTTACCTAAACGTTTAACAGTAGTAACTGTAATAAATTTTTTCTCTATGCTTTGACCTTCTTTTTCTAAAGCTTCAGCAACGTCAATATTATTTACCGAACCAAAAAGTTTATCTCCAGCACCTACTTTAGCAGCGATTTTTACTTCTAATGCTTTTAATGCTTCAGCAATAGCATTAGCATCATCAACAATTTTCTTTTCTTTAAAAGCTCTTTGCTTTAAGTTCTCAGATAATACTTTTTTAGCAGATACAGTTGCTAAAATAGCTTTTCCTGTAGGAATTAAAAAGTTTCTACCGTAACCGTTCTTTACTGTTACAACATCGTCTTTAAATCCTAAATTATCAACGTCTTGTTTTAATATAAGTTCCATTGTTATCGGTATTTTATTTTAATAAATCTGCTACGTAAGGCATTAAAGCTAAATGACGCGCTCTTTTTACAGCAACAGATACTTTTCTTTGATATTTTAAAGAAGTTCCTGTTAAACGACGAGGTAAAATTTTACCTTGTTCGTTTACAAACTTTAATAAGAAATCTGGATCTTTATAATCAATATATTTGATACCAGATTTTTTGAAACGACAATATTTCTTTTGCTTATTAGTTTCAATGTTTAATGGTGTTAAATATCTAATTTCACCATCTTTTTTTCCTTTAGACTGTTGTTCTATAGATGTTGCCATGATTACGCTTTTACTTTAAGTTTTTCTCTTCTACGTTCTGCCCAAGCCACTGCATGCTTGTCTAATTTTACAGTTAAATAACGCATAAAACGCTCGTCACGTCTAAACTCAATTTCTAAGGCGTTAATAACTTCTCCTGGTACAGTGTACTCAAATAAATGGTAAAAGCCACTTTTTTTGTTTTGAATTGGGTAAGCTAGTTTTTTTAAGCCCCAATCTTCTTTCGATATCATCTTAGCACCGTTAGAAACAAGAAAATCTTCGTATTTCTTTACTGTTTCCTTTATCTGATCTTCAGATAAAACGGGATTTAAGATGAAAACAGTTTCATAATGATTCATAAAAAATTTGTTTAAAATTTAAAATTGGCTGCAAAAATATATAATATTTGTATATTAGACAACTATTCTCTATTTAATATTGCAAAAAACAAATCATCTAAATTGTTAAAAAAAAGTTAAAAAACACATTTCACCGATGATTTTTGGTTTTTAGCGGAATTTATTGTAATATTGTCGATATCTTAACCGAAATAATTTAAATGTTATGACTTTAAACTGTGTAGTAGTAGATGATTCAGCAATACAACGATTATCGATTGTGAAGCTTGTTGAGAATCATCCTTCGCTAAATTTAATTGCTGAGTACAGCAGTGCTCTCGAAACTAAAAATGGTTTAAATACGCATCAAGTAGACTTAATTTTCTTGGACATTGAAATGCCTGTTTTAAATGGCTTTGAGTTGTTAGACGTATTAAACAAAAAACCACAAATTATTTTTGTAACTGGTAAAACCGAGTATGCCTTTAAAGCATTTAATTACGACGCTACCGATTACTTACACAAACCTATCACCAGAGAACGTTTTAACACTTCTGTAGACAAGGCTATTGAACAACATAGACTAACTCTAGATTTTAATGAAGAAGAAGGTGAACACATTTTTGTTAAAAGTAACCTTAAAAAACGTAAAGTATATATTAAAGACATTAAATGGATTGAAGCCCTTGGGGACTATGTTAAACTTGTTACAGAAGAAAACAGCTTAGTGGTTTTATCTACAATGAAATCTTTTGAAGCTGAATTACCTGAAGGTAAGTTTTTAAGAATTCACAAATCATATATTGTTAATTTAGATAAAATTGACAGATTTAATAGTAAAAATGTTGAAGTTGGCGCTTACGAAATTCCGTTAAGCCGAAACAAAAAAACTCAACTTGTAGATGCTTTAAATAATATTTAAACCTACACTAAATTAAAATTTCTTAGTTTATTGTAATTCTTAAACGTACAATTCAAGATATTGATCCCAAATCCAATAATTTTGATTTAAAAGTTATCGACATTTAGAATTAACTTAACCGACCTAAAATCTTTAACACTAAAGAAGCTATTATTAATTTTAATAATGGCTTCTTTTGTTTTTTGTAAAGACTGTTCTTTTGGAATTTTTATTAAAATATTTTTGTGAAACTGGTTTCTAATACGAGCCACTGGTGGTGCTTCTGGCCCCAAAACATTATTTTTAAAAACCTGCCTTAATGATTTTGTCAACCATATTGATGCAGCCTCTACTCTATTATAATCTTTATGCTTTAACGTAATTTTTATTTGCTTATAAACCGGTGGATATTTAAAATTGAAACGTTCGTCCATTTGTTCTTTAAACATCTCCACATAATTATTTGTAGATACTTGTTGCAAAATTTTATGATGTGGATTGTATGTCTGTATTAGTACCTTGCCTCTCTCTTTAGTTCGCCCTGCCCTACCAGCTACTTGTTGCATAAGTTGGTAACTACGCTCGTGCGCCCTAAAGTCTGGAAAATTAAGCATACTATCGGCATTCATTATACCAACTAGTTTTATATTTCTAAAATCTAAACCCTTGGTTAACATTTGTGTACCTACTAAAATATCAATTTCTTGTTGCTCAAGAGCCGTTATTATTTTTTGATAACCATATTTGCCACGTGTGGTATCTAAATCCATTCTGGCAACTTTATGGTTGGGAAATAACACCTCAACCTCCTTTTCAATTTGCTGCGTACCTAAACCTTTACTATCTAAATCTTGACTACCGCAGGCCATACAATCTTGAATCATTATGGTATTGTAACCACAATAATGGCAACGTAATTGATTTCTGTATTGATGATAGGTTAAACTTACATCGCAATTTGGGCATTGCGGAGAATTACCGCAAGTGTTGCACTCAATTATTGGAGAATAACCACGACGATTTTGAAATAATATTACTTGGTAACCTTCGCTTAAAGCTTCAGTCATTTCTTCGATTAATCGGTCACTAAAATGACCTTTCATTCGCTTTTTTTTATGCTTATCCTTTAAATCTATTAATTCAATATCTGGCATTAGCACATTGTTATACCTATGCATTAATTCAACTAAACCATACTTATTTTGTTTCGCATTAAAATAGCTTTCTAAACTCGGTGTTGCCGACCCTAAAAGCACTTTTGCTTTATGTAAATTAGCTAAAACTATACTTGTATCTCTGGCTTGATATCGAGGTGCCGGATCGAATTGTTTAAAAGATTGCTCGTGTTCTTCATCTACAATTATTAATCCTAAATTAATATAAGGCATAAAAATAGAAGAACGTGCCCCTAATATTATTTGCGCTTTTTTTGAATTACTTAAAACGTTATTCCAGACTTCTACACGCTCGTTCGTTGAGTATTTTGAATGAAAAACTGCTACTTTTTCTCCAAAATAATTTTGTAATCTATTTACTAATTGTGTGGTTAACGCTATTTCTGGAAGCAAATACAAAACTTGTTGTTTTTTACTTAATGCATCCTCTATTAGCTTAACATAAATCTCGGTTTTACCAGAGGATGTAACCCCGTGTAATAATGTTACATTTTGAGTTTTAAATGATTCTAAAATTTCATTATAAGCCGTATTTTGATGCGTATTAAGCTGTTTACTATCCTCTGTTTGTTCTCCTGAATAGCTAACCCTATCTGTTTGTATGTGGTATTCTTCAAAAATTTCTTTATCTATTAAAGTTTTAATAATTCCTGAAGACGCATTTATTGCATTTGATAATTCTGAAACTTTAACTGGCTTCTTAGTTTTTGCTGCTAAAGAGAAAAGACTTAAAACAACTTCCTTTTGCTTATGAGCTCTTCCTAAATCTTCTAACAAGCCTTGAAGTGCTTCATCTGAATTATACTTTGAATGCAACCTTACATAACGAACTAGTTTAGGTATGTATTTTTCGTAAACCTCTTCTTCAACAATAATAGCTTCTTTTTCTATTAAAGACTTAATTACAGGAAGTACATTTTTTTTGTTTAAAATATTTGAAACATCATGTATTTTTAATGATGATTGATGATGAAGTGCTTCATAAATTAAGAATTCATCATCTATTAAAACAGTTTCATCAATTACTTTTTTATTATTTTTAGTAATTAATGTTTCGCTTTCTAAAATAAAGGCACTTGGTAAAGCAGCTCGCATTATATCGCCTAAAGTACACATATAATATTTTGCCATCCATTGCCAAAGTTGTAATTGTGTTGATGTTACAATGGGAAAATCGTCAAGAATTTGATAAATTTCTTTTGCTTCGTAAGCTGTTGGAGCTACGTTGTGTATGCTATAAACAATACCTGTGTAAATTTTGCTTTTACCAAAAGGCACAGAAACGCGCATTCCTGGTTTTAAAAAATTAGCTTCGGCTTCTGTGATGCTATATGTAAATAGTTTTTGAAGCGGAACAGGTATTATAACATCTATAAAAAACAATATAATTATTAGTTTTAGAAATTATTTTAATCGTTTCCAGTACTGTGTAGCATATAAAAAAGATATGTAGCCTCGAACTTGTAAAACGTCTGGATTATCACTTAAAGTAATACGGCAGGTATATTTTTTACCGTTTTCTGGGTTAAAAATTGTTCCATTTTTATAATATTCTCCTTCTTTCTTTAAATCTTTAATAATTACCAAACCTAAAATAGGTTTATTTTTTTCGTTACCTTCACATTTATCACATAAAACACCTTTACGGTCTTTATTTAAAATGTCTACTATTTTACCGTAAACTTTACCGTTTTTTTCATAAATATTAACTATGGATTTTTCAACTCCAGTTTCATCGTCAATAGTTATCCATTTTCCAAAAATATCTTGAGAAAATGTGATAGTAGTTGATAAACAAAATATTAATAATAGTGCAATTTTTTTCATTTTTATATATTCTTTTTTAGTTTGTTTAATGATGCATTTAACTCGAAACCTAACAATAAAATATTGGCATTTAACCACAAATAAAATAATAATATTAACAATGCCCCTATTGACCCATAAAGCTTATTATATTGACTAAAATTCTCGATATAAACTCCAAATAAAAACGAAGTTACCATTATTAAAATTGTAGTAAACAATGCGCCTATTGAGAAAAATTTTGAGTGTTTGCCTTCTTGTGTTCCAAAATAATACAGTATTGATGTAGCAATATATACCATAATTACAAAAAATGCATACTTAACAACGTTTGCCCAAAATACATCATTTACATTAACCTCTAAACTACTTCCTTTTAAGGCATCAACTAAGCCTTGTACAACATATATTTGAAAATATCCAAGTACAGCAATGGTTAAAATAAGTAAAAAAGCTAAAATTAGAGCTATACCCAAAGCATATAAATATTGCCTAAATACATTTCTGCTTAATTGTTCGTGATATGAGTTTTCGAAACCCGAAAATAATGCATTTACTCCATTTGCCATTAATAATAAAGACAATACAAAAACCGAAGATAATAAACCGCCACGTGGAGATTTATCTATATTTTCAAATATATTAGTAAAGAAAAAATCGGAGGTTGTTGGGGGTAAAAACGACTCTAAAAACCGCAAAAATTCTATTTTAAAATCTGCTATTGGAATATACGGAATTATAAATAGCACAAACAACAAAAACGGAAATAATGCTGTAAAAAAACTAAACGCTATAGCGCTTGCCCGTGTTGTTAAAGCGCCTTTTACTATACCGGTTATGTATAATTCTAATAAATCGAAAAACGATAAACCTACTAAACCGGGTAGCTTAAGTTTTTTTAAAAAACCAATTAAGACATTTACAATAGGTATTTTATTTAGTTTGTCTTCTATAGGTTTACTCATCAAATTTCAAGCATTTATTTACTACAAAGTTAATAAAACAATGTGATGAATAATCTTTTAAAAAACAGTTAAATAAAATACTATTTTATTTTATGGCTTTTAAACTTAAATCCATGTTATAAACTGAATGAGTTAATGCGCCGCTAGAAATGTAATTTACACCGCATTCTGCATAAAACCTAATGGTTTCTTCGTTTATATTACCAGAAGATTCTGTTAAACATTTATTACCTATAAGCTTTACGGCTTTACGAGTATCTTCATAATCAAAATTATCTAACATAATTCTGTAAATACCGTCATTTTGTAGTATTTCTTCAACTTCTGTTAAATTTCTTGCTTCAACCATAATTTGTAAATCTTTACCTGTATCTCTAAGGTAATTTTTTGTCATTTCAATGGCTTTTGTAATGCCTCCTGCAAAATCTATATGGTTATCTTTTAACATAATCATATCGTAAAGTGCAAATCTATGGTTTTCTCCTCCTCCAATTTTTACTGCCCACTTTTCTAAAACTCGAATACCAGGAGTTGTTTTACGCGTATCTAGTATTTTAGTACCTGTGCCTTCTATTAAATCTACAAACATTTTGGTTTTTGTTGCAATAGCACTCATACGTTGCATAGCATTTAAAACTGTACGTTCTGCTTTTAAAATAGATTGCGATGAACCTTCTACATACATAACTATATCTCCAAAGGATACTTCTGTACCATCTTCAATTCTTACATCAAGACGTAAATTTTTATCTACGTAAGCAAATACCTTTTTCGCAAAATTAACACCACCTATAATACCTTTATCTTTAACTAGTAATTTTGCCTTACCTCTTGCATTATCTGGAATACAGGCCAAAGAACTATGGTCGCCATCTCCAACATCTTCTCTTATAGCATTAGCGATAATCATTTTCACTTCGGTATCAAACTGCTCTTGTGTAATCATAAAAAATTGTGCGTTAGTTTTGAACAAAAATAAAAAATTGATTGAGTTTATTAAATTTTAGTTTTATGAATTTTATATTTATATTACAATTAAATTCAAAATTCATAATTTCGCATTACACTTTTTAGTATTATGACGATTAAACTTATTTCTATAGGCAAAACAGATAGTAAACCACTTACTACCTTAATTGCAGAATATGAAAAACGTTTAGGTTTTTATGTAAAATTTATTTTTGAAATTATTCCTGATATAAAAAACTCTAAAAACTTAAGTGAAGCCCAACAAAAAATAAAGGAAGGTGAACTTATTTTAAATAAAACCAATACATCTGATGTTATAATTTTACTTGATGAAAATGGCAAACAATTTAGTTCTGTAGGGTTTTCAAGTTATTTACAAAAACATATGAATTCTGGTATAAAACAACTCGTATTTGTTATTGGTGGACCTTATGGGTTTTCGGAAGATATTTACAAACGTTCCAATGGAAAAATATCTTTATCGAAAATGACGTTTTCCCACCAAATGATTCGTTTATTTTTTATTGAACAACTTTACAGAGGGTTTACTATTTTAAGAAACGAACCCTATCATCATCAATAAAACTTAATTTAAACCTAAGGTATTTTGAAGGTAATACTGGTAACTATTCTTCATCAAGTTGTTAAATTAAATTTTACCACCTTTTTTTAAATTTTCAAAAATACTTTTTAATTCGCCTCTTTTTATTGGTTTTATAATATAATCTGAAATTTCACTAATATTTTTTGCTTTTTCCAAATCGATAGGATCTACAGATGAAGAAATCATGTAAATAGTAATTTTTTTGCCAACTTGAGGCTTTATTTTAATATACTCATTCATGAATTGAAAACCATCCATAATTGGCATGTTAATATCTAGGAATATTACATCGGGTAATTTACTTGTTTCATCAAGATGATCTAAAAAAAAATTAATAGCTTCTTCTCCATCATAAAATGCCATTACATTTTTTTCGAGATTAATTTTCTTTAACATTTGAAGTGTTGTGAATTGATAAACTTCATCATCATCTATTATACAAATATTCATAAGCTTAGCTATTAGGCTTTTTTAAAATTTTATTTTAAAGGTTGTACCTTTATTTACCTTACTTGTTACTGATATGGTTCCTCCCATACTTTCTATTTGAACTTTTGTTATAAATAACCCTACCCCTTTGGCTTCAGGATGTCGGTGAAAAACTTTGTTTAATGTAGAAATATAACATTATAATTATTCTTCTTTATACAAGCTGTTGTCTTTAAAAGTAAAATTTTATTTTATAGAATATTCAACTAATTTAATAAAAATACTTTCTAAATATGCTCTATTATATATAATTTTACTTACACGCATACAGACCTAAACTGTAAATTATTTATTTTCAATACTTTAAATTCTAAAACCTTTTTACTTTGTTAGTTTCCTATAAAAATTTTTTTTTATTTTTTATATCCCTACTAACATAATTTAAGATTGTTTCGGAATGATTGAATACTCTTCGAAAGTATAAATATTAAAGTTCATTCTTTTTTCTGAATTCGATAAATAATACGAATTTCTTATCGGACTTGTGTATGAAACGTAGCGTGTAAAAAGACACTAACTTTTCGGATTAACACAGAGCCGAATTTTTATATTTTGTTTTTAATTTTTCACTTTTTAAAAGCCAAATAAAAAATTTGGCGGACTTTCTAAATATACACAAACCTTTCGGTTAAGCACTTATTAGCTATGTTTTATACACCGTGTTGGCAAATCGTTTTTATTTTTTCCGCTTTCTCTACTTTAATTTTTCCCTTTGTAGGAATCATATTCTGCCAAACCCAATTATAATGCTTTATTACTTGTTCAGCTTTTAGGTTCGGTCTTTCACCAGTCGTATGTCCGTCCTCAACTACAGTTATATCAAAGTCCTTTGTTAGAGCTGATTGAATAGTAGATTCAACACAAAAGTCAGTTGCACAACCCGTTATAAACAATTCATTCACGTTTAATTCTTTCAGTTTTGAATGAAGTTCAGATTTATAAAATACATCATTTGCATATTTGTCAATTCTAATATCAGTTGGTTCCACATTTAATTCGTCTAAATTTTCCCAATCCGTATTATTTTTTTCAAATTCTCCAGTTCCTGTTCCATCGTGCTGTATATAAATAACAGGGTAGTTTAATTCACGAAACATTTCGGCAAGTTCATTAATTCGTTTAACAACTCCATTTGTATCAAATCTTGGTGTTTCTATCGTGAAAGAGCCTTTTTGCATATCTATTACTAATAAAGCTTTACTATTTTTCATCATTTTTTTAGAGTGCTATTAAATGTTTGCCAACAAGAGATAAGACTACTTGTTTTTATACCTTAAAGGTATTTAAACAAATTTTGCTTTATATTTTACTCTTTTAACAAGCTAGTTCTTTAAAAACTGTTGCAGAGTTAACTTAGTTTATGTTATTTAATTTAAATAAATTTTATTAAAATAGATATGTTTTAAATGCATAGATAAAAAGTTAGTTAAGATATTTTTTCAAAAACAATCTTACTAAATTACTCCTTTTTCTTGTAAATCTTCAAATTTAGTTAGTAAATCTCCTCGTTTCATAGGTTTAACAATGTAGCCTATAATGTCTTTGTAGTCTTCTACTTTTTTCATATCTGCAGGATCTACAGAAGAGGACACCATGTATATTGTTATATTTTTTTTAATCTTCGATTTTAACTTAACATAGGCATCCATAAACTGAAAACCATCCATAACAGGCATATTGATATCTAAAAGTATTACATCTGGTAAGTTACTTTCTGTATTTATATTATCTAGAAAAAAATTAAAGGCTTCTTCCCCATCGTAAAACGATGTTACATTTTTTTCAATGTCTATTTTTTTTAAGGTTTGTATTGCGGTAAATTGATATATTTCATCGTCGTCTATTATACAAATATTTACTGCTTTTTTTGTCATAAATAGTTTTTAAAAATTAATTACAAATGTAGTTCCTTCGTCTACTTCACTCGATACAAATATAGAACCTCCCATACTTTCAATTTGTGTTTTTGTCATGAATAACCCTACTCCTTTAGCCTCGGGATGTTTGTGAAAAACTTGATTTAACCCAAATATTTTTTTTCCATGCCTATTTAAATTTATTCCTAATCCATTATCTTTTATAATTAACTTTATTGAACCATTTTCATTGATTTTTGTATATATGTCAATTATTGGCGTTCTGTTTGGTGCCTTATATTTTATTGCATTTTCCATTAAGTTAAGGAATATACTTTCAATATAATCGCGATTATATGAAATTTTTTCTACTTCTTCAAAATCACTATTTATAATAACCTTATTCTCGGATATTTGAAAGAATAATAAATTTTTTGTTGTATTTAAAACATCATTAAAATATATAATTTCTCTTTTTACAGCACTACTTTTTGTTTTTAATGCATTAACTAGCGTGTTTAATGTACTTGTTAAATGCCCTACTACAGTATCGAATTTTTCAAATAATAATCTTTTTTCTTCTAAATTATCGCTGTAATGATAAAGCTCTAAAAGTGAGTTTAAATTACTAACTGGTGCTCGTAAATTATGAGATGTTATTTGAGCAAAATCTGATAATTGAGTGTTTTGTTTTGTTAATTCTTCGGCTAAAATTTCTAGATTTTTATTGGTTTCTAAAACTATTAATTCTTCTTCTTTTTGTTTTGTAATATCTTGACATGTACCATTGGCCATGTATGGTTCTCCTTTATCGTTTAAAACAACTTCTGCTAAAATGTCAACATATTTTATACTACCCAAAGCTGTTATTACACGATGCTCTATATTCTCGCTTAATGTTTTTTCTAAAATTGCTTTCTCTAACATTTTAATAACATGACTACGATCGTCATGATGTACAAATTTTAAATAATGTTGAAATGAAAATTGTTGTGTTTTATAATCTACCTCTAAAATATCACATAAACCTTCAGACCATTCTGCTTCAAAAGTTTTTAAATTTAACTGCCAACTACCCATTAAACCAATACTTTCGGCTTGAGATAACAATTCGTTTTTATGTAATATTTCTTGTTTTGATTTTTTTTGCTGGGTAATATCTTGGCATGTACCTTTTATACTCATTACTTTACCATTACTATCAATTTCTGCATTTCCGAGTAAATATACAGTTTTAATAAGCCCCTTTTTAGTTATCATTCTATGCTCTATAGGTTCACTAAAATCTTTCTTTATTAACTTTCTCTCTAGAATATTATATACATATTTTTTATCTTCTGGGTGTACAAAACTTAAATAATAATTTATTGTAATTTTTTGAGTTTTATCATCTATATCTAAAATTTTATAAATCCCATCAGACCAAATAATTTCATTACTGCCTATAAACCATTGCCAATTACCTATGAGTGCTAAATTTTCAGCATAACTAAGCATTTCATTTTTTCGCTCTATTAACTTTTGGGTTTCATATTGTTTAGTTACATCTTGGCAAGTACCTTTCATAAATATTATTTCCTCTTGGGTGTTAGTAACAACCTCACCAAGTAAATGTATAATTTTTACATTTTTATTTTCTGTAATAATGCGATGCTCAATAACTTCTCCAAAGCTTTTATCTTGAAATATTTGTTCCACTCGGTTTGTTACATAATCTGTATCATCTGGATGAACAAATTTATTAAGGTATACCTCAAAAGATTTATCTTTTAAAGGCTTTTTTAATTCTAGAATTTTATCTTTTCCAGAAGACCAGGTTAATTCATTGGTTTCAATGTTCCAATACCAATTACCCATTAAAGCTAAATCTTCAGCATAACTTAGCATTTTATTTTTTTGCAAAATTTCTTCTGCTATTGCTTTTTGTTTTGTAACATCTTGAGTAGTTCCTTTTATTTTAATTACATCTCCTGCTTGATTTGTAAAAATATTTCCTTTAGAATGTACAACCTTAATTTTTCCTTTAGGTGTAACAATTCTATAAACTAAAGTTTCTTTTATTTTTTTTAAATGCATAAACTGCTTAATATGCATTTTTAAATACTCTTTATCGTCTGGGTGAACGTAATTAAAAAAATCTCTTGTTGACATATTTTTAATACTATTCTTTACACCTAAAATTATATAAAGTCCATCAGACCAAATAAATTCATCTGTAACGGCATCCCATTCCCAGTTACCTAGCATAGCTAAATTTTCGGCAAAACTTAGCATTTGATTTTTTTGAATTACTTCCTGTTGAATTTCTCTTTCTTGAGTAACATCTTTGGCTACACCTTTAATTTTAACAATTTCTCCTTTATCGTTTAGTACTGCTTCTCCATTAGATATAATGGTTTTTAAATACCCTTTAGCTGAAATTATTCGATGCTCTTCTTTTTTTGAAAATTGCTGATTATCATGTAAAACTTCGTGAGTTTTTTTAAGACTACTTAAATCATCTGGATGCACAAACGAATAATAATAATCGTAGGTTAAAGTTTGGTTTCTATCTTCTATATCAAGTAATTCGAACATTCCATCAGACCAAAAAATTTCATCAGTTAATAAATCTATTTCCCAACTACCCATTTTAGCAAAACTCTCAGCAAAATTGAGCATTTTGTTTTTCTGAGTTATTTCTTGTTCTATTTTTTTATCTCTAGAAATATCTTGGGTTGTACCTTTTATTACATCTATTTTGTTGGTGCTAGAATTATAAACAATTTTACATTTGGTTTCAACTATTATTTCTCTGCCCGTTTTTGTTATTAATCTGTAAACAAACTCATCTTCTGTTTTCTTTAAATTTAGTATTTCTTCTATTTTTTTAGATAGAAACGCTTTATCGTCTGGATGTACAAAATTTAAATAATAACTTGCTGTTATCATCTCCGGATAGTCCTCATTAGATAAATCAAGTATTTTATACAAACCATTAGACCAATAAATTTCATTACTATTGGCATGCCATTCCCAGTTTCCTATTTTTGCCAAATCTTCGGCAAAACTTAACATTTCGTTTTTTTGTAACGTTTCTTTTTCAGCTTCTTTTTGTTTTGTAATATCTCGAATGGCTACAGATACTAAAACACCGCCTTCAGTTTGTAATGGATTTATACTTAATTCAATAGGAAAAACCCGCCCAGTTTTATCTTTACCTACTACATTGTTACCGCTGTAGCTGTATATTCCCTTAGGATTTTCAAAGTAAAATTTTGTTATATTTTGATGCTTTTTTGTTTTATTTGTAGGCATTAATACCTCGACTGGTTTACCTATTAACTCGCTTGGTTTGTAACCAAATATCTTTTCTGCCTGCCTATTTATAATTTGTATGCATCCATTACTATCTGCAATAATCATAGCACTTGGTGCAGATTGTAACAAACTTTTAAATTTATTTTCAACCTGTACTAATTCGCTTATATCTTGCATTGTGCCAACTACCTCACATATTTCTCCTTTTTCATTAATTATAAATTCTGCTAGAACACGGGTTGTTTTAATTTTTCCATGTGGTGTTTTTATTCGCATTACTAAACCATCATGACATTGTTTTTGGTTAAAAGCCTTATCCATGTGTTCTTTAGCTCCCTGGTAATCTTCTGGAATTACAAGGTTTAACAACTCTACAGGCTGTAAGTTTGCAAACTCGCCAGTAAAACCAGTTATTTCGTACATATTATCCGACCAATCTCTGGTATTACTTTCTGGTTTCCAGCTCCAATACCCAAGGTTTGCAATTTTTTCACCTCTATTAAGTTGTATATTCCTTTTTTTTATTTGGATTTCTTGAAGCTTATTTTCTGTAATATCTTGCATCAAGCCAAAAACCCTAATACACTCGTTGTTAATAAATTCGGCTTCACCTATTTTTCTAACCCAAATGCTATTTCCTTTGTAGGTTATCATTTCAATTTCTAAATCAAAAGATTCGCCTGTTTCAATTAAAGTAGCAATTGCATTTAAATTTATATTTTGCGAATCTGAATTATAAAACCGTGAACAAGCAGAAGCATCTGTTTTATAATCTTCGGGCAACTCTAGCAGCTTTCTACTCATTTCATTTAAAGTATACTCACCTGTATTTAAATCTAACTCCCAAGTTCCTATTTTAGATAGTTTCTCAGTTTTAGCTAAAATATACTCGTTGCGTTCATTTTCAATTCTTTTATTTCTTTTCTCTGTAACGTCTCCTGTGTACATTATGAGTCCGCCTATTTTTCCTTCAGAATTATACCATGGCCGAACATCCCAAGAAATCCATTGTACAGATCCATCTGCTCGCTTAAAAGGTGCTTCTTCACAAACATCAATAGCTCCATTTAAACATTCTTGATGTTTTAATTTCCAATCATCACCAATTTCAGGAAAAATGTCATAATGGCTCTTACCTACAACATCTTCTTTTTCTTTTTTATAATCTTTTAACCATTGGAATGACGCAGCAAGGTAAACCATATTTTTATCTAAAATGGCTACTGCGCTAGGAGACTGCTCGATAAAGACCTTAAATAAATTCTCCTCACCTACTACTTCAATATTGTTGTTTATTTCGCTCATTTATTATCTTTACCTCCACTTTGAATATAATTGTATTTTTTCAAAATAATTAAAAAAATGACAGAATAAAATTATTCATATAGTGATAAAATTACTAAAATTTAGTTCAATTTTTTTTACAAATTAACATTAAAACCCATAAAAATCAGTTATGAAGCTAGTTTTTTCGACTAACAACCCAAATAAAATTTATGAAGTACAAAAGCTCATTCCAGATTACATCAAAATTTTAAGTTTAAAAGATATAGGTTGTAACATTGATATACCTGAGACACAAAACACCATTTTAGGCAATGCTAAACAAAAAGCAAATTATATAAAAACTAATTTTGGTTACGATTGTTTTGCAGATGACACAGGTTTGGAAGTTAATGAATTAAACGGGGCGCCTGGTGTGCACTCTGCAAGGTATGCTGGCTTACAAAAAAATGATAACGACAACATTAAAAAGCTATTACACGAATTAAAAGATAAAAACAATCGCAATGCACAATTTAAAACCGTAATAGCATTACAAATAGGAGAAAAAGTAGAAACATTTGAAGGAATCTGTAAAGGTACAATAACCACAGAAAAAAAAGGAGTAAACGGTTTTGGTTACGACCCTGTTTTTCAACCCAATACATTCAACAAAACGTTTGCAGAAATGTCTTTAGAAACGAAAAACATAATAAGCCACAGAGCCATTGCTGTTAAACAGCTAGTAAGCTATTTAAATAATTTAAAATTGTAATTTTAATATTGGCGATTTCATTTGATTATTGTAAATTTAATTTATGACAGAAGAAGCTATAGAGAAAGAAAACATTGCCATTAAAAAAGCCTACAAAGAGCTATTAAAAGTTAGTTACACCACCTTAACAGATGATGACAAAAAACTAATTAGAAAAGCTTTTGATGTGGCTTTAGATGGCCATAAAAATCAAAGACGGAAATCGGGCGAAGCATATATTTTTCATCCCATTGCTGTGGCAAAAATTGTTGCTCAGGAAATTGGTTTAGATGCCACATCTATAGCATCTGCACTACTACATGATGTTGTTGAAGACAGTCCTGATTACGAAATTGATGATATAAAAAAACTTTTTGGTGAAACCGTTGCTACAATTGTTGCTGGACTTACAAAAATATCCTCATTAAGTAAAGAACAAGATATGGATGTTTCGCTTCAAGCGGAAAACTTCCGAAAAATGCTTTTAACTCTCAATGACGATGTTAGAGTAATCATAATTAAAATAGCCGATAGATTGCACAACATGCAAACTATGGACTCGATGCGAGCAGATAAACAAGTAAAAATCGCTTCAGAAACACTATACATTTACGCTCCACTTGCCCACAGAATTGGGTTATATAATATAAAAACTGAACTTGAAGATTTAGGTTTAAAATATACCGAACCACAAGTTTATAGCGATATTTTAAGTAAAATAAAAGAGAGTAAAGAAGAGCAAGACTTGTATATAGCTCAATTTAGTGAAGTTATTGAAAACTCTTTAAACAAAGAAAACCTAGATTACACTATAAAAGGCCGACCAAAATCTATTTTTTCTATAAGGCGAAAAATGCTAAACCAAGGCGTACCTTTTGAAGAAGTATATGATAAATTTGCCATTAGAATTATTTACCAGTGTGATGCCGACCCTAAAGCTGAAAAATTTATCGCATGGAAAATATATTCCATAGTAACAGATCACTTTAGGCCAAACCCAACAAGGCTTCGCGACTGGATTTCTTCACCAAAAAGTACAGGATACGAAGCACTTCACATTACTGTTATGGGGCCAAAAGGCAGATGGGTAGAAGTACAAATACGAAGTAACCGAATGAACGAAATAGCCGAAAAAGGTTATGCCGCACATTACAAATATAAACAAGCCAACGAGAAAGAAGATAACTTAGAAAGCTGGATTAATCGCTTACAAGAAGCCTTAGAAAACCCAGAGTTAAATGCCGTAGATTTTGTAGAGCAATTTAAATTAAACCTTTACTCTAAAGAAATATTTGTTTTTACTCCAAAAGGTGAATTAAAATCTCTTCCCAAAGGTGCAACAGCACTAGACTTTGCCTTCAGCATACACACAGAGGTTGGTATGAGAACCCGAGGCGCCAAAGTTAATGGCAAATTAGTTACTTTAAGTCATGGTCTTAAAAGTGGTGATCAAGTAGATATTATAACCTCAGAAAGTGCAAAACCAAATGCTAACTGGTTAGATTATGCTACAACTGCACGTGCTAGAGCTAAAATTAAATCAGCTTTAAAAGAAGATGAAAAACGTATCGGCGAAGATGGTAAAGAAATTTTAAGAAGAAAATTAAAACATTTAAAAATAAATTTAGACGAAGAAGCCGTAAACGATATGGTTCGCTTTTTCGATTTAAAAACAAGTTTAGATTTATTTTATCGAGTTGGTGTTGGCACCATAGATAATACTATGATAAAAAACTTTGCGTCGTCCAGAAGCAATAGTTTTATGTCTTACATCAAAAATAAAATATCTAAAAAAACACCAATAAAGAAAGAAGAACTCGACAAACATGAAATTACTGTAAATTTCGATTCACTTGTTTTTGGTAAAGAAGAAGAAAAATTAGAATATAAATTAGCAAACTGCTGTAATCCAATTCCAGGTGATGCTGTATTTGGTTTTTTAACCGTTAACGAGGGTATAAAAGTGCATAAATACAATTGCCCTAATGCGGTAAGCTTACAATCTAATTATGCATATCGCATTATGCAAGCGAAATGGATAGATTCTACACAGCAAGAGTTTTTAGTAAAAATTATTATAACAGGAATAGACCACATTGGTCTGGTTAACGATATAACAAAAATAATCTCAGAAAACATGCATGTAAACATGCAAAGTATTAGTTTTAAAAGCAATGATGGACTATTTTCAGGAAAAGTTAGCGTTATTGTTAAAAATAACACAATAATTAAAACACTTCTACAAAAACTTAAAAAAATTAATGGTATAGATAAGGTTACACGAGTTTAAAAGTGTAAATTTGCAACGATATTATGGAGACAACAGCAGACAAAAATCAAGAAATAGTTAAAAGTGTTTTTACTAACTTTTTAGAAAATAAAGGACACCGTAAAACTCCTGAACGATACGCTATTTTGCAAGAAATTTATAATAATAACGACCATTTCGATATCGAGTCGTTGTATTTAAACATGAAAAATAAAAAGTATCGCGTATCTCGTGCAACTCTTTATAATACTATTGAGCTACTTCTAGAATGCGGTTTAGTAAGAAAACACCAATTTGGGCAAAACCAATCGCAATACGAAAAATCATATTTCGATAAACAACACGACCATGTAATTTTAACAGACACTGGTGAGGTTATAGAGTTTTGCGACCCAAGAATTCAATCTATAAAAAAAACAATCGAAGAAGTTTTCGATATAGAAATAAACAACCACTCCCTTTATTTCTACGGAAACAGAAAATCTAATACAAACAACTAACTTTTTACAATGGCAGTAGATTTACTACTTGGACTCCAATGGGGAGACGAAGGCAAAGGAAAAATTGTTGACGTACTAACCCAAAATTACAACATAATTGCTCGTTTTCAAGGTGGTCCAAACGCAGGACACACACTTGTTTTTAACGGAAAAAAACACGTATTACACACTATTCCATCTGGTATTTTTCATGATAATGCTATTAACTTAGTTGGTAATGGTGTAGTTATAGATCCTGTTATTTTTAAAGGAGAATTAGATAAGCTTGACGAGCAAAATATAGATTACAAAAAAACATTATTAATTTCTCGTAAAGCACACATAATTTTACCAACACATCGTTTATTAGATGCTGCTAGCGAAGCCTCGAAAGGTAAAGCTAAAATTGGTTCCACTTTAAAAGGTATCGGGCCAACTTATATGGATAAAACAGGCAGAAATGGTATTCGTGTAGGTGATTTAGAATTAAGCGATTGGAAAGAACGCTATCGAAATTTAGCCGATAAACACGAATCTATGATTGCGTTTTACGATGTAGATATCGAGTATAATTTAAAAGAATTAGAAGAAGAATTCTTTAAAGCCATTGAGGTTTTAAAGTCTCTAACATTTATAGATTCTGAAGAGTACATTTATCAAGCTCAAAAAGAAGAAAAATCAATTTTAGCAGAAGGTGCACAAGGTTCTTTGTTAGATATTGATTTTGGTACATATCCTTTTGTTACATCTAGTAATACAACCGCTGCTGGAGCTTGTACAGGTTTGGGCGTAGCTCCTAACAAAATTGGTGAGGTTTTCGGTATTTTTAAAGCATACACCACTCGTGTTGGTTCTGGGCCATTCCCTACAGAATTATTTGATGAAGATGGAGAAACAATGGGACGTGTAGGTAACGAGTTCGGAGCAACAACAGGACGTCGTCGTCGTTGTGGTTGGTTAGATTTAGTTGCATTAAAATATGCCTGTCAAGTTAACGGCGTTACACAATTAATGATGATGAAAGGTGATGTACTTTCTGGTTTTAAAACTTTAAAAGTTTGTACGGCTTACAAATATAAAGGTGAAGAAATTACACATCTACCTTACAATATTGAACCTGAAAATGTAGAACCTGTTTACTCAGAAGTAAAAGGTTGGGAAGAAGATTTAACAGCTATGTCTGAAACATCTCAACTTCCAAAAGAACTTAACGAATATATTGAATTTTTAGAAAAAGAACTCGAAATACCTATAACAATTGTTTCGGTAGGACCAGATAGAAAACAAACTATATTTAGAAAATAATATAATATAGTAGTTTAAATAAAAAAAGGTCGTTAAGCAAATGCTTAACGACCTTTTTTTATTTGTAATAATTATCTATAATTATTGACCAGCTTCCATAGTCTCTACCTTAGCTTTTAAGGTTTTATATTTATCGGTTTCCCCAATAATACTATAAATATTCATTAAAGTCTTTGCAGCATTTATATTAGACTCATCTAATTCCAAAGCTTTAGATAAATAAGGAATAGCGTCTTTGTATAATTGTTGTCTTTTTAAACGTAATTCTTCATAACGTTTATCATCGGCAGCAGAAGTACCTAAACCATTCATTTCCTCAACAAGTGGTGCTTCTTGGTCTAATACTAATGCAGATAAGTTAATATATGCATTTACATAATTTGGATTTAACTCTACAGCTTTTTCATATTGTTTTTTTGCTTCTACAGCATCACCTGATTCTGCCGCGATAACACCTAAGTTATAACGTAATTCTGGGTTATTAGGATCTAGAGAAATAGCTTGCTTTAATAATTCTTTAAACTTTTCTGTATTTCCAGTTTTGTAATAAATGTTAGCTTCGTTTAAAATAAGATTAACATCTTCTGGATTTTTGGATCTGGCTTCTGCCATAGCTTCTAAAGCCTTATCATTGTCACCTTTACTTACATAAATTAAAGCTATGTTTTTTACAATTTCTGGATATTTCGATTCAGTTTTACGCTCTCCTGGCTTTATATGACTTTTAGCTTTTACATATAAATTTTGAGTATTTTTATCTCCTAAAATTTCTTCTTTACCAGTTTCAACGTTGGTTGCAAAATATTCTGTTTTTATGCCTGTATATCCTAAATCTTTAAGTTTTTCGTACAAAGTTAAAGCTCTATCATACTCTTGTACATTTACTGCAGTTGCTGCTGCATAGTACAAAAATACAGTATCTGTTTGCTTTAAATTATAAGCTCTTTCAAAATTTGTAGAGGCCGCTTTAAAATCTTGCCCCTCATAGGCTTCGTTTCCTTTTGTTAAAAAGTTTTCAACCATTGTAGATTTTAGTTCTGCCGCAGCAGGAGCACTAACAGACCCTACTTTATCTAAATTTTCAATAGCAGAATCAATATCAGCAGCAGTTGCGCTACCGTTAGAGTATAACGCTTGAGCTTTTAGTAAGTAATATTTTGATTTTAATTTTTCATCTAAAGAACCCATCATAGGCTCTACTGCTGATAAAGCGGTTTTAGCTTCAGCAAAATTTGAACTTTTAATTGCTTTTTCTGCTGCCTTCAATTCTTTTTTCTGTGCAAATGAAAAGGCACCCATTGATAAGGCTAAAGCAAAAATTAATTGTTTTTTCATTTTTTTTAATATTAAGTTTATTAAGGTTTTACTCTTCTGTGGATGAATTATCAAGAGTTGTGCCATCTTGAACTTCTCCTGTATTCTCTATTCCTTCTGCATTTTCATCTTCTACAACTTCATCTTCATCATGCATAACTTTAGCAACAGCAGCAATAGAATCTTTACCTTTAAGATTTATAAGTTTTACTCCTTGTGTTGCCCTACCCATTGTACGTAAATTTTCAACAGCTAGACGTATAGCTATACCAGATTTGTTAATAATCATTAAATCATCGTTATCTGTCACACTTTTTATAGCTACTAAATCGCCTGTTTTTTCGCTAATTGATATAGTTTTAACACCTTTACCTCCTCGGTTTGTTATACGGTAAACTGCTTCTCCATCTTCTGGATCATCAATAAATGTACGTTTTCCGTAACCGTTTTCTGTTACGACTAAAACTGTTTCTTCTTGCGGATTTTCTACGGTTACCATACCAATAACCTCATCCTTATCGTGGGCTAAAGTTATACCTCTTACCCCAGAAGCACCACGCCCCATTGGTCTAGTTTTAGCTTCCTCAAAACGAATGGCTTTACCCGATTTAAGTGCTAACATAACTTGACTGTTACCTGTAGTTAATTTTGCTTCAAGTAACTCATCGTTATCTTTAATTGTAATGGCGTTAATACCGTTGGTACGCGGACGCGAATACTGCTCTAGAGCAGTTTTCTTTACTTGCCCATTTTTGGTTGCCATAATTACATAATGGCTATTAATATATTCTTCGTCTTTTAAATCTTGAGTACAAATAAAGGCCATTACTTTATCGTCTTGCTCAATATTTATTAGGTTTTGTATAGCTCTACCTTTTGAGGTTTTACTTCCTTCCGGTATTTCGTAAACACGCATCCAGAAACATTTTCCTTTTTGGGTAAAGAATAACATATATTGATGGTTTGTACCCACGAATAAGTGCTCTAAGAAATCTTCATTTCTAGTTGTTGATGCTTTTTGGCCAACACCACCTCTATTTTGTGTTTTATATTCGTTAAGCGAAGTACGTTTAATATAACCTGCATGAGAAATTGTAATAACTACTTTTTCGTTAGGAATCATATCTTCAATACTCAAGCTTCCGCCTGCATATTCGATAACCGAGCGACGCTCGTCTCCATACTTATCTCTTACAATGGTTAATTCTTCTTTTATAATATCCATTCTTCGCTCTTTCTTTGCAAGAATGTCTTTTAAATCTTCAATGGTTTTCATCAACTCTTCATACTCTGTGCGCAATTTATCTTGCTCTAGTCCTGTAAGTTGACGTAATCTCATTTCTACAATAGCACGTGCTTGAATTTCGGTTAACTCAAAACGTTCAATTAATTTATTTCTAGCTTCATCTGCATTTGATGAGGCACGAATAAGCGCAATTACTTCATCTATATTATCTGATGCAATAATTAAACCCTCTAAAATATGTGCACGTTCTTCCGCTTTGCGTAATTCGTATTGTGTACGCCTAGTAACAACTTCATGCCTGTGTTCTACAAAATAGTGTATAAGTTGTTTTAGGTTTAATAACTGCGGACGCCCATTTACTAAAGCAATATTATTTACACTAAAAGATGACTGTAAGGCTGTGTATTTATAAAGTTTATTTAGTACAATATTTGGTATTGCATCACGCTTTAAAACGTAAACTACGCGCATACCATTTCTATCGGACTCATCACGAATAGTTGATATTCCTTCTAGTTTTTTATCGTTAACTAAATCGGCCGTTTTTTTAATCATATCGGCCTTATTAACTTGGTAAGGTATTTCGGTAACTATTATACACTCTCTACCATTTACTTCTTCAATAATGGCTTTACCTCGCATTACAATTCGTCCGCGGCCAGTTTCAAAAGCTTCTTTTACTCCATCGTACCCATAAATGGTTCCTCCGGTAGGAAAATCTGGAGCTTTTATATGCTGCATTAATTCGCTTATTTCAATATCGGTATTATCAATATAAGCAATGGTTCCATCAACAACTTCAGTTAAGTTATGAGGTGGCATATTTGTAGCCATACCAACGGCAATACCTGAGGCACCATTAACCAATAACGTTGGTATTTTAGTTGGTAAAACGGTTGGTTCTTTATATTCGTCAGAGAAATTTAACTTATGGTCTACAGTATCTTTATCGATATCTGCCAACATGTCCTCAGAAATTTTCTGCATTCTAGCCTCGGTATAACGCATTGCTGCAGGGTTATCTCCGTCAATAGAACCATAATTTCCTTGTCCATCTACCAATAAGTATCGTAAACTCCAATCCTGCGCCATACGCACCATAGTATCGTAAACCGATGAATCTCCATGTGGGTGGTATTTACCTAATACTTCTCCTACTATGGTTGCCGATTTTTTATAAGCTACATTAGATCTTACTCCTAAGGTATGCATACCATAAAGTACACGACGGTGTACTGGTTTAAATCCATCTCTTACATCTGGTAACGCACGTGACACAATGACCGACATTGAATAATCAATGTAAGCCGATTTCATCTCATCTTCTATGTTAATAGGGATGAGTTTTTCTCCTTCTGCCATATATAATTTAATTTAATTTTATCTGAATTTCAAAACGTGCTAATATAAGTATTTCATCAGTTTTAATAAGCTATAAAGGCTCTTTTTTACCTTTTTTTTATTAACAATTATAATTCTAATTTTGGTTAATAAGTATCTCGTTAAAGATTTTGATTATTTCAATAATTTTTCGTCAATTAGCAACAAACAGACATTTTTAGGTATAGTTTTTGCCTTTAGTAAAATGTTTTATTATTTTTAATGCAGAAAGGACACAAGATATGGATGATAATTTTTCACCAAGAGTAAAAGATGTAATCGCATTTAGTAAAGAAGAAGCTTTGCGTTTGGGGCACGATTTTATAGGTACCGAACACTTAATGCTTGGTTTACTTCGCGATGGCAATGGTAAAGCAATAAATATTTTAAATGCCCTAGATATTGATTTAAATCATTTAAGACGTAAAGTTGAAATTTTAAGTCCGGCAAACCCAAGTATTTCTGTTGCTTCAAACCAGAAAAAGAATTTACATTTAACAAGACAAGCAGAACGTGCTTTAAAAACAACATTTCTAGAGGCTAAGCTTTTTCAGAGTACCTCTATTAATACAGCGCACTTGTTACTTTGTATTTTACGAAACGAAAACGACCCAACTACTAAACTTTTAAACAAGCTAAAAGTTGACTACGACAATGTTAAAGAACAATTTAAATTTATGATTACAAATAATGATAATAATTATATAGAACCTAAATCAGAGTCTTTTCAAGACGATGATACAGCATCTGGCGACGATGGTTCTAAAGATGTATTTAATACACCATCAAACAAGTCTAACAAAAAATCTAAAACTCCTGTTTTAGACAATTTTGGCCGTGATTTAACAGCTTTAGCCGAGGAAGGTAAATTAGATCCTGTTGTTGGTCGAGAAAAAGAAATTGAACGCGTATCTCAGGTTTTAAGTAGACGAAAGAAAAATAATCCGTTACTAATTGGTGAACCTGGTGTTGGTAAATCCGCCATTGCAGAAGGCTTAGCACTTAGAATTGTAAAACGTAAAGTATCGCGTATTTTATTTAATAAACGCGTTGTTACCTTAGATTTAGCAAGCTTAGTTGCAGGCACTAAATACCGTGGACAGTTTGAAGAACGCATGAAAGCCGTAATGAACGAACTTGAAAAAAATGACGACGTTATTTTATTTATCGATGAAATTCATACTATTGTAGGTGCCGGTGGCGCTACAGGTAGTTTAGATGCTTCAAATATGTTTAAACCTGCATTAGCAAGAGGTGAAATTCAATGTATTGGAGCTACTACACTTGATGAATATAGACAATACATAGAAAAAGATGGTGCTTTAGAGCGTCGTTTTCAAAAAGTAATTGTAGAGCCTACAAGTGTTGAAGAAACTATTGAAATATTAAACAACATTAAAGGTAAATACGAAGAACACCATAACGTTGATTACACACCAGAAGCCATTGAAGCCTGTGTTAAATTAACTAATAGGTACATGTCTGAACGATTTTTACCAGACAAAGCCATTGATGCTCTAGATGAAGCAGGTTCTCGCGTTCACATAACTAACATTGATGTTCCTAAACAAATTATTGAGTTAGAAAAACAGCTTGAAGATATAAAAGAACTTAAAAGCGCCGTAGTTCGTAAACAAAAATATGAAGAAGCTGCGCGTTTAAGAGATGATGAAAAACGTTTAGAAAAAGAATTATCTATAGCTCAAGAAAAATGGGAAGAAGACACGAAACAACATCGTGAAATTGTAACCGAAGATAATGTAGCTGATGTTATTTCTATGATGACGGGCGTACCTGTTAATCGTATTGCACAAACCGAAATTAACAAACTTGCCGAATTACCAAACCTTATAAAAGGCAAAGTAATTGGTCAAGATGATGCAGTAGCTAAAGTAGTTAAAGCTATACAACGTAACCGAGCAGGTTTAAAAGATCCTAACAAGCCTATTGGCTCTTTCATATTCTTAGGGCAAACAGGTGTTGGTAAAACTCAATTAGCCAAAATACTATCGCGTGAATTATTTGATAGTGAAGATTCTCTTGTTAGAATAGATATGAGTGAATACATGGAAAAATTTGCAATTTCCAGATTAGTGGGTGCACCTCCAGGATACGTTGGTTACGAAGAAGGTGGACAATTAACAGAAAAAGTACGCAGAAAACCTTACGCTGTTGTGCTTTTAGATGAAATTGAAAAAGCACATCCAGATGTATTTAATATGTTACTTCAAGTTTTAGATGATGGCTATTTAACCGATAGCTTAGGTAGAAAAATTGATTTTAGAAACACCATTATTATAATGACCTCTAATATTGGTGCTAGAAAATTAAAAGACTTTGGTACAGGTATTGGTTTTGGTACAGCATCACAAAAAGCACAAGAAGCCGAAAATGCACGAGGTGTTATAGAAAATTCGTTAAAAAAATCGTTTGCTCCAGAGTTCTTGAACAGAATTGATGACGTAATTGTATTTAATGCTTTAGAAAAAGAAGACATAAGTAAAATTATTGATATTGAGTTAAAGAAACTATTAAGCAGAATTAATGGCTTAGGTTATAATTTAACATTAACCGATGCTGCAAAAGATTTTATAGCCGATAAAGGTTTTGATAAACAATATGGTGCAAGACCATTAAAGAGAGCTATACAAAAGTATGTTGAAGATACTTTAGCTGAAGAAATTGTTGCTTCTAATTTACAGGAAGGCGATGGCATAAAATTAGATTTTGATGAAAACAAGGACGAATTAGTTATTTCTATTGATAAAGCTAAAAAATCTACAGAATCTTAATAAATTCCTAAATTATAGTTCTATGTAAGCCCAAAAGTGTACTTTTGGGCTTTTTTCTTACAGACAAGTTATGATAAAAGCCCTAAATCTTGAAATAGGAACAGTAAAAATTTATAAAAGCTATTTAATAGTTGAAATAAATGAAGGCGAGACCATTACAGAAACATCTAATAATATTTTAATAGATATTGCTGATGCCTACTACCCTACAAAACCTTTTGTGTATATTTCTAACAGAATAAATTCTTATGCTGTAAATCCAGTGGTTTACACTAAAACATCGCAAATACCAAACTTAGCTGGGTTTTCTGTGGTATCTAGTAATAATTTATCTTTAAATAATGCCGAAGTGGAAAAATTATTTGTAAATAAACCTTTTGAAATTTTTACAGATCTAAACGAAGCTATTATTTGGGCTGAAAATATTGTAACTAATTATAATAAAAGTCTTTAAAATTAACTTATTCACTTTTAGGTACGCGTAAAAGCAAAACTATACCTATTAAAAAGAATATGAATAAAAATAAAATACCGTTACGCATGCTTCCTGTAATTTGGTCAATAAAGGCAAAAATTACCATGCCAATTACTATTCCAATTTTCTCTGCAACATCGTAAAAACTGAAATATGAAGTTGAATCTTCGGTCTCTGGCAAAAACTTAGAATAAGTAGATCGAGATAAAGATTGAATACCTCCCATTACCAACCCAACAATACTGGCTGCAATATAAAATTGAACAGGCGTTTTCATAAAAAAAGCATAAAAACATAAACTCATCCAAATTAAATTTATAATTATAAGTGTTTTTATATTTCCAAATTTAGATGATGCTTTTGATGTTAAAAATGCGCCTAAAATTGCAACAAGTTGAATAATTAAAATACTTCCAATTAGTCCAGTTGTTTTGGCATCGTCGTTACCCCAAGCAATTTCTTCTTCACCAAAATAAACTGCAACCAACATAATGGTTTGTACCGCCATGCTAAACACAAAAAAAGCATATAAGTATCGTTTTAATCTTAAGTTCTGTTTAAGTTGTTTCCATACTTGTTTTAACTCTTTTAAACCATTAAATAATATTGCTTTAGTAATTTTATTTCCTGATGAAACACCTTTTGGTAACCAATAAAAACTGTATTGACTAAAACCTATCCACCAGATACCTACAGTAATAAAAGAGTAACGCATCATATCCATTTTTGCACCACCATCCTCTTGACTCATCACCATTATTAAATTTACTACAAGTAAAATAACGCTACCAAAATAGCCTAAACTAAAACCTTTTGCGCTTATACTATCCTGTTGTTCCTCGAAAGCAATATCAGGCAAATACGAATTATAAAACACTAAACTTCCCCAATAGCCTATTAAACCCATAAAATAAAAAAGAACGCTTAAATAAATCCTATCTAAACTAAACCAGTACAACCCAATACAACCTGCACCACCTAGATAACAAAAGAATTTCATAAAATTCTTTTTATTACCAACATAGTCTGCTATACCAGATAAAATAGGCGATGTAAAAGCAACTACTAAAAATGTAAAAGCAGTTACAAAAGTTATTAAAGCTGTGCTTTTAAATTCTATACCAAAAGCTTCAATAGTTTTTATTTCTGATATAAATAATGCTGAATAAAATATTGGAAAAATTGAAGAGGCAATAGTTAAAGTGTAAACTGAGTTTGCCCAATCGTAAAAGGCCCAAGCGTTTAAAAGTTTTTTACTTCCTTTTTTAAGTGTTGTCATAATAAAATAAAAAAAGCTGCCAATGTATTTTATTGACAGCTTCTAAAGTAATTAAATATTTTAAACTAAAAGTCTCCTAACGGTCTAAATGAAGATACTCCATATTTTTCTGCTTCTTTTTTTGCATGAGGTGACAAAGATTTTAAGTTTGCTATTCTAGAATCGTTACTTGGGTGAGTGCTTAAAAACTCTGGTGTAGATTGCCCTCCACTATGTGCTTTCATACGTTCCCACAACACAGAAGCTTCATCTGGATTATAACCTGCAATTGCCATTAAATAAATGCCAATTTTATCTGCTTCAGTTTCATGACTTCTACTAAAAGGTAACATACCTGCCACATTGGATACTACACCAAAAGATTGATTAAATATGCTTAAAGCTTGTTGGTCGCTTGATAAAGCTACATTTCCTGCAACAGCTAAACCTTGTTGTAAATAAGCAGCACTCATACGTTGTTGCCCGTGGTTTGCTAATGCATGAGCTACTTCGTGCCCCATTATGGCAGCAACACCTGTTTCGTTATCTGCAATTGGCAAAATACCTGTATAAAAAGCAATTTTTCCTCCTGGCATACACCAAGCGTTAACCTGCTCAGACTCTATTAATTTATACTCCCATTTATAATCGTTTAAATAGCCTTCAAAACCATTTGCTGTTAAATAACGTTCTGCAGCAACTGCTATACGTTGCCCTACTCTAGTTATCATTTCAGATTGAGAGGTTCCTGTAATAACTTTGCTTTCTGTTAACACCTGATTATATTGTGAAAAAGATGATGGAAACAACTGGTCGTTAGAAACAAAGGCCATTGTTTTTTTACCAGTAAACGGATTGGTTGCACAGGAAATCATTAAAAAAAGTACTCCCACCGCTATTAATATTTTTTTTGTATTCATTATTATATGGTTTTAATAGATTATAAAAATAGTAAATCAATGTCGTATTTTATGACACATTTTAACTTAATTAGTCACAACTCAAATTAAACATAAAATTATTAGTTCAACCTGTTATTTTGTATCCATAAATACGACTTAACGTAAAAATAATTTACATGAAAAAGATATTATTCATTTTTACAACGTTGCTAATATTTAACTGTAAAGGCGAATCGCAAAACAAAAACTCTAAAGAAACTTTTAAGGTTACTAAAACAGAAGCAGAATGGAAAGCTCAGTTAACAGACATGGAATTTTATGTATTAAGGCAAGCCGGAACGGAGCGCGCTTTTAGTAGCGAGTTAAACAAAAATAAAGAAGAAGGCACCTATGTTTGCAAAGGTTGTAATACGCCTTTATTTGAAAGCCAACACAAGTTTAATTCTGGTACTGGTTGGCCTAGTTTTGATAGAGAAATTAAAGGTAATGTAGCTTTTTCTACAGATTATAAAATTGGTTATGCTAGAACTGAAGAACACTGTGCGGTTTGTGGCGGGCATTTAGGACATGTTTTTAATGATGGCCCTCGAGATACTACAGGTAAACGTCATTGTATAAATGGTGCTGCCTTAAAATTTATACCAAAAGAATAGTTTTATAGCGTTTTACTTGTTAATTTTCATTATTACATTAAAATATGATATGGAAAGTTACCTAACAAGTATTACAAAACAATTTGAATATTATAAAAGTTTAGGCGATAAAACCCTTGAACAATTAACATTCGACGATACGCAATGGCAAAGCCATGAAAACTCCAATAGCATTGCCGTAATAGTTAAACATTTGTCTGGCAACATGTTAAGCCGTTGAACAAATTTTTTAACTGAAGATGGCGAAAAAGATTGGCGCAATAGAGATGAAGAGTTTATTGATTCCTTTATCTCTTATGAAGCACTAATTGCTGCTTGGGAAAGTGGTTGGTCTTGTTTATTTAAAACCATTTCTTCTTTAAATGAAACCAATCTAAATCAAATAATTTACATTAGAAACGGTGGTCACACAGTAATTGAAGCTATAAACAGACAACTAGCGCATTACAGTTATCATATTGGGCAAATTGTTTTTCTTGGAAAACTGTTAAAGGGTTACGAATGGAAATCTCTATCTATTCCAAAAGGCGATTCAAAAGCATACAATGCTTCAAAGTTTAGTCAAGAAAAAGAAAATCGTCATTTTACCGACGATTTATAAAACTATTCAATGTTTCTGTTTTTAAACGGACGTATAATAAGTCGTGCTTCTCTATCAAAACGAATATAATTGTAAACCCAATTTATAAAAACAACCATGCGGTTTCTAAAACCAATTAAAAAGAATAAGTGTACAAACATCCAAACAAACCAAGCAAAAACACCTTGAAACTTAAATTTCTTTAAATCTACAACTGCTTTATTTCTTCCTATTGTTGCCATTGCGCCTTTATCTGTGTATTCAAAAGGCTTCATAGGTTTATTATCAACAAGTTTAATTAAATTATCGCCTAATTGTTCTCCTTGCTGTATTGCTGGTTGCGCCATCATTGGTAATCCATGAGGGAAATCTTCAGTTTTCATGCAAGCAATATCTCCAACAGCAAAAATATTATCAAACCCTTTTACTTGGTTAAATTTATTTACAACCATTCGGTTTCCTCTAGTTATAAAATCTTCACTATTTAAACCTTTTATAGTTTCACCTTTTACACCCGCTGCCCAAACTACTGTTTTAGCATTTAACAAAAGTTCGCCATTTGTAGTTACGGTTTCGCCATCATAGTTTGTTACACGAACATTTTTCCAGATATTAACACCTAATTTCTCTAAAAAATCTTCTGCCTTTTGTGAGGCAATTTCACTCATTCCTTTTAAAATACGATCTCCAGATTGAATAATATGAATTTGCGCCATTCTCGTATCTAAATCAGGGTAATCTTTAGGTAAAATGCCTTTTTTAATTTCGGCTAAGGCACCGGCTAGCTCTACCCCCGTGGGGCCGCCACCAACAATAACAAAATTCATTAAGGCGTTGCGTTCGTTTAAATCTGAAGTTAGCAAAGCATCTTCAAAGTTTTCCAGAATTAAACTTCTTAAATTTAGCGATTGCGGTATGGTTTTCATGGCCATACTGTTTTTCTCTATTTCAGTATTTCCAAAATAGTTGGTAACCGATCCAGATGCAACAACTAAATAATCAAAATCTAAATCTCCTATATTGGTAATTACACGTTCGTTTTCTGTATCAATTTCTTCAACATTAGCCAATCTAAAATAAAAATTAGGAAAATTTTGTAATACCTTTCGTATAGGATATGCAATAGAATCTGGCTCTAACCCTCCAGTTGAAACTTGATATAACAGTGGTTGAAACGTATGATAATTATGTTTGTCTAATAAAACAACTTGCGCTTCTTGTTTTGCTAATTTTTTTGCTAGTGCAACACCAGCAAAACCACCTCCAATAATTACAACTCTTGGGAAACTCGTTTTGGGAATATTCATAAATTAAATCTTTCGATACAAATGTAAGATTAAAGATATAAAATTAAAGCCTTCTAAATTCATTATTAAAAATCGATTTCGTAAATTCGTACTCTAAAATTTAACAAATGAATAAATACGATATTATTGTTCTTGGTAGTGGACCAGGAGGTTACGTTACTGCTATTAGAGCATCTCAACTAGGTTTTAAAACCGCTATTATTGAAAAAGAAAATCTTGGTGGTGTTTGTTTAAATTGGGGTTGTATCCCTACAAAAGCTTTATTAAAATCTGCTCAAGTATTTGAATACTTAAAGCACGCTGAAGATTACGGTTTAAACGTAAAAGAAGCTTCGCATGATTTTGATGCTGTTGTAAAACGCAGTCGTGGTGTTGCAGATGGTATGAGCAAAGGTGTTCAGTTTTTAATGAAGAAGAACAAAATAGACGTTATTAATGGTTATGGTAAAATAAAACCAGGTAAAAAAGTAGATGTTGATGGAACTGAGTATAGTGCCGATAACATTATTATTGCTACTGGTGCTCGTTCTAGAGAATTACCAAGCTTACCGCAAGATGGTAAAAAAGTAATTGGTTACCGTGAAGCCATGAGTTTACCAAAACAACCTAAGAAAATGATTGTTGTTGGTTCTGGTGCTATTGGTGTAGAGTTTGCATATTTCTACAACTCTATGGGAACCGAAGTAACTATTGTTGAATATTTACCAAATATTGTTCCTGTTGAAGACGAAGACGTATCGAAACAAGTAGAGCGTTCGTTTAAAAAGAATGGTATTAATATTATGACATCGGCCGAAGTAACAAGTGTTGATACTTCTGGAGACGGTGTAAAAGCTACCGTAAAAACTAAAAAAGGCGAAGAAATTCTTGAAGCCGATATTATTTTAAGTGCTGTTGGTATTAAAACTAATATTGAAAACATAGGATTAGAAGATGTTGGAATTGTAGTAGATAGAGATAAAATTTTAGTTAACGATTTTTACCAAACTAATATTCCTGGTTATTTCGCTATTGGCGATGTTACACCTGGCGCTGCTTTAGCTCACGTAGCTTCTGCTGAAGGTATTATTTGTGTTGAAAAATTAGCGGGAATGCATGTTGAAGCTTTAGACTATGGTAATATTCCTGGTTGTACTTATTGTACTCCTGAAATTGCATCAGTTGGTTTAACAGAAAAAGCAGCAAGAGAAAAAGGATTAGATATTAAAGTTGGAAAATTCCCATTCTCTGCATCTGGTAAAGCAAGTGCTGGCGGAAACAAAGAAGGTTTTGTAAAAGTAATTTTTGATGCTAAATATGGCGAATGGTTAGGTTGCCATATGGTTGGTGCTGCAGTAACAGATATGATTGCTGAAGCCGTTGTTGCAAGAAAATTAGAAACTACTGGACATGAAATTTTAAAAGCTGTTCACCCTCACCCAACCATGAGTGAAGCGGTTATGGAAGCTGTAGCTGATGCTTACGATGAATGTATACACATATAAGTAAAGTAGTATTTATAAAAAAAAGGGCTCAATATAAATATTGAGCCTTTTTTTGTTGTTGCAATTAAGAAATTAACCATAACCATCTAACCAAACCATAACAATATAATTGCAACATAAGTTAAAACCATAAGCAATTTGGGGCTAAAAACATTATTTCCCTCTTTTAATGTTTTTAATTGTGTGCTTATTTGATTCTTTAAATAATTTTCTAGAATGATAGTAACGAACCGTCATTACAATAATGAAAACAATTTGTAAACTAATAATAACAAGTGCGAATTTATCTATCATCTTATAAATTATTCAAACGAATCTTTATTATAAGACACAGCACTTTTTAAAAGGTCACAAGTTTTATTCTAAAATTTCAATTTTTTTATTGGAAATGTATTTTATTGGGTAGACTACTTTTTTATCGGCAAAACGAATTACCATGCTAATACTCTCAATAGCAATAATAACACCTTCTTCTCCGTCTATAGATACTCTTTGGCCTATTTTAAAATTCTTTTTAGAATAAAATCCTAAAAGTAAACGTAAAATAATATCGCGAGAACCTAAACCAAAAGCTATTGTAAAGGCTGCTAGTACAGCTCCTAATATTAAAAATATATTTTTTGTAATAATCTCGGTATCTAAACCTGCTTGGTTTAATGCTAATATAGACACCATTAAAGCAACAAGAATAAAAACCACTTGACTAATGGCTTTAGACCCTCCAACGTCTACAGCTTTTAATAACGAGCGAATAGACTCTTTTAAATAGTTAGCTCCATAAATACCAAAAACAAAAATGGCTAATGCTGTAAATATTTTTGGTAAAAAGTTTATTAGTTTACTTACTTCGTTACTTATAAAACTTAATCCTAAAAAGTCTGAACCTACTATTAAAAAAATGAGTATTAAAAACCATTTTACAAATATTAATATAACTTTATCTAGTTGTATATTAAAATTAGATCCGAATAAAGGTGTTTCGTTTAACTTTTCAGATAGTACATCTATCTTGGTAAATTTTAAAGATTTTTTTACCACAAACATAACCGCTTTAAGTATTAACCATGCTGCAATAATTAAAGCTATGGCTAATAATAACTTTGGCAATGCATTGTAAACGTTGTTACCTATAGTTTCTAGAAGTGTAAAATCTAGCTTAATTGTATTCATTGTAAAGGGTTATTATGGGTTTAATTAATTTGTTTTTTATCTTCATTAAAATCATCCTCATCATTATTTTTTAAAAAATCGGCAACTGCATCTGGGTATTTAATTACCATCAAATCTGTAAAATCTAAAGCTAGTTTTACAATATCAATATCATTCATTACCCTTTCTTTGATAATGTCTGGTAGCTTTTCATTATGTATTACTTTTTTAAACGGATTTTCCATAATCAAAAGTCATTATAAATTTTAACTAATCGTTCTTTGGCTCTACTTAAGCGCATTTTAACAGCACTTTTACCAATACCTAAAGCGTTTTGAATATCTTCAATAGATAAATCGTCTTGATATTTCATAAACAAAATCATTTTATCATTGGGATTTATTAGCTCTAAACTTTTTTGAAGTTTATCGGCTTTCATGCTAAAAATAACTTCTTCATCAATTTCTTCAACCTCTTTAGAGTAATTTCCTAAATCATCTGCTATTAAAAATTTATCTCTGCGCTTTTTTTGTTCGCGCTGCACATAATTAACACAATGATTATAGGTGAATGAGTATACCCATGTTGAGAATTTAGATTTGAAATTAAACATTTTTAACTTTACAAAAAGCTTCACAAAAATGTCGTGGGCTAAATCTTGAGCTTCTTCTTTGTTTTTAACAAAACTAAGGCACTTATGGTAAACAGTTTCTGAATACCTATCGTAGATAACAGAAAACAATTCGGCACTTTTTGATTGAATGATTAAAGCTACAAGCTTTTCATCTTCTAAGGATTTATCTATCTTTAATTCTTCCAATGCAAAAATAAGGTTCAATTACATTGTGACACAGTATAGTTAACTGAGTCACATAAATATACGGTTTAATCTAAAAAGCTTTTTATCGCCAATTCGTAGCTTAACATACCAAAACCTAAAATTACACCTTTTGCATTTGGTGAAATATAAGATTGATGCCTAAACGATTCGCGGCCAAAAGTGTTAGAAATATGTACTTCTACAACAGGAGTTTCTATACCTTTAATGGCGTCACCCAAACCTATGGAAGTATGCGTGTAAGCACCAGCATTTAATATAACTCCATCAAAACTAAAACCTACCTCATGCAACTTATTTATAAGCTCCCCTTCTACGTTAGATTGGTAATAACTAATCTCAACCTTGGGGAATTTAGACTTTAAATCCTCTAAATAATCTTCAAAGGTTAAGCTACCGTAAATTTCGGGTTCGCGTTTACCCAATAAGTTTAAATTTGGTCCGTTAATTATGATAAGTTTTTTCATAAAGTAAATGTAAAAAATTTGAAATTATTCAACATACCTTCTAAACAGATATTTTAGTAATTTTGAAGAATGAAATGGCAAGCAGCTTTAAAGGATTATAAAACGTATTTAAAAATTGAACGTGGCTTATCGGAAAATTCTATTGAAAGTTATGCTCTAGACATTTTAAAACTTATTCAATATTTAAAAGCTAATAATATTGAATTTTCTCCTGTAAATATTAATACAGAAACCGTACAACGTTGTGTTTATGAAACCGCAAAACAACTAAACGCACGTTCTCAATCGCGCTTTATTTCTGGATTAAGAAGCTTTTTTAGCTATTTAGTTTTTGAAGATTATCGAGAAACCAACCCCGTAGATTTAATTGAATCGCCAAAAATTGGACGAAAATTACCCGATACACTGTCTGAAGAAGAAATAGATAACCTAATAAAAGCCATAGATTTAAGTAAACCAGAAGGCGAACGCAATCGTGCCATGTTAGAAACATTATATGGTTGCGGATTGCGAGTTAGTGAATTAATAAACTTAAAATTATCTGATTTATTTTTTGAAGAAGGCTTTATTAAAGTAACAGGCAAAGGCGATAAACAACGTTTTGTACCCATAGTTAATGCCACACAAAAATATATTAACATATATATAAAACACATTAGAAATCATCAAAAAGTACAATCGGGTTTTGAAGATACTTTGTTTTTAAACAGACGAGGCAAGCAATTAACACGGGCTATGGTTTTTACCATTATTAAAAATTTAGCAAAAGCTATAGATTTAAAAAAGAATGTTTCTCCACATACATTTAGGCATTCTTTTGCAACGCATTTATTAGAAAACGACGCCGACCTGCGTTCCATACAACTTATGCTTGGGCACGAAAGTATTACCACTACCGAAATTTATGTGCATTTAGATAAAAGCCACCTTACAAAAGTTATTGAGGAATTTCACCCAAGAAAATAGTTTTACAAATAACAAATCGAGTAAGTATAAACCTGCATTTTTTGCTTTTAATCGAAAATAAATTAAAGATTGGTAAGTAAATCATAAATTGGTTAACCAATTTAAACTAAACTAGAAATGAGAAAATTAAACTACATTGTTTTATTACTTTGTAGCATAATTAGTTATGCACAAAGCACTTACAACATTAACAATCCAGAAGATTTAGAAACTTTAACATTAGTTGCTGGAGACGAAGTTATTCTTGCAAACGGAACTTATACAACAGACGAACGTATTATTTTTAATGGCTCTGGTACATCTACAAACCCTATAACTTTTAGAGCAGAATCACCGGGTGGTGTAAACTTTACTGGTGGTTTAAAAATAAATATTTCTGGAGAATACCTAGTCGTTGACGGTTTTTACTGGAAAGGAGGCGAGGGAGCAAATAACCACATTCAATTTAGAAATGGCACCAATTATGCAATAAATTGTACCATTCAAAATTGTGCTATTGATGGTTTAGAACCCGAACCAGATGACCCAACTACAACAGATGAAGATGAATCTACCTCAAAACATCGCTGGATTGTGCTTTACGGCCAATATAACACCGTTTTAAACTGTTCGTTTCTGAATAAACGATCGCCAGGTGCCTTAGTTTTAGTAGAACTTTCATACAACTATGCTAATGCAGATGGTATAGTAGGCCACAACATTTCAAATAATTACTTTTATAATTTTGAAAAAAGAGATTCTGAAACAACTAATGCCGGAGATAGCGAAACTATCAGAATTGGAGCAAGTAGCTACCAAGCAGTTAATGCTAATGTTAGTGTAGAAGGCAATTATTTTAATAAAGCCGACGGCGAAAACGAAATAATAACAAACAAAAGTGCAAACAATATTTACAGAAATAATACATTTAGAGCTTGTAGAGGCTCGTTAGTACTTCGCCATGGCGCATCTGCAACTATTGATAGTAATTATTTTTTAGGGGAAAATGTTGAAGGAACGGGAGCTATACGAATTTCAGATAGTTATCATACCATAATAAATAATTATATACAAGATGTTATAAATGTAGACGCCCAAGCACAATGGAATAACGGTATAACCTTTTTAGGAGGCTCTGAATCTTCTGGTGGAACATCAAATGGATATCAAATTACTCAAGATGTTTTTATCGCTCATAATACATTTTATAATGTAAATGCCCCTCTATATTTTAACGATAGCAAAGGATCTACAGACCCAACAGGTACATTTATAAATAATTTATTTTACACCACACAAACCAATATTATTTCTGGTGCTTTCTCTACATTAGGAAGCGGTTTAAACTTTCAAAATAATTTATACCAAGGTACAAACCTTGGTGCCACACTTAACGCTTCAGAATTTAGCACAGGAGTTTTTGGTTTTACTCAAGATGATGAAATTTATATACCATCTGAAACAGGTTCTGCTGCTAATACAGCTATTACAACCTCTCCAATAGTAAGCTTTGATATTAAAGGATTAACAAGGTCTTCTTCTGAAAAAGATGTTGGCGCCAATGAAGTTTCAGGAGCCACAGGTAATGTAATATTTTCACCACATACCGATGCCATGGTTGGTAATGGTATTGGAAGCTGTTTTATAGGTGCTGGGGGTACATTATTAACTAATACCAATTGCACTATTGCTAATATTTCAAGCTTATATTTTACTAATTTAGAAACCTTTAGTATTAATGGTGGCACACAAAATACAGAAGTAACATCAAACATTAATTGGACAGTAACTCCTAGTGATTCTTGGATAAGTTTAAGCACAACTTCTGGAAGTGGTTCTGCAACAATTTCTATAACAGTTTCAGAAAATACTACAACATCCGAACGCCAAGGTACAATTACTTTTAACGAAGTTAACGGCTCTTTATCTCGTGTCCTGTCTGTTTCACAAACTGCTCCTCTTATAACAGATTTGTATAACTTGATTAATACAGGTGAAATTGATGATCCTGTTACAATTAATTCTTTTTCAAAAGAAGAAGTCAACGGTACTACAAAATTTAATTATGCCGCAAACACACTAGACAAAAATTTTAACACAGTTTGGGCTGCAGACGATGGCGATTTAATCTCTGGAGATTATAAAGGAGATGGTGAATATATAATTTATGATTTAGGGGATGAATATAGTCTAGATATTATTAGATATGCAACAACAAATAAAACCGATGCATTTGGATATCAGGTTTGGGTTTCAACATCTGGTTCAACAGAAGCTGAATTTTCCATGATAATACCAACTTCTGGCGATTTACAATTAACAGAAACAAATACTACAGAATTTAACACTTACCATGTTAACGCTACTGCTCGTTATGTGAAAATTGTTGGCTTTGGTAGATTTAATACTACTGGAACCACTAGAGAAAGTGTTTGGTGCGCATTAAGTGAAATTGAGTTCTTTGGCCAATCTACATCGCTTACTACGAGTACTGTTTCTAATAAAAATACTATTAGCTTATACCCTAACCCTATAACAAATAATGTTTTTTATTTTTATAAGAATAATTTAGAATTAGATACACTAAACGTTTATGATGTTTCGGGAAAACTTACTATAAAAAAAGCCCTAAACACTTCGAATAATATTGAAACTATTGATACAAGTTCTTTAGCAAAAGGACTTTACTTTGTTGAAATTAAGGGTAAAAACTTTAAAAGCTTGAATAAAATTATAGTAAACTAAAAATAAATACATGAAAAACGCTAGCGATGTTTGCTAGCGTTTTTTATGTATATATGAAAAAAGAAAATTATCTATTTCTATTTTGCAATATTTACTGCTCTTGTTTCTCTAATAACAGTAACTTTTACTTGCCCCGGATATGTCATATCTGTTTGTACTTTTTGAGATATGTTAAACGATAAATCCGCAGCTTTTTGGTCATCTACTTTTTCACTTTCTACTATAACACGTAGTTCTCTACCTGCTTGAATAGCATAAGCTTTTTTAACTCCATTAAAACCAAAAGCAATATCTTCTAAATCTTTTAAACGTTGTATATAGCTATCTAAAACTTGGCGTCTTGCTCCAGGGCGCGCACCAGAAATAGCATCACAAACTTGAATTATAGGCGCTAATAAAGATTTCATTTCAATTTCGTCGTGGTGTGCTCCAATTGCATTACAAACATCTGGTTTTTCACCAAATTTTTCTGCCCACTGCATACCTAAAATAGCGTGAGGAGTTTCCATATCTGCTTCTGCATCTGGCACTTTACCAATATCATGAAGTAAACCAGCACGTTTAGCTAGTTTAGGGTTTATGCCCAATTCTGCAGCCATAACACCACAAAGTTTGGCTACTTCACGCGAGTGTTGTAATAAGTTTTGCCCGTAAGATGAGCGGTATTTCATTCTACCAACCATCTTTATAAGCTCCGGGTTTAAGTTGTGTATACCCAAATCTATAACGGTACGTTTTCCTACTTCTATAATTTCTTGTTCAATTTGCTTTCTGGTTTTCCTAACCACTTCTTCAATTCTGGCAGGGTGAATTCTTCCATCGGTTACTAATCTGTGTAACGATAAACGTGCTACTTCACGACGTACAGAATCGAAGCATGATAAAATAATAGCTTCAGGTGTATCATCAACTATAATTTCTACTCCTGTTGCAGCTTCTATAGCTCGAATATTTCGCCCTTCACGTCCAATAATTCTACCTTTTACATCATCAGATTCTATATTAAAAACAGATACACAATTGTCTACCGCTTCTTCGGTTCCAATACGTTGTATAGTGTTAATAATAATTTTCTTGGCTTCTTGTTCGGCAGTTAGTTTAGCTTCTTCAAGTGAGCTTTGTATAAATGCCATAGCATCGTTTTTAGCTTCTCCTTTTAAAGATTCTACTAATTGCTCTTTTGCTTCTTCTGCTGAAAGACTTGAAATAACTTCAAGTTGTTGTACTTGGTTTTTGTGAAGTCTATCTATTTCTTCTTGACGCTTATCTAAAACATCTAAGCGATGATTATAATCTTTAATCTTATCTTCTAAGCTTTGACTTAATTTTTTGTTTTTAGACAGTTCACTAGATACTTGTGATTCTTTATCTCTAGTTCGTTTTTCGGCTTCAGCCATTTTTTTATCTCTAGCTAAAATAACTTTTTCATGCTCACTTTTTAGCTCAATAAATTTTTCTTTGGCTTGTAATATTTTATCTTTTTTAATATTCTCACCATCATTTTTAGCATCTTTTATTATTAAGGAAGCTGCTTTTTTTGCTTCTGCTAGAATTTGAGAAGCTTTATTTTTTTCTAATACTTTAGCTATTACAAAGCCAATAATTAGGCCTAACACTACACCACCTACTACAAATATAATTAAGTTATCCATCGGTTATTTTTGAAAATTTATATAAAAAAAGCCTGCATCGGTATAAAGTTTTGTATAAACTCCTTAAAAACAAGTTTAGGGCTAACAAGCTGATCAAGGGTCTGCTCGAGATACCATAAATGGCACTAGCAGCATGCTTTTACAACTTAAACTCACCCTTTTTAAAGAATTAACGTTGAGTTTATCAAAAAAAATAACCAATACAGGCAGTAACTTTTGTTTATTTAAAGAACGTTAAGATTGTAAATAATTTTCTAACAACTTATTTAAAGCATTTAGTTTTTGTTCTGTATGCTCGTTTACAATCGTATTATCAATAGATTTCTGTTCTACTTGAGATGCAAATTGTAAGGCACACATGGCCAAAACATCTTGTTTATCTCGAACAGAATAACTTTGCTCAAATTGTTTTATTAAAGTATCAATGCTTTTGGCCGATTTACGCAATCCTTCTTCTTGACTAGGGTCAATTGTTAAAGGGTATACTCTATCTGCTATAGATAGTTTTATTTTAAGCTTTGCTGACATTGATTTTTTATATTAATCTGAAAGTTGACCTATACAATGGTCTATTTCCCGAATTAATGCGTTTATTTTAAGCTTAGTTTCTCTTTTATTCTCGTCACTACCAAGTATTGCGTTTGTAATTTTTAAAGCTTCATATTTTTCTTCCCAATTTGCTAATTGCTGTTTTTGGGTTAAAATTTGTTGCTTCGAAGCTTCTAAATCATTGCTTAATTTAAAATTTTCTTGCTTTAAAAGCTCTAGTTGATGTAATACTTTGTTTATTTTGTTTTCTAACGAATTTACAATATCTTCAATATTACTCATTTACAAAAATCAATACTTACCTTACAAAGTTAACATACCTAAGCAAATTTTACAATTGTTTTTCAATAAAATTTAAAAACTACTGTTATACAAATTATAATTTTGCAATTGTTTAATTTTTAATCGTGCTTTGTGTTCTCGACCCAAAGTTTTAACTTAGCAGTAAAGTGTTTTATGAAATTAATTCGTGTCCTTTTTTTTGTTGTTCCTTTTGTATTTAATTCCCAAAACAACTACCCCCAAGACTATTTTGGTAACCCTCTAGAGGTGCCAATTATACTATCTGGAACATTTGCCGAATTACGTTCCAACCATTTTCATTCTGGACTAGATATTAAAACTCAAGGTCGAACAGGTTTAAATATTGTAGCTTCTGCATCTGGTTTTGTGAGCCGAATAAAAATATCGCATTACGGCTATGGTAAAGCCTTGTATGTTACACACCCTAATGGCTATGTTACGGTTTATGCGCATTTACAAAAATTTGCTCCAGAAATTGAAGCTTACGTAAAAAAGCATCAATATAAGGCAGAATCATACGAAATTGAGTTATTTCCGAAAGCTGAAGAATTAAAAGTTACTAAAGGTGAATTAATTGCTTATAGCGGGAACACTGGCGGTTCGGGAGGTCCTCATTTACATTTTGAAATAAGAAATAAAGCTGAACACCCCATAAACCCCATGTTGTTTGGTATAGATGTAAAAGATAGTTCATACCCTTTGGTACAATCTATTTTTGCGTATCCTTTAAATGACAACTCATTAATTAACGGAACCAACCAAAAGCAAGAGCTTAAACTTATTCCTTTAAAAAACGGTGATTATGTAGTTGAAAACATAAATGCTATTGGAGATATTGGTTTTGGTATTGAAACTATTGATAGACAAGATTTTTCAACAAACTCAAATGGTGTTTACAACATACAAACTTTTTTAAATGGTCGTAAAAATTTTGAAATTGATTTTAGTAAATTTTCATTTAGTGAAACTAAAAACCTAAATCAATTAATAGATTACGAACATTATATTAGAAACCGAGACCGCATTCAAAAATTATTTATAAGAAACAATACATTAAGTTTATACAAAGACGTTGAAAACGAAGGCTTTGTTTCCATAAAAGATAGTACCTATGCTCTATATAAAATTAGAGTAACCGATTTTAAAAACAACGAAGCTTGGGTCACCATTAATATAAAAGGTATTAAACCCGTCACAATAAATAAACCCGAAAAACCAATTACACCTTATTTTATTAAAGCAAACCAAGCTATTAATTTAAAAGAGGATAATATTTTGGTTAATATAAAACCTAATACTTTTTACGAAAATTTTTATATGAATTTTGATGTGAAAAACGATACCTTGTTTTTACACGAGAACATTTTACCAACAAAAAAAAGTTTTTCTATTAAATATAACATTAGGAAATACAATAATAGCGACCAACAAAAATTATACATTGCGCGTTTAACAGGTAAAAATAAAAGTTATAAAAGTTACACCTCTACAAAAAGAGAAACTAATTACTTAACCGCAAGTACAAAATTATTAGGCACTTATGTTTTGGCTACCGATAGTATAGCACCAACTATTAAAGCTGTAAATTTTAAAAATAAACAATGGATTAGCAATTTTAGATTTTTAAAGGTTTTTATTGAAGATAAAGAATCAGGTATAAAAAGTTATCGAGCTACCATAAACGGTAAATGGGTTTTAATGGAATATGAATACAAAAAAGATTTACTTACTTTCGATTTTAATGATATAAACCTAACTGAAACCACCAATAATTTAAAAGTAATTGTTACTGATAATGTAGGAAATAGTTCTACTTTTGAAACTACTTTTTATCGAAAATAAATTCATAAACATTTGAAACCAAAATTTCCTCTATTTTACGTTTTTTACTTACTGTGTACCTTAACACTTATTGCACAAAATGCCACTATAAAAGGTATTATTCTAGATGAAAACAATGCGCCCATTGAAAATGTAAATATTACAACCGGAAATTACGGTACACAAACCAACTCCAATGGGTTTTATTTGCTTACTATTCCGTCTAACAAAAATATAACTCTAGTTTTTACTCATATTTCTCATAAAAAAATTACAAGTACATTTAACTTAAAAAATGGTGAAGAAACCGAGTTTAATCCTGTAATGAGCACTTCTATAGAGCAAATTGCGGCAGTCATTGTTACAAATTCAACTCATAAAGAAGTCGAAGGTGTAGTTACGTTAAAACCCGAAACCATTAGAAAAATACCAGGTGCAAATGCTGGTGTTGAAAACTTATTACTAACACTACCTGGCGTTAGTAACAATAACGAGTTAAGTACACAATACTCTGTTCGTGGTGGTAATTACGACGAAAATTTAGTCTATGTAAACGGGATTGAAGTGTATCGTCCTTTTTTAATTCGATCAGGGCAACAAGAAGGATTAAGTTTTGTAAACACAAATTTGGTTCAAAATGTCGATTTTTCGGCAGGTGGCTTTCAAGCTAAATACGGCGATAAACTGTCTTCTGTTTTAGATATTACCTACAAAACACCCTACGAGTTTCAAGCGAATGCAGATATAAGTCTTTTAGGTGCAAGTGTTTCCGTAGAAAATATAAGCAAAGATTCTAAATTTTCAAGTATTGTTGGTTTACGTTATCGTGACAACAGTTTACTTGTAAATGCTAAAGAAACCAAAACAAATTACAATCCTGTTTTTGCAGATGCACAAGGATTTTTTAATTATAAGTTTTCTAGCAAATTCCATTTAAGTTTTTTAGGAAATGCCTCTTTAAATAAATACAATTACAAACCCGAAACTAGGCAAACTAATTTTGGAACATTTACAGAACCTATTGCTTTGGTTGTATATTATAGCGGGCAAGAAAAAGACCTATACCAAACACTTTTTGGAGCTTTTAAAGGTTCTTATTTTGTAAACGATAAGTTAAATTTACATTTAACAGCATCAACATATCATACTACAGAAGAAGAGTACTTCGATATTTTAGCACAATACAATTTAGGTGAAGTTAATACAGATATAGGTGATGAAAATTTAGGTGAAGTTGAATTTACTGAAGGTGTTGGTAGTCAATTAAATCATGGTAGAAACGATTTAGATGCACTAATTACTAATATTGAACACAAAGGAAATTTAAATATAAAAGGGCACAGAATTGAATGGGCTTTAAAATACACCAATGAAGACATTCGCGACCGGTTAGTAGAATGGGAAGTAATTGATTCTGCTGGATTTTCTATTCGTCCACCAAAATCCGATATAACAAACGAACAACCTTACCAACCTTTTACAGGTCCTTTAGAGCCTTACCAAAATGTAAGAGCAACTAACAACACAATTATTAACCGCGTTCAAGCTTATGCACAATGGAGCTATAGAAGTACCATAAAAAACAGCGATGTTTGGTATAATGCTGGAATTAGAACGCATAATTGGACTGTAAATGGAGATGGTATTACAAAAAATACCCAAACGGTTTATAGCCCAAGAGCGCAATTTGCTATAAAACCAGATTGGGAAAAAGATATGTTGTTTAGAGTTGCTGGTGGTTTATACTATCAACCACCTTTTTATCGTGAGTTACGAGACTCAGCTGGTGTTGTTCAACCTAATGTAAAAGCACAAAAGTCGTTTCATTTGGTTTTAGGTAACGATTATAGTTTCAAAATGTGGGTTCGTCCTTTTAAGCTTACCACAGAAATGTATTATAAAGGGTTAAGCGATGTTAATACCTATACTCTAGAAAATGTTAGAATAAGATATAGAGCAAATAACAATGCTAAAGCCTATGCCTACGGTTTAGATATGCGACTTAACGGAGAGTTTGTTCCGGGTACAGAATCGTGGTTTAGTTTTGGTTATTTAAAAACAGAAGAAAACTTAGATAATCGTGGTTATATTGCCAGACCAACAGACCAACGTTTAAAATTTGCTGCCTTGTTTCAGGATTATATACCGAATATGCCAAACTTAAAAGTGTATTTAAACTTAGTGTACAATACTGGTTTACCAGGCGGATCACCAAGTTATGCCGATCCTTATATTTACCAAAACCGCTTACCTGATTATAAACGTGCAGATTTAGGGCTACAGTATGTTTTAGTAGATAACCAAAAGCAATTTAATAAAGGATGGAAAAAGCCCTTTAAAGAATTATCTTTTGGTTTTGAAATTTTTAATATGTTCGATGTTCAAAACTCTATAACCAATACTTGGGTAAGAGATGTTTATACTAAAACACAATATGCTATCCCGAATTATTTAACACCTCGTGTTTTTAATTTAAGAACTCGAATGCGCTTTTAATTTCCACTAATTAATACTTAAATTTTCAGAGAATACGGCTAACGTATCTGTACCACTACCCGTTAAGCGTTGAACATGAACTTCAATATAATCTCCATTAGCTAAACTCACATTTGCATTAAGAGATATACTTTGAATTTGAGAACTACTATTAATCTCAATTATTGAGTTAGATTCAATTAAAGCTGTCCCGTTTTTTACTAAATAGAAAGCGTAAAAATTACCGTTTGCTCCAGAAACCCTAACCGACATAGATGTATTAATGTTAAATTCTCTTTCCTTAACACCATCATAAATTAATCTATTATCTCCTCCCGCACTTGTAAACCTGAATAAACTATTTGCCGTAAAAGAAGGCACTAATGGTTCCACTTCATAACTTGTTCCCGTACTGGTTATTGATTGGGTAAAACCTGTGGTTAAACTTCCATCATAATAAAAATTACCAGTTGCAACGCCATCAGTTTCAACCGGAATTCCTGGGCAATCTACATCCCAATCTCTGGTAAAGTTATAACCTGCGTAAGGAGAACTACCGTTAATGTAATTGCCTCCACCATAAAAATCTACAGTACGAATAGTAAAACTTCCTGATGTAGAAGTTATTCCAGTTACATCTACAGCAGCGGTTGCCCCTACTACCTCACTAAAACCACCTTGTTTTGCAATTACATCAAAATTACCTGCAAAAGTTTCGTAAATTCCACCGTTAGTTCCATTCCAACCTAAAGTATTTAATAGTAATTGATTAATATTAGTGTAAACTATACCAGAGGTATTACCTAAAAATTGAGCAGTACTAATAAAAACAAGGTTAAAATTTGAAATTGCTCCCACACTACCAGAGCTCACAACAAAAGAATCTCGAAATATTAAGTTTTCTGATCCTGTACCATTTAAGTTAAACACTGCTCCTGGGGTTATTAGTGTAAGATTTCTAATAGAGCCACCTGCAGCACCAGAGAAAATAGCACCAGTACCTATAAGTACATCTTCATTTGTATCTTCGCCAGCAATATAGGCATCATTTAAATTTATAGGAAAAGCTAAATTAATGGTTCCATTTATTTCATAATATGTATCTGTGTTAAGTAGATATTCTATACCTCCACCAGCAGCAAGTTCATCTGCTAAATCGGCAACGTTTTTTACTAATTTGTAATTATCTCTTAAAACTGCATTTCCTAATTCAACCCAATTTGTTCCAGTTGCATCGTAATAATAAAATGCATCTTCATCGGTATCAAACACTAAAAGTCCTTCGGCTGGTGTTGCTATAGCAAGACGTTGCACTGTAGTCATTCTAGGTGTTAAAACACCTTGGGTTGTAGATTCTATATCTAGAATAGAAGAAACATCGGGTGTAGTTGTTCCAATTCCAACTTGTGCATCTACTTTTAATGAAAGTAAAAGTAATACAGATAGGCATATTAAAAAGTGTAATTGTTTCTTCATAACTTAGTTTAATTGAATTTATCAACATTACTAAGTTAACGATTTTTCATACATCAATAAAATATTGAAAGATTTTTAACATATCAAAAATCAATATAATTCTTTCAAAACTTCAACTACATAATCTATTTCAGCTTTTGTATTGTATTTACTAAATGAAAATCTTAACGAAGGCTTTTGCAATTCCGTTTCATTCAAAATTTCGGTTAAAACATGCGACTTTTTTTCACTTCCGCTTTGGCATGCACTTCCCCTTGAGCAAGCTATACCTTTTAAATCTAGTTGAAACAAAATCATATTCGATTTTTCTGCTAAATAAGGTAACTGTACATTTAGTATAGTGTAAGCATTATTATTTAAATTGCTACTAGTGCCGTTAAAATCAACGTTTGGTATTTTATTTTGTAATTGCTCTATAAAATATTGTTTCAAGTCTGTTATGTAACTTGTAGTACTTTCTAAGTTTTTATCAGCCATTTTTAAAGCCGTTTCCATACCTACAATATTGTGTAAATTTTCTGTGCCGGCACGCAAACCCCGTTCTTGCTCGCCACCTATTATAATAGGTTTTAAATTTGAATTTTTTCTAACAAAAGCAAAACCTACACCTTTTGGACCGTGAAATTTATGCGCAGAAGCAACAATAAAATCAATGGGGATTTCTTTTAAATTAAGTTTATAATGCCCTACAGACTGAACCGCATCGCTATGAAATAAAACATCATTTTTTTTACACAAATTAGCAACCTTTTGTAAATTTAAAACATTGCCTATTTCGTTGTTTATATGCATTAAACTAACCAAAGTTTTAGCTTCGGTTTGCATTAATGTTTCCAGATGAGTTAAATCAATATCTCCCCTAATATCCAATTTTACATAACTTACTTTTACACCATAATTTTCATGTAACATGTTAACCGTGTTTAAAACAGCATGATGTTCTATTTTAGATGTAATAATATGCGTTACATTTAAATTATTAACAGCGCTTTGTAATATTAAATTGTTAGATTCTGTTCCGCCAGAAGTAAATATAATTTCACCAGGCTCTGCATTTAAATGCTTTGCTATTGTATTTCTAGATTTTTCTAATAAAACTTTAGATGATCTCCCAAAACTATGCGTAGACGATGGGTTTCCATAATTATTTTTTAAAACTTCGGCCATGGCATCCACCACTTCATCATGTACTTTTGTAGTTGCTGCATTATCAAAATAAACTTTTTTAATCATCTAAATAAACGTTTAACTTTTGTTAAAAGTAAACCTCAAAAATACTTCAAATAAAATTATTATCAATAAGCTGCGTTATAAATAACAATTCTATTATTTTTGCTTTAAAATTTAAGTATAATGCGTAAGCCTTTTTTATATATCTTCTCTTTTTGTTTATTAACCATTTGGTCTTGCGACGATGGCGATATTCTAGACTTTGAATTTGAATTTGATGAAGAATTTGAATACTGCGAAGGCGTCAGCGATTTAGTGCTTTACAAAACAAAAACCGATCCATCGGAATCTATGTCTTTGCTTATTTCTAATTATGAATTAGCAGATCTTTTAGAAGTTGGAGACGATAATTCTTTATCTCTTGAAGATGTAGATGCCTCTTTTACCTACAGAAGTTACTACGACACCAGTATTGACGATATTTTTTGTAATGAAATACCAACCAATCTCAACATTAATATAGATGAAACTGATGATGTTTTACTAGATATAGTAACTATTTTAACGTCTTATGATGACGATGATGTTGATACTGAGGATGAATATGATACTAATAATGTAAATGGCTATAGCCCCTTAGGAGATGAAGACGGTGATGGTGTTTATAACTATTTAGATGATGACTCTACTGATGATACAATTGGTGATGAAGACGGAGAGATTGAAGCTGGCTTTGATACTGATGGTGATGGTATACCAAACTTTATTGATGCTGATGATGATGGCGACAACGTTTTAACTACCGATGAAAACCCAGACCCAGATGGTAATGGCGATTATAGTGACGCCCAAGATACCGATGAAGATGGCATACCAGATTATTTAGATAATGACGATGATGAAGACGGCGTTTTAACCAGAGATGAAGAAAACGACTCTGCAGACCAAAACCCCACCAACGATATTTCAGATGGTGTAACACCAGATTATTTAAACGACCTAATAAAAATAACAGTACCGGCAACAGCTTACAGGTCAAATACTTATTATACAAGTTATTATATTACTTTAGATATTAAAGAAATTGGTTTAAGTATAATTTCGCAAGACACTTTAGATTTTGGCTACATGATAGATGGGCCAGATACAGTTACTACAACACCAGATTTTAATTAACATTCTGAAAAATGTAAACTTCGGTAGCTCCTAAACCATACTTTTGGTAATTGGCATCATAATATTTTATATTGTCGTATCTGCCAAACAAGTATTCAAGTTCTAATTTTAAAACGCCCTCGCCTACTCCATGAATAAATACAATTTTTTGTATGCGTTTGGCAATGGCAAAGTCTAACTTACGCCTTGCGGTATCTAATTGCAAGGTTAGCATATCATGATTGGTCATACCTCGAGTAGATGGCACTAACTGGTGAATGTGCAAATCAACCTCCATTGTTGGCTCAAATTTAGCCTTACCTTTTTTTACAGGAGATGCTTTACGCTTTTTCTCTTCCTTTTCCGCTAAATTAAAATTTGAAGTTAACGATTGCTTACTAAAGTCGTTTTTTTGCTTTATTAAATCTGATGCATCAAAATCTATTAAAAATCCGTCGTCAGTTTCAATAGTTATAGTTTGCCCAATAATTTTTTTTACAGTGCCTTGTAAATCTTCATCTAAAACCAGAACTAAATCACCTAGCTTAAAACTCATCTTACTTAATTTTTATCTTGATAGAATTCATCAGAATCATCTGTTGTTTTACTAGAAATAGTTCTAGAAACACGATAAGCACCAACCATTAATAAAACAATACCTGCTATTAAAATAAATTGGTTTTGGTTGGCTCCTGCCTTTGCATACATTGCAATTACAGCTCCAATAATAATTAAAATATAATTTAAATATTTCATACAAAATAATGTTGAATGCAAATGTAAGTTTTTATTAAAAAGCTGTAAAGTCAATTATTTAAAACTCTTTTTTTTAATGTTAAAAAGCAATTTTTTGAAAGAATTTTCATGTATTATACGTATATTTAAAACTACATTTAAAATCTCATGCATGAAAAACATTCTAACGTTTATAGTTTTGGTATTTACTACAGTCTTATCATATTCACAAGATTTATATGTAGCAGATAATAGCTATCTTTTTTCTAATGGCATCCACATATTTGTTAATAATGATATTAGGTTAGAAACAGCAACTTCTTATCTCTATCTTAGAGGTGATGCACAATTAACTCAAAACAACGATATTAAAAACTCCGATGCTGGATCTTTATCACTTTATCAAAACCAAACTACTAATGTTTACGAATACAATTATTTTTGCTCACCTGTAGGTTTAGGTTCAGATGGAACCGTAAATATTAATGCCGATTTTAATGGAAGTAATATTTATGATCCAATGGACGATACCGATACTAGTAATGTTAACTCATCAGTCTACACTTACACTACAGATTTTAATGGTACAGCAACCGAACTTTCTAATTACTGGATTTACACTTTAAGAGATGCAGAAGGTTACCACAATTGGCAACAAGTTTTTGATACCGGAAATATAGAAGCTGGTTATGGCTTTACATTAAAAGGAAGCCCAAATGCAAACAACGTTTTAGATTTTAGAGGACGCCCAAACAATGGCACAATTACAGTAAGTTGTTCTTTTGATGGTGTAGATAATCAACCCTCTGGAACACCAAACTACGCTGAAACGTTAACAGGAAACCCTTATCCTTCGGCCATTGATTTAAAATTGTTTTTTGTTAATTCGGCAAATAACCAAGCGGTTTTAAGCCCGCAATTATACTTTTGGGAACAAAAACCAAAATTTTCGCATTATTTACAAGATTACGAAGGTGGTTATGCTACTTACATTCCCGGAGACCCAGCCGATTTAAGTGACAACGGAACCTACACCATTGCTCCTTTTATAAATTATAATAACGATGGTAGTGATGGTTCAACTACAGGCGGTAGCACTACGGATTATTCAACCAACAATTCAAGAAGATATGCTGCTGTTGGCCAAGGTTTTATAATAGCCAGTAATGTTAACGGTGGTTATGCTGAATTTACAAACGATATGCGTTTAGCATTTAATGAAGATTCTAATCCTACAGGAAGCGGTGCTGTATTCGCAAAAAATAAAGATGCAAAATCAACTAACACCATTAATTACCCTATATCGCACAATGGTGTTAATTATAAAAGCATTTTTGAAAATCCAACCATTATTCCAGAAATAAGAATTCACACTAGATTAAATAATACCTATTACAAAGAAAACGTAATCGCTTTCCGTAATACAACACCAAACAACCATACATATAATAAATTTTTTGATGCGTTAAATATTAATTCGCTAAATACAGATGCATACTTAATATCTGAAAACGAACACCTTTCAATAAAATCTATTATTTATGATGTTAATACTACAATTCCATTAGGACTTAAAACCGATAAAAATAACACTGAATTTAACATAACCATTAATAAACTTAATAACACACCAAACAATTTAGAAGTGTTTTTACTAGATAAAGAAAGTGGAATATTTACAGATATTATAAACAACACTTTTAATATAACATTAGATTCGGGAGAATACCACAACCGTTTTGAAATCACTTTTACCAACAAATCCTTAAATACCGAAGACGAAGCCACTTTTACCAACTTAAACATTTACCAAAACAACACTACCGCAGAACTTAACCTTACAAACCCTAGCTTATTAAATATTAAAAGACTTACTGTTTTTGATATTTCTGGGAAACAAGTTTTAAACCACAATATTTTGAAAGCAGAACCTGAATACAGTTTCAGTACAAAAAATATTAGTGATGGTATTTATATTGTAAAAATAAGGTTAGACAATCAGCAAACACTTAGTAAAAAAATAGCCATTAAACACAAAAAATAAATATCCATCTTTTTTCTTATATAGTTTTATTACATTTAACATGTAAAACTAATTTATGGAAAAATATATGCTGCCTTGCCTAACCAAAAAGCTTATAGGAATAGACTGTCCTGGTTGCGGTATTCAACGTGCAACGCTTTTGCTTTTTAAAGGAGAATTTACTGCTGCATTTCATATGTATCCTGCCATATATCCTATGGCATTTTTTTTTATTTTTCTAATTTTAAATAGCTTTACAACCATTAAAAATGGAGAAAAAATTAAATTACTTTTAGGAGTTTTAGCTTTTCTTACAGCTATAATTAACTATGTTTTAAAAATGTTTCTTATTTATTAACTAATCAAATTAACTTATGCAAAAACTTAACACAACACTGGTTATTATTTTATCTATACTTGGTATATTATGTTGCTGTGTGTATGGCCTAGGTACCGTGGCTGCTATTATAGCCATTGTAATGGCCAATAAAGAACTTAAAAAATATAATGAAAACCCTGAGGCTTATAGCAATTATTCTGCTATGAAAAATGCAAAAACTTTTGCCATTGTTTCTTTAATAATATCTCTAATAGGACTTGCTTTTATTGTTTGGACATTAATTAATCCTTGTGCTTTCTTTGATTGGTACATCGGTATGTTCGAGGGCAACCCTAATGTTCCAGCAGAATCTATGGAACAAATTTACGAAGCTGCAGAAAGAGCTGGTTGTAGATAATAATACTTACACCTCAACATAAATAAAAATCCCACGTAAATGCGTGGGATTTTTATTTATGATAGTTATTACTAATTACTATTCAAAACCTTTTAAGGTTTTTATAATAATAGCAACACATTCTTGTAGTTGTGCTTCATTCATAACTAAAGGAGGCGCAAACCTAATAATATTACCATGAGTTGGTTTAGCTAGCAGTCCGTTATCACGTAAAGCCAAGCAAATATTCCAAGCTGTATCGCTATCTTCATCATCATTAATAACAATGGCGTTTAGCAAACCTTTACCACGAACTAAGTTAACAATACCACTGGTTTTAATATATTTATTTATTTCAGCACGAAACAATTCACCTAAAACTTCAGCATTTTCGGCTAATTTTTCATCTTTTACAACCTCAAGAGCAGCAATAGCTACAGCCGCAGCCACAGGGTTACCACCAAAAGTACTACCATGATTTCCAGGTTTTATAACATTCATAACATTGTTATTAGCCAAAACAGCCGAAACCGGATAAACTCCTCCGCTAATAGCTTTACCTAGAATCAAAACATCGGGAGTAACATTTTCATGGTGTACAGCTAATAACTTTCCTGTTCTAGCAATACCAGTTTGTACTTCATCTGCAATAAAAAGTACATTATATTTTTCACAAAGTACTTTAGCTTTAGCCAAATAACCTTCGGTTGGCACGTAAACACCTGCCTCACCTTGAATAGGCTCAACTAAAAAGCCAGCCACATTTGGGTTGTTTTTAAAAGCGTTTTCAAGTGCCTCTAAATCATCATAATCTATCTTTATAAACCCGTTAGTATAAGGTCCAAAGTTTTTACGAGCAACAGGGTCGTTACTAAACGAAATTATAGTTGTAGTACGCCCATGAAAATTGTTTTTACAAACCACAATTTCGGCTTCATTCTCATCAATACCTTTAACTTCGTATGCCCATTTTCTACAAATTTTCAAAGCTGTTTCAACCGCTTCTGCACCTGTATTCATTGGTAATAACTTATCAAAACCAAAAAATTCGCAAGCAAACTTCTCGTATTTTCCTAACATATCATTATAAAATGCACGAGATGTTAAAGTTAATTTTTGCGCTTGCTCTACCATAGCGCCCACAATTTTTGGGTGACAATGTCCTTGGTTTACCGCAGAATATGCCGATAAAAAATCGAAATACTGCTTCCCTTCTACATCCCAAACATATACACCTTCTCCTTTAGTTAAAACCACAGGTAACGGGTGGTAATTGTGCGCTCCATACTCGTTTTCTAAATCTATCGCTTGTTGCGACGTTAATTGCTCTAAAACAGCCATCTTAATTGAATTTAAATTGTTAAAATAAATTCCTTCTGTACCTTTATTTTTTCGGTTTCCCGACAAGTTTCGGGGCGAAAAAGCAGCGTGGGAGAGAAATCATCCCTGGATAGACGTGCAATTTAATAAATATTCATATTTTATTTGGGTGCAACCCTATTATTTTTTCAATAAATAATAGCGTCAGGCTTTACACTATATCTTTTTTGTGTTAAAGTTTCTGTCTTATAAACAGCTTTAAATTAACATTATAATTATCGTATTTCAATTAAAATTAATAGCACAAAAAAGGATGCCGTTTCAATCCTTTGCACGAATGCAGTCATTTATCAAACAAATTATCAAAATCAAAAAAAATTAATAAGCCAAAATATAAAAATAGCTGTGGCTTCATTACTTTTGCAGCATGCCAAGAAGAGAACGAAATAAATTTGTAAAACGCGGACAAGTCATCGAAATACTAATCGAAGACTACGCCTTTGGTGGTAAAGGTATTGGCCGTATTAGGAATAAACATGGTGAATTTGTGGTTTTTGTACCAAATACGTTACCAGGGCAATTAGTAAAGGCTCAAGTAAAAAAAGCAAGCAAAAAATATGCTGAATGCAAATTGTTTGAAGTTTTAAAATCGTCTGACGATGAAATTGATAGCCCATACCAAGATATTCCGGGTGCGCCTTACATAAAATTACCCCTCGAAAAACAACACGAGTATAAAAAACAAAGTACACTCCAATTGTTTAAACGCATTGGTAAAGTAGCAGATATCGAAGATAAATTCGATGAGTTTATTAACTCCCCAAACACTTTTCATTACCGCAATAAAATGGAATATGGCTTTTCTGCCATTGGCTACAATCACGAGTTAAAAACTGATGTAGATGAGTTTACTTTAGGGTTTAAAAAACGAGGTACTTGGTGGTGCGGCGATAATTTAAATAACGATTCTGGTTTATTTGATGCAGAACTTGAGAACAACCTTAAAAATATAAGAGCATATTGCCAAAACACAGGTTTAGCGCCTTGGCACGCGCCAAAAAAAGAAGGTTTTTTTAGGTATTTTGTTGTTCGTAAATCTTATAAAACCAACAAGTTATTATTTAACCTAGTAACTACGTCTTACGATTTACCAAAGTTTAGTTTAAACAAATTTGCCGAGTATTTAACCGAATTATTTGGCAATCGAGTTGCTGGCTTTTTACATACTATAAATGATGAAATTGGAGATCGTACCATTGCTACTACAGGAAGCATTAAGTTAATTTATGGTGAGGACAAAATAGTTGAAGAGTTATTAGGATTAAACTTCGAAATTAGTATGAAAAGCTTTTTTCAAACCAATCCAAAGAGTGCCGAAAAACTATACAGTAAAGTTGTAGAATATGTACTTGAAAAACAGGAAGCTGTAGATAATTCTGTAGTTTTAGATTTGTTTTGCGGCACAGGAACCATTGGGCAAATAATTGCTAATAAAGCCAATAACACCAAAATTGTAGGTGTTGATATTGTTGCATCTGCCATTGAAGATGCTAAGGAAAACGCTAAACGTAACAACATTGAAGGCTTAAAGTTTTATGCAGCAGATGTTGGTAAATTCCTAACCGAACATCCTGAGTATAAAAATAAAATTAGGACTATAGTTTTAGATCCTGCCCGCGCAGGAATTGCTCCTAAAACTCTAAAAAAAATAATAAACCTAAATGCAGAACGTTTGGTTTATGTATCTTGTAATCCGGCTACCCAAGCTAGAGATACCGAACAATTAATGCAATCGGGTTACCAAATAAAAAAAATAAGTTTAGTAGACCAGTTTCCACATACAGCACATATTGAAACTGTAGTTTTATTCGAAAAATAATTTATGAAGAAAACCATATTTTTTATAATACTTATAGTTGCTTTAGCCATAAGCTGCGAGAAAGATGATATTTGCGCCGAAGGCACTTCTACAACGCCACGATTAGTTATCGATTTATACGATGCTTCCAGCCCCGAAGATTTAGAATACGCATCCGACTTATTAATTTATGGTATTGGTGGCGACACCGATAGTGTGCTAACTGACTATGAAATTGTAGATGTTAATCAGCTAGTTTTACCTTTAAAAACCCATGAATCTCCAACACAATTTGTACTCATATCTGATGCTTATTTAGATGACAATGGTACAGAGGATGACGATTCGGACGACTTTTATGATGGTAGCAATTGGGATACCATAACAGTTGGCTATGTGCTTTCGGAAGAATATGTTTCCAGAGCCTGTGGTTACAGAACAATTTACACAAACATAACCTTAACCATAGAATCAGATGATGATAACTGGTTATTATCAAGAACACCTTTAACAGACGATCAAACTATTGATGACGAAGATGAAGCACACTTTAGCATTACACATTAGTATAGCATTTTCTTTGTTAGTGCTTTGTGCTAAAACCCAAGCACAAAACAATCAAAATCCGCCTAAACCAAAACCGGAAAAAGAACTAACAAAAGTAAATGACACTATAATTAACACCCAAGAAAACGATTCTACTGCTGTAAAATTAAAGTATGGTTTACGTGCTGGAATAGATTTAGGTAAAATACTTCAATCATATTTAGATGATGATTATTCTGGTTTTGAAGTTTTAGTAGATTATCGCTTAAAACCAAATTTATACATTGCAGGAGAATTAGGTATTGAAGAAAAGAACACCATTACAGATTATTTAGATGTTACCACAACAGGATCTTATCTTAAAGCAGGTATAGACTTAAACGCCTATGATAATTGGTTAGATATGGATAATATGATTTACTTTGGGTTTCGCGTTGGAGCAAGTACATTTAACCAAACCTTAAATGAATATACTATTTATACCACAGACCAATATTGGGCACCACAACTAACCTCTACCGAAGCCATAGATTATGATGGTTTAACAGCTTTTTGGGCAGAAGTTTTATTAGGTTTTAAAGTAGAACTTTTTAACAACTTATATTTAGGAGCTAACCTACAATTAAAATTTCTTGCTAGTGAATCTCAGCCTGATAATTTTGAAGTTTTATACATTCCCGGATATGGCAAAACCTACGATAGTGGAATTATAGGAGCAGGCTACAGCTATTTTTTAAGTTACCGTATTCCTTTGTATAAAAGGAGCAAATAGACGGAATTTGACCTTTTAAAACCTGTTGTATATCATTGAATACAATTCAAATGAAAAAAATCAAAGTACTAAAAAAACAGATTCTACAACGAAAAGGTGATTTATACAGTAAATCTTATAAAGTAGAATCAGGTTTACTAAGAAGTTATACGATTGATGAAAAAGGAAAAGAACATATTTTTATGTTCGGCCCTGAGGGTTGGATTGTTACAGACTACGTCTCCCCTAATGAACCTTGTGAATTATATATTGATGCTTTAGAAGATTCTGTGATTGTTGCTATAGAAAAAACATCTTCTCAAGATATTGACTTAAAAAAGTTTATAAAACGAATTCGGGTATTACAAAACAGAGTAATCATGCTTATGAGCGCTACAGCAAGTGATAGATATGAGCATTTTATATCTACCTACCCAAATATTATACAAAGAGTACCGCAACATATGATTGCTTCTTATCTTGGCATTACACCTGAAGCTTTGAGCTCACTAAAGAGTCAAAGACTTCGTTCAAAACAATAGTAGATTTCTTAATCTACATTAATGCATATAAATTCACTTCTTCTGTTATTTACATTCTAAATAATTTTTAACCAAAATACCAGAAAAAATGAATATTACACTTTACGTAATACAAGGTTTATTAGCCTGTATATTCTTTATGGCAGGAATAATGAAAGTAGCAAAAAATAAAGAAACACTTCGTGAAAAACTAGGAGATTGGACAGATAACTATTCTGAAAACAAACTAAAATTAATAGGTCTTTTAGAAGTTTTAGGTGCCATAGGTATTGTTTTACCCATATTTATAAGCTCTATAGCAATACTAGTGCCTATTGCTGCAATTGGATTGTCTATAACCATGATTGGAGCGTTAATTCTTCATCTTAAAAGAAAAGAAAAAGACAAAGTAATTGTAAACCTTATCCTTTTATTACTAGCTCTATTTATAGTTGTAGGAAGACTATACGTATAATCAGTACTTTAAAATACATCAATATCTAATTTGATCGTGTTCAATAAAATTTAGTAGCAATCTAAAAAACATGAAAACTTCATTAAAATTTTCACTCATTATACTAGTGATTATTATCAGTACCCAACTTCAGGCTCAAAAAAATGTTTCAATAACTAAAACTATTGATATTCCTATAGGTAAGGATAAATTATTCAATTATATATCAGACTTAAATAACGATGTCGTGTGGAGAGCTGAAGTTGATAGCATGGTACAAATTACTTCACCAAAATATGGTAAAGGTTTTACCGAATATTCTTCGTTTGGAAAAAAGCGTACAATAACTCCAACATACGTAACGGAAAATAAAGATCATAAAATTGTTTATACCACTCCAGATAGCGCAAAATATTACTTGCAAAGTATTAGAGAAGTAACTACGCTCGAAAATGGAGAATCTAGATTTACTTACACTTTAATTTTTGATAATAAAATGACCGGAGAAACGGCTCCTTTTGTAATACCCAAATTTATGACCAAAATGTTTTACGGTAGCACAATGAAGAAGTATTTAAAGGTATTGGCAGAAGAATTGAATAAATAAAATTCATAGAAATGAAAAAACAATTTATTCATAACATTGAATTTCAAACACCTGCTTCTAGTAATTCAGTGTATGATTTTGCAAAAAATGTTGAAAGAAGAAGCGAGTGGATTTCAATAATAAAAAAAGTAGAATTATTAGATAGCCCTATTACGGTTGGCAGTAAATTTAAAGAGAATACTAATAAAGGAACAATGATTCTTGAATTTACCGAGCTTAAACCAAATAATAAAGTTAGATACAAGACCATTGAATCTAAAGGTTTGTTTGCTGATATAAATTGGGATATTAAAGAAACTAATGGAAAAAGTTTTGTTCATATTTCATTTTCTTTTCAAGCGAAAGGATTTGCAAAAATAATATTGCCTCTTATCTTTAATAAAATTAAACAAGGAATAAACGAGGACATCGGGATACTCCAAGGCCTATTAATTAGTTAATGATTTATAAACGATATACATCAACTTAAATAAAAATAGGCTAGAAAGTTATAAACTCAAAGGCTTTGGCTCGTATCAAACTTGATACTCAACCAAAAGATAGTGCTTCGAAATCATCTACTTTTCATATATTTAGCATTATGTACGATTTAAGAAAAACGCAACGCGGAATTGAAAAATATTAAAATTTTAATAACTAAATATTATTCTTTCGGACTGATTTTTCTTTTCATTTTTTATGTCGTTATTGGAGAAATTCCAAGTTGGCACACAATCGAGAGAGATTGGGTTGAATGGATTACTACAATAATTTCGATACCATTAATTATTGGACTATTAGCTTTTAAATATCTGAACAGATATGTTAGAATAGAAAACCAAAAATATTTCGGGATATCATTTTTTATTCTTTTTGCTTCGTGGATTTTAATATTATACTTTAAAGCACTAGTAATCGGAATAATAAATTCATTCGAATTTGAACGCATACAAATTTTGGAATCGCTTCTTGGTTATTCGATTTATCAACTTTGGATTTACGGAATATTCGGAATAATTCACGGAATAGTTGGTGGATATTTTTTATCGAAAGAATTAAAAAATAATGAAGAAAAACATGAATTTCTCTGTTTTATAAAAATAACAGTAAGGTTTTATACCAAACTCATTATTAATAAAAAATCCTGCTGAAAAGGCAGGATTTTTTTTATGTGTATTTATCTATTGTTATACAAATAAAGGCTTATCCTTCATCATAGCATTAACTTTAATTTTTACAGCTTCTAAGGTTGCTTCATCTTCAAAGTTTGTAATAACTTCATCAATTAAATCAACAATAGCAGTCATATCGGTTTCTTTTAAACCTCTTGTAGTAATTGCTGCAGTTCCTAAACGAATACCAGACGTTACAAATGGCGATTTATCATCAAAAGGTACCATGTTTTTATTTGCAGTAATATCTGCCTTTACAAGGGCTTGTTCTGCATCTTTACCAGAAACATTTTTATTTCTTAAATCGATAAGCATCATATGATTATCTGTTCCTCCAGAAATAATTTTATAATCTTTAGCAACTAAAGCGTTTGCCATAGCATTGGCATTTTTCTTAACTTGTAATTGGTAGTTTAAAAAATCATCTGTTAAAGCCTCACCAAATGCAATTGCTTTCGCTGCAATAATGTGCTCTAAAGGTCCGCCTTGGTTTCCTGGAAATACAGCAGAATCTAAAAGCGACGACATTTTACGTAAGCTTCCATTTTTTAAAGTAATTCCAAATGGGTTCTCAAAATCTTTCCCCATCATAATCATACCTCCACGAGGACCTCTTAATGTTTTATGAGTTGTTGTTGTAACAATATGACAATGAGGCAACGGATCGTTTAAAATACCTTTTGCTATTAAGCCTGCTGGATGCGATATATCGGCTAACAAAATAGCACCTACACTATCAGCAATGGTTCTAAAACGTTTAAAATCTATATCGCGAGAATAAGCTGAAGCACCTGCAATAATTAATTTTGGTTGTTCTTTGGTTGCAATTTCTTGAATTTTATCATAATTTAAGACACCTGTTTCTTCTTCCACACCATAAAAAACAGGGCTATATAATTTACCTGAAAAGTTTACCGGCGAACCGTGTGTTAAATGACCACCGTGAGATAAATCGAAACCTAAAATTTTATCTCCTGGTTTTAAACAGGCATGGTAAACCGCTGTGTTAGCCTGACTACCAGAGTGAGGTTGTACATTAACATATTCGGCTCCAAACAAAGTTTTTGCACGTTCTATGGCTATTGCCTCTACTTCATCAACCACTTCACAACCACCATAGTAGCGTTTTCCTGGGTAACCTTCGGCGTATTTATTTGTTAATACAGAACCAGCTGCTTCCATAACTTGTTCACTTACAAAATTCTCGGATGCTATAAGTTCTATACCATGAAGTTGGCGTTCTTTTTCTGCCTGAATAAGTTCAAAAATTTGTTCGTCGCGTTGCATAATATTTAGTTTCTATTTTAATGATGTGCAAAAATAGAAAATACATTACTTATAAATGGTAAAAATGTTATAATTCGAGCCAAGTTTTTAACCAAATTATCAACTTTTTGATAAAATTTAAATTTTAATAGATTTTAACAATAAAAACGAAAATTTTGTGTAGGTTTGATAAGACTTAAAACAAAATAATTACATTATAACTATGCCGCTTTCAGCAAATAACCCAGATAGAAAGTCGTGGTTACACGTCGATAAAAACTCTGATTTTCCTATACAAAACATTCCTTTTGGGGTGTTTTTAACCCGAGACGATATTATAACTATTGGTACACGAATTGGTGATACAGCAATTGACTTAGGTGCCTTACACCAACTTGGATATTTTGATGGAATTGCCCTAACTGATGATATTTTCTTGCAAGATACTTTAAACGATTTTATTGCAGATGGGCGTAAAACATGGCGCGCCGTAAGAAATAGAATTGCAGAAATTTTTGATGATAATAACGATAGCTTAAAACAAAATAAAAAGCACAAAGAAATTGTTTTATTTAGGCTAGATGAAATTGAAATGCAACTACCTGTTCAAGTTGGAGATTATACAGATTTTTATTCTAGTATAGAACACGCCACTAACGTAAGTTCAATTTTTAAAAGTGCCGATGCTGAGTTAGCTCCAAATTGGCTGCAAATGCCTATAGGTTATCACGGTAGAAGCTCTTCTGTAATTCCATCAGGAATTTCAATTCACAGACCACAAGGACAAATTTTACAAAATGGTAAAACTAATCCTGTTTTTGGCCCAAGTAAATTAGTAGATTTTGAACTTGAAATGGCATTTATAACAACTGCCGCTAACGACTTAGGAGAACCTATACCTATTGAAGAAGCTGAAGAATATATTTTTGGACTTGTACTTCTTAACGATTGGAGTGCCCGCGATATTCAAGAATGGGAACAAATGCCTTTTGGTCCTTTTTTAGCAAAAAGTTTTGCCTCCTCTATTTCCCCATGGATTGTAACTCTTGATGCTTTAGAACCTTACAGAGTTGAAAGTCCTAAACCTAAAAAACCTCAATTAAATTATTTAAAATATAAAGGAAAAAAAAGCTACGACATTAATTTAGAAGTTGCTATACAACCTCAAGGCGCTAAAGAAACTGTTGTAAGCAACTCGAACTTTAAATATATGTACTGGAATATGGTGCAACAATTAGCTCACCATACCATTAACGGATGCTCTGTAAATTCTGGCGATTTAATGGGAAGTGGTGCCATTTCTGGACCAACACCTGATACTTACGGATCGATGTTAGAATTAACTTGGAAAGGCGAAAACCTAATAAAAATGACAGATGGAAGTGAACGTGCAGCTATTAATGATAATGATACTGTAATTATGAGAGGTTATTGCGAAAAAGACGGTACACGTATTGGTTTTGGCGAAGTTTCAACCAAGTTACTTCCAGTTTTTAACAAAAAATAAAAGATTTATAAAATTTATTTTAAAAAGGAGCTTTACAGAAAATGTTTAGCTCTTTTTTTTTAACCGGATGTTCAAAGCTTAAAAATTCTGCATGTAAATGTAATCTATTTGCTTTTAAACCGTATAAGTCATCTCCAAAAATAGGTGTATTTAATCCACTGCTATGAGCTGCATGAACTCGTAATTGGTGTGTTCTACCTGTAATTGGGAAAAAATGAATTCTTGTTTTTCCGTTTTTAACGGCTACAACTTTGTATTTTGTTTTAGCTGGTTTACCATACTGAAAGCAAACTAATTGTTGCGGACGATTATCTAAATCAACCCGAAGCGGTAACTCTATTTCACCTTCTTGTGTATCTATTTCACCGTTTAAAATGGCAACGTAGCGTTTTTTTACACTTCTATTAATAAACTGTTTTTGAAGCTTTTTATGGGTTCTTTCATTTTTTGCTACTAATAAAATACCAGATGTAGACATATCTAAACGATGAACAAGAAGTACCTTATTATTTGGTAAATATTCCTGCATTTTAGTTTGCACAGACTGTAAACTTGTTTTTCCGGGAACAGATAAAAATTCTGCGGGTTTATTTACCAGCAATAAATAATCATCTTCGTATAATATTTCTAAAGGTTCGTTATGCTTTTTTACTTCTAAAATTGGATTATCTTCAACAGTTAAACCTTGCATCATATGGCCTAAAATGGGTTCACATTTACTTCTACAGGAAGGATAAAACTGTTTATGTTTCCTTACTTCAGATTTTGGTGAAGCTCCCCACCAAAACTCTGCCATTGCTATTGGTTTTAAATTATTCTCGTATGCATACTGAAAAAGTTTTGGTGCAGCACACTCCCCTGCACCAGCTGGTGGTACTCGTAATGTTGTATCTTTAAAAATATCTAGTAAATCTTTAGTTTCACCTAATGCGTTTAAAAATTTATATTGTTGATGAATTTGTTTCTGAAGCGCTGCAGACTTTGTTTGGCGTAAATCTTTTAATAAATCAATTTTATGTTTTAAGTTATTCCATTTTTGTTTTAAATCATCAATGTTTGATTCATGAAACTTTTTAAAATGTTTTAACTTCAAGTTATACTGTATACTTTCGTTTTTTAGTGTTTCTAAAAAAATATTATAATCTTCATTTGATAGTTTATCTGCTTCAGAAATTCGAAGTTTTTTTCGAGCTATCTTTTTTTGTTTTATGGTTTCTTTTAAAGCCCTTAATTCTTCATTATACAATGATAAACTTAATTCTAAATTGCGTTTGGCTACAACATATTCGTTTGAAGCTTCAAGGATTTCAATTTGTTTATTTATTTCATTTAACTCCTGCTCTCCTTTTTTGTAAAATCCATTAGGATTTAAAGTATCGAAAACAGTTGGCACAAAACCAGGCAGATTATTAGTATTAGCAAGTTTACCTGAAAATGCTGCTAAATACCCCAAAGTATTATCATTATTTTTTACTACCATAACCCCAAACATTTTGCCAATAATTAAGCCTTTAGAATCTGGACATAAACCAAAATTATGATTAAGATTAGCCTTACTAAGATAATTTTGAAGATGCTGTGCTGCTAGAACACTTAATTTATGCGGTGTATAATAAAATGGATACGTAAATTTTTGAGGTAAACTAAAAGCCGTACTTTGTAAATTATGAAAATACGCTTCTTGAAAATTAAATTCAGGCATGTATACGTTTGTTGAAAAGCTTTATATTTTTTGTTATTTCATGATATTTAAAATAGGTATAGAAAAAACAAAAACGCTGCCAAAGTTAATGAGAGCGTTTATAACAACAAAGTTAAACTTGAATAACATACAAAACTATATATGCTTCTATTAAAAGTTAAAATTTCAAGCCATTGGAACTATGAGAATTTAAATTTTAATAAATATGTTGGTAAAATACCAACGACCATCTGCATTTGTTTCTGCTGAAACATCAAAATTGGTAAAATCGCCTTCAAGATTTTCTTTGTGAGAATCACTGCGCAACCATGCATTTACAACCGCTTCTGCAGAGCTATATCCGTATGCAACATTTTCGGTTACGGTTTGTGCTCCAGCATTTTCTTTTAAGTAAGCACTACGTGTGTAAAAATTTGCATGAGAAACTTGATTAACATCTACCATATAATCTGTATGGCTAAAAGCTACGGATTTAATAATAGACATATCATCTAAAGAAGACAAGCCTAAATTGCTACGATGTTGATTTATTAAGCTTAAAATCTCAACTTCAATGTCTTTTGCTACCAGTGTTTCTTCTGGAATAATTAAGCTATCTGCATCATCAATAGACTCTGATGTGCATGATGTTAGACTGCTAAAAAGCAATAGCAACACTAACGTTACTTTGTAAAACGAATTCATTTGTAGGTTAAGTTTATTAATTCGGGATTATAAAAATAACCTACATCCTAGAAAACGAATGTTAATTAAATGTTAAAATCGATGAAGCAAGCGCATTTTGTCGGTGAAAAATCGTTTTTAATCGATGAAATTTTAAGTCAAAATACAAAAACAAGTCTTACATCGATTTATTAAGGAGATAATCGATCTTTTTGCCAATTATAATCAGACTGAAGTGTGTAGCGAATTCTATCGTGTAAACGATTAGGTCTACCTTGCCAAAATTCCATTTCTATTGGCTTAACAATGTATCCGCCCCAATGTAAAGGTCGCTCAATGTCCTTGCCTTCAAATTGTTTTTCTAGATCGCTCAATTTTTTTTCCAAAAAATCTCTACTTTCAATAATTTCGCTTTGGTTAGAAACTAATGCCCCTAGTTGACTGCCACGTGGCCTAGACTCAAAATATCCATCACTTAAGTTTTCTGCAATTTTTTCGGCTTTTCCTTTAATTATAATTTGTCGTTCTGCACCATGCCAAAAAAAGGATAAACATACATTGGGATTTTTAGCAATAGCTCTTCCTTTTTCGCTGTTATAATTGGTATAAAATATAAACCCTTCAAAAGTGTATTTTTTTAATAAAACAACTCGGTTTTTTGGAAATCCATCTAACCCTATTGTAGATAAGGTCATAGCGTTAGTTTCGTCTTCAACAAAAAAAGAATCTACCTCAAAAAACCATCTTTGAAATAGTTCAATGGGATTTTCTGGTGTTTCTGTTAATAGTAAAGTTCCTTTCTCGTAAGACTTTCTGTAATTACTTAAATCTGCATCCATGGTTACAAAATAAATGAAAATTATAAGAATAAAATAGTTTAGTTTTAAGTAGAATTTCTATTTTTAGCTCCCTTAAGATACTAATATATGAAATTTGAAGATTCTGTTTACTATAAAGAACTGAATACTAGAAAACTTACTCTACCTTTTGGTGATTTTTACTTAGCAGATAAAATGGTGATTGGTGAATTTTTTGAAGGACAACATGTAGATTGGGATAAAATTGAATGTATGCTAATGAATGTTGAAGCTCTTTATGATAAAAATACTAAACTGGCGTACATATCTCATCGCATTAACGATTACTCAATAAATCCACAAATATGGACACTATGGGAAGAAACTTTTGATTTTGTAGTAGCTAGTGCTATAATTATATACAACAATGCTACTTTTATGAACGCATCAATAGAAAAACACTTTGCAAAAAAAAGTTTGAAGCGTTGTACGAGTTTAGATGAAGGTATTTGTTGGGTGAAAAATTTAAAAGAGTTTAAAAAAACAACTCTTAAAAGTTAAAAACCTTACCATCATCGGCTAATTTAACATTTTTAAACACTTCTTTAGCCTCATTTTTAAAAACTGATAAATCACTATATCTTGTAGAATAATGCCCCAAAATTAAAGTTTTAACATTTGCCATTTTTGCAATAGTTGCTGCTTGTTTTGCGGTTGCATGCTTTGTTTTTTCAGCGTAATGTGCGTGTTTATCTAAAAACGTAGATTCGTGGTACAAAACATCAGAATCTTTAATAATAGGCACAATATCTTCTTTATATTTGGTATCGCTACAAAAGGCATAACTTTTAGGCAATTCGGCTGGAAATGTTACAGTTTTATAATCAATTAAAACACCATCTTCGTTTTTTACATCAAAACCTTGTTTTAATTTTCTGTAATAAGCAACATTTACATTAGCTTCTTGAGCTGCATCTAAATTTAATTTATGTTGCCCTTGTTTTTCTTTAAACAAATAGCCATTAGTATAAATTCTATGATCTAGCGGAATGGTATGCACTTCAACCTTATCGTCTTCAAAAATTAATTCAGATTTTTTTGATGTTAATTCATGAAAATATAATTTGTAGTTAGTCCATGAATCGGATAACTTTAACTGTAAAGTAATTGCTTCTTTAATTCCTTTAGGGCCATATATGTGTAAATCGGCTTCACGAGTTAACAACCTAAATGTTGAAATTAAGCCAACCAACCCAAAAAAATGATCGCCGTGTAAATGAGAAATAAAAACATGTTTTATTCTGTTAAACTTTATTTTATGCCTGCGTAGTTCTACCTGTGTGCCTTCTCCACAATCTATTAAAAACATATGATTGTTAATTTCTAACACCTGAGATGTTGTGTTATTTAAAGTACGTGGTGTGGCACTATAGCAGCCTAAAATGGTAAGCCTCATAATTTTATTATAGGTTTATAGTTAATAAAATCTGTAACCGAGAACTTATCCTTAAAAGTAAAAGCGTAAGGTGTAGAGTTGTTTTTATTTAAGTAGTCTAGCTTATGTTTGGCTTCTTGTAAGGTTGGTATTTTATTTTCTGGTATATACCAGAAAGCCATGTGGTTTGATTTAATTTTACTAAACCACTTGTTTTTATGTTTAAAAATATTGGCATGCTCGGTTTTATAAGTGTAATTAAACAGGCTATCTATATTTTTCCAAACCGAGATATTTACAATAAGTGTTGGATCTTTAAATATTTGAGCAACCTCGCTTTTATCTTCGTCTTGTAAACGCCAAATAAATCCTTCGCTTTGGTCTGCAATAGCATTCATTTTTTGTACATTATTTACAAAACCTTGCATAATTGGGTCGTTTAAAGGTGCTAAACATTTAGCAATATTTACTTGAGCAAGATTGTAATGCTGCATATTTAAAAACCTAAATCGCGTTCCATTTCTTCCATTTCAATTATATCGTAAGCTTCTTGTAGCGTTGGTACAATTATAATTTCATCTGGAGTTTTGGTTGCATCAATTCCTTTATTTACTATAACAAAAGAGTTTTTTGCTCCTCGATGTTTATTTGAAAGTTGTAAAAACTCAATAATTTCTTCTAAAGAAATTGGTTTCAGCGTATTTAAATCAACTATAATATTGTTGTTTTTAAATTTAGGGTATAAGCTTTCTATTTTTTTTACTAACTCAATAATTGTTGCACTTTCTTGAGTAATAACTGTAATATTTTCGTTTTGATCTATAATCATGAGCTTATTGTTTAATTTTTGAAGCTAATAAATAAATAACAGCCATTCTTATGGCTACTCCATTTTGTACTTGATCTAAAATAATAGATTGATTTGAATCTGCAACATCACTAGTAATTTCTACCCCTCTATTTATTGGCCCGGGATGCATAATTGTAATTTCTTTATCTAAACTTTCTAGCAATGCCTTGTTTACACCAAATTGTTGAGTGTACTCTCGTGTTGATGGAAAATAACTTATATCCATACGTTCGTTTTGCACACGTAACATATTGGCTACATCGCACCAATTTAACGCTTTGCGCAAGTTAGTTTCTACTTTTACACCTAGTTCGTTAATGTATTTAGGCAGCAAAGTTTTTGGCCCACAAACCATTACTTCGGCACCTTGTAATTGTAAGGCAAAAATGTTAGACAAAGCTACTCTGCTGTGTAAAATATCTCCAACTATAACCACTTTTTTACCACCTACTTCGCCTAATTTTTCGCGTATAGAATACGAATCTAGTAAAGCTTGTGTTGGGTGTTCATGGGCTCCATCGCCTGCATTTACAATACTTGCATTAACGTGTTTTGATAAAAACACACCTGCCCCAGGGTTGGGGTGACGCATAACAACCATATCAACCTTCATTGATAAAATATTGTTTACCGTATCTATTAAAGTTTCTCCTTTTTTTACTGAAGATTGAGCTGATGAAAAATTTATAACATCGGCAGATAATCGTTTTTCTGCTAATTCAAACGATAACTTGGTGCGTGTAGAATTTTCAAAAAATAAATTGGCAATGGTAATATCTCGTAACGATGGTACTTTTTTTATAGGGCGATTAATAACTTCTTTAAAATGGTCGGCTGTTTCAAAAATAAGTTTAATATCTGCTTTATTAAGATATTTTATTCCTAACAAGTGATTTACACTTAACTCGCTCATTACGTTGGTTTAAAATTTAAAACTTGCGTGTTTATTATTTACAACACATAGCTTTAGTTAATATTTTAATTTTCTATTAAGTAAACAGAATCTTCGTTATCGCGTTCTTTCCAATTTACTCGTACTTTTTCATTGTTAATTACATCTACTTGCCTACCTCTATAATTAGGTTGTATAGGCAAATGCCTACTAAAACGCCTATCTATTAATGTAAGTAGTTCAATTTCATTTGGTCTTCCAAAAGATTGAATTGCCGTAAGTGCTGCTCGAATACTTCTTCCGGTGTATAAAACATCATCTATAAAAACAATATTTTTATCTTCAACTAAAAAGTTAATTTTTGTTTTATTAGCTTCAAGAGGTTTCTCGCCGCGTCTAAAATCATCTCTAAAAAACGTTATATCTAAATAACCTAATGGTATGTTTTTTATGTTATAATTTTCAGATAATATTTTTGCTAATCTATCGGCTAAATACACACCTCTTGGTTGTAAACCAATTAAAGCAGTATTTTTAAATTTGCCATGTTTTTCAATAAGTTGACAAGCCAATCGATGAAGAATGATGTTTACCTCTTTTTCGTTAAGTAACACTTTATGACTCATAAATACAAGAATCCTGTTTTTGGCTTACAAAAGTACTAATTTTTTTATTGTAAATTTAAATAGATATTTAATACATTCACAGCAAAAAAAGTTATAATTCTTATAATAAAGTAATTAACCGTTTTACTTTTTTAGGCTTGTTAAAGTAAAAATGAAGAATAGCAACATTATGAAAAATGAAAAATTATTCATAAACATTTTAATAGGGTTTGGGTTACTTACTATTCCTGTTTTTACATCGCCAGATATTGTAAAAGGTTGGGCTATGTTTAAATTTGCTCCGTTTTTACGAAATTTTATCAGCTATTTTTTACTAGCCTTATTTTTCTTTTTTAGTTACTACTTTGTTATACCCAAATTTTACATCACCAAACAATGGGTGTTTTTATTTTTAACCGGACTAATGTGCTATTTTTTAGTACTTGAAATTCCAAAATTTGTAATTAACAATAACTTAATTAGTGGATTGCAAAAAGCCTATCGCCTGCCAAGGTATATGCATAATCCAGATTTTCAATATATAAGAAACCATCCTATTTTAAGTCATTTAATATCAAAAGACAGCCATTTAATGCAATTTTTAGGCGTATTTTTTTTATCGGCTCTTTTAAGAGTTAACGAACAAGCAAATAAAATAAAAAACGAAAAACTTAAAGCAGACATAGCTTATTTAAAGGCACAAATAAACCCACATTTTTTATTTAATACTTTAAACAGTTTATATGCGTTAGTACTAACAAAGTCTGAAGACGCCCCAAATGCTATTTTAAAACTATCTGAGCTAATGCGTTATGCAACAACAGAAAGTAGCAACAATTTTGTAAATTTAGATAAAGAAGTACAAATAATAAATGCTTTTATAGATTTACAAAAACTAAGATTAACTAATAAAACTAAAATAACAACACATTTTACTGGCGATTTTGAAAACTATAAAGTTTCGCCATTTATTTTAATTTGTTTAGTAGAAAATGCCTTTAAATACGGCTCAGACACCGAAAATAGTTCAGAAATAGCTATAAGTTTAATAATAAAAAACAATAATTTAAATTTAGAAGTAAAAAACAATATTGTAAACCCCAATATACCTTTTACTACTAAAAAAGGAATTAGCAACACAAAAACCCAATTAAACCTTTTTTACCCAAATAAACACAAATTAGTAATCGCTAAAGAAAACCAAACGTATCAAGTAAATTTAGACCTAAACTTAGAATGATTAAAGCTGTTGCCATTGATGATGAACCACTTGCATTAACAATTATTGAAGAATATTGTAATGCCATTGAGTATATAAAATTGGTAAAAACGTTTACCAACACCACCAAGGCAAAAAAATATTTAAATAATTTTCCTGTAGATGTTGTTTTTCTAGATATAAAAATGCCCAATGTAAATGGCATAAATTTTTATAAAGCTTTAAACCAAAATGTTCATGTTATTTTTACAACAGCCTTTAGCGAATTTGCTGTTGAGGGTTTTAATGTTAATGCAACAGATTATTTACTAAAACCATTTTCTAAAGAGCGCTTTATTGAAGCCATTAATCGTGTTAAAGATAACAAAGAAGATGATGAAAACTGCGAGCACAAATACCTTAAAATTAGAGCCGACTATAAATTAAACAGAATAAAACTGTCTGATATTAAGTATATTGAAGCCATGAACGACTACGTAAAAATTCACTTAGATTCAAACAAAAATATCGTGGCACGATCTACCATGACCAATGTTTTAAAAAAAATACATTGCAAACATTTTATTCGTATTCATAAATCGTTCATTATTTCTACAACGCGAATTAAATCTATAGAAAAAGATAAAATTACACTAGATTTTATAGAGCTACCTATTGGCAACAAATACAAAAAACAATTAGAAAATTTCAACAACTTATTTTAACCGCAAAATAACCTAGGTTAATCGCAAATTATTTCATTTCATTTTAAGCATTAGTATTTTCACTAAAAAAAGATATATGCATTTAAATTTAAGAACGATAAAATCATTTTTATTAATGATATTTCTAGGCTTATTTGTAGCCTGCGGAAGTGACGATAGTGGCTCATCAACAGACGATGACGATGATGATGACACCACTACAGCATGTGAAACCGATGGTGAAGTAGACCAAAGTACAGACACCGAAATTGAAGCCATGCGAGAAGCCATGGTTAATTTTAGAGCCTCATTATCTTCTACACTTTTAGATGAAGCAGATAATTGTTTAGACAACGAGCGCTTCTACCTTTGGCACAACACACCAAATACCAGCGGTACAAACAGAGATGGTATTATTTACAACGATTTAACCGATGCACAACTTACAGCTTTTAAAGAAATGCTGCAGTTATTTTTAAGTGCAGAAGGTTACGAAAAAGTATACGAAATTACAGAATTAGCAGAAGGTTGGCTAGAAGATAGCAGTAATATGGATGCTTGGTCTCCAGGCTACTACTCTATCGATATGTTTGGCGATCCAGAAACTAGTGGTTCTTGGGGATTTCAATTAGATGGCCACCATTGTGCTATAAACTTTTTAGTACACGGCGATAACGTATCTATGGTTCCTGCTTTTATGGGCGGCGAGCCTGCCGAAGAAACCTACAATGGTATTGATTACAACATTTTTGAAAACGAAAAAGCTTTAGCTATTGCCCTTTACAGCGGCATGACAGATACCGAACTTTCTTCGGCATTAATAAGCACAACCGACAGAGATTTAAGAGTTGGCGCTGCAGATATGTCTGGCGATCCAGACCCATACCGTGGTACTTACGATTATTCTGGCTTTACAACAGGTTTAAAATATTCAGATATGTCTACTGATACTCAAGCCAATGTAATTGCCTTAATGAAAGAACATGTTTACAACCTTACCGATACCTTTGCAGATGATTGGTGGACAGATATTTCGGCAAATTTAGATGATACCTATTTTGCTTTTGTTTACGACGAAGCACCATCTACAACATCGCAATTTTATTACCGTGTTTACAACCCTTATTTATGGGCAGAATTTAACACCGAAGATGTTACTGGTGCCAACGAAAATACTATTGCAGATTATAACCATGTGCATGCCATAACCAGAATACCTAACAACCCAACCACAGATAATGGTGGAGATTACGGCATATTTGCACAAATAATTAATAATGGTGGCCCTAGAACATTGCTAGAACATTATGCATTGGCAGATCACCATAACCTGAGTACTATTAAATTTGATTACACAGTTGAAGGCTTAATACCTGAGCATCATAACCACGATTACTCTCACAATCATGGTTAAATTCATGTTTTTTTACAAATTTTTTAAAATTTGTTTTGTTTGAATTGTAAAACGAGTAACGAAAAGTTACTCGTTTTTTTTAATACAATTATTACTTTTAAACATAATTAAATAATGTTTAAAATATCGTAATAAAAATAAAGCTATGGCACACATAAAAAAATTTGAAATTATAATTATTGGCGGAAGCTTCGCAGGCCTATCTGCTGCAATGGCTTTAGGTAGAGCTTTAAGACGTGTTTTAGTAATAGACAACCAAAACCCATGTAATAAAGCTACACCACACTCGCATAATTTTATTACTCAAGATGGTAAAACACCTCTAGAAATTACAACCGTTGCCAAACAGCAAGTTAGTGTTTACAAAACAATAAAATTTTACGATGGTTTAGCTATAAAAGCCAAACAAAACCAAGAAGGTTTTGAAATAATTACACAAAACAACGATGCCTTTACAGCAAAAAAACTAATATTTGCTACAGGTTTAAAAGATATTATGCCAAACATTCCTGGGTTTTCAAAATGCTGGGGAAAAACAGTAATACATTGCCCATATTGCCATGGTTACGAAGTAAAACATGAAGCCACAGGTATTTTAGCCAACGGAGATATGGCATTTCACTATGCACAACTTATTACAAACTGGACCAAAAAATTAACCATTTTTACCAACGGCACCTCCACTTTAACCAACGAACAAAACCAAAAAATAGCAAAGCATAACATAAAAGTTATAGAAAATAAAATAAGCCATTTACAACATAAAAATGGGCAACTCCAAGCTATTATTTTTAATAATGAAAGCGCTTTTTCTGTAAAAGCCATTTATGCAAAACCAAATGTTGAGCAACATTGCAACTTACCAAAACTATTAGGTTGCGAGCTTACAGAACAAAATTTTATAAAAGTAGATACTATGCAACAAACCACCATTGCTGGTATTTATGCCTGCGGAGATAATACTAGCCCATTTCGAGCCGTATCTTATGCCGTATCTACAGGAACTATTGCAGGTGCTGCTGCAAATAATGCTTTAATTAATGAAGCTTTTTAAAATACCTTACAGGCTTTAAAAATAAGTATAACTACGTATTTACTTTTTAACAGAAAAACTCGAAATTGCTTAGCGCTTGATATAAGTCATTAAAACGGAATTTATATCAATAAAGTTAGACGTAAGCAGAAAACAACGAAAAATTATGATTGAAAGACTAATTGTGAAGAAATTAAATAATAAAACAAACTTAGACCTCTCGTTTGAACCAGATTTAAATTTACTAACAGGGAAAAATGGTTCAAGTAAAACTACTATATTGAAACTAATTTGGTTTCTAAATTCAGGGAGAATTGTGAGTTTGATAAGAGAAATTGTTTTCGAATATGCTGAATTAACAACTTCTGAATTTAGAATCTCTATTAAACAAGATTCAAATTCAGAAAAAATCTCAGTTAACTTCAATAATGACCCGACTTGGTCATTAAGTCAACAGGACTTAAGAAATTTTGAGTTTAGAATGCACCCTCGCTATCAAAAGAGGTTTCATGAAATACAGAATAAGAGCATTCCAACTGTATTCTTTCCCACTTTTAGAAGAATTGAAGGTGGTTTTTCAATGGACAGACATGACCCTCGGTTTCATTCCGACTCATTGAAAGATGCAATGAATGAGTTTTCGGAAAGACTATCTAGTTTTAATCAGAAATTCGTAGCTTCAATCTCAACTGACGATATCGTTTCACTCTTGACAAAAGAATATGCTGAAATCAACAGCAAAATCAATAAAATGCAAAAAGAGAAATCCGATTCAATTATTGCCAAAATAAAAAATAGAACAAAGGATGAAACCTCTATATTAAACGATATTCAAAATGATATTGAAGGAATGGAAAATGAAAGGAACTCATTGTTTAAGCCATTCACAATTTTATCTGATTTAATCACAACTATTTTCCAGCATAAAGGAATTCATTTAAGTAATTTAACATTTGGGGATGTAAGTGACTCTGTGGCTTCAGAAAAACTATCAGCAGGGGAAAAACAAATGTTAAGTTTTATTTGCTATAATATCTTCACAAAGAACAGCACTATATTTATTGATGAACCAGAATTAAGCCTACACCCTGATTGGCAAAGGACATTAGTCCCTACCCTTCTAAATCAAGGGAATAGTAATCAATTCTTCATGGCAACTCACAGTCCTTTTATATATTCAAAATATTCAGACAAGGAAATAATACTGTCTAACGATAAAGGTCAATAAGGATGAATTTACATTTAACTGAAGACGAAATCGTTGAGACATTGAAACGCTCTTCTCTAACAACTGTATTGGTTGAAGGTAAAGACGACATGCTAATTTACAGATGGATTGAAGAAGAAATTGGAATTCAAAACGCCAATTTTTTGTCTTGTGGCGGAAGAGACAGACTATTAAAGGTTTTTGAAAGAAGAGATGAATTTAATCACATTAAAACTGTATTCATAGCAGATAAAGATTCTTTTGTTTATGAAGAAACACCTTTGGAACTTGAAGAAATTATTTGGACAAAAGGTTATTCGATAGAAAATGACTTATATCAAGGACAGAAAATAGAACAATTACTTGATATAAATGAAAATGTAAAGTTTAGAAAAGCTATTAGAAATTTTATAACATATTACGCATTTGAAATTGAACAATTTCAGAAAAAGTTAATTTACAACTTCGCCAATCACCCAAACCAGGTTCTATGTGACGCTCAAAATCTTAAGCAGGATTTTTTAAATGAAATCAACTTTGAAAGTCCAAGTGAAGAGACAATCGAGTATTTGCAAAATGAGTATGATGTACTAATTAGAGGCAAATCTCTTTTCGCTTTATTAATTAGATTTTTGAGTGCAAAAAATAGGGACGTAAAACATAACAAAAAGTCCCTTCTAGAGCATTGTTATAAAATGCACCGAAGTGATTCAATAAATTCAATAATAGAAAAATTAAAAACAAGACTATACGCATAACAAAACCTATAAGCAACACAAACTAATCCTAATTAAACTTTGCTTTCTTACTACCTTTATAGATTACATATTTTACCAAACAAAATTCTATTTTCGCGTGGTTTGTTCTATTCTAATAACAAATCACTAAAAAATAAGTATATATACCTATTTACTTTTTAACAGAAAAAGGCGAACTTGCTTATCGTCTAATATAAGTCACTAAAACGGACGTTATATTAATATAGCTATGCACCATTTAAAAAACCAACAATATGAATAAAACTATTTTTCTATTAATCCTTCTAGTAGCATTTAATTCTAATACCAAAGCACAAGAAAAAGTTAATCCTTCCGACGATTTAATGTCTAGTGTAGGGTTTAGACCTGTTGACCCAATAAATTATGTTTATCCAATAGCATACTATAAATTCTCGAATGAATATTTCCAAAAATTAATGTCTGGAGTTTCGAAAAAAGAACTCAAAAATTATGCAGTCAAAACTGACACTTGTTATTCAAGAGAAGACAGAAATATCTATTTTTCTGATATCCCGAATAAAAAAATTGTTGACCTATTACCTAATGAAACTGTCGAAATTCAAATTTCAGAAATCACTAAACAAGGTGGTCTTTCATTAAAAGGAGCTGCTGCAATTTCAGCAAAAAACACAAGCTATCAAGTAACAATGGACTATGTTAAGTTTGTAACAATAAATGTTGTCGATACTTTAAATTACGCCAAAAATAATATCCAATTAGAAAACCTGAGTATTTATTCATATGCAAGAGTTGGTGTTGGATTGAGAATAGTTGCATCAATAGAAACTAAAAAGAGCGGAATCAATCTTGGTGATTTATTTGCTATTGGTTTTGCCGCGAGTAGAAACGAAGTTAGTGGTTCTTTGAGTGTTAACGTTTTAGGAATAGAATCAAGAGAAATAACAACTTTACTACCAATGCCATCAGAAATTAGTTCAGCATCAATACAAAGTGCAATGCAAGCAATGGCGACTATCAAGTCTAAAATTTATGATGATGATATTGAAATTAGACCTCAAATTATATCTATTCGCTCGGTAAACCCACTTATAACAACAGATGATTTAGTTTTTAACACATCTAGAGTTCTAGGTCTTGGACGAACAAGTAACATCTTGTCGACTACAGATGAAATAATAAAATATGTTCCACAAATACTAAATTGTGAATAAAAACGGTATACAACATTGAGTATAATTAATTGCTTGTTCCCGACTAATTCTGAAAATCCTTGCGGATTTATAGTTTGGTGTGTACTTGTAAAGTTAATTGTTAAACCAAGCAACCAACAATAACAGAGATCAAACCCAACTAATTAAACTTAGCTTTCTTACTACCTTCGTACATTACATATTTTACTAAACAAGATTCTGTTTTCGCTTAGTTTATTTTATTATTTTAAATAACAAATAACTAAAAAAACGTATATATCTATTTTCTTTTTAATGGAAAAAGGCGAACTTGCTTATCGTCTGATATAAATCATTATAACAGGTGTTATATCAATAAAGTTAGCAGTAATTAAAGCTATGAACATGACAAGGCTATCTATATTATTACTTATTCTTAGTTTATCAAGCTATGCTCAAAAAAATGCAATAGACCAAATAATTAGTAAAGAGGACTCTATTAAAAAAACAATTAAATTGAATAAAAATGAACTAATAAATCAAGCCAATAAAATTATTGCTTCCAAATATCCTGATTTTGTATTTAACCCTTTATTATATGAAATCACAACATGGGAAAATTCAAAAAAAACAATCGTTAACTACAGACGAATAATCAGATTTACCCCTTATGACAAAAAGGATGAAAATTTAATTTACGACTTTGAAGTTGACTTAATCAGCCAGAATGTTTTTCCTTTTGATACTTGGGGATTAGATCGTTTTTACTTACCAACAATCGAAGAACAAGAGAAAATTGATTTTGTTATCAAAGCATTTGGATTACCACGCTTTGGATTCAATAATAAAATTATTGAGAATGCTAATATGTATAGTATTTACATAGATAATGAAATAGCCTTTGGAAAATACTTTATAGACAAAACAACTGGCAAAGAATGTATGGGATCAATAGAAGGAAGCTATGCTCAACCACCTGACCTTCCTGAACTACTTGACATAGATCCTTTAATTGAAATAAAAGAATGACTATAAGAGGTTTTTTTGATAAAATCAGAAATTGTAAAATAATTACTACTACCAACAATTGCTATTACAGTCTTATCCTGAAAATTCCTAGGGAATTTTCAGCTTGTTGTGTACTTGCAAAAGTCCGTATCAAAACACGCAACTACTCATAGTCAAGCCCGATAAGCAACAAAAGTCCAAAAACCAACTAATTAAATTTAGCCTTCTTACTGCCTTCGTACATTACATATTTTACCAAACGCGATTCTAATTTAGCGTTGTACAGTTGTATTTTTCTCGAAGGGCGCAAACCAACATGTTTTAAAGCATTTAAATTACTGGTAATAAACCATGCATCGGTACCTGGGTAACTTTGTTTAAGGGTATCGCCTATGTTTTTGTAAAACAATTCCATATCAATATTTAAACGTTCGCCGTAGGGCGGGTTAAACACCATGTGAAGTTTTTCGTTTCCGCCTTTTTGGGTTTTAAAGAAATCTTCGTGTTTTACGGTAATAAAATCGTCTAATTGGGCGTTTTCTGCATTTATTTGTGCCTTTTTTACAGCACTTGGTGCTTTATCGTAACCTATTATTTTATGATGAAAATCGCGTGTTTTTTTAAGCAACGATTCTTCAATTTTTTCAAATAATTCTACATCCCAATTTGGCCAACGCTCGAAAGCAAATTCTTTGCGCATTAAGTTTGGTGGTATGTTACAGGCAATCATAGCCGCTTCTATTAGCATGGTGCCCGAGCCACACATGGGGTCCATAAAATCGCTTTGCCCATCCCAACCAGATAGCATTATTAATCCTGCTGCCAACACTTCGTTTATAGGCGCAATATTGGTTGCGGTTTTATAACCGCGTTTATGCAGAGAATCGCCAGAGGTATCTAACGAAATATTACAGTGGTTTTTACTAATGTGTACGTTTATTTTAACGTCGGGAAACTTTAAATCTACACTTGGGCGCTCGCCGGTAGTTTCACGAAACTTATCTACAATAGCATCTTTTGTTTTTTGTGCTATAAATAGGGAATGCGAAAACAAATCGGAGTGTATGGTAGCATCTACAGCCAAGGTACCGTTGGATTTTAGGTATTGGCTCCAATCCATGGCGTAAATGTTTTTATATAAATCGTTTTCGTTTTTTACTTTAAACGAATGTATAGGCTTTAAAATTTTTATAGCCGTACGCAACGCTAAGTTTGCCTTGTACATAAAGCCTTTATCGCCTACAAACGATACCATTCGCACACCTTTGTTTATGTTTTGCGCGCCTAACTGTATAAGCTCGTTTTCTAATATATCTTCGAAGCCAAAAAGGGTTTTGGCTATCATTTTAAAGTTTTCTTCCATAGTTTATATAAAATACATTGCAAAAATAATGTAATTTTGCCCGAAACATAAAGTTTACTGATATTTAGGTTAAGGATTGCAGTGGCATCCTTTTTATTTAGGTTGGTGTAATGCAATAAGCATTGCAACGAACTAAATAAAAAGATATAACGGAAAGCCTGACCGCGCCTAAGCGTGGTAACCTCCAAAAAATTATGACAAAACAAACTACTAAATGGTTTACTTCGTGGTTTAACACCCCGTTTTACCACACGCTATACAAAGATAGAGATACTACAGAGGCCGAGGTTTTTATGAATAACCTTACCAATTACCTTAATTTACCCGAAAACGGACAAATTTTAGATTTGGCGTGCGGCAAAGGCAGGCACTCTAAATACTTAAACAGTATTGGTTACAACGTTACGGGTGCCGATTTAAGCGAAAATAGTATTGCTTTTGCTAAACAGTTTGAAAATAGCAGCCTACATTTTAAAGTGCATGATATGTGCCAACCTTTTGGCGAAACTTTTGATGCTGTTTTTAACTTGTTTACTAGTTTTGGGTATTTTGAAAACGATGAGGATAACCTTAAAACCTTAAAAGCCATTAAAACCAACCTTAACGAAACGGGGTTTGGGGTTATCGATTTTATGAATAGCGATTTTGTTATTGATAATTTAGTACCAGAAGAGGTTAAAACCGTTGATGATATTACCTTTTATTTAAAGCGTTTTGTTGATAATGGCTATATTGTTAAAGATATTAGTTTTACACACGAAGGCGAAAACTATAATTTTCAAGAGCGTGTGCGTGGGTTTACTTTAAAAGATTTTGAAGCGTTGTTTGAAGCGGCAAATATTTTTTTATTGGATACTTTTGGTGACTATAAATTAAATAAGTTCGATGTAAAACAATCGGAACGTTTAATTATGATATTTAAATAATTTTAAGTTAAATGATTAAGTTTCTCTTACCTGTTATTGCTGTTATTTTAGGTATTGTTTTGGCTTTTTTTACTAAAAATCAAAAGTCTTGGAACAATAAATTATTATTATCTTTTAGTGGTGCCTTTTTATTGGCATTAACTTTATTTGAGCTACTACCAGAAGTTTACCATCACCTGGACACCAAATTTACTGGCCTTTTAATAATGGGCGGTATTTTACTGCAAATTGTTTTAGAGCTTTTCTCTAAAGGCGCAGAGCATGGACATGTACATGTAAATAAAAACGACAGTACATTCCCGTGGCTATTATTTATTAGTTTATGTATTCATAGTTTTTTAGAAGGCTTCCCTATACACGATCACAACACCATGGTGCTTGGGGTTTTAGTGCACAAAATTCCCATTGCAACAATGATTACACTGTTTTTGTTACAGTCGCATTTTAGTAAAACACAGCGTATTTTGTTTTTAGTAGTTTTTGGGTTAATGACGCCTTTGGGCACTTTAATATCGAACACCGCCAACTTAAATCACGACACGGTAAGCGCTATAAACGCTATTGTTATTGGTATATTTTTACATATTAGTACTACGATTTTGTTTGAAAGTGGCGACGGACATAAATTTAATTTATCGAAATTTGTAGCCATTATTTTAGGGGTTACAGTAGCCTATTTTATATAAGTTACCGCTTTCGCGGAAAATACCGAAAAAGAGAGTTTTTAAATGTTTAGTAAAGAAGAATCGCGAAAATTACGACAAGACTTTTGGATTAGCTTCGGAAAATCTTTTCCGAGGAAATGGATTTTGTACGATACAAAACTGAAAGGCTTTAGCTTTAAATTTCATTTTGATACTAAAAAAGCTTTAGTAGCGCTTGATGTTGAAGACGATTTAGAATTTAGAATTAAATACTGGGAAAAATTAGTAGCCTTAAAAAGTATTTTACACGACGATTATTTACCAAACGCCATTTACGAAGAAGAATATTTTCTTGAAAACCACAAAGAAATTTCTAGAATTTACGTGCCTTTAGAAGAAAAGGTTTCTATACACAACAAAAACACCTGGCAACAAGTTATGGAGTTTTTTAATGAAAACATGAGCTTATTCGAAGCCTTTTTTGAAGAATATAAAGAGGTTATTGAAGGCTAATTAATTACAACAAGCTTCACATTTTCCTTGAATTAATACTTGAGCGCCTGCTACTTCCCTATTGGGTAGTTTTGGTATTATAATATCTACATTTAAACAATCTATTTTTCCGCAATCGGTACATTGAAAATGCGGATGCACATCGGTATGCTTGTGCTCGCTACAATCTTTACAGGGCGCATACCATTTTATACCGTTAACTCCTAAAAAGGAATGTAAAACGCCATCGTCTTCTAGCCTATCTAAAACACGATACACTGTGGTTTTATTTATTTTATCGCTAAATCTATCAACCAAATCTATTACAGAAATAGCTTTATTTTCTGCCTTAAATGCGTTTAATACCAAATTAACCGATTGTGTTTTGCGTACAACTCCCATATTACAAATTTAATACAACTTAGTTGCATTAACAAACTTAATACTTATATTTACAACTTAGTTGCATTAATATAAATTTAAATGAACATTTCTATTAAAAAACCCGATACGTTGGGTGCTTTAGCAAACTCTATTTGCTTAATACATTGCATAGCTACACCGTTTTTATTTATGGCTCAAACTACTGTTGCTGCTTGTTGCGCTTCAGAGGCAGTTCCTACTTGGTGGCACACCATCGATTTTATATTTATAGTTATTTCGTTTTTTGCGGTGTATCGTTCTACTCAAACATCAAGTAATAACAGTATAAAAAACGGGCTTTGGGTGTCTTGGAGCCTACTTTTTATCTTAATAATAAATGAAAAAATAGAATGGTTAGCCATACCTGAAATGGTTATGTATATAGTTGCTATTTCACTGGTTATTTTACACCTATATAATTTGAATTATTGCCAATGCAAAACCGATAAATGCTGCACAAAAAAATGAATAAAGATTTAATTGAAAACATTGGAGACAACCATATCTCTACAAACATAGAAACGCCTTTACTACCAAATGCTTTTGATAAAAGTGATGACGAAAAAATAGAAAACATAAAACATCACTTTGCAAAAATAATGGAAGAGTTAGGTTTAGATTTAACCGACGATAGCTTATCTGGAACGCCATACCGCTTTGCAAAAATGTACGTTAAAGAGTTGTTTTATGGCTTAAACCCAAAAAACAAACCTAAACTTTCGATTTTTGAAAACAAATACAAGTATAAAAAAATGCTTGTAGAACAAAACATTACTATCGATTCGTCCTGCGAGCATCACTTTTTACCAATTACTGGGCATGCGCATATTGCTTACATCCCTAAAGATAAAGTTATTGGCTTATCTAAAATTAACCGGCTGGTAGATTACTATGCCCATCGTCCACAGGTGCAAGAGCGTTTATCGCTTCAAATTTTAAAAGACCTGCAAGCGGTTTTAAACACCAAAGACGTTATTGTAATGATTTCTGCAAAACACCTCTGCGTATCTTCCAGAGGCATTAAAGACAAAGATAGTTTTACCACAACTATTGAATATGATGGCGAGTTTAACAACGAACTACAACGAAACGAGTTTTTCGGTATTGTTAATAATTCATCAACATAAATTAACCAACTTATTTTAACATGATAGCACAACTCAATAAATGTTTACTAACCGATAACGAAGTAAACCTTTGGAAAAACAACCTATTTCCTAATACAGATTCTTGGCCAATTGAAAATTTCGCACCAACAAATGCTTAACTTTGTGTATTAAACAGCAACTATGCAATCCATTAAAATAGGAATAATAACCGTAAGCGATAGAGCCAGTAATGGCGTTTATGAAGATTTAAGCGGAAAAGCCATTATTAATACGCTAAACGATTATTTAACTTCAAACTGACAACCCATTTATAAAATTATTCCAGATGAACAAGATGTTATTGAGCAAACCATTATTGATATGGTTGATAACGAAAATTGTTGTTTAGTGGTAACCACAGGCGGCACAGGACCCGCAAAACGCGACGTAACTCCTGAAGCCACCGAAGCTGTTTGCGACCGTATGATGCCTGGTTTTGGTGAGCTTATGCGCGCCGAATCTTTAAAATATGTGCCAACGGCTATTTTATCTAGGCAAACTGCTGGACTTAGAGGCAGCAGTTTAATTATAAATTTACCCGGTAAACCAAAATCTATTCGAGAATGTTTAGATGCTGTTTTTCCTGCAGTGCCTTATTGCATCGACCTTATGCAAGGGCCTTATTTAGAGTGTAACGAAAACGTTATTAAACCGTTTAGACCTAAAAACAAATAAACCATGGAAGCTGTAATTACCATAGTTGGATTTTTAGGAGCTGGTAAAACCACTCTTTTAAAGTATTTAATTGAAAATTTTCAAGCTAAAAACTGGCAACCTTTTGTAATTTTAAACGATTACGAAAACGCCAATATGGATGTACAACAGTTTAGAGAACAGCTTAACTTAAACTCTATAAAACCTTTAAGCGGAAGCTGTATTTGTTGCAGTGGCATTGTAGAGCTGCGCGATACTGTAAATCGAATTCCTGAACGCAAAAATGGGGTTACATTAATTGAAGCTAACGGCACATCAGATGCGTGTTCGCTTATGGAATTTTTAGGCGTTGGGCTAAACGAACGCTTTTTACCACCCATTCAACTCTCTGTGGTCGATGTAAATAACTGGCAAAAACGAGGCGAGCATAACGAATTAGAAGCAAATCAAATTCAAGTGTCTTCCCTCCTAGTTTTAACACATTTAGATCAGGTTAATGCACACCGAAAAAACACCGTTATTCAAGATTTAAAACAGCTAAATCCATCTGCGCAAATTATAGATTTTAATGCCTTAGATGTGTTGTTATTGCCCGAATTATTACCATCTAAAAACAATGCCGAAAAACTAGATCATTTAAAAGCACATTGGGCATCTTGTTCTGTAGATTTACCTAACTTGCCTTCGGAGCAAATTATAAAAAACATATGCGACCACTTGCCAAAAAGTATTTTACGTGTTAAAGGTTGTACAAAGCTTGCTAATAAAAATAACTACACTTATTTTGAGCGCAAACCCGATGGTTCTGTTAATATCCGTCCGTTTAAAGGTGTTCCTATTACAGGCGCAAAATTACTAACTATTGGTCCTGGCAGTAAGCCAGAAGTTTTAAATGAGGCGATTACGTCTCAATTAAATGTAATAAAATAATACCTTATTTAGTTTTAAAGATTTTTTTGAATTAACAATGATACAAACCCAAAATCTTACGTTTAAATATAAAAACCAGAAAACCACTATTGGCTTTCCTGATATTCATTTAAAAGAAAACGAACATCTTTTAATTCTAGGAAAATCGGGTATTGGTAAAACCACGCTTTTGCATCTTTTAGCAGGTTTATTAAAACCAGAAACCGGAAATCTTACTATAAACAACACCAATATTAACACATTATCGAGTAGTAAACTTGATAAATTTAGAGGTAAAAATGTTGGTTTAGTATTTCAGCAAAAACACGCCATACAATCGTTAAGCGTTATAGAGAATTTACAAGCCCGCTTATTCTTCAGCAATAAAAAAGAAAATCAAAACAAACTAAACGACCTTTTAGAGCAACTTAATTTAACCACTTGTAAAAACAACAAAATAAACCAGATAAGCGAAGGCCAACTGCAACGTTTAGGCATTGCGCTTTCTGTAGTGCACAATCCACAAGTCATTTTAGCCGATGAGCCCACATCGAGTTTAGATGATGAAAACTGTGAGGCTGTAATTAACTTGTTAAAACAGCAAGCCGAAAAAAACAAGGCGCATTTAATTGTAATTACACACGACCAGCGCATAAAGTCCTTTTTTGAAAATACCATGACGCTATGAACATCTGGAAAATTAGCATAAAAAACCTAAAGTCGAAATCGTTCTACACGGTTTTAAGTATAGTTATTTTAGCATTGAGTATCACTTTATTGTTGGGTATTCAGCAAATAAAATCTTCATTTGAATACCAAATGGAAAATAATTTAGGTGATATAGATTTGGTAATAGGCGCAAAAGGAAGTCCGTTGCAACTCGTTTTAGCTTCTATTCTTCATTTAGATAATCCTACGGGAAATATAAATTACGCTGAAGCTAAAAAATTAGCAAAAAACCGATTAATTAAAACGGCAGTTCCTATTTCTTACGGCGATAATTACAAAGGCTATCGGATCGTTGGTACGACCGATGAATTCTATAATTTTTATAACGCTGAATTAGCCGAAGGTAAGTTTACAGAAAAATCTTCGCAAGTTGTTATTGGCGCAACTTTAGCCAAAAACCTAAATTTAAAACTAGGCGACACTTTTAAAAGTTCGCACGGTTTGGTGGATAATGCTATTGATGTACATGACGATGAGTTAATTGTTGTTGGTATTTTAAAACCCACGCAAAAAGTAATAGATCGTTTAATTGTAACCAATTTAGAAACGGTTTGGGATGTTCATGATCATGATGACGAAGAACACACTAACTCGCATGAAGCGGAACATAACGACTCTGAAACTCATGAAGTACATGAACATGATAATGAGCATCATGAACACGACGAGCACGATGAACACGATCATGAAACTACGGATGAAGCTCATCACGAGCACGAAAATCATCATGAGGAAGACAAAGAAATCACCTCGCTGTTAGTACAATTTAGAAGCCCAGTAGCACTTTTAAATTTTCCAAGAAAAGTAAACGAAAGCAGTAATTTACAAGCGGCAATTCCTAAATATGAGTTAGACAGATTATACGAATTTACAAGCATTGGGTTTAAAACCATTACTTGGATAGCCTATTTAATACTTATTATTTCTGGAATTACCATTTTTGTAAATCTGTATAAAATGGTAAAAGAACGCGCTTTCGATTTAGCCATTTTAAGAACTTACGGCGCAAGTAACTTGCAATTAATTAAAATGATTGCTTACGAAGGTTTTACTGTTGCAATAATTGCTTTTTTAGCAGGTTTCTTGTTTGTAAAGGTTGGTTTAACCCTAGTTTTAAAAACAGCTCGATTAGGTTTTAAACAAAATATTATTAAAACTTTAACCTTTGAAGATGGCATGCAAGTTGCAATATTAGTTTTTATAATGGTAACTTTGTCCATTGCTTTGGCGATTTACCCAATTTTAAAAATGAATATTTCAACTATTTTAAGCAATGAAAAATAAAATAATAATAGCCTTATTTTTAATAACATCTGCAACTTCTTTTGGTCAAAAACTAATTACTTGGGAAGATTTATCGGAAGTAAAATTTGTAGAGAAGTTTTTCCCAATTTACGATGACGTGTTTTTAGTTCCAGAATTTTCTGAATCTATAAAGGCTTTAGAAGGAAAACGTATTACAATTACAGGCTACTTTTTACATATTTCTCCAAAGGATAAATTGTACATGCTATCCAAAGGCCCAATGTCGTCTTGTTTTTTCTGTGGTGTTGGCGGTCCGGAAACAGCTATAGAAATGCAATTTGAAGACCGACAAGATTTAAAAACCGACGATATTGTTTCTGTAACTGGTAAATTAACATTAAACGCAGACGATGTAGAGCACTTTAATTATATTTTAAGTGAATGTGAAGTTAAACTTCTCGATTAAAAATTAAGCAAGCGTTTTTACCATTTCGTAATCGTCCATTACAAAACCGTTGCCTATATCTATTAGTAATTTTTTAGTAGTTATGAATCCTATGTTTTCATAAGCTTTTATTGATTGGCTATTATACTTATTTACTGTTAGTCTAATTTTTAAAAGCCCCATTTTTAGTGCTTCTGCTTCAACAAAAGCGATAGCTTCCTTACCAAAACCTTTTCCGCGAAAGCGTTTTAAAATATATAGTTTGCTTAAAAAAAGTGAGTCTTTTTCTGGCTTTATGGCCAAATATCCTAAGGCTTCATTAGCCCACTTTATTATAAAATAAATATAACCAGATTCTATCTGCATTTGTACAGCTTCAGCAGATTGATACTTCTTCAACATATACGCTACTTGCTGTTCGCCTATTATTGGTGTATAATGTGCTTGCCAAATGGTTTTTGCTAAAATTTCAATCGTTTCAAAATCACTTATACTTTCTGCTTTAAAAAATTCAATCATTTTAAAGAATATAAAAATAAGTCATAATAAAATGAAATACAGCACCTGCCAAAACAAACACATGCCAAATTACATGATTAAATGGTATTTTATCAATGGCATAAAACACAATACCGCCTGTGTAAGCAATACCTCCGGCAAATAAAAACCAAATTCCGTTATCTCCAATTTGTTGAGATAATGCAGAAAAATCAAAAACCACAAGCCACCCCATTACCAAATACAAAAGCGTTGAAAACACTTCAAACTTTCCTGTAAAAAACAGTTTTAGAATAACACCAAAGGCAGCTATAGCCCAAACCAAATAAAATAATAACCAACCTTTACTTTCGGATAATGCAATTAGGCAAACCGGCGTGTAAGTTCCAGCTATTAAAAAGTAAATACTTATGTGATCTAGAATTCTAAAATAATGTTTACGCTTTTCGCTTACAATAGCGTGATAACAGGTGGAAGCCGTAAAAAGAATTACTATAGACCCCCCATAAACCACAACACTAAACAAGCTCCAAAATGGTTTATTTATATCTCGCTGTATTAATAAAACCAGAGCAATTACGCCAAATAGAGCTCCAACGGCGTGAGAAAATGTGTTTAATTTTTCTTCAAAAGGCGATTGTATACGCATTAATATTTCGCGTTTTCTTTATTATAAATCCATTTATTAGTTAAATCGTAAAAATCGAATTTTAAAGCTGACTTTTGGCGTTCTAATCGGCCGCTTTGAAAATTACGTTGCAAGATATCTTCAATAAAATAATCTTCTTTTTCATGCTCTGGATCAAATTCTTTTTTCAATGAAATATCGAACATACTAGCCGTTGTATTGTACCAAAATGCTCGCCAACCACTTCGCAAATCAGAAACCAAATCGAAAGCAGTTTTTCCTGTTTGCCTATGAATTAATTTTACTAATATTTGCCCTTCTGTTCTTGAAAACTTTTTTAATTCTTCAGAAAACTCACTCTCTATATATTTTTGCACACGTTTTGTGTATCGCTTTTTTTCTCTTGTTCTTGTAATTTGCGCTAAACGTGTATTCATAGAATCTAAACGTTCAGCAGCTAATTTTGCATAAGGATACACTTTAAGTGTTTTTCGTCGTAAAATTAAATATTGTATCCGTTCTTCTCTGCTATTAAATCGTAATTTGTGTAATAGCCTAACCTCTCCCAAATCAATCGCGGTCTTATGAATAGAATCTCCTTCAATAATTATATACCTATCCTTAATTGTATCCTGCTCAACTTCATTGATTTGAGCAAACACAAAAAAAGGACATAATAGTAATATAAATTTTAAATTGTTCATAACAGAAAAAGCATAATCAATTTGCATTTCAAAATTACTAATTTACAGCATTTAAAACAGTATTTCTTTTTATATTATTATTTTAGTGGAAAATTTATTCTTATGTCAGAAAACAGTATTCTTAATACAAAATCAATAGAGTTTTTAGAAAAATACCTAAATAACGCATCACCAACTGGTTACGAATGGAAAGGCCAAGAAATATGGATGGATTACCTGAAACCATACGTCGATGATTTTATAACTGACACCTACGGAACTGCTGTTGGTGTAATTAATCCAGACGCTAAATATAAAGTAGTTATTGAAGGACATGCCGACGAAATTTCTTGGTATGTAAATTATATTTCGGATAATGGATTAATTTACGTTATTAGAAACGGAGGTAGCGATCATCAAATTGCACCAAGTAAAGTAGTTAACATACATACTAAAAAAGGTATTGTAAAAGGTGTTTTTGGATGGCCTGCAATACACACCAGAAATCGCGCCAAAGAAGAAGCTCCAAAACCAGACAATATTTTTATAGATTGTGGTTGTAAAGATAAAGAAGAAGTTGAAAAACTAGGCGTACACGTGGGTTGTGTGATTACCTATCCAGATGAATTTCATATTTTAAATGATAATAAATTTGTATGTAGGGCCATTGATAACCGCATGGGTGGCTTTATGATTGCTGAAGTAGCTCGATTGCTTAAAGAAAATAAAAAAGAATTACCTTTTGGGCTATACATTACTAATTCGGTACAGGAAGAAATTGGTTTACGTGGTGCAGAAATGATTACGCAAACCATTAAACCTAATGTGGCTATAGTTACCGATGTAACGCACGACACCACTACACCAATGATTGAAATGAAAAAAGAAGGCCATTTAGAACTTGGCAAAGGGCCGGTTGTAGCTTATGCTCCTGCGGTACAACAAAAATTACGTGACTTAATTATTGATACTGCAGAAGCTAAAAAAATTCCGTTTCAACGTTCTGCATTATCTAGAGCTACGGGAACCGACACTGATGCCTTTGCTTATAGTAACGGTGGCGTAGCTTCTGCATTAATATCTTTACCTCTACGCTACATGCACACCACTGTAGAAATGGTGCATCGCGAAGATGTAGAAAATGTAATTAAACTAATTTACGAATCGTTATTAAAAATCAATGATGGCGATACGTTTAGTTATTTCGAATAGCATAAATTTCCGCGAAAGCGGTAATCTTTTTAATTTAATACCAAGCGAAGAATCTTTCTAATATCGAAAAATTCTTCGCTTTGCTTTAAAAAAACTTATGGACGAACTTATAGATATTGTTGATAACAAAGGTATACCAACAGGTGAGACCGCATTAAAATCTGTTATACATAGTAAAGGTTTATTACACAATACAGCTCACTTGTGGCTTTACACTAAAAATGGAGACATTTTATTATCGCAACGCTCTTCAAAAAAACTTATTTGTCCGTTACTTTGGGACGTTTCTGTAGCAGGGCATATTGATGCTGGTGAAACCCCAGAGCAAGCTTGTGTTAGAGAAACCTTTGAAGAAATTGGTTTAACAATTAAAGAAAAAGAATTAAAAAAAATAGGTGTTTTTAAATGTTTCCAGTCTTACATTAATGGAATTACTGATAACGAGTTTCACAACACATTTATAGCAGAATTAAAAGTACCTATTTCTCAATTAACTCCTCAGGAAGAAGAAGTTGAAGCATTAAAATTAATACAATTAAACAACTTTGAAGATTTAATAAACACTATAGAAACTAACAACAGTAACCATTTAATACCTAGCAATAAAGCATACTACCAAATTGTGCTTGAAAAAATAAAAGAATCATTACAATAAATGACATTACTACTTTTGGCCGTAGCGCCTATTTTTATAATAATTATATACATTTACACTCGCGATTTATACGAAAAAGAACCTAAAAAACTGTTAGCTATTTGCTTTATGCTTGGTGCCATTGTAAGCATAATTATAACTAGTATACTTTACTATTTTTTCGATATATTTTTACCATTAACTAATGCATTAAGTGTAATTCAGCAATTTGTTAAAGCCTTCTTAGTTGTTGGTTTAACCGAAGAGTTCAGTAAGTATATTATTGTACGATACTACGCTCAGAAAAAAAGAGATTTTAACGAACCTTTTGATGGCATTGTTTATGCTGTAATGGTATCTATGGGTTTTGCTGCCACCGAAAATATATTTTATGTTATTGAAAACGGCTACCAAACAGCCATTTTAAGAGCTTTTACCGCAGTACCAGCCCATGCTACATTTGGGGTTTTAATGGGGTATTTTATGGGAAAAGCTAAATTCTCTAAAAATAGAATTATATTAAACCTGTCTGGTTTGTTATTAGCAATAATTTTTCATGGCGCATACGATTTCTTTTTATTTATAGATTTTATTCCGGGAATCTGGATTGGAGCTTTTATATCGCTTTTTATTGGGTTAGTTTTATCTAGAAAAGCTATTAAACGACACCAAAACAACTCCGTATTTAAATCTTAAAAAACATTGCATAATATCATTTTGTTAATTAACTATTAAAAGCAATACCCACAGATTAATTACTGTAATTTTACAACATGCAAAAACCACAAGAATTTAAGTTTGAATTTGTAGCACTTATGGCATCACTCATGTCTATTGTAGCACTTTCAATAGATGCCTTATTACCTGCTATACCAGAAATTGGAAAAACACTTAACTCGTTCGACCCAAGTAAAAACCAATTACTAATCACCATGATTTTTTTGGGTATTGGTTGCGGACAATTAGTTCTGGGACCTTTATCGGATAGTTTTGGGCGTAAACCCATTGTTTATGCGGGTTTCTTAATTTTTATAATTGCTAGCATAATTTGCTTAACCACCGAAAGTTTTACGGTAATGATTTTTGGTAGGGCCTTACAAGGTTTTGGCTTGTCTTCAGCAAGGACAATAAGTATTTCTATGGTTCGCGACCAATTTGAGGGCGATTATATGGCTAAAATCATTTCAATAATTGTTATGTTCTTTTTACTAGTACCGGTTATTGCTCCAACTTTAGGACAATTATTATTTCATGCCTTTAATTGGCAGGCAATATTTTATTTCAATCTAGCATTTGGCCTTATTATTATGCTTTGGTTTTATTTTAGGCAACCCGAAACACTAGCTAAAGAAAATCGAATAAAATTCTCATCACATTTGTTTATAGATGGTACAAAAGAATTTTTTAAAAGTAAAGATGCTGTTGCTTACACCTTTATATCTGGTTTTATAACTGGTTCGTTTATGGTGTATTTAAGTACATCGCAACAAATTTTTCAAGTTCAGTATAAATTAGAAGAATTATTTCCATACATATTTGCAAGTTTGGCTATATCAATTGGTTTCGCTACTTTTTTAAATAGCCGTCTTGTAGAAAGGTTTGGTATGTTTAACATAGCATTTAACTCTTGTATAGCTTATGCCTTTATATCACTTTTATTTGTAGTATTATTTTCAAGTGGACAAAACCCTAGTATTTATATTTTAGTTCCATTTTTTGCCATGCAATTTTTTGCTGTTGGCTTTCTGTTTGGAAATTTACGTGCTTTAGCTATGCAACCTCTTGGTCATATTGCTGGTATAGGTGCTGCAATAAACGGATTTCTATCTACTGTTTTGGCTGTTCCCATTGCAAATTTTATTGGCACTTACGTAAACACTTCGGTTTTACCTTTATTTATTGGGTTTTCATTTTTTGGCATTTTATCTCTGACCGTTTTTTTAATTTTAAAACGAAAAAGAGCCTTACAAAATGCATAAATTATGTGGTTATATTTAGTATTTTTATAGCCTAATTTATAAACTAAAAATAAAATGAAATTAATAGGAATTGGTAAAAACTACGTAAACGATAAATCGGAAATTGAAGCCATAAAAACAGGTTTTCAAACCATATTTATTAAAGCAAATTCTACAATAGTTACCAATAACAACAACATTACTTTTCCTGCAATTACAGAACAACTTGCTTATGAAGTAGAGCTTGTTGCAAAAATTGGTAAACAAGGAAAAAACATTGCATTAGAAGATGCTGAATCTTACATTTCTGAAATTGCTGTTGGTATAGATTTTACAGCTAAAGATGTTTTAGCTAAAAGTAGAGAAAAAAAAGGCCCTTGGGCTTTAGCAAAAGGGTTTGATGGCGCTTCGCCAATTTCAAATTTTAAACCTATTAGCGATTTTCCGGATTTAAACAACATTAACTTTAGCTTAAAAATTAATGGTGAAGATAGACAAATTGGTAACACCGATTTAATGATTTACAATTTTAGTGAAATTATTGCTTTTGTTTCTGAATATATGACTCTAGAACCTGGTGATTTAATTTTTACTGGAACTCCAGCTTCAGGTGTAGGCTTAAATGTAAAAGGCGATCACTTACAAGCTTCAATTGAAGGTGAGTTATTACTAGATTTCAAATTAGTTTAAAAGTCTTTTACTAACTATTATTAAATGAAAAATTCCATTGCAGAACGTGTCGCCGATTTCTTAAATAGGTATCCTCCTTTTAACATGATTTCTTCTCAAGATTTATTACAAATTGCCAAAGAAGTAAACATTGTATACCTTGAAAAGGGCGACACGGTCTACAATCAAGACGATAGTTTTAATCATCATTTTTTTATTGTTAGAGATGGGGCTATAAACTTACACTACACATTAAATGACTCAGATAAAAACCTAAACATTAACGATGTTGGCGATGTTTTTGGTGTAAGACCTTTAATTGCTAAAGAAAATTACAAACATACGGCTACCGCCAACGAGGAATCTATTGTTTATGGCATACCTATCGATCTTTTTCAATCCATTACCTACAACAACTCTCAAGTAAGCAAATATTTAGTAACCGCTTTTGCAACAAACGCTTACGACCCATATACCACTGAAGAAAACTCTAAAGTATTTGTAGATTATTTACCTAATACTGCAAACGATGTTGCTAATTTCCAAACAGCAGATTACACAAAAAATCCAGTTACCTGCAATGCAAAAACCTCTTTAAGAGATGCTGCCATAAAAATGAGTACCTTAAAAATAGGCTGTATTATTGTTGTAGATGACCAAAAAAAACCATTAGGTATAATTACAAATAGTGATATTAAAAATAAAATTGCAACGGGTAAATTCCCTATTGAAACCGAGGTAACAAACATAATGTCTAGTCCCGTATTTACTGGAAAAAAAGGGCTAACAATTGCCGATGCTCAATTACAAATGATAAAAAATAGCATTGGCCACTTGTGTATAACTCACGATGGCACAACCAATACCAAAATAATTGGAATATTAACCCATCACGACATTTTAGTTGCTTTAGGAAACAGCCCTAGTGTTATATTAAAAGAAATAAAACGTGCAAACCGCACAAAAAAACTTAGAACTGCACGCCTAAAGGCCAACACCTTACTTAAAAGTTACCTAGAACAAAATATTCCGTTATCGCATATTGTTAAAATTATGGCGCAAATTAACGACGCCATAAGTTTTAAAGTTGTTGAAATTGCTGTAAACAGAATGCCTACACCTCCACCAACCTCCTTTGCTTGGTTAGCCTTAGGAAGTCAAGGCAGACACGAGCAATTATTATTTACAGACCAAGATAATGCGCTTATTTTTGAAGATGTTGATACTGATAAATATGAAGACACTAAAAACTACTTTTTAGAACTCTCTAAAAGAATTACAGAAAGACTACATAAAATAGGTTTTGAATATTGTGAAGCCGATATGATGGCTAGTAATCCAGAATGGTGTAAATCTGCGAGTGAATGGCAGACTCAATTTAAAAACTGGATTCTTCAACCCGATGAAAAAGCCGTTTTGTTATCTTCTATATTTTTCGATTACAACTATATTTATGGTAACAAGTACTTGGTTGAAAATTTAACGGAAACCATTTTTAATACTATTGATAATACTTCTCAATTTTTTAAATTTTTAGGTCGAGATGCTATTAAAAGTCCTTCGCCTGTTGGGTTTTTCAAAAAATTTGTTGTTGAACAAAATGGAGAACAAAAAGATTTGTTTAACATAAAAAACAGAGCTTTAATGCCTTTAATAGATTCTGCAAGATTGCTGGTATTAATAAACAAAATTAAAGGTATTAACAATACCGCAGAACGCTATGAAAAAATGGCCGAACTCGAGCCTGAAAACAAAGCATTATACAACTCTTGTGCTTATGCATTTAAGGCGCTTTCAAAATTTAAAGCTAAGCAAGGGCTTCTTCATAAAAATTCAGGTAAATTTATAGCCCTAGAAAGCTTAACAAAAGAAGAAAAATTAAAATTACGCCGCTGTTTCAAACCTATAAACGAAATACAAGAAACACTAAAGTATAAATTTGATTTATAAGCACACCATATGTTGAACTGGTTTAAAAGCAAGAAAAAAAATTATCCCGATTTTTGGTTAGAGTATCTTAACCACTTCAAATCTAAAAAGCGAACAATTATTAAAGAAACTCGTTTTGTTGCCTTTGATACCGAAACTACCGGATTCGACAGAAAAGAAGATCGTATATTATCTATTGGAGCTGTTTCAATCACAAAAAAAACAATTCAAGTAAACCAAAGCCTAGAACTTTATATAGAACAAGATATTTTTAAACCAGAAACTGTTAAAATTCATGGTATTCTAAAACATGGATCATTAGAAAAAATATCTGAAATTGAAGCAATTAAAAAATTTTTAGCTTATATAAAAGATTCTGATTTAGTAGCCCATCATGCTGGTTTTGATAAAAATATGGTAAATGAAATGCTTTTAAGACATAATTTGGGTAAACTAAAAAATAAGTTTATTGATACTGGACACCTTTACAACAAATCGAAACACATTATTTACAGAGAAAATTTAAAAGAACATTATAGTTTAGATGATTTGTGTGAAGAATTAAATGTACCAAAAACAGATAGGCACACCGCCACTGGCGATGCGCTTATTACTGCTATTATTTTCTTAAAAATTTTATCGCGCTTAGATAAACGAAAAAATTTGGAGTGGGATTATTTGCTTAAATAATTACAAAACCTCGTCCATAATACCTTTTACAATTTCTGGATTTAGCAAAGTACTTGTATCACCAAGATTACTGGTATCTTTACAGGCAATTTTTCTTAAAATACGACGCATAATTTTTCCACTACGCGTTTTAGGTAAACCAGCAGTAAACTGAATTTTATCTAATTTAGCAATTGGGCCAACTTGTTCGGTAATTAATTGGTTAATTTCTTTACGTAAATTATCATGGTTTCTGCTTTCGCCAGTTTCTTTTAAAGTTACATAACCATACAATGCATTTCCTTTTATATCGTGCGGAAAACCAACAATAGCACTTTCTGCAACTGCAGGATGTTCGTTAATAGCATCTTCAATAGGTGCAGTTCCTAAGTTATGGCCAGAAACAATAATAACATCGTCTACTCTACCTGTAATTCTGTAATAACCAACCTCATCGCGTAAAGCGCCATCACCTGTAAAATATTTATTTTCAAACGCTGCAAAATAAGTATCTTTATAACGCTGATGATTTCCCCAAATAGTTCGTGCCATACTAGGCCAAGGAAATTTTATACATAAACGACCATCTACTTGGTTTCCTTTTATTTCTTTTCCGTTTTCGTCCATTAAAGCAGGTTGAATTCCAATAAATGGCAAGGTCGCATAAGTTGGTTTTGTTGGTGTTGCAAAAGCAATTGGTGTAATCATGATACCTCCTGTTTCAGTTTGCCACCAAGTGTCAACAATTGGAGCTTTCTTTTTACCTACATTATCATCATACCAGTGCCACGCTTCTTCATTTATAGGTTCGCCAACAGTTCCTAGAACTTTAAGCGATGATAAATCGTGTTTCTCTAAATGGTCTACACCTTCTTTTGCTAAAGCTCGAATAGCAGTAGGCGCTGTATAAAACTGATTGACTTTATGTTTTTCTACAATTTCCCAAAAACGACCAAAATCTGGATAACTCGGTACACCTTCAAACATAATTGTTGTAGCTCCGTTACACAATGGGCCGTAAACTATGTAACTATGCCCGGTAATCCACCCTATATCGGCAGTACACCAATACACATCTTTTTCTCGGTACTGAAACACGTTTTTAAACGTATATGCAGTGTAAACCATGTAGCCCGCGGTAGTATGAACCATTCCTTTTGGCTTTCCTGTAGAACCCGAAGTATAAAGAATAAATAACGGATCTTCAGCATTCATTATTTCTGGCTCACAATCTGTACTTGCTACATCTAACAAAGGCTCTAACCAATAATCGCGACCCTCTTTCATTTTAATTTTTGAATCAATTCTATTGGCTACTAGTACATTTTGAACGGTATCACATTCATCTAATGCCTCATCTACAATCCCTTTTAAATCGATGGTTTTTGAACCTCTAAACGAACCATCACTAGTTATTACCATTTTACATTCAGAATCTTTTATTCTGGTGGCTAAAGCCGATGCTGAAAATCCTGCAAAAACAACTGAGTGTATGGCCCCAATTCTAGCACAAGCTAAAACCGAAATAGCCAATTCTGGAATCATTGGTAAATAAATACAAACACGGTCGCCTTTTTTAATACCTTTTTCTTTTAACACATTGGCAAAACGACAAACACGGTCGTGAAGTTGTTTATACGTAATATGTTCGGCTGATTCTTTTGGATCGTTAGGCTCAAAAATTATAGCGGTTTTATCGCCACGCGTGTACAAATGCCTATCGATGCAGTTTTCGGTAATGTTTAATTGTGCACCTTCAAACCATTTTACTTCTGGTTTTGTAAAATCCCAACTTAAAACGTTGTCCCATTTTTTACGCCACATAAAATGTTCTTCGGCTATTTCTTCCCAGAAAACTTCTGGATTTCTTACAGATTTTCTATAAACTTGATAGTATTCTTCTAAGTGTTTTATGTGGTAATTACTCATGTATTATTTAGTTTTAATTGTTGTTTTAAAGTTAAAAAATAATGTGCTTTTGTTAAACATTTTCTACCGACAACATAATATCTGCGACGAAAATGAAACTTTAAGTTAATTATTTTATTTATAAAATTTAAACAGATTACTAACTATATGTTTTTTTTAACATCATAATAATTAGAAATACTTAAAGTTTAGCAATATATTTTTTGAATTCAATAATAACTTTAGGTGCTAAAATTATAGTAGCTATCATTGTTGGTATAGCCATAAGGGCAAAAACACCATCAATTAAATTTAACATGGTGGTAAATGGTGTTGTTGCAGCTAAAATTATACTTAAAATATAAATGTAATTATAAAAATGTTTTTTGTTCGCTCCTATTAAGAAAGACAAACATTTCGCCCCATAATAGGCATAAGAAAATAAAGATGATATACTAAACACCAAAACACAAACCATGAGTAAATACTTTCCGTAAAAAGGAATAGCGTGCTCAAATGCGTTAGCAGTTAAACTTACTCCGTTACTCTCGGTAGTTTCCCAAACTCCTGTTACTAAAATAGCTAATGCTGTTAAGGTACAAACTATTAGAGTATCTATAGCAGGACCTAGCATAGCTACTAACCCCTCTCGAATGGGTTCGTTAGTTTTAGCTGCACCGTGTACTAATGGTGCTGTACCTATACCGGCTTCGTTTGAGAAAGCTCCTCTGCGAACACCTAACAAAATTAATCCGCCTAAAACACCTCCATAAAAAGCTTCATCATTATAATTTTTTCCAGAAAATGCATTTTCAAAAATCATTATAAAATATTTAGGAATAACTTGATAATTAGATATTAAAATAAATAATACTAATACAAAGTAAAGCAACACCATGCTTGGCACCATTTTAGAAGCCGCATTACTAATTCGCTTTAAACCACCCAATATAATTAATGAAGTAAACGCTACTAATATTAAGGCTAAAATAAGGTTTGATTTAAGCCCAACTTCAAATCCATTTGGAGTTAAAACAATATCGTTTATTGCCTGTGTTAATTGGTTTACATTTACAACTGGTAAGGCACCAACCATTCCGAACACACTAAACATAACTGCTAAAGGCTTCCAGTTTTTGCCTAAACCCTCGGTTATAAAGTACATAGGGCCACCTTGAATATTACCTTCGGAATCTTTACCTCTATACATTACAGCCAAAGAACACGTAAAAAATTTAGTAGACATTCCAACAATAGCACTAACCCACATCCAAAACATAGCCCCAGGCCCTCCTACTGATATAGCAACAGCTACACCAGCAATATTCCCCATACCAATGGTTGAAGATAATGCTGTAGTTAAGGCTTTAAAATGACTTATTTCCCCAACATCATCAGGATTATCATATTTACCCAGTAAAACCTGTATAGCATGACCTAAATAACGAAATGGTAAAAATTTAGAACGAATTATTAAATATAAGCCTCCACCAATTAGTAAAATAACCAATGGTAACCCCCAGGCGTAATTAGAAAAAACTTTAATGATTTCATCCATGTATAAATTTTTAAAAAAATAAAGGTAATTTGTTCTAGCAATATAAAGTTTTTAAATTTTAAAAAGTATATTTATCGCCAACAAACTAACTTACATTGCAAGCCACCCGTTTATATTTTATTGATGCCGTTCGTGCATTTGCTATCCTTATGATGCTACAAGGACATTTTATAGACACACTTTTAAGCCCTATATACAGAAATACAAACAATATTTATTTTAATACTTGGAGTTATTTTAGAGGTATTACGGCACCTGTATTTTTTACTATTTCTGGTTTAGTTTTTGCCTATTTATTATTAAAAGCTCACCAAAAAGGTGATGATAAACCACGAATTAAAAAAGGGCTTTTTAGAGGTTTACTTCTAATTGTAATAGGCTACAGTTTAAGAATAAATATTTTAGGATGGTTAAGTGGTAATTTTAATACTTATGTTTTAGTAATTGATGTATTACAATGCATTGGGCTATCATTAATTATATTGGTTTTTTTGCATATGCTACTAAAAAAACATCAAATTTTTTATGCCATTACTTTATTACTTATAGGAACATTAATTTTTGTAACAGAACCACTTTATAGAAATTTAGCATTACCCAATGTGCCTTTATTTTTCTCTAACTACCTATCAAAAGCAAACGGATCGGTTTTTACAATGTTACCTTGGTTTGGTTATACTGCGTTTGGAGCCTTTCTATCCTTAGTGTTTTTTAACCACGCTCATAAAAATAAATTTAAACTACTTACTGTTTTAACCTTTTTTATTTGTGGTTTAAGCCTTATTTACCTTTCAACATTTATATTAACCGTATTTGGCGAAATTACAGGAGTAGAACTTTTTGTTAAAAGTGCTAACTATAATTATTTATTTTCTAGACTTGGAAATGTTTTTGTTTTATTTGGTTTTTTTTATGCTTGTGAGCATTTTTTAAAACAATCTTTAATTACCAACATTGGCAAAAAAACATTATCAATTTACGTAATACACTTTATTCTACTTTATGGAAGTTTTACGGGGTATGGCTTAAAACGCTATTTATACAAAAGCCTTGATCCGGTTGAAGCTATTTTTGGCGCATTAATATTTATTGTTACCGTTTGTTTCATAGCATTTTACTACGTAAAAACAAATACATTTATTTATAAAATGATAAATAAAATGGTAACAAAAATTAAAAATTAAATACAATTATTGTTTTAAAAAATTTCCAGAAAAAATCCTGTTTTCTTCGTTAACTGGTTTATTATAAATATAAACCCACGCTTTATAAACAATATCATTTAAATAAACGCCAATCTGCTTTCTTAAAAACAAACTATTATTTGGGTTATTTGGCACAAAACCTTCATAATCATCTAAAATAGGTAAAGCGTTCTCTGGAGTATTTAGTTGCACCAAAGTACCATATACTTTATCTGTATTTAAATTTGACAATATAGCCCCTGGATACCAAGATATTTTATAAACTTTTCCATAAAAATAGCCTTTACCAATAATTTTTGAATTGGCTCTTAAGAAAACAGACATGTTATTTTCTAACTGGTCAAGCAGTGTTCCGTAAACAAATAAGTACGACGTTTTCACACCTGTTAAGCATAAGTTTTAAGATCTATACCATTTATAGCTCCATGAGATTCATGTACCATTACAGTTCCGTTTTTTATAACTAACAATTGTGGCGATTGGTGTAATACTTGAAATTTATAACCTACCTCGTTCGATACTTCTCTATAATTAAGCAAATCAAGATAATATAAATCAAAGTCATCTTCACTAAAATTATAAGCATCAATAAATTGATTCATTACCATTCTACTAATTCCGCATCGTGTAGAATGTTTAAATATTAATTGAGGTTTTGTTTTCGATTTAACTTCTATATCACTAAGTTGCTCAATACTATTCAAAGCAATCCAAGGCAAAGTTTTCTCTTCTTTAGGCTCACCTGAGCCTCCAAATATATTTTTAAAAATTCCCATTATATTTTAATTTTATTGTTAAGTCGACTTTATTAACTTTACTTACACACTGACTAAAAGTCATTTAAAACAAGTAAAAAACCGACATTTTGTCTTTTAAATTGTATTGGTAAGATTATTGACTATTACCCAATGTAAAGAAAAACAAATTTAAGCTATGAACTTTAATAATTATACAATAAAATCGCAAGAAGCCATACAACAAGCGCAACAAATAGCGCAAAGTTTTGGCCATCAACAAATAGATAACGAACATCTTTTCAAAGGAATTTTTGAAGTAGATGAAAACGTTCTTCCATTTATACTTAAAAAACTAAATGTAAACGTTAGTATTTTAAAACAAGCTTTAGATAAACAACTAGAAAGTTTTGCAAAAGTATCTGGAACAGACTTAATGCTATCGAGAGAAGCCGGAAAAACATTAAATGAGGCTTCAATTATTGCAAAAAACAAAAAAGATGACTTTGTATCTATAGAACATTTAATTTTAGCTATTTTTAAATCTAAAAGTAAAATTGCTCAAATGCTAAAAGATCAAGGTGTTACTACCTCAACTTTAAATGCAGCAATTGAAGAATTAAGACAAGGCGAAAACGTAACCTCTCAAAGTCAAGAAGACACCTATAATTCGCTTAACAAATATGCCAAAAACTTAAACCAATTGGCTAAAGATGGAAAACTAGACCCAGTTATTGGTCGAGATGAGGAAATTCGTAGAATTCTTCAAATTTTATCTCGTCGTACCAAAAACAATCCTATTTTGGTTGGCGAACCTGGTACTGGTAAAACAGCCATTGCTGAAGGTTTAGCACATAGAATTATAGATGGCGATATTCCAGAAAACCTAAAGGATAAGCAAATTTTCGCCCTAGATATGGGTGCTCTTATCGCTGGTGCAAAATATAAAGGTGAATTTGAAGAACGCTTAAAAGCCGTTATAAAAGAAGTAACAACAAGCGAAGGCGATATTGTTCTATTTATAGATGAAATTCACACACTTGTTGGTGCTGGTGGTGGCCAAGGCGCCATGGATGCTGCAAATATTTTAAAACCCGCTTTAGCACGTGGTGAATTAAGAGCTATTGGTGCAACAACCCTTGATGAGTATCAAAAATACTTTGAAAAAGATAAAGCACTAGAGCGTCGTTTCCAAAAAGTAATGGTAGACGAGCCAGATACAGAAAGTGCAATTTCTATTTTAAGAGGTATTAAAGAAAAGTACGAAACACACCATAAAGTTCGTATAAAAGACGAGGCAATTATTGGTGCAGTAGAGCTATCTACACGGTACATAACCAATAGATATTTACCAGACAAGGCTATTGATTTAATGGATGAAGCAGCTTCAAAATTGCGTATGGAAATCAATTCTAAACCAGAAGAATTAGATGTGATGGACAGAAAAATTATGCAGTTAGAAATTGAAATTGAAGCCATTAAACGAGAGAAGGATGAAACTAAATTAAAATCTTTGAGAAGCGATTTAGCAAACCTTAAAGAAGCTCGCAACGAAATTAATGCCAAATGGAAAAGCGAAAAAGAAGTTGTAGATAATATCCAAAATACAAAACAAGATATTGAAAACTACAAACTAGAAGCCGAACGCGCCGAACGTGAAGGTAATTATGGCAAAGTAGCAGAATTACGCTATGGCAAAATTAAAGAAGCCCAAGAAGCTCTTGAAACGTACCAAAAACAATTACAAGCACAATCTGAAAACTCCTTAATTAAAGAAGAAGTTACTTATGAAGATATTGCCGAAGTTGTAGCGAAGTGGACAGGAATTCCTGTTACAAAAATGATACAAAGCGAGCGTGAAAAACTTTTAAAATTAGAAGATGAGTTACACAAACGTGTTGTTGGCCAAGAAGAAGCTATAGAAGCTGTAAGTGATGCTGTGCGCCGTAGTCGTGCCGGATTACAAAATCCGCAAAAACCTATAGGAACATTTTTATTTCTTGGTACTACGGGTGTTGGTAAAACCGAACTTGCCAAGGCTCTCGCAGAATATTTATTTGATGACGAAAATGCAATGACTAGAATAGATATGAGCGAATACCAAGAGCGTCATGCTGTAAGCCGTTTGGTTGGAGCACCTCCAGGATATGTTGGTTACGATGAAGGCGGACAATTAACCGAAGCTGTTAGACGTAAACCTTATTCTGTTGTACTTTTAGATGAAATTGAAAAAGCACACCCAGATACATTTAATATCCTTTTACAAGTTTTAGACGAAGGCCATTTAACAGATAATAAAGGCAGAATTGCCGATTTTAAAAACACTATTATTATCATGACTTCAAATATGGGAAGCCATATAATACAAGAGCGATTTGAGGCTACAAAAGATATTGATTCGGCAATAGAAGCCGCAAAAGTAGATGTTTTAGGGTTGTTAAAACAAAGTGTTCGCCCCGAGTTTTTAAACCGTATAGACGACACTGTAATGTTCACACCTCTATCTAAAGAAAACATTGTAGATATTGTGGGGCTTCAGCTTAAAGCTATTACAAAAATGATTGCCAAACAAGGTATTACTTTTGATGCCACTCAAGAAGCTATTCAATATTTAGCTAAAAAAGGATACAATCCAGAGTATGGAGCAAGACCAGTAAAACGAATCATACAAAAAGAAGTTTTAAACGCTTTAAGTAAAGAAATTTTAGCTGGTAAAGTAACCACAGATAGTATTATTTTATTAGATGCTTTTGATGAAAAATTAGTGTTTCGTAATCAAGGAGAATTAGTAAAAGAAGAATTTTAGCACATTTTTTCGATGAAATACATAGCTAAAATTAACATAAAATAACAATAAAAACTAGCCTGATTTAACAACTTAAACCAGGCTAGTTTTTTAACACAAAATCCTCGACTCTGATAGACAACACCTTACATTACTGGATTTTTAACATTTATTTTATTGTATAAAAAAACATGAGGTTTATAATAAAAATCAACAATCTCTTGTTAACAAAAAACAAAGTATTCCTCGATAAACGGTTAGTTTTTATTTATACATTAGCCGTAAGATAACTTACAAGAACCCTACTTCTCTTGAAAGTTATTTATTACATAATTAACCCTAAAACGAACGAATGAATATATCACATTTTATTGATTACTCAATTGTAGCGCCCTCAACTACCGAACACGAAATTATAGACCATTGCTATAATGCCAAAAAAAATGGGAACTACGCTGTAACATTAAATAGCTGTTATGTTCCTTTAGCAAAACAATTATTAGCAGGAAGCGAAATTAAAATTTGTGCTACTGTTGGTTTTCCTTTTGGATTTGCCGATACCAAAACTAAAATTTTTGAAGCCAAAACCGCTATAAATGATGGTGCCAACGAAATCGATATGGCTATTAATTTAGGCTATCTAAAAAGTAGAAATTACGTTTCGGTTTTAAAAGATATTTTTGAAGTTAAACGTGCCATTGGAGATGTACCTTTAAAAGCAACAATTGAAATTTCAGAATTAACAAAAAATGAAATTATTAAGGTATGCGAAATATGCATGGATGCTCAAGTAGATTTTATAAAAACCTCTAGTGGATTTGCTAAAGGAGGAGCAACACTTACAGCTGTAAAAATTATTAAAAAAACGGTTAAAAACAGAATTAAAATTATTGCTTCTGATGGTATAGATGATTACGAAACTATTTTAAAATATATTGAAATGGGTGCAGATTTGGTTGGCACAAACGCTAATGTAATGCAAGTAAACAAAACACAACAAGCCAGAAATTCTAAAATTTTTAAGCAGTATATTGAGAATTTAGAGAAAAAAGATAATCCAAATAGTAATACCGATATTATCACCTCTAAAACCACCGAACTAAATAATTAAATTTACACCTTATTTATATTTTTAAGGGAATAATATTTATTTTTGAAAGAATACTTTCTTTTTAATAAATATTATTCCCTTAATTTTTTATAAATGGATTTAAATAAATTTATAGATCACACCTTACTAAAACCAACAGCAACCAAAGAAGACATAATAACACTATGCAACGAAGCAAAAACACATCAGTTTTTCTCGGTATGTGTAAATAGCTGTTATGTACAATTAGCCAAAAAACAGCTTGAAAATACTAATGTTAAGGTTTGTAGCGTTATAGGTTTTCCTTTAGGAGCTATGAGCACTCATGCAAAAGTTGAAGAAACTAAAGACGCTATTAAAAACGGGGCAGATGAAATTGACATGGTTATAAATATAGGTTTAATTAAAAGCAACGATTTTGATGCTGTTGCCCAAGATATTAAAGCCGTAAAAACAATAATGCCTAATACCATTTTAAAAGTTATTTTAGAGACTTGTTATTTAACTGACTCTGAAATTATACAAGCCAGCGAAATTTCTATCAATAATGGAGCAGATTTTATTAAAACTTCTACCGGATTTGGTACGGCCGGAGCAACTTTACATCATGTAAAATTAATGAAACAAATTACTGGAAATAAAGCTAAAGTAAAAGCTTCTGGAGGTATAAAAAATGCTGAAACCGCTGTGGCATTCATTAATTTAGGGGCAGAACGTTTAGGCACATCCTCTGGTATTGCTATTATATCTGGAGAAACATCAAACTCTAACTATTAAAATATGAGTATACACATTGACGCTGTAAAAGGCGATATTGCAGAAACCATTTTATTACCAGGCGACCCACTAAGAGCAAAGTGGATTGCTGAAACATATTTAGATAACCCTGTATGCTTTAATACAGTTAGAAATATGTTTGGTTACACAGGTACTTATAACGAAAAAACTATTTCTGTTATGGGTACTGGTATGGGTATTCCATCAATTTCTATTTATGCTAATGAACTTATAACTGAGTTTGGAGTAAAAAATTTAATACGTGTAGGCAGTGCGGGTTCTTATAGAAAAGATGTAAAAGTTCGAGATATTGTTATAGCAATGTCGGCTTCATCTAACTCTGGTATAAATAACTTACGCTTTACTGGTGCAAACTACGCACCAACAGCAAGCTTTAATTTATTTAAAAAAGCCATAGATGCAGCTAATACTAAAAAAATAGTTTTTAAAGCTGGTAATGTATTATCATCGGATGAATTTTATGCAGACGATTTTAATTCGTACAAAAAATGGGCTGAATTTGGTGTACTTTGTGTAGAAATGGAAGCTGCTGGTTTATACACAGTAGCAGCAAAACATAACGCTAATGCGCTTGCTATTTTAACCATTTCAGATTCTTTAGTTACAGGAGAAAAAACCACGAGTAAAGAACGAGAAACAACCTTTAAGAATATGATTGAAATTGCTTTGGAGCTTGCTTAAATTGGAGATACTTTAACTGCTTCTAACTCTATTTTAGACAGCAACGTTAATTCACCTTTTTCAAATAATAGGTCTAAATTTCCTAGAGTTATATCATTTTCTTTAGGTTTGTAATTATTGTAATCTACCATCCTTACACCATTTAAAAACCGTTCGTTATAAGCCTCTCTAAACCTATAACCTCTTCCGGTAGCTTCAGCGTACGAATAGGCTAAATAATCAACAAAAAATGTGTTCTTATTTATCCAATAAATAAATTCATCATCAAAATCTTCACCACCGCCTTCTTCATTAAATGTTACTTTTATTTTATAGTAAGTTTTACCTTTAACTTCAACTTCAGCTAAAAACGTTTTATTCACAGCCTTATCATTTAAACCATAAGGCAACACCGAAAAATAATGTACAGAATTCACAGAGCTTGTATAAGCATCGGCCTTCTTTTTATCAACATCAACTAAAGTATCATTAATATATCTTTTAAAACTAGAGTTGTTTAAAACATCCTTCACGACACCTATAGAATCGCTAAAAACACGCTGAAACTCAAACTTACCTCCTGCCCGTTTTGCTTTGTAATGTTTGTCTCTAAAATCGAAGTCTAGAACCGCGTTTTTAAGTGTTTCACCTCCAGATTTTAAAATTGATGTATTTATAATTTCGTTAGCATTAGGTTGTTCCGTTTTACAACTAAAAGCTAAACATGTAAAAATTAATATGATGATATTTTTGTAAGGCATGATGGTTCGTTTATTTTAAAGTCGGAAAAAATGATGTAACCTAATATTTTAAGTTGAAAGTAATTTTTTGATGCGTAAATTTCTGAGATAAAACATTAATTGAAGCTTCGCTAAGCTGTAAAACTCTGGGATAACCACCTGTAGTTTGGCAATCGCGCATTAAAATAATGAGTTTTCCTGCTGGTGTTAATTGCACCGTACCTGGTAAAACCAACGATGTTATAATGGGTTTTAAATTATTGGGAAGAACTTCGTTTAATTGATATGCCATACGGTTATTATCTTTTGAAATACTAAATTCTTGTGATAATAATTGACCTTGCTGTTCCTTGGTTAGTAAATTAAACTCGGGACCTTTAAACACGTTTATATTGTTTTTTTCTAGATAGGCATCATTAAACCTAATGGAAGCGAATGCAGGTTTAAAGTTCGTGTTTAAATCATCAAACTCTATTTCATCATTATTTTCTAAAACATATGTTTTTGTGATACCAGAATACATCGATTGACTTCCCAATACTTTATCAGATTTTATTCCGCCTAAAACTGCTAAATAACACCTAAACCCCTTTTGTAGTTTACCAAAAGACAAAATATCTCCTGAATTTACAGCAACAGCCTTATTTATAGTAATGGCTTTGTTATTTAACTTAGGCGACATGTTTGCACCAGAAATAGCGATTAAAGTTGGTTTAGTAAACAGAAGTTTTGCTCCTAGCATGGTCATTTCTAAAACAGCTGTATTAGGTTTATTGCCTAAAATTGCATTAGCAAAAGCGGCTGCTTTTCTGTCCATAACTCCAGAAAATGGCACACCAAAGTCTTGGTAGTTTTCACGACCAAAGTCTTGCACAGTGCTATATAAACCTCTATTTATTACTTTAATCATTAATCACCTCGCTTTCTATAATATAAACATCGTGTTCAACTAAAGTTTTAATATCTAAAAACTCTTTTTTAGAAACCGGGATAAACTTTATACCATCTCCTGCTCTAGCAAAACAAGGCTCACTTTTATTAACGTTAAAAAAATTAATAGGCGTTTGCCCAATAATATTCCAACCGCCAGGGCTATTGCTTGGGTAAATTCCAGTTTGATTTCCGCCAATAGCAACAGATCCTTTTTCTATTTGTAAACGTGGTGTCGCTTTTCGTGGTGTTTCTAAAGCATTGTCTAATCCGCCTAAATATAAAAACCCTGGTAAAAAACCAATAAAATAGACTTTGTAAGTAACTTGCGAATGCTTTTCAATTACCGTTTCAATAGATAGACCTTTTTTGTTTGCTAAATTTGCTAAATCTATACCAAAAAACGGATCGTAACACACAGGTATTTTCCAAATTTTATTTTGAAATGATATGATTTCTGTTTGAGATTGATAAATACTTTTAAGCGTAGTTATTAAACTTTCAACATCTGTAATGTTATTTTTAAACTGAATTAATAATGATTGATACGCGTGTTTTATCACCGTAATTTCAAACATTTCTAAAGCTTTTATTTTCGCTTTAAATTGTAAAACATCATTTAAAATATCTTCATCAATGGTTTTAGGCCATTCAATTAAAATGGAACGTTCATTAAATTGCTTATATGTTAAATTATAACTCATAAACTAACTAATAAATATGCCTTTACTTTTTAACTGAATCACTAAATATTTTATTAATTGTATGGCTTTGGGGTTGTCTCCATGCACACAAAATGTTTGCGCCTTTATTGGTGTTTCTGTGTTTTTTATAGTTAATACTTTTTGTTGAGTAAACATTTTATAAACATGGTTAAACACCAATTTTTCATCTTTAATAACTGCATTTTCCTGGTTTCTGGACACTAAAGTTAAATCGGGATTATAATTTCTATCGACAAAAGCTTCAAAAACAACTTCAATATTATTTTTAATAGCCAAATCTGCTAAAACCGATTTATATGGCGCATACAATTTAACTTTAATAGATAATTGCTTCATTACTTCAACTACCGCTGTAGCTGCTTCGGTGTTAATTGCAGCATAATTATAAAGTGCACCGTGAGGTTTTATATGATGAAGTTTTAAGTTTTCTTCATTTATAATCTTTATTAAAATTTCAATTTGATTTTTTAAAGATTCAACTAAATCATTAAAAGGCATGTCAACAATAACTCTTCCAAAGTTTTCTTTATCTGGATACGATGGATGCGCACCTATTTTAACATGATGTTGTTTCGCTAGTTTTACAACGGTTTGCATCGTTTCTTCATCACCTGCATGACCACCACAAGCAATATTACAAGACGAAACTAGCGGTATTAATTGCGCTTCGTTGTTTATTCCTTCACCTACATCGGCATTTATATCGATTATATTTTGCATTAAAATAAGTTGAAGTTGAATATTTTGTTAATTGTTGCTACCGAAAGTAAAATACTAATTAACAGAATTAAAATAGCCAATATATTTTGCTTTAATGAATTTTTAAATGCTCCTAAAACCGATGATTTGTTAACTAACCATAATAAAATTACAGCCATAAACGGTAGTAAAATTCCATTAGAAACTTGAGCAAATTTTATAATATCGATAGGTTTTATGCCTACTGATGAAAATATAACACCTAAAATTAAAACAATTGCCCAGACCGATTGAAACTTTTTACTTTTTAAATGAGACGACCAACCAAAACACCCACTAGCCACATAAGCAGCTGCTAAAGGCGCTGTAATTGCACTTGTTAAACCTGCAGCAAATAAGCCAATAGCTAGAAAATATTTTGCAAAACTACCAAATAAAGGCTCTAAACCTTTTGCTAAATCTGATGCATTGCTAATATTGTTTCCTTGCATTGATGCGGCCGAAACAATGATAGCCATTGATACTACTCCGCCTAGGACGACAGCAATTATGGTATCTTTTTTAGCCAGACCTAAATCGGATGTTTTATTCCATTTTTCTTTCACTAAAGAAGCATGTAAAAACAAATTATACGGCACTACAGTTGTACCAATTAAACCTATAATTAACAACAAACTATTTCCTGGAAAACTAGGAACAAAAGCACCTTTAAAAATAGATACAACATCTGGTTTTGTTAATATTGCTGAAACCAGAAAAGCTAAACTCATTAAAATGACTAAAGCTAAAAGCACACGTTCTAGTATTTTATAATTGCCTAAATACAGTAAAACAAAGGCTAATCCTCCTAAAATAATACTAAGAATATTAATTGAGTATCCAAAAACATTAACTGAAGGATTACCTAAAACAGTTTGCAAGCCTAAAACGCCACCAGAAATATTCCCTGCTTCGTAAGCCGCATTACCAATAACTATGGCCGATAGCATTAAAACTATTACAAAACCTTTAAACCAAGGATGCTTTATTTCTGTTCTGATGATATCAGATAAGCCTTTTTGAGTAATTATACCTAATCTGGCAGACATTTCTTGAAGCACAATAGTTGCAACTATTGATAATACTAAAGCCCACAATAAAGCATAACCAAAACCCGCACCAGCTAATGTGCAAACGGTTACAGATCCTGGACCTATAAAAGCAGCTGCAATTAATGGCCCTGGACCTATATTTTTAAACCAACTTTTCATAGATTTTAGCTTAAGCATTAAATTTATTAAATTCAAAATGGTTTTTAAAGCTAATTAAAAATTAAAATTTAGGTTTTACCATAAACCTATAAATATTAATAAGTAATATAATCCAGAAATTATAAATACGATTCCTGCTATTAGGCGCATAACTTTCTCTACTTTAGTAATTTTATTATAAAACAACCCAATTTTATCTGCCGTAAAGGCTAACAAATAAGAAAATAACATAACAGGAAAACCTGTACCTAAGGCATATATTATAGGTAAATATAACCCACCTGTTGATGTAATTGAAATTGGTATTAGAATAACAAAAAATAAAGCTCCGCTATATGGACAGAATGCCAACGCAAAGAGAGCCCCAAGAAAAAAAGGACTGAGCATGCCTTTGTTTTCAAATTTATTAGAGAATTTTTCTTGAAGGTTGAGTTTTTCTAAAAAACTGATTTTCAAAATATTTATCATTATCAAGCCAATTACAATTAATAACGGGCCTAATAATTTTTCTCCGTATTGATTAAAAAATCGAGAAACATGAAATTTACTAGCTCCAAAAAATAAAATTAAACCAATTAAAGTATAACTAAAAGCTCTACCTAAAGAATACAGTAAACCACTTAAAAGTACTGTTCGTTTATTTGTTATATTTTTTGTAATAAAAGCTGTTGCTGTAATATTTGTAGCTAATGGGCATGGACTAACTGCCGCCATTAACCCTAGAATAAATGCCGATAATATTGGAATATTGTATTGCTCTAAAAGCGATTGTAAAAATTCCATTTAAATATTTTTTAATTCTGCATCTATTTTGGCTTTTAATTTTTTTGAAAAAACTTCTTTATTATTACCATTCAAAAATGCGAATTCGGTTAAATCAATTTGTTTTTCTTCACCATTTTTTATCACATTTAAAAAAAGTGCTGTACTTGATGCTTGAAACTTTTTAGCTATTTTTTCATTTTCTTTTTTATCTACATTAACAACTTGAAAGGTAATTTTCCCTTTACTTAAAGCTTCTTTAAAATAAGTATTTAAAGTATATTTTGTATTAGCTTCAATTGCATTACAAGTCATGCACCTATGTGTCGCATGAAAATCTAATACTTCAATTTTTGAAATTGATGTATTTAATATTTTTTTAGAGCTTTTATCTTGACTATTGCAAGACATAAACATAATGCCTAATACTATTACACAAAGTGTTTTTACTAATTTCATTATCTGTTATTTTTTAATTTATAATATAATGTTGAACACATATCCTGATAGAATTATACAAAGTGTTACAACGCCAAAAAAGGTTGCAATAAGCTTAAATGTCATCACCTTTTTTAATAACATTGCTTCTGGAAGTGATAGCCCAACAACACCCATCATAAAAGCAATTGCTGTTCCTAAAGGAATACCTTTATGTACCAAAACCTGTACTACAGGAAGAATACCGGAAGCATTAGAATACATTGGTACGGCCAAAATAGTTACTATAGGTACTGCAAATAAGTTATCTTTATCCATATATCTTTCAAAAAAACCTTCAGAAATATAACCATGCATTAATCCTCCAATAGCTATACCAACTAATACGTAAGGAATAATCCCTTTTAAAATTTTTAATACTTCTGCCCAAATAATAGGTAGCCGCTGTTTTAAACTTAGTTTTTCTTCTTGAAATAAATCTTGCTCTCGCTGCGCATCTGCCAAAACTGTTTTAACCCAAGGCGTTAAAAAACGCTCTAACTTTAATTTTTGAAGTATTATACCAGATATTGTACCTAATAACACACCACTTATTACATAAATTAAAGTTGTTTTTACACCAAATAAGCCTATAAAAAGCCCAACTGCAACTTCGTTTACCAATGGCGATGTTATTAAAAATGCAAAGGTTACCCCCAATGGAATACCACCTCGAACAAAACCAATAAACAAAGGCACAGATGAACATGAACAAAATGGAGTAACTACCCCAAAAAGACTTGCTAAAAGATATTCTAAACCATATAATTTATTTTTTGATAGGTAACTTCTAACTTTATCTATTGGAAAATAGCTATTTACAATACCCATAAAAAAAATAACCACAAAAAGTAGAATTAAAATTTTTATAGAATCATAGATAAAAAAGTTTAATGCTTTCGCTAAATGTTGATTAGTGTTTAGGTTAAAAACACTATATACCAACCAATCTGCAATGTGTTGAATCCAGTCGAACATTTTAAAAAAGCCTTATATTTTATAAATTGAATTAAGTAAACTTAGCTTTAATTTAATAATGCTAATATTTCTTCGCCAGATGGTACCCTCCCTTTAATAGTTACCTCATTGTTTACTACTAAAGCTGGTGTAGTCATTATATTGTACTTCATGATTTCCATAATGTCTTCTACTTTCTCTACAGTGGCATCAATATTATTTTCTTTAACCACTTTTTGAACAATACTTACCATAGATTGACATTTTGGACAACCAGTTCCTAAAATTTTAATTGCTAAACTCATAATATTATTAATTGTTTATCGTAAATAAACGATATAGTTATTAAAAAAATATTAATCAAAAAAACGGTTAAACAACTCTTTAGCTATAGCCCAGTTTTCTTGATTTATACAGTATTTTATTTTTGGTGGTTTTAATTCTCCTTGAATTAACCCAGCATTTTTTAATTCTTTTAAATGTTGCGAAATTGTAGATTGTGCCAAAGGAAACACATCAACTAAATCTCCTGTATAGCAACACGTTTGGTTTTCTAAATAATTTAAAATTGAAACACGCATAGGATGCGATAATGCTTTGGCATACATTGCTAAAGCTTCTGCTTTTTTATCATATTGTATTGTTTCTAAACTTCTTTTCATTTTATTATCGCAAATTTACGATTGGTTTTTAAAAAGAAATGTGACAAAAGTCACATTTCTTAAAATTTATAAAAATTATTTTTTTGTAGTATTCAAGGAGTAAATTGCAAAACTGCCCAACCAATGGCTTCCCATATAATCGTCTCCAAAAATGTTTGGTAAAGCGTAGTTAATATGTTTGTTTGCAATGTTTTTTAAATGATTGTATTCTGGTAAACCTTCTGCTATTGTATATAAATTCCAAGCTCTTGAAAAGTTTAAACCATCTAAATGCACAAGTTTCCCATCAGATCTATCGGAAACCTCACCAGGTGCTAAATCATAATTTTTATTTTCTAATTGTGGTAAAAACTTAGTTAGCCATAATTTGTATTCTTCTTTTGGTAATAAGCGCTTCATTAAAGCGGCTTCTTCTAAACATGGCGATAAAAAGTCGCTTCCACTAGGTTCCCATGACATTGGGCAATCTTCATCGTTTAAAAAGAAATATTTAGCACGTGCTTCAATAGCTTGTTTTAAATCTAGCCGTTGTGTTGCCAAAGCATAATCGTAAGCAAAACTTAAACCAAACGCTGTATTGGTATGTTGCCCAACACGTAACGGGTAGTTAAGTTTTGGTAAATATTCTATATATTTTTCGCAAAGTAAATCTACTAATGGTTGTAAATTAGCTTCTAAAGTTCTGGCCAAAGGCGTATTCCAGGTGTGAAGTTCTTCAGCCATTTTTAATAACCACGCCCAACCGTATGTGCGTTCGTAGTTTTTATTGTGTTCGCCTTTAAAGTACTCTATTTCTTGTTTAATATTTTCTTCAGAAATATTGTTTAATAAACTTTCTTTAATTTCTTCGGCTTTATCTATCTCTGGAAAATACTTTAATAACGAAATTAAACTCCAGTGCCCATGTACCGATGAATGCCAATCGTAACATCCATAAAATGCAGGGTGTAGTGTACTTGGCGATTTTAAATCTTGATCGCTGCCCAAAGTTTGTGAAAGTCTATTTGGATATTCTGTATTTAAGCAATGTAGGGGTAATTCGGCCAATTTGTTGGCTTGCTCTAAATTAAGTTTAGGCACTTCAACTATTTCTGGTTTTTCTGTAGTTTCTTGAAAAACATCAACCTTATCTTTTTGATTATTATTACAGCTCAAGATTGATATTAACGTGATTGTTAGAATTTGTTTTTTCATTTAATAAATTTAGAAAAATAACTCTTATAATAACATATTGAGGTAAAAATTGCTATAATTTTATTCTTAACCTTCTACCCCAACCACCCGTCGCGATCTAAACTTCTATATTGTATAGCTTCACTAATATGTGTTCCTGTAACTGTTTCGCTTGCTTCTAAATCGGCAATAGTTCTTGATACTTTTAAAATACGATCGTAAGCTCTAGCCGATAAGTTTAAACGTTCCATAGCGGTTTTTAATAATTGTTTTGAGGCTTCATCTAATCCGCAATATTTTCTAATTTGTTTGGTATTCATTTGGGCGTTGTAATGCACTTTATCGCTGGCCTTAAAACGTTGAGTTTGTATTGCTCTGGCACGGGTTACACGCTTTCTAATATCTACTGAGCTTTCCCCTTTGCGGTCGTCACTCAATTTATCGAATGGTACCGGAGTTACTTCAATATGTATATCAATTCTATCTAACAGTGGCCCTGATATTTTACTTAAATAGCGTTGCATTTCGGCGGGACTTGAAGTTACCGGAGCATCGGGATCGTTAAAATAACCTCCAGGGCTCGGATTCATACTTGCTACCAACATAAACGACGACGGATATGTTACCGTAAATTTTGCTCTAGAAATGGTTACCTCTCTATCCTCTAAAGGTTGGCGCATCACTTCTAAAACTTCTCGTTTAAATTCAGGCAATTCATCTAAAAACAAAACCCCATTGTGCGATAATGATATTTCTCCGGGTTGCGGATAACTACCACCACCAACCAAAGCCACGTTCGATATAGTGTGATGCGGACTCCGAAACGGGCGTTGTGCCATTAAACCGCTATCTTTTACACGCCCAACTACCGAATGAATTTTTGTGGTTTCCAAAGCTTCGTGCAGCGTCATAGGTGGTAAAATACTAGGTAAACGCTTTGCTAACATGGTTTTACCTGCTCCGGGTGGTCCAATTAAAATAATATTATGTCCGCCAGCGGCAGCTATTTCCATACAGCGTTTTATGCCTTCTTGCCCTTTTACATCGGCAAAATCGAATTCGGGAAAATCTAAACTTTTTTCAAATTCTTTTCTAGTATCAATAATGGTTTGTTCTAGAGCTTCTCCTTTATCAAAAAAGTTTATAACCTGTTTAATATTTTCAATACCATAAACCTCTAAATCGTTAACAATGGCAGCTTCTTTTGCATTTTGCTTTGGTAAAATAAATCCTTTAAAACCTTCTTCTCTGGCCTTAACTGCAATAGGCAATGCGCCTTTTATGGGTTGTAAGCTACCATCTAAAGAAAGTTCGCCCATAATTAAATATTGCTCTAAATTATCAGCTTTTATTTGACTGGTTGATGCTAAAATACCAATGGCTAAAGTTAAATCGTATGCACTGCCTTCTTTACGTAAATCGGCTGGCGACATATTAATAATTATTTTCTTTCCTGGAATTCTGTATCCATTATTTTGTAACGCCGCTGCAATACGGTAGTTACTTTCTTTTATGGCATTATCGGGTAACCCTACAAGGTGGTAACCTATGCCTTTATCTACATTTACCTCAACTGTTATGGTGGTGGCTTCAACGCCAAAAACGGCGCTTCCAAAAACTTTTTTAAGCATATAATTAGTTTATAACTTAAATGTAATAAAAGTATCCATTAAATCATAAGTATAAACACATTCTTACTAAGATATTTCTTATAAAAAATTAAGGTGTTTTCACCCTATTTAACAGGAAAAAGGCTGTTTATTTAGCACTTTTATTTTTTAACTGATTTATTTTTAGAACTTTACAAAACACAACAACACAATCAGACATAAAACTTTTAATATTAATCCGTAATTTTATGAAACCCTCAAAAAACAAAACAATTATGAAAACAACTTTTAATATAATAGTAACCGTAGGATGTTTTTGCACTATGTTTTTTATTAAATCATGTATTTCAAAAACATCTGTTGAAAAAGACCAACTTAAAGTACCATCGCAAGCTATTAGCTACTCTCAAGCCAATATTTTAGAAGATGAATTTATAAAAACGCGTGCTAATATTTTAAATGATACTTTAGGTTTTGAAGATTCAAGAGAATTTTTATTCTCATTAGATTCTTTAAAACAATACATAGCTTATTTTGAGCGTGAAGCCAAAACACAAGGCTATAAAGATTTAGGTATTAGAATATATTTTGGAGCTTACCCAGAGAGTAAAAAATATCCAGATCCTGGTAAATCGACTGTGTTTCTTGTACCTACTGGAAATAAAATCCAATCTCAAGGATCGTTTAACCCGTTTTTAGCAGTTTATGAAACTGGAGACGATAACATAGAAAGTATATCATCTCTTAATTATGGACACGCTGGTAGACCTCCTAAAAAAATAGAAGAATAGAATAATTTATGACCTACAGCGATGTTTTATCTTATGCCGTAAACTTTTTAGAGCTAATTGCTGCGGTTTTTGCGTTAATACATTACCCAAAATACGTACAATCTACAGAGCGCTACTTTTTACATTTTTTATGGCTAACCTTTTTTATAGATAGTGTTGTAGGTGTTTTTTTTTCAACTTTTTTTGAGTTTGATAATATATGGATTTACTATGCTTACACAGGTTTTAGTTTTAGTTTTTATTGTTGGTGGTATTATAAAGTATTGCTAAAATCTTTGCATAAAATATTAAGCTCTGTCTTTTTCATTATATTTTTAATAGCATTTTTTACAGGCATTTTTTATTTAAATATGCACAAATACATATTTGTAATAGGAGCACTTTTAGTTCTTATTTTAACCTGTTTGCATTTACACCAACTATCAAATTCAGACTACACCTTAAAAATAAAATACAAACTAAGTTTCTGGATAAGCACTGCATTAGTACTTTTTAACATAGGCATGTTTCCGTTAATTTTACTTTCAAATTATTTTAATGTAAGAATGGATAACGTGGTGTTTACCAATATTTTATTTTTTCTTAATTTGGTACTTTATACCTGCTACATTATTGGCTTTATATGGACGAAACAGAAATACAATCATTTTTAATAATATCGTCGGTTGTAGTACTGGTTATTAGTTTTACAATGATTTCTCTTTTTCTTTTATTTAGAAAAAAGAAGAATGATTTAATTTTAGAAAAAAGATTAGCTGAACAAAAATTTGAGCAAGAAATTGCTAAAGCTCAAATTGAAATTAGAGAAGAAACTTTTAGAAACATAAGTTGGGAATTACACGATAACATAGGCCAGTTATTAACCTTAGCTAAAATACAATTAGCAAATAATTTACCTAAAGATGAAGTAAAAGAAACCATTAGTAAAAGTATAAGTGAGTTAAGAACACTATCTAAATTAATAAACCCAGAAACTTTAAAAAATATTGATTTAAAACAAGCATTACAAGATGAAACCAACCGTTTTAACCGATTGAATTTTATTAATGCTAATCTAGAAATTAAAGGCAACATAATAAGTCTAGACCATAAAACTGAAATTGTTTTTTTTAGAATATTACAAGAATTTTTTTCTAATACCATTAAACATGCAAAAGCTTCACATTTATGCGTAACTTTAAATTATTTAAGCAGTGAACTTATAATAACCGCAAAAGATAACGGTTTAGGTTTTAATACTTATAAAACTAACAACTCTGGTATTGGGCTTTCTAACATAAAATCTAGAGCAAATTTAGTTAAGGCAACCGCCAAAATAGAATCTGAAATAAATAAAGGAACTAAACTAACAATAATATACCCTTACGTAAATGGAATTACATAGCGTAGTAATAGTAGAAGACCACAACCTTTTATCTCAAGCCATAGCAGGGTTAGTTAATTCTTTTAATAAATTTACAGTTTTATATACTTGTAAAAACGGAAAAGATCTTTTAACCAAACTTAAAACCCCTACCAACATTCCTGAAATTATTTTAATGGATGTAAATATGCCCATTTTAAATGGTATTGAAACCACCGAAATACTAAAAAACGAATATCCTAACCTAAAAGTGTTAGCGCTTTCTGTTGAAGAAAATGAAACTACCATAATAAAAATGCTAAAAGCCGGAGCAAAAGGCTACTTACTTAAAGATGTTGAAAAAGAAATTTTAGAAACTGCTCTAATTGAAACGATTACTCATGGTTATTATCACACCAAAGATGTATCAAATATTTTAATTAATTCTTTAAATGAAGGCAACAAAGGAAACGTTAAACTAAAAGAACGCGAAATAGAATTTTTAAAAAATGTCTGCTCTGAAATGACCTATAAACAAATTGCCGAAAAAATGTTTTTAAGCCCAAAAACCATAGATGGATATCGTGATAATTTATTTCAAAAATTAGAAGTTAAAAACCGTATAGGTTTAGTACTATACGCCATTAAAAATGGAATTTTTAAAATTTAATAAACAAAAAACGTTTAGAACTTTCACTAAACGTTTTCTTTTAAAATATTTTACTAAGCATACTAGTTACTTGTAAAAGTACCTGGCGTACCGTAATACTTTCCAGACTTTAATACATACCAACCCGCATCTAAGTAATCTTCTGTACTTGCATGGTAATGATATATACCATCTGGAAAATGCTCGGTTACACCAAAGTGGCCACCATACTCATCTAAATCGTCTGGGTATTCTCCATCTTGGTCTTGTTGACCGTACAGAGGAAAACCATCTCTCATAAACCCTACTAATTGATTTTCATCTATTAAAGTACCATATTCTATCTCTGGATTTTCATCTGCATATATTCCAGGGTTTGCACCAACATGATAATGATAATCTGCAAGAGCTCCTGGGTGTCCGCCGGCCGAATCTAAAGTACTTACATCTGCTCCACCCAAAGGAACAGAAGATTGATTGTAATTATTAAAAAAAGGCACACCATTTAATACCATACCTATAGCTGCTAAATCGGTTTCTTCTTTTATTGCTGCTTCGGTAGGATTTGTTGGAATTTCCATAACATATTTAATGGCTCCAATTTCATCGTTATCATTTGCGGCATATGTAATAATGTAATTACCATCTTCATCGTAACTAAATATTCTATCTGCTATTTGGTCTATATAAAAATTTTCTAGTATGCCGTCTGTAACATAATAAGTTGGAAAATCTTCATACAACTCATGTTGCTTTTCATAAACATCATAATAAGGCGTTTTATGGTCGGGTAAACCTGTACTACTAGTAATTGTAATTACTCCTGCTTCTTCATCAACACTTACAGTAACGCCATTAGCATCTTTAAAATATTCTTGAACTACAGCAGTTACAGACACTCCTTCGGTTTCTTCTATACTGCTGCTTGAAGAACTACTATCGCCACTACAAGCATTTAAAATTATAGCTAATAAAGCAATGGTAGTTATAAATAATTTTCTCATGGTAACTATATTTATTAGTTTATTAGTTAGATGCATTCTTAACCAAAAACTTGTTACTCATGTTGTTTTTTTTTGCATAGATTTTAGAAATACTAGTAAATACTCTGGTATAAATTTTACTATTTTTTAATCACAACATTTAAAAATTTAAAATAATAGACGCAAGTTTTTTTGAGATAGCACATCTAAAAAGGAAAAAGATAAACCATGAATAATAGTGTTATACGTGCTAAAAGTAGAATTGTTTATTTCCTATTATTTGTTATCTTATTTAACTGTAGTAGCAATTCAGATTCTAATAATGATGGAGAAACTTCGGATGATTCTCTTGAATCTAATATTACTAATTATTCAGGAACAGCTTCTGTTTCTCAAGGTTTAGCCACAACAACTGTTACAAATTTATATCCCGACGGAACGAGAGTAGCTAGTCTAGGAACAATTACTTCCTACGATGATATTATTTGGACAGTTCCTGCCGAAGGTAATTATGAAAACGATGCTTTTCCGTTTGCACCCGACTTATACAACCCAAATGGAACACAAAACAGCTCTTCTGAAGACGCATTAATCAATTTTGATGACAATGATATTGTAGAAATAGATGCTGATGGCGACCTAATTACAGCATATGTTTTTGCTGATAATTATTTTGAACTTTATATTAACGGAACAGCTGTTGGAAAAGATGCTATACCATTTACAGAATTTAATTCTCATATAATTAAATTTAAAGTAAACCTACCTTTTACTATTGCTATGCTTTTGGTTGATTGGGAAGAAAATTTAGGAGTAGGTTCAGAACTAAATCAAGGATATACCTATTACCCCGGAGACGGCGGTGTAGTTGCTGTTTTTAAAGATACAGATGAAAATATAATTGCTACAACTGGTAGCGAGTGGAAAGCTCAAACGTTTTATACAGCACCAATTAAAGATTTATCTTGCCCAAGTGAAGAAAATAACCTTAGATTAACTGATAATTGTGACACCACCGGATCTACCGACGGAACAAGTTATTATGCTTTACACTGGGAAATTCCTTCAGATTGGACAAACGCTAATTTTGATGACTCTGAATGGCCTAGTGCCTCAACATACACAAACACCGAAATTGGTGTAAATAATAAACCTTCTTACACCAATTTTACAGATATATTTGATGATAACAATAACGACGCAGAGTTTATCTGGTCTACAAATGTAATTTTAGATAACGAAGTAATTGTTAGGTATACTGTAGAGTAATTACAATACTTTTTGATGCTGGTGTTTTTGCTGTGTGTGCAAAATTATCTAAAGGCACCAATACGTTAGTCTCAGGAAAATAGGTGGCACAACAATTTTTAGGAATGTTATAACCAACCACCTTAAAATTATTTGCACAGCGTGTTACGCCGTTAAATTCCGATTTTAAATTAACCACTTGTAATTCTTTTAATCCGCGAGCTTTCATATCATCTTTATTCATAAAAATGATGCGTCTTTCGCTATAAACACCACGATATCTATCGTCTAATCCATAAATAGTTGTATTGAATTGATCGTGACTTCTAATAGTCATCATCACCAATTCGTCGTTTTTTAATTTCCAAGTTGGCATTTTATTTATACTAAAATTAGCTTTACCGGTTTTGGTATTAAATTGCCTTTCGCGCGCGCCATTTGGTAAATAAAAACCTGAAGGCTTTTGTAACTTAGTATTATAATCTTTAAACCCCGAAACTACTTCGGCTATATCATTTCTAACTAAAGTATAATCGTCTTTATAGGCTAACCAATCAATTTTACTTCTAGCACTTAAAGTGGCATTAGCTATACCACAAACCACAGCAACTTCGCTTAACAAATCTTTAGAACAAGGTTCTAAAACACCTTTGGTTGCAGACACAATGCCCATAGAATTCTCTACACTTTGTATTTGTAACCCCGTTTTTTGGTAATCTTTTTCTGTCCTTCCTAAACACGGTAAAATCAATGCTTCTTTACCCGTAACCAAATGCGACCTGTTAAGTTTTGTACTTACATGAACCGTTAAATTACAGTTCTGTAATGCTTGCGATGCGTAAACCGTATCTGGAACAGCAGAAATAAAATTCCCGCCTAAACCAAAAAACACTTTAGCTTTGTTTTCGTACATGGCTTTAATGGCATCAATTACAGCATAACCATGTTTTGTAGTTGGTTTAAAACCGTATTTTGCTTCAATTTTATCTAAAAAAGCTTGAGGTGCAGCTTCCCAAATACCCACTGTACGATCACCTTGCACATTAGAGTGTCCACGAACAGGACAAGTACCTGCGCCCTCTTTTCCTATGCTTCCTTTTAATAATAATAAATTTACCACCTCGCGAATATTATCCACTGCGTTTTGGTGTTGTGTTAAGCCCATAGCCCAACAAATTATAATTTTATTATGGTTAAGAATTAAATTAAAAATGGCATTAAAAGTATCTTCATCTATTCCTGAAGCCTTTAAACAATCGTTAAAATTATAAGTTTTTAAATCTGCTATAAATGCTTCATAACCATAAGTGTGTTTTTCAATAAAGTCTTTATCAAAAACATGAGCTGTTTCTTCTTCTTTTTCTAATAGTTTTAAAAGAATCGCTTTAAATAAAGCAACATCGCCATTAATAGTAACTTGTGCAAAAACATCGGCTATTTGTGTACCACCTGTTAGCATTTTAATAGGATCTTGCGGATTTGTAAACTTTAAAAGTCCGGCTTCTGGCAACGGATTAACTGCTATAATTTTACCTCCGTTTTTCTTACACTTTTCTAATGCCGACAACATTCTTGGGTGGTTAGTTGCTGGATTCTGCCCAATAACCATAACTACTTCGGCTTTATATAAATCGTCTAATGTAACAGAACCTTTACCAATGCCTAAAGTTTCAGACAAAGCACTTCCACTCGCTTCGTGGCACATATTGGAACAATCTGGCAAATTTGCTGTACCAAATTCGCGAACAAATAATTGATATAAAAACGCTGCTTCGTTAGTGGTTCTTCCTGAAGTATAAAAAATAGCTTCATCCGGATTATTAAGTGCATTAAGGTGTGTTCCTACTTTACTAAAAGCATCTTCCCATGAAATAGGTTGATAATGTGTTGCTCCTTCTGCTAAAAACATAGGTTCTGCCAAACGGCCAGATTTACCAATTTCAAAGTCTGTCCAAGTGGCTAATTCTTCAACAGAATGTTTTTTAAAAAATGTGTTATCAATAGTGTTTTTTTGGGCTTCTTCTGCAATTGCTTTTATTCCATTTTCGCAGTATTCACCTATGCTTGAACGCTCATCGTCTGGATCTGGCCATGCGCAACCCGGACAATCGAATCCGCCTTTTTGATTTATTTTTAATGATAGTTTTACACCATCTTTTACACGAGTATATTTTGAAATTTGAGTAATTGCAGACTTAATAGATTGAAAACCAGCACTATTTTCATAAGGTTTTTTAACACTTATATCTGTGAATTTTTCTGGTGTTAATGCTTTATTTAGTTTAGAATTACTCATGAAATTTAATTTATAAAGTAAATCTATTGTTTAAGTATAAACTAACCAAATTAACCTGATATGAAGCTTTAATTTTAACTAAATAATAACTGATTATAAAATTCTCAATTAAATAAACTTTCCTCTTTTTACTAAAACGGTATAACTAATTACAACTTTATCATCTACCGTAATTTGCACATCGTAAATGCCTTTTTTGTTAAAAACGTACCCTAATGTTAAGATATTTTCTGAGACATTATTTGCTGTAGCTTTAATATATTCTTGCTTAAATCTACCATCTATTAATAATTGCAAACTATCGATATTAAAATTTGAAGGTAATTTAACAGAAAAAGATATCTTTTCTCCTTCAACAACTTCATTTTTTAAAACTGATGGTTCTACAGGAATAACATTGTATTTGTAGGTGCTGCCATAAATTAAAGGTTGTTCTACAAACTGATTTAAGGTTAAATCATTATCACATAAAACCCATTTTTCTTCTAAAGGGTAATGCGTTTTTAAAAATAGTTCGGGTGAGGTTAAAAAATAGCCATCATTATAATTTCTTATAAAAATATTTTCATTTACATAAAAAAAACCACTTGCCAATGTAGCATCAGCCAAATACCATTTATTGCAAATTTTTACTGTATTCCAAGAGTGATTTGGAATATCAATTTGATTTACATTAGTATAAACTGTACGACTATAACCGTTTATAATTTCACATTCTAGACCTGCTAGGTTACACAATTCTTTAAGTATGTAAGCATATCCTGTACAAATAGTTTGCTTATGATTAAGTAACCTTGAAAAGAATTTTTCTCTGGATAATTTGTTCCAAACAGAAAAAGCTGTGCTATCGTTTTTAAATTTTTTACGTTTCCTGATTGTTTTTTCACCAAAATAATGGTCGCTTTCAATGTTATTACAAACCCACATGTAAATGGCTCTAAATTTTTCAATATCTGTGGCTAAGTCTTTAGTTAAAAAACAGCTTAACAAAGGCATATTATGCAACCTAAAACCTTGATAAGAGTCTGCAATACTGTCCGCTATTTTAAAATTAACAGATTTAAAATCAGATTTTTGAGAATGACTAAAAACACTTATAAAAAGTATTAAAAAAGCTATTTTATAATACTTCATATTTTAAAATATACCTTTTATTTTTTGCCATAAATTACGTTTACTTCTGTAAGTTTCATTTACTGCAACTTCTCCCATTAAAACATAATCGCTTTCGTCTAGAGTTAATGCTAATTCTTTTTGTTGATCTTCAATTATTATTTCTTTAGACTTAAAACCTATATAACTAATTACTAAAATATCTCCGGCTTTTAACTGTTTAGGAAATGTAAATTCGCCATCAAAATTTGTTGTTGTACCAATGGTTGTTCCTTTTAAAAGAATATTTACACCAGGCAATGGAGTTGACTCATCTGAAATAACTCCTTTTAATAGTGCTTTTTCTGTATTCTTTTCTTTTTTAGCATTATTTATTGAATCTTGAGCAACAATTTCTACATTTTGATTCTTCATTTGGGCTTGAATATGATGTAAAGACATAGCAGAAATTAAAGCAAAACTTGCTACCTTGAACAAATTGCTTCGTTTAACTGAAGATTTCTCTTTATAAGTTTTTAATTGATGTGTTTTAAAATAACCACAAGTGTTTTGTGTATTATTTTTAAAAAATTGATGAATTTCTTTATCACTTAAAGCTCTAAAGTCAATAACTTCTTTTTTGCAAGAACTACAAAAACCGCCAGCACTAGTGTTTTTAAAAGAGTTAAACTTTTCCGCACAAGGCTTTGCTATTGATAACGTAATTTGCTGTTTCATAATTTAAATATTAATGGTTAACAGCTCTAAATTATCAGCTTAATTTGTTCTTAAAAACCCACATTTAGTTAACAGGATAATTAAATGAGTTAACTATAGCTTTTAATGAGTTTAAGTTTTAAGAAGACGTTACAAACTCTAAAGCGCGCCTCTCATTGTAGTACACATTTTTCTTATCTATAAAACCAACATGTCCGCCATGGTTTGGCATTTCTAAATATAATTCCGGGTTTTGTTTGGCTTCTTTAACAGGATAACATTCTGGCGACAAAAATGAATCGTTTAAAGCATTTATAATTAAAGTAGGCACTTTAATATTTGGTAAAAATTGTAACGCACTGCATTTTGTATAATAATCAACAGCATCAATAAAACCATGTGCTTTTGAGGTGTAAACATTATCAAAATCTTGTAAATTTTTAATCGATTTCACAGCTTCAACAGTTAATTTATCTGGAAATTTTTCTTGTTTTTTAGCTAGTGCAACTAATAAACTTTTTAAAAACCTATCGTGATAAGGTTTGTTTTTTAGCTTACTTATTTCTTTACATGATCCATACAAATCGCAAGGTGCAGAAACCGCAATGGCTTTTTTTATTTCTTTAGGAACATTTTGAGTTTCTCCTAAATATTTTAGTAAGAGATTAGCTCCTAAACTAATGCCTTTAATATATATTTCGTCATACTTGTTTTTAGATAAAACATGATTAATCACCTCTTGCAAATCTGTAGTAAAACCAGAATGATAGGTGTGATAACTCAAGTTATCCTCTTCGCTACAACCTCTAAAATTAACCGCCAAAGCATCAACACCGTTTTGGTTAAACAATTTAGCTGTTCCGGTTATATAAGGACGTTTAGAATTCCCCTCTAAACCATGAAGCAAAATGATTATTTTATTAGTTTTCTCTGTTGAATAACTCCAGTCTAAATCTAGAAAGTCCTTATCTTTTAAAGTAATACGTTCGCGTTCTTGATTTAATTTTACGCGGCGTACTAAACCAGAATAAACAGTTGATACAAATCCATTTTTGAAATAAAATGCTGGCTTGTAGGTTGATTCTATTACGGGCATAAGTTTGTTGTAATTTTCTATAATTGCAAGTCTGTAAATTTAAAATCTTTACCATTAAATAACCCTTTATCGCTTAATTTTAACGAAGGTATAACTAAAAGCGCCATAAAAGATAACGTCATGTAAGGTGCATGCAAGTTCGAACCCAATGCTTTTGCCATTTTATCGAGTTCGGCATATTGTTTACCTATAGTTTCACCGTCTTGGTCGCTAATAATTCCAGCTACTGGAAGTGGTACTATTTTTTCTTCGGAAGCACTTACTGCACAAATGCCACCTTTATTTTCTATAATTAAATTCACGGCTTTACAAATAGCTTCATCTGTAGTTCCTACCGCAATAATATTATGAGAATCGTGACCAACAGAACTGGCAATAGCGCCTTCTTTTAAACCGAAATTTTTAATAAAAGCTAAAGCAGGTGTATCGTTTTTATAGCGGTTTACAACTGCCATTTTTAATATATCTTTATTGGTATTCGATTCTAAAAATCCGTTTTTTACAGTCGCTTCTTCAATAAGTTCGTTGGTTACTAACTGCCCTTCTAATGCTTCAATTACGCGAATTTGTTTTGCTGCTGCCTCAATTTTAAATTCTGAAATATCTTTTTTATCGCAATTAAAATTATTCAGGTTTTTAAAAGCTACAGATGTTATTAAACTTTCATCTTCATTATAAACCAACGCACCGTTTACATAAGTTTGAAGCGTTTTAAATGTTTTTAAATCTTCTACTACAATAAAATCTGCAAAGTCTCCCTCTTGTAACAAGCCAACGTCTAAACCATAGTGCTTTACCGGGTTTATACAAGCTGCCTGAAGGACTTTAAACAAATCGATTCCTTTAGCAATTGCTCTAGCACATAATTTATTAATATGATGTAAAAGTAAATCGTCTGGATGTTTATCGTCGCTACAAAACATCATGTTTTCAAAATGTTCTGGCAGTAAATCAATTAAAGCTTCAAAATTTTTGGCAGCACTACCCTCACGAATTAAAATTTTCATGCCTTTTTCAAGCTTTTCAAGTGCTTCGTTATAAGTAAAACATTCATGGTCTGTGTAAATGCCAGCACTAATATATTTAGTAATATCGTCGCCAATAACTCCAGGTGCATGCCCATCAACTGGTTTGTTATAATGTTTTGCCCAAGCTATTTTTTTAAGAACTTCTTCATCGTCAAAAATAACTCCAGGGTAATTCATCATTTCTGCTAAGTATTTAATATCTGGGTTTTCTAGCAGTTTTTTTATATCGTCGGAATCTATAACTGCTCCGGCCGACTCGAAAGTAGTTGCAGGCACGCAAGAAGGCGCTCCAAAATTGAATTTAAAAGGTACTTTTTTACCGTTTTCAATCATAAATTCAACACCTTCAACACCTAAAACGTTGGCTATTTCATGCGGATCTGAAACTGTACCAACCGTACCATGTTTTACAGCTAGTTTTGCAAATTCGCTAGGAACTAACATAGAGCTTTCAATATGAATATGAGCATCTATAAAACCGGGTAAAATATAGTGATCTACATCATGATTTTGTTCTGTAATAGCTACAATTTTATCATTTTCAACCGTTATTTCTCCTTTAAAAATGCGCTGATTTTGTATATCTACAATTTGACCTTTTACTTTCATATTCTCCTTTTGTTAGTCTTTTTCAGTTCTGTTAATTCTGAAATAAATTTAGATTAAATATTATTATAACCAATTTATCATTTTTAAAATGACCTTTATTTTAATTCTATTTTTAAAATTTGCTTTGTGGTTTTAGTTACTTTAAATCTATCGTCGGCGCGGTTATTTACAATCCAAACAATTTGATTTTTAGAGCATAACAACAACGTATTTTCCTTATCGAGAAGCGAAAACTTCTCATCTTTAAAATATTTACTCAGCTTCTTTTTACCTTGCATTCCTATTGGGAAAAACACATCGCCTTCCTCCTTTTTTCTTATGGTTAAAGGAAATTCAAGCGTGTTTTTATCGACGCAAATACTATTTTTTGCAGTTTTTATGTTGGTTTCAACAGCATCAATTTCTGCAAAGCTTAAAGTGCCAAACGGTGTTTCAACTTTATCGGTTATACTTGAAATAATAATTTCTGAAAACTGTTCAACTTCCTTTTTAGTTAATAATAAATAGTCGCGATCTTTTATGAGCCTAAATTCGTTAGAAAACACTTGTTTTCCTGGTTGAGCATCTAATAAACTTACAATATCGTCCCATTCTGTAAAACCAAATTCTTTTAAAGCTTCAAATAAATACGCTTTTGGATGCTTTGCTTTTTTGAATTCTGAAATTTTAAAACGTACCTCGTTGTCGCTTATTCTTTCTATAGTTTTATTTAAAAACTCATCAATTTTATCGTTTATTATAGTTGATGAATCTTGCAAATTATTTAAAGTGGATTGAAAACTTTGTAACAAACTTGGATTTATTTCTTTTAAAATAGGAATAACCTCGTGGCGTAGTTTATTGCGTAAATATTTAACCGATTTGTTACTACTATCGTCACGCCATTTTATACTGTTTGCATTGGCATACAATTCAATATCATCACTTGAAAAAGGTAATAGCGGACGTACAAACTTCCCGTTAATTTCTGGAATTCCGGTTAAACCTTCTATACCTGTGCCACGTGTAAAATTGATTAAAAAAGTTTCTAAGTTATCATCGGCATGATGCGCTGTTAAAATATAATCGAACTTTAATTGTGACGACAATTCGTCGAACCAATTATAGCGTAATTCGCGTGCTGCCATTTGTATAGAACGCTTGTGTTCTTTAGCATATAATGAGGTGTCAAAATTTTGAATAAACACCTCTAAACCTAAACTTTCGGCTAAGGTTTCAACAAAAGTTTCATCGGCATCACTTTCGTTTCCGCGTAAATTAAAATTGCAATGCGCTAAAGCTACATTTAAACCTATTTTGTGGCATAAATGTGTTAAAACCACACTATCTATACCGCCAGAAATAGCAATAATTACTTTGTTTTTGGTTAAAAAGTTTAGATTTTTAGTAATATGTTTTTTGAATAATTCTTGGGTCATTTTTCCACCGATTCACGGATTATTTTTCAATATAACTGGATCTCGACTGCGCTCGATCTGACAATTAATAGTAATTCCAATCTATAATTTTGATAATTGTACTACTCAAATATACCAACTTGAATAATTAATTTTTATGTTTCTGGGTAAAAAACTAGTTTTCCAGCACTTCACGCATGGCCTTTGCCTTTACCAAGCATTCTTCATATTCGTTTAACGGATTGCTTTTTGCTGTAATGGCACTTCCTACCGAAAAGGACACGTATTTTTTTGTTTCGTTATATAAAATACTACGAATTACCACATTAAAATCGAAATCGCCATTTGGTGTAAAATACCCAACAGCGCCAGAGTAGAGTCCGCGTTTAGTTTCCTCTAAATCTTCAATAATTTGCATTGCCGAAATTTTTGGAGCACCCGTCATGCTTCCCATAGGGAATGTGGTTTTTAAAACATCAACCGGGTTGGTGTCATCGTTTATTTTTGATGTAATGGTCGATATCATTTGGTGTACTTGATCGAAGGTGTAAATCTTACACAACTCTTCCACGTTTACCGAATTTTTTACAGCGGTTTTCGATAAATCGTTTCGTACCAAATCTACAATCATAATATTCTCGCTACGTTCTTTTTGGTCTTCCGATAAGTTGTGTTTAAGTTGCTCGTCTTCAACTTTATTTTTAGATCGTTTTGCGGTTCCTTTTATGGGTTGCGATATAATTTTATTGCCTTCCTTTTTTATGTAACGCTCGGGCGATGCAGAAAGCAAATATTTATCGAAACTTTTAAAATATGTAGCAAATGGCGGGTTGGAAATGTCATTTAGCTTTTTATAGGTTTCTAAAGGATTTATTTCTGTGTTTTCGGCATAAAACTCTTGACAAAAATTAGCTTCATAAATACTGCCGTGGTGCACATGCGCTAACATTTTATTTACTTTATTAAAATAAGCGTCTTTATGAATACGCAAATGAATTTTTATGTCGTTTGAAGGTTTTGTATTAAAATCTTCTTCGGTATTATTAATTTCAATTGAATCGGCATCAATTTCATCATCAACCGCTTTTAAATATTGAATTTCAACGATATTATCTTTAATTAAAAATAGTTTTTTTGGCTGAAAAAAGTATAAATCTGGGAATTTTAAACCATCAAAATTATTAGATTTTAATGGCTCTACATCGTTTTTCAAATCGTAAGTTAGGTAGCCAAAAATCCAATCGTTAGTCGTTTTTTGGTAATCATTTAACTTAGAAAAAGCATCAAAATAATCTGTTTTTATACTTGTAAAAGCATCAACTGCTAAAACGGCATCGTAACTTTTATATGTTTGCGTGTTTTTTTTATTGTTAGAATCTAACCAAACCACATCGTCAAACTGTTGTGCCCATTGCAATAATTTAATTTTAAATTGTGCTATGTTTTTTTTGCTGTAAGTAAAAGTTGTTCTCAAATAAAACAGAATTATACTGCAAATTTAGTTAGAATACTTAAATTTATTTCAAAATTGTAAAAACAGTTTCAAACAAAAAAAACATGCATACTTTAAAAAACGATAAACTTAAAATAGCCATTGAAAATATTGGTGCCGAACTTTGCGAAATTTCTTCAGTAAAACATAACACTCAATTTATGTGGGATGCAAACCCAGATGTTTGGGGTAGTTTTGCTCCTAATTTATTTCCTGTAATTGGTGCTTTAAAAAACGGTTCACTAACCTTTGAAGGTGAAACTTATAACACACCAAGACATGGTTTTATAAGACATAGCAAAGACATTACGCTTTATAACAAAACAGATAACAGCTTAACTTTTAAATTAAAAAGCAATGCTGAATTACTTAAAATATACCCTTTTAAATTTGAGTTTTTAATTACATTTACATTAACAAATAATACACTTAATGTTTCGCATACCGTAAAAAATACCGATACAAAAACCATGTATTTTTCTCTTGGTGGGCATCCTGCATTTAAATGTCCGGTTTTTGAAAACGAAGCTTACGACGACTATTTTTTAGAGTTTGAACATAAAGAAAACTCTAGTCGCTATTTAATTGAATTAGGAAGCGGACTTATTTTAAACGAAACCGAACCCGTTTTTAATAACGACAACATTTTACCTTTAAAACACGAACTTTTTGATGTTGATGCGCTTGTTTTTAAAGACTTAAAGTCTCGAAAAATAAGTATTAACAGTAAAAATCATGGTAAAATATTAACGGTAAGCTACCCTAAATTTAATTATATGGGCATTTGGGCAAAACCAAACGGCGATTATGTATGTATTGAACCTTGGCTTGGTATTGCAGATAGTGTAAACGCAAGTGGAAATTTAAAAGAAAAAGAAGGCATTTTAAGTTTAAAAGCAGGTAGCGCATTTGAAGCTAGTTACAGTATTGAGATTGAAGACAAGCATTTAGTTTAAACTTAAGAATAAACCTTACCTTTGCCGCAAAATACAGTAGTTTTGACTTTTGAAGATTTAAATTTAAACACACCGCTATATAACGCCATAAACGATTTAGGCTTTACAACCCCAACTCCCATTCAAGCAGAAGCTTTTAATGTGGTTGCTTCGGGAAAAGATATGGTTGGTATAGCACAAACAGGTACTGGTAAAACCTTTGCCTATATGCTGCCCATTTTAAAAAATTTAAAGTTCTCGAAACAAGACAACCCTAGAGTTTTGGTACTGGTACCTACCCGGGAACTGGTAGTACAAGTAGTTGATGAAATTGAAAAACTATCAAAATACATTAACAATCGTGTTTTAGGTGTATACGGTGGAACAAACATTAATACCCAAAAACAAGCTGTAGCCGAAGGTTTAGATATTTTAGTGGCCACACCCGGTAGACTTTACGATTTAGCTTTAAGTAGAACGTTGCAATTAAAATCGATTCAGAAATTAGTTATAGATGAAGTTGATGTTATGCTAGATTTAGGGTTTAGGCATCAGCTTATTAATATATTTGATATTCTTCCGCAAAAGCGCCAAAACATTATGTTTTCGGCCACAATGACGCAAGATGTTGAGCTTTTAATTAACGATTTCTTTATTAGACCAGAGCAAATATCTATTGCTGTTTCGGGTACACCTCTTGAAAATATTACACAAACCAAATACAAAGTTCCTAACTTTTATACAAAGGTTAATTTATTGGTACATTTACTTAAAGACCAAGAAACCTTTAATAAAGTTATTGTTTTTGTGGCTTATAAGCGAATGGCAGATAGATTATTCGAAAAATTAGACGAATATTTTAAAGAAGAGTTGTGTGTTATTCACTCCAACAAAACCCAAAACTATCGTTTACGCAGTATTGAGCAATTCCGCGAAGGCGTAAACCGCATTTTAGTTGCAACAGATGTTATGGCGCGTGGTTTAGATATTGATAATGTTAGCCATGTTATAAATTTTGATACTCCAGAATACCCAGAAAACTACATGCATCGCATTGGTAGAACAGGTCGTGCAGAACGTAAAGGTGAAGCTTTAGTGTTTTCAACCGAAAAAGAATACGAAGCCATTGAAGCCATTGAGAGCTTAATGCAAATGGAAATTCCTTTAGCAGAATTACCTGAAGCTGTTGAAGTTTCTACAGAATTAATTCCTGAAGAACGCCCACAAATTAAAGAGCGTAATAACCCTCACAAACAACGAGATGAAGATGCGCCAGGACCAGCCTTTCATGAAAAAAAGGCTAAAAATCAAAAAGAAAACTTAGGTGGATCTTATAAATTTAAGATCGCAAAAAAATACAAAAAACCTAAAACTAGAGGCGATAAAAACTATAACAAACGCAATAAAAAGAAATAAAATTCATACAACTATTTAAACAAAAAATATTGTTTATTTAAAACTTATAGTTAATTTTATTTCTTATACCTAGCAAACTATCTATTAAAATGAAGAATAACGAAGACATTACTAAAAATGTAAACGGTTCAGAAAAAAGTAATGCATCTAAAATTGATGCTATAAAAGAGCTTATTTTCGGTGAAAATATTCAAGAATATAACGAAGAGTTCGAAACACTTAAAAAAGATATTCTTAATAAAAAACAAGAATTACAAGAGTTAATTAGTACCGTAGAATCTGAATTATTACAAAGTATTGATTCACTTAGTACCGATATTAACATTCGCGTAACCGAATTAGAAAATACAGTAAACGATAAGTTAGACGACTTAGGAGATAAAAAAGCCGACAGAAAATTACTGAGCGAGCTTTTTATTAAATTAGGTGAAAAAATTGCTGAGTAGTTTTAATTTAATAGATGAACCAAGACGAGAAACTAAATATTATTAAGGATATTTTACTTACCGACGAGCGGGAGTTTGTCTCATCTATTGAAAAAAAAATACAAATTCTAGAAAACACAATTAACAAACAAAAGGAATTATCTGAAAAAGTTAATCCTATAATCGACTCAAAACTAAATAATTTCGTTAAAGACATTCCCGAAACCCTCGGCCCAACCATAACCAGTACTTTAAAAGCTGAAATTAAAAACTCACAAGATGCTGTTGTAGAAGCACTTTTCCCTATTATGGGTAAAATGATTAAACGCTATGTACAACATGAAATGAAAATGCTTTCCGAAAAAATAAATAATCAGGTAAATAAAACCTTTTCTTTTAAACGTTTTTTCAGAAGAGCAAAGTCTAAAGCAGCTGGGGTAAGCGAATCCGATTTAATTTTACAAGACCACAATAATGCAAAAATTGAACAAATTATAGTTATTGAAAAAGGATCCGGACTATTGCTTGCAGAATATTCTAAAAACAAAATGGCCGATGAAGATATGGTTGCTGGTATGCTAACAGCCATTAAAAGTTTTGTTGAAGATGCCTTTATAAAAGAAGACCAAAGTTTACAATATATAGAGTACGATTTATACCATATACATATTCAAAATTTTTCTTCATTTTATATAGCCGTAGTAATTTCTGGAGTGTATAATGTTATTTTTAAAGACGATTTAGAAGATGAACTTTTAGAATTTGCAGACAAACATAAAATAGCTAAGCTACTACAAAACAAACCATTATTATCAAAAAAACTAGAAGAATTTTTTAAGAATGACGATATCTAAGAAAATTGTTTTAATTGGGCACTTTGGTGTTGGTAAAACCTCTTTAATAAGACGTTTTGTTGAAAACACCTTTACCGAAGACTACAAAGTTACCATTGGCGTACATATTTCTAAAAGAACTATAAATATTTCTGAAAATGAAGATATTTCATTAATTATCTGGGATTTAGAAGGACAAGACGATATAAAAAAAACCAGACCTTCTTACCTACTGGGTACCAACGGTTTTATATATGTTTTCGATTTAACCAGACCAGTAACTTTCGAGCATCTTAATGATGAATTAGCCTTTTTAAAAGAAAACTTCTCAACCGTTCCTGTTAAAGTAGTTGGCAACAAAGTAGATTTAGTAAATAAAATATATTTAAAAGAGCATAGCGAACAGTTTGATAATGTTGTAGATTATTTTGTTAGTGCTAAAACAGGAAGCAGAGTTGAAAAACTCTTTGCCAAACTAGCCCAAGATTTAATACAAAAATAAATGCTTAAAGAATTAAAAGATAAATATCACAAAAATAATTTTCAATACATTTTAGTTGACGATTTAGGTGTTGTTTTAGAACAAGATCATCCTATTTTACCAACAATAATTGGCGAAAAAATTCAAGATATTCATCCTTTTTTCGAGATATTAACGCATTTACTCACTACAGTAAATGAAAGTTTTGAGTTTTCGTGTATAAATCTAGATTTTAATAATCAAGAACCTTTAGTTGTTGATGTTACATTAAAAACCCACAACAACAATAACTTGGTAATTATTGAAAACCTAACCAAGCATTATAATAATTACCAACTTACAGCACAAACCAGAAACGAATCTATAATAAACTCACAAATTCTTGTACTTAAAAACGAATATTTGCTTGAAAAAGAAACTTTTAAAAATAATTTTATAGCCAATTTTAGTCACCAGTTACGTAACCCAATAACAGCATCAACAATATTTAGCGATTTATTAATAAATAGCAACTTAAACGACGAGCAAAAAAATTATCTAGAAATAATTCAATCGGCAAATAAAGATTTAAAACAACGCATTGAAGACATTTTAGATATAAGCAAAATTGAATCTGGCAAACTAATTTTGGTTAGTAAAGTTTTTAATTTAAAAGAATTGCTAAAAAATATTGAAGTTATTTATAACTACTTAGCAAGTAAAAAAGGGTTATCTTTTAAATTAGAAATAGGAGAAAAAGTGCCAACTTTTATTGAGGGCGATCAATATAGATTAAAACAAATTTTAGCAAACTTATTAACCAATGCTTTAAGCTATACAAGCAAGGGGCATTTACACATTAAAGTTTCGCATAACCACTCTAGAGCAAACAAAGTTAATTTACATTTTGAAGTTGAAGACACTGGATGTGGTATAGCAGAAGAAAACCTAGAATCTATTTTTGATAGATTTACTAAAATTGAAACAGGTGAAGAACAAACCGGCGTTGGCCTAGGATTAGCTATTGTAAAATACCTAATTTCTGAAATGCAAGGAAATATTAAAGTTGAAAGTAAAATAGACAAAGGATCTACTTTTATATTCAATGTTAGCTTTAAAACATCAAACTATACTCAAGATCAAAAAGAAGAACTATTAAATAACCAGCTTCCAGAATTGAAGCAAAAATATAATATTTTATTAGTTGAGGATTCTGAGATAATTCAATTATCGATTTTAAAAATTTTGGCATCTACAGGTTTATTTTTCATTAATATAATTTCTGATGGTGAAGCAGTTATTCCTAATCTAGTAGACCAAAAGGTCGATTTAATACTACTATCAAATACTATTCAAGGGTATTCTGCCTCTAATATATCTGCTTCTATTAGAAGTCTATCAAAAGAATACAAAAAAACACCAATTATTGTTTTATCTACACAAGGCTATAAAGACGATATAAAGCGTTATAAGAAAAATGGCATTAATGATGTTTTGGTAAAACCTTTTGATAAACATAAACTTCTAGAAAGCATTAAAAAACACTTAAAATAATTTTACTTAAGCCACTGTTGCATAAGTATCTGCTAAGCGTTCTTTAGCTCTTTTTATTCTCATTTTAACGGCACTAGACCCTAAGTTTAATTTAGTTTCAATATCTTTTACACTAAGCTTTTGCAAGTATTTTAATTCTAAAATCATTTTGTCTTTAACAGGCAATTGTTCCATTGCTTTTATAAGTTGTTCTTCTGCCTGTACTTGTTTAGTTAAAGTTGTATCTATGCATTCTCCAACATTTTCTAAATCGAAATCCTCATTCAATCGCATTTCATATTTTCTTTTTGCATTTCTATTTACATAGTTTATACAATAATTATATGTGAATGAATAAACCCAAGTTGAAAACTTAGACCTCCCTTGAAAACTAGATAATTTTAAATATAACTTTAAAAAAATATCTTGAGTTAAATCTTTTGCCTCAGCTTCATTCTTTACAAAAGAGAAACATTTATTATAAATATGAGTTGAATATCTATCGTAAATAGTTTCAAAATAATGCGTTTCGTTTAAATCTAAAATTCTTGAGATAATGGCTTCGTCTTTCAAAATTAATTGGTTTTCGGTTAATGATATGACAATATTATAGATTGAAGAACAGTTCGAAGTTTTATAAAGAACCCGGATAATAAAATCGATTAAAACCAAATAAAATCGATTAAACAACATTTAAGAGGTAAGAAAAAACTTATTTTAAATATTTTTGAATGTTATAAGTGGATTTAGTAATGCTGAAAAAGATTGTAAAAGATAACTATTAAGTATTTTTTTTACCTCTAATAATATTAAATATATCTGCAACTTTATTAGGAAACTTATTCAAAATATCCTTTAATTGATTTGCTGATGCGATATCTTCCATAACCTTGGGTTTTAAATCCTCTGGCACTTTTTTTAAAGGCTTTTCGTCTGGGTTATAAGAGTCTTCCATAAACTATTAGTTTGCACTTAATCATAATAATTACCCTCTATTTTAAAAGATAAAGTTTTTATGTGTGTGCTAGTTGTCTGTATTTGAAACACTTTTATTTAAATAGTCACATTTTTTACAAAAAAAATAAAAAAAGCGTTCGTTAAAACTTCTTTAAATACAATAATTAATCTGCTATATTTATAAATTAGCATAAAATATAATTTATGAAATACTTAATAATTATTATCTTATTATTTACACTGTTAATATCAAAACAATCTTTGGCTTATAATGAGTTTTGGGGGCCTACAGGACATCGTGTTGTTGGAGAAATTGCAGAAAAGCATCTTTCTAGAAAAGCTAAACGAAAAATAAACAAACTTTTAAAAAATCAATCACTTGCATTTGTATCTACTTATGCAGATGAAATTAAATCGGATAAAAAATATAATAAATTTTATTCTTGGCATTATATTAACATGCCCTTTGAAGAAAGCTACGAAACAGCTATTAAAAATCCTGATGGCGATTTAGTAACAGGAATAAATAAATGTATTTCTGTAATTAAAGATGAAAACTCTAGTAATAACGATAAAGCTTTTTACCTAAAACTATTAATACATTTAGTTGGCGATTTACACCAGCCAATGCATGTTGGTTTAAAGGAAGATAAAGGTGGTAACGATATTAAGGTGCAATGGCATTATAAAGACTCGAACCTACACCGTGTTTGGGATTCTGACATGATTGAGGAATTTAATATGAGTTATGATGAACTGGCTGATAATGCAGAATTATTAAACAAAACTGATATTAAAAATTTACAAGAGGGCTCTGTAGTTGATTGGGTAAACGAAACCCACGAATTAGCTAAAATAGTATACAAGTCTGCAGAACTTAATGAGAATTTAAGATACAGATATTCTTATAACAATTTTACAACCGTTAGAAAACAATTACAAATTGCTGGAATTAGGCTTGCTAAAATTTTAAACGATTTATTTTAAACAAAAAACTCTCAATAAAATTGAGAGTTTTTTGTTTTACACTATTAAGCTTCACCTCTTGCAGGATAGCCTTGCTTTAAAATATAATCAATTCCATTAATTACATCTTTAAAACTTGGCCTACCAAAAGGCATCGATTGTATAGATTCCCAGTAAACTTTTTGGTCTTTATCAATTAAAAACAAACCTGGTTCAAAAAAATGTTCAGGTTCTTTATCAGAAATAGCTTCCGAAATAAAAAGTCCCCACGCTCTTGCTTCTTCTATTGGTAAACCATAACCCAACGGAATGTTTTTAATATTCCACTCTTCGTATGTTTCTTTTGCTAAATCTTCAGTATTTGCGCTTACAGCAAGTACGTTAATTCCTCTTTCTTTAAATTCAGATAATTTATTCTCTAACTCTTCAAGTTGCATTTTACAAACTGGACAATGTTTTCCACGATAAAATAAAACTAGTGTAAAATTATCTGGATTTTGATCACTTAACTCCCATGTACTTCCGTTTACTAAATTAACTTTCAAATCTGGTGTTTTCTCTCTTGGTTTTATCATTTTTCTATTTCAATTTTTATTAAACTTAAAATCTCCATATAAACTAACACCATATTATTTAATAGCCAACTACTTAACAAACTATAACATATTTACTAAAACCTTAACGTTTATTTATATAAAAACATAAGAGCTAACAAGCTTATTATTTGTAGTTTAAGTAAAAAAGAAAAACGTTATGAAAACATCAGATTTAATTGTTAAAGCCTTAGAAAACGAAGGTGTAGAATATATTTTTGGATTACCAGGAGAAGAAAATTTAGACCTTTTAGAATCCATTAGAAAATCTGACCAAATTAAAATGATTACAGTGAGGCATGAACAAGGTGCCGGATATATGGCTGCAACCTATGGGCGCTTAACAGGAAAAGCTGGTGTATGTATGGCAACTTTAGGCCCTGGTGCTTTAAATTTATTTAATCCAGCAGCATATGCCCAATTAGGAGCAATGCCTATGCTAATGCTTACAGGCCAAAAACCTTTAAAAGACAGAAAACAAGGTAATTTTCAAATAATAGATGTTGTAAAAATGCTTCAACCGCTAACAAAAACATCTAAACAATTAACCTACGGTGAAAATGCAACATCTACAATTCGAGAGCTTTTTAGAAAATCTGAAGAAGAACGTCCAGGAGTTGTGCATTTAGAAATTCCTGAAGATGTTGCTAAAGAAGATGTGAAAGATTTTACAATTTTTGATGTCATATCCAATAAAATTCCAACAGTAAATCACGACAATTTAAGCGATGCGAAACAACTCATTCTAAACGCAAAACATCCACTTTTACTTATCGGTGCAGATGCTAACAGAAAAAGATGTTGTAACGCATTAACTAAATTGGTAAACACTTTAAAAATACCTTTTATAGACACACAAATGGCTAAAGGTATTATTGATGAACGAAATGATTTATACATAGGTACAGCCGTCTTAAGCGCAAACGACATAGTGCATAAAGCTATAGATTATGCCGATTTAATTATTAATGTAGGCCATGATACTATTGAGAAACCACCTTTTGTAATGAGCCATAATGATGATACAAAAGTTATACACATCAATTTTTTTGAAGCCGAAATTAACGAGGTTTATTTTCCGCATTTAAATTTAATAGGAGATATTGCTACAACAGTAACAGAACTAACCAAAGTTTTAAAAAATGACTTAAAAACTAAAAATGAATATTTTTTAGATATAAAAAATAAAATTATTGAAGAAAACCAACCTTATGCAGACGATAATCGTTTCCCTATCTTACCACAAAATCTAGTTAAATTAGCCCGAAACATTATACCAGAAGATGGTATTATTACTTTAGATAATGGTATTTATAAACTATGGTTTTCTAGAAACTACCCAACATACAGCCTAAACACATTATTATTAGATAATGCTTTAGCTACTATGGGAGCTGGTTTTGCTTCGGCTATAATGACCAAATTATTGCATCCAAGCAAAAAAGTAGTTTCAATAAATGGTGATGGTGGTTTTATGATGAACTCTCAGGAATTGGAAACCGCCGTAAGATTAAATTTAGATTTGGTTGTTATTATTTTAAATGATAGCGCATATGGTATGATAGAGTGGAAACAAAACAAAGAAGGTTTTAAAGATTATGGATTAAAATACAAAAACCCAGATTTTATAAAATATGCCGAAAGTTTTGGAGCTAATGGTTATAAACCTAATTCAGTTGAAGCTTTTAAAAGTATTTTTGAAAAAGTTATAAATGAAAAAGGAGTTCATGTCATAGATTTAGCCATAGATTATTCTTTAAACGAAAAGCTCTTAGGTTAACAAATATCTATCAGAAAACACTTTTGTAAAATTAGCACCAAAAAATAAAATTAAACTAGAGTACGAAACCCATAACATAATTAACACCACAGACCCCGCAGCTCCGTAAGTAGATGCGGGGTTCATTTCTTTAAAATACCACGCTAATAAAAACTTACCTAGCACAAACAACAATGCGGTTAGTGCTGCTCCTACCCTAACAGCTTTCCATTTAATTTTTTTACTAGGTAAATACTTAAACATTGCAGCAAACAAAACATATATAAATAAACTCGAAATTATAACATCAAAAATATAAACTAAATCAAAAAGGTTTTCTGGTAAAAAATCTTCAATACGCTTACTAAAAGCACTGATTAATGAAGTAATAACAAAACTAATTAGTAACAGAAAAGCAATGATTAAAATAAATCCAAAACTCTTCAAGCGATCTAATATAGTTTGTAAAATACTATTTAAGTTAGATTGAACTTTAACTTCCCAGATTTTGTCAAAAACCTCTTGTAATTGATAAAATACACCTGTTGCTCCATAAAGCAAGGTTAAAACACCAACTATAGTTGTAAATATAGAAACCGATTCATCTCCCCTGTCTAACATCATTTTCCTTACAAATTCTGCCGCTTCAATACCAATAGAATTGGTAATTTCATCTAGTAGTTCTCCTTGTACAATATCTTTACCCCAAGCATTACCAACAATATTTAAAATTAAAACCAAGAGCGCTGGTAAAGATAAAATAGCGTAATAAGCAACTATAGCACTTAATTGAAACGGATTACTATCCAGCCAATTTTTAGAAGTATCTATTAATAATTTTGGTAAATGTTTAAAATGAAACCTGTTTTCGCTATTCATACTATTATGTTTAAGCCTTAAATCTTAATCTTTAATTTAATATAAATATTTTTCTAACCCATTTTTTTTAAACAATTAACTTGAAAATAACATTTTAAAAGCGTGTATAAAAAAGCCTTTCATTACTGAAAGGCACTTAATTTTTTTTTTATAAACTTACAGCTTTATCGGGCTTATTTAACCATCTTAAAATTAAAATACCTATACGTGCAATTACAAAAGTAAAGAGTCCAAAAGTTGCAGTTAATAAAGACACTTTAAGTCCACCTGCAAAAATTTCTGGGCTTGGGCTTCCTATTGCCTCAATAGTATCGAAAGCCGTTATTAAGCCAATAACAGAACCTAAAAAACCTAACACTAAACCAAGTAAACTAGCATCTGTTGTTAATTTAATATACTTTTTAGATCGATTAGGGTTTCTCTTCAGATTAAAAAATCCAGCAAAAACAAAACCCATAGATAATAGTAAACATATTAATATTAACGACATAAATAACGAACCACCCTCAACAAACCTGTCAGCAATTTGTAACGGCATAATTAGTTTTTTTGTTAAAAAAGTAACTAGAAAATAACTCATAATAATATTGTTTTTAATAATTTCTTCAAACTTAACACCTAAATATGGGCGTTAATTTAAAATGCGATGAGTAACTTATTTAGTAAGCGAATTTACTAAAATGTTATATCGGGAACAAAAACTGTAGTTCGTCTACAAAACAAAAAAGGACTATAAAATTATACTATTATTGTAATTTTATAAAAATGAGAACGAATACATTTTTTTTAAACTTACTCGGTCGTGGCTTTCTACACCTATTTTTTTGGTTAGCGGTATTAGCATTTTATACTTTTTTATTTGGGGCAGATAACGATAACTTTAACGACACATTATTGTTTTCCTTATTTTTAATGCCTGTAACCATTGCAGTTTCATATGTATGCATTTACAAGTTAATTCCAGATTATTTAATAAAAAAACAATACTTTCTATTTAGTATATACAGCATATATACCTTTATTATTTCGGCATATTTAGTAATGCTTTCTATTTTTTTTAGTCTTATTTACATTTCAAAATTCGATTATAATTTAATGCCTACTGCAACAAAAAATATGCTATTTGTTATAACAGCAGTTTACATCGTACCTTTTGTTGTAAGTGGCTTTAAACTATTAAAACTAAATCTTAAAAACGCAGAGCAAAACAACAAACTAAAAACCAAAATATTAAATACTCAACTTAAATTAAAAGAGCAAGAGCTTAACTATTTAAAAATGCAAATTCATCCGCATTTTTTATTTAACACACTAAATACCATGTATGGTTTCGCCTTAAAAAAAGCAGATGAAACCCCAGAAATGATATTAAAACTTTCTAACTTATTAGATTACCTTCTTTATCAAGCAGATAAGCCTTTTGTTTTATTGTCTGAAGAAATTAATCATATTGAAGACTATATTGCTTTAGAAAACATGAGATTTAATGATACTTTAAATATAAATTTCGATAAGATTTACAACACTGAAACTAAAACTATTGCTCCCATGCTTTTACTTCCATTTGTTGAAAACAGTTTTAAACATGGCGCTTTAATAAATGGGGTTTTAAACGTTATTATGACACTAGAAAGTGATACTGATAAAATTATATTCATTATAACAAATTCTTATAAAAAACAAGCCAAAACAGCCAAAGGTATTGGATTAGAAAACATAAAAAAACGCTTAGACTTGTTATACCCTAAACAACATAGTTTAACAATAAATAAAACAAACGAACTATACAAAGTAGAACTTATTTTGCACTCATGAAATATAATACCAATATAAACTGTTTAATTGTTGATGATGAAGTTATAGCACGTGAAGTAATTGCTACCCATTTATCTAAAATTAACAACATTACCGTAGTAGCAAGCTGTAACAGTGCTATTGAAGCCTTTAAACATATAAACAATCAAACAATTGATCTTGTATTTTTAGATATAAATATGCCCGAAATTTCAGGTATATCGTTTGCAAAATCCATAAACAAAAACATAAAAGTAATATTTACAACAGCTTACAGAGATTATGCTGTTGAAGGTTTTGAACTTAAAGCGGTAGACTATCTTTTAAAGCCTATTGCATACAACAGACTGCTTGATGCTGTAAATTGCTACTTTGAAACCTACCAAAACGCTGAAAATAAAATTAAATCTTCTATTGAAGCACACGAATTTATTTTTGTTCGTTCGGAAAGAAAAATGATTAAAATAGATTTTGAAAATATAATTTACATTGAAAGTTTTAGCGATTATCTAAAAATTCATACTACTAAAAAAACAATTATAACTCGAGAAACTATTACTGCTATTGAAGCTAAATTACCTAATACTAAATTTATTAGAATTCATCGTTCATACATTATATCTATTGCTAATATAAACTCATTTACCAACGAACATATAACAGTAAATAACAAAGCATTATCAATAAGTAGAAGCTACAAAAAAGAAGTTTTACAACGACTAGAAAAATTTTAAAGCTTAGCGCTTTAAAGTAAAGTATCTAGTTTTAATAAAAATTATTAAATATTATTTATAACAAAAAAGCCTTTCATTTATGAAAGGCTTTTTTGTTATTTTTCTTTGGCGCTTATAACGATGCTACATGCTTAGCTAAACCAGATTTTAAATTAGCCGCTTTATTTACATGTATAATATTTTTCTTGGCTAATTTGTCTAACATTGAAACTACAGATGGAAATAAAGATTCAGCTTCTTTCTTATCTGTTAACTCACGTAATTTTTTAATAGCATTACGAGTTGTTTTGTGTTGGTATTTATTCAACACTCTTTTTGCCTCGTTACTTCTAATTCTTTTTAATGCTGACTTATGATTTGCCATTTCTTTTATTAATTTTTCTTTAAAAAATTGTAGCCCGTAGGGGAATCGAACCCCTCTTACCAGGATGAAAACCTGGCGTCCTAGCCGATAGACGAACGGGCCATTTAGCTTATTCTTTCACTTATCTTTAAACTCTAAAAACCATCTAGAGTTATAAAATAAAAAAACCTCTCATTTCTGAGAGGTTTATATATTTTTAAAAACCTCTTCTTATAAAGAAGCAACATGCTTAGCTAAACCAGATTTAAGGTTAGCAGCTTTGTTTGCATGTATAATGTTTTTCTTGGCTAATTTATCTAGCATAGAAACAACAGAAGGAAATAAAGCTTCAGCTTCTTTCTTATCTGTTAACTCACGTAACTTTTTTATAGCATTACGAGTAGTTTTGTGTTGGTATTTATTCAACACTCTCTTAGCTTCGTTACTTCTTATTCTTTTTAATGCTGACTTATGATTTGCCATTTTACTTATAATATTTTTATTTAATAAAAATTGTAGCCCGTAGGGGAATCGAACCCCTCTTACCAGGATGAAAACCTGGCGTCCTAGCCGATAGACGAACGGGCCATTTAGGTTATTTCATTATTTAATGAACTAAGCAATTCGTGATTGCGGATGCAAATATACAACTCTTTTTAAATGCTACAACACTTTTTTTATTTTTTTGTAAAAAAAATTAATTAGTAAGCTTTTGCAAATAAAACTCTTTGCTTTGAAGGTGCCCCTGTGTAAACACAACCCCCTGATTCAGAATTATTTTCTAAAGGAATACATCTAATTGTAGCTTTTGTTAAATCTTTTATTTTGTTTTCAGTTTCTGCTGTACCATCCCAATGCGCAGATATAAATCCGGTTTTATTTTCTAAAACAGTTTTGAATTCTTCAAACGAATTTACCTCTGTGATATGCTCGTTTCTAAAATTTAAGGCTTTTTCAAATAACGATTCTTGAATTTCAGTCATTAAACCTTCTACTCTATCAATTAAACCGTCTAAACTTACAACTTCCTTAGTTAAAGTATCTCGTCTTGCAAGCTCTACAGTTCCATTTTCTAAATCGCGAGCTCCTATGGCAATACGTAATGGCACACCTTGTAATTCGTGTTGTGCAAATTTAGCTCCAGGGCGTAGTGTGTCTCTGTTATCAAACTTAACCGATATATTCTTCCCTCTTAAATCTGTTATTATACTATTTACAACTTCTGTGATAGCATTTAATTGCTCTTCATTTTTATAAATAGGTACAATAACTACTTGATTTGGTGCTAAATTTGGTGGCAATACTAATCCGTTATCATCACTATGGGTCATAATTAAAGCCCCCATTAAACGAGTAGAAACACCCCATGAGGTAGCCCAAACATAGTCTTGCTTCCCTTCCTTATTAGCAAACTTAACATCAAATGCTTTAGCAAAATTTTGTCCTAAAAAGTGTGATGTTCCAGCTTGTAATGCTTTACCATCTTGCATTAAAGCCTCAATACAGTAGGTTTCTTCTGCTCCTGCAAAACGTTCGCTTTCCGTTTTTAAACCTTGAATTACTGGTATAGCCATAAAATTTTCAACAAAAGTAGCATATACATTATTCATTTGTTCTGCTTCAGCTAAAGCTTCAGCTTTAGTGGCATGAGCAGTATGCCCTTCTTGCCATAAAAACTCAGCAGTTCTTAAAAACAATCGTGTTCGCATTTCCCATCGCACTACATTTGCCCATTGATTAACTAAAATAGGCAAATCGCGATAAGATTGAATCCAATTTCTATATGTATTCCAAATAATAGCTTCACTGGTAGGCCTTACAACTAATTCTTCTTCAAGTTTAGCGTTTGGGTCTACACGAAGTTTTCCTGGCTTATCCGGATCGTTTTGTAATCTATAATGTGTAACAACCGCACATTCTTTTGCAAAGCCTTCTGCATTTTTCTCCTCTGCTTCAAACAAACTTTTAGGTACAAATAATGGGAAATATGCATTTTGATGGCCTGTTTCTTTAAACATTCTATCTAATTCTGCTTGCATTTTTTCCCAAATTGCATATCCATAAGGTTTTATTACCATACAACCTCGAACTGCAGAATTCTCTGCTAAATCAGCCTTCACAACCAATTCATTATACCATTTTGAATAATCTTCTGCTCTACTTGTAAGTTTTTTACTCATATCTATATTTTGGCACAAAAATTGTGACTATGTTAAATAAAAAAATAGTTCAGCAAAACTAACTATTTTTGTGATGTTCAACAATAAAAAAGAAAGAGTTATGCAATTTAAAAACTACATATTTACTTATGCATCAAAAATAAGCCTGTTTGGTTTGTTATTTGGCATAGTATCTTGCGGGTCTTATCAATATGTTGGAGGAGATAGTGATGGCATTTATGGTACTGCGAGCACACCTGCAGAATATGAAGAGCCTGTTACTGATGTTTCTTCTAATAACACAAACAATAATTACTACACAAATTATTTCAAAACAAAATCTATTGAATCTGAAAACCTTTCAATGGATTCTGAAATTTTCACAGATATAGATACCTACGAAAGTGATAATTTTGTTGAAAATGACTCTATTGTTAATGATTACGAAGGTTACGCTGGATGGGGACAAACCACAGATAATGTTACCATAAATTATATAGATAACGGCTGGAATAATTGGGGCTGGAATGCTGGTTTTGGTTGGGGCTGGAATAATTGGCGTTATAACCGTTGGAACAACTGGGGTTGGAACGCCGGTTGGAATTATGGTTGGAATGGTTGGTACAACAACTGGGGTTGGTATGGTTACTCTCCTTATGTTTATGGTGGTGGTTACTACCGGGGTTGGGCTTATAACAGACCTTATTATAACAGATATTCTACAGGTATTTACAACAGAAGAGCTTCATATAGCGCTTCAAGAAGAGGCTATGCAACTCGAGTAAACACAGGAACAACTGCTACGTCAAGAAGTACAACATCTAAATATAATACAGTTACTAGACGAAGTAGCTATAGCACAAATAATGTGTCTGCAGCTTCAAGAAACAGCACTTATAACTCAAACGGAACAAGAACATCATCAACTGTAAGACGATCATCTAATACTGCTACACCTAGTGCTAGTACTACATCTAGAACATCAACTACCAGTAGAAATTACAACAGTAACACCTCTAGATCTGGTAATAGCTCTTACAATACACGAAGATCAAGCTCAAGAAGTTATACACCAAGCACAACATCAAGATCATCGTCTTCAAGAAGCTATTCTAGAGGTACAACTTCAAGATCATCTTCATCATCTGGTACAAGGAGTAGTAGCTCTAGCCGCTCATCTTCAAGTGGTAGCAGAAGAAGATAACAATAAAAAAACAAAATTATATATGAAAAAGATAAGTTTATTAGCCATAGGATTATTCTCTATGGCTTTTAGTTACGCCCAAGAAATATCGGATGCTCTACTTTATTCACAAAGTGAAATCCAAGGTACTGCTCGCTTTAGAGCATTAAGCGGTGCTTTTGGAGCATTAGGTGGCGACATGAGTGCTGTAAGTATTAACCCTGCAAGTTCTGCTGTTTTTACTCGTAGTCATTTCTCGTTTACGCTTTCTAATTTAAACGCAAAAAACAATACTGATTATTTTGGAAATAATGTAAAAACAAACGAATCTACTTTTGATGTTAACCAAGGCGGTGCTGCTTTTGTTTTTTCAAGTCGATCAAACTCACCATGGAAAAAACTAACTTTAGGTATTGCTTACGATAAAACGAACGATTATAATAATTCATGGAATGCTATTGGCGTTAATACGAATGATGATGGAAACTTTAGCAATTCTATTGCAAGTTATTTTTATGATTATACCGATGGTTTAGAAAAATACATTTTTACCCCAAGTGGCCAAGAACTTGTTGACTACTTTTATATTAACAATTCACAAGCACAAAATGACCCCGAGCAATTCTTTGACAACAATCCTCATTTATATTATGAACTAGGATATCAATTTTTAGGAGAAGTTGAAAATTATGGAGTTCAACAAGCTTTCTTAGGATATCAAGCCTATATTTTAGATCCAGTTGAAGATACAGATGAAAACACAGAATATATCGCTAATGTAGGAACAGGTAATTTCACACACGATTATTTATATACTTCAACAGGTTATAATGGTAAAATAGCTTTTAATTTTGCTACTCAATATGAGGATAACCTTTACTTAGGTATAAATTTAAATTCGCATTTTATAAATTACGATCGTACAACGTCGTTACTAGAAGATAACGACAATGGTGGGGCTATAACTGCTATAGATTTTGACAACACATTATCTACTACAGGAAATGGTTTTTCATTTCAAGTTGGCGGAATTTACAAACTTACACCAGAGTTTCGTATTGGGTTAACATACGATTCACCAACTTGGTATACCATTGAAGAGGAAACCACACAATACATAAATTCCAATAATGCTCCTAACGATATTGGTTTCATCTCTACTATTGTTAACGTTTACCCACGTTACAAATTAAAAACCCCATCAAAAATTACCGGAAGTTTAGCTTACGTTTTTGGAAACCGTGGTTTAATTAGTTTCGATTATTCTAATAAAGACTATAGTAAAACAGAGTTTCAACCAACAAATGATGCGTTTTACCAAGAACAAAACGAAATTATGAGCAATGTTTTTACAAGCTCTTCAACCTACAGAATTGGTGGAGAACTAAAACATAAACAATTTAGCTTTAGAGGTGGTTATCGTTTTGAAGAAAGCCCATACGAAGACGGCATTACTGTTGGAGATTTAGAAGGTTATTCTCTTGGTTTAGGTATTAGCTTTGGAAAAACAAAATTAGATTTAACTTACGACCAATGGGAGCGTTCTTACGCAACGCCGCTGTATAACTTAGGTTTAATTGATACCGCTTCAATTAACAGGAAAAACTCAAACCTAACTTTATCTCTTGCTTTCAACATATAATTTATACAAAAAACTTATAATAAAAACCTGAATTAAATAAAATTCAGGTTTTTTTATATCGCATAGGCAAAACCTATTATACTATTGAAATATTTGTTTATAAAGTATGAAATATAAAAAAAGGGAATTGTTTATCTTTGCAAACTAAAAAAGTTTACTGATGAAAATTGACAATAACATTGAGGAACATGATACCTTAGGAGAAGACCACATTGGAACTTCATCAAACACTCCACTTCGCTCAGACGCCTTTAAGCTTTCCAACGAAGAAAAAATTGAAATAATTAAAGACGATGTTCGCCATATTATGGAAACATTAGGCTTAGATTTAACAGACGATAGCTTAAAAGGCACACCAAATCGTGTTGCCAAAATGTTTGTAAAAGAAATTTTTGGTGGCTTAAATCCAAAAACAAAACCAAGCGCCTCAACTTTTGATAACAAATACAAATACGGTGAAATGCTTGTTGAAAAAAACATCACTTTATATTCAACTTGCGAGCACCATTTATTGCCAATAGTTGGTAGAGCACATATTGCATATATATCTAACGGTACCGTTGTTGGCTTGTCAAAAATGAATAGAATTGTTGATTATTTTGCAAAACGCCCTCAAGTACAAGAGCGTTTAACCATACAAATTGTAAAAGAATTACAAGAAGTTTTAAATACAGAAGATGTAGCTTGCGTTATTGATGCAAAGCATTTATGTGTAAATTCAAGAGGAATTCGCGATATAGAAAGTAGCACCGTAACATCTGAATTCGGAGGTAAGTTTAAAGAAAAAACGGTTAGACGCGAATTTTTAGACTACATTCAATTAGACACTAAATTTTAATATGTTTTATTAACGTGTTTGCGTTTTATTTTAAACAAACACATCATCAACAAACAACAAAACACAATGCAACTTTACCAGCATAACCAAATAAAAATTTACAATTCTCTTAACGGACAAAAAGAAATTTTTAAACCAATTAATGATGGCTATGTTGGCATGTATGTTTGCGGCCCAACAGTTTACAGTAATGTACATTTAGGTAATGTGCGCACATTTATGTCTTTTGATGTTATTTTTAGGTATTTAAAACATTTAGGATATAAAGTTCGCTACGTACGAAACATTACAGATGCCGGACATTTAGAAAACGATGCCGATGTTGGTGAAGATAAAATAACAAAAAAGGCGCGTTTAGAACAAATTGAACCTATGGAAGTTGTACAACGATATACCGTAGATTTTCATAACATTTTAAACACCTTAAATTTTTTACCCCCAAGTATCGAGCCTACAGCAACCGGCCATATTATTGAGCAAATTGAATTAATTGGTAAAATAATTGATAACGGATTTGCTTACGAAGTTAACGGATCTGTTTATTTTGATGTTCATAAGTTTGACGAATCTAATGAATACGGAAAACTTAGTAAACGTAAGTTAGAAGATTTAATTCACAATACCAGAACGCTTGATGGTCAAAGCGACAAAAAAAATCCTCAAGATTTTGCACTATGGAAAAAAGCTGAACCAGAACACATTATGAGATGGCCTTCGCCTTGGGGAGATGGTTTCCCTGGTTGGCACCTAGAGTGTACAGCCATGAGTACAAAATATTTAGGTGAAACCTTCGATATTCATGGTGGCGGAATGGATTTAAAATTCCCACATCATGAATGCGAAATTGCACAAAATGAAGCTGCTTTAGGCAAATCTCCTGTTAATTATTGGATGCACGCAAACATGCTAGAACTAAACGGGCAACGCATGTCTAAAAGTACAGGAAACACTATTAACCCACACGAATTATTATCAGGAGATAATGATAAAATGAGTAAAGCTTACTCACCAAGTGTTATTAGGTTTTTTATGGCGCAATCGTCATACAGAAGTGTTTTAGATTTAACAGATGAAGGCCTAAAAGCCAGTGAAAAAGGATACAATCGTTTAATGGAAGCCCTTTCGCTTTTACCCAGCCTAAAAGCAGGTAAAACTTCTTCAATAAATATAGAAGAATGGCAAAAAAAGTGTTACGCTGCCATGAACGACGATTTTAACACACCTATACTAATTGCGCATTTATTTGAAGGTGCTAAAATTATAAATCAAGTAAAAGAAGGTAGCCAAACCTTAAACGAAACCGATTTAAAATTATTAACCGATACATTAAACAGTTTTACTTTTGATGTTTTAGGGCTTTTAAAAGAAAGTGAATCTAACCAATCTGGAGGCGACAAACTAGCAGCAGCTGTTGATGTTTTAATAAAACTAAGACAGGAAGCGCGGGCAAATAAAGATTTTGCTTTATCCGATAAAATTCGTGATGAATTAGCATCGGCAGGTATACAGCTTAAAGACGGTAAAGATGGAACAACTTTTAGTGTAAATTAATTTCACTAATTTAGTTTACAAAATTAAGATTCATAACACCCTGAAATATAGAACACCTCCTTTAAATTTCAGGTAAGCTTACAAAGGATGAAAAAAATTTTAATAGCACCATTTTTATTTATAATTAAGGTTTATCAAATACTAATTTCGCCTTTAACTCCTGCTACTTGTAAGTTTCAGCCCACTTGTTCACACTATACAGTAAAAGCATTAAAAAAACATGGCTTAATTAAAGGTGGCTGGTTAGCTATTAAACGTATATCCCGTTGTCATCCATGGGGTGGTTCTGGTTACGACCCAGTTCCTTAAAACTATACGATACATTAAAAAACTTTAAAAAAATTATAACAGAAAAAGTTTACAAAACAAATTATTGAATACTACTTTTGGAGTACACTAAAATTTAACTTGTATGAAAAAAGTATTCTTAACTTCAATTTTAGCCACCACCATGCTATTAAATAGCTGCGCTAACAAAACTGAAAAACCCAACAAAACTGAAGTTCCTGCACAAGAAATTGCTTTAAAACAAGAAAACAAGGAATTAAAATTTACTAACGATCAATTTTACGATAGTGAAGGTAACTTTCTGGAAGAAAAAGCTAAAGATGCATTAATTGAAATGTTAGAATACCACAACTACCCTATTTTTGATGGCTTAAGAGAAAAAATATGGCTAACAGATTATAATAAAGGTAATTACGCAAAATTAGGTTTAGCCTCTGTAATGTTTGTTAATAATGAAGAAGACCAATATATGCTTATGGATATCTTTTTATTACCAGGGCAAATGCTTGGTGAACACCAACACTTTGCAGCCGATGGTAATCCTGCTAAATTGGAAGGTTGGCTTGTAAGGCATGGTAAAAGTTATATAGTGGGTGTTGGAGAAAACAATCGTGATAAATTTCCAGAAGTTGTTGTACCAAAAGACCATTGGGACGGTAAAGTAAACACAAATCATATTATTGAAGCTAACGAAGGGGATTTTGCTTATTTAAAAGAAGTTGAATCGTCTCATTGGCAAATGGCAGGTCCAGAAGGAGCTGTTATTACAGAAGTTGGAAATGTACACACCAATTCTGGTGTTTTAAGATCGGATCCTAAAATGAATTAGAAACAGTATTTTATAGTAGTAAAAAAGCACATAAATTATAATTTATGTGCTTTTTTATAAAATTATTGTTTAATAAAAGTTATTAATTTTTAACATCTAAAGCATCTCTCAAAGCATTACCTATAAGCATAAAAGCCATAACTAAACTCATAATACATAGTCCAGGAATAATTGCTAAATAAGGTTTTCCTAAAATAATATAATTGTAATGATCTTTTATCATGGCTCCCCAACTAGACATTGGTGGTTGTGCCCCAATACCTAAAAAACTTAACCCGCTTTCTATTAAAATAGCCGATGCAAAATTGGCTGCAGATATTACAATTACCGGTGCCATAATATTGGGTAATATATGCTTTGTTATTATCCTGAAATGACTATAACCCAGAGCTTTTGCAGCTGTTACATATTGCATTTCTTTAACCGATATTATTTGTCCACGCACCACACGAGCTACTTCCACCCACATTGTTAAACCTACTGCTATAAATACTTGCCAAAACCCTTTACCTAAAGCCAATGTTATTGCTATTACTAAAAGTAGAGTTGGAATAGACCAGGTAACATTAATAATCCACATTATTGCAGCATCAATTTTGCCACCAAAATACCCCGCAATACTACCCATAAAAACACCTATAATTAACGAAATAAAAACAGCTACAAAACCTATAAAAAAGGAGATTCTTGCTCCAACTAACACACGACTTAATAAATCGCGTCCGTACTTATCGGTTCCTAAAATAAATTTTTTTGTGGTAATAAAGGCTTCTGCTGTATTTTTAGGAAAAACATTCAAGCTTAGTAACTTTTCATTACCTGTTAAGCCATCTGATGAATACTCAGTATATCTTAATGTATCATTTTCTATTTTGTAACTAGATATTGGAACTTCAGTATTAGCATTTATTTTTCCAAAAAATAATTTATCTATTAAACTTTGATTGGTTTTTAACTCGGATGGCAAGGTTAAAACTTTTACAGTGAAACCTGGTTTTTTTGAATGTATTGCCAAATGCATTTGATTGGCGTATTGTGAATTATCGGGTGCTAAGGCATAAGCAAAAACAGAAATTAACCCTACAATTACAATATAAATAAAGCAAAAAACGCCCCAAAAATTCTTCTTAAATTTTTGGAGCGCTAATTGTTTTAATGAATTTGATTTTTTTACCATAAAAAAGTTAATTTTTTACTGTAGCAACCTTTTCAATAGGGTAAGATGTTTTTATATCTTGTAAAACATTTAAAGCTTCTTCTACGTAAACATCTTTTGTTAAGCTATTATGCCAACGTTCTCTTTTCTCTTTTAAGTCTGTTGAATCTGTTTCAAATAACGATTTTTCGTAAGTAGTTGAATAGAAGTTTAAATTGTTTTTGTAATCATCTATAGCATCAAACTTTTTAGCTTCTAATTCGTTTTTTTCGTTTTGCTTAACATATTCATCATAATTTAAAGAAAATACAGTTTCATCTATTTTACTTTTTACCCATTTAGCATTTTCATCTATCAACTTTATTTGCATGTTATTGTGCATACGTGATTTACTTTTAGCTATGGTAGCATCATAATCAAAATAATTTTCCCAAGGCGTATAAATGGCTGCGTCAATTTCATCCCATGGCAATGGGTTATCTTTGTCTTTTTCTCCAACATTAATATAGCTAAAACGTCCTGGAACAGTAACATCACTTTTAACACCTTCAAGTTGTACAGACCCCCCATTAATACGATAATATTTTTGTGTAGTTAAAGCTAAAGCACCTAAATCACCAACAGCATTGTTTCGTAACATGCTATTTAAATTCATAACATTTTGCACCGTACCTTTTCCGTAAGTTTGTTTACTTCCAATTATGATAGCTCTTTTATAATCTTGCATTGCTGCAGACATGATTTCTGATGCCGAAGCTGAGATTTCGTTAACTAAAATAACTAATGGGCCATCCCAAGAAATAGATTTATCTCTATCTTTTAAAACTTCCTTAGCTTCTCCTGTTGAACGTACTTGCACAATAGGTCCATCTTTAATGAACAAGCCCGCCATATCTACCACAGTTGGTAAAGATCCACCTCCATTGTTTCTTAAATCTAACACTAAACCTTCAATGCCTTCTGTTTTTAAATTTTCAATTTCATTTTTAACGTCTTTAGCGGCATTAACATTTTTATAATCATCAAAATCTGCATAAAAAGCAGGTAGGTTTATAATACCAAATTTTTGACCTTCTTTTTCAACTACAGAGGCTTTGGCGTAAGTATCTAAAATTTCAACAATATCTCTAGTAATGGTTATATCTTTTATTGTTCCATCTACTTTTTTTACTGTTAAAGTTACTTTAGTTCCTTTAGGTCCTTTTATGTAGTTAATCGCATCATTAATACGCATACCTACAATATCAACTGGTAAGTCTTCATCTTCTTGCTTTACTTTTAAAATTACATCTTCTACCTCTAACTCCTCTCCTTTCCAGGCTGGACCTCCAGAAATTAGCTCTACAACTTTAATATAATCCATTCTTTTTTGTAAACGCGCACCAATTCCTTCTAATTTACCAGACATACGTTGGTCGAAATCTTCCTTACTTTTTGGAGCTAAATAATAGGTATGTGGGTCAAACTCTTCAACTATTGTATTTACATAAACAGCAAACCAATCTTCACGAGTTTGATCATCTATATAGTCTTCAAAAATGATGTTAAGTGATTTTAAAGTAGCTTCTCGAGCTTCTTTTTCAATCTGGGCATCGGTTTTCATTGTGTAAGAGGCGTCTTTTTCCTTCTTTTGTTTTTCTTCAGCTTTTAAATCATCGTAGTTTGATATAGAAGAAAACTTTAATTGTTTTCTCCAACGATTTTTCATTTCTTTTTTACTTTTAGGAAAACTAGCATTTTCCATATCTGTATCGTAAGATTCGTTTAACGTATAATCAAAAGGTTCTGATAAAACTGACTTATAAATTTCTTTTGATTCTTGAATACGTTGCAACATGCGCTGATTAACTACATTAAAAAATGTAATATCTGTGGCTCTTAACTGATCGTCGATAGTTAATTTAAATTTTTCAAATTCTTTGATATCAGATTCGTAAAAATAGCGTTTAAAAGGATCGGTTATTGCTATATAATCATTAAAAAAATCCTCTGAGAATGTATCATCAAATTCAATAGGATCAAAATGTCCTTGTTCTAAAACAAAGGTTATAATCTGTATAAGTAACTTGTCTTTGTTTGGATTATCGAATTTTTTTGTGGTAAAACTGCACGAAGCAAACGCTAATAACAACACTAAAAGCACTACTTTATAATTCCTTTTCATAATATTTCTCATCTATTTAATTTAATCGCCCTAAAAAGTATAACATTCTTTTTTTACTAAAATAGTAGAAAAAAGTATGCCAATATAAGCATTTGCTACTAATTTTTTGTTAAAGGGAGTAATTTGATTGTTTGATGTGTAATTTATGTATTTTAGCAGTTAATAACCAAACATAAATTATGGCAAAAAAACCGTTAATTTTAGTAACTAATGATGATGGTGTAAATGCTCCAGGTATTCGTGCACTGATAGCTGTTATGAATACTATTGGTGATGTAGTTGTTGTTGCGCCAGACAGTCCACAAAGTGGCATGGGACACGCCATAACCCTCTATTCTACACTATTTGCCGACCCTGTAAAAATTGATAACGGACCACAAAAAGAATATAGCTGTTCGGGTACTCCTGCCGATTGCGTAAAAATTGCAATAAGAGAAATTTTAGATAGAACACCAGACTTATGTGTATCTGGCATTAACCACGGATCAAACTCTGCTATAAACGTTATTTATTCTGGTACAATGAGTGCTGCTATTGAGGCCGGTATAGAAGGCATACCTGCCATTGGTTTTTCACTTTTAGATTATAGTAATAATGCCAATTTTGAACCAGCTAAACCTTTTGTAAAAACCATAGCGCAACAGGTTATAAAACATGGTTTGCCAGAAGGCATTGTTTTAAATGTTAACATTCCTAATGTAAACTATAAAAGTATAAAGGGTATAAAAATTTCAAGACAGGCACGATCTAATTGGGTTGAAGAATTTGATAAAAGGCAAACCCCACAAGGCAAAAACTATTATTGGCTAACTGGTAAATTTGTTAATTTAGATGAAGGAAAAGATACCGATGAGTGGGCTCTTGAAAACAATTATATTTCGGTAGTTCCTGTGCAGTTCGATTTAACTGCACATAAATTTATAAATGAATTAAAAACATGGAATTTAAATGATTAAAAAAGATATTTTTATAGGTATTCTTGTTGGCCTTATTGCAAATAGCATTGGTTTAATTCTTGCCGCAACCTTACTTGGGGGTGGCGACGATTTTACAACAGTTATAAAAGCCGCAGCTAAAGAAGGTTTTTTAGGAAAACTAATAAGTTTGGGTGCCGTTTTAAACCTTATTGCTTTTTTCGTTTTTATAAAAAAACGTAAAGATTACAGAGCAAGAGGCGTACTGTTAATTACAGTTATTTTAGCCGTTTGTACCTTTGTGTTTAAACTCTTTTAATTTTAAAATGAAATATTACATTCTTGCAGGCGAAGCTTCAGGCGACTTACATGGCTCAAACCTCATGAAGGCTTTATATAAAGAGGACCCCAATGCTAACATTAGATTTTGGGGAGGAGATGCTATGCAAAATGTTGGGGGCACTTTAGTGAAACATTACAAAGAGCGTGCTTTTATGGGCTTTATTGAAGTTATTTTAAACCTAAATAAAATTTTTAAACTTATTACTTTTTGTAAAGAAGACATTAAAGCCTTTATGCCAGATGTAATTATCTTTATAGATAATTCAGGATTTAATTTACGCATAGCTAAATGGGCTAAACAAGAAGGTTTTAAAACCAACTACTATATTTCACCACAAGTTTGGGCCTCTCGTGCAAAACGTGTACACGACATAAAACGTGATATTGATGCCATGTACGTTATTTTACCTTTTGTTGAAGAATTTTATAAAAAATATAATTATAAAGTAAACTTTGTTGGCCACCCACTAATAGATGCCATCGCAGATAGAACTCAAATTGAAGAAAAACAGTTTAGAGTAACCTATAACTTAGGAAATAAACCCATCATAGCCCTTTTACCAGGAAGCCGCAAACAAGAAATAACTAAAATGCTTACAGTAATGTTAAGTTTAATTGATGATTACCCAAATTATCAATTCGTTATAGCTGGTGCTCCAAGTCAAGATTATAGTTTTTACGAAACCTTTATAAGCTCAAAAAATGTAAAATTTATAAGTAATAAAACTTATGATTTACTAAGTATATCTACAGCTGCGTTGGTAACTTCTGGCACCGCAACTTTAGAAACTGCCCTATTTAAAATTCCGCAAGTTGTTTGCTACAAGGCTAGTAATATTTCATACCAAATAGCTAAACGTATAATTACACTTAAATATATATCATTAGTAAATTTGGTTATGGATAAAGAAGTTGTTACCGAACTTATACAAAACGATTTTAATACTAAAAAACTAAAACTAGAGCTTGATAAAATATTAGATACAGAGAACAGAAAAAAAATGTTTTTAAACTATTACGAGCTTGAAAAAACATTAGGCGGCAAAGGTGCAAGCGAAAAAACAGCCAAACTTATATACCAATCTATAACCTCATAACCTACATGAAAAAAATTATTTTCCTACTTATTTTAACCATTTCATTTAGCAACTGTAAATCTTCAAAAACTGCAAAAAGCACAAAATCATCTACAAAAAAAACAGTTACAAAATCTACTAAAAGTAGCTCTAAAGCTCAAAATATTATTAATTACGCTACTCAATTTAAAGGTGTAAAATATAAATGGGGTGGCACTACAAAAAAAGGAATGGATTGCTCTGGCTTAATTTACACCTCTTTTACAGCTAACAATGTACAAATACCACGAATATCTAGAGACATGGCTAAACGTGGCACAAAAATTAGTTTAAAAAATGTGCATAAAGGTGATTTATTATTTTTTAAAACAGGAAAAAATAAACGTAGTACTATTAACCATGTAGGACTTATAGTTGATATAAGAAATAATGATATTAAATTTATTCACGCCACAACTAGTAAAGGTGTTATTGTTTCTGGTTTAAATGAGAAGTATTGGCTAAATGCTTTTGTTGAAGCTCGAAGCATACTTTAAATTCGGAAAGCCACAAATCTGTAAGATTTTTATTAACTTACAGACCTATGAAGTTGCTTAGTTTTACCATAATTAAATTAACTATTTGCTTAATTACAGGAATATTATTAGGCTACTTCACTTCTATAAACTTGACTCTTTTACTTGTAATTGCTTTTGTTTTTATTTTTATATTATTTATTATTTACATAATAAATAAAAATAAGTTTAAACAATCTGTTTGGTTTGGCTTATTTACCTTTATTTCTATGATTATTATTGGTGCTTTAACTGTAAAGCTTCATAATCCAATTAATTTTAAAAACCATTACACGCAAAAAGTCTCGCTAAACAATACATCAACCCATACTATTAAGTTTAAAGTGCGTGAGGTTTTAAAACCTGGAAATTATTATGATAAATACATTGTTGATATACTTAGTCTTGAGGATGAAACCACTAAAGGCAAAATTCTTATAAATATTGAAAAGGACACAACCTACAATCTTTTAAAAGTTGATGATATATACATTAGTAAATTACAATTTAAAGATTTAATTCATCCTTTAAACCCTCATCAATTTGACTATAAAAAGTATTTAGAGAAACAATACATTTATCATCAAGTATTTACTACTAACAATGCGCTTTATTATAGTGGCTCAAAAAAAATCAGCTTACTTGGTCTTGCTGATAATATTAGGATTTTTATTAATAAAAAGTTGGAGGCTTACAATTTTAAAACCGATGAATTGGCAATAATTAATGCTTTATTTTTAGGTCAACGTCAAGATATAAGTAAAGCTGTTTACACAAATTACACTAATGCTGGAGCAATACATATTTTAGCCGTTTCAGGATTACATGTGGGTATTATTTTAATAATATTAAATTTTATTTTAAAACCTATAACGCAATTAAAATATGGCAGCATTTTAAAAACTATTCTTCTGGTATTTATACTGTGGTGCTTTGCTGTTATTGCCGGTTTATCGGCTTCTGTAACACGAGCTGTAACTATGTTTAGTATTGTGGCCATAGCTATGAACATAAAACGCCCAACCAATATATTTAATACGTTGGCTATATCGGTTTTTGTTCTTTTATTAATTAAACCCATGTTTTTGTTTGATGTTGGCTTCCAATTAAGTTATTTGGCTGTATTTTCAATAGTAACAATAGATCCTTTTTTGTATAAAATTTGGCAGCCCAAAAACTGGATTCTAGATAAATATTGGCATACTTTTACAATAACCATTTCTGCACAACTAGGTATTATACCTATTAGTTTATGTTATTTTCATCAATTTCCTGGTTTATTTTTTATTTCAAATCTTGTTGTAATTCCGTTATTAGGTATTGTTTTAGCATTAGGAATTTTAGTAATCTTGCTAGCAATATGCAACATTCCGTACAATTTTGTAGCTTCAACATTTGGGTACATTATACGCTTAATGAATAATTTTATAAGTTGGGTATCTTACCAAGAAGCCTTTATATTTAAAGACATTCCCTTTAATATTTGGTATGTTTTTGCTTCATATATTTTTATAATAACATTAGTATGGTTTTTAATAAAAAAACACGTTGCTTCTTTTAAGTTTTTTCTAATTTCAATAATAGTTGTACAACTTGCTATTTTTTATACCAAGTTTAAGAAACCAACAAATACATTTATTGTATTTCATAAAAGTAGATATAGTTTACTTGCAGATGTGAAAAATGATAATATTATTGTTTTTGATGATTTAGATAGCTTATTAAAAAATAACAATAAAATTATAAAAGATTATACCGTAGGAAACCATATTAAATCTGTTGAAAAAGAAAATTTAAAAACGCTATTTAAGCTAAAGGATAAATATGTTTTAGTTATTGATAGCCTGGGAATTTATAATTATAAATCCGTAAAACCAGATTATGTATTACTGCGGCAATCACCAAAAATTAATTTAAACCGATTGATTGATTCGCTTAAACCTAAACAGATTATTGCAGATGGAAGTAACTATAAAAGCTACATAGCACATTGGGAACGCATTTGTTTAAAAAAAGAAATCCCTTTTCACCAAACCAGTAAAAAGGGCGCTTTTATTATAAATTATTAAGTTTTTAATTGGCTTGATTAACAATATTATTGGCTATTTCTAACCATTTTACTGCGCCACCACGAACATAACCTGTTTTTCCTAAACTGTTTAAATTTTTATTACCGTCTTGTGTAGAACTTGCTAATGCAAAATGAACTGACGGATACCCTGTTACTTTAAACATTTTTTGAAGCTGATAGTTTTGCATAAGTTGCTCACGTTCTAATTGTTTTTTTCTAGGAAAATCTAACTCTACTAAAATAACATTATTTTTTGCCCAGGTTTTAAAATCTGGCGTTTTAAAAACTTCGTTTTGTAACCTAATACACCATCCGCACCAATCTGATCCGGTAAAAAAAATCATCAACGGTTTGTTTTCTAAGCTAGCCTTTTCAAAGGCTTTATTCATATCTGTATGCCAAGTTAATGCTTCTTCTTGAGCTTTACTTACAAAAGAAAAACCAATTGTAATAAAAATTATAAGTAGATTTTTTTTCATAGCATTTCATTTTTTAACCCTTAAATTCTGGTTTAAAATTCTCGTAATAAGTATTAAATTCTTCTTGAGATGTTATGGTTTTATGATGATCGTTTTTAAACATTTTTAAGTAAATTTCGATCTGTGCCGGGGTTTGATAACCTCTTAACGGCGTTATTAAATTACCTTTTTCATCAAAAAACACAATTGTTGGATATGCGCTAATTTGTAAATACCTAGCAAAATCATGAGGTGAGTTTCTCGAATTAGCCTTTGAGGCATCATACTCTGCATTACCAAAAGTTTGTTCGTTATAAATTAACTCTTCATTACCTTCTCCATTAAATTTAACCGCATAATAATGCTCGTTTATATAAGCTGAAACGTCTTCGTTTTGAAAGGTATTTTTATCTAACATTTTACATGGTCCACACCAAGTTGTGTAAACATCCATGAGTATTTTTTTAGGTGCTGTTTTTTGAAGCTCTAAAGCTTCGTTTAAACTCAACCAATTTATGTCTTGAGCTTTACAATTAAAGCTAAAAGCTAAAATTACTATTAATGTATAAAGTATCTTTTTCATAATTACTTAAGTAACAAAAGTTGTTCCGAACTTACAAAAAATGCCCCTTAAAAGGAGCATTTTGTAATATTTTTTTATGTTTTATTGCTATTTATCGAATACCGTGCATAAGTTTTTTAATTAATGGGTTTAGAATTAAGAAAATACCACCCACAATTCCAGGTATAACCGTAAATATTAAGAAAAAATGAGACATTGAATATTGCTCTACAATAGTATCTATATATTTACCTACTGTTCCTGCTGTTAAGTTTCCTAAGAAATTTACTAAATACCATATACCAAACATCATTCCTATTTTTTTAGCTGGCACTAATTTGGATACATAGGATAAACCAGTAGGCGAAACACATAACTCACCCATAGTATGAAACAAGTAAGCAATAACTAACCAAATTAAACTTACTGATGCCGATTTTGCGCCTTGTGGAATTCCGCTAGAACCATAAGCCAATGCTCCAAAACCTATACCTAAAAGCAACATACCTACACCAAACTTAACAGCTGCTGACGGATTATATTTACTTTCCCACCACTTTGAGAATAAAGGTGCTAAGAAAATAATAAATAATGAGTTTAAAATTAGAAACCATGACGGCTCTATTTCTGCATTTTCTTTTGGTATTATTATACTTAATTTCCAGATTACAATTGCCCAAATACTTAAAAAACTAATACCTAAAACAATATTAGACAATGATATTTTTTTAAAGGTTTGCCCAAATAATTTTAAAAGTACCCATGAAATAATAAGTAACGGAACTGTGGAAACTAATACATCTACAACTTTGAAAATTAGTGCTGAATTGCCTTGTAAGTTTCTTTGCGTGTAATCACTAGCAAAAATAGTCATAGAACCACTGGCTTGCTCGAAAGCTGTCCAGAAAAACACTGTAAAAAAAGCTAAAAGCGCAACAACAATATAACGATCTCGTTGTATATTTTTTGGCGTTAATTCTTCATTAACAACTTCTGAAACTCCTATCTTTTCTATATCTGATTTCTTGTTTGGTTCTGTTCCAACATTTTCAAAAATAGATCTACCAAACCAAAATTGTAATGTTCCTAAAAACATAAAAATTCCAGCTAAACCAAATCCCCAAGAATAACTTAAGTTACTAGCTAAAAAACCACATAGTAAAACTCCTAAAAAGCCTCCAGCGTTAACCCCCATATAAAAAATAGTAAATGCCCCATCTTTTCTATCTGGATATTTCTCATATAAACCACTAACTATTGATGTTACATTAGGCTTAAATAAACCATTTCCTATTATTAAACAGGCTATACCTATGTACAATGTCATTTCGGTTTCTAAAGCCATGGAGGCATGCCCCAACGTCATGGCTAAAGCACCTAAAGCAACTGCTTTTTGGTAACCTAATAATTTATCGGCTATAATTCCACCAACCAATGGTGTTAAATATACCGTACTTGTATAAATAGCTAATAATCCTACGGCGCGTTCATTACTCCAATCCCAGCTTTTTACCAAGAATAGTACAAATATGGCGCGCATACCGTAATATGAAAAACGCTCCCACATTTCGGTAAAAAATAAAACAAATAAAGCCGGTTTGTGACCTAACAGACTAAATTCTGCAGTGTTTTCGGTTGAATTCATGAAAATAATTTTAATTATCTGCTAACTCAAAGCCTTCTGCTTCGTCTATGCCAATTTTGCGCTCGTTATCTTCTGCTTTGTGAGTAAGTCGTTTTAAAGGTTTAAGTATTGCAATAAAAAGAACACCTATAATAACTGTAAAAATTAATATTCCTGTAAATATAGTATACTCACCATATTTTGAAGCTGATTCACCAACAATTCCAGCTACTTTATTACCTAAACCCGTTGCTGCGAAATAAACCCCCATCATTAAAGAAGCATATTTAACCGGGGCTAATTTTGTAATAAAAGATAATGCAACTGGAGATATACAAAGCTCCCCCAACGTATGAAATAAATAAGCTAAAACAAGCCAAATCATACTAGAGCTTCCCGATTTTTCATATTCCATTGCAGCAAATACCATAAAAAGAAATCCAAATCCCATAATAATAATCCCTAAAGCCATTTTAAAAAGTGAAGAGGCTTCCTTACCTTTTAATTTCCTTTTTGCCCAAAACCCAGCAACTATTGTTGCAAATATAATTATAAAACCAGCGTTTAAACTTTGAAACATAACGGTTGGTATAGTCCAACCGAATAATACTCGATCTGTTTTGGTATCTGTATAAAGATTCATTAAACCTCCTGCTTGCTCGAACGCTCCCCAAAATATTATAACCATTATAAATGATAATAAAAGAACTACAAACCTATCTTTATATATATTTGAATTTAGATCTTTATATATCATCATTAATAAAGAAGTTATAGCTGTTAAAAACATAAACAACATACCATAACCCCATCCCATTTTATACCATCCAAATATGGACAAGACCAATAAAGCTAATGTAATAATTAATTGTTTTCTTGAAGACGCTAATTTTCCGTATAGTTTTCCATATGAAACCTCTTGATTATTTTCTTTTTTACTCAAGTTACCAACATGAGTTAAGTATTTTTGTCCGATAATATAATTTATTAAACCTAATACCATAACTATACCTGCAAGACCAAAACCAGCATGCCAACCCCACTTAGCTACTACTAAACCAACAGTTAATGTTGCTAATAAAGAACCTAAGTTAATACCAATGTAAAAAATACTAAATCCTTTATCACGTCTTATATCACCTTGTTTATATAATCCCCCAACCATAGTAGATATATTAGGTTTTAATAACCCAACTCCTAAAATAACTAAAGCTAAGCCAGTGTAAAAAGCCCAAACATCAGTTAAAACTAGAACACCATGCCCTAAACATAAAACAACAGCTCCGTATAAAACTGCTTTTTTTTGTCCAATAACTTTATCCGCTATCATACCACCTGGAATAGACATTACATATACCAGCATTGTATACCAACCATAAAGAGCAAGTGCTTCTTTACTTGTCCAGTCTAAACCAGCTCCTCTCGGGTCTTCTCCTGAAGAAGAAGTAGTCATATAAAGTACCAAAAGTGCACGCATTCCGTAATAGGAAAATCGCTCCCACATTTCAGTTAAAAATAGAATATACAAACCTATTGGCTGCCCAAAAAGTTCTCGCTTATATGCTTCTGTGTTAGAGTTAGTCATAAATATATTTTGATAGTTAGTTAATTATTATCCTTTAATATTTGATTTGGTTTTTGTTTCTTCTTGCTTTTCGGATATTATTTTATCGCCTAAGTTTTCATCGATAAAATTGCTCATTTTAGTATACAAATGCAGTCTTGTATTTCCACCGTAAATGCCATGGTTTTTATCTGGATACATAGCCCAATCGAATTGTTTATTCGCTTGAATTAAAGCTTCTGTTAATCGCATAGCGTTTTGGGCGTGTACATTATCATCGGCAGTACCATGAACTAAAAGAAAATCGCCTTTTAACTTATCTACGTGATTTATTGGTGAATTTTCGTCGTAACCAGTTGGGTTTTCCTGTGGAGTTGTCATATAACGTTCTGTGTAAATGGTATCGTAAAAACGCCAGCTAGTTACTGGAGCAACCGCAATAGCCATTTTAAACACATCGTTTCCTTTAAACAAGCAATTACTACTCATAAAACCACCAAAACTCCAGCCCCAAATTCCTATTCTGTTAGCATCAATATATGGTAATTCTCTAAGTTTTTTAGCTGCGGCTATTTGGTCTTCAACTTCATATTTTCCAAGTTCATTTTGTGTAACCTTTTTAAAATTGGCTCCTTTAAAACCTGTTCCTCTGCCATCTACACAAACAATTATATAACCTTTTTGGGCTAACATTTGGTACCAATAATCGTTAGAACTGTTCCATTTATTAGCCACTTGCTGCGAACCAGGACCAGAATATTGATACATAAAAAGCGGATATTTTTTAGTTTCATCAAAATCGGCAGGTTTAATCATCCACATATTTAAATCGTTACCGTTTACATGTATGGTACTAAACTCTTTTTTTGATGTTTTATAATCTGCAAGTTTTTGCGATAATTTATCGTTATCTTTTATACTCTTTATTAAATTCCCTGATGAGGCACTATTTAAAGTATACTCGTAAGGAGTAGTTGCACTTGAAAAAGTATTTATAAAATATGAAAAGTCGGCACTAAAAGCAGCTTGATTTGTTCCTTCGGTTTTAGTTAAGCGCTTTTTATTTCTTCCGTTTAATTTAATAGAATAAACATCTCTATTAATAGAACCATTTTCTACAGATTGATAAAAAATAGTTTTTGTTTTTTCATCGAACCCATAATAATCGGTTACTTCCCAATTTCCTTTTGTAACTTGGTTAATTAATTTCCCTGTTTTATCGTAGTGATAAATGTGGTTGTATCCATCTTTTTCACTAGTCCAGATAAAACTATTATCCTTTAAAAAGGTTAAGTTAAACGTTACGTCAATATAAGCTTTATCGGTTTCGGCTAAAACTAAGTTTGATGTATTTTTTGCTGCATTTACAAACCATAAATCTAGTTCATTTTGGTGTCTGTTCATGTATTGTGCACTTAAAACATCTGGATTATTTGTCCATTTTATTCTAGGAATATAAAAATCATTGTAAGCCTTATCTACCTTTACTTCTTCTGTTTTACCAGTTTCAGCATCAAAAATATGTAATGAAACTAAAGCGTTAGCTTCTCCTGCTTTTGGATATTTAAAAACATGTTGAGTTTGGTAAAGCGCATTACCATAAACATCCATTGAAAATTCTGGAACGTTAGTTTCGTCAAAACGAATAAATGCAATTTTGTTACTTCCTGAATTCCAATCGAAAGCACGAACAAAGCTAAATTCTTCTTCGTAAACCCAATCTGTAATACCGTTTATAATTTCATTTTTCTTACCATCAAAAGTTATTTGTGTAACTTCATTAGTTTCTAAATTTTTATAATATAAATTGTTTTGATAACCGTAGGCTATAAATTTCCCGTTAGGTGAAAACGTAGGTTCTTGTATTTTAAAATCGCTTACACTTTGTAAAGTTTTTGATTTAACATTATACACAAAATACTTTCCTAAAGATGAACGACGAAATATAGCTTCTTCTTCTGTTGCAAGTAAAACCATAGTTTCATCTTCACTAAATGTGTAATTTGTAAAGTACGGTATTTCATCTAAATTAGCAGAACTAACCAAAGTTTTAACCTTCTCTAGTGTTTTATAATCGTAAATATCTATTGAAGTGCTTCTTTCTGCTCTATTAAAATTTAATACAGAATATTGTTGCCCATTAGCCATGGAATGCAACACATCCATATGTTCTGTGCTAAAGGTTCTGTTTTTCCAAATGTCTTCTAGGGTAATTTCTTTTGTTTGCGCTATACTTATTGAAGATATAAAAAGGCAAAACAAAAAGGATAATTTTAGGTTATTCATTAAAAAAGATATTTATTTTTCAAAATGTGCCCAAGTTTACTAAAAATTATGCAAAAACTACCTAAAATTAACACTTTAATAAGAAGCTTGTATTAATTGGTTATTTAAAACTAAATGAAGAATAGTATCTTTGCGCTGCAACTTAATACCTTATGAGTAAAACTATTTCTGGTTTTTCGAAACTATCGAAAACACAAAAAATTGATTGGATTGTTAACACCTATTTTTCTGATTCTGAAAATGCTAAAAACGTACTAACACAATACTGGAATAGCGATGAAAAGCTTCAACAATTGCATGATGAATTTATAGAAAACACCATTACAAACTATTATTTACCCCTTGGTGTCGCCCCTAATTTTTCTATAAACAATAAAATTTATACCATACCAATGGCTATCGAGGAAAGCTCGGTGGTGGCGGCCGCAAGTAAAGCTGCAAAATTTTGGATGGAAAGAGGCGGATTTAAAACCAAAGTAATTTCAACCACAAAAATTGGTCAAGTTCATTTTAATTATAAAGGTGATAAACAAAAACTTAAACAGTTTTTTAAAATAGTAAAACCTCAACTTTTAATAGATGCCAAAAGCATTACGCAAAATATGGAAAAGCGTGGTGGTGGTATTTTAGATATAGAATTACGCGATAAAACCGAAAGTTTAGCAAACTACTATCAGCTTCACGTTTCGTTTGAAACGTTAGACGCTATGGGTGCTAATTTTATAAATTCCTGCCTTGAGCAATTTGCAAAAACCCTAAAAACTGAAGCTTTAAATTTTGATTTATTTTCTGAAGAAGAAAAACAAATTGAAATTGTAATGAGTATTCTATCTAACTATGTTCCAGAATGCTTGGTTCGCGCAGAAGTTAGTTGTAAAGTAGACGATTTAACTGAAAAAAATATTGAAGGTAACGCTTTCGCGGAAAAATTTGTACAAGCAGTAAACATAGCCGAAGTAGAACCATACCGGGCAGTTACACACAATAAAGGTATCATGAATGGTATTGACGCCGTAGTACTGGCTACGGGAAACGATTTTAGAGCCATTGAAGCTGGTGTGCATGCCTATGCTTGTAAAAACGGTACATATAGTAGTTTATCTCATGCCAAAATTGAAGATGGTGTTTTCACCTTTTGGATGGAAATCCCTTTGGCTTTAGGTACCGTTGGCGGATTAACAGGCTTACACCCTTTAGTAAAATTAGCCTTAGAAATGTTAGGAAAACCATCGGCTAAAGAATTAATGCAAATTGTTGCTGTTGCAGGTTTAGCACAAAATTTTGCCGCTTTACGTTCGCTTACAACTACAGGTATTCAGCAAGGGCACATGAAAATGCATTTAATGAATATTTTAAATCAGTTTGAAGCTACTAAAACCGAAAAAGAAATCCTAAGCAAACAATTTGAAAACCAAACAGTTTCCCACAGCGCAGTGGTTGAAGCTATTACTAACCTAAGAGCAAATAATTAATTTTGAAACAACGCTTTTATAGTAACGGCAAACTTTTAATTACAGGTGAATATGTTGTGCTCGATGGTGCAAACGCTTTAGCTGTACCTACAAAATATGGCCAAACTTTAGAAATTGAACCCTTCAACCAAGGAACTCTATTGTGGCAAAGTTTTAACAGTGAAAATGAGCTTTGGTTTACTGATGAAATACATATAAATGAAGGCTTTATAATACATGAAAGCACTAACAATGCTATTTCTACCAGATTAATAGAAATTTTAAATGCCGCCAAGCAATTAAACCCTGATTTTTTAAATAAAAAAGAAGGCTTTAAAGTGAGCACAAAACTAAATTTTCCAAATAATTGGGGACTTGGCACCTCATCAACCTTAATAAATAACATAGCGCAATGGGCTAATATTGATGCTTTTAAGTTGTTGAAATTTACTTTTGGCGGCAGTGGTTACGACATTGCTTGTGCACAACACAATACACCAATAACTTATTGTTTACAAAACAAAACACCTATTGTTGAAGCTGTTTCTTTTCTTCCTGAATTTAAAAAGCACTTATACTTTGTGCATTTAAACCAAAAACAAAACAGTCGAGATGGTATAAAACACTACAAAAACAACAGAAATAACGTTACTGAAATTATAGCCAAAATTAACGTAATAACCCTTAAAATTATTTCTTGTAAAACATTAAATGACTTTTTTAAACTTATTAATGAGCATGAAACATTAATTGCAGAAATTACAAACCAAACTCCTGTTAAAGAAAGACTTTTTTCTGATTTTAACGGAAGTATTAAAAGTTTAGGAGCTTGGGGTGGCGATTTTGTTTTGGTAGCATCAGAAAATAACCCTAGCAAATATTTTAAAAACAAAGGATTTAAAACGGTAATAAACTATAATGATATGATTTTGTAAGACTAATGCTCACCATCTAAATCTACTTTTTTTGTACCTTTTAATGCTTTTGTTGGGTCGGTTTGAATAACATTTGGTGTGTGCTGGTTTTTATTAGTTTCAATTTCAAAAGTCCATGCATAGTTACTTTTTCCTAAGTTTTCTGGAGGAATAATTTTTAAACCTTGAGCTGTCATTTCCCAAGACACATCAGCTTCTGATCCTAACAATTTAACAGATTTTACATCGTTATTTGTCCAATCTTTAGTTGCTTCTATTAAAATTGCATGTATTGGCTCATCCAAAGCAATGGCAAATAATTTTGTTCCTTTGGTAGTAAAAGCTAAATTTCCGTTTTCTTGGTGATTTTCTTTCCAATAACGAGTTCCATAAATAGCATCTGCATTTATAGCTAACCAATCTCCCATTTTGTTTAGTAGGTCTATTTGCTCTTCTGGTATGGTTCCATCTGGTTTAGGACCAATGTTTACCAAAAAGTTTCCGTTTCTAGCAACGACTTCTATCATTTCATCAATAATAGTATTAGCAGATTTATATTTATCATTTTCTAAATACCCAAAAGAAGTACCAAATGTTGTACAACTTTGCCATTTAGGACCAATTACTTTTAGTTTTAAGTTATCTTTTTCTAAACACCCAATTCCATCTGGCCAGTTTCTGTTTTTACCTTTATTATTTACATAGACTTCCTTTTTATTCTTTATTCCATTATTCATGAAATCTGTAATCATCAATCTACATTGGTCATAATAATATTGAATTTCTGGTTTAAATACTTTGGGCTCAACTTGCGTATTATTTCCATCTCTTGTAAAAATTGGAATATCATCAATCCACAAAAAGTCAGGATTATATTTATCCTGAATTTCCTTCCATCTGGCCACATACTCATCTACGGCCTCTTTACTAAATCCAAAAGGCCCGTATAAAGATTTTGCTTCAGGATTTCTTTTAATTTCTTCTAAAATATCGTTTTGGGCAATAGCATTAACCTTGTATTGCTCTGTGGTAAAAAAACTGGTATGTCGCTCTCTGTGGTACGATGGTGCATATTTTAAACCTTGCGCTCTAACAGCTTTACCTAAATCGCCCACCAAATCACGTTTAGGCCCTTTATCCATGGCATTCCAGGGTGTTAAATCAGAATCCCAATTAGCCCAACCATCATGATGTTCGGCTGTTAACACTACATATTTTGCACCTACTTTTGCAAACAATTTTGCCCATTCTTCCGGATTCCAATTTTCAGCTTTAAACTCTTCAATAATATCTTTATAACCTAACTCAGGTGGGGCTGCACCCCAACGTTTTCTTAAATAAGGATAGTAATAAGCAGAATCTTTATAAATAAGCTTTGGAACATGTTCGGCATACCCACTTCCGCCTTTTCTGTGCCCAATAGCACTATATGGTCCCCAATGAATAAATATTCCTATTTTACCATCGTTAAACCAATCTGGAACTGGCATTTTTTGAAGAGCTTCCCAACTTCCATCATATCGTTTATTAACAACATTAAATTTATTTTTTGTTGAATCTGATGAGTTACAACCTATAAAAAGCAGGCTTAAACATATACTTTTAAGGATTTCTGGCATTCTCATTTATCACTTCTTAATTAAAAATAATTATACAAAGGCTTAAACATACAATAAAAACCATGTATTATAAAGTGAATTTTAAAATTACCTAAAGCAAAATAAACATTAGTATTAAATAACAAAAACAACTAGTAGGGTCTAGTAGGTTTTTTAATTAAATTTTTATAATTTTACTACTAATTATATGATTAAGATTAAAAAGAAAATAGGAGTACCAAAGTATAAGCAAATTATTAATGCCATTGAAGAATTAATAGTTGCAGGAAAACTTAAAAAAGGTGATAAAATACCATCTATTAATAAAATTAAAACCGATAATTTACTTTCTCGAGACACCGTTTTAATGGCCTTTAACGAATTAAAAAACAGAGGCGTTATTCAATCTGTAGTAGGTAAAGGTTATTATGTTTTAAGTGAAAATGTACATATTAAACAAAGAGTATTTTTGTTGTTTGATGAACTTAATTCGTTTAAAGAAAATTTATACAATGCTTTTATAACACAACTTGGTAACACCATTGAAGTAGATATTTATTTTCATCACTTTAACCAATCGGTTTTTAATAAATTAATTCAAGATAAAGCTGGCGACTACAATTATTACGTTATTATGCCAGCAAATTTTAAAAACACGAATAATACTTTAACCCATTTACCTAATGATAAAGTCTTTATTTTAGATCAAATTCACAACGATTTAAATAACTACTCTGCTATTTATCAAAATTTTGAGAAAGCAATTTTCAATCATTTAAATGAATTGAAAACACTAGTAGCAAAATACAATCACTTTATTTTGGTAAATACAGATTTTAAACAACCCGTGGGAATGATTAAAGGATTCACCAATTTCTGTGAAAGCCATAATATAAACTATTCTATTGAAAAAAATTTAATTGAAAAATCACCAAAAAAAGGCGAGCTATTTATTATTCCTGATGATGAAAACTTATTACGGATTTTAAAAAAGATAAAAACCAATAAACTAATTCTTGCCAACAACATTGGAATAATTTCTTACAACGACACCTTATTAAAAGAAATTGTAGAAGGTGGTATTACTACAATTTCAACAGATTTTAATGATATGGGAAAACGTTTAGCCAAAATGATTTTAAAAAACCAACAGCAACAAATTGAAAACCCTAGTAAACTAATTTTAAGAAACTCTATATAATGTACAAACTTCAACACAATAAAAAGCTAAATATTATAGAGGTAACCCACTCTAACACAAAAACATCTGCCAAAATATATTTAAACGATGGTGCAAGCTTGCAACAACTTACGCTACAAGGACATGAGATAATAAAAGATTTATCGCCTTTAAAATATAATACTACTTATGCTTCATCTATTCTATTTCCATTTGCCAATCGTATAAAAGATGGTGAATATATTTTTGATGGTAAAACTTTTAATTTCAACATCAACGAACCAGCCAACAATAATGCGCTACATGGTTTAATATTTAATAAAACATTCAATATTATTGAAACAGAAACCGAGCAGAATACAGCTAAAATTGTTTTAGAGTATAAAGAGATTGAACCATTTGTGGGCTTTCCCTTTACTTATAATTTACAAGTAGAATATATTTTTACAGAAACCCGTGTTTCATTACAACTAAAGATAAAAAACACAAGTAATAAAGCCTTTCCCTTCACTTTAGGTTGGCATCCTTATTTTTCTAGTAAAAATTTATCTGAAAGTATAATACGTTTTAATAGCTCAAGAAAAATTAAACTGGATAAAAGAAATATAACTACTGGCACAAAAACAATTACCGAAAACGAATTTAAAATTTCAGATAAAAAACTAGACGATTGTTGGATTTTGAATTCCGATGAAGTGTTATTTAAAACACCTACTTATAGTCTCAAATTCAGTAGTACAGCAAAGCAAAATTTTTTACAATTATACACGCCTCCAAAAGCTAATATTATGGCCATAGAACCTACTACAGGTGTTTCCGATAGTTTTAATAACAAAATAGGTTTGCAAATATTAAATCCTAATAAACTCTATAATATAACCTGGACTATAGATATAGATTAAAGCACTTAATATGAACCAACTAATAATTAATGAAATAACAAAAGCGTTTACCAACACATTTAAGGTAAAACCGCTCTTAATTTTCTCTCCAGGAAGAATTAATATTATTGGCGAACACACCGATTATAATGAAGGTTTTGTTTTTCCAGGTGCTGTAAATAAAGGAATTTATGCAGCTATTGAAAAAACCAACCATTCAAAATCAACTATTTATGCATTAGATAAAAAAAGTAGTTTTCAATTTAACTTAAAAAGTATAACCGCTTTGCCTGAAGGTAGCTGGGAAAATTACATACTTGGCGTGGTTGCCGAACTACTAAAATTAAATAAACCTATAGGTAATTTCAATTTTGTTTTTAAAGGCGATATTCCCGCCGGTGCAGGAATGTCTTCTTCTGCAGCTCTAGAAAACAGTGTAGTTTTTGGTTTAAATAACCTTTTCAACCTTAAACTTACAAAAACAGAAATGATATTTATTTCACAAAAGGCAGAACATAATTATGTTGGTGTTAAGTGCGGTATTATGGATCAATACGCCAGTATGTTTGGTAAAAAAAATTATGCCTTACTTTTAGACTGCCGATCTATTAAAGCTAAACCTTTTAAAATAGATTTTGAGAATTATCAATTAGTATTAATTAACACCAATGTAAAACATAGCCTATCGGATAGTGCATACAATAACAGGCGGTCTGTTTGCGAAAGCATTTCAAAAACACTAAAAATCAAAGCCTTAAGAGATGCTACTGAAGGTGATTTGAAACGAATTGAAAACGATTTAACTCCAGAAAATTATCAAAAAGCATTATTTATAATTCAAGAAAACAATCGTGTGCAAAAAGCGTCTGCAGCAATGCTAAACAAAGATTTAATAGGTTTAGGAAACTTAATGTATAAATCGCATGAAGGCCTTACAAAACAATATAAAGTTAGCTGTAATGAATTAGATTTTTTAGTTGATGAAGCTAAAGCAAGCAATTATGTTATTGGCGCAAGAATGATGGGTGGTGGCTTTGGAGGTTGTACCATTAATTTAATTGAAAAAAATCACACTACAGAAGTTTTAACCAAAGTTTCACAAGCATATAAATCAAAGTTTAATTTAGATTGTTCCATTTATATCGTAGAATTAACAAATGGCACGCATGTAATAAGCCAAACCACTTAAACTAAATACAAATGAACTCGCAATTACAAGATTACTCTCATAAACGATTTAATATATTAACTGGCGAATGGGTTTTAGTATCTCCACATCGAGCAAAACGCCCATGGCAAGGACAAAACGAAGAAACATCAAAAAAAAAGCGTGAAACTTACAATGAAAACTGCTATTTATGTGCTGGAAATACCAGAATAAATGGAGAAATTAACCCAGATTATAAAGATGTGTTTGTGTTTACCAACGATTTTGCTGCGTTACAAAAAGATGCTCCAGACTTTAAGCTAAATGATGGACTATTAATTGCCGAAAGCGAAAAAGGAATATGTAAAGTAATTTGTTTTAGCCCCGACCACTCTAAAAGTCTTGCAGATATGACGCCAAAAGAAATAAAAAAAGTAGTTATAGCATGGCAAAACGAATATAAAACCCTTGGTGCTAAGGCGTTTATTAATTACGTACAAATATTTGAAAATAAAGGTGCCGTTATGGGATGTAGCAATCCGCATCCGCATGGACAAATTTGGAGTCAGTCCACTTTACCAAATGAAGTTTTAAAAAAAGATACGCAACAGCTAAATTATTTTAGAAAAAAAAACACTAGCCTTTTAAAAGATTATTTAATTCAAGAATTAGAAAAAAATGAACGTATTATTTATAAAAACAAAGCCTTTGTTATTTTGGTTCCGTTTTGGGCTATTTGGCCTTTTGAAGCTATGATTGTTCCAAAAAAGCATCAAAAAAATATTTTAGAAATGAACTCTGATGAAACTTTGCTTTACGCAGAAGCCATCTCGGTATTAACCAAAGCTTACGATAAAATTTTTAACACGTCGTTTCCTTATTCAAGTGGTATACATCAAGCCCCAACTAATAATAAAGATAATACCCATTGGCATTGGCACATGAGTTTTTATCCGCCATTATTAAGAAGTGCCACAGTTAAAAAATTTATGGTTGGCTACGAAATGTTTGGTACTCCACAGCGAGACATTACAGCTGAGAAAGCAGCTAAAACAATTAAAAACTTTATACCCCTGCACTAATTAAACAAGAAACCCGATAACTATTAAAGTTATCGGGTTAATAAATAACGTAAATAACCGAAATTAACTAAATGCTAGACCGCCATTAATATCTACGTTATTTCCAGTGATAAATGATGCTTCGTCACTGGCTAAATAAGCAACCAAGTCTGCCACCTCATCTGGGTGTCCTTCTCTTCTTAAGGGAGTTGATCCTGCTACTTTTATTCTTACCTCATCTTGTGTAAAATCATCGTGAAATTTTGTTCCTATTAAACCTGGGCAAACTGCATTTATGCGAATACCTTGTGGACCAAACTCTTTAGCCCAGTTACGAGTTAGTGTCATTATAGCACCTTTTGATGCAGCATATAAAACAGAACCGCCGCCGCCGCCATCGCGACCAGCTTGTGATGCTAAATTAACAATTGATGCTCCTTCGCCCATCATAGTTTTAAATGCTTGGGTTACAAAAACAACACCTTTAAAATTAACACCCATAACTAGGTTGTAAAAATCTTCATCTAGCTCTTCGGCTGTTCTTCTTCCAAATAAACCACCTGCATTATTAACAAGAATATCAATTTTATCGCCAAAAGCTTCTTTTGTTTTGGCTACCATGGCATCAATATCTGCTTGTTTTGTTACATCTCCATAAACTGCAATAGCTTCTCCTTCTACGGCCTTAATAGCTTCTAAAGTTGTATCTCTATCTTTTTCACTATTTAAATAATTTACTACAACTTTTGCTCCTTCTTTTGCTAATTTAACACATATTGAACGCCCTATATCTCTAGCCCCACCAGTTACTACTGCAATTTTTCCTTTTAATCTTCCCATTTTTGTTTATTCTTGTTTGTATTGTTTCTTTTTACATTTAATTCTTAAATATCATAACAATATTGATATAACATTTTAAAATGCTTTTTCATTTTTTCTTTTGCCAATTGCGGATTTCGTTCTTTTATAGCTTCATAAATTTCGGCATGTTCTAAAATTCTTAGTTCATCCAACGAATTGTAATCTTTATGATATTTTTTAAAATCTACTATAATTTGTGGTGTTATCCCAATCATAATTTGGTTAATTGTTACATTTCCGCTTGCTTTAGCAATAGCTAAATGAAACAATAAATCTTCTTGAACTGCATCTTCGCCAGAACTAAGTTTAGTTTCGTGAGCTTTTAAGGCGTTTTTAATTCTTACTAAATCTTCTTCGGAGCGCCTTAAGGCTGCTAACCTAACAGCTTTAAGTTCTAATAATATTCTTGTTTCAACTAACGATTTAAAATCGGGTACTCCCAAGCTTAGTATATCTTCAATCATACCGTGCATTGCTGTAGCTCCAATATTTGCAATAAAAGTACCACTTTGCGGTATGGCTTTTAAAATACCGTAAGATTCTAATTTTAAAATTGCAACTCTTATAGTTCGTCTACTAACATCAAATTTTTCTGCTAAAATTCTTTCTGCAGGAAGCTTATCTCCTGGTTGTAAATGTTTTTCCTTTATTAAATCACTAATTTGAGAAATTATATTATTTACTCTAGTTGTTATTTCTTGATTTTCATTTTTAGAAAGAATATCTAAGTTCATTTTGTTAAAATTGGTACGCCAGTTAAAGTAGGTAAAACTATTCAAATAATTTTATTTACCAAAATAAAATTAAAAAGGTTAACCAACACATACCTCCACATCTATGATGCGTTGGCTAACCCATAAAAAACTAAACTAACTCAAATTTAACATTTAAGCTAAATTTTTAATATCCTTCATTTTGTGTAATTACACCATTAGTAGCTGTGATTTCGGATGTAGGGATTGGAAATATGTAATAATTACTATTAATTACCTCGCCCATTTCTTCATCAACAGTATTGGTTCTAACCAAATCGAACCATCGGTGTCCTTCTAATGCTAACTCTAAGCGTCTTTCTTTAGCTATAGCTGTTCTTACTTCGGCTTGAGTAGTTGCTGTACCTACTAAACTTGGCAAACCTGCTCTTGACCTAATATCATCTAACAAAGCTAAAATTGTAGCAGATTGTGCTCCAGTAGCATTTGTTGTTTCGTTTAAAGCCTCGGCATACATTAAAATGAAATCTGATAATCTCATTTCTATATGATCTTGCTCTAGGGCTCCAGTATATTTTATTCCTGTATTATTAACTTCATCAATAGTTAAATCTTTTCTTAAATCTGTTGTACCTGCATTTGCACTACTTTCATTGAAAGCTGCTGTTAAATCAGGATCTAGTGGTAATGGCGATTTTGTATCTGCTCCTGAAAACCAAATTGGAAACTCTGAAGCAAAACTGTAAGCATCTGAAATAGACGATGAAAATTTGGTCGCGAAAATAACTTCTGAGTTTTCATCTACTACAACATTTGCAAAATTAGACTCTAGAGTAACTCCTGCTCCTGATGCATTATTAACAACTGCAGCCAACATTGGCGATGCACTAGTATAATTACCTCTGTACATGTAAACTTTACCAAGAAGGGCTTGTGCTGCTAATTGTGATGCTCGACCTTCGCTAATTTCTGAATTTGATAAACCTGAGATAGCTGCTTGTAAATCTGGAATAATAATGTTGTTATAAACATCGTCTGCGGGTTGCCTTTCTAATATTGATAAATCTGAGGTATTTGGTGTTGGAGATAAATTAATAGTAACATCTCCAAATACGGTAACTAATTTAAAATAAGATAAAGCTCTTAAAAAGTAAGCTTCAGACACTTCTGTATCGTCGGCAGAGTTATCTATAACATTGTTTGCACTTAAAATAGCTTTGTATAAATTGCTGTAAAAAGGACGAAAAAATTGCTCTACTAAATCGCCTCCAGCTAAATCGGAATTAAATCTATCAAATGCTGGGTAAGGTTCCTCTATCATTAACATATTATCTGCTCTAAAATCTCCCATTATTAATAAGGGTGTAGAAGCTCCTGTTTGGTAATAATATGCTGCATATAGTACAGGTTCATATTCTGTTAACGCACTAGATTCCAAATCTTTTGGTGGTGTTTGATCTAAATCATTGTCACAAGATGTTACAAAAAACACAGACAACAACAGTATGTATATAATTTCTATTTTTTTCATTATTCTTTTTTTTAAAAATTCACATTAACTCCAAACGTAAAACTTCTAGTAATTGGGCTAGCACCTTCTTGGTACCCGTAAGTAGTTGGCCCCGCATAACCCGAGTTTTCTGTTTCTACACCTTCAGGGTTAAAAGATGTATAATTATCTCCCATTATGTATAATAAATTTGATGCGGCTAAATATAGTCTCATAGAACCTATACCTACTTTATTTACAAAATCTGGATTTATAGTATAACCAAAAGTTAAGTTACGTAATGCTATGTATGATGCATCTTGAATGCCTGAACCGTGTGCGTTTCTGGTTTCTTCGTAAAATTTACCCGATGCATCTGCAATACCATCGTTATTGGCATCAAAGCTATCTCTTAGTCTTCCTCCAAACTGTGATTTCCAATACAACGGATCTATGTTATAAACCTCTGCGCCTTGTGATCCTTGAAATTGAAATGATAAATCGAAATTTTTATAATTCATTGAGCTTGATAAACCCCAATAAAAATCTGGGTTAGCTGAACCTAATTTTACGTAATCTCCTTCATAAGTTATTTCTCCATCTCCGTTTTGATCTACTACATACCATTCTGAACTTCCAAAACCTATATTTCTCGATGGATCTTCTATATGAATAGTTTCTACTTCACCAGTTACTTGGTAACCCCACATTTCACCTATTTCTCCACCAACATAGTTTCTAAACTCTGGCCCTCTTCCGCTTGGTCCACCATATATTTGGGTTGGTAATGCATCTAAATCTCCTAAGCTTGTAATTTCTGTTTTTACGGTAGATAAGTTAGCATTAATACTCCAGTTAAAATCCTCTTTTTGAATGATACCTGCATTCAATTCAAACTCAAGTCCTGAGCTTTTTACATCACCTCGATTTAATACAATTGAAGATGTTCCTAAAACCTCTGACACACTCTGGTTAATTAACATATCTTCTATATCTGAGGTATAATAATCTACACTAAGTCTAATACGATTATTTAAAAAACCGGTGTCTATACCATAGTTTGTTTCTTTATTTGTTTGCCAAGTTAAATCTGGATTTGCAACGTTTTCTGGAATTAAAAAACCTGTACCAAAAGCTGTTTGAGATGTACTTAATATACTTAATGCATCGTACGACCCAAGGAAAGATTCTGTGCCTAATGAACCTGTACTAAAACGTGGCTTTAATAAACTTATAACTTTACTATCGGCTAAAAAGGCTTCTTTATGCATGTTCCAGCCAATTGAATACGCTGGAAATGTTGCATATTTTTTATTTGCACCAAACCTAGAATCGCCATCTCTTCTTAATGAAAATGATAATAAATACCTATCATCGAAAGCATAATTTACTCTACCAAAAATACTTCTTCTTGATCGTGTTTCATCTACTTCATAAGTTACTACATCTTCTGCACTAAAGAATGAATAGTTTAGAGGTAATCCAAAAGGAACATTTGTGCCATCGTTTACAATACCTTTGAAGTATGTGTTTTGAAACTCTAAACCTACTACTGCAGAAACATCATGCTTATCATTAAATACTTTAGCATAATTTAAAGTAGTTTCGCTTAAAATGGTCGATTTTTTAATGTTAGAAATATCTAAGTTTGTTTGTGTAGAACGTTGCTGTCCATCAGACAATATACCTCTGTAATAATAATTTTGTGTATCTTGTATATCTGATCCGAAAACAGTCTTAATATTTAAACCCTCTAAAATGGCGTATTGTAGATAAGAGTTCATGTTAGCAAAATATGTTTTCTTCCAACGTCTTGAATTATCAAATTTAGCAGCTACACCAGCATCTCCTGTACCTCCAATACCATTTTGGTTTCTACCATAATGCCAATCGTGTACAACGTCACCTGGCTGTAACAAATATATACTTGTAGGATCTAAACCTATACCTCTTCTATCTTGATCGAAGCTTCTATCTACATTTGCTCCAGTGAAACCAGATTCGTATAGGGCTTGTCTTTTGGCATCTAATTCTTGCACAAACGCTATGGATTCTGCAGTATGATATATCGGGCTAATACTATATGTTCTTAAAAGATCTCGCATATCCCATGGCACTATATCTTGGTTTCCATAATACCCATTTATACTCATTCCTGCTTTTAATTTATCGTTTAAATTAGCATCTATATTCATGCGTGCATTTATACGCTCGAAACCTTGACCTCTAACAATACCATCTGTTTTTAAATATCCTAAAGATGCAAAGCCTTTTAAATTTTCTGAACCTCCACTTACACTAAAATCATGACTGGTAGAGTTTCCGTTTCTAAATAGCCAATCCTCTACACTAACTACATCTGGAGCATTTTCGTAAGCATCTAATCTGTAAGAAAGCAGTGCTGGGTCTATTTCAGATAGATCGTAAGCACCTGTTTGTATTTCTGCAGCCCATTCTGAAGCTGTTTTTAACATTTCAATATCTCTTACATATTTGCTAGATGTACTTGTATAAGCGTTGTAACTAAAATTAAGCTTTCCTGTTTTTCCTTTTTTGGTAGTTACCAAAATAACGCCATTGGCACCTCTAGACCCATAAATTGCAGCAGATGCAGCATCTTTTAAAACTTCCATACTTTCTATATCGTTCGGGTTAACTGTTGCTAAATTGCCAGAAATAGGATATCCATCAACAACAATTAAAGGACCTGAGTCTCCAGATATAGAGGATGCTGCTCTAATTTGTATTTTTAAATCGGCACCAGGCTCTCCACTTTGGTTTTGTATTAAAACTCCGGGTAATTTACCTGCTAAAGCTTCGTCTACACGAGCTACTTGAACTGCCGCCACGTCTTCTCCTCCTATTTTTGCAATAGCTCCTGTTAAATGCGATTTTTTTCTAACCCCATAACCAACAACCACCACCTCATCTAAAGTACTTGCGTCTTCTTGTAATATAATTTCAATAGATTTTTGCCCTGTAATATTTATGCTTTGACCAACGTAGCCTAAATAGGAAAACTTCAGTACGTCTCCGTTTGTAACTGTTAGCTGAAATTGGCCATCAAAATCTGTTGCAGTGCCTTTTGTTGTGTTTGCTACGATTACGTTTACTCCAGGAATTGGCATACCTGCCTCATCCCTTACCACTCCGGATATTTGATATCCTTCTTGGGCAAATAATGATATATTAAATACCAAAATTAGCCATAAGCTTAGTTTCAATTTAAAATTCATTTAATAATTTGTTTAGTTGTTAGTAATTTTTAATTAGTTCGGTTTTAAAAATTTAATTTCAATTTGCAGACTGATTTTATTGTTTTAAAAGAGAATTAAATTGGAATTAAATTGGTTGTTACAGCTTAATAAATAATAAGCAAAACTTTAGCTGAAGATTTGTTTCATAATGCCTTTATAAAATTTAGTTTTAGTTGTTTTTATTTGGAAACACAATTGGTGTACCAAATTGGTGTACCAAATATATAATATTAAAAAATAGCTTCAAAATATTTTTATGAAATTTTCACTTTTTGTAATCATTTATATTTCAGCAACTTAAATTTTATTAAACAAAAAAGCCCTGAAGAATTAAAAAATTAACCTTCAGGGCTTTTACTATTACTAAACTAAAATTTTATCTACTCATTTTCTAAAACACCTATATTAAAACCATCAGTAGCTTTCCCTATTAAAGGTGATGTTTTACTTAATTTAAAAGAATTATTTATAAACTTTGGATTATAATTCCATCTATTTTTTTCAACATAAGCTTGGTCGCCAGTTACAATAAGTTCTTCGGAATTATAAAAATTATTATTAAACAAATTTACAATAGGTTCACCAACCACTAAATGCATATTTAAAGCCTTAGTATTATTAAAAATATTGTTTTCTATGGTATTTACTTGCACACCATAAAGTGACATTGCTGCTTCGTATTTATTCTTTTTACCAAAACCTACATTATTAAATACATTGTGGTTTACTTCAAGAAAAGGACCAAATGTACTTTCATCTTTACCACCTCTATACAACCTTAAAGCAGTTCCTTGTAAATCTGTAATTATATTGTTTTTCATTATAAAATACTCTACGTTATATGCACCAATATCATCAGTTTCTTTATCTAAAGCAGCGATATGACCTGAAATATTTTTAAAGATAGAATTTTGAATGCTTATAGTATCGGCAAAGGTGCCTTTTGATACACGAAGTACATCGAACGAGTGATTGACAACCATATCTATAAACTCACAATTATTTATAAAAAGTTTATAATTTTCAATCATCGAGTTTTTACTGGTGCTTATTACCGAATTACCAGCATAGTCAGGTGATTTTGATCCGTCGAACGACACGTTTTCTAATTCTAAACTTCCACCATTTTGAATTTCGAAAGCCATCATACGTTCAAACAAAACTGTTGCTTTTTTCTCGCCTATGGTTTTAAAAGTTAAGGGATGATTTACTGCGACAGTTTTAGTGATTAAATACTCTCCGCCTTCTTCTAATGCTATAATATCACCAGGTTTAGATGTTTTGACAATATCGTATAAGGTATTAATGCCGGGTTTAACCTTAATTATACTTCCCGAATTTAACGTAACATCCTCATCATCTTTTGAATACCATGAAACTCCTGTATTTTCTTTTGTTGCAATTTTAGGACTTATTGAAATAGGTTTTATAGCATTGGATGTTGGTATTAAAAACCCTTGATCGTTTTTTACTAAAGTAATTTCAGTATTAGTAAATCCGTCTTTTAAAAGTGGTTTTAAATTATTTCCTAGAATATTATTTTTAAAGGTTATTCCACTTATGTCATCGTAAACAGTAAACAAATCAGCTTTAGAGCCGTGATAAAAAATATTTCCTGAAATTTCTGATGTTTTTGGAGCAGTGCTTCGTTCGGCATCGCTACCTGCACATAATTGAATGTGGTCGCAGTTTATAAATGTGTTATTATTAACTTTAGAATTGATTACCGGAACATAACGGTTTGGTGGCGAATTAGGCACGCCATTCATCATTACAAAAGCGCCTCTAAAACGGTAGCCTGTTAATCCAATATGATAGTTATTTATAACGGTTTGAGATTCGTTTATTACACGAACGCCACCTGTGCTTGGTTTTCCGTTACCAATAAATACGTTACCATCTACTAAAGTTTCGTTTCCGTGACGCATGGTTAAAGTTCCTGTACACTCAAAAAAAGTATTATATTTAAAGGTGTTTTGGCAAGCTTTATTTGAAATAATTTCATGCTCGCCATTGGTTCTATCAAAATAATTAGATTCTACTAGTGTATTAGAATTTTCAAGAGCATGATGACTCGTACCAATTCTTAAAGTTTCGCCTCCGTTATTTCCATAAGTTGGCCTTGGACCAAAATAATTATGATCTATTCTATGATGATTCGCTCTGCTTTTCTCAGTATCTAACCCAACAATCATAGTTACACCTAAGTTTTTCTTACCGACAATATGGTTATGGTCTATTCGATTATTTTTACCATAAATAGTAATCCAATAATCTTGTACTTGGCGTTCTGGATTGTTATAATTATCGATAACACAATTTGTTAATCGGCTGTTGTTTGCTATTTCCTCTCGGCTTTTTCTAAAAGAAATCACAGCGTTTGTGGGTGTATATCCGTTTTTAAAAACCAAACCATCTACAATTAAATATTCGCCCACAAGTTGTAAGTTTGAATTGCCTTCTAAGGTAACTTCTCCCTTAGTTTCCACTGTTAAAGTAATAGGTTTTTCTTTTGTTCCTTTACCTTCAAATACTAGTTCTACATCTTTCCAAACACCATTAACCAAAGTTATTGTATCTCCAGGTTTGGCATTTTTTACAGCTGTGTTAAATTCAGTTACATCCTTAACCAATAATGCATTGGAATTTGCTTTACCACCCTTTTTATCGCAGGACATTAAAACAAACAAAGCGAACATTAAAATCGAAAAATTTAGTTTAGTTTTCATCTAGTTTTTTAAAAATATTTAGTTAAAATTCCAACTACACCTGTGTAAGACACTAAGCAAGAGAAAAATAAAGCTGCAAATAAACATATGTTTATAAACACTGATGTTTTATACCCTTTCATCACCTTTTTATTATTAACAAGCAGAATAATACCCAAAACTACCAATGGCAAAATAAATACATTAAAAACCTGTGATAGAATTTGAATTTCAATAGGATTAGCACCAAATGCAGGCCCAATTAAAGCCACTAAACATGCTATTGCTGTTATTATTCTAAATTGTTTTGAATTGGTATCAAGCTCACCAGATTGGTAATCGGCAACAAGTAAAGGTGCTATTAATAAACATGGAAATATAGATGACAATCCAGCACTTAGTGCCCCAAAAAAGAAAATAGTAACCGCCCATTTTCCTGCAACTGGCTCTAAGGTATTTGCCATATCTAATACATGAGTTACTTCTTTACCTTGATAAAATAGTGCGCCTGCAGCTACGGCCATAATAGTGCCACTAATTACAAATATTAAAATAGCAGCAGTAATAGAATCTTTTTTCTGATCTTTTAAATTGTTTATTGTCCACCCTTTCCCCTTAACAAATAAAGGGCGTGATAAAAATGTAGCCGCTGCCATTGTTGTTCCAACAAATGCTGCTACCAACATTTTACCGTCAGGAACATTAGGAATGGAAGGTATTAAGCCTTTTACAACATCTAGCGGTAATGGTTGCACTAAACATAAAGACAACACAAAAGATAGCCCCATTAAGGTTACAAAAATGACTAATATTTTCTCAAAAAAAGTGTATTTACCAACCAACATAATTAGATAAAAAGCTACAATAATTACTATCGTGGTTATTAACACCGTTTCATATTGTAACTGACGTAAACCTTCAAAATTAATAGCTAAAATTTCAAAAATTATATTGGATGAAATTCCTAGAATTCCCATTAAAGAATTCCATTGTCCAAAAGTAATGCCTATTATAATTAATATAGCTAAAGCTTTTCCGTATTTTAAACGCTTTTTAAACCCAAAAAGCGCTGTTTCACTTGTTATTAAAGCATAATTTCCATAAACAAACATTAAAATTCCAGAGAATATACAACTTAATAATAGCACCCAAAGTAACTGCATATTGTACTTACTTCCGGCTACTATCATTGAAGTTACACTTCCTGTACCTATGGTATAACCAATAGCGAAAATACCTGGGCCAAAACTTAAAACAACAGCTATTATTTTTTTTAATAATGATGTTTTCTGAGAGGATTCAATCATTTTAGTTTAATTAGTTTGTTGGTAAATGGTATGGTATTGGCGCTTTAAAATATTTAGCTCATGTGGTGTTTTTGCTAAATAACTACGCCTTATTTTTAAATGTTATTTAAAATATGCTCTATAATTTTTTCTGGTTTTAAACTTATATCAATATTTATAGCAGTTTTGGGATCTTCTAACGTATCAAATTGAGATTTAAGCATTTTAGATGGCATAAAATGATTTTCTCTTTTCTTAATGCGTTCTAAAATTTGATTGTATGAACCGATTAAGTGAATCCATTTCACATTGGTTTCAATAGTTTGGCTTAAAGTTTCTCGATATTTTTCTTTTAAAGCCGAACAAACAATTACGCAACTATTTTGTTTTAATTGATTTACGGCTAAATCATTTAAAGTTAATAACCAACCTTGTCGGTCTTCATCATTTAAAGCTATACCGTTACTCATTTTAACAATATTTTCTTTAGGGTGAAAATCGTCACCATCAAAAAATGCTATCTCCAAAGATTCTGCAAGTAATTTACCTACAGTACTTTTTCCTGAACCGGACACGCCCATAACATAAAACACAGTATTCATAACTATATATATTAAGGTGCAACACTTGGTCCAACTGTTGCTTTGCTAAACCAAACTTCGGCATAACAACCATTGGCATATTGTTTTGCTATATCTCCACCATAAGTTTCTGAGCCCGTGTTCCAAACTATATTTTTCTCCGGATCTTTACCATTGGTTTGATTATAAGCCCCTTGTTTAAAATACTGAATTTCTCCTGCATAAGCCGAATCGCGTTCAATACCATCACGTTCTATTGGAGCATATAAGGTTAAAATTTGTTCTGGAATATTTGCTTTTGTTGAAAAATCTGATTTCAGTAAATTCTTTGTAAACTTAACCGTTTCATGTCCTTTGCTTGTAAAAGTTAAATACATTATACCTTCATGAACATTTACCTCGTAACTAAAAGTTTCTCCTAATTCAATACCTTCTTCTGGTTCCTCTGGATAGGTATCTGGTGTTTCTCCGACAACAGACATATCGTTACCCCATACCGCTGTAGAAAAATCCCAACGTTTAGAATTATCGCCATCAGTATTAATTTCGTAGTTCCAGTAAACCGAACCTTTTTTATGCCCTGGAAACTTTTTATAAAATATTTTTAATGGTTCGTTTTCATGCCCTTCATCGCTATGAATTTGACCAACAACTACCGAGTAAGAAGCTGCTACTCGAGCATCACCAGATGTTGATACATGCATAACCTTTAAAGTCCCTGTTAACTTTCCGCCTGTTTCAGGAATCCAATGTTTTTTCTCTCCTAATTCAGTTCTTGTATTACTTGAAGTTCTAGATGTTATACCTGAATTAGGTGTTTTATAAACTACCCAGTTTGTTTTTCCATCATTTTCTACATAGAAAAAATCTTCTTTATCAAAATTTATTAACGAATCAGACTTTGTGCCATCGCCAAGAAGAATCTTCCATTTATCCATAAAAGGAATTACATTACTTGGATATACTTTTTTCTCTTTCTGTGAAACAACAGCATTAGTATTATTCTTTTTTGAACTTAAGCAACCACTTAAGCTCGAAAATAGAACAACTAGAACAATTATTTTATTCATTTTAAGATTCCTTTTACTATTCATCATTTATAATTTTCTCTTTAAAAAAGAATGTTTTTAGTTAGTTTAAAAATTGGTACACCAAATTGGCGTACCAAATATAGCGAAATAATTTATTTAACGAAATTAAATATGAAATAATGGTTCTTTTAACAAAAAAACCTTTTAAATATAATTGATTTATAATAAGATAAAAAAAATATCGGGCGAACCCGATATTTAATTGTTTGAATAAGTATTTAAGATTTTGAAATACCCAAAGCTAAACCTCTAATTTCGGCCAAACCTCTTAATCTACCAATGGCTGTATAGCCTGCATAAGCATCATTATTTTTTAAATCATCTAGCATTTGATGCCCATGATCAGGACGCATGGGTATTTGCAAATTCCTATCTTTTTCAATCTGTAATGCTGCCTTAACAACTTCGTACATATCTGTAGAGCCATCTAAATGATTATCTTCATAAAAGCTACCATCTTCTTCTCGCCTTACATTTCTAAGATGAAAAAAGTGAATGCGTTTAGCAAACTTTTTTATCATTTCAGGAAGATTATTTGCTGGATTAGCGCCTAGAGAACCGGTACAAAATGTAATACCGTTTGCAGGGCTATCTACAAAACTTATTAAATCATCTAAATCATCTTCAGATTTAATAATTCTAGGTAATCCTAAAATATCCATAGGTGGGTCGTCTGGATGAATGGCCATAACAATTCCATGTTCTTCGCAAACAGGAATAACTTCATTTAAAAAATATGACAAATTAGCTTTTAAATCTGTATGAGAAATTGCATCGTATTGCGCAATCATTTCTTTAAATACAGGAATGGTTAAATCATCTACAGTGCCTGGTAACCCTTTTAATACACTGTCTTCTAAACGTTGCTTTTCATTGGCCGACATAGCATTAAAACGACTTTCAGCTTGTTTTAAAATTTCGGGTGTATAATCGTTTTCTACTCCTTCGCGTTGCATTATAAATTTTTCGAAAACTGCCATTTCAACTTTATCAAAGCGTAAGGCTGTACTACCATCATCTAACTTCCAAAAAAGTTCTGTTCGTGTCCAATCTAAAACTGGCATAAAATTGTAACATACATTTTTTATACCACAGGCCGCTACATTTTTAAGACTTTGTTTATAATTTTCAATACGTGTTTTGTAGTCGCCTTTTCGTAGTTTAATATTTTCGTGAATAGGAATACTTTCAATAAACGTCCATTCTAATCCATGAGCTTCAATCTCATGTTTTACTTTATTAATTTCATTAATTTCCCAAATTTCACCATTTGCAATATGATGTAAGGCTGTAACAACACCTGTTGCTCCGGCTTGTTTTATATCTGATAATTTTACAGAGTCCTTAACCCCAAACCATCTAAAAGATTCTATCATTTTTAAACGTATAAATTTAATTAAACCCCGCTAAATGCACTGAAACCACCATCTACTGGAATTACAATGCCGGTAACAAATTTTGAAGCATCGGCACATAAATAATGTAATGCCCCGTGCAATTCGTTGGCATCACCAAAACGTTTCATTGGTGTATTATTTATTATGGTATTTCCTCTATCTGTATAACTACCATCGTCATTCAATAGAAGCTTTCTATTTTGATTTCCTATAAAAAAACCTGGAGCTATAGCATTAACTCTAAGTCCATCTCCGTACTTTAAAGCTAATTCTACAGCAAGCCATTTTGTATAATTATCTATTGCTGCTTTTGAAGCTGAATAACCAGCAACACGAGTTATGGTTCTGTCGGCTGCCATAGACGACATATTAATTATAACACCTTGTTTTTGATTTGCCATGGCTTTACCAAAAACGATAGAAGGAATTATACTACCAAAAAGGTTTAAGTCTACCACTTTTTTAAAATCTCCCATATCAATATCAAAAACACTTTGATTTGGCCCTACAGTTGCTCCTGGCATGTTACCACCAGCTGCATTAATTAAAACATCTATCTGCTTATATTTTTCAAGTATTTTATCGGCGGTTTGTTTAATACTTTCTTCATCTACAACATTACATACAAAGCCATCAACTTTAGTGCTTACTTTTTGTAATCGAATTACCGTATCTGTTACCGTTTGTTCTTTATAATGTAATATTAAAACGGTTGCACCTTGAGTTAATAGGTATTCTGCCATACTACCGCCTAAAACACCGCCTCCACCAGTAACTAGTATAACTTTATTATCTAAATTGAATAAATTCATTATTAATTTATTAAAATTTTGCTTTCAAATTTATTAAAATTATAGCTCTGCTTTAAATAAATTACCGACTTAATTAATGATAGATTAAAAACTTCTTGTAATAATTATATGGTTTTAGAATAGAAATAAAAAAGCCAGAAACATAAGTTTCTGGCTTTTTTTGTCGGGGTGGCAGGATGACACCCCAATTTAATATACCTTGTAAAATCAATACTTTTAAAAGTTTAGACAATCCGTGTTAACCGAATAGTTAACCCTTTAAAAAGTTTGAAATAGTTTGTTTTAATAGAACGTCTTGTCTACAAATTTAAGACTTAACCAACATTAATTCAACATAAAATGCATTATAGTATGCTAATAATTTATTTTTCATTACTCTTGAATTGCTATCTATTCTTCTCATTAATTATTAATAATTCAATGACATAAAATTTTATAATTAAATTATAGCAAAATTAACCGATAGCGCTGCTTAGTTTAAACATTGGTAAGTACATAGCTATTAAAATTACACCTACTAAAACAGCCACTAATAAAATAATTAAGGGCTCCATTATTGTAGATAAAATTTTAGATTGCTGTTGCATTTGCGTATGATATTGCATGTTAAGTCTATCGAAAATTAATTCTGTTTTATTTGTTTCTTCTGCAACTTTAACCAACGCCACCATTTTATTATCAAACAATTTATTTTCACTAAGACTACTACTCAAAGATTTTCCTTTAAGAAGCGATAACTCTACTTTACTTAAAGCCTCTTGCAAAGGAAAAAAATCTATCATTTGTTTCACCAATTGAATACTTTGCACCATGGGTACTTTAGAAGTTGTTAAAAGCGATACTGCCTGGGTAAATTGTGATAAGTAAATAACTTTAATAAAATTACCTATGTATGGGGTTTTAAAAATGATACTATCCTTAATTTTAGATAAGCGTAAATTACTTTTAAACAATCTATTTAAGACAAATAAAATGGCAAAAATTATAAAAAATAACAATCCATAGTCACCTATTAAAGCGGATAGCTTTATTATTATTTTTGTAATGGTAGGAAGCTCGACATTTTGTTGCTTAAAGATATCTTGGAACATAGGCACTACATAACGCAACATAAAAAACACTACTAAAATTGCTGTACTTAAAATTATAATTGGATAAGTTAAGGCACTTATTAAATTTCTACGTTGTTCATTTTTTTTTGTATAAAAATAGCCTAGTTGCTCGGAAATTAAAGGTAAGGTTCCCGTCTCCTCTCCTATTTTTAAAGAATAATACTCGTACCTAGTAAATTCTTTTTGAGAATATAACGCTTCAGATAGGGTTTTACCCGAAACTATATCACCAATTATATGTTTTAATATGTTCTGATCTTGTTTTTTCTTTATAGATTGAGCTAATAGCTCTAAACCATCTCTTAAGGTTATTCCTGCCTTTAACAAAACTCCTAATTCGGTGTAAAAGTCTTCTTTAACCTTATTTCCAAATACTGAATTAAAAAAAGTTACTTCTTTCTGTAAAAAAGACGCTCGTTTTCTTTCCTTATGATTAGAAGTTTTAAAATTTGATATTTCGTTTATTTGGAAAGCCATTAATTCATGTAATGCGTTGCATCATTTTCTTTAAAAACAAAAAGAACTTGATTTTGAGATATGCTATCAGTTTCCAATTTTATGGCATCAATAATTGAATTTGTTGCTTTATTTCCATTTAAAAAAAAAGATTTTGTTTTTAAAGACACTTTTATTGTATCTGTATTTTTAACAATAAATTTTTTATTAAACTGATATACTACTGAATCTATTTCATTTTTGAACACAACAATATCTTCTGATGTGTTTTTATAAATTGTTGAATACCTATTAAAATCTAACCAAAGTAATTGGTCTAGTTTATCAATTTCTGAGTTATTAGCAAAATTATTTTGAATCACACTCATATGTTTTTGAACCAAATGCAATATCGAAAACGCCATTGCAACTACAATACTAGTAATTATCATTACAATAATCATTTCACTTAATGTAAAGGCTTTTATTTTAGTTATTGCTCTGGGCATTATCTATTTTTATTAATTCCTGCTTCGTTTCGATATTAATGGCTTGATAAATTACTTTAAATTGGTTATTTATAACTTCCTTTGTTACTTCTATTTCCCACTTTTTGTAATCATCTGTATAAGGTACTCGTATTTTATTATTTTTAAATTGGTATTGTAATTCATTAATATAGCTCTCTATACCCCTTCTATTTGTTTTAATTGTATTTGAAAACAAATTGTTTAAAATCATACTTGCAATCATAAAAACAACAACTAATAACACAGAAGCCACTAAGGTTTCCATAAGTGTTGATGCTGGTATTTTTTTTAATACAGCCATTTCGCTATGCCTTTTTCACTGTTATTAAATAATACACCAATATACTCATCTGGCAATTTGCTGGCACTTATTTGTGCATTATATAAATGATTTTGATAGGATGAACCTGATTGATTTGCAACAAAACTAGATGTAAATACACTGCCGTATACAGTGCCCAATAACTCCATATTTTGTTCGCAATACACCTCACCATAAACAGTTGTATTCCTATTAATAACCACATTGGGTTTATAACCAACCGATTCGCCTAAATACAGTATTTCACCTTTAATTTCGGTTCCTGAGTTTATTATAATTTTTGATTGATCTTGAGATGTAACATTTAATCCCTTACTTTTATCATTCAAAATTAAAGCCGTAGGATATTGTAATTTACAATTAGAACCTATTTCTATGAAGTTACTGGCAAAAGCTTGAAAATTTCCTTTAGTATTACTCTTTACCTCAATCTCTGGTGCGATAAGTATTATATCATTCAATTCTGTATTAGCTTCAACCGTTATTTTAGTATTAGATTGTACCAAAAATTTACCTTTAATTTTAACATTGGACAACACTAAGTGGCTTGCACTATAGATAAGCTTTGAAGATTTAAAAAAAGAATTATAATGTGTTCTTGATGTTTTTAGATTAACAAATTGATCGGTATCCACCTTGTTGAATTGATTATCAATATTTTTAATCTCTTCCAGAACTCTATTGGAAATTTGGGGTAGTTTAGAACTACTGGTTTTTGTTGTACCATAAATTAATTGATTACCATAGTAAGAATGTCCGGAAATATTACCTGTTCGCACACCTTGTTTAGGTATATAACTTAGTCCCTCAATTTTAGTATTCGCCACCACAACCAATGGCCTATTATTATCTTTTAAAAACAGAGCTACTTGGTTTATACTATTTTTAGTACCTCCTACAAAAGCACTTTTTTTAAATATATTATGATGAATTTGAGACACCGATGTGATATTTTGAAAAATACCCCAATAAGATTTGTACACTTTTAGTGTTTTAAACTCAGGAGCGTTTAAAGGTAACTCCGTTGTATCCTTCTCAACAATTGTATTAGCTAACATATAATTTATACCACTATTGGCATTAGTGATAGTTTCTTTAATAAAAGCCGTTTTTATTTTAAACTGTTTTTGTGTGTGCGTTAATAACACAAAACCTGCGAGTAAAACTGCCACTACAACAACTATAAAAACTGTTAATTGCAGAGCCCCTGCTTTTACTCTTAAATTTTTCATTGTTTCTTAACTACTTTTTTGCTGCCATTATAATTTAAAGTGACTTGATTCATATTTCCTTTTAATAACTTAACGCCTTGTACTGTTTGCTTAAGCTTCATTAAATACTGTGTTCCAGAAATGGTTATAATATAAATATGATTGTCCGCTTCTTGTTGAGATATTAAACCATGATAAGTTATGTTAATACTAGGTTTTGTTTTTTTTGTTATACGAGGTTTTATTTTAGCTACTTTATGGACTTTAGCGTATGTACCTAAAAACGGATCTTTATTTAAAGATTGTATTGAAAACGTGTCAATTTTGTGTGTTTCAGGTTTAAACACTATACTTTTAGCATCTACTTTTAAAGTAGGTGTTTCGGGGTTTATTGTTGTAAAAAATTTATAAGCAATAATACCCCAAACAATTACTACTGCAACCAATAAAATGGATGTTTTTAACCTCTTATTCACTTTTTAAATTAAGTAACTTATCAACTAGTGATTTTAATTCATTTATTTCTGAAGATTGTTTCTGTAATTGCTTTTCCTGCTCAATAATATAAAGCGTCAACTCTTCAATTTTTTGAAGAAGTTTAGCATCCATTTCCCCAAGAAAGATACCGTTTTGCTCAACGTCTTTAGCACTAGGAATATCTTTTAAATGGCCTTTTTCTTTTATGTGCTGTTCTACTTCCTTTAAACTTGGTAAGTTGTAATTATCATGAAAAACAAAATCGCTCCAGGTTAAGGATGAATTTTCAACCTTTACTTCTTGGGCGCCAATTGTACCTTTTACGGCTAATTTGTAATTATTGGGGTTTGAAGAAAGTGTTGTACCTATTCCTACATTACCATTTGATAAAATAGTTAACAAATCGCCATTTAAATTACTAAACTTGAACTGCCCGACTGTACTTTCCTTTTTAAATTGTAACCCAGCATTATCAGTTGTTCCATCTGAGTAATTTAAAATAGAGGTTCTTCGTAAGCCATTATTATCAAGCCTTATTAATTCTGAATTAGGAGTAGATGAATTGACATGCAATAATGCCAAGGGATTATATGCCCCAATACCTAAATTTCCAGATGAATTTAAAAAAAAATATGTTTTTCCATCATGAAAAAAGCGAAGATTTCCAGCATAATTATCAATTCTCCATTTATTATAGTTTGAATTACTATTCATTAATAATAATTCGCCACCTTCTAAATTGTTATCTTGTATTGGAATAACTGTTGTTTGTGTAAAAACCATTTTACAACAGATCATAATTAATAATATAATAAACTTTTTCATATTCTAATTGTTAATAATTTTATCTTCCAATATTTCTAATCTTTTCAATAGCACACTTAAATTTTGATTTTGAATTTCAAGTCTTTTATTCTTGACTTCTATTTTTTTTATTCTCTTTTCTTGCTCAATAATATAAAGCGTCAACTCTTCAATTTTTTGAAGAAGTTTAGCATCCATTTCCCCAAGAAAGATACCGTTTTGCTCAACGTCTTTAGCGCTTGGTATATCTTTTAAATGGCCTTTTTCTTTAATATGTTGTTCTACTTCTTTTAAGGTTGGTAAGTTATAATTATCATGAAAAACAAAATCGCTCCAGGTTAAGGATGAATTTTCAACCTTTACTTCTTGGGCACCAATTGTACCTTTTACAGCTAATTTATAATTATTGGGGTTATTGGATAAAGCTGTTCCTATGCCAATATTTCCATTACTTAAAATTCGCATTCTTATTTTTGAAGAATCAAAGGCAGTAGAATTGCCTGTATAAAAATTTATTGCTCCTGCCGTACTTCTTGTTCCTAATCCTAAATCATTTCTATCTACAAAAGAATCATGACCTATAAATGGTAAATTAGTTTCTATTGTTGATATACGCTTACCAAAAGTTATGTAGTTTTCACTATTTGCCCCAGTATTTCCTAATTGTAATGCGGATAGCGGAGAATCTGTTCCTATACCTACTTTAGTTCCTGTATCGGTTATAGCCTGACCAAAAGTTAAACAAGTAAATATTAAGAATAATATTGATACTAAATTTTTCATAAAAATATCTTTTAAAAATTATTTACTTTGATCTTTGATTTGTTGCAATTCAAATTTGAGATTGTCAATTTCCTTCTGTTGCTTAATTATATAAAGCGTCAACTCTTCAATTTTTTGAAGAAGCTTTATATTCATTTCTGCTAGAAGTAAACCATTTTCTTGCATTTCTTTTTCTGATTGAATTCCTGGTAAATGTTTATTTGTTTTAACAAATTTTTCAACATCTTCAAGTTTAGGTAATATATAGTTATTACCAAATACAAAATCGGCACCAGCATCTATAGTCACTTTAACTTCTTGTGCGTGTATTTTTCCAGAAACGGTAAGTTTAGCGTCTGGTGTAGTAGTCCCTATACCTAGATTACCCGTACCAGAGGGCATTAGTAACAAATTCTCGCTACCTGTTTTCCATTTTGGTTGAATTGCCATACCTCCGGATAAATGACTATAGATGGAATGATACTGCCAATCGTTTGGTGCACTTGGTCTTAAATTTATGGGAGTATTATTTCCTTCTACAATAAACCCATTACTATATGAAGATTTATAACTCCAATTTATCTCTGGTGTAACATCTGCTAAACTGGGTTCTGTTGTTTCAATTACATTTAACCACTCCTGTTTTTTTAAGGCTCTTGCACGAATACAAATATTGCGCCACCCTGAAGGAATTTTAATACCTATTATATATTTGTCCTGAGAATTTGAAGCTGCACCATTGTCATAAATTTTAACTTCATGATGCGACGACAATTCACCATTTACTTGATGAGCGCTAATTTTTAAACCATCTCTAGAACTTATTAAATACACCGCTTTCCCATACATTTGATAGCTACCTCCTGAAATTTCCAATTCTATTCTTTCGCTCCCCCCTAAAAAATCTGTTCCTGCCAATTCTTCAGAAAGCTGAACCCAACGTTCCACATTTCCTCCGCTGCAAAAAGCACTTGCGGATATGTCTTGTGAAAAAACGTTATTTCCTAGTAATATTAAATAAAGCCATACAAATTTTCTCATGCTTATAGTTTTAACAATTTTTCTAATTTCTTTAGTCTCCCCTCAATTGATTTTAAGTTCTCGTTTTTATGCTCTAATTCTTTTATTTTATCACTCTGTGATTCAATTTTTATATTTTGATTTTGAAGTTTTTTCTCTTGCTCAATAATATAAAGCGTTAACTCTTCAATTTTTTGAAGAAGTTTAGCATCCATTTCCCCAAGAAAGATACCGTTTTGCTCAACGTCTTTAGCGCTTGGAATATCTTTTAAATGGCCTTTTTCTTTAATGTGTTGTTCTACTTCTTTTAAGGTTGGTAAGTTGTAGTCATCATAGAAAACAAAATCACTCCAACCAGTTTCTACTTTTATTTCTTTTGCTTTAATATTTCCATTTACTGCCAGTTTAAACCCATTTTGTATATTAACTGTGCCTATTGTAACTTCTCCAGACTTGCTTATTCGCATTCTGTTTTTGCTCCCCGTAAAGAAATCTAAACCAAAATGACCTGATAGATATGTATTATTAGGGGCTAAGTAAGTTGATGTTCCATCTTGGTAACCATGAAACCCAAGCCCATATTGGTTAATGTATTCTTCATCATATAAAAAATCATCATTACTATTTAGTGTAATTCCAGGCGAATTATCATTCTCGTTTGTTGCTGCTGGAATTCTAATTAAGCCATTTACTTCCAATTTTTCTCTGGGATTAGTAGTACCTATACCTATTTTGCCGCTTACATAAATATTAGAATCTAGATCTCCAAAACCTACTCTAACATGTTTACCTGTATTATAATTTAAATATAAATCGTCTATATTTGAGGAGGAGGTTTCTTTACCATCTATATAACGTGTTTTTAAATGATAATTTCCTGTTCCACCAATATTTACATGTCCTTGTACAGTTAATTTTACATCAGGTTCTGTTGTTCCTATACCAACTTGCCCACTGTTTAAAATAGTCATTCTTTGAATATCATGTGTAATAAATGATAAACCAAAATAACCAGACAAGCTTGTTTTGGCTGATCCGTAAGTAGATAACCCATATCTAGCTATATCTACCCCATCAATAAGAAAAGAAGAATCTACATTAAATCCTATTTTTCCATTATTTGTTGTTGTTTCAATATTACCATTAACAGATATTGCTTCATCTGGATTTGTATCCCCTATACCTACTTTAGTTCCTGTATCCGTTATAGCCTGAGCAAAAATACTACTAGTACTCAAGAGTAGTATTAACAAAAAAAATGTACGTTTCATATTATTAAAATTTAATCTTCTATGGTAAAACTGTATGTTGTATAAAGGGTTTCAAAATCTGTATTTACAGCTTTAACTCGCCATTGGTAGGATCCTTCGCTTAAGTTACTAGCTGTAAAACTTAGTGATGTTTGGGTTTGGTTTTCTATAATTTCGGTAGCACTATCAAAATTTGGTGTGGCTATTTGAAATACATATTCATCTGCGCCTTGTACAGTTTCCCAACTAAAGTTTATAGTATCTGTTGTACCATAACTTACATTATCTGCAGGCGATAATAACACAACTTCTTCTTCAGATATATCGGTATCTAAATTGGCATCAACGCTAAAACTTTGTTCGGTATATGCCGTTTGGTAGGCTGAGTTTTCTGCTCGAACACGCCATTGATAATCGCCATAATCTAATTGGTGCTCAAAGCTTGTGGTTGTTACTAATGAATCTAAAAGTATTTGTTGGGCATTACTAAAACTTGGTGTAGCTATTTGTAAATTGTAGCTCTCTGCTTCAATAATAGCTTCCCACGAAAAATTAACAGTTGTCGTTTCTATAACTGTACCACTTTTAGGGGCTAAAATATTAACCCTTTGGTTGGATATATCGGAAACTTCAATTATATCGTCGCAACTTATGCATACAAAAATGATGATGATATTTAAAACTTTATACTTCATCTTAGCTTTAATATGATATTTGAGTGTTATCCATTGCTCGAATTGCCGATTTGTAAGTACTTTTTGGGCAATTAGTAAACGGACTAATTACATCTATAATGTTTAATTTATGTCTTTGGTCTTGCTGCCAACAACAGCTTAAACTCTCGAAACCAAAAACCACACCCTGTGACAGCCAAATAGTATGGCTAGTTTTGTTTTCTGTGTATAATTGTAATGCAATACTTTTATGAGCTTTCATTTCTAAAAAAACTGCATCGGCTTTTTGTAATAGTTCTGTATCTTTTTTGGTTAAGGCTATGCTAATCCCATTTATTAGGTTTGCGTTTTTATTGTAGCTTAAATATGTTTTTACATCGTTATTAGCTGTATTGTTTAAAGCTTTAATTACCCCTACTTTATCGGCTATTTGTATTTTAAAATAGATGGGTTTTATATTTACACTATCTACATAATGCACCTCTACATTTGTTTTTTGTGTTTTGTTTGCTTTTAAAAATTGCTTGTAATTTTGTTTTGTAAATGGTATTGCGCTTACCATTACTTTTATCGGTTCTATGTAATTTGGTATGGCTGCACCGTAGTAATTAGGTTGTAACACAAAGTCTTTACTTAAACCTATGCTGCCTAAAGTAATTTGTTGGGTGGTTTTTTTTTGATTGAACTGTTGTAATGTAGTTGTTTTACAACCCACCAATAGAATTGTTAAACATAGTAACTGTATTACATTTTTAACCATGTTGTTTTTTAAAAAATTAATAACGAAACTATGGTTTAATTTAATATTTATACTAAGGTTACACCTTATAGTTTATAAGGCTTTTGTTGGTGTTTTTTAAATGATATTATTATTTATTAGGTGCAGACGTTGCAAGTTTTTACATAAAGTAAGGGAATATTCAAATTGTTTTGTGTAAAACCTATAAATACCATGATTGTTGATGCTAAAGCTAAAAAAACTAATTTAATTAGGCTAAAAACCCAACATTATCTATTTTTAATATAGTATGATCTTCTTGAAAATTTCTGGCACTTGAATATTTCCAATCTACTGCATTTGTAACAAAACCACTAGCCACAGGATTATTATGTATGTAATCTATCTTCTGCTTTATAACTTTTTCACTCCATAACTCTATGGGGTTGTTGTGGTGCTGCCAAAATTGATATTTAGAGCCATTGCTTTTCTTTTTAGCGGCTCGCTCAAAAAACCATAGCAAATATTTTCTTCTACTCTCTTGTGGATTATTTTCAATACATGAAATTACTTTTTTAGCTGTATAACTTTTAAAATCCCTTAATAAGCCTCATTGATCTTCTACGCTGGATCTAAAAATTAAATGTACCCTTCGACTTCGCTCAGGACAGGCTTGACTAGACATAAAACAATAACAATACAATTCCATACCTTTTTCTTTTCTGCAATAATTTACACTTTCTACCAATACGTTAAAATATATCTGTCTTGTAAATACATCTAACCAATTTACTGTAGCAAATGACACAAAATATAGACCTTGTTTATTATGGAACTTATAATTTCTACTCATAAAGACTAATATAGTAAAACTTCTTAACGCTGCCGCAAGCTTGTAGCTTGTGGTAAAACAAAAAGCTACCATAACAAGTAGCTTTTCTGTATAATTTATTCTTGCTTACTCTTACCGCTACTAACTACAAGTTAGCAGTAGCGACATGTGGTAACCTAGCGGGGGCCTCTACATCTCTGTAAAAGCTTTTTCTCGTTTTTATTTCTGATCACTCTATACGACACTCGTCACAGACGGAGCGCTAGCGATCACTCGGTCGGGCGGGCAATGTTACCCTAGCAAAAGCTTAATGATAATCAAATTACAAATACCCAATCTATAAATTTTGTCCTCAAAATTTGTCTCTAATAATATTAACCTTTCCAAATGTTCAGTTTTGGGGTAAGTCAAGGCAAATATTTCCTCATATATAGTTTTCATTTTTATTAACTCCTCTGGAATAGGAGCTTTTCTATTTATAACTTGAACAGGACACCCATCATAAATAAGTGGCATCACATGACCAAGATTATTTACATATTTTAAAAAAGAACATGATGAGTCCATAGAATCCAAAATTTCTTTTTTTAAATGTTTATTTGACTCTAAATTTCTAATCAAAGAAAGATAGTCTTTGTTTTCTTTGCTAGAAAGAAATTTATTTTTTAATAAAAAGGCCTCAAAGTTAGCAATAGAATCAAATAAACTTATTTCAGGTATTTCCTTTTCATTTGAAATCTTATTAGAAGATATTAACCTTGTCTTCAAATTTTTATTTGTACATTTCTCTAAATCACTGAAAAAATTTTTATTACTCTTACAAGAAAAGGTCAAAGTAATAAAACACATTAAACAAAGTTTTGAAAGTATAAATTTAGTTTTGAAATCTATTGAGCACATTTGTATTGATATAGTTGTATTTAGGTCTTGGTGTAAATAGTTGTTTAACAAAATTCTTGCTAGTCGTTTTATGAGAAGTAAAAGTAAAGTTAAATTTCCCTTTCTTTCCTGCTCCTCCTGGAATATTATAATAATAATGAACTTTTTGATGAACAATTTCTCTACTTCCTCCAAGCATAGAACCATTTGCGTTAATAGGTTGATTCATATTTGAATTTGAAAATATCGCATAATAATACTTAGACTTTGATTTGAAAAAACTTCCTTGAGAGGTATACCACTGTATATTCATACTAATAGGTATATCTCCATCAATAGTTGAGAAAGTCCCATTATAATCTACTGGTATTTGAACTTGAGATTTTAAAATATTCGAAAAATATTCTGATCCAACAAAATGAGTTTTACCATCTTGAGTCGAACTATGCTGCATGGCATAAATAAATTGGTCTAGAATTCTTTGATCTGTTGCTTGCCCTCCATTTAAATCCAATTTCAACTTCTCAGAACCAAACATATTAAAAACATCTTGTCCTGACACTTTAGTAACACCTGCCGTAACAGCCTCGGATCCAATCAACTCTCTAGCTTCAGATCTTGATACTCCATATTGCTTGGCAAAAGTTCCTACAGTATCTCCTTTTTCGGCTACGTAAGTTGTCGTACCATCATCATTTAATATAGGTTTCCAAAAAGCTCCGTCAGGATCAACTCCATTAATAGGATTATTCCCCATACCCAGATAAGGGCTAGCATATTGCCCCGCAGGGTCGGTCGTCAACCAACGTCCAATCCTGCTATCCCAAAGCCTTAACTCAAAAGCTTCCTTACCTGTCTCCGGGTCTTTTTCTTGCCCTTGATACTTGTAACGGTAATTCCCTTCCAAGTTCCTGTTAGGCATCGGCATACCAAAAGGATAATAATCGGTAGCTACTAAAGCCGCTGCGTTAGTGCCAGACCATTGTACTACCGCACGTACATTACCTAAATGGTCTGTAAGTTGGTACACACTAGAGCCACTTGTACCCGTAGTATTGCGGTTAAACACCCCTAAACGGCTAGCCCCATAAATGGTATGCTCTTTTGCGACACCATTACGGTAAATGGCTAAGGCTGTACCTGCGGCATCGCGTATGTAATGCTCGGTATAATCTAGTGTTGTACTATTGGCTACGTAGGCTTCCTTTTTAACACGGTAACCTTTATCGTTGTAAAAGAACTTAACACGTGTATAGTCGCTTTGTTTTACCTCGGTAACTAAACCACTTGCGTTGTAAATATAAGTAATATTTTCCTCATTATTTTTAATAAGTTGCCCAATTTGGTTGTACTCGTAATTTTCGCCATCTTGGTCGTTAATATCTGTATTTGCTAAAACTTGGCCTACAGCATCGTCTACTCGTAATAACTGGTTGGGTTTTTGGGGGTTGTAGGCATAGGTTAGCTGGTCCATAGCATTGCTAGTAGCATCGCCATTTTTATTTCGGTTTAGGGTGCGTATGTTCCCGTTGGCATCATAAGTAACATCAGAAACATTATATTCGCCCGATTGAAACGCACTGGCTGTTCCGCTAATAGTTGCTGTAACTGTTGTACCTTCATTAGGTTGGGCATGAAAACCTGGTAGCAGGGTTATACTAGATGTTGCTGTTAAGTTTTTAGTTACACCTATATAGGTTTCGCTATCTACAATACTTACCTTAGAGGTTGTATCGCCAGAGTTAGCATATGTTCCATATATGGCATCTGTAAGCCAGTTGTTTTTGTTATAATAATAACTGTAGGTTTCTTCGTTGTTTGCTAGTTCTGTATTAGTCCAGCGTACGCCTTTTATATTACCGTTAAATTGGTCTTCGCCATAGGTAGCTGTAATAATATCTGGATTTTCTGTACGGTTATAGTCTGTACTATGGTAATCTATTTGCATACTAAACAAATCGTTTAAATCGCTTGATTGTTTTGCACCTGTTGGGTTTATGGCTTTAAGTTGGCCGTTTAAATTATACACATAATCTATGGCTTGTAATGGTATACCACTTTGTGGTGCAAGTTCTACACGTTTTAAAGCGCCTGTTTCGTAGTATTTATATTCTGCTTGTGTTGTGTAATTAACATCGTCTGTACTGGTTTCTACGGTTATTAGGCTATTATCTATAGCATCATAAGTATATCGATGTATAAAACGCTCGTTAGCTTCATTTTTTTGATAAATTACTTTAGTGACTTGGCTGGTTATGGGGTCGTATTCGTAATCTATGGTTTTTACGCTTCCCAACCATGTTGTTCCTAATCCTGCTATATTTTGTACTATCCATTTTACACGTCCATAAATATCGTAACTATAATACGTTGTGGTATTATCGTTATGGGTTTTAGCTACATTTCCTGCTAAAAATGTTGGACTCCCATAGATAGCTTGATTATTAGAATCATGCCACAAGTCATTTAAAAAATCCCAATCTGAATCATTTATATAATCATATGCTGTGTTTTGAACTTCAGAACAATTAGCATCATTTAAACCATCTACATCATCTACGATATTTAATAAAGCTGTTTTAAAAGGATTTGTTGTACTTGTAACATTTTCGGGTAGTACATAGCTGTTTAAAAAGCTTGACGTGTCTGAATACACACCACTTTCTATAGGTCTACCCAAATTATCATAATTGGTATACGAAAACTCTAAGTTTTCCCATTGTTTGCTATTTATTGAAAAGCGTATTTGCCCATCTTTTCGGTATAAAAACCAAGCGTCGCCTTCGTCTGGGCTACTAGTATGGGTTAGTTGACCCAATGCATTATATTGAAAGGTGCTTACTGGTTTATCTGCTTTTGTTGTACCAACAGGTTGATAGGATGCGATTAAACGTCCTTTTTCGTCGTATTCGTTTAGGCTATAATCGTAGTAGTTTTCTTTGCAGATAACAGTTACGGTATTAGAACTATTTGTTGGATTATAATTTTCTAAATTAGTGATGGAAACTCTGTAAAACCCAGGATTTAAAGAGGTAGTAGCTCCTGTTTCCTTTACTTCGGTTATTAAATTATAAACTTCGGTTGTTATTCCTGCTACACCGCTTATGTTAAAACCAACTGTTCCGGCAGGTACATGCACATCTACAAAACCTTGTTGGCTAATTGTAATATCGGTATCTCTAACTACAGTACCTCCAACGCGTGCTGCTGCTAGAGTTTTACCATCGGTGTCTGTAAATATTACGGCTTCCCTGTTATGTACATCTCTGCTTACTGTTTTTATTATTTTTCTGGTATTGGTATTACTTACTTTATAACTTGCATCACCAAAGGCTACCGATTGGGTAAGCTCATCGCCAGCAGGCATACTAAAGGTATAGCCTTGTTTCCATTCACCATTTATTTTATTGCCCCCAATAGTTTTTAAAACAGTGCCAGGGTTAAGTTGGCTGTAAACAGTTCTGGAAAAGGGATACTCTGTAATGTCTTGATAACTATCACCTTTTGGTCTTACAGGGTCAGGGTCGGTGGTAACGGTTTCATTATCTTCACTGTAATAAAACCCTAACGTATTAGCTGTTTTACCAACTGGTTCTGGAGTGTTTGGGTCGGTTTCAAAATCGGTAACACTATAAGTATTGCCGTTTTTATTTTGCATAAAGGTATCGCTATAACCGAAGGCGCTTTCGTCTCTAACCGGAGCACTTAAGGTATTTATCGCTGGTCTTCCTTGACTGTCATATAATATTTGGGTTGCCCATGTTCGTCCTTTTTTTACATCTAAGGTTTGTGTTTGTATGGCTTTACCTAACTCATCAAAATAAGCTTTGGAAGCCCCTGTTAAATCGTTGTTTATATTGTATGAATATGATTTAATCCAATTATAATTACTATTATCGGTATATAAATCTATACAACCATTATTTATAACACTATATTCGTTGGGACAATAATCTAAATTATTCTCAACAAAATTACCAACAGTAGGTGGGTTTATTCCATATTTAGGACTACTATTATAATCGCCATAGCCATCGCCATCGGAATCCACATAATATGCTTTATAATTAGGGTTACCCTCTTGCACTATTGTAAGTGAACCGGACAGATATGTTTCATCGTTATATTGCTGATAAAATACTATACTTTCACTTCTCGTGTTTGGTGTATTATTGGCCGCTATGGTAACGGTAAAGTTTGTATTAGCAGAAAATATAAACTGACTTAAACTTAGCCAAGTTGCATTATTTTGTACTTGAGACAAAATTTTACAACCACTTCCTTCTAATTCTGCAACTAAATTTAATACGCTAGAACCATTATATACATTAATTGAAAGTACCTTTTGAGCATCTTGATATATATAAAGAGGGCAGAAAACATTTCCATCTTCAATTATTTCATCTGAATTACCAGGATCTTCCGGGTCTACTGGATCTACAGGGGTTTCAATAGGCTCTACAATTATAGAAATAGCAGGATCTTTAGGATCTTCTATTATTTCTCCTTCGTTTTGAGCAAAACCCGCATAGCTTATGCCTGTAAATGCCACTACCAATAATGTTAAAATACTTTTTTTCATAATTACTGGTTATTTTTATAATTATAACTGTTTTTACTTATGGTTTTAAACCCTCCTGTACCTTCACCATTAAAATCGGCAACTTCTGTTTCTGTAGTAATTAATCGACCAGCAGCATCATATTCAAACTTACTGGCTAAACCGTTGTTACTTATAATATACCAGAGTTCGTCCCACTCGTTATAGACATAACTGGTCATGGATGAGGCTATAGGATGAAGGCGGAAATCGTCTATATAAATAGTGCTACCAGCCGAGGTTATATATACGGTTTCTGCAGCGGTACTTAAATCTTCATAATGTGTTTTTAGCACCCAGTTACCCGCATATACTTCTTCTCCATTAAAAGGCTTGGTGTTACCGTTAATACTTATTCTGGCCTGTGCATGATTTGATTTTTCTACCCAAACCGAAACTTTATATTTACCAGCACGGTGTTGGTTATCAATCATATTAACCTCAAAACCTTTACCACCTGAAGACACGGTTACGGAATGTGTTCCTGTATGTGCTGTGGTTTGGTTTTGACCTGCAGATTTTACTTGGCCATCAAAATAAGACGTATTATCTGTTACATATTCTGCACCAGAGTAATACATTTCGGTGTATTGGGCATTACTTACTGCCAAGACTTTAGTATTATCGTCACACATTTTTGTAGAGGCATAATTGTTATTGATATCTCTAACCTCTAAAGGCATAGAATAATGGTTGTACTGAGTGGTGGTTGAAACGTTTTTCCAATCGGTATTAGGTTGTTCCAATGTTGGATTAACGGTCCAGTCGAAACTTTCATCATCTTGTTCCGGGTTTGGATTTGTGAAGCCTTGTAATGTGCCATCAGGATTTAAACCACCATCCCAAACAAAACTTTTGTGCTTACGCCATATTTTTTCTTCATTAGGAATTGTTGAATTTAACGTTTTATTACCGTCAAATTCTGTGTAATCCCATTGGTTATTCCAAGTGGTAATGCCAACTCCTGTTTCTTTCCATTCGTTACCTACTTTTAAATAGGTTTTTGTCATGGCTTCTTGGGTTAGCATATTGTAATTTGTAGGGTTGTCTACTTTGCTTCCCATACCGTAACCGCTTAATTCATCAGAATATTCTGCAATAGTGTAAGCTGGAATTAATTCGGTTTTAAATTCGTTGCCTTTGCTGTCTGTGGTCGTGGTTTCTAGTACTTGTCCTGTAAGAAAATCATGTTTATTAAAAGTTGTTGTGGTTGTGAAACCGCCTTGGGTGGTGGTGGTGCTTTTGACAATTGATGGATTTTTTATAAAACTGGTTTTTGTAAGGTCATAATAACTTATACTATTTCCTCTAGTTCCTCCATCACTTTCATATACTGAATATGATTTGAATGATTCAGCACTTGTTCCTAATTTATTTGCAAATGGGGTATCCCCATAATCATATTGTAATGAATTAATTATCTGATTTTTAGAATTATATTCTTTGCGAGACTTCAAAGTTCCGAGCAAAGAATAATTATTATACACTTTTAAATCCATTAATTTAATTTCATCTTCATCACTAGTACTATTAACTATGTTAGTATTTACAATTTGTTCGTCGTATTCTATTTTTAAATAATTATCTATTTGATCTATTACATTTTCACTGCTAGATAAACGCCCATAGGTAAGCCCAATACTATAGTTTAATGGAGATAAAGAATGAAAATTATAAACTTCTTTATTAATATGGTTATCATTTTCATCTTTTGTTAAAACAGTAACATATTCATACATAACACCAGAACCAGGAATTAAATTTTTTAAGCTAGAAAAGTTTACATATGGGGTTTGAGCTGTCATACCAGATGACTCACCAGTTGTAGGATTAGTATATTCATAAAAAGTACTATTAGAATTATTATCGTATATATTTACTATCTCAGACACTCTCAAACCTCCTCTAGAATCATTACATTTTCCAATTGCTTGTTCACTAAAACAATCTTCAACATCTAATGTAACATTATAAATATTTGACCAACCATTAAAATGATCTGCATAAAAATCTCCCGAAAAATTAGAGGGAACTTGAGTATCAAAATCTACTGTAATATAATCATTATATACACCTGTAATGGTTGCCCCAATTACAGTTGATGTACTTCCATTATAATCACTTTCATTAAATTCAATATCGATACTATTGTTAATAGTAATACATGAATATATTTCACCTATTTCATAACAAGGGTTAGTATGAATCAATTCTAAACTTCCACTATATCCATTATTTAATCTTAAAAAAGTTTTTGGTTTAGGAGTCATATCATAATTTGATTCCCCATTTCCATTTAATAAAACCGTTTTAAAATCATCTCTTTCATATTTAATCATTAATTCATTTCCTGTAGGAGATTTGATTTGTTTTAAACTCCAATTTTCTGGATATGACTTATAATATCCCCATAGATCAAAATTATCTTCATCATAAGTTGCTCCATTATTGTAATATAAAAACTCATACGGTGGTATTAAAGAAATATTATTTTTTCCATTACTTAAAACTTTCTCAAGTGTTAACTTACCATTACTAGAACTAGTTTCTTTCGCTAAATCATATGAATATTCAAAATCTGTTGAGCTTAATGCGTATTCATTAATGTAAGTTTGATTAAACTTATTACTCAAATAAACATTATCTTCATAATTACCAGACAACCATGTTCTTTGATGTAAAGTTTTGTTAGTTTCTCCTAAGTATTGACCAATAACATTATATCTATCTCCCGAAACGTTTAAGTCTATACTATTTGATGTTTGGTTAATATTTGGTGTTTGAGAGTGAACTAAATTAAACTTATCTAAGTCTTTATGTTTTATTATTAAAATTTTATCTAATTTTAAAGATGAGGAAGAGGAAATATTCGCATCATACGTATATTTATTATCCTGAAAATAAAGTCCTGTTGCTAGATTAGCATAATCTTGTACAATACCTTTATTAACATCATTATATGTCCAAGATTTACTTAAATGAGTTCCCATATTATCATTCCTTACACTTTTTAAGAATAATGCAGAATGTGTTCTTGTGTTAATTGCATTTAAATAATAAAGTTGTCTTATCCCCCAGCTTTCTACAATATTTTCTTTTTCATCTGCCAAAACATCTATTCTTCCTCTTTGTCTTTTACCATCTTTAACCTCTCTATACCACATAAAAGAATCTGTCCACTTTCCATAATCAAAAGTTACCCAATATCCATAGTCATCATCATTTATCTTACCATCTGAATTATTATCTAAGTAATCAGGTCCAGTTATTGCCGTTAACAACCAATGAGTTGCATATGGAGTAACTCTTTGTATTTCAGAAAAACTTTTTTCTTTTCCTCTTATATTATCATAACCTTTTGTCATGTTTTCATATTGATACACAGGTAAAGAATAATGATACGTTTTACCATCTTCAGTTGTTACTTTAAAAGCTCCTATACCTCTATTTGGATAATGAAAATCAATACTACCATCTCCGTTTATTGTGTATCTTGTAAAATTTGTAGCTTCATAAATCAAACTAGGATTAGATTTTATTTGTAAATTAGTATATGATTCTACCAAGGTTCCTGATCGTTTTCTTTTTGAAGAACTATTATACCCTAATTGATTATTGAAATTATAATTTAATATTTCATTAGATGTTACATCTGTTATATTTGCTATACTTTGAGGTATATTCCATGTAGAGTTGTCAATTTTTAGAAAGGAATTATTACTTACAGTTGAATAGAAATAGATATTATTACTTTCATCTCCAAATTCTTTACTAAATGGATTGTCAAAATAAATATATTTACCTTGTGAAGGACTTTTACCTGTTAAATATCCATATTCATATACATAGGGTTGTATTTTTTCTGAAATACCTTGTCCTGATACATCATAATCATCATAATTTAAAGTTTCAAAATTTGCTGAATAACTTACATTTGTTGGGGAATGGTTTCCAGACATAAAACTACCTAAAACATCCATGTGCCTTCTTTCAACTGCTTCTATTGAATTAGAATATGAATATGTACCTTCTTTAGAATATAAAGCCCCATAAATAGAGTTGTTTTCTGAATCAAAAATATGAGCAGTTGTTTTAAAATAACTGAACTTTACATGGAAAATTTTACTTATGGGAATAGCAGAAATAAACCCTTTTCTGTTAACCGAAACACCTCCAGCTGTAATATGATTACTAACAATACTATTAAAACCATAACGACCTAAACTATAACCTATTCCACCAGATCTCAGCGAAATACCTAAAGCATTTCCTTGTTGAGAAAAGGACAATCCACTTTTTTGATTAAAAGATAGAGTGTTTTGCAAAAAACCTTTTTGAGCCCCTAAACTTATGTTTCCATTACTACTCATACCAACAGAAACATTATTGACTGTAGTATTAAAAGACACACCGCTTTTACCTCCATATCCAACGGATACACCTGCCTTGTAAGAATTAAGTCCTGAAAAACCGCTACTATTTTTAAAACCTATACCAAATTCTATAGTCCCACCAGATGCTTTACCATTAATAAAAGAATAGTCAATTGCCACATTAAATATTTTAAATGTTGCTCCTATTCCAATTGTTATTTCTTCCTCTTCACCTAAATCAGAGTAAACAAAATTAAATTGCTTCCCATTTCTCCAATCATCTGGATCTCCATTAACAGATCGATTTATTGCTCCAGGGTTTACATTCCAACCTAATCCTACCCAAGATGCTTCTTGTTCCATCGCAATACCAGCATGATAAGACAAAGCAATAGGGTATCCCCCCTCAGGAGACGGCACATTTAATAAAGGTAATACATAACTTAAATCTCCCGTTACCAGATTTACCATATCTGTAGCATCAACAGGCTCGAAACTGGCTGCCTCTGGTGCATTTGGCCCTTGTGCATTTATTTTGTTAGTAAATAAACTAATAATGAATATTGCAAAAACAATACGTATTTGTTTTGAGAGCTTTTGTTTTATCATGAGAACTCGTTTGTTTTTTATGTTATCCTGAAACGCATTGCAGATAACAAAATATTATAGTTTTAATTTTGGTTCGTTAATTATTCGCTTTATAGGTATTTTAAACTTTACTTCGCCAGTATACAAACCCAAATCTTCAATGGTAAAGTTTATATACTCACTTTTCATAGCTTTTTTATCTCTGGGGTATACAAACATGATTGTGGTAGCTCTACTCATGCCGTACATACGCGGATAAATAAAATCTGCCATTTCTAGGGTATCTTTATTTGGAGTATAGACATGCACTTTCTCACCCATGCCAAATGCCAGTTGATTAACCATAGCCCCGAATTCGTTTCTGTTTTTTGGAGCTACACTAAGCAACTCTTGGTTATTAGCACTCATACTTAAATTAAAGTACATGTATTTTTTATACTTGTTGCGTAATGCTTTTATTTTATGGGTGTTTTTACTTCCAGCTAATTCTTGATTTACTAAAGCATCTGTAGGCCTATAGGTTATAGTATAATTTACACCATTTACTGTTTTATACTGTGTATACCCATTGGTTTCGTTTTGTAAATATTCTAGCAATGCTGTTTCATTATCAAAGCTTTTTTGTTTACAACTACACAGAGCAACCATTACTATAGCCGTAACAGCATATTTTAACTTAAATAAATTATGCATTGTTTTATTTGGCTTCAAATTCTGAGTTTAAACCCTTTAAAACATCTTCTGTTAAATTGGTTGCATCACTAGCGTACATAATGTTTCCGCCTCCGCTTGCTCCAAAAATAATTTCATGATTATTTTTTTTACCGTATTCTTTTATAAAATCGTTAATATCGTTTATTACGGTTTGGGTAGATTTTTTATCTTCTTCTTGTATTTGCTTTTGTATGGCTTGTTGGTAATTGTTTATTTGTTGTTGCTTATTACCCAAGAGCTGTTGCTTTAACTCTAACTCTTTTTTACTCATTTTAGCACGTTCTTTTTCGTAAAGCTTAAGTTCTTTTTGCCAATCGCTCATCAAACTATCTACATTTGCGTTTAAGGTTTTTGCTTTTTCTTCAAACTCTGCTCTTACAATTTTTGTACGTTTGTAACCTTCTACTAGTTTATTAACATCGACATAAACAAGTTGTGATGCCGTTTTAAAGTAAAAAATGGAGATTAGAGATAGTACTAAAGCTATAATAGCTAATGGTAATGCTAGTTTTTTCATGAAAGTTTTTAACTGTTTTTAATTTAATATTTGTTCTAATTTTAATACACGTTGTAAAAGCTCTGTATTAATTTTATCTTGAGATTGTATTTTTTTCTCTTGTTGAATTGTATAAAGTGTTAATTCTTCAATTTTTTGTAAAAGTTTGGCATTCATTTCGGCTAAGTATATGCCGTTTTGTTTTACCTCTTTGGCACTTGGAATATCTTTTAAGTGACCTTTTTCTTTAATGTGCTGCTCTACTTGTTTAAGAGTTGGTAAATTATAGTCTTTGTAAAAAACAAAGTCGCTCCATGTTAAGGATGAATTTTCAACCTTAACTTTTTGAGCTCCTATTGTACCTTTTACGGCTAACTTGTAATTGTTTGGGTTTGATGATAAGTCTGTACCAATACCCACATTGCCATTCCATTCATCTACATGAAATATTTTTTTAGGAGTGATGGGAGTTACTAACGATTCGTCTATTGCTTCTAAAACGTAATCTAAATCAGGATTTATAATATCTGTTAATATTATAGTCCCAGCACTTGTTGATGTAACTGCTGTATTTTTTACTGCTAGATATCTATCTGATCCAGACCCAACATACCCCCACTCCAATTTAACTCTTGTATGATTGTAGTTAAATTCACTTATATATTGTACCTCGGCTGTATTCCAGTATTTATTAACAATATGTACTATAACATTGTGTTCTGCATAACTACCTCTTGCTGTAATTTTAGTTACAAACTCACCTTTTGTATTTATTTTGTACCAAGTTTCTCCATTACCAGAATTTTGTGAATAGCTGCTATTTAAATAAAATAACACCCCTACTAAACATAACATTTTCCGCATAATAATTGTATTAAAATTTTAACATAAAATTAGTACAACCTATCGAGCAACATGTAAGGTTTAGCCTTGCATTAAATAAGGCAAAATACAACCAAATGAAGGGTATTTCTTCTTAAAAATTATGTTAAAACACAATAACCTTAGTCAAAATATGGTTTTTCCTTATTTTAAATTTTAACTTTTTTTTAAGTTAGCCTGCAAACCATAACATATCAAACCAAATCATATGAACAACGTAGTTAATACTTTGATTCTTGACGATCATCCCATTATTGTTAATGCTCTTAAACTAACCTTACAACAGGTTGCTTTAAAGCTCAATGTTTCTTTTAATATTCAAACTGCTAATGATGGTGATACTGCTGAATTAAAAATTAATAATGCTGCTATTATTAACCCTTTTGATTTAGCCATTTTAGATATTAGTATACCGCCCTCTCAAAATGCTAAATTGCTTTCTGGAGAAGACATTGGCCTAAAAATTAAAGCTATAAACCAAGATGTTAAAATTATAGTAATGACCTCTCTTAACGATAACCATGTGCTGTATAATATTTTTAAAACTTTAAATCCTGATGCTTTTTTAATTAAAAGCGATATTGACAATCAAGATTTAATTAAAGCCATTACCGATGTTTTAAACGACACTCCCTATTACAGCAAAACCGTTACTAAACTTATTAGAAACCACATGTCGAGCCAGATTGTTTTAGATAAAATTGATAGAGATATACTTTATCACCTATCGGTTGGGGCTAAAATGAAAGATTTGCCCAAATTAATTAACCTTTCGCTTGCTGGTATAGAGCGCCGTAAAAGGCAACTTCGTGATATTTTTAACACGCCAAAAAAAGACGATAGAGCGTTAATTGAATGTGCTAAACAAAAAGGCTTTGTTTAAAATTTATTTACGTATTTAAAAAACATGTGTTCTACTACATTTTAAGTAAAACCGTTTTATTCTGTACAAGTATAAATTATTTTAAGTAACAAATAATTTAGTTGTTATGGTAATGTACTTGTACAGTTTTTAAAATTGTTTTTGTTCATACAGAGTTGTAAAATATTTAATTACATTTCTTTTTCTAACTCATAACGCTATTAGTTGAAAACTAGCCGTAGCCTTTGCTCTATAGCGCGAGTAGAAAGTTATTAAGCTTTGACAGCACTATTTATAAACTAGCGCTAGCGTGTGATAATATTAATGACTATTTAATTCATTATTTTAAGGTTTTTTAAAGCATTTAAAACAGGTTTATAATCAAGAATGAACTCTGATTTACCTCTATAAACATGAATAATTAATTCACCTTTTTTCTTGACTAAAGAATCTTTTAAATTGATAATATTCCAAAAATCATTAGTTATAACCTTTACCCCATTATTTAAATATATTGTTGGGTTATTATGATTTTTTTATCATAATCCTTTCCCTCTACCACACCTTTGTAAAAGCTATTTAACAAAAAATTGCGGGAATCTTCATAACCAGGCTTATCAAAAGCTGTATTCATCTTATAATATCCAATAATCAAAGCCATTAATCCAATTAAACTATAACTAAATTTATCTGATAATTTCATCTTCATATTATTATTAATCTATGCCAAAAATCCAATATTATCTATTTCTATTATGGTATGATCTTCTTGAAAATTTCTGGCACTTGAATATTTCCAATCTACTTCATTTGTAACAAAACCACTAGCTACAGGATTATTATGTATGTATTCTATTTTTTGTTTAATTACTTTTTCGCTTCATAATTCAATGGGTTTGTTGTGGTGTTGCCAAAATTGATATTTACTTGTTGTTGCATTCTTTTTTCTTGCGCGTTCAAACATCCATAACAGCCATTCTTTTCTGCTTTCTTGTGGATTACTCTCTATGGCTTCTATTACTTTTTTAGCTATATGCCTTTTAAAATCACGAATTAATTCTGATGGCTGGTTTCTAGATGACCGAAATATAAAATGTACCCTTCGACTTCGCTCAGGAAAGGCTTGACTTGGCATAAAACAATAGCAATAGAACTCCATTCCCTTTTCTTTTCTACAATAATTTATACTGTCTGTTAATACATTAAAATATACTTGCCTTGTAAATACGTCTATCCAATTTACTGTGGCAAAACTTATAAAATATAAACCGCTCTTGTTATTAAACTTGTATTTCCTGCTCATAATCACAACATACAAAAAGCTATACTTTAATGGCATAGCTTTTTGTTTTTTTATCTTCTTTGTGTGATGCTAAAGCTAATGTAGTTTATTCTTAACTTTATGCTATGCTGTCTTTAAAGTAGCTACTGTTCTTTACCTAGCTTTGACGGCACTAGTTATAAACTAGCGCTAGCGGGGGGGGTGCCTTTTAACCTAGTTTTTTAATATGTTTATTTTGATTTCAATTACCAAACAATACTTTTCCAGAATTTAGAGTTGCTATGCACATCAATAACGGGACTATCAACGAGTGAAACGTCTAATTCTCCTTCGCCAAAAACATAGTTTGATGCGCTTGAATATTTATAATGAGACGCTTTTTCAACCAATCCTGCTCGCACTGGGTTTAAATGCATATAATCTAACTTAGACCATAGAAATTTTTGACTGTAAATTTCTTCAGGATGATTACCATATCTCCAAAATTGATAGGCTTTGTTTCTACCATGACTTTCTGTTGCTTTTGAAAATAACTCCAGCATCCATTCGCGTCTGCTTTCCCTATCTACTTTTATTTTATTTATAATTGCTTTGGCTGTATACTTTTTAAAATCACGAATAACTCCAGATAAATCATTCATACTGCTTTGAACAATTAAATGAAGGTGGTTACTCATTATAACATAACCAAAAACAATCATTCCCTTTTCTTTAATGCAATAGTTTAAGTTTTCTATTAAAATATATTTATAAACTTGTCTCGTAAATACATCTACCCAATTTACAACTGTAAATGTTACATAATGCGGTTTACTTTGGTCTCGTATTTTGTAACCATCTGTTTCCATATTTAAATATATAAAAATAATAGTTGCTATGCGAAGTTTAAAACTTCTCATCATTTCAAAACCACAAAAAATATAAAACTACACTTTCTTGAAATGTAGCTTAATTAAATTTACTATTCTTTTTATTATATATGCTTCGAAGTTGCAAACTTCGAAGAGCTGGATAAAAAAGCTTCTACATCCTGTAAAAGCTTTTATCTATCATTTTATATTTTATTGCTACGAAGTCACAGACTTCGCAGAGCGGGGGTGTCGAAGATATTTCTAATCTCTCGGAAGATAAGAAGAAGTATATTTTTGATTTTATTGATATGTGTCTGCGTGACTACAAAACACAACAGGCTTATAAATAAAAAACCACCTCGTTAAAGGTGGTTTAGATTACTATTTATTACATCTTTTTTGTTCTTTCGTCAACTTCTTTTGAACTCTACGCATTGAGCCTTCGCTCCAATCATATTCAAACGTAAAATCCTTATCAGGTAAAGGGTCGTAGATTTTTTTATACTTCTTATTTGTGGTATCATAGATATATAAAACAAAGTGATTCCCTTTAGTTAACCAAGGTAATTTAAAGTTTTCTATGTCATAATTAAAAGTTTCTGTATTATCTCCGCATTGTTTGACGTAACGAGTATTCAAATTTATATTTGTGACGTTATCAGAAGTCAATTTTTTATAATCACTCTCTTTGATAGAAAGATTACCTTGTACATAATTAACTCTTACAGACTGGTTATTGCCTTCTTTGTCAGTTACAACAAACTTATCTACATAAATATTTCTTAAATCATTATCTACTGATATGATAAAATTAAAATCTTTATTCTGTGAATACGCTATAGAAGCATTTACAATACAGAAAAACAATATTATTCTCTTTATCTCTTTCATTCCTAATTACCTATAATTTTATTCACAGTTCTACGGCTAAATTGGAAAGATGGTGTTGTTCCTCCATTATTATATATTACCACACCGTTTTTGGGTTTATTAATGGTTGTAGCATTTCTACCAGTTTGTTTGTCAATTCCTTGAGTAGCGGTTGCTTGCCCTAAAGGTCCAACTATTATATTTGTCCTATATTGAGCAAAGGTTTCCGAGTCTGCTCCTTGTCCTTGCGTAGCAACTGTGGCATTACCTCCAAAAACTTGATTACCTACCACCTTTGCTTCTGTTGGATGCGAATGTATAGACACTTCTACGTCTGCTGGCGTTGTGCCTGGAAAAAGCCCTGGCAAACTCGCTTTGGCGTGACTATCTACTCCAAGTTGTATTGCTTCTCCTTGAGAACCTTGCACTACTTGTCCATTATTATAAACTAACGAGCTTTCCTCACTTAAACCTCCATTCTCAATCGTCCTATCTAACACATTTAAAGCTTCTCCTAAAGCTTTATCACTAGGTAAGAAACTAATATCAGAACCTGTAAAAGAGAATTGGTCATCTAATAAATCTACTTTCCCATCTTTTTTGTAAACATCTTTTACTTGGTCTACTAGTTCTTCATTATTCACTACTACGTTAACTCCATTATCAACTCCATCATCTCCAATTTTAGTGCCATTTTTATCAAATAAATCCGTAAAAGGCGCCATTCCGTCTGGGTCAGTAAAAACTAAAGGATTATTAAAAGCATAATTATATGGACTATGTCTTCTCATTTGCTCCGCTAATGGGTCAAGATTCATCCAACGTCCTAAACTTGCATCGTAATTTCTTGCTCCAAAATCATACCAATCTAAACCAAGTTCTTGATTGTGTTCTTTTCCTCCGAATTTGTAAGGATGTTCCGTGCCATTCACTACATTATTGTATCCTTTGTGTTCAAGTCCAAAAGGATAGTAGTTGTTTTCTTCTAATATTTCAGAACTTGTTACACTTCCGTTGGCATCAGTATCTTGGTAGCTTAACCTTATATTACCTAAATGGTCTTTGTATTGGTAAATATAATTAAATCCTTGCGATATATCGCTAGGGTTTTTAGGTTCTATATACCCTTCGGGGTGGTTAAAGAATTTTAAGGTACTGCCCGAGCCGGTATCTTCATAAATATAATTTCCTGCATATTCGGTAGCTGTTCCTGTACTCACTTCTTTTTTTAGTTTTACGCCTGTGGCATCGTAAAAATACAAAATTGTGCCCACATTAGTACTTCCATCGTTAATTATTACTTGGGTTGGTAAGTTTAAATGGTTGTAAGTTATGTTGGTTATGCCTTTGTTTAAATCTTGGGTCATGTTACCATTGTCATCATACTCATAATCGTCGTTACCATTATTAAATACAGTATCTGAGGCATTGCCATCTTTAAACCCTGTAGTAAAACTTGTAGCATCTGTTACCCCATGTAGTTGGTTACCGTAATAGTAATAACTTAAATTGTCTATAGTATTAAACGTTGTTGGGTTTAACTCATCTTCATGCCCTGTTCTAATAAGAGATTGTATGTTACCATTCTTATCATAAGTTACAGGGTTTGTTAACGTACCATTTTCACTAAATCCTCCTAAGTTGTAATGGTCTGTATCGTCTTTAGCTCCTGTTATTCTGTTTAAAGCATCGTAACTGTAATTATAGGTTTTTAAACTATTGTCTGTATTGGCTGTTTTCCATTGGGTAGTGCTTATATTACCATTATAAAGGGCATTTGCGCCTTCGTTATACCCAATTTTAAAGGCAAACAAATCGGTTCCTAATGTTGTAGGGTTATTTATTTGCTTTAACCAGCCGCGTATATTATAAGCATAATCTGCGGTTTGTAATCCTGTTGAGTTTGCTACTATGGTTGCGGCCTCGCCTCCTACTTTTTTGTTTTCTAGTTGCCCTAGCTCGTCGTAGCTGTTTAATACTATAAGCTCGGGGCTTACTCCTGTGGTGCTTTCTATTTTTGCTGTAAATCCTGGTAAGGCGGTAAACCCTGGCATTAAGGTTATGCTATTACTTGCCGTATAACTGGTTTGGTTGTTGGTGGCGGTATCGTTTAATATTAAATTGGTTGCCGAATCAAACTCGGTATCGCGCAGGTTTTGCGTTTGGCTTAGTAGGCGCCCTTGGTGGTCGTAGGTGAAATTATCTTCTACTACAATATCGTCTTCTCCAGTTTTTCGATGGATGCTTACACTTTGGGTTAGCTTACCTACAAAGTCTAGTTGGCTTTTTACTATATCGGTGGTTTCTAGGTATTCGTTATGGCTACCTACCCATATTGGGCGTGCTTTTGCATCGTAGGCTGTTACGGTGGTTATCCAAGTATTGGTATCTAATACTTTTACTTTACTTCCTGTGGCTAAGCTTTTGGTATTACTGGTTATATCGCCTGTTTCCCAGACCGCTGTAGGCATGGTTATTTGGGTTGGGATATTAAAATTATAATCGTCGTAGTAATTTACTGTTAATAGCTCTGTACTTGTATTTGGAAAGCTTTGGCTACTGTAGTAGTGGTAACTGCCTTGGGGTGTTTGCTTGCTTTCGTATAAATTATTACTGGTATTTGTGGTATAAAAGGCATTTAAAATGTCTTGCATTTCGCCTTGAGTTTTTTCACTTGAATGTGTGTAAATACCCGTGTAAGCCACTCTGCCAAACACATCGTACTTAGTGAATAACCATTGGTAGCTGGCTCGTAAATTGGCATCTTGGGTTAGTACTGGCCTATCTAGAGTATCGTAAACAATATATTCCCAGTCTTTGCCTGGTATTTTCTTTTCTATGAGTCGGTTTCTGTGGTCGTATTTGTATTGGTAGCATAGTTCTGCTTGCTCTGTAGTACTGGGTAATGCGGTTTGGGCTTCGGCTTTTGGGGGTAATACATAGGTGAGGTTACCAAAGTCGTCGTACACGTAATAGGTGTCGTGAGCTATAGCTTCATTATATGTTCGTTTTAATACCACTTGACCTTGTTTGTTTTTAAATTCTTCGGTGGTGTGGTTGTTCCCGCTTGTCCAGTTTTCGTCTTTTGTAATGGTTTTATACAATTCGCCCTCTAAATAATAGCCGCTATTGGTGCTACTTAACACCAATTCTGGGTTATCGGTTTCATCGTTTATAAAATTAACCTCGTATAAGCGTACGTTATCGTTTGCGGCATCGGTTGGGTTTGCGGTATCGTGGGTATTGGCTTGGTATTCAAACTTTATGGTATGGTCTAAATCGGTGTCTTTATCTAATGCCCAATCGGTGCCTGGAGCGGCTTGCTCTAATACTCTGCTTAATGGCGAGGATTCTAAATGTTTTTCGGAGTATGGGTTGATGCTCTCTAGGGTTAATTCTGTAAAATCGTCTGCGTAACGGGTGGCGTTGTAGTAGTAAGCCTTACTATCGGTTTCTGCATTGACTTGATATGACAAACAACTATTGGTATTGGCGTATGGCAGGTAATCTTTATCTTGCCTACCATAATTGTCATAACTTATTGGGGTAACAATATCTTCACTATTCCCTCCCGCACGAATTGCGATATTCTGAATAGGTCTGCCTAAACCATCAAAATATGCTACCGCCTCAATTTTTTGATTAGTTGATAAAGAAGACACTGTTGTAGTCGCTTCGGTTGGTGTAATGGTATAAACGTAGTTTTCATCACTTAAATTATCACAATCTAAACAACCATTATTAGCCGATGAGCCATATTGTGTTGGACATTGGTCGGTATTATTTGCTACATAATATTCAGGTTGACTACAATTTGAAATGGAATTATTAGGGTCTCCCAAACCATCTTCATCAAAATCTGCATACCAAATTTGTGTATTAGACTCTATAGTATAATTAATTTCTCTTGAATTACTACTCCAACATAATGTGCTATTATTTCGTGCTCTTAAGTAATATACTGTGCCACTAGTAAGGGTAATGGATGTCTCTGAATTTGAAGTACTTGTTCCTGTAGAAGTACTTTGCCAAAACCAGGTTATTCCAGTGGGTTCTTCGCCTTTAGTTAATACTGTTTCGTTACAATTTTTAGTTATTATTGGAGTATTAGGTGTACTTGGGTTTGCATTTACGGTGTAAGTTATACTGCTTGAGGACTCACTCCAGATATCATTAGCTGTATTTTTTGCGCGTAGGTAATATACATTTCCTGTACTACGAGAAATAGTACTAGCCGAATTAGATGTACTTGTACCTGTAGCTGAACTTTGCCAATACCAAGTTACCCCTGTGGGGGGTGTACCGCGTTGTAAAACCGTACTTCCACAACTGACGCTTTGCACCGTTGGCGCTGTTGGGGTGTCGGGTTCTATAGCAACTTCATTTACCATAACAAGAAATTCATCGTAATAAGAATTACCAGAATTATCATAAACAACTAACTGTAAATATTTTACTCCTGTAGTATTCCAAGTTACCGAAATATCCGGATCATTAAAATCATAATAATATTCATTACCTGACTCTACTATTGTTCCTCCCTCATCTATGTACCACTCAAAATCATATCCATCAAAAGCATTTCCATTAGCATCTTGAAAAGTGTATAATGTAGTTTCTCCTATTTCTACTTCACTAGAACCTACTATATTTTGAGCTTCTATTTTATTACTTAAATTTATTAGAATTAGAAATACCAATAAAATTTGTATGTGTTTATTTAAGTTATTAATGCTCATAATTTCTATTTTATTTAAAAATCAACTAAAAAAATACTCTAAACTGTTTACTACATTCTTTTAAATGATGGACTATTGGAGATAAAGGAGTAACTTCTTCTATTTTAAAAACCACTTAGTTCTTCTCCTATTATTTTTTTGTATTAATGATTTATTACTGTTAAATGCTACTTTCGGTTATTACAAGTAACCCATAAATTCAGCTTCTGTATGGTATTTTATTGTTGCCCTTTATAATGGTATTCACTTTTAGAGATGATATTACCTTCGGCATCTTTTACCTGCTCTAAACGATTAAAATCGTCATACTCATAATATGTTGTATAGCCACGGGCATCGGTAGTGCTAGTTATGCCTATAAGAGGGTTGTAAGTATAACTAGTCATCATCGCAGTATCAGGGAGGTTTGCTCTTAAAACTGATAAGGCTTCCCTTAAAACAGATTCATTACAATTTTCTGTATCTAAACAATTATCGTTATCGGCGTCTGATAAGCTTTGTAAGTTAGCCACATAACTTTGTATATCATCATAAGTTACATTTTCTATTTTTGCAATAGGTTGGGTTTGGTTATAACCCCATATATAAACTACGTGAGTACCATCAGTTTTGTGTACCTCTTTTACATTCCCGTTTTCATAGTAATCTTTAAATACAATTCTTTCTTCCAATACATTTTCTCCTTTAGAAGTTTCTATGAACTCTGGTAAAACAGCATCATCTATGTCATTTATTATATTATCTTGATCTAGATCCCATACTTTAAAATTTGTTCGTTGAACTGATAATAGCGTTTCTGTAGTCTCGTCCTTTTTATAAGTTTCTATTTGGATAGGTGTTGCTGGTTGATGGTATACTCCACCTTTCTGCATGCCTATAGCTGCTGTATATGCCGAAGTAGTTAAATTTCCACCAGCTATAGAGCTGCCATCACTCAAGATAGAAGCTGTTTGTATTGCATCGGGGTAAATTGTTTTAGTTTTTTGTGTTTCGCCTCTACTTGTAACCGTACTTTGCTCTGTTACTAAGCCTTTATCATTATATGCATACTCTGTTGTAGTGATAAGTGGAGTGTCTGTATCTTGATACTCTATAACTTCTTGTTTTATTAAATTTGCACTGCTTTGGCAAATAAAACTGTCGTAACAGCCTAAAACAGGTAAGAGATCCGAATCTCCTCGAAAAAAAGCTTCTCCATTCTTTCTGGCATAAAACTGATCTAAGTAACTATCAGGAGCCCCTCCTGTTAAGGAAGTAACGGCTTGTGCATAAGAACAAACCAATACAACATTTAAATTCTTGAAACTATTTATTATTGGAAGGTAATTATAAGTGTTAGTTACTTTTTTAATTGGAATATAAGAGTTTCCATCACTTTTAAAGTATTCTGTAGATTTTAACTTGCCCCCCGAAGCACCATATAGATACCATAACTTATTTCTACCTAGACCCAATTGATTTGTTAGATCAGAACCAAAAGACCAGCCATAACTATCATCTAAGACATTTTTATTTAGATATTGATTTTCTATACTATATTCATAATTGTAAACCGTTTTACCTATGTTTGAATCCAAAAAAGTACTTCCTTGATATTCTGTTATCTCTTCGTAATTAATTTGGGTATCTAAACCACTATTAAAATTATGTGAAAATCTGCGACTTCTATACCTATCATAATAAGAAGCATAATCAGATACTGGAACCTCATGCATAAAATAACTAGTTGTAGTATAATTATAGGGGTTTAAAGGACTTTTTGGTGTTTGAGTATTAAAAACTCTTGGGGTATACTCATAAGTTTTAACTATGTTTTGAGAAGTTTCGTCTGTTTTATTAATGATACTTTTAACACGCAATCCCCCTCCTTTTATTGTTGATGAAGTCAAAGGTATTAGCCCTGTTGTTCCTATAAATTCATTCAATTCATAATCAAACTCTGTTACCCCTCCAGTAGGATAAATAATTTTGTTTAGTACATAAGATTTGGAATGATTTAACGAAGCATCTTTTTCGTTAGATGCTGTTTGACAGAAAAACTGACTTCCATATTCATTAGGATAATTCCTTATTTCTCTATCGTAAGAAAAATTATCTTTTCCATTAAAATGACCCCAAAAATCTGTTTGGTTCTCCTTAGGCAACCCATAGTCGAAGTACTCAAATTCATAAGTCTTAATTCCTAAACCATTTTGATTATTTATATCTACCTTATCTAATCTTTCATATGCGTTTTGACTCGAAAAATAGGAACGGGTAAAACTCACTGTTTTAATTAACACATTATCATTATCTCTAACTTCAATACTATTAATCCTTTTTTTGTCTGTAGACAGATTAAAAACAACTCTTCCTTTATTAAAACTAATTTCTTTTATAGTTTTTACTTCGTAACTAATTGAATTGTCATTAATATAATCAGAACTACAATAAGCATCTAAAGCTTGTGCATAATGGTTATTAAGCTTGTGACGGTCATCATTAGGAGAGGCACTTCCTATATCTGCCCAGACATAGGAACTTACATAATATAGTGGAACGGTATCATATGTAAAATCAATAGTACTTGATTTATCTGCCGATATAACACGCGTAAGAAGCCAACTAGAAGGAGACCTACCCCATTCACTGCCCAACTCGACCACCTCATAGTTTTTATTTTCGCCAAAATAATATGTTTGACCTGTACCTTTAACAATTTTAAAGTAATCAATAGATGTATTATTACCCGCGGCAGGAAAATCTGTATTCGATGCCATATTTAATGATACTTTTTTTGGACTTTCTATTAATTGATGTATAGTTATGTTACTATTACCATTTATATCTTCTTGATTATTCATTATAAAGTTACCGTGCTCACCTAAAAAAGAATAAGTAAACATATCATATTGGGTATCAAAAACAGGCCCATTATTCCCGGATGCTAGATGTAAATAACTAAAATCATTTTCATCTAAAACGTCTAAGTCATTTGTGAGTTTAAATGTGTTAGGTCTTGGAACATATTCATCAGGCCATTGATTTACAGTTCTAGAAATTCTACCACCTACATCTAGAGTCCAACCAAAAGCTATATTGCTATTATCTGCACCAGGTTTAATAGAACTGATATGGTATCTTAAAACAATAGGAACTGTAATACCATCAGATTCAATAGTATATAGTGGAATAGAAATATCTGGCACACCTGTATTATAACTTACTGGAACATCTCCATATATATGAAATGTCTCAGCTCTAGGGGATGGTGGCACAATTTCAGGCAAATCCTGAGCCATCACAATTTTACCAACTAAAATAATTAGGACTAGTAATAATTTAGAATTCATAAAAACACATTTTATTCTAGGGTAAATTTCTAAAAAACTTAACACGCCTCACTAAGGCTATACCGTTAATTTAATAAGGATAAACTTTTAGATTCTTAAAATAAACCCCATTATAAACCTTACTGAAAATAAGCTTAAACCTTAGCTGGGTTCAGTTACATATAAATACATTTGATTTATTAAGATTACTACTATTTTTCTGCCTATAAATTTTATAAATATGAGCTTAAAGCATAAATCACTTTTAGTTAAAATACCCAGCTATAATTTACAAGAAGTGCTTATTGTACTGGTAATTATTGGTATACTATTATTACTTGCTTTACCCAATTTAATGCCCTTAATAAGTAAAGCTAAAAGTATTGAAGCCCAAACGCAGTTAAAATACATTTACAACTCGCAAACTAGTTATAGGTTTATGTACAGTAAATATGCTACAGACCTAAATGAAATTGACTTTACTCCCCCAAAAACTGTAAACGAGAATGGAACAAGCAACTATAATTACGATATTATAAATGCAGACAATAACAGCTTTAAAGTTAGAGCTACTGCCATTACCGATTTTGATGGAGACGGTATTTTTAATGTCTGGGAAATTGATGAAAACGGCACCCCTAAACAAACTGTAAAAGACTAAATTTTTAATGATCTTTATAAAATTAATATTACTACTAACACTTACGTGTATAACTTACCAAGATTTAAAAACGAGATTAGTATATTGGTTCTTATTTCCTGTAGTTGGCATTTGCTTTGGTATTATATTTTATACCAGCACCCTAGCTGAACTTTTTTTTAGTGCAGTATTTCTTAATTTGCTAGTAGTATTTATTCTTCTAGGCGTCATTTTTCTATATACTAAACTAAAATTAAAACGTAACTTTAAAGATGTTATTGGTCTTGGTGATATTTTAATCTTTTTTGCCCTTTGTACTAGTAGTGCTTCTATTTCGTTTATCGTTTTATTTACTAGTTCTCTAGTATTTTCTTTGACTTTACATCTTTTTGCTTCAAAGCATCAAAAGCATAAGAATGTACCTTTAGCAGGTTACATGAGTTTGTTTTATAATTTTACTTTCTTAGCCTTTTGGGGTGGAATCATTAATAATTTATATCAATATTAGGATTATGAGCACTCCAAATTTTAATATTGACACCCATTTAACTCAGCTAATAAGTAGTGAGCAAGCGTACGCCTATAATATTGTTCCCTCTGCCCTTAAAAATGATACCATAATTTTTAAAACCGATTATGTTAACAGTTCGTTGCAACAGGAATTGGAAATTATTTTAGGTAAAAACGTACAATTAGAACTTGAAGATACCGAACTTGTAAAACAATACCTAGCTACCAATTTTAGGGTAAAAAAAGATACCAAAGAAGAAAACCTACACTTTACCACAGATTTTTTAGAAAAATTGCTTTTAAAAGCCAAACAAATTGGTAGTAGTGATATTCATTTTGAACCTTTTGAAAACACATGTAGGGTGCGCTACCGTATTGACGGAAAACTAAAAGCACAATTTATAATTAACGCCTCAGAATATCCAGTAATTATTAATAAATTAAAGATTAAAGCTCATTTAGATATTTCTGAAAAACGCTTGCCTCAAGATGGAAGAATAAGTTTTAAAAACCTTAATGAAGCTTTTGATATTCGTGTTTCAACATTACCCACCTTACATGGCGAAAAAATAGTATTACGTATTTTAAGCAAGGATGCAGATCATATTGATTTAAAAGGTTTAGGCTTTACAAAACAAGAACTTAATGCTTATACCGAAAGTATAAAAAAACCCAATGGCATAGTTTTAATATCTGGCCCAACAGGCTCTGGAAAAACCACCACCCTATATGCTACTTTAAAACTACTAAATGACGACCAAACCAATATACTAACCATTGAAGATCCCATTGAATATACTTTAGAAGGTATAAATCAAGTACAACTAAAAGAAAATATAGGCTTAGATTTTGCTAGTACATTACGTACGTTTTTAAGACAAGACCCCGATGTAATTATGGTTGGTGAAATTCGGGATGTTAAAACTGCAAACATGGCCATTCGTGCTGCATTAACAGGACATTTAGTTTTATCTACCATACACACAAATTCGGCATGGGCTACTGTGTCTCGTTTAATAGATATGGGTATTCCCCCTTTTTTAATTGCAAGCACTTTAAACGTTAGTGTCGCCCAACGTTTGGTTAGAAAATTATGCGAGGATTGCAAACAAGAAACCACGGTAACTCAAGCAGCCTTTCCCCAACATTTTAATATACCAAAAACCTTAACCAAGCATTATACAGCAATGGGCTGTAGCCATTGCCACTATACAGGCTATAAGGGCAGAAAAGCTATTTATGAAATTATACCTGTTACCAAGACATTAATACCACATATAAAGAACAATGATTTAGAAATAGATCCTTATTTGAATACATATAATATAACAACCTTACAAAAAAACGCCTTAATGTTAATTGAACAAGGTGTTACCTCTATAGAAGAAGTTTACTCATTATTAATTAACTAACATTATGAAAAGGAACAACTTATTAATTTTAATCTTAGCGCTAATTACAAGCTTTTTTTATGCCCAAACAAATACTTTTCCTGATAATGACAATGTAGGTATTGGCACTTTAACCCCAAACGCAAAACTTCATGTTAATGGTGGGATTATAAAAATCACAAATGCCGGACAAGCAATATTAGAATTAGATGGGAGTAGTACGGAAAGCTCATACGATGGATCAGTAATTAGAATGAAATCTCCTGACGTAAGTATTGGTAATCATTTTCAAACTCAAATATTTCAAACTGAAACACCAGATGGAATTGGTTCCTTCTTTATACAAAAAAGAGGACTTAACAACGAATATTATGGCAATCTAATAGCTTATACAGATTCTGATGGTTGGGCTTTTTCCACTTCAACGGATGAAACTAGCACAACAACTCAATCACATTTATTTATCAAAAACTCAGGAAATATAGGGATTGGTACGGGTAACCCTAATGCAAAACTAAATATTCATGAATCAAATTCTTTGGGAGCAAGTCAAGGAGACTCTCAAATTTTAACAATTAATAGTATTAGTACTATTAGTAATCATGTCATGAGAAATGAATGGTTTGTAAGAGATGCTAATGGATCTGATTGGTTAACTGCAAGGCATCATAATGGTTTAAGTGTAGATAATTCTTTTATGTCACCAGGAATAAACACAAAAACATGGTGGGAAAGAGATCCTCATTCTGGAAGTCAATATTGGGGTAATACTTCTGACATTCAAATGGCTCTTACCAATGGTAATCTAGGTATTGGTACAGATCTTTCAAACAATCCCAATAATTATAAATTAGCTGTAAAAGGTACAATTGGCGCCCAAGAAGTAAAGGTTGAAAATTCATCATTAACCTGGAGCGATTTTGTTTTTTATGAAAACTATAACCTACCAACTTTAAAACAAGTAGAGCAACATATTAAAGAAAAAGGACATTTAAAAGATATACCAAGTGCCATAGAAGTTGCAAAAAACGGTATACTTTTAGGAGAAATGGATGCTAAACTTTTACAAAAAATAGAAGAGCTAACACTTTACGCCATAGAACAAGACAAACAAACATTATCTCTAAAAAAAGAACTGGTAAAACAACAAAATATTAATAAAGATTTAGAAGCACGATTATTAAAATTAGAAGCTTTATTAAACCAATAATTTTATATTATGAAATTAAAAATTACACAAACCGTATTAACAATTTTAGTTCCATTTTTAATATCCGCTCAAAATACGTTTCCAGATAATGGTAATGTTGGTATAGGAACTACTAATCCTGCAACATTATTTGCCTTACAAGGCACTGATGAATCTATATCTGTTGCTAATACTGTTTATAACTATAGTACAACACATAAAATAGGAGCTCAATTTGGATCATGGAGTGAACATGGTACCGCCGGAATAAAATTTCATAGGTGGTTAGGAAGTAACACAAATTATGATTGTGCTTATGTTGGTCAATCAAAATATTCATACAATTATGGTCTAGATTTTAGAACAGACAGACTCTCTACTTTCTCTGATGCCACTACCTCTAGAATGTTTATAAGTAGTATAACAGGCTATATTGGTATAGGTACTACTACACCAAGTGTATCGTTAGATATCGATTCAGGAAACTTATATTTAGGATCTGGAGCATCAAATAATGGAAATAGAAGTGAATTAAGAGTTTATGGTTTTGATAATAGTGAATCTTTTTATGGTAGCATTCATTCCAATTACAATGATTACAAAAGGACTTTTGATATTAGTAGTAATGCTATGGTAAATCAAATTAAAATTGATGCTTCAGCAAACAATTCTGGGAATATTATATTAACCCCAGGTGATAATGGTTATGTTGGTATAGGCACAATATCACCAGATTCCCCATTAACTGTAAAAGGACTTATCCATGCTCAAGAAGTAAAAGTTACAGCCACTGCGGGAGCCGATTTTGTTTTTGATAATGATTATCATTTACGCTCTCTTAAAAATTTAGAACTTTTTATAAAAGAATACAAACATTTACCTGAAATCCCTTCTGCTAAGGAAATGCAAATTAACGGTATGCTAGTCGCAGAAATAAGCACAAAACTACTACAGAAAATAGAAGAACTTACACTTTACACCATAGAGCAAGAAAAACGTATTAAAGAATTAGAAACTGAAAATAAAACATTAAAAACAAACACCATAAGAATTGAAGCTTTAGAACAAAAACTAAATTTAATTATACAAAAAAGCAATTAAAAACCTACTTAACTCCATTTATGAAGCAGTTACTGCAATTTTTATTTTTTTTAATAATAGGATCTTGTTTTTCACAACATAATCAGGCTCGTTTACATACTATAAAAAATCAACTAGACGCTTTGGCTGTCGATAACTCGGGGTTAAATGAGTCTGTTAAATCAGAGATAAACGTAGCTAATGTATCGTTATCCAATTTTTTATTAGGCATTTCAAATGTTCATAAAGTCAATTTAAATTTAACACCAGAACTTAATCAAATTTCTATTGTAAACAATTTCTCTAATGTAACCGTAGCAGACTTATTACTTTTTTTATGTAAAGAGTATAATCTCACCATTGATTTTACCGGAAATATATTATCCATCAAAAAGTATGTTCCGGAAGCCTTACCACCGCAAAAACATATTATTCCTGTTACGTATACCCCTAGTACTTCAACGCTTAGTATTGATGCAAAAAATGATAAACTTTATGATGTTTTTAAGCGTATTACAGACGAATCTGGTAAAAACCTAGTCTTTACTCCTGGTTTAGAAAATAAAACTATTACGAGCTACATAAAAGATATGCCGTTTGATGTTGCCATGGAAAACTTAGCTTTAGCAAATACATTAATTGTTACAAAAACTAAAGACAACTTTTATGTATTTGAAAGTACAGAGGCAGCCAATAACAATTTATCAAATCATTTTAATAAAAACGAAAATGAATACAAAATTCTAAATTCTTATACTAAACTTTTAGAAGTTAACTTTAATAATACACCTATTAGCCGTATTATAAACAACTTGAGTAAAGCATTAAATCTTAATGTATTTACAGCAACTCCTTTAAAACACGCTGGTAATATTACCTTTAAAACAAAATCTATTACTTTTGATGATTTATTGGTTAAAATTTTTGAAACACAGGCTCATCAAAATAATACACCAACTAAAAGCACCCGTGGTAATAATAAAAACAATCCTACCACCTCCAATGCGGACGTTTCTAATGCAGCCTTCACCTTTAAGAAAGAAAATGACACCTATTTTTTTGGAACAGAAAATCAGTTGAGTGTAAGATCTGTAGATATTATACATTTACAACATCGTTCAGTAGAATTGCTAAGTAATCCCGATGGGGCTTCATCTACAAACAGAACAGCTGGGAGAACAAATAGTCAAAGCACTTATAACAATTACACTAATGGCTATAGTTCTGCTAATAGTAACTCTTTTAATACTAATAACAATTCTAACCTATATACAAACAGTAATAACTTAAGCAACAATAGTCGGCGTACTTTAAATGTTAATACTAATACTTTCAACAATGCATCAAGTAAAGCAGAAGCCTTACTTAGTGTTCTTCCTGATGAAATTACGGCAGATTTAGATATAAAAGTTGATTTTGAATTAAATAGCTTTTACGTTAACGGTCCAAGTGGCAAAATTGAGCGTTTAAAAGCATTCATAAATAAAATAGACAAGCCAGTACCTGTAATTTTAATTGAGGTTATGATAATAGAAGTAAATAAAACGGCTACCTTAGAAACTGGTGTGAGTTGGAATATAGGAGAAAGTGCAACTGAAACTCAAGGCAGCCTCTTCCCTAATGCCAATTTAACTTTGGGGTCGACAACTATCAATAAAATTTTAAATGGTTTTGATGGTTTTGGGCTTGTAAATATAGGAAGTGTTGTCCCTAATTTCTCAGCAACCATAAAGGCCATGGAAAGTAATGGAAACATTAAAGTACGCTCAACTCCCAAATTATCTACATTAAATGGGCATCGTGCTACATTCAGTAATGGCCAAACCTCCTACTATGCGGTAACCCAAACAAATATTTATGGTATTGATAATCCTCAAACTTCCGAAATTACGAACTATCAACCCATAGACGCTGAATTAGGTTTAACCATTAAGCCTATGGTTTCTGGAGACGGACAAGTTACATTAGAGATATTTGTAGTACAATCTAGTTTTGGTACTCGCGTTGCAGAAGATGCTCCGCCTGACTTAAACTCTAGAGAGTTTACCTCTATTATTCGTGTTAAAGACCAGGACATAGTCGTTTTAGGCGGTTTAGAAGAACGTGAAAAAAATGACGCCGGATCAGGCGTTCCATTTTTAGCAAGAATACCTATAATAAAATGGTTATTTAGTGAACGTAGTCGCACCGACTCGAAAGCAAAATTAACCGTATTAATAAAACCTACGGTTATATATTAATGATACAACAACTAAAAACATTAATACTTTTTAAAAAAAGATTTATTGGCATTGAATTAACAACCAATACCCATAAGGATATCTACCATTTTAGTGTTTTAAAAAAAGTAAAGAACACTTTAGACATTGTAAACACAGGGACTTGTAATACCAAGGAAGAGTTAAACACCGCTGGTATTTTTAAAAAGCCCTTTTATTTAGTTATAAATACTAAACAAGTACTTACTAAACCCATAACTCATGGTAAACATTTAAACGCTGAAGAACTCATACACCAAGTATTTCCTAATATTGATTTGGAGTCTTTTTACTATGAGATCTCACAACCAAAACATTTACAACACGCTCTTGTTTCTATATGCAGAAAAACCTACGTAAACGATATTATAAACGAGCTTACATCTTTAAACCTTCACCCTTTTAGTGTATCCTTAGGACATACGCATTTAATTAATTACAGTGAATTTATTGAAGATCCTTTTATTTATACTTCGAATTCTAAAATTAATCTTCACACTTCGCCTTTATTAGAAATAACATCAAATCCTTCTAAGGCCTATTCTTATAACATTAATGGCTTAAGCAGCTCTAGCAAACACATACTCTCCTTGTTTAGTGCTTTACATTTGTATCTAGGGCTTCATGATGTTTTATCAAATCTAACAGTTCTTAATTCTACATTGTATAATCGTTTTAGCAGAGAGCGGTTTTTAAACGTATTTTTAAAATCTAGTTTAGGGTTTATTCTCTTAAGCTTATTACTCAACTTTTTAATTTTTAATCATTATTTCCAAAAAAACAATCATTTAGAACAAACATTACAAGTTAATGAAGCTAGCAAAACCAAATTACTAGAACTAAATGCACAAGTAGAAAAATCTAAAGTCATGATAGATGATGTTTTAAAAAGTAAAGTCTCAAAAAGTTCATTTTATATAAATGCTATTACTACAAGTTTGCCTTCAAGTATTCTATTAAGGGAACTCAATTATCAACCCTTACAAAAAACTATCAAAGTAAATCGACCTATAGCGGTTCACTATGGGTCTGTTTTGGTTTTTGGAGACTCGCATTCTAGCAATGCCTTTTCCCAATGGATAAACACTTTAGAAAATTTAGAATGGGTAAAACAATTAGAGATACTTCATTACAGTGATCAAAATAAAAACCATTCTTCATTTGGTATCAAAATACTAATTAATGACAAATAGAAACAGAATCATATTAGCCGTTTCGGGGTTTATTATAACCCTGTTTTTATGTTATAAATTTGCCTTTTCTAAAACCATAAACTTAGTTTATACTCATGAAAAATTAGTACAAAGTGAAACCCTATTTGAGAATACACCCCATCAAATATTTTTGTTAAAACAGAAACAAAAGTATTATGATTCTTTATTAACCAAATATCAACTTAATGAGCATTCTATACAACATAGCCTTTTGAACACCATTAACAGATATGCTGATAGTCACGAATTTTCTATTGTAGAGTTTAATGAACCTCATATTACACGAGACAACAATTTAACTGTTAAAGTATTTAAATTTACTTTAAACGGTAATTATAACTCGATTATGACATTGATTTATAATATAGAACAGCATACCAAATTAGGAGAAGTTATAAATATACATTTTGAAGTAAAGAAAAATTTCAGGACTGGACAAAAGTATTTACTTGCACACGTTTTATTAAAAACCTTTGAACGTTGATTAAAGTATTTACTATATTTTAATCCATTATATATTCTTTTATTACGTCTTCATTAATACCACTATACTCGGCGAACTCTTTGATGGTAATAAACTGATGTGGCTCCTTATTAAAGTGCTGCTTAATTTTAGATAATAACTTACGGCCGTAGCGTTCTGTTCGACCGGTTATTCGTTGGATATCTTTGGGGTATATGCAGGCGCGTTCTAACTTCAAGGGTG
>NZ_JAJAPW010000019.1 GCF_020523925.1 Neotamlana laminarinivorans | reverse complement strand
TATCTCTCTTTATAATCCCCATAGACTCCTAAAAAGAGAGATCGCATGAGTGACAATCATGTATGCAATAAAATATACGAGACCTGATGTTGATCGGTAATTTTCTGGAGAAGATCACTGTAAGATAGTGAAAAATATCTTAAAGTACTTAACTGGAACTAAGGATGCAATCATATTCATGGTGGGTTTGAATTAAAACTAGAGGGCTTAACAGACTCAAGTTTTTTTTTTAGACAGACCAAGACGACAGAAAATCCACTTTAAGGTAAAGGGTTACCTTGAACGGTGGTGCAGTGAATTGGAAAGGTTCCAAACAGCAAGGAGTTGCTGGTTTAGTGATAAAGGCAAAGTATATAGTTATAAATGAAGCTGCAAGTTGATTGTTTGGATGAAAAGTTCATTACAGAACTAGGAATAGTTCCTAAGTCTCATCTTGGATCTAAACATGTGTTGTGGCACTTTCATTTGATTATAGGAATCATTGAAAGATGGGAAATCACTATAGAGATAGTGGACTCTCAAGAACAACATTACATATCCATTAACTAAAGCTTATCCAACAGCAGGATAATCGTCACTTAGAGAAGAAGGGTATAAGATACCATGGCGATTGGCTTTAGTGCAAGTGGGAGATTGAAAGTAGTATGCACACAAGCCAATCATGTTTGATGATAAAGCATATACTTTGTAACAATCTTATTCATTTATTAATAAAAAGTATTAATTTATTAAAGGCTTTTAATTATCTACATGATGCTGTTTTATAATATGTGATAAACCCATAGTTTTAAGCAATGCTTTTAGAATAATGATGATGATCATTCTAATGAGATCTAAATTCTTAGAAAGCTTAAAACTAAAATAGTTCCCAATCGTTGGATTACTAAATTGGGGATTAGTGAATCCGGATAGATTGGTACATACGTTGCTTGCTCATTGGATGAGGATGATTGATCTCATGATCATTTGTGTGGAGACACTAAAGCAAGTATGTAGGTGCTTATTAGAGAATAAGTTCACTGAACGTGGCTCGCTAAGGAATACCTAATGGAGTTTTACTTGCCTGTCAATAGGAATTCCTGTAGTGATAGTAGTACAAGTGATCCTTGGACTTGAGATCATCATAGTATCTTGTGTATGATGAGTTATACTTTGACTTATTCCTTAAGACCCTTAGGGTATATCAAAGGGTATGCTTGGGTATAATAAGTTGTACATGGAGATAATGTATGATCAATAAAGAATCTACCGCTTCTAGTAAAAGAAGAGAAATGTCCTATGTGATTCGATAAATGACAATTAAGTAGTCCTTGGCCAAGGCAGAATGAAATTAGAAAGGAGTTTCTAATTTGCATTATTTGGTGTTGTGCATTTAAGAGTCGAAATACATATAATTAAATAAAATAAGACTTGACAGTAATTCCATGTCTTATATTTAATTGGGACATTGTATGGTGGAAGGATTGAATTGTACGGTAACTATTTACTCAAAGGTTCTTTTATGATTAATGTTGAAATCTATATTATCTGGAAAGTCGTTGATCGCTAGGGAGGCTTATCCCTATTGTAGAATAAATATTATTTATTTAAATAAATTAATATTTTAATTTATTTATTTAAATAAGATTAGAATTGTTCTAATTGATTTATTCACAACCGGTTTAATATGGAGAACCTAAAGGGTCACACCATAAAAGGAAGAATAATTATTTAAGAAGTTAATGGCATAATCGTAATAATAAGTTAAGTATATTTAATTTAATCTATGGTGATAGAATAAATTAAATAGCTTAATATTTATTATTTAATATTTTAGAAATATTAAATATAAATTAATAAGAGGAGTCTTATTAATATTATTACAATTATTATTATTTTAATTTCTAAAAGAGTTTAGGAATTAATTTAATATAAGTACTCTCATTTATTCCTAATAGAATTAGGAGGGAAAATTAGTTAAAGGAGTTTAATTAATTATCCCTAATAAGATTAGGGAGCCCATTTAATTAAAAGAGTTTAATTAAATAAATAATACCTTATTTTAATAGGGTTACCTGATATCTTTATAAGGGGAGTCTTATATCATATATCAGATATCCGTAACTCCAACAGTTGGGAGAGTACGCTCTTTTTCTATAGAGATAGAAAAACTAGGGTTTTGCCAAATACCCTTCTTCTTGAATATTTCTTCTTCCTTGGTGGATCACCTCTAGAGGCCAAACACTTGGGTGGCTAACGTTGATCAAAGGAAGGAACCAAACCCGGTGGATTCAAGTTGAACGCGAAAAGGATTGGAGGTGAACTTGTACCTGAGGAAGCTCGGATCTTCAAGGGTATGATTCTTGTTCTTATCTTTTCGTTTAATTAATAATTGTGCATAAAGGATGATCCGGGTATATGG
>NZ_JAJAPW010000018.1 GCF_020523925.1 Neotamlana laminarinivorans | reverse complement strand
ACCGTATAAGGTTAATTGCTTCTGATTTTCCTGCGGAAAATCCTTGCATTTTTATTATCTTAGTTTCTTAATCTGAAAATCCTCGCGGATTTCCAGCGCAACTAAGCTTATACAAATACGTTGTAAACAATTTATGAAAACCACAAAAAGCATAATAATTTTAGTTCTTTTTTTGACTTTAAGTTGTCAACAAGAAAAGAAATCATCAGAAAGAAATACTGACTCAAAAATTGAACTTGGCAAAAATAATTCAGAAGCGGAACCAAAATCTGACAACAATTCAATCTCAAAAACGAATTCTGAAAATGCGATTTTTCGGGATATTACAGAATTGGAAAAGTATAACGGATTTAAAAAAATCAGCGGACAAGTTTTAGGTAATTCTGACAAAGCTTTGGTTTATATTCAAAAGGACAGTTTAAAAGTATTAATTCTAGAAAAAATAATAAAAAACTCATCACCTAAACCCAATTATTCAATTCTTGATGAAGTGAGTTTGACATTTGAAAATTCCGACCAATATATTGCCTTAACTAATTGTGAGTTAATTGAAAATGTTGATGACAAAATAATATTTAGCCTGGTTGAAAATGATGAAGTTGAATATTTCGATAAAATATTAAAAACTTGGGTTATTGATTTAAACGAAAATAAGTTTAAAGAAATTGAGACAAACAAAGTTAAATGCTTGAATGAATGGTTCGGTTATGACGGATAAAAAACTGTTTACAACAATGTATAACCGCAATTACGGTGGATTCGACTACGTCCGAATCCACTCGGAATTGCTAACATCTGTGCCAAACCAAAAAATTTGCGTACTTTAACCCGTAACTGACGGTTATACGAAACCGTTGGCAACAATTACGAATCATACTCAAAAATGAAAAATTGGAATAAAATTGGAAAAATAAAAAGTTTAGTGATTGTTATACTTTGTGTTTTATCATTAATACTTCTGAATTTTAATGAAGAAACTGAATCAAAAAATGACTTTCACATCGTGACTATTATTCTGACTTTTTTATTCTTTGCTCTATTCCTTCCCTTAATCTCAAAATTTTGGAGTTTATTAGGATTCGAATTTGAAAAACCGCATTGGAATGAAAATCCTATTACTTTTAAATTCTCAAAGAGTTTTAATTTTTTTCAATTTATTGCTTTTTGGTGGATAAGTTCGGGACTTGTAAATGTTTTAGTTGTCGGAGTTTTTAATCAAACGTTTGATGGAGAAATAGCGAATTTATTTGTTGGGGGAATTAGTATTTTAATCGGAATAAAAATAAGCTTGAAATGGCTGAATAAAAGTGAAAACGGAAAAGAAAAAACTGTAGCCAACAATGTATAACCGCAATTACGGCGGATTCGACTACGTCCGAATCCACTCGGAATTGCTAACGTCTGTGCTAAACCGAAAAATTTGCGTACTTTAACCCGTAAACTGACGGTTATACGAGTACGTTGTGCATAATATTGACAAACAAAACGCTGAATGAAAAAAACAATATTCTTAATTGGAATTTTTCTGCTAATCGGACTTAAAATTAATGCGCAGGAATTGACTTGTGAAGACTTTAAAATCGGACAATTTTATATTCCTGAAACACCCCAAATGGCAAAATATACAATCGTTGAAAATGACAGTATTACGGAATTTTCACCTGAAAGAGACAAAACGATAAAAAAATACATTGTAATCCGAGAAAAAAACTCTCAAACTGAATGGAAAAACGGAATTGGGAACGGAAAACCAACTTATGAAATTCTTGAATGGATTGATGACTGTACTTATCGACTAACTTACGATTTTTCAAAAGGTGAAATGGACGAAATGACTAAATGGGTAAATGAAAATAATGGAATTGTGATTTCGAGGAGAAAAATTGAAAATAAATGCCTGTATTATACAGCAACTATGACAACTAAAGACGGACAAAAAATTTCGCAAGACGGAATAATATGCAAGGAATAAAAATACTATGCACAACAATGTATAACCGCAATTACGGCGGATTCGACTACGTCCGAATCCACTTGGAATTGCTAACGTCTGTGCTAAAACGAAAAATTTGCGTACTTTAACCCGTAAACTGAAGGTTATACGAGTCCGTTACAAAAAATAGCTCCGACCCCACTCAGACGCGGAGAAATCCGGTGGAAATATAAATCTGAATTTGACTAAAGCAGCGCGCGGAATTGAACATTCAAACTCTGAACTTTAAACTCTGAATCTGACAATCGTTATGCGGAATCTCACTCTTCCGAAATTGAGCAAGGTTGCGGAATTTTAGAACGGCTGAAAAAAAAGCGTGGTTTACTGTTCGCGATTTTTTTTTTTTTAGAATTTTAAGTTAGAATATTCTAAAAAACTCAAACCTGAATTTTTGAAATTTTATTCGGACAAAATGCTAAGCAAAACCAATCTGACGTGTCGCTACATTTTGTAACACCGTATAAGTTTAATTGCTTCTGATTTTCCTGCGGAAAATCCTCGCATTTTTACTATCTTAGTTTCTTAATCTGAAAATCCTCGCGGATTTCCAGCGCAACTAAGCTTATACAAATACGTTGTAACAAATTATGAAATTGATAATCTTAATAGGAAGTTTTTTAATATTTTCAAATTTAAATTATTGTCAAAATAAACCCGGATTTTTTGATTATCAAGAAGTTAAAAAATCTTTTAAATACTATATTAAAAATTTGGAAAAAGTTGAATTATTGAAAACTAAAATGAACGACTCACTTATCAGTTTAGTTAATTCCTTTAAAAAAAGAACTTCGTCTATTTGCGGAAATTATACTCAATTGGAATTAGAGAAACAGCGAAAATATTTAATTGAACAACATGAAAAAATTGAAACATTTAGAGTTTACGCTTTGAATGAATTAAAAAAGGAACAAGATAATCTTGAAAGTATTACTGAGGAAAAAATATCTGCGATTATGAAAAGTTTTTGTGGTTTAAAAGGAATATTATTTCTATCAAAAAGGACTGACTTACTATATTGTGAAAACTGTGAGGACTATACTGCTGAATTTAAAAAATTTATTAATCTAAAAATCTAACTTGTTACAACACTGTATAAATTTTATTGCTGCTAAATTTTTCCTTCGGAAAAATACGTAGTCATAAAGTTGTTTAATAATTTGCTTACTTTTAGCATAAGTAAAACGCAACAAATTTTATACGAGAAACGTTGCAAGTCATAGCGCTCACTCATACGGCGGAAAATTCCGAATTTTAAAAAACTACTGATTTCTGAAAAATTAAAACTCTGAATTATCTCGCGGAGAAAACCACTCAAACTCTGAATCTGAAAAAACATTACGCTGAATTTTACTCTTGCTGAATTGAGCCGGTTTGCGGAATTAAAAAACGCTGACTTTGACAAGTTTTACGTGGAATATCACTCTTGCGGATTGACAAATTGTTCCGAAAAAACTTCAATCTGAATTTCGCTCAAATACTGAAAATTAATCAAACTGAACAAAAATTATGAAAAAAACTACAACTAGCAACCAAGTATAAAAAACATTGCTTATATTTATTTCCTAAATCGAAACGGTTTGCGCTTTTGCTTTCGTTCGATTTTCCTTCGGAAAATCGCCGCGCTAAAAATTCGCAACGTTTCTTATACAACACGTTACAAAAAATACCTCCGAACTCACTCAAACGCGGAGAAATCCGATGGAATTCTAAATCTGAATTTGATCAAAGCAGCTCGCGGAATTGAACACTCAAACTCTGAATCTGACAATCGTTACGCAG
>NZ_JAJAPW010000017.1 GCF_020523925.1 Neotamlana laminarinivorans | reverse complement strand
AACTATATAAAATCTTAAATATTATTAAAAAGGGAATAAAAACAAAAAACCCTTCACAGTGTTGTGAAGGGTTTAAAAAAGGCGGCGACCTACTCTCCCACGAGTGTAGTACCATCGGCGCTAATGGGCTTAACTTCTCTGTTCGGAAAGGTAAGAGGTGAGCCCCATCGCTATAACCACCTTAAGTTGTACTCAAAATATCAAAATGATATTTATGAGATTCTCATACATATGAGAATAAATATCTTAACATATTGAAAAAAATCATGATTTGTAATTGTGTTGTACTCTTTTAAAAAAACAGGCGTACAATAAGCCTATGGGTTATTAGTACTACTCGGCTATGACATTACTGCCTTTACACCTGTAGCCTATCAACGTAGTCATCTCCTACGACCCTTTAAAGAAATCTCATCTTGTGGTGGGTTTCGCGCTTATATGCTTTCAGCGCTTATCCCTTCCCAACGTAGCTACTCTGCAATGCTCCTGGCGGAACAACAGATACACCAGAGGTTAGTCCAACTCGGTCCTCTCGTACTAGAGTCAGATCCACTCAAATTTCTAACGCCCACTGTAGATAGAGACCGAACTGTCTCACGACGTTCTGAACCCAGCTCGCGTGCCACTTTAATGGGCGAACAGCCCAACCCTTGGGACCTTCTCCAGCCCCAGGATGTGACGAGCCGACATCGAGGTGCCAAACCCCCCCGTCGATATGAGCTCTTGGGGGAGATCAGCCTGTTATCCCCGGCGTACCTTTTATCCTTTGAGCGATGGCCCTTCCATGCGGAACCACCGGATCACTATGCTCTTGTTTCCAACCTGATCGACTTGTAGGTCTCTCAGTCAAGCTTCCTTATGCCATTGCACTCTACGCACGGTTACCAAGCGTGCTGAGGAAACCTTTAGAAGCCTCCGTTACTCTTTTGGAGGCGACCACCCCAGTCAAACTACCCACCAAGCACTGTCCTTTCATTGAAAGTTAGACTCTAGATAAGCAAAGGGTGGTATTTCAACAATGACTCCACAACGCCTAGCGACGCCGCTTCAAAGTCTCCCACCTATCCTACACATTACTTATCCAAAACCAATACTAAGCTATAGTAAAGGTGCACGGGGTCTTTTCGTCCCACAGCGGGTAATCGGCATCTTCACCGATACTACAATTTCACCGAGCTCATGGCTGAGACAGTGTCCAGATCGTTGCACCATTCGTGCAGGTCGGAACTTACCCGACAAGGAATTTCGCTACCTTAGGACCGTTATAGTTACGGCCGCCGTTTACTGGGGCTTCATTTGAGATCTTCGCCGAAGCTAAACCCTCCACTTAACCTTCCAGCACCGGGCAGGTGTCAGGCCATATACATCATCTTTCAATTTAGCATAGCCCTGTGTTTTTGATAAACAGTCGCCTGGACCTTTTCACTGCGGCCCCGCCGAAGCGGGGCGACCCTTCTCCCGAAGTTACGGGTCTATTTTGCCTAATTCCTTAGCCATGAATCTCTCGAGCTCCTTAGAATTCTCATCCCAACTACCTGTGTCGGTTTAGGGTACGGGCCGCTTCTCTCGCTTTTCTTGGAAGTCGCTTCTCTGGATTATCACCGCAACCGAAGTCTTAGTGTACTATCAGGGCATTACTGCTCCCTTCAACGTGCTATTCCGTCAGCACGCACCAAATATACGCCTCCGTCACTTTTATTGAGAGCGGGTACAGGAATATTAACCTGTTGTCCATCCACTACCCCTTTCGGGTTCGCGTTAGGTCCCGACTAACCCTCAGCTGATTAGCATAGCTGAGGAAACCTTAGTTTTTCGGAGTGCGGGTTTCTCGCCCGCATTATCGTTACTTATGCCTACATTTTCTTTTGTAGCTTCTCCAGCATACCTCACAGTACACCTTCGACGATACTACAATGCTCCCCTACCACTTTTACAAGTCCATAGCTTCGGTAGTATACTTATGCCCGATTATTATCCATGCCGAACCGCTCGACTAGTGAGCTGTTACGCACTCTTTAAATGAATGGCTGCTTCCAAGCCAACATCCTAGCTGTCAAAGCAGTTCAACCGCGTTTTTTCAACTTAGCATACATTTGGGGACCTTAGCTGATGGTCTGGGTTCTTTCCCTCTCGGACATGGACCTTAGCACCCATGCCCTCACTGCATTACATCATTTTATAGCATTCGGAGTTTGTCAGGAATTGGTAGGCGGTGAAGCCCCCGCATCCAATCAGTAGCTCTACCTCTATAAAACTAATAATACGCTGCACCTAAATGCATTTCGGGGAGTACGAGCTATTTCCGAGTTTGATTGGCCTTTCACCCCTACCCACAGGTCATCCGAAGACTTTTCAACGTCAACCGGTTCGGTCCTCCACTGTATGTTACTACAGCTTCAACCTGCCCATGGGTAGATCACACGGTTTCGCGTCTACCACTACTAACTATGGCGCCCTATTCAGACTCGCTTTCGCTACGGATCCGTACCTGAAGTACTTAACCTTGCTAGCAACGGTAACTCGTAGGCTCATTATGCAAAAGGCACGCCGTCACCCTAAAGGGCTCCGACCGCTTGTAAGCGTATGGTTTCAGGTTCTATTTCACTCCCTTATTCAGGGTTCTTTTCACCTTTCCCTCACGGTACTAGTTCACTATCGGTCTCTCAGGAGTATTTAGCCTTATCGGATGGTCCCGACAAATTCACACAGGGTTTCACGTGCCCCGCACTACTCAGGATACCACTATCGCCATAAATCTTACTTATACAGGACTATCACCCTCTATGGTTACTCTTTCCAAAGTATTCTAATTCAATTTATTTTGAATGTTGTGGTCCTACAACCCCAATATTGCCGTAACAACATTGGTTTGGGCTAATCCGCGTTCGCTCGCCACTACTAACGGAATCACTTTTGTTTTCTTCTCCTCCGGGTACTTAGATGTTTCAGTTCTCCGGGTTCACCTCCTTACGGATACTATATCTTCAATATAGTGGGTTGCCCCATTCGGATATTTGCGGATCAATTTGTATGTGCCAATCCCCGCAACTTTTCGCAGCTTATCACGTCCTTCATCGCCTCTGAGAGCCTAGGCATTCCCCATACGCCCTTATTTAGCTTATTGTACTTTTTGCTTTTTTAATGAGTTTATTAATAAATATAAATCTATTAATAGTGATTAATTGTATCGCTCGCGTGATACTTAATTAATCTAAATTACTTTTCATTAGATATAAATCTAATGTTTCATGTATCTTTTTCAATATGTCAATGAACGTTTATACTGAAATATATTCAGTAATTCGTGGAGAATATCGGAGTCGAACCGATGACCTCTTGCGTGCAAGGCAAGCGCTCTAGCCAGCTGAGCTAATCCCCCGTTTCTTTAGTGCGTAGTTAACAGTTATTAGTTAACAGTACTTATAACGGCTACTCAACCTCTAAAATTTCCTTTCAGTTTTTTTATGAACTTATATAAAATTAAATTTATTCTAAATTTAACTTTAAATTGTAGTCTCAGGCAGACTCGAACTGCCGACCTCTACATTATCAGTGTAGCGCTCTAACCAGCTGAGCTATGAGACTGTTTTTAGTCGTTAGCCTTTAGTTATTAGTAATATCGTATTGATTAATACTAATATTTAATGACTCTTTACTATATATTTTAAATTAACAGCTAACAGAGAATAAACTATATCTTTCTTTAGGTTTATGATACTTATTAGTCGTCTTTCTCTAGAAAGGAGGTGTTCCAGCCGCACCTTCCGGTACGGCTACCTTGTTACGACTTAGCCCTAGTTACCGATTTTACCCTAGGCCGCTCCTTGCGGTGACGGACTTCAGGCACTCCCAGCTTCCATGGCTTGACGGGCGGTGTGTACAAGGCCCGGGAACGTATTCACCGCATCATGGCTGATATGCGATTACTAGCGATTCCAGCTTCACGGAGTCGAGTTGCAGACTCCGATCCGAACTGCGATAGGGTTTATAGATTCGCTCCTGGTCGCCCAGTGGCTGCTCTCTGTCCCTACCATTGTAGCACGTGTGTAGCCCAGGACGTAAGGGCCGTGATGATTTGACGTCATCCCCACCTTCCTCACAGTTTGCACTGGCAGTCTTGCTAGAGTTCCCGACATGACTCGCTGGCAACTAACAACAGGGGTTGCGCTCGTTATAGGACTTAACCTGACACCTCACGGCACGAGCTGACGACAACCATGCAGCACCTTGTAAGTAGTCCGAAGAAAGATCTATCTCTAAATCATGCAACTTACATTTAAGCCCTGGTAAGGTTCCTCGCGTATCATCGAATTAAACCACATGCTCCACCGCTTGTGCGGGCCCCCGTCAATTCCTTTGAGTTTCATTCTTGCGAACGTACTCCCCAGGTGGGATACTTATCACTTTCGCTTAGCCACTCAGTCGAAACCGAACAGCTAGTATCCATCGTTTACGGCGTAGACTACCGGGGTATCTAATCCCGTTCGCTACCTACGCTTTCGTCCATCAGTGTCAATACATTATTAGTGATCTGCCTTCGCAATTGGTATTCTATGTAATATCTATGCATTTCACCGCTACACTACATATTCTAACCACTTCATAATGATTCAAGATAACCAGTATCAAAGGCAATTTTACGGTTGAGCCGCAAACTTTCACCTCTGACTTAATTATCCACCTACGGACCCTTTAAACCCAATGATTCCGGATAACGCTTGGATCCTCCGTATTACCGCGGCTGCTGGCACGGAGTTAGCCGATCCTTATTCTTACAGTACCGTCAGAACTCTACACGTAGAGTGGTTTCTTCCTGTATAAAAGCAGTTTACAACCCATAGGGCAGTCTTCCTGCACGCGGCATGGCTGGATCAGAGTTGCCTCCATTGTCCAATATTCCTCACTGCTGCCTCCCGTAGGAGTCTGGTCCGTGTCTCAGTACCAGTGTGGGGGATCTCCCTCTCAGGACCCCTACCTATCGTTGCCATGGTGTGCCGTTACCACACCATCTAGCTAATAGGACGCATGCTCATCTTTTGCCGTAACCTTTAATCTTGTAATCATGCAAAAACAAGATACTATGAGGTGTTAATCCAAATTTCTCTGGGCTATCCCTCAGCAAAAGGTAGATTGCATACGCGTTACGCACCCGTGCGCCGGTCGTCAGCAAAAAAGCAAGCTTCTTCCTGTTACCCCTCGACTTGCATGTGTTAGGCCTGCCGCTAGCGTTCATCCTGAGCCAGGATCAAACTCTTCATCGTTAAATTTTTAAGTGTTTCCACTTGTTCTTTAACAACTAATTAGAATCTCTAAGTACTCAAAATGGTCTATTCTCTTTGTTAATTACAACCGTTTCCAGTTGAAATCTTACGCTGTCAATTCAATATGTTTATGAACTTGTCTTTCTCTTTTCTTAACTCGTTTCCTTGTTAAGCGGGTGCAAATATAAAACCCTTTTTTAAACTACACAAAACTTTTTGATCTTTTTTTTCGAAGAAAATTTTTAAAACTTTTCTCCTCTTTTAATCTTGTCGCTTTGAATGAACTTATCAAAAACTATTACCGTTTTTGCGGCTGCAAACATACAACCTCTTTTTTAATTCTAAACAACTTTTTGAAACTTTTTTT
>NZ_JAJAPW010000016.1 GCF_020523925.1 Neotamlana laminarinivorans | reverse complement strand
CTGCGTAACGATTGTCAGATTCAGAGTTTGAGTGTTCAATTCCGCGAGCTGCTTTGATCAAATTCAGATTTAGAATTCCATCGGATTTCTCCGCGTTTGAGTGAGTTCGGAGGTATTTTTTGTAACGGTCTCGTATAACTGTCAGTTACGGGATTAAAGTTAATAATTTTCGGTTAAGAACTGGCGTTAGCAATTCCGAGTGGATTCGGACGTAGTCGAATCCGCCGTAATTGCGGTTATACATTGTTATGGTAAGTTTTCAATTTTTTCAACTTCCCTTGATAAATTAAATTCAACATTTTTTGGATAATAAATACTTACAATTCCACCCATAGCGATATCGAAAGAACCTCCAATTTCAATTATTTTTTTTGATAATAGTTTAAAAGTATTAGAATCAATCATTTCTTTACTCCAACAATATACATCCGTTACATATTCTGATTTAGTAACAATTTCTTTAATCCAAAGCTTACCGTCAAATCCTTTTTTAGCAGATACAATAGTTCCGTACTCATAAAGTTTAGATTTTATTAATAATGGTGTTTCCAAAATCATATAAGTTTTATCCTTTAATTTTCGTGAAAGAACAAGTCCGACATTTCCATCTTCTTTAAAATTAAGAGTTTTTACTTTTCTTCTAAACTTTAACATTTTGAGTAAGTTAATTTACCATAACGGTCTCGTATAACCGTCAGTTACGGGTTAAAGTACGCAAATTTTTCGGTTTAGCACTGACGTTAGCAATTCCGAGTGGATTCGGACGTAGTCGAATCCGCCGTAATTGCGGTTATACAATGTTGGGTTTAGTACTTTATTATTCAATTTTTATTAATTCATATTGTTCTGCTAATCCAGATAGTTTCTCTTCTGAAATTCTTATTTCTATTGGAAAAGTATTTTGAACGAGTTTGGTCAGATTTATTACAGAGTGAATAGGTAATTCGATTTTGTCAGTTACATACATTTCGTAAATCGTATTTCCCGTATCACTCTCTTCGTCTTTTTTAATCAGAGTGAGTTTGTAGCAATCGAATCCATTTATTTCTTTTTTGTTTTTTCTATTTTCAATTATCTCATATTTGTGGTTTTTAGCAAATAGATCATATTTTCTATAATTCACAGTTTTTGATTTGTCATAATAGTTTAAAACTCCACTATTTTTTTGAATCATAAAATAATCTCCAATCATTTTTCCATTTTGCTTGGTATAGCGCCAAATAGAATCATTCTTTACTTCAATATAAATTTCCGTTTCAGGAGTTTGGGTAAGGAATTCAGTCATCTGCATTTCCTTTAGTTCTTTGTTCATCAAAGAATCTTTTCCTTTCGGATTATAGGTGGCCTTAATTAAAGAATCCGTTTTTGATTTCAGTTCCGTAATTCCGCTTTTGGATGAAACCATAGATTTCTTGAAGATAAATTTTGTCGGTTGAGAACTTGGTTCAGTCAACTTTTTTGAAGTTGAACAACTTATTAAAATTAGAAGTATTAAAATGTAGTTAATGTGTTTCATTCGTATTAAACCCAACGTTGTTGTGTATGGTTAGTTGCGTGTTTCAGCAACTAATTTAGCAAATATAAACCGAATAGAAAATCCGCGAGGATTTTCGTAAGCAAGCTCAAACTAGCCATTAACTATACACGTTGTTGTGGTGTCGTATTTTTTTCAATTCGTTGTTATTTCATAAGGTTTTTTCGGAAATCCATATAATGTAATTTTTTCAGCACTAATTTCTCGAATAGGAATTAAGGTTTCTCTTATTCCATTATCATAAATTGCTCCAAAATAAGTTCCATTAAGGTTTTCTAAAATCAATTTCCGACCTTCTCTTTTCATTCGTTTATTAATTTCTTGAATAGTTGGACTGCTCAAATCTTTATTAAAAATAAATCTTATTTTCTCATTATTCCATTCTACGTTAAATTCAGATTCTTCAATTTCCGTTTTTGTTAAATCAGTTTTAGTAGGCTCAATTCGTTCGTAATCAGTTGTAAATTCGGTGTCTTCTGTTTTGGATTCGGTTTCGCTTATTACTGTATGAGTTTTTCCCATTCTGTAAAGTCTAATCCGATTTTCATTCACGAATTCATTTTTGGTTTCCGAAAATTTCTCACTATAAACTAACTTTTTTTCTAAAGTTCCATTCTTTGATTGTTCCGAAATATCGTAATGTGAGATTTGGTCATTTTTAAATTCAATAAACATTGGCTTTCCATAAGTAGCTCCATCTTTAATCATTAGCCATGTTCCGCTCAAATTTTGTCCATTTAGTGAATAAAAAATCATTGTTATTAATATTATGAATGTCGTTTTTCGCATATGCACCACAACGTGTTTGTATATGGTTTGTTGCGTGGTTAAGCAACTAAGTTAACAAATAAAAACCGAATAGAAAATCCGCGAGGATTTTCGTAAGTAGGCTAGAACCAAGCAATAAATTATATACGGTGTTGGTGTGTCGTTTTTATTTCCGTAATTCCTTTTCAGTCATTTCAGGACTATATCTTTTTCCGTCTTTGTCAAAGCTCCAAACATTCGAAACTTCACGTAATTCAGGTAATTCAGTTTCTTCTGCTTTGATTTTTTGTTTTATAATTCTCCGAAATTTTCTATTTGCGTCTTGTTTATTTTCCTTTTCAGACGTTGCAGTTGTAATTCCTTGAATTTTTGTTTTCTTTTTAGACCTACTCATAATTTAGGCATTTGCATATTTGTCAATTAATTCATAAAGTTTATTTTCTATGAATTCTGTTTTTTTAGATTCAAAGACTTCTTTTGGTTTATCCCAATCATTGTCATAAATGACATATATTTTATAATTCTCCGTGTAAAATCCAACATCTAAAATCGGTCCTTCGTGATAAATATGACTTAATTGTAAAATATCTTCTGTTTTTTCAGCAGTAACTAACCATTTTTCGTCAGATACGAATCCGTTTTGGTCATATTCAATATTCCATTGATTTATGTTACTCGATACTTTACTATTTTTAATCATTTACTCGATTTTTCTCAAATGCATGCCAACGTGTTTGTGTATGGAAAGTTGCGTGCTTGTGTGCGAGGATTTTCCGAAGGAAAATCAGATGCAGGCAAGCAAAGCAACTCACATTGGTTTAGTGTAAAACTAGCAATTTTTTATACACGGTGTTGGCAATAGTTTTTATTTCAGTTAGTTTTTCTGCTATTTGTTCAGTCAGCAGTTTTTTTTATAAATTCATTCGTGAAATCAGATTCCGAAGTTTTTACAAACAGAGTGTCTTTTTCAGAATTCAGTCTATATTCCATAATAAAGTCAGTTTCTAATTCAGGGTCAATATTCGTTAATTGTGTATAGTAAATTTTTGTTCCATCACTTTCCCATGTGAATTTAGTCGTCTTATCCCAAGTATAATAAATTAGGGAATCTTTAAAGAATTTTAATTCCACAGTATTTGCGCTTTTGGTCGAAATCCAATGTCCAAATATTTCAGAGTTATTCTTCTTATTAGAACAACTTTGCAAAATTAAAACTAAAAATAATGTTCGGATTACGGTTTTCATCAAATTATTGCCAACGGTCTCGGCTATGAGTAGTTGCGTGCTTTAGCACTTAACTTAGCAAGTACACACAAAACTGAAAATCCGTGAGGATTTTCAGAAGTAGTAGAGAGCAAGCAATTACTTATAGCCATTGTTGTAAGCCGTTTTTATTTCGTTTTCAATATTTTCTAAATATATTTTGTCCATTGGGTTTGAATACGGGTCGAACATTTTTCTTTCTTCAATATAAAGTTCCTTTGCCTTTTTTAAACAAGAAATGGATTCAGGTGGGTTATCTAATTTTCGATAAGTTAAAGCCAAATAATATTGATTTTCAGCTAATTCGTTTGTTTTTGACTGTTTCTTAAACATTTCAATTGCCTTTTCAAGTCTTTCAGTTTCTAAATAGAGGACTCCTAGGTGTAAATAATCATATGCTCCAACAAAATCTTCCTTTTCGTTTAGTTTTATTTGGTTTTCAATAATTTTTATAGCTTTTTCTTTTTCCCCAATTGCTTTATAGCATAAACCTTTAGCAATGTTTAAATGATAAGTTCCATTTATTGATTGTCCAATGTCATAGTCTACTAAAGTATCTAATTTCTCTATGTCTTTAATTGCTCCTTTGTAATCACGGAAGAATTGATACCTACACCAACCTCGATAACCAAGATTTTCTTTTATGTTAAATTTTACAGCTTTATCTATTAACCTTTTCCAGGTTATAAAATCTCCACTTTTTAAATATGCGACAGATTTTTCACGGTAAGCATATGCAAATGTTGAATCAATAAATATTGATTCATCTAAAATTTCTTGAAACTTTTTAGAAAATTGATAGTGATTTTCAATTTGTTCTGCTTTTTTACAAGCCTCGTATTTTAAGGTTTCTCCATAATATTTATATGCTTCACAATTGGGTTGCGAGAAAATACTTGAAAATGAAAACAAAAAGATTAATAGGTTGAAATTTTTCATTAAGGTATGATTTCTTTTAGTTGTCCATCTGTTATTTTGAAAATGAGATACATATAATAGTCAATAGGCATTTCCTTTCGGTATTGTATTTTCCAATTATCAATTCCTTTTGTTATATCAAGAAGTTGAGAAATAATTCTTTTGTCAAACTCTATTTCTTGATAATTGTAGTCAGACTGTAAAACTCTAAATCTTCCAGCTATTCCTTCGCAGTTTACAATAAACCGTATTCTGATTAGTCCATTCTGATTTTTGTCTGATATTGGTTGATATTTAGATTTGAATGCGTTTAAAATTTTAGATTTTTCTCCGCTATAATCAGGTCCTTTTCCTAGATTAAAATATTGAAAGGTTTTATCGTCTCCGTTACAAACTTTAAAATTCAATTCGTCAGTTTGGTCATTTTGCTCAATGTCTCCGACCCAACGTAAATACACTTGTTTTTCGTTAACTTTTTTCTCGGTTTGACAATTGCAAAGAATAGAGAAAAATGAAATTATTACTAAAAATGATTTTTTCATTGGATTTATTTTGTTCAAATGGCTTACAACGTTGTTGTATATGGTTTGTTGCGTGGTTTAGCACGTAATTTAGCAAATAAAAACCGAATAGAAAATCCGCGAGGATTTTCGTAAGTAGGCTAGAACTAGCAATAAATTATATACGGTGTTGCCCACAGTATTTTTAATTCGTAAGTGTTAATTCAATTGCCATTAGACTATATTTATCTTTATAATTTTTACTTGTTCCAACGTTTTTCCAAACTTTTCTCCACTTTCCTTGATTAAAAATCCAACTATTTTCGTCCGTTTCAGCAGGTACAGTTCCGATTGCAGGTTCATAAGAGATTCCGTCTAATTTTTTTCTTGAATCTTCCATTGTATATTTATATTCATACTTATTATCCTCAATAATTAGCCATTCAATTGCAATAAAAAATCCATTCTCAGGAAATTCAATATTTAGTTCAGAAATATCGATTTCAGTTGTTTTTTTTCCTTTTTTTGCAATTCCAATTATATTTTGGTCATAAATATAGTTTTCAGGCTCTCCATTTTCGCTTACTCCATAAAGGCGAATATTAAATTTTGAATCTTTTACATCACTTTTTGTTAGTATTCTTATTTTTTTTAAAAATGGTGTATTGTCATATTTGTGATTATATTTAAAAAATCTAGCAGTAATCCAAGGTTTTATTCCACAACCAAAGTAATGATTGATTTTTGACTTTTTGAATTCTCCAATTATGAATTCTTGTGTTGATTTTTTTGAACTTATAATTACTTCGTCTAATTCCGTTGTTATTGGTTTTAATTCAAGAGTTTCTTTTATTAAATCTGAAGATTTTTTTTTTGTCTCAAAACCGATTGCAGAAAAAAGAATAATTTTCGTGCTATCAATTTCTAATATAAATTCTCCTTTTTCATTTGAAGTTGTTCCGATATTTTCGTTTTCAACCCAAATATTTACATAAGGTATTTTTTCCTTCGTTTCGCTATTAATTATCACTGATTTTAATTGACTAAAACAGAGGTTTGAAATTAGCAAGAACGTTATTGCAAGCAGTTTTTTCATATTGTGGGCAACGGACTCGTATAACCGTCAGTTTACGGGTTAAAGTACGCAAATTTTTCGATTAAGCACAGATGTTAGCAATTCCGAGTGGATTCGGACGTAGTCGAATCCGCCGTAATTGCGGTTATACATTGTT
>NZ_JAJAPW010000015.1 GCF_020523925.1 Neotamlana laminarinivorans | reverse complement strand
TAACACCGTATAAGTTTAATTGCTACTGATTTTCCTACGGAAAATCCTCGCATTTTTATTATCTTAGTTTCTTAATCTGAAAATCCTAGCGGATTTCCAGCGCAACTAAGCTTATACAAATACGTTGTGGTGCATTGCAAAAAATGGAAAATTTAATAGAAAAATCTGCTGAACAAATAAAAGACCGAATTGAATTTTGGTTCTTTAAATATTTCAATAAATCAAAAACAGATTTTACTGGAAATGAGATTTTCACGCTGTTTGAATGCTTAAGTAAAGAATTACAAACTGACATAAAAAAAAGACTGGATTTAAACCGAAATGAAATCCCTGTATTAGTTTTAAAAATTTCCGAATCAGAATTTATAATTAATACAACGAAAAAATTTGTCCGAATTGACTCTAAATCAACCGAAATTATCAATTACACTGAATTTGAATGGCATAACGGATATAAATCATTTGTTGTAGATAAAGAGAAAAAAATAATTACCAAACACAATGGATATTTTGCGGAGTTTGGATTAACAAAAACTAATGGAAAAACTATCTATTGGAAAATACCGACAGGAGTTCCTGGATATGGATTCTGGAATGTCACAAAAAAATGTGAATTGATTGGGAGAAAATATAAAATAGCGGAATGAAAAAAATTAATATAACAACAGCAGGAAATATCGAAGCTCCTTCTTATCAAATTCTAAAAGAAAATGGATATAGGATATCTAAAACTGAAAATTATTTCATTGTAGAAAAAGAAAACGTCAGACTTAGCGGAGAATCCTTTCTAGAAATATTAGGTTTGAGTAGTTTAGTGGATTTAAAAGGAGAAAATTGGAAAGTTGACGAATCTGTAATTGATGAAATGCTTTCCTTGTAGAAAAACGACACCACAACAATGGCTAAAATTAATACGGGTTTTGGTTTTTAACACAAAGTTTAGTGTATTTTTATAAAGTCCGCCAAATCTTTTGATTTGGCTTTAGAACGGAAAAAGATAAAACAAAATAAAAAGTTTTGGCTAATCGCTTAATCCGAAATTAAATGTTAATTTAATCCCGTACTAACCTTAGCCGAAGCCGTTGTACAACATTTTGCCAATGACCGCTAATTGGATTAAATATTTAGAACAAAAACTGAGTCAGTTCAATCCAACCGATGTTGAAAATAGAGAAACTGAGTATAAATCCTCACTAACTTATTACTTCCAAACGTCTTATTTGACAGTAGAGTTTTTAGATTCGACGACTATCAATCAAGTAGAACTTGGAACATACAAAAACGGAATATTCAGCGATTATAAAATCTTATTTCACAATAGCGCACCGAATTTTACTAAAGTTAAACAAAGGTTATTTGAGATTGACGAAAATGTAAACTACGTTCTGACTTATGACAAGGCTAACGTAGAAAAATTAAACATATTTTTGGATAGTCTATTTACTAATGGATGGACAGAAAAAATATTTAGCTACAAAGGGTTTGACTACCTAATAATTGTGGAAATTGACAATGCAACTCATCGAATTGAATTAAAGTCTAATGCAGAGCAAGATATTCCTATGCCAATGGATAACTTGGGTATAAAAATGAATATAATCTGGAATAATCTCAAAATAAACGCGCGAAATAGAAAGAAGAGTATAATTGAAGTAAAACCCTTGAAAAAAAACGTTGTACAACAACGTGTATAATTAATTGCGGCTGAATTCACCACAGGCGAATTCAACCTTTTTAAGTATATTTGGTCTAAGGCGGAAAATGACTACGTCTTTTCCCGCAACTAATTATACACAAAACCGTTAGCCACAAGCGAATGAAACCGAAGTACACATATAAAAAATCATCGGAATTTATTGAAAATATAGATTTTGAATACTTTGAAACTTATTCACTTCAACGTGGACCGATATTTGAAAAAGAAATCGAGTCTTTGGAATCGGAATTCAATTATCTGAAATCCAAAAGTAACTTAAATAAAACGGAAAAAGATAGATTGTCTGAATTAGATGAATTACTGAACTTTACTCAAGTAATTGTCAATAAAAAAGGTCAATTTCATTTTTCAGCAGTAAAAATTAACCGAATTGAAAAAGCGAATCCTAAATCAATACGACTGATTGAAATTCTGAAAACGGAAATAAATGATGTTCCTAATTGGATGTGTTCGCCAATTTATAGAGATGCAATACTTTTTTACGACAAGAATGAAACCTTAATTAAGCAGTTGAATATTTGTTTAAGTTGTGAGTATATGGAAACTGAATTATTTAATCATATCAACGCTGATTTTAAAACTTACGAATTAATGCGAGAATATTTAATTGAAATCGGACATAAAATAGAAACGGAAAAAGCCAGTGGCTAACAATGTATAACCGCAATTACGGCGGATTCGACTACGTCCGAATCCACTCGAAATTGCTAACGTCAGTGCTTAACCGAAAATCATTATCTTTAATCCCATAACTGACGGTTATACTAGACCGTTGCCACCAATTTAAAACCAGAGAATGAGAAAAATTACATTATTACTTTTTTTAATTTTATCTACAATAACTTTTGCTCAAACAGATAAAAATGGAAATCCAGTTTTTAATTCATTGTCTATTGATGAAATTATAATAGATGATAATTTTAAACTTGTTGTAAATTATTACACTTTGGAAAACAATATTGAAAACCCATTAAGTTCAGTTTATATTTCTAAGAAACCATCTGAAAAAGAAATAATTGAATCCGCAACAGAATTAATGTCTTATAATTTTCTGTTATTAAAAGACCAAAAAATGGTTGATTTAATAGCCTTGAATGAAAAACCATTAAGAGCTTTTAATTTAATAAATCTAAAATCAGGAAAAGTAAAAGATTACAAATCAAAGATAAAAGGTGATATTTCAGAAAGTAGAGCAAATGAAATTATCGATAATAAATTTGACCATAACTCAAAAATTGAAAATAACATTTTGACTTATAACGGTAGAACGTATTCTATTTATTCTAAACAAGAAGTTATCGATGAAATTTTAAATATCATTAAAAACAATAAGCATTTAAAAGATAAAGTTTCTGATACTCAAATACCAACAAAGGCAGAACTTAAAAATTATATTATCGAAGAAACAAAACCCAATAATTCTCTTGACTTTTTTACGGAAATTAAAGGTAAAGAATATGATGGTGTTCAAATAAAACCTGGCGTTTACGCAACTCTTCAAAGTATTGCATTTTACAAATGGGGAAGAGCTAATTATGAGTTAGGTGTAAATACTTATCAAGATGCCTTTAGTATATATGCTAAAATCAAAGGAGAAGAATTAAATATTAAAGAAAAACAATCTATTAAAAGTGGATTTAATAAGGATTGGGAAAAATAAAAACTGGTGGCAACAATGTATAACCGCAATTACGGCGGATTCGACTACGTCCGAATCCACTCGGAATTGCTAACGTCAGTGCTTAACCGAAAATTAGTAACTTTAATCCCGTAACTGACGGTTATACGAGACCGTTGTATGTAAGCTATGAAAGCTACGTCTTGAAATGAATTTTATAAAAAGAAATATTGGAAAAATTATTGCAGTTATAGTCTTGATTCCTATTGTGACAAGTCTAATTTATCTGATTTGGCTGAACTCAATTTTTAGTGTTAGTGAACCCAGTGACAAAAGACTTGAACAGCTATTTGAATCTTATACTAAATCTGAATTCCCAAAATCCGGTAAAATAATTGAAAAAGACTATTTAACTGGATTGAATGATGGTTGGGAAGTCGCGATTATAAAAGTTAAAGATACAGTTGAATTCAAACAATTACTAGATGACTTTGAGCTGACTAAAATTATGACTCAGAGAACAAGAGGCAAGTATGGTTTTGGGTTTTCTTCAAAGTTAGCGGCTGAAAAAACAACATCTTTAGATTCAATTTATTACACAAAACCAAAAGAACTCTTTAAATTAGGATATATAAAAAATAAAAATATAATTGTATTTGAGAAAGAATGGTGAGTAAAGCCTACATACAACAATGTATAACCGCAATTACGGCGGATTCGACTACGTCCGAATCCACTCGGAATTGCTAACGTCTGTGCTTAACCGAAAAATTTGCGTACTTTAACCCGTAAACTGACGGTTATACAAGTCCGTTGTGGTGCATATAAAAAAAATGAGAACTTACATTCAAATATCGTCTTTGATTTTATTGATTATAACAATAATCGGATGTCAAAACTCTGACCGAAAAGAAAATCAATTAGTTCAGAAAGAATATGGAAATTGGAATGCAGGAAATGACAGTCTTGGAGTTGAATTAGAGCTAGACGGATTCAAAACTTGGAAGGAGTTACTCAATCGGACTGAAAGAATTGTGTGTAATGATAGTACGCCGAAAATCACTCTAAAAACAGACAAAAAAATAAAAACTATCTATTTCAGAAATCCTTGTTGGGAAAATTTTGGCTGTATATTAATTAGGCAAAGAAATACGATTGAAATTCATAACGACATAATTAATAAATCTGATGAAAATTTCTATCCTCTAGATAGTTTAAAAAGTGTTTTAAAAAGAGATTTTGAAAATAATGGTAAGAATCCAAAGTTCAGTGATAATCCTGAAAAGTTACTGATTTACATTTCTTATGACCATTTTGAGGCTAAAAAATTAATTAAAACGATTGACAAGTTAACTCGTGCTTACGAACAAATTACAAATAGAACTGATATAAAAATATGGCTTAACGAAAAGTTTTATTTTCCACCGCCACCACCAATGCCGACAGAAACTGAAGAGATTGAACTAATTAGAAATAAATAATAACGAATAAATACGCACCACAACACAGTATAAAAACAATTGCGGTTTAGTGCTTAATCAAAGGTCGTTGCGTGTTTGTAACGTCTGATTTTCCTTCGGAAAATCTTCGCATACAAATCCGCAACTATTCTTATACATAAACGTTGTAATGCATTTGAGAAAAACATATCACATAGAATTAAACGGAGTAAAAATCGGAACGACTGATTTCAAATTTGCAGACACACCAATGAGAGTTATCCACGGAAAAATTAATTTCGAGAATATAGAATCACCATATGAACTTTTCAAAAGTCATTGTAAAAAATATAATGTTGTCATAAATCAAGATGATAAGGAATTTAAATTTATTGACACTCAAGTTATTCCTGAACTGAAAGTTTATTTAGAAAACGGAATTGAATTAAATGGTTGGGGCGGAGCGATAACTGGAATGGAAAAAGATGATTTTGAAATCCAATTTGGCGGAGTGACATCTGAATTAATGCAAACGGAATTTAAACATCATTATGACGAATATTATGGACCTGAATAAATACAGAATATGAGAAATATTAGATTAAAATTAATTTTGTTTTTTTTAGTTACTTCTCTTGGAGTTGGCATATATATCTGGGTTAATAATTTTAAACAAATTGACATATTAAGAACTAAAAATGATAGTGTTGCAAATTCTCAAATACATCAAGTAAAGAATTCAACTGACATAGAGTTTATTCGCGAAAATGCCATAAATAATATAAACTGGAATAAAGAAAATAGACATCGAAAAAGCAATGTTGCTGTTACACAATCAAAACTGATTTTATTACAGTTGATTTTACTTCTTCTATCTCTAATTTTAGGTATAATACATTTTATAAAACATAAAAACGCAGTACAACACCGTGTATAATTAATGGCTAGTTCTCGCCTACTTGCGAAAATTCCTGCGGAATTTTCACGGGTTCGTAAAAGTTTGCTAATTTAGTTGCTTAACCACGCAACTAACCATACACAAACACGTTAGCAAAAAGCGAAAAACCGAAACGTATAAATGAAAATAAAATTTAAAAAGAAAAGATTGTACATAAATCTAATTCTCGGATTAGTATGGCTAGCACTCGGAATTTTAAATCTGACAGAAGATGATAAAATAAGGTGGACGGATTATGGATATTTAGTAGCTGGAATTTTATATATCGGACATTATTTATATGATTTGACAAATCAATATCTGACTATTGAGAACGGAACAATACGAAAAAATGGACTTTACGGGTTTGGGAAACAGATAAATCTGAACGAAATTAATTGGATTAAGAAGTTTGCAGGAGATTACACGCTGAAAACGCATCAGAGAGAATTGAAAATCAATACGGAACTGATTGACAAAGATTCACTAACTGAACTGAATAAAATATTGACGGAACTTAATTTACCACCTGAAAAAACGCCATTTGCTAACAATGTATAACCGCAATTACGGCGGATTCGCCTACGTCAGAATCCACTCGGAATTGCTAACATCTGTGCTTAATCGAAAAATTTGCGTACTTTAACCCGTAAACTGACGGTTATACGAGTCCGTTGTATACAATGCGCACCAATGAAATCTAAAAGGAAAAATTACAAACTTTGGTTTTACTCGGAAAAACATCTTGAGGATATAGCAACTGAACTTCATAATGAAAAACTAATTGGAGAATATTAT
>NZ_JAJAPW010000014.1 GCF_020523925.1 Neotamlana laminarinivorans | reverse complement strand
CAAAAGCATTTTTACCAATTCTATTTTTTCCGCCTGAATATTCATTTCATATTTATTTATAACCAAAAATAATGATTTTAACTTGAAATTTTGATTGGAAACGATTTTTTTTAAATGAAGCCCAACGTATTTGTATAAGATTAGTTGCGCTGGAAATCCGTTAGGATTTTCAGATTACGGAACTAAGATAATAAAAATGCGAGGATTTTCCGAAGGAAAATCAGAAGCAATTAATTTTATACGGTGTTACAAAATGTAGCGACACATCAGATTGGTTTTGCACAGCATTTCGTCTGCGCAAAATTTCAAAATTCAGGTTATGAGTTTTTTAGAATATTCTAACTTAAAATTCTCAAAAAAAAACGCGAATAGTAAACCACGGTTTTTTTCAGACGTTCTAAAATTCCACAACCTTGCCCAATTCCGCAAGAGTGAGATTTCACGTAACGATTGTCAGATTCAGAGTTTTAAAATTCAGAGTTTGAGTATTCAATTCCGCTCGCTGCTTTGGTCAAATTCAGATTTAGTTTTCCCTCGGATTTCTCCGCATCTGAGTGAGTTCGGAGCTATTTTTTGTAACGTATTTGTATAAGCTCAGTTGCGCTGGAAATCCGCGAGGATTTTCAGATTAAGGAACTAAGATAATAAAAATGCGAGGATTTTCCGCAGGAAAATCAGAAGCAATTAAACTTATACGGTGTTACAAAATTTAGCGACACGTCAGATTGGTTTAGCATTGCATTTTGTCCGCGCAAAATTTCAAAATTCAGGTTTTGAGTTTTTTAGAATATTCTAACTTAAAATTCAAAAAAAAAATCGCGAATAGTAAACCACGCTTTTTTTTCAGCTGTGGTAAAATTCCGCAATCTTGCTCGATTCCGCAAGGGTGAGATTCCGCGTAACGATTGTCAGATTCAGAGTTTTAAAATTCAGAGTTTGAGTGTTCAATTTCGCGCGTTGCTTTTGTCAAATTCAGATTAAGATTGTCATCGGATTTCTCCGCGTCTGAGTGAGTTCGGAGCTATTTTTTGTAACGGTCTCGTATAACCGTCAGTTACGGGTTAAAGTACGCAAATTTTTCGGTTTAGCACTAACGTTAGCAATTCCGAGTGGATTCGGACGAAGTCGAATCCACCGTAATTGCGGTTATACATTGTTGGCATACGTTTTTATTTCAGACCTTGTAAGATTTCGATAAATTTTTTGCCATCTCTCATTTTAATTTCGCCGTTTCCATTTTTGATTTTTGGGATTCCGTATTTTACTTTTTTTACTATTCCATTCCTATCCAAGAAAAAATTTAGAGGATAAGTTTTTATTTCCATTTTGTCTATAAAATCCTTTGCATCTACTATATGGTTAAAAGTGAAATCGTTTTTTTCTAAAAATTTTTCTACATCTTGTTGTGTTTCGTATGTTAATGCAAAAAAGTTAAAGTCAGAGCCATACTCTTCTTGAATTTTATTTAGGATAGGAATTTCATCTATACAAGGGGCACATTTGGTAAACCAAAAATTGATAATTGTTGGCTTGCCTTTTAAATCTTCCAATGTAATTTCCCCTCCTTTTAAATCGGTCAGTTTGAAGTTTGGGAAAGGTTTATTCAAGTACTTTGAAAAATTACCAGTAAAAGATTCTGCTCCTTTAACTCCAAAAGTTGCATAGTGAATTACAGAATCCTGTTTAGTTTCGGTTCTTGTTATATTTGCTACCAAAGACATTCCTTTTAGTTTATCACCTAATTTTTCTTGTTGTTGCAAAAGCAAGTTATCTAATTCTGTCTTTGTTAGCCGATTTTTTTCGTTAGTCGAATAGTATTCTGTTTGTGAAAATGAGGTTGTTGAATAACTTATAAAAAAGAGTAGAACAAGGTATTTCATAGTTTTAATAATTTAATTTATATCTTCTAAAGACTGAAAAAGAAGCAAAATGTTGCAATTTCGTTCAATTCTTATGTTTGTTTTCGTTTTTTCAAATGTATGCCAACGGTCTCGTATAACCGTCAGTTACGGGTTAAATTAGCGATAATTTTCGGTTTAGCACAGACGTTAGCAATTCCGAGTGGATTCGGACGTAGTCGAATCCGCCGTAATTGCGGTTATACATTGTTGTAGTGCGTTTTTTCATTTCTATTTTCCAGTCAGATTAAAGTCCGACGTTTTATTTCAGTCCAAATTCGTTTAAATTTTGGTTAACTCTTTTCCAGTCAGTTCCGATAAAATTCCTGTCATCATAATTTTCGGAAAGTACTACATAAAAATACTTGGTCAAATAATAGACTTCAGCCTTTCGTTTAGCATATCCTAAAGCTCCAATATCTTTCATTTGGAATTCAACTTTATGACTTCTTTTATTTTCATTAATCAGTTCAATAGTTTTGGTTTTCCAAGTCGCAACATTGAATAGAATATTTAATGGATTTAAGTAGATCAGTCCAATGATTGTCAAAATTGGTATTAACTTTCTTAATATCGGTTCGGACAAATTTCGATTAGCTTTAAATTCCATTATGAGCAAAGGAATAGGTAAAATCAAAATTCCGTAATAAATAACTGCTTTTAAAAATCCGATTTTGGTTTGAAACAAGTCGAAAATGTCCAATAAAAAAAGGGGCAAAACTATGTAAAATGTTATTCGAATTATTTTCAACATATCGGTTTTCTCAAATGCACTACAACGTATTTGTATAAGCTTAGTTGCGCTGGAAATCCGCGAGGATTTTCAGATTAAGGAACTAAGATAATAAAAATGCGAGGATTTTCCGCAGGAAAATCAGCAGCAATTAAACTTATACGGTGTTGTAAAATGTAGCGACACGTCAGATTGGTTTAAGGTTGTATTTTGTCCGCGTAAAATTTCAAAAATTCAGGTTTGAGTTTTTTAGAATATTTTAACTTAAAATTCTCAAAAAAAAATCGCGAACAGTAAACCACGCTTTTTTCAGCCGTTGTAAAATTCCGCAACCTTGCTCAATTCCGAAAGAGTGAGATTCCGCGTAACGATTGTCAGATTCAGAGTTTTAAAATTCAGAGTTTGAGTGTTCAATTCCGCGTGTTGCTTTTGTCAAATTCAGATTTATATTTCCATCGGATTTCTCCGAGTCTGAGTGAGTTCGGAGCTATTTTTTGTAACGGTCTCGTATAACTGTCAGTTACGGGATTAAAGTTAATAATTTTCGGTTAAGCACAGACGTTAGCAATTCCGAGTGGATTCGGACGTAGTCGAATCCGCCGTAATTGCGGTTATACATTGTTGTGTGTAGCTTTTATTTCCTTATAAATACTTTCTGTAAAAGGTGTTTCCACTCCTAACTTTTGTCCGTATTTAATAATAGCTCCTGCAAATAATTCTAATTCGTTGTTGTCTTTTTTTGAATTAATATCGAGTTGTAAAGATGTTGGAGTAGTGGGAGGGAATGTAAAAGCTTTCTCAAATGTTCTTTTAATTATGTTTTCTTGTAAATCTATTTGTTGTCTATTAGCAATTTCTTTTATTTCTTTCATTATGTTTGTTGCTTCTTCTTTTTGAAGTTGACTAGTGCAAACTGCTCCAATTGATGAATTATGCTTAGCTGTTACAAGACCAAAACTTGCAATAAAAATAAATTTTGTCCAAATATCAATTAACGAATTGTCTTTAAAATCAAAATCAATTCTACTGTTTTTAATTAAATTAATCACCCAGTCAATGTCTTCAGAACTATTTTGAGGATCTTTCCCAAAAATTAATTTTCCTGCTTTTCCTTTATGTTCAACAATTCCTTTCTGTTTTATATGAGATGCGACATAAACACAAGAAGGAAGAATAATATTTCTCGGAATTATGTTTCGAATTCTATCATAAATATCAGCACCATTCATCATTGGAAGTAAAATAGTTTTATCAGTTATTACTTCTGATAACTGGTTGCACACATTTTCTAAATCATATTCCTTAACACAGACTAGTATTAAATCGGGTTTAATTACTTCCTCTATAGAAGATAGAACAAAGTTAGGTTTTGTTGTGTTGTTTTGATGTTCGGCAGACAATAAGGTTAAACCATTATTTTTTATAACATCGTAGGTTTGACCTCTTGCGACAAATGATATATTATTAGAGTTATTCAATTCGCTAAATTGACTTATTTTGAAACCGAAATAGCCTCCAACTCCTCCTAAGCCTATTATTACAATATGTTTTTTATCCATTATTTATTTTTTTACAAAAATGAGACGAATTAATAAAAAACATACTTGATAAATGTCAAGAAATTACATTTTAGAAATATCTTTTCTAATTCTACTTAATGTACTGTCAGTTATCCCTAAATAAGAAGCAATAATTTTTAAAGGAATATGCTGGAAAATATGAGGTTGTTTTTTTAAAAGATGTAAATACCTTGTTTCTGCTTTCTGACTTACAACTTCTATTAATCTATCATTCAATTTGTAATAGTTGATTACAAATAAAAGTCTACTAAATTCTCTAAATTCTGGAATTGTATGAAAGTTTTGTTGAACATTTTCTAGATTCGTTTCCCAAAAAGAACACTCGGTTAAAGTTTCATAAATTTCTTTTGTAGGTTGTTGTCTGAAAAAAGAAAGAAAATCATTAACGAAGCAAGGTGCCCAATAAATATTAGTAGTAACTTCTTCACCGTCTTCGTTTAGAATATAGGAACGCATATATCCTTTTTCTAAAAAATAGGTTTTTGTACTAATTGTTTCTTTATCTAAAAGTCTTATGTTTTTGTCAAGTGTAAATTCTTTAAATGTTTCGGTAATTTTCTCAACAGTTTCTGTTTCTATTGGAAATAAAGAATGGAAATAATTGTTAAGGTTTGTCTTGTCCATAGTGATTGGGAGAAGTTACACACAACGTATTTGTATAAGCTTAGTTGCGCTGGAAATCCGCGAGGATTTTCAGATTACGGAACTAAGATAATAAAAATGCGAGGATTTTCCGCAGGAAAATCAGAAGCAATTAAACTTATACGGTGTTGTAAATTGTAGTATTTTCAGATTTGTTATTCCGCTTGATTGAATTTCCGCGTTTGAGTGAATTCCGATTCTGGGTTTATCCGCAACAATTTTCAATCCGCAAAGGTGATATTCCACGCAATATTTGTTGATTCCACGTCTTAAAATTCCGCAAACTGGCTCAATTCCGTTCGAGTGAGATTCCGCGTAAATTTTGTCAAATTCAGAGTTTGAGTGGTTTTCTCCGCGAAATAATTCAGAGTTTTAATTTTCAGAAATCAGAAGCTTTTAAAATTCGGAATTTTCCGCCGTTTAAGTGAGCGCTATGATTTACAACGGACTCGTATAACCGTCAGTTTACGGGTTAAAGTACGTAAATTTTTCGGTTAAGCACAGACGTTAGCAATTCCGAGTGGATTCGGACGTAGTCGAATCCGCCGTAATTGCGGTTATACATTGTTGTAACATGTTTTTATTTTTCCGTTTTTATTAATTCAACATATTTTTCGTTAAATGAGTATATCAAAATTCCGATTATTAGAAAGATTGCTTTATTCAATATTTCAGTCAAATTAATTTCATCTCCTAAGCCGATTTTTAAAAGTTTAGCCAAGAATGAAATTCCGTGACTTAATATTAATATTATCGCCCAGATTTTAATTCCGATTTTCGCATTTTTATTTTTTGAGAAAATTAAGAACAATAAAATTCCTTGAATTGCAATAGGAAGAAACGCTATAAAATTTCCGCTTGATAGTCCATAAAAATTCCAACATAACAGTAGAATTATATATCCGATTAGAGAATATTCGAATGCTTTTTCCTTAAAAATTACTTTCTCCATTTAGTTTGGTCAAATGTGTTACAACGTGTTTGTATAAGCTTAGTTGCGCTGGAAATCCGTGAGGATTTTCAGATTAAGAAACTAAGATAGTAAAAATGCGAGGATTTTCCGCAGGAAAATCAGCAGCAATTAAACTTATACGGTGTTATAAAATGTAGCGACACGTCAGATTGGTTTAAGGTTGTATTTTGTCCGCGTAAAATTTCAAAAATTCAGGTTTGAGTTTTTTAGAATATTTTAACTTAAAATTCTCAAAAAAAAATCGCGAACAGTAAACCACGCTTTTTTCAGCCGTTGTAAAATTCCGCAACCTTGCTCAATTCCGCAAGAGTGAGATTCCGCGTAACGATTGTCAGATTCAGAGTTTTAAAATTCAGAGTTTGAGTGTTCAATTCCGCGTGTTGCTTTTGTCAAATTCAGATTTATATTTCCATCGGATTTCTCCGCGTCTGAGTGAGTTCGGAGCTATTTTTTGTAACGTGTTTGTATAAGCTTAGTTGCGCTGGAAATCCGCGAGGATTTTCAGATTAAGAAACTAAGATAGTAAAAATGCGAGGATTTTCCGCAGGAAAATCAGCAGCAATTAAACTTATACGGTGTTGTAAATTGTAGTTTTTCCGATTTTGAGTAAATATCAATTCAGGATTTTTCCACAACAATTTTCAATCCGCACGAGTGATATTCCACGTAAAATTTGTCAAAGTCAGTGTTTTATAAATTCCGCAAACTGTCTGAATTCAGCAAGAGTAAAATTCAGCGTAAAGTTTGTCAAATTCAGCGTTAGAGTGGTTTTCTTCGCGAAATAATTCAGAGTTTTAATTTTTCAGAAATCAGAAGTATTTAAAATTCGGAATTTTCCGCCATTTGAGTGAGCGCTATGATTTACAACGTATTTGTATAAGCTTAGTTGCGCTGGAAATCCGCGAGGATTTTCAGATTAAGAAACTAAGATAATAAAAATGCAAGGATTTTCCGCAGGAAAATCAGAAGCAATTAACCTTATACGGT
>NZ_JAJAPW010000013.1 GCF_020523925.1 Neotamlana laminarinivorans | reverse complement strand
GTGTCTATTTTCCATTCATATCTTACTGATTTAATTTCAGATGTGTCAATTTTTACTTGCGAAAAACTCGAAGTATAAACTGAAATTATAATGATAAGCAGGATGTTTTTCATAATTGTACACAACGTATTTGTATAAGCTTAGTTGCGCTGGAAATCCGCGAGGATTTTCAGATTAAGAAACTAAGATAGTAAAAATGCGAGGATTTTCCGCAGGAAAATCAGAAGCAATTAAACTTATACAGTGTTGTAAATTGTAGCTTTATCAGATTTTTTATTCAGCTTGAATGAAGTTCCGTGTTTGAGTAAGTTCTTATTCAGCATTTTTTTGCAACAATTTTCAATCCGAAAGAGTGAGAATCCACCCAATTTTTGTTTAGTCAGCGTTTTAAAATTCCGCAACCAAGCTCAATTCCGCCCGAGTGAAGTTCCGCGTAAAGATTGTCAAATTCAGAGTTTGAGTAGTTTTATCCGCGAGATTAGTCAGAGTTTTTATTTTCAGAAATCTGAAGTTTTTAAAATTCGGAATTTTCAGCCGTATGAGTGAGCGCTATGATTTACAACGGCTTCGTATAACCCGTCAGTTATCGGGCTAATTTAGCCAAAAGTTTTTAGTTATTAACTAGCTTAAGCAATTCTGAGTGGATTCGGACGTAGTCGAATCCGCCGTAATTGCGGTTATACATTGTTACCACAAGTTTTTATTCCACAAACGTTTTAAGTAGTCTGTTTTTAAATTCCTCATAGAAGTTTCTCAATTTTATGTAATCTGGATTTTCAATTTGGCTCAAATTCCTAGATTCATTTTTCAAAAAGTCAGATAATGGTTTTATTTCTACTGATTTTTTCTCCTCATACGTATAATGTAGATAAGCAGGAATTCGATAACCAAAATTTTCGTCAATTATATAGTATCTTAAATCAGTTAAAATTCCAGAAAAGAGATAGTTTTCTAAAATCAAACCTTGATTTCGTGTCAATTTCAATCCGTCTTTTGCTTTATTAATTTCAGTAATATAAGCGTGAATTTGGTCAAGCATTAAGCTCTTTGCTTTTTTGCTATATTTTTTATCTTCAATTTCAACTAACGATTTTTCAACGATTGCAATTTCACGATTAATTTCAGCAAGTTCAGTTTTAAATTCAGCGACTTCTTTGTCTCTACTCCAAATATCAATTTTAATTTCAAGTGAATATTGCTCATTTTCTAAAGCAACCAATTTTTTTAATAATTCTATTTCGGTCATTTTTGTCAAATTTGTGGTAACGGACTCGTATAACCGTCAGTTTACGGGTTAAAGTACGCAAATTTTATGGTTTAGCACAGACGTTAGCAATTCCGAGTGGATTCGGACGTAGTCGAATCCGCCGTAATTGCGGTTATACATTGTTGGCAATAGTATTTTTAATTATTATTTCATTCAGTTTTTGAGAGTCAGAATCCTCAATTTCATTCAAATCAAACGTAATCTTATTTCCATTGGTTTTTGTGATAATCAAAGTTTTTTCGTTCAGTTCAGTCGTTTTAATTTGTTCGAAATTCAGAGATTTTCCCAAAAAAGAATTCACTCTAATATTTGCTCCTTTTTTATTCCATTGAACATAATTTTTATACCAAAACATTCTACTGTAAAATAGAACTTGAAGTAAAAATCCGATTGCACTTATTCTTTTATTCAGTTTTGGATTTTCGAAATCAAAGAGTTCAAATGTTCCAGTTAAAATAAAAATAAGCGAAAAGATTAAAATCGTAATCCAAAACCAACTTTTCATATTGTCAAAATGTATTCTTTTCATTTTATCTCAATTTTTCGTTTTCAGGGATATTATTGCCAACGTGTTTGTGTATGATTAGTTGCGTGGTTTAAGCAACTAATTTAGCAAATAAAAACCGAATAGAATATTCCGCAGGAATATTCGTAAGTAGTCTAGAACCAAGTAATTAATTATACACGTTGTTGTAGGTAGGCTTTATTCCGCTGTTATTTTTTTCAACGCTTTGTTAGCTTCCTTTTTTATCGTTTTATTTTTATCATTTGCTAATTCAGTCAGTCGTTCAATTGATTCCTTTGATTTTAACTTTCCAAGTGAGCTGATTGCGTGTAAAACAACTTCTTTGTCAAAGGTCAAATCAAACAATAATTTTTCGGCTTCAAGCTTATGTTTTTTAGTCTTTCCGATTGCCATTACAAACATCTGCCTAGACACTCCATTATTTTTATCAGTCGATATTTTCTTTATTTGGTCAAAGTAAGAGTCTGAATATAGATGTTCAAACCAATTTCCAATACTCCATCCAATTAATTCTTTTTCCCTTTTAGTTGTCAGGCTATTGTAGTATTCTAATAATTTTTTTTCGGCAATTCCTTTGGCTTTTTTTACTGTTATAGCTCTTATAATTCCATCTTTCATAATTGGGTCAGTAACTTTTTCAGAGTCCAACAGATTTAGTAAAATATTTATATATCCGAATTCAGTTTGTTTTAAATTTATAAGGTCAAATAAATCAGAGACTTTAAACCCAGCGTTTCTCAATTCCATCACGATGAATTCATTTTCTTTTTCTCTGATACGATGAATCTCATTGAGAACTTTAGGACTTGTTTCCGTTTTTTCTTTTATAATTCGTTCAATTTCTTTGTCGAAATCTAAATTCATGCGTGATGCTTTTTAGCTTACCTACAACGTGTTTGTATAAGATTAGTTGCGTGGTTAGGTACCTAATTTAGCAAATAAAAACCGAATAGAAAATCCGCGAGGATTTTCACGGCTAGGCGAGGCCTAGCAATTAATTTTATACGGTGTTAGCTATAGTATTTTCTTGATATTTTTTCCACAAGTTCAAATGTGTCTTTATGCCAACCATTTGCTAAATAGTAATCTTTGTCAAGTTCTTTTAGTTTAGACATTAATATTAATTCTGTAAAAAAATCTCTCCATCCAGACCAAACGCTTGTTGTTGAGTTTTGAATTAAGTCAGTAAAATAGTCATAGGAAATATCGATTGAGCTTTCAAGTAATTTTTCCAAATCAGATATTTTATCTATTTCTAATTTTTTAACTATCCGAATAATATCTGACAATGTTTGTTTATATGACTTTTTGCTTAATTCTTTTTCAACGTCCGAGTCAACTAGAAAACCACTTTCATTTGCAGATTCCAACAATTTAGTAACTACTTCTGATTTTTGTATAAAATGGTCTATTGTTATAAGGTTGATTTCATTATTCGAGTCAACTGTTTTAGTCGGTTTTTCATTAAAAACTTCGGATTCGATTTTGTTGTGATTTTCTTTAAGTTCACCAAATTGTTCATCGGCTAACTCAAACAAGCCGGCAAGCCTAAATAATTTACGTTTCAGAATATTTGGAATTTCATATGTCTTTTTATACTGAAGTTCGTGAGAAATGGAAGCCCAAGAATGTTGTAATACTGTTCGTATTTGAATTTCAGCATTTAAGTCTGCAAATGAAATCCATTCAGATAATTTCCCTCTTTCTTTATTAATTTTAACAACAAAATGAACTGATTGATAACCAAATTCATTGTTTTTTAATATTTGACTTTTATTAATTGAGTTTTTTTCGTCAATCTGAAATTCTGATTTTACTATCTCTGAAATTAAATCCACATCTTTTTGATAGTAAGTAATTACTCTAATTCCACTAATATCAGTGATTTCGCTATCGGAACTTTGACTTTTGTTTTTTCTAGTTATTTTATCCGCAAAACTTAATTGTGTTTTAGTACGTTCTTCGATTAAATGAACTTTTATTCCTTTTTGTTCAATCAAAGATTTTATTAAATCAGATACTTTTAAAGTAAAAGCCTTATGCAAATTGTTAAGTTGATTATATTCTTTAATTGACTTCATTTCGATATTATAGCTAACGGACTCGTATAACCGTCAGTTTACGGGTTAAAGTACGCAAATTTTTCGTTTTAGCACTGACGTTAGCAATTCCGAGTGGATTCGGACGTAGTCGAATCCGCCGTAATTGCGGTTATACATTGTTGTAGCACGTTTTTATTTCAGTTTTAAAATTCCGTTATCTTTCAATTCTCTCCGCCACTCACTTATATATTCCTGTGTAACGAGTTCCATTTTTAGTGAATTCAAGTTAATTCCATTATTCATTTTTTGTTCTTTTTCCGTTACTCTGTATAAGTCAGAAATTGCTGGTGGTTCAGCCCATTCCAATGTGTATTGAAATCCGTCAACAATTAATTCCGTTTTCGGGTCAGTTTTTAAAATCAAATAATCGTGAAAAGTTTTTCGAGTTCCGTCAAACGAATCTCCTTTGTATTCCGCTATAAAAAAGTAAACATCGTTTTTTCCATTTATTGGCTCAAATGCTTTTTTTAGTCCGTTGTTTTTATAGATTTTGAAGTCGTTAAATTTCTTAAATGCTTTATAATTAATATTCGAGTTTTCAGTTTTTGAAATCAGTTTATATGCTTTCTCTTGTCCGAAATTCAGATTGCAAATTAGAAGGAAAATGATGATTGTTAATTTCTGCATTTCGTTTTTCTCAAATGTGCTACAACGTTGTTGTATAAGGAAAGTTGCGTGTTTGTGTGTGAGGATTTTCCGAAGGAAAATCAGAAGCAAGCAAACGAGCAACTAACTTTGGTTTAGCTAAAACTAGCAATTTTTTTTATACGGTGTTAGCTACAGTTTTTTATTTATTAAGAAAATCAAAGTCTACATAAATTTTGTCACTATCATTTTCATCAAAGTAAATTTTTGTTTCTTTTTTAATAGCAAAATGAATTTTAATGTTGTCTAGTCCTTTGTTCGTTTTAAATAAATAATTTAATTTTTGTCCGCCAAAAGGGAATTCAACTTTTACATCATTCAGATTTTTATTTTTATAAGAGTCTTTTTGATTTAATTGTCCAACTTTTGATTCATAAAAGTCAGGACTCTTTGAGTTGAAAGAGATTATTTCTACATCGTCGAGATTTAAGTCCGATTTTCTTGAATTATTAATGAATACATTAAAATCATTAGATGCTTTTTCCAAACGGATTTTTTGTCTTTTTTGATATTTATTTGAGGAGTAAAAAAAGTAAATTATATAAGGCAATAAAATTCCTAGTCCGATTAAAGCCATTGGTAAATAAGACTCAGATACTCTTTGGTATTTGCCTCTATATCCTAATCCAACGAATAAAAGGACTATTCCCATAAAGAGAAGCCCTAAAAGAAAATTACTAAAAATTTTATTTAATATTGACCTTATTTTATCCATTCACTGTTCAAATTGTAGCTAACGGTCTCGGCTATGATTTCGTTGTGGAATGATCTGCAGGATTATTCCGCTTAGAAATCAGCCGTTGATTTATACTTTTACTTTGATGTGGCACAAAACCACAATGAATTATAGCCTTTGTTGTGCATAGTATTTTAATATGCAAATCTGTTAAATACAGCAATCCGTTCCCATTTCGATTCAGTTTTTTTATACAGTTCAGTATGTCCTCCATTATTTCCAAATACAAATCCTACAATGCAAAATAGGCGGTCATCTGAAAAAATTGGTTTGGAAATAGACATAGGCCAACTTCGCCATTCTCTTGATCTATTGTTAAATTGTCTTATTTGCTTTTTTACCGTTTTAATTTCTTGTTTGTCTAAGTTATTCAATTCAGATAACACTTTTTTTATGGATAGTATTTCGTCTTTCTTTACTAGGTAAGTGTTTTCTAAATCCCCTTTTTCCCATTTCTCACTTTTCTTAATTATCGCTTTGTTAATCAACTTGACAAGAGTTAGAGAGTCAATAGTGTTACGATTCATTGTGTATAGATAGTTATCAATACTCCATTTGTCATTGTCCAAATTAAAATGACCAACATTTTCATTGATAAGTTTTGTTTTATCAGATAACGCAGTATTCATAACTTTCTGAGAAAAACAATTCAAGGAACTGAATAAAACTATTATGGTTAAGAGATACTTCATATTATGCACAACGTATTTGTATAAGCTTAGTTGCGCTGGAAATCCGCGAGGATTTTCAGATTAAGGAACTAAGATAATAAAAATGCGAGGATTTTCCGCAGGAAAATCAGAAGCAATTAAACTTATACGGTGTTACAAAATGTAGCGACACGTCAGATTGGTTTAGCATTGCATTTTGTCCGCGTAGAATTTCAAAAATTCAGGTTTTGAGTTTTTAGAATATTCTAACTTAAAATTCTCAAAAAAAAAATCGCGAACAGTAAACCACGCTTTTTTCAGCCGTTGTAAAATTCCTCAACCTTGCTCAATTCCGCACGAGTGAGATTCCGCGTAACGATTGTTAGATTCAGAGTTTGAGTGTTCAATTCCGCGCGCTGCTTTGATCAAATTCAGATTTAGAATTCCATCGGATTTCTCCGCGTTTGAGTGAGTTCGGAGCTATTTTTTGTAACGTGTTTGTGTATGGTTAGTTGCGTGGTTTAAGCACTAAAGTTAGCAAATAAAAACCGAATAGAAAATCCGCGAGGATTTTCGTAAGTAGGCTAGAACCTAGCAATTAATTATATACGGTGTTGGCAACTGGCTTTTTATCATTTGATTGTTATTAAAAATTCTAAAACTCTCAGTCCGACAAATATTCCAAAAGCTATTAGCAATTTTACAAAAAATTTGTTTTTGGTCTGTTCAGTTTTATTCGATGTCAACAACGTTTTTATACTGTTTATTAACTTTTCTTTATTCAACCACAAAATAATCAGTATCAATAATTGATATATAATTGCAGCTTTTAAAGCACCTAAATGAACTCCAAAGTAGATGTCTTGAAAAATAACATTTACAAGAATGGTTGTTGTAAATAAACAGCCTATTATTCGAGTCCGTTTAATTAGAATTAGTAATCCGCCAATTATCTCAAAAACTCCTAACGTAATCGTAAATGACTTTGAATAGCCATAAAAGGCCCACATTAATTCCATTCCTGTCATTTCACTCACGGTTTTGTCAATTTCAGAAGCACCGTCAAATTGAATAAGTTTCGCTCCTCCGTAAATAAACATTGCTAAAACTACAATCCAGCTTATCGCATTTTCAATGATCTCAATTTTGTCTTTTTTGGTAAAGTTCATTTTTTTTAGTTCGGTTTTTTAGCTTGTTGCCAACGTGTTTGTATAAGCTTAGTTGCGCTGGAAATCCGCGAGGATTTTCAGATTAAGGAACTAAGATAATAAAAATGCGAGGATTTTTCGCAGGAAAATCAGCAGCAATTAAACTTATACGGTGTTACAAAATGTAGCGACACGTCAGATTGGTTTAAAGTTGTATTTTGTCCGCGTAAAATTTCAAAAATTCAGGTTTTGAGTTTTTTAGAATATTCTAACTTAAAATTCTCAAAAAAAAAAATCGCGAACAGTAAACCACGCTTTTTTCAGCCGTTGTAAAATTCCGCAACCTTGCTCAATTCCGCAGGAGTGAGATTCCGCGTAACGATTGTCAGATTCAGAGTTTGAGTGTTCAATTCTGCGCGCTGCTTTGGTCAAATTTAGATTTAGAATTCAATCGGATTTCTCCACGTCTGAGTGAGTTCGGAGCTATGTTTTGTAACGTGTTTGTGTATGGTTAGTTGCGTGGTTTAGCAACTAAGTTAACAAACATTTACGAACCCGAGAAAATTCCGCAGGAATTTTCGCAAGTAGGAAAGTAACTAGCAATTAATTATACACGGTGTTGTGGTACGTTTTTTCGTCCAGTTTTTATATTCGGTTGTGATTTCGACATTCTGATTTCCGTGAACTTTTTCTTTATACTCAATATTCATTTCATATTCGATTCCATATTTTTCCAATACCGAGTCAATTTTGCTTTTTTCTAATTCCGATGCTGTTAGTTTTGTTCTAAATCTGTTAAGTTTAGAATATGCAAATATCAAAATTGTAATTCCAGCTCCAATTGCACTCGCTCTGAATTTCCAACGCATTACACTTTTCGAAAGAGTAATGTTAGCATAAAATTCATTTCCGATTATGAGTAAAAATCCGATTGCAATGAGTAAGTAGAAAGTCCAATATTTTCTACTTATCTTTTCATTCAATCTTTTCAGTTCCAGATTTACATTTTCTAACTTTTCTTGAAATATTTTATCCAATAAAATGTCAGGACAGGTAATTTTAAAATCAGGTTTTTTATTGGTCAAACCGCAAGTCAAGCCATTTTTCAAATCCCTTTTCGGATGTTCGCATAAATCACAATGTTTGGTTTGAATCATCTTATTATGTCGGTTTTGGGAAATGTACCACAACGGTCTCGTATAACCGTCAGTTACGGGTTAAAGTACGCAAATTTTTCGGTTTAGCACTAACGTTAGCAATTCCGAGTGGATTCGGACGTAGTCGAATCCGCCGTAATTGCGGTTATACATTGTTGTGCACAGTTTTTTTTCTTTCATTTCGCCCAATTTTTGTTGTCAGTCCGATTAAAATTAGAGCTAATATAAATCCTTGAATCCAAGTCATATAAAATCCACTCCAAGGTGAATCAAGCCAATGAGTTTCTGTTTCTGTCCAATATTCATAACTATTATGGTTCGCAATTAAAATCACATACCTTTCAAAATACCAACCAATTTTCATCATAATCGAAGCAAAAAGTAGATAAAGAGGTTTTATTCCGATTCTTTTATAAAGTAATGTAAATGGAAGTAAAACAGCACTAAACATCATAATCCAAGTATTCAGCCAATATTTTCCAGTGGCTCGATTAAGAAAAGCAGATTGGTCTGGATAAGCAATAATTATTATAAAGAAATAAATCAAGTTAACTATTGCATATCCAATTATTATCCACTTAATAATTCGATATGCTTTTTTGAATTGCAACTTGTCTTTTAAAAATAATTGAAAAGTCAGTAAAGTCAAAATCATTGCAGGTAAACAATAAATCAGATTTGCACTAATTAATTCAAATATTCTGTCAACTATTTCCATTCAAGATTTTAGTTTGGTCAAATTGTGCACAACGGTCTCGTATAACCGTCAGTTTACGGGTTAAAGTACGCAAATTTTTCGGTTTAGCACAGACGTTAGCAATTCCGAGTGGATTCGGACGTAGTCGAATCCGCCGTAATTGCGGTTATACATTGTTGTGCATTCGTACTTTTGTCATTAAATAAATTTTATGATTGTCAGAAATCTTTTCTTTTCCTAATTTACTTATTCTATTCATTGATTTTAAATATCCAATTCTTGAATGTCCTTCGACTAATTGAAAAGGCTCTTTAATTTCACTCCATTTAGGGATATCATCGATAATTGAATTTACATCTAAAATAATCGGTGGAATTCTCCAAGTTCCATTTTCTTTCCAATGTTTTAAATCCTCGTCACAGCAACAGAATTGGCTCAAATCGTTACACATTGCTCTGGAATCTGAATATTCTCGGTAATTCTCTATTATGTTTATGTTTTCGAGTTTTTCAAAACTCCATTTTAGAAGTTTAAATTCAATTTTCTCATAATCTATCCACGCATAATTATTCAGTGTTTCATAATTTTTGTGATGTGCGTGAATCCATTGTTCAAAAACTTCTTTCGGAATGTTTTTATATTCTTTTTTTAGCTTTATTCGTTTATAATATTCGTCAAACCATTCCTGATTTCCATCTTCATTCTCATTAGGCTTTAATTCTAACCAAGATTTATGAATTAAACTCATATTTTTTTCGGTATGATGCACAACGGTTTTGGCTATGGTTTCGTTACGGAATGGTACGCGAGTATCATTCCGCCGTAACCATAAATTTAGCAAAAAGGCTTGAAATTCCGATTAGGAATTTCAGCCGTAATGAACTATAGCCGTTGTTGTGCATAGTATTTATTTTTTACAAATCACACCGCTTTGTGAAAATTTCTCTCCATTATTTGAAGTCATTGTCGCAGTATAAAACAAACAATTTTCTTCTATTTTCCGTTTAGAAACAACAATTCCATCATTTTCATTTACCCATTTTTCTGTTTCGTCCAATTCCATTTTAGATTCATCATAAGTCAGTCGATAAGTACAATCATCTATCCACTCGATTTTTTCATAAGCTGGTTGTCCGTTTCCAATTCCATTTATCCATTCCGTTTGAGTATCCTTTTTCCTTTCAATAACAGTTTTCGTTATTGTTGAGTCCAGTTGAATCTCAAAATTTTGAATACTATCATTTTTGATGATTGTGAAGTCTTTCAATTCCTCTGTTGTTGGAATATAAAATTGTCCGATTTTAAAATCCTTACAAGTTAATTCTTGCGCATTGATTTTAATTCCGATTAACAGAATTATTGAAATTAAAATTGTGGTTTTTTTCATTAAGCGTCCAGTTTGTCGATATTATGCACAACGGACTTGTATAACCGTCAGTTTACGGGTTAAAGTACGCAAATTTTTCGGTTAAGAACAGACGTTAGCAATTCCGAGTGGATTCGGACGTAGTCGAATCCGCCGTAATTGCGGTTATACATTGTTGTGTGTAGTTTTTTATTCAATTTTTATAAATCCACTTCCAATTCCATCGGGATTATTGTCGGAAATATCAAGCTTGTTGGTTTCATAAGTCTTAATAATTCCTCTATTAACAATTCCTGTGTATTGCTGATTTTCTGGAAATTGTATAAACTTTTCTGTTTCTCCAGAATAGATGGATTTTTTTAGAGTCAATTCATAAGTTCCGCTTGAAATTTCATTTCCATTTTCGGTTATTGAAAAGTCATAGTTGTCCATTAGAGTCAGATGGATAGTTTTTCCTGTTGTTTCAGGTGTTTCTTCAAAATAGATTAGTCCTCCAGAAGTTCCTGTCCAATTCCATATTCCAACAAAATCCGAATTGCTAATTTCAGTTTCATCATCAGAACTGCAGGAAATTATACCAAAAGTCAGAACGAAAAGATAAATCAGTTTTTTCATATTTTCTTTTTATTTATTAGATGTCCAAGTCAGAGTTTGGTTGCGTCAAATTACACACAACGTGTTTGTGTATGATTTCGTTGCGTGTTTAAGCAACTAATTTAGCAAATACAAACCGAATAGAAAATCCGCCAGGATTTTCGTAAGTAGGCGAGTACTAGCAATGAATTATACACGTTGTTAGCTATAGTACTTTTCTATTTCAGTTATTCTTGCTACAGTCTGTTTAAATTCGGTATCCCAATCTCCACGTTTTTCAGTTGTCACATTTAATAATTCTTTTATTTCCTCAAAATCATTTTCTAAAAAGTCCGATAGAGGTTTTGATATTATATTAAATCTGGCATTTGGATGCTGTCTGTTAATTTCAAATATTGGGTCGATACATTTTTCGTGACCAATGTGAAAATGTCTAGGACTGTTTAAATCATCCATTTTAACTGGTCTTAAATATTCTATGGTTGCTTTTGAAATTGGTAAAGTCTTATAACAAGACTCGCAAACAATTTTTTTTCGCTTATGATACTTTCTTTCCAAACGAAACTTTATTATTCCCTTAAAATTTTTAAAAGTTGTTTTTAATTTTTTGAAAATATTTTCTTTTCCAATGTATTTAACTACAATAGCACTGAATACAAAAATTCCTATGAGTATTGCGGTTATACCTAAAGTGTTAATTAATAAATCACTTGTAAGTACAAGTAAAGTTCCTATAAATTGAAATGCAAAACCTAGAACAAGAAATATTGTTCCAATTATCTGTAAAGTGATTATTTCTAATTCAAGAGTTCTATTACCACCTGAATTTGAAATAGTATATTCAACTTTCACAGGGCGAATTTTTCTAGTTTCTTTTGACAAACTATCACTCGAAAGAAATATTACACCTAATACTTCTAAAAATAGTCCAAAAAGCAAGATGTAGGCACCAATTTTAGTATTGTTCTTATCTGTATTCCTTTGTTCCTCAATTGATGAAATTTTTGTCTGCAATTGAGTTACTGTATCAGATAACTCTTTGTTATTACTATTCAGTTTTTCAATTTCAAAGTCAGTTTTTGATTGTTGATTTTGAAGTGAGTCATTTTTTTTTGATAAAACAGAAATTTGTTCTAAAACGATTTTTTGGTTTTGTTGAGAATGTAATAATCCCGAAGACAATATTAATAATATGATGGTTATGTTTCTCATTTCAGGTATTATAGCTAACGTATTTGTATAAGCTTAGTTGCGCTGGAAATCCGCAAGGATTTTCAGATTAAGAAACTAAGATAATAAAAATGCGAGGATTTTCCGCAGGAAAATCAGCAGCAATTAAACTTATACGGTGTTACAAAATGTAGCGACACGTCAGATTGGTTTTGCTTAGCATTTTGTCCGCGCAAAATTTCAAAATTCAGGTTTGAGTTTTTTAGAATATTTTAACTTAAAATTCTCAAAAAAAATCGCGAACAGTAAACCACGCTTTTTTCAGCCGTTGTAAAATTCCGCAACCTTGCTCAATTCCGCAAAAGTGAGATTCTGCGTAACGATTGTCAGATTCAGAGTTTTAAAATTCAGAGTTTGAGTGTTCAATTCCGCGCGCTGCTTTGTTCAAATTCAGATTTATATTTCCATCGGATTTCTCCGAGTCTGAGTGAGTTCGGAGCTATTTTTTGTAACGGTTTGGTGTATTGCTTGTTGCGGGGAAGTACTCGAGTACTTTCCATTGTGGACTAAAGATAGTGAATTGCAATGAATTCGAGCGAAGCCGAATTCAGCCGCAATGAGCTATACACGTTGTTAGCAGCAGTTATTTTAAATTTAATTCGTTTATATCTTCACAATTTTTCGTACAGATTAATTTCTTATTTTTTATATAGTATTCTGTTCCTAGATACTCAGATTTCTCATTTTTGAATTTCAATATGAGTATGTTTTCATTCAATTGATAAGTTCCAATATATTCTAGTTTACAACTCATATCATAAATCGTGGAATAGAATTTTCCGTTTTCATATAGTTTTATTTGAATGAGCTCATAATTATTTTCAGCATTTTGAATTTCGAGCTTTATTTTTCCATAAGATGTTTGAAATAATATTGATCTTATATTTAATGATGTGAGTATTAAAAGAGAACAAATAATGATTACAATTATTCTATATTTTATCCAATTCCGTTTTTTAAGGAAAATCAAAGAGTTGATAAATAGAGCTAAGCAAGAGGTTGTGAATATAAACCAAGCCATTCCATAAAGCCATTGCCCAGCGTCACAAATGTTTTTATTCCCAGGTATTTGTTCCCAACTTAATGAGAAACCCAAAAAGCAAACTGTTCCTAATGCTATTGCTTGTCCAACAATTTTCAAAGGTGCGTTCATTTATTTGATAAATTTTATCGATTTTTTTGAAATTGCTGCTAACGTTCTCGGCTAAGCGTAGTGCGGGGGCAAGGAAATTTTTCGTTTCCGTCTACGCACGAAGCTAAGGCTTTTGGTTTTGCTTTTTCTTTTTTGTCCAAAGCTAAATCCCAAAGATTTAGCGACTTCATAAATATACGCAGACCTTTCGATTTAGCTCAAAACCCTGCATTACGTTTAGCCATTGTTAGCTTTAGTGTTTTTCGCAATCTTATTTCTTCTATTTCGATATAAAAATCTTGTTATCAAAAATAATAAACCAATAAAATAATTGGTATTGAAAAAGGAAGGAAGCACGAAATCCAAAATCCGATATTGAATATCCGATTCCTAAATTGGTCGACATTTTTAGGTTTTATAATTTCCTCCGAGAATGCTCCGATATTATAGAAAATATTGGCAATTCCCATCATAATTAAATATCCAATTCCTTGAAAAATTATTGTAAACAAGGTTATTTCAACATCTGGAGCTACTGGAATAACATATTGAACAACCAATGAATAAGCAATAAATGCTAAAAATCCACTAATTATTAAACCCAGATTATATTTCAGTCTTTTTTCACTCCACCACTTTTTTCGCTCATCTTTTCCATTGTTCCAAGTGGTGTTTTCCATTTTTTCAATATTAAAGCTAACGGACTCGTATAACCGTCAGTTTACGGGTTAAAGTACGCAAATTTTTCGATTAAGCACAGATGTTAGCAATTCCGAGTGGATTCGGACGTAGTCGAATCCGCCGTAATTGCGGTTATACATTGTT
>NZ_JAJAPW010000012.1 GCF_020523925.1 Neotamlana laminarinivorans | reverse complement strand
AACACTGTGTATAATTAATTGCTAGGTTCTTCCCTACTTGCGAAAATTCCTGCGGAATTTTCTCGGGTTCGTAAAAGTTTGCTAATTTAGTTGCTTAACCACGCAACTAACCATACACAAACACGTTGGCAAACATATGACTGAACTATGAAATTCATCAATCTAATCATAATTTTACTTCTGACTTTTAGTTGTTCAAACGAAAAAGAAATAGCGGAATTTGAAAAGATTTTGGGAAAAGAAAATAGTGAAACTCTGACTTATCTTGTAAACGACTTTGAGTCTGACTTTCTCAAAAGACAATATCCGAATTTAGATACCAAAAAAGCCTACAAACAATTCCTAACCGAACTATCAAAAGGACAAACCGAATACTGGAAAAAAATCTCGGAAAGTAGTCGAGAATATCTTGAAAAAAGCAATTTAAGATTAGAAATTTACAGCGTTCCAGATTCAATTTGGATTGAACGTGACCCTGAAAAACTGAATTTGAGTTTTAGCGATATTCCAATGTTAAAAATTAAACGTAAATATTTAATGCCAGATGGAACATTTGGTTACAGTACATCTGAATCATCATTTAATTACAGAGCACCAATCGATGAAGATTCAATTATTGAATCTCGAAAAAACTGGGTTGATATAAATTATGTTGGTAGTTATTCGAGAGCATTGAATTCAATATCAAACAAATCGAATTTTCTGATTGATTATCTCGATATACGAGAAGCAGCTGGAACGATTGACCCAAGACTTATTGCTGACCAAATGCTTGAAACAAATGTTGATTTGAATGACTATTTTATCAAAAGATTAATAATAACTGAAATAGTCTATTAAAATAAAATACGTTTGCCAACAACGTGTATAGCTCATTGCGGCTGAATTCCTAATCGGAATTCATTGCAATTTGCTATCTTTCGGTCACGGCGGAAAATCATAGCTGATTTTCCGCAACGAGCCATACACAAACACGTTGGGCACAATTTGACGCAACCAAATCGAAAAATTACATCTAATATAAAAACATCGTTATGAAAAAATTACTAATCTTTACTTTAATTGGATTTACAATTTTAGGCTGTAGCTCTGATAATGATGAAGTCCTAAATGATTCTGATTATGCCGAGTATATAGTTGACAACTCTATTGATACGGAAATTAATTTTATGCCGGAAGAAATATATACAAGTAACGAAACTCAAGAACCAGTTTTAAAACTAAAATTAATTACTTCTGAAATTTACCCTTGTATAAATTACGGACTGTCAACAACCGAATTTATAAATGGTAATGAATTAATCGTAAGATTTGAGCAGATAATTGAACCTGGATTATGTTTTACTGCATTGGGACCTGCAACATCCTATATCGAGTTACCTCAAAATATAAATAAAGTAACTTTTTTAAATGGAAGAGTAACTGATAAGTATTCTATTGAAATTAACGAACAAAAAGTATCTATAACACTAATCGAAAATAACTTTACGACTTCATTACACGACAAAACTTTTAGGATTCCAAAAAATTCATTTGCATATGTTTGCGGAACTAATACAAATAACACAAACATTTATACAGATTATTCGGCCATTATAGAACAAAATCCTGATTTCACAGAGTTTGAATTTGAAGGAGAAGGAAGAATACCTTATCCTGAAACAACTGATGGAAACTGGGTCAATCATCCCTCAAAATATTATAAATACACAGATTCGGTCGAATTTGATAATTTAGCTAACATATTGAACGATTATTCCTCAACAAACATTGAAGAAAATTCAGGAGTTACCATTTCAATATATAGTTGGAATAATATAAAATTTTACAGTTGGATTGAAAATTAAAAACTGTGCCCAACACCGTATATAATTTATTGCTGGCTTCTTGCCTACTTACGAAAGTCCTCTCGGACTTTCTTGGTCGGTAATTATTTACTAAATTAGATGCTTAAAACACGCAACAAACCATATACAAACACGTTACTTTTAATGTAAAAAAAGAAAAAGCTTCTCTCCTATTTTTCAAAACAATTCGTGAAATAAAGTTTGCGGAAATTTATCAAAACTAATAAAGAAACTGAATTTGACAAAACAATGTGTGAAATAAAGTTTGTAGGAATTCATAAAAGCTCATAAAGAAACTGAATTTGACAAAACAATGCGGGAAATAATATTTGCGGGAATTCATAAAAGCTCATAAAAATAGAAACTAATTTTAGCGGAAAAATTTATGGAAAAATAGAAACTGAATTTGAAAAATTACGGCTGAATAAAAAGAAAAAAAGATGCTAACGCAAACGGAAACAAACTCGTTGAATCAAATACAAAACACTAAAAGTAACAAAAGCTATAGTTAATGCGGATTTTTGTGTTTTATCAAATGAAAAGTGTATATTTACAATGTCGTCAAATCATTTTGATTTGACTTTTGAAAAAACAAGATAAAGGCAAACAAAATGCTTTGCCTCGCGCTTAATTGAAAATCTCTGATTTTCTATTTCCGCACTAAAAATAGCCACACGTTGTACAACATACGAATGAACAAACTGCCAACATTAAATATTCTGATTTTTTTACTCGTTTCTTGCGTTAGTAAAGAAAAAAAAGAAGCGGAATTTTATGTAGAAACTCAAACTTCATTTTTTGGATTAAATCACTCGGATTGGACAAAAAGTAAATGGATAAGGAAACCCGAAAATCTAAAAATGATTCACGAAACATTTAAAAAATTTGGTTATGAAAAACTTGAAAGCGGAATTTACAAAAGTGAGAATTTATTCATAGCCAATGGAATTTATATAAAACGGAATTTTGACAATGTTTTGGACAGTTTGGAACTGACTTACAACAAACCAGAAGTACAAACCAAATATTACACTGAATTCTGGAACCGTAGAAAAGCGGAGAAAAACGACTCAATTATTTATGAAATAATCCGAGAATTTAACTCTTTGAAAAAAGGACAAAGACGACTGAACTATGAAAATGAGTTTGTAAATGATACTTTGGTTGACTTATTGAAAATTGAATTTGACAATGACAATCTGAATTCGAAAAAAGCGAAATCGGATTTTTATACATTTAAGAAATACGGACTTCATCAATCAGCTTATAACCTACTCTATGAACGAGCAGAATATTCTGAATTGGAATTAGACCGAGAAAAATTAAAAAAGGAATTAACAAAAGCAACGGAATTTACTTATCCTTGGTTAATTGATACGGAAAAGTAAGTACGTTGTACAACAATGTATAACCGCAATTCCGAGTGGATTCGACTACGTCCGAATCCACTCGGAATTGCTAACGTCTGTTCTAAACCGAAAAATTTGCGTACTTTAACCCGTAACTGACGGTTATACGAGACCGTTGTACACCATAAGAATATGATTAAAGATATTATACTTTCATTCAAAGATAATTTAAAACAAAAATCAACGAATCCATTTTTTGGAACATTGATAATTGTCTGGATTATCCATAATTGGGAATTTATTTATAACGTTTTCAATTTTGAAAAAGGAAAAACTTTAGCACAAAAAATTGAGTATCTAAAGCTATTTTTAGAACCAATACCTTTCATTAAAAATCTTGGGGTTTGTGTTTTAATAACTTTTATTGTTTTGATTGTCACTTTTCTTTTGTTGAATTTAAGTAGACTAATCAAAAATATTTCAGAGAAAAAATTAACACCTTGGATTTACAAAATATCTGACAAAAATAGCATCGTCTTAAAAAGTGACTATGACTTAATGAAAAATGAAAGAGATTTATTGAGTCAAAAGTTAGAAGAAGAAAGAGATTCTAAACTCAAATTGAGGACTGAAATAAATAAACTTGAAGAGAGACTTGGTAAAAACATTGATGGAGAGGATTTAAAAATGGAATTCAATTATGAATCAGAAATTGACCATATCTTAAATGAAATAAAACAAAATGAAAAAAATCTAAAAGATTTTAACACACTAATTGACAAAATACATAACGATGAGCTAATAGAATATCCTGTTTTCAAAGATTTGCTGAACTTTCTTTTAAGATATGATGTTTTAAAACTAAAATCAAAAGCTACAAATAGAGATTATAGAAAATATGAGTTTACTTCATTTGGCAACCAAATTAAAAGTGAATTTCTGAAAAGAAAATAATTACGGTGTACAACAACGTGTATAATTAATTGCTTTGGTCGTTGTTTATTCGGAAAATTCCTTCGGAATTTTCTCGCGTTCGTTTTTGTTTACTAAATTAGTTGCTTAAACACGCAACTAACCATACACAAAACCGTTGGCTGTAATTTAAAAGAACTATGAGAAAGATATTGATAATAATTTTGACCTTTTCATTTGGAAATGTTTTTTCACAAGAATTGGACTGTAATCAATTCAAAAACGGAGTTTTTTACTACTCTGATATTAATGACCGATTTAGTGTTAGAACTGATTCTATTCAGGAAAGTTATAAAAAAAACAAACTGGAAATGATTTGGAAAGTAATTTGGATAAATAATTGTGAATATGATTTAGTTTGTGAAAAAATTCTAGTAGAAGATTATCCTGTTAAAATAGGTGATAGAATAAATGTAAAAATCACAGAAATTTTAGATAAATGTTATAAATCGGATTTAACTGCATTTAATGAGGACAACCCAAATGGATTTAAAGTACCAAGCGGACTTTTATGTAAAAAAGAATAAAACTACCGCCAACACAGTATAAAAAAAATTGCTAGTTTTAGCTAAACCAAAGTTAGTTGCTTGTTTGCTAACTTCTGATTTTCCTTCGGAAAATCCTCGCACACAAACACGCAACTTTCCTTATACATAAACGTTACAAAAAATAGCTCTGAACTCACTCAGACGCGGAGAAATCAGATGACAATCTTAATCTGAATTTGACAAAAGCAACGCGCGGAATTGAACACTCAAACTCTAAATTTTAAAACTCTGAATCTGACAATCATTACGCGGAATCTCACTCTTGCGGAATTGAGCAAGGTTGCGGAATTTTACAACGGCTGAAAAAAGCGTGCTTTACTATTCGGGATTTTTTTTTGAATTTTAAGTTAGAATATTCTAAAAAACTTAAAATCCGATTTTTTCAAATTTTACGCGGACAAAATGCAGAGCAAAACCAATCTGACGTGTCGCTACATTTTGTAACACCGTATAAGTTTAATTGCTTCTGATTTTCCTGCGGAAAATCCTCGCATTTTTATTATCTTAGTTCCTTAATCTGAAAATCCTCGCGGATTTCCAGCGCAACTAAGCTTATACAAATACGTTACAAAAAATAGCTCCGAACTCACTCAGACGCGGAGAAATCCGATGGAAATATAAATCTGAATTTGATCAAAGCAGCGCGCGGAATTGAACACTCAAACTCTGAATTTTAAAACTCTGAATCTGACAATCGTTACGCGGAATCTCACTCTTGCGGAATTGAGCAAGGTTGCGGAATTTTACAACGGCTGAAAAAAGCGTGGTTTACTGTTCGCGATTTTTTTTTTTGAGAATTTTAAGTTAAAATATTCTAAAAAACTCAAAACCTGAATTTTTGAAATTTTACGCGGACAAAATACAACCTTAAACCAATCTGACGTGTCGCTACATTTTGTAACACCGTATAAGTTTAATTGCTGCTGATTTTCCTGCGGAAAATCCTCGCATTTTTACTATCTTAGTTTCTTAATCTGAAAATCCTCGCGGATTTCCAGCGCAACTAAGCTTATACAAACACGTTAGGCAACATTAGAAAAAAACCGTAGAATGAAATTAAAAATATCTATTAGCTGTTTATTTATACTAGCGTTCTTTAGCTGTATAAATGATAAAGGACTTGTTAAAGAACTTCCTGAAGTTTCAGAAACCAAAACTGAATACGACTTAAGCAAAGCTATAAATATATACATAGATGGAAGCAATCAATTACTTGTTGATAATGAAAAGCTTGATATTGATGAACTGAAAACAAAAGTTCGCGAATATGAAAATAAAAACAAATCTGAATCAATCATTTCTATAAAAAACGCACCAGAATCTAGCTACAGTACTTTTATTGATGTACAAAATGCCATAGTTGGTGAAATTCGAATTTTAAGAGAAACACTATCTAAAGAAAAATATAATATTGAATTAGATAGTTTGACCAAAGAACAATTATCTGAAATACGAAAAGTCTATCCTCTGAATTTAGCTGAATAAAAACGTTGCCTAACACCGTGTATAATTAATTGCTAGGTCACTGCCGACTTACGAACATTCCTACGGAATATTCTATCTGTGATTTATTTGCTAAATTAGTTGCTTAACCACGCAACTAACCATACACAAGTACGTTGGCATTCATTGAGCAGAACCGTTAAAAATGACAATTATGAGTAATTTAAAAGACATTAAATCGGAAATTGAAAAATATGCGAATGACTCAAATCTGACTGAATTACAAATCGTTGAGAAACTGGAAAAAACATTACTTTGACAAAAAAGTAAACAAGAATTTAAAACTGTATAAGAAAGGAAAGAAAAAAGTGAGCGAGATAACAAAAGAACTGAAAATCTCGCCACGAAAATTTTATGCTATTTTAGAAAAAAAGAAAATAGAACATAAGAAATATAAAAAAGAGTGACTTAAAACAAAATGTTTGACTTTTAGCTCGTTTGCGGAATCTTAAACTGAATTAAAAAAATATACTATGAATAGAATAAGAATAATTGGTTTAATAATGTTGATAATCGGAATTATTTTGCAGTTTTCATTTGAAAATGATGGAACTGATTTTCTTACCGGATTATTAGTCGGAGGAGGAATTGGACTGTTAATAACAGGACAAATTAAATCTAAAAAAAAATCTCATTCTGACGTTTAGAATATTTAAGTAACTGGAATTGAAAATTTACGAAATAAATAGCTGACCATATTTACTCAAACGCAGGAAAAATATAAAACTGAATTAAGTCGAGTAAACAGAAATCTGAATAAAAAACAACGAAATGCCAACACCGTATATAATTTATTGCTAGTTCTAGCCTACTTACGAAAATCCTCGCGGATTTTCTATTCGGTTTTTATTTGCTAAATTACGTGCTAAACCACGCAACAAACCATATACAAACACGTTGTGTTTAATTATGACCAACCAAATTAGAAAATGAAAAAATTAAACGTAGAAGCAAATAAATCATTTTATCACGGATTCATATTAAATGAACAAGAATTAAGAAGATTTAATGACTTAATTCAAGAGCAACTTAAAAAGGAATCTGAAGGAAAAATTGAAAATAATTTTTCAGTCAAATTTGAAAATGGAGTTGTTGCAGAAACTAATGATTTAGAAGAAATTCTGTCTCTTGAAAACAGTGGTTCTGCTTTGATTATAGAATTAAAAATCACTTCAGAAATTAAAGAATCTAGAAAGGTTGTATTAGAATTTACAAATGCAGACTCAAACAATATCTCAACAGAGATAAGTATTCGTTACAATATAAGTGGTCTGACAAGAGATTGGGTTTTTATAACAAGCTCATTACTAGACGAAAGAATAAAAAAAATTAGGAGATGGAATATTAATTACAACTCAAAAAACAAAAGATATAGGTTTTTTATTACTATGAGTGTTCCTCTTGCAATGACTATTGCATTAATGTTTACATTATTTACCGGAAATTCAAATAGAGAAAACACTATCAAAGAAATTCGCGATGATTATGAATCTGGGAAATTGACTGAACCCATAGAAGCTCTTTTGAGAATTCAGGAAAGTGGTCAGAGCATAGAGACCGTAGAGCCAATGAAATATGCCTTTATTGCATTAGGAGGAATCTTTACAGTATTACTTATTATTTACTTCTATTTTTTAAAACTTTATCCAGTCTATAATTTTTGTTGGGGGGATTACTTAGAATCATTTAAAAAGAAGGAATCATTAAGAAAAACAATAAATACAGTAGTAATAATCGGATTAGTGATTTCAGTTATTGGAGGGCTAATAGCAAATCAAATAGGAAAATAACTAAACACAACAATGTATAACCGCAATTACGGCGGATTCGACTACGTCCGAATCCACTCGGAATTGCTAACGTCAGTGCTAAACCGAAAATTATTAACTTTAATCCCGTAACTGACGGTTATACGAGACCGTTGTAAGCAATTTGAGAATGCCCCGAAAGACAATAATATTTAGTGGAATAATGTTGATTCTAATTGGAATCGGATTATGGAATTTCGGATTTTTTAACCGATTTAATTATTTGACCGCAAAATCTGATATTGATAATAATTCACTGCATAAAATATTAATTGGTGAATTATTGATTTCACCAGCAGAAATGAATATAGTAAGTCAAAAATATGGATTTACAAACATCGGATTTGGATGTATGGTAAGTGGAACGGAATTAAATGGCATTGAAATTTACAACTCTGAAATTGATAAACATTTGACCAAAAAAAACGGAATTGATTGGAAATCTAAATATCTAAAAGAAATTGACTCGTTGACTGAATTAAGGCGAATCGAGTGGAAAGAAAATTTTAAATAAAAACTTCCTCAAATTGAAATTTGACATACCATTTAAATCGGAAATTTATCTAAATCAAACACAGTTGATAATTCCATTGATTTACAAACCTTATCTTAAAGATGCAAGGGAATCTTTAATTGTTGGTTTAATATCAACATTAATCGGAATTTCAATTATTATCGGAAAATCATATCTCGGAATTGTTTTCGTCGTTTTGGGTGCAGTATACATCATAAAAGCATACCCGAAATTTCAATTATATAGCAAACTCAAAAGTACATATTTTGAGAAAGTAAAAGAAAAAGTTGCGGAAGTGGAATCTGACTTTGGCAACGGAATTTTTGAATTTAAGCAACACTCTGTTAAATACATTGACAAAAACATAACAAGAGACGTAAAATGGAATGAATTCAAAGGATTTAAAGTAGTACAATCGAATTTACTTCTGATTTTAGAACCAGATAAAGGAGATATAATGATAATCGGAGAAAATGAAATCGGAAGTGAGAACTTTAAAAAGACTGTCGAATTCGTAAAAACTAAACTGAAATAAAAACTGCTTACAACACCGTATATAATTTATTGCTAGTTCTAGCCTACTTACGAAAATCCTCTCGGATTTTCTATTCGGTTTTTATTTGCTAACTTTAGTGCTTAAACCACGCAACAAACCATATACAAACACGTTGTGCAACATTAACCACTCAAACTCTGAATGACGATTAAGAAAATTTCAACTGTACTAAATTGGATTGGAGGTTTATCTGCAATTTGGCTTTTTGCTTATCCGAAATTTTATGAACTTTCTGTTTTGGTTAACATTATAATTCCGATTATCGGAATTTTATTTGCACTAAAACATCAAGGGAAAGTTAGAATTGACTATAGAAAATGGAATAATTCACCTATTCCAAAAATAGATTCAGCGATTCTATTCCCTTCATTCGCATTAATTTTAAGAGCATTAATTGATTTAAAAATAATTGGATTTAAAAATATATTCATTTATGCTTTAATAATTAGTGTCCCCTTAATAATTGTCTTGTTTTATGGAACAAAAGAATATCTAATTGGAAAAAAAATATTTGCAGTAATAGTTTGGGCAATTTTATTCATATTTACTTTTGGTTGCGGAACAGCAATTTTGACAAATGCACTTCTAGACAAATCAAAACCTGAATTTTATAAAGCAAAAATCATAAATAAAGAGATTGAAAAAGGAAAAACAACTGCTTATAGAATTGACTTTGAACCTTGGGGACCGATTTTAGAAAATGACTTAATGAGAGTTTCAAAAAAAGAATTTGACAGACTAAATGTGAACGACTCAATTGAATTGAAATTAAGAAAAGGATTTTTTAAAACACAATGGATTATAAAAAAATAACGTTGCACAACAATGTATAATTCCAACTAAGGTTGGGTTGTGTCCTGCGGACACAGACGCAAAAGCGTCAAAGTTAGCTCTTTTTACTATCTTTACTCCTAACCTTCCCTTAGCTGGGAAATTATACAAAACCGTTGCCATTAATACCGAATAAACGAAATGCAGAAATTTTGGAAGATAAGAGATTCTAAATATAATAAGCTGATTTACATAAAAGACAATACAATTTATAAAGGAAACCCAAAACAGGAAGAACTGAATAAATTGACATCTGAAACTTTAAATCTCTCTTTCTTAGAAAGTCTTTTTAGTATTCCATATTCCTACATTAAAAGAATCGAAAACCAAAGCGGAAAAAATGAAATAAAAATATTTTATGGAAGTGGTTCAGAAGATGAACTAATAGTTAAAGATACAACTATTAAACAGGAAATTTTTGATTTTTTAAAATCTGAGTTAACGAATTTTAATTACAGTTCTAAAATCCCAAGTATTCTGAGCTATGGTAAAGCTCAATTTTTCGCGTTATTATTTATGACAGGAATATTTTTATGGTCATTATATCTAGCGATACAAATTGAAAGTGGAGTTGAATATAAGATTATTGGTAGTGGTCGAAGTATTACTGGGATTGTTCTATTTCTAGCTAACTTTGGGATTATTAAAAACATCATTGGGTATTTAATAATTCTATCAATCATAATTATTGCTCTAACAAAAAAGTTAAAGTCAAGAAGTGAAATGGAAATATTGGAAAGGTAAAGCACTAATGGCAACAATGTATAACCGCAATTACGGCGGATTCGACTACGTCCGAATCCACTCGAAATTGCTAACGTCTGTGCTTAACCGAAAAATTTGCGTACTTTAACCCGTAACTGACGGTTATACGAAGCCGTTACAAAAAATAACTCCGAACTCACTCAGACGCGGAGAAATCCGATGGAAATATAAATCTGAATTTGAACAAAGCAGCGCGCGGAATTGAACACTCAAACTCTGAATTTTAAAACTCTGAATCTGACAATCGTTAGGCGGAATCTCACTCTTGCGGAATTGAGCAAGGTTGCGGAATTTTACAACGGCTGAAAAAAGCGTGGTTTAATGTTCGTGATTTTTTTTTTGAATTTTAAGTTAGAATATTCTAAAAAACTCAAAACCTGAATTTTTGAAATTTTGCGTGGACAAAATGCAATGCTAAACCAATCTGACGTGTCGCTACATTTTGTAACACCGTATAAGTTTAATTGCTTCTGATTTTCCTGCGGAAAATCCTCGCATTTTTATTATCTTAGTTCCTTAATCTGAAAATCCTCGCGGATTTCCAGCGCAACTAAGCTTATACAAATACGTTGTGCGTCATTTAAGAAAAACCCGTGAAATACATTAAACTGATTTTAATTTTACTTTTTTTTAGTTCGTGTTCAACGAATAAATCCGTAATTGGTTTATATGGAAAATGCGGAAAAAGTTACCTTGCTTGCACTCAAATTGAACTGAAATCGGACAAAACATTTGAGTATTTTATTTTTATGGATGTTGGTGGTGGAACTGTAGTCAAAGGAAATTGGGAACAAATATCTACTGACAGTATAAAACTGAACACATATGAACAACCAAAAAATCCAAGTACGACTTATAGCGGAAAAATAAATCCTGACCGAATTGAGAATATCAAAATTACAATCCGAGATTTGGAATTACCTCTTGCAGCTGCGTTCATTGTAGTGAATGACCAAAACGATGGAAAAGCAGCAGACGTGAATGGAATTGTGGAATTAGAAAGTCAAGAAATTAAGACTATTACCTACCATTATTTAGGACAAAAAGAAACAATAGAAATCGATAATCCGAATTATAACGAAATAGAAATTATTGTTAGAGATTTGGACTTAAACGCTGTTCCGAGATTTTTGACTGATAAAATAATGGTTTTGAATAACGGAAAATTGTTTTTTAACGATGGATATTCATTAAAGAAAACCCACTTGAAAAACAGACAATGGAAATAAAAAACGAACGCACAACAACGTGTATAATTAATTGCTTTTTATGTGCTTACTTGCGAAAATTCCTGCGGAATTTTCTCGGGTTCGTAAAAGTTTGCTAACTTAGTTGCTCAACCGCGCAACTAACCATACACAAACACGTTACAAAAAATAGCTCCGAACCCACTCAGACGCGGAGAAATCCGATGGAAAACTAAATCTGAATTTGACCAAAGCAACGCGCGGAATTGAACACTCAAACTCTGAATTTTAAAACTCTGAATCTGACAATCGTTACACGGAATCTCACTCTTGCGGAATTGAACAAGGTTGCGGAATTTTAAAACGTCTGAAAAAAAGCGTGGTTTACTATTCGCGTTTTTATTTGAGAATTTTAATTTAGAATATTCTAAAAAACTCAAAACCTGAATTTTGAAATTTTGCGCGGACAAAATGCAATGCTAAACCAATCTGACGTGTCGCTACATTTTGTAACACCGTATAAGTTTAATTGCTTCTGATTTTCCTGCGGAAAATCCTCGCATTTTTATTATCTTAGTTTCTTAATCTGAAAATCCTCGCGGATTTCCAGCGCAACTAAGCTTATACAAATACGTTGGCAAACATTTCCAACGACTCGTTATATTGGACATTCTCACTTCAAACTAAAATCATCTGAAATAAAGTGAAATCAAAAAATATTCTATTTTATTTCTCTAAATGTAAATTATTATATACTTTTATATAAAAATAATAGAATATGAAAACACAAATATTACCTAATTGGTGCAAAAAACTAGGTTTAGCCCTTTTCATTATAGCCTCTTTAATTAATGGAAGTTTAAACTTTATTAATAATTCAATTTATAAATATAGTACTAAACTACCTGGAATTGACGCATCAAAATTAGGAACAGAATCCGATTTGGGTTATGAAATATTAGGACTATTAAACGCCGTTACTGGAGGCGCAGTAATTTATGGAATTGATTTTGTTGCAATAATCGCAATACTTATTTATATGATTTCGAAAGAAAAAGTAGAAGACGATTATATAGACAAATTAAGGTTAGAATCATTTCAACTTACTTTTATAATTGGCTTATTAGTTACAATTTTTTTGTACGTGTTAGCTAAAGATTTAAAACTAACTTTAGATTATTTTATATTTCCGTTACTTTGGTCGTACATAATAATATTTTTTATCAAAAGAAAAATGTACTTATGAAAAACCTTGTAAAAGTAGAAAGAGCTAGACACAACTTAACACAAGCAGCTTTAGCAAAAGAATTAAACGTTTCACGACAAACTATTCACGCCATAGAAAAAAACAAGTTTAATCCTTCGGTTACATTAGCAATAAAAATGGCTCGTTTTTTTAAAGTCACCGTTGAATATTTATTTGATATTGAAGAATAATATAAGTTCAATAAAAAACGATTTGCCAACACCGTGTATAATTAATTGCTATGGCAAATGCTTATTTGGAAAATTCCTTCGGAATTTTCACGGGTTCGTAAATGTTTGTTAACTTAGTTGCTTAACCACGCAACTAACCATACACAAACACGTTACAAAAAATAGCTCAGAACTCACTCAGACGCGGAGAAATCCGATGGAAATATAAATCTGAATTTGACAAAAGCAACACGCGGAATTGAACACTCAAACTCTGAATTTTAAAACTCTGAATCTAACAATCGTTACGCGGAATCTCACTCTTGCGGAATTGAGCAAGGTTGCGGAATTTTACAACGGCTGAAAAAAGCGTGGTTTACTATTCGCGATTTTTTTTTGAATTTTAAGTTAGAATATTCTAAAAAACTCAAAATCCGATTTTTCAAATTTTACGCGGACAAAATGCAGAGCGCAACCAATCTGATGTGTCGCTACATTTTGTAACAACGTATAAGTTTAATTGCTTCTGATTTTCCTGCGGAAAATCCTCGCATTTTTACTATCTTAGTTTCTTAATCTGAAAATCCTCGCGGATTTCCAGCGCAACTAAGCTTATACAAATACGTTGTACTGCATTATGACCAACCAAGAAACTAATGAATTTATTTAAAGGTTTATTCTCATCACAAAACTCTGAATCTGAAATTAATCGGACTAAACAACTTTATGAAATTGATGACAAAATTAGAATTCAATTTTTCCAAAGTTTGTACCAAGCTTCTTATGATAAAGTAATTGAGCTAATTGAAAATCAAAAAATAGATGTGAATGGATATACTGATTACGAACATTCAAGGAGTATTTTAATTAGCGTAATTAGCGACTGTAACTCTGAATTCAAAGGTTCTGAAAATCACGTAAAACTTGTTAAATATATTATTGAAAAAGGTGTAGATATCAATGTAAAAACAAAAGATGGATATAATGCATTGGAAATAGCTTTGTCATTTCATAGTATGTCAAACATTGCTTTGATTTTAATAAAAACTGGAAGAGCAGAGATTAACTCAACCGAAAAACACGGAAATAATCCAATATTTACTGCAATTAGAGAATATGGTCTGACTTGGAGAGAGGAACAAAAAGAAATTAATCAATTGAGGTTTGAGATAATAGAAGAACTTCTGAATCGTGGAGCGGATTTGGATAAAATAAATAATCACGGAATATCAGCGAGAAAGTGGCTTGAAAGACTTTCAGAAAATGATAAATTACATAGTTTAATTAAAGAATTTGATAAAAAATAACGCAGTACAACACCGTATAAAATTAATTGCTAGTGCAAGTCTACCTACGAAAATCCTCGCGGATTTTCTATTCGGTTTGTATTTGCTAAATTAGTTGCTAAACCACGCAACTAATCTTATACAAAACCGTTAGGCACAATATGGAAAAAGTCCGAGTCGTAAATCGATTAGCAGTCATTAACACTAATTAACTGAAATAAAGTTAAAAATTATTGAACTTGCCAACATAATTTTAATTTAAAAAGACACTTGAATGAAATATTTAATTTTACCAGTTTTTATTCTCTCTACTTTTATTTGTTGCAATGCTCAAACAAATGAATTTACTTTTAGCTATGAAAATTTTGAAAAAGAAATTATAGAGTATGAACCAAAACAGAATGAAGTTTCAGACAAAAAATTTGAACACGCAGTATTTGTATTAAATGAAGTAAAGAAAGATGTAAATAATGATGCTCTAGGATTCAATCGAGCTGATTATTATAATATACTATCATCCTTTCTCACATTAAATGAAAGCAAGAAAAATATATTAATCGCCTATAAAAAGTTTAAAAAATCTCAAGGGAGTTGCGAATATTTTATGTCGAGTTTATTTTTTAAATCAAGTAAATTTGATTTAATACGTGATGATATAGAAAAACAAATACTATTTTGTCAAAATTCTAATAATGAAGAGTCAACTGAAGTTGATTTAAAAACTTATTCTTCAGAAAATAATCTAGATTATAATCTTGTGGAATTGATTTCAAATATTAGCAAACTTGACCAAGAATATCGGAGTGCTGAAGAAAAGATATATTTAAAAAAACAACCTGCATTGGACAAACGAAATCAAAAACTCATAGATTCATTATTTAATAAATATCAAAAATATATTGGTAAAACGTTAGTTGGAGAAAAATTTGAGTCTGTAATGTGGAGTGTAATTCAACATTCAAACCTTGAAATGATGGAAAAATATCTACCAATAATTCAAAAAGCAGTTCAAGAGGATGACTTACACCAAACACCATTCAAAATGCTAATTGACAGAATTTATAGCCAAAAAGAAAATTATCAAATTTTTGGAAGTCAAGGAGGCGTTGAATTAGCAAGTGAAGAAATTAGAAAAAAAGTGATTGCGAAATATAAAATTTAATAAATACTGTGCCTAACAACGTATATAATCCATTGCTAGTGAAAGCTTACTTACGAAAATCCTCGCGGATTTTCTATTCAGTTTTTATTTGCTAAATTACGTACTAAACCACGCAATGTATCATATACAAAACCGTTACAAAAAACACCTCCGAACTCACTCAAACGCGGAGAAATCCGATGGAATTCTAAATCTGAATTTGATCAAAGCAGCGCGCGGAATTGAACACTCAAACTCTGAATCTGACAATCGTTACGCAGAATCTCAATCTTGCGGAATTGAGCAAGGTTGCGGAATTTTACAACAACTGAAAAAAGCGTGGTTTACTGTTCGCGATTTTTTTTTGAGAATTTTAAGTTAGAATATTCTAAAAAACTCAAAACCTGAATTTTTGAAATTTTACGCGGACAAAATACAACCTTAAACCAATCTGACGTGTCGCTACATTTTGTAACACCGTATAAGTTTAATTGCTTCTGATTTTCCTGCGGAAAATCCTCGCATTTTTACTATCTTAGTTTCTTAATCTGAAAATCCTAGCGGATTTCCAGCGCAACTAAGCTTATACAAATACGTTGGCTTTAATGCACAAACCTAATCTACAAATGAAAAAAGTATCTATTTTTATTTTAATTCCTTTACTACTTTCTTGCAGAGCTGAATATAAAATAGACTCTGAATCTTTTGACTGGCAACCTTATGAAATTGGTGACAAATTGGTTTTTAAATCTAACGCTAATGAAGTTGATACAATTTTTGTTAAAGAAATAAGCAGTTATACAAATCCGAACGACCATTTAGCTCTTTTCCCTGACTATCAAACCACCTATTTCATTACAGGTGAAATAAGCCTAATAAATCCTTTTACGAGTTCAATTGGAAATAAAGTAACTAAAGATTATGTTGATATTTTGAAATTAAGTTCTGGAGAAGAAACTGACTATCTCACTTTGAATTTCAAAAAAAGAAGAGACACTTTATCATATTCAGAAATTACATTTAAAATCTCTGAATTGGAATCGAAATTTGAAAACAAGTCAAAATACGAATCAATCGAAATAGATGCAGAATATAATAATGATATGCCATTTGCTTATGATTTAAAAACCGTTTTTTGGAGTAAAGAGTTTGGATACATAAAATATGAATTCAAAAATGGAAACTCGTGGAATTTAACTGAATTTATTAGAAATGGAGAAAATATATTAAACGAATAAAGCACTAAAAGCCAACACCGTGTATAATTCATTGCTAGTACTCGCCTACTTACGAAAATCCTCGCGGATTTTCTATTCGGTTTGTATTTGCTAAATTAGTTGCTGAAACACGCAACGAAATCATACACAAACACGTTAGGGCTAATTTCAAAAAAACAGCATATGAAGATATTTATTGACCACTTTCCATCGACAGATGAATTTGCATCTAATTTAGCTAAACGAATAAAAAAAATAGATGAAGAACTATCAATTACAACATTTTTAGATATTCGTGAAAGTGGTTTTATTGCAGAAGATGGAGAAGATGTAAGAATAATGAATGAATCTGATATTCTTATTCCCATTATCACATCAGAATTTCTATCTTTTTACCCTACAAAATCAGAAGATAAGTACACAGAAATATTAGAAACTGATAATAAAATTATATTTCCAATAATATATAATAAAACTAATTGGTCTTCTAAAAATTGGATTGTAAAAAGCAAAATATTCCCTTCAAACAACGAAGTTTTTGAAGAATTAAACTCGAACGAACAGGCTTCAGTATTAAACGAGTTAGTTCTAACAATAATAAACATCTTTTCGGAATTTAAAAAAAGAAAAAATAAGTCTACAAAACCTAAAAAACCGAAAACAGTTGATGGACAAGTATTTATTTCTCATTCTCATAATGATGCTGATTTTGCTGAGTTATTAAAACTTCATCTAAAAAAAAACGGAATTAAATGTTGGATGGATAATGAAAGACTAAAAATTGGACAAAACTGGAGAGAAGAAATAGATTCCGGAATTGAAAAATCAAAAGCAATAATAGTAATTATGTCACCAGACGCTAGAAAATCAGAATATGTGACTTATGAATGGGCTTTTGCTTGGGGAAAAGGAATTAAAATATTTCCAATTATGTTAAATCAAACATCACTTCATCCAAGACTTGAATCATTACAATATATGGATTTCACAAATCGAGTAACAAGACCTTATGATGAACTTGTAGAAAACATTAAGGAAATATAAAAACTAGCCCTAACACCGTATATAATTTATTGCTAGTTCTAGCCTACTTACGAAAATCCTCGCGGATTTTCTATTCGGTTTTTATTTGCTAAATTTAGTGCTTAAACAACGCAACAAACCATATACAAACACGTTGGGCTTAATTTACCGAAAACCGAATGGAACAAATAAGAGACTATAATTTAGATGATTTCAAAGTACTTTTGTTAGACAACTTTAAAAACATATATGACCTAGAATTATTAATTCTTAAAGGTCATATTATAACTGAATTTACCATTAACTGTTATCTTGAAAACTTATCTAACAATCCAGACGCAAACTTTTTCAAAGGAGGATATAATCATAGTCTAAAAATTGGAATGATAGAACATTTTGGAAATTTTGGAGAAAGAAGTGTTGGACTTATAAAATCTCTTAAATTATTAAATAAGATAAGAAACGGAATAGCTCATACTTTAACTGTGAACGAACAACTGATTCAAGAATACATAAATTCTGTGATAAATATTGCTAGTGAAAATTTTATAAACCCAGATTATGAATTAAGACTGAAGTTCTCAATGGCAACTGGTTATTTATGTGCTGAGATATTCGGAGAATATTATGAACAAAGAGAAAAAAATAAAAACTAAGCCCAACAATGTATAACCGCAATTACGGCGGATTCGACTACGTCCGAATCCACTCGGAATTGCTAACGTCTGTGCTAAACCGAAAAATTTGCGTACTTTAACCCGTAAACTGACGGTTATACGAGTCCGTTGTGTACAATTATGAAAAACATCCTGCTTATCATTATAATTTCAGTTTATACTTCGAGTTTTTCGCAAGTAAAAATTGACACATCTGAAATTAAATCAGTAAGATATGAATGGAAAATAGACAC
>NZ_JAJAPW010000125.1 GCF_020523925.1 Neotamlana laminarinivorans | reverse complement strand
TGATAGTTATCGTGCCGGTGCTTGGACCATCGCCGCCAAAACTATCGTCGTCTAATACTACAATGTTTACTGTATCGTCTTCATCTACACTTGCCGTATCGTCTACTGTTGTTGGTACATCATTTACCGAGTTCACTGTAATATCTACCACTGCTGTTTCACAATCGCCATCCGCATCGCAGATCTGATACGTGATTTGATC
>NZ_JAJAPW010000124.1 GCF_020523925.1 Neotamlana laminarinivorans | reverse complement strand
AAAAATCGCGAACAGTAAACCACGCTTTTTTCAGTTGTTGTAAAATTCCGCAACCTTGCTCAATTCCGCAAGATTGAGATTCTGCGTAACGATTGTCAGATTCAGAGTTTGAGTGTTCAATTCCGCGAGCTGCTTTGATCAAATTCAGATTTAGAATTCCATCGGATTTCTCCGCGTTTGAGTGAGTTCGGAGGTATTTTTTGTAACG
>NZ_JAJAPW010000123.1 GCF_020523925.1 Neotamlana laminarinivorans | reverse complement strand
TAATATCTACTACTGCTGTTTCACAATCGCCATCCGCATCACAGATCTGATATGTGATTTGATCTGTACCATTGTAATCGCCTGTTGGCGTGTAATCTATCGTATCGTCCGTTGGGTCGTTTGGTGTGCCCCCATCGTTTACCGTGGCGGTTCCATTGCTCGCCCCACTGGTGATAGTTATCGTGCCGGTGCTTGGACCATCGCCGCCAAAACTAT
>NZ_JAJAPW010000122.1 GCF_020523925.1 Neotamlana laminarinivorans | reverse complement strand
AATTTTAAGTTAGAATATTCTAAAAAACTCAAAACCTGAATTTTTGAAATTTTACGCGGACAAAATACAACCTTAAACCAATCTGACGTGTCGCTACATTTTGTAACACCGTATAAGTTTAATTGCTACTGATTTTCCTACGGAAAATCCTCGCATTTTTATTATCTTAGTTTCTTAATCTGAAAATCCTAGCGGATTTCCAGCGCAACTAAGCTTATACAAATACGTTG
>NZ_JAJAPW010000121.1 GCF_020523925.1 Neotamlana laminarinivorans | reverse complement strand
ACAACTTACTGCATCGCCTACAGCATTGTAAGGCGTTATGCTTACGTAAATAGTTGTGGTCTCTGGTAAATCTGATACGAAATCGTAGGTTAATACATTGCCAACATCTTCTGCATTCAAAATATCTGTCCCTCCTGATGTTGTACCTACTGTTAGCTTATAACCTGTAGCATCTGAAATAGCTGTCCATGATAAATTGGTAGTTATTGAAACATCTGTTGAACCGTTTAACGGACTTGTTAATG
>NZ_JAJAPW010000120.1 GCF_020523925.1 Neotamlana laminarinivorans | reverse complement strand
ATACGGTGTTACAAAATGTAGCGACACGTCAGATTGGTTTAAGGTTGTATTTTGTCCGCGTAAAATTTCAAAAATTCAGGTTTTGAGTTTTTTAGAATATTCTAACTTAAAATTCTCAAAAAAAAAATCGCGAACAGTAAACCACGCTTTTTTCAGTTGTTGTAAAATTCCGCAACCTTGCTCAATTCCGCAAGATTGAGATTCTGCGTAACGATTGTCAGATTCAGAGTTTGAGTGTTCAATTC
>NZ_JAJAPW010000011.1 GCF_020523925.1 Neotamlana laminarinivorans | reverse complement strand
TTGAAAGCTCGGAGACTGCTATTTTACCCTATGAAGCTGCTAATACCGCTGCTATAGATTTGAGCGCGTCTTTAACAGCTAATTCTACTTTACCTGTTATTCAAGTATTGGGTATTGAATTTTACCAGGAAGTTAACGGGCAAATGTACGCCTTAAAGAATGGTGCTTTTAACGCCTTGGCTATTGTTACTGTTGATACTCCATAATTATGGAAGTGGTATTACACAGAACCTATTTTAAGCAAGGTACCAACGGTGCCTTGTTTATTAATAGTGCTTTTTTTGGTTTTAGTATAGAGCTCCCTTGGCTGAATAATGCCCGAGGCACCTCATGCATTCCAGAAGGTGAATACTTGCTTTTACCGCGTTACTCGACGCGTTTTAAACATCATTTACTTGTTAGTGAAGTCAAGGATCGTCGGTTGATTTTAATCCATGGTGCCAATGATGCACAGCGTGATTTACGAGGCTGTATTGCACCCGTAACGGTTTTAAGTGGTATTGGCAAAGGTTATGACTCGCGTCCCTTATTGAATCGGTTTGTTGCTTTATGCTATCAACGTTTTGAGCAGGATCTTCCTGTTCGCTTAAAGATCACCTCCACCCCACTCATTACCTATTAATTTTTTAAAACCTCATATTATGAACATTGTAGAACGCTACACCAGTCCCACCCCCAAATTTTTCAAAGTTTTACGCAATATAGGAATAGCCTTAGCCACTGTTGGTGGTACTATTATAGCTGCACCTGTAGCCTTACCCGCTGCGGTAGTTACAGCTGCTACCTATATTAGTTTAGCCGGAACTATAGCCACGGCCGTTAGTCAAGCGGTAGTTTTGGATGCTGAATCGGATGCCGATTCGGAAACCCCTGAGTAATGTATTTTTTATCCTTTATTAATTTCATTTATTATGTCCGTTAACAGCACAGAAACCCGATTTAGCCTATTAGGAGGCATTTTATTTTCCGCCGTACCCAACTTAGGTTTAAATGATTTTATCAGCACTGGTCTATTGGCTGTTTTTGGTGCTGTGGTTAGTTTTCTGGTGACATTGCTTTTAAAATGGCTGATTGCATTAATAAAGGGACAAGATTAATTATCTTTTTTATAATAGCTAAAACCAGGGCAGATTTACTTCTGCCCTAGTTTTTTTTTATTACATAAGCTCTAAGTTTTTAAATATACTTTGAATATAGGCCCTTTTTAATTGGGCTAGTTTTTGTAACAAAAATTGGTATTCCTCTTCCTTTTTGGTCAAATTTTCAATCATTTTAGCACTTTTATTTAACAATTGTGCATCTTCACAATAGGCCTTTTTAATTACCATTGCACAATCATTAATAGTAATAAAGGGAATTACACTTCCTTTTAAATAGGCTTTAAAAAATTGTCCGATTTGTAACATTAAGGTGAGGTGAAACAGGTGATTGCAACTATGTACTGACTTGGCTATAATGACAAAGCAATTGGGACAGGGCTTTTTTAGAGGCTTACCGGCATTTAATCCTTTATTAAGCACAAAAAAATGCGGTTGGAGATAAGACTTTCCGGGTTGATGGGTTTTGATGATAAACGTTTGCATGGGTATCCAATTTAAAATTAAGCGCTTCGCGCATCATTTTTCATCAGCACCCTAAAAAAGACAGCCTCTGCATTTGTGGCGTAGAAAAGCTGTCAAGTTTTTTTCAAAAAATACTACTGAATACAAATCTATGCTTTTACCCATTGGCTTAATACACCATAACTATTTCTACTTATAACCGCTTTACTAAGTGGAGATTTTTTGAAACACCCGGAGGGCTTGAACTTTACAGCTTAAAGCGCTGGCCGAAGTGCGCCACATATCTTTGCTTGCTTTTTTGGGGTTGGTATTTTGACAATTATACCCTGAAAAACCCAACGCTATTACCAAGGCTACCTCAGCATATATTATAAAAAACATAATAGTTTATTTGATACTGTTATAGATTATACTTTTTGATGATCAAGCAGGTAAAACAGCCTTGAGCTATTCGGCTGGACAAGATTTAAAACCGATGCGCGGTTTGGGTTTAAATGTAGGGGCGTATTGGTTTTAAATTTTGTACAAAGCTTGCGAGCCGCCTAGCGAGTGGCGCTAGGGTGGTACAAAAGGCAGACTTGTACAAAGGTGGTTTGTAGCTATGTTTGCTGCGAAGCTTAGGCTTTTTGTAATTTTATTTTACACAAAAAGGCGGTGCGTAGCAGCATGTACACGAGGCTTACCTTAGACTTGCCAGAGCCCAGTAAAGGATTTAGCAAGGGATGGCGGCGGCGACCTAAGCGTGAAAGCCGAAGCCCGTGGCGCCCTGCAGGCGAGCCAAATTATGGGTAGTGGTTGCTTGTTTTGGGACGCCTGGAGGTACGGAATGGTGTTGCAAAACAAGCAAAGGAACTACCGTGACAACTGACCGAGGCGCAAAAAACGTGTGCCCAACTGTTTTAATTACACTTTGGGCAAACGCGATTGGATTTACGCTTGGAGGGGTTTGCCTGAGTTTAATAAAAACACCCCAAGGGCTTTATAGCTCTTGTTTTAACTTTTAAAATAATATGGCATAAAACAAGTGCTATACAGGTTTGGCGCAGGTTTTGCCAACGACCGAAGGCGGAACACCGCTTTACCTGCGTTAGATTATTACTTGTACTAAAGCTAAAATGATGCCTCTAAACTTATAATCAATACTTAGTTAGGTAAAAAAAAGCCCCAATTATAAAAAATTAAGTTGGTATCGAATATATATTAATAGCTAAATGTATTCATCTTTTAATCTTGCGGTTATCACATCTTCACTTCTTCCAAATAATTCACAAAGCCTCTTGACATCGAATTTATCTTTGTACTTATCGAACAATTCATTTTCTTTCTCACTCCATGGTTCGTAGGCTCGAGGATTTTCTAATCTAGCTTTATATATATGGTATTCTAAATACCCCTTATGTTTTAATGGAATTTCCTGAACCTCAGTTTTAATCTGATTAAATACATTCGAATTTATCGGTAATGAGTTAGCCTGAATATTTGCACCACATTCCGGACAAAATTTATAGTGCGCCTTAAGTGTAGATTCGCATTTAGAACAAAGGGTTATTTTAAATGATGCTTCTTTAGACTCCGATTGATCTTGAAAAACAAAATCACTTGGAATATCTCTGATAAAATCTGAAACTGCACCTTTTTGAGATATAAGATACAAGTAATCCTGTGCTCTAGTCAAAGCTACATAAAATAAACGACGTTCTTCTTCTAATAAGTAATCATAATTAGTAGGCTTAATAACCTGATAAATTTTGTCTTGTAACCAAGGATCTGGAAATCCACCTTTATTTGAATGTAAACCTAAAATGAATACCACTTTAGCTTCTAAACCTTTTGCACTATGAATTGTTTTAAACTGTATTTTATGCCCACTATGTTTTAGTGCCTGTTTTAAATCAGAGGCCATTGCTGAACGTCTGTAAAGCACTAAAATTTCTTCTGGACTTATTCCTTCTTGAATATGCTTTTCGATAGTTTCCCATATAAAAGCATTAGACTGTCCTTCTTGTTCTTCATAGAAAATTTTAATCTTTTGGCCTCCACGCTTAACCGCTTTGATATCTTTTGGTATTTGAAATTTATTTTTCTTTATAGCCTCTGTAGATGCATTAACTATAGAATCTGTGCTTCTATAATTAAGTTTAAGAGTTAGTAGTTCTGAATCTGAAAAATGTTGTTTAAAATTGACTATGTATCCTATTTCAGACCCCCTAAAACCATAAATACTTTGCCAATCATCACCTACACAAAATAACTGAGTTTCTTTCTTTGTTAGTAGATTTAATAAATTAACCTGCAGGTTATTCACATCTTGAAACTCGTCTACCAAAATAAATTTATACTTATCTTGATATCTTTCTTTAATGGCAGGATAGTCCTCTAACAACTGGATACTTTTAGTTAATAACCCATCAAAATCTAAATAAGATTTATTAACGCAATACTCATTAAATGCTTCGATTATAGGGATTGCGAGTTGATAGAACATACGCACTCTTTCAAATTCACTTTTTGCAGCTTCCTCTATAATTTGTTCAACTGGTTTTTCTGAATTAACAATTTTATTTCTTACCTCATTAACCTCTCTAAAAAAGCGAGTAATTTCTTTTCGGAAATTTGAAAACTCTTCATCATAATGCAAAACAGTTGCAGAACTTAAATCATTACTTATTCTTCCTTTAATTACGCGATCTAAAACCTTATTGAAAATAGCCGAATTATGAGTAGCATCATCAAAAGTTTTTATACAAGTATTGCCCGCAATTTTCATTTTACCCTCTTTCCAAAAAGAGGGATAACTCTTATTGCTTATATGTTCTAAGTATAAATTTGCTTGCTGAATAAAAAAATCCGGATGAAAAGTTGATTTACCTACCTTCACTTCTGGTTCATAAACATAATCTATACTATTTCTATACAGCCAATCTGCAATAAACTGTTCTGACTTTGAACGTACTTTATCCCCTTTTAAGCTCGTAAAAAACTTACCTTCCGGTCTAAATTCTTGGTTATCTTTTGTATCATGAATAAAATCTACAAAGTAGTCTAAAATATATCGTTTCAACTTTAAGAGAAACTGCTTATTTTGGGAGAGGTTTATGGTTACTTTTTCAATAATATCACTAACAGATTCCTCTGCAGTATTTGCAAGAAACTCGTTATTTCCTTTTTTATCAGCAACTATTTTAAACTTATTATCAAATACATGAACTCCATCTGTTTTTATAATCTGATAACAAAGACTATGGATAGTTTTAATAGTTAAACGACTTAACCATGGAAATTTATTTAGATAATTTTGACGCTCTTTATTTCTTTCTGAAAATGTAATCCCTTTTGTTTTTATAAAGGTTTCATAGTAACCTGTTTTGTCTGCTGAAACAATCATACGATCTAACATCTCATTCGCTGCATTTTTGGTAAAAGTTACCGCCAGGATATTTTCAGCATTTACGAGTTTATCATCAATAAGGTAGTTAATTTTATGCAGTAATGTTTTAGTTTTACCAGAGCCAGCCCCAGCTAGCACTAGTAAGCGCTTACTTTCAGATATTACAGCTTCGCGCTGTTTATCATTTAAAGAGGTTAAATCTGTTTTTGTGGTTAAATATTTCATTGATTGATTAAAATTATTTTGGGACTAATATTTGGGAGGTTTCACTTTGATTTACTACCATATTGATTTTAAGCACTCCAATCGCTATACTGCCCTTCGGCTTGTTGCATATTATCTTTATTAAATTTATTTAAGCTTCATTATTTCTGGTTGTAGAGCCATTTCAAATTTTGGTAAATAATCAATTAAAAATTGACTCATTTTATCCCAATCTGCTTTATCAAATAAATTAACACCAGATAGTTCATATTTAATACGACTCATTTTATGTTCTGACAATTCTTCCCATTCCAAAGGTTTACCGAAATCATTTTCAATACTATCTTTATGATTTAATAGTTTTTTAAAATATTTCTTATTCTTCACTTTACTTGAAGATGTAATACCCAATTCAATTCTTGCGTATTTACTTGTTATTACAAAAGTGTAATTTAAACCACTTATACCTGCTCCTGAGCTTAACCAATGTCCTTTAGTTGGATTAATGTTTTTAAATAGATTAGTTTCTTTAATTTGTGGCAATAATTGCTTCCAAAACTCCCTACGGACAGCAAATCTATTTTGCGAATCTTTACTTTCCTTATCCTCGTATTTTATAACTAACTCATCTTCAAGCTCAAATAGATTTAATAACTTTTTTAGGCTACTAAACTTTGAATTACTATCTAAATTAGATTCGATGAAATACCCATTATCCAATTCTTGTGGTGTTCTAAAATCATCAGCATTTCTTGTAATTTTAAAAATGTCTTTTGCTTCTAATAAAAGTTGTGGATTCTTCTCATATAGTTTCTGAATTACATAAATATACATTTGAGATATTACCTCTTCATCTACTTTGGTATTTTCAAAAATGAAATATTCTAACTTTTTATGAGTTGGCGACTCTGCAATAAAAATGTTTTGTGCCTCACCACTATCGAAAACAGGAATAGTTACATTAGGGTATTCCCAAATCTTTAGAAACCTATTGTAGATTAAATCAAAACGTTCATTGTAGCTATTAATATTCCAATTATCTAATGTTTTTAAATAATCATTCAGCCAAAGGCGACTAAAATTATAACCTTGTTCGCCATTTTGTCTGTTCATTGATTTTTTCTCTTGAAAAGACTTATTACTCAAAGCCCCATTATTACCTGATAATGTTAGATTAGCTATTGTATTTACATACTTTTCTTTAAATTGAAAATAATCATCAGGTGTAATATCCTTATTCCAATCATCATTAGGATTCTGAGGGAAGATGTGCTCAATGGTTATATTTTCATTAGATGTATCTACATATTCACGGTTATTAAAATTCTCTAATAACTCAAACATATAGTTTCTATTCTTTGATTGAATATTGTATAAATCTTTATCCTTTAAAGCTGTTTTTAAATCTTCATCCGTTGGAAACTTTGCACTACCTCGTTTTTTTATTAGAGCTAATGCTATGGAATCAAAATATTCTTCTGTATCTACTTCAGAATATAAGGTCATAAATATTTTATTTAAAGCATTGGTAGGTAAGCCTACCACAAATCTACGCCAAGTATAGGTTTGTATTAATTTTAATACTTTAAGTAACTCATCATTTGTTATTAAACCATTTTCTGCATCTTCAAATACTTGTAATAGGAACGGAAACGCTACATTAATTTCAAGACGAGAAATATATTCTAATTCTTTTCTTATGTTATGTTCTTGAATTGTAGAAGGATTAATAAACTTCTTGTAGTGTGTAGAAAGCGATTTAATATTTTCTAACTCTTGATGATAGGCTTCATCTTTTATAGAATATAGCTTCTTAAACTCTATGTAGACTTTGTTTTTATTAGGAATCTTTTTATTGCGAAGTGTTAAGTAGTCTCTTATGTAAGATGATACTAAAGATTTTTGTTTAGTTAAATCTCTTGCGTTTTCTTCAATAGGATTCCAAATTTGCTCAAATACTTTATGCTGGTTTTTTGGGTCTAAATCCATTAGAATATAATTTCGAATCAAATCGGATTGTGATAAATCTAAACCTGTAGAATTTAAACTCTCAAAAATACGTTGTGGGTCATCTTTACCACGTTCTAAAGATATTTCTACAAAAATGAGGCGCTTTAATCCGTTAAGAATCGTATTAAAACTGTCTTTTGTTATCGTTAATTTGAAAAAATTAAAGTTCTCAATCACATTAGAATAATGCCCAAACTCATTTTCTGTACTATTCATTATCGCTTTAAATGCTAATGAATTAGTATCTGTTTGCTTTAACTTTAATTTACTTGATTCTTGCTGAACGTATTGATTTACTAAAAACATATTATGCAACATATCTGCTTCTTGTTGCATATCATTAGCTTTTGCAAAACGATATAATGCTACATATAAAATATTAATTGTAGTCAACCTTTGTTGACCATCAATTATAACCAACTCTTTAACTTCACTTGTGCTATATGCACCCTCGTGAATAAAAACGATGCTACCAATAAAATGTGTGCCTCTATCTTCTTTCTCTACTGCTATTATATCATTTAACAACTCTTTACATTCATTATTTGTCCAGTCGTAATTACGCTGATATACAGGTATTACAAATTGTACGTTAGGCGCTTGTAAAAAATTTATAATTGGTAGTTCGTTTGCTTTCATATAATTTTTATAAACTTTAAGAATTATAACTTTTTTAGTTGATGTTTAATTTTCATAAATGCAGTATAGTCTGGGTTATATTTTAATCTTGAATGTTCTGGTTGATTAGAGTGACATTCAATACAAAGTGCTTCTAAGTTTAAAATATTATTGTTTGCTTTATTACCATCTTTATGATGTACATGCAAGTATTTCTGGTATTCACTTAAATTTAATTTACAGGAGGCACAAACAAATTTTTGTTTTTGTCTAAATTGTAAACTCAGCTTATCAAAATTATGGGCATAAACATTAATTGGAGCTTGATTATCATTCAAAAAACCAAATAAGTTTAAATTTTGAGGTCTATCATTATAATAATTAAAGAAATCACTTAATTTAAAGTTCTTAAAAATTTGAGTTTTCTGACTTTGTGTTTTGTCTGCATATCCTTTGAAATTTAGATTTGTTAAACAATTTTTGCAAACTGTTAAAGGCTCATTTAAATCTCTTTGAATTACAACATCATCTCTTAACAAATTAATTTTGAAATATCCATCTGTTTTTAAAGAAACTACATATCTAGAGGTTCTGTTATTTTGCCTTGCATTTTCAATGGTTCTACAATTAGATAAATGAAATTTATAACCTCTTTCATAGTATTTTTCATATTGATCTCTAATGTAAATTATAACATTTTCACCTTTATAATTAATTAATCCATCAATAATATCTATTTCATTGATACTAATTTCTGTTTCTCCTGTTTGTAAAAGCTCTTTTAACTTTTCATCGTCAATTCCATTCCAAGCAACATTGGATTCCATAGGCTTTAACTCTGCCCCCATTTTCTCTAATAAACTAGATAATTCTTGATATTCATAAAAATTGATTAACTTCATTACCTATTGATTTAAAATTTTTGCTATCCTTCTTTCTGCATTGGTTTTTACTCTAAACTCAACTCGCCTTGATAGTTCTCTATTTTGAGTTCCATCATCATTATAAATCAATCTACTAGAGGACAAGCCATTTGCGGTTACGTTTTCCATTATCCAACTAACTAATTGAGGTCTACTTTCTTTATTCAAAACATATTCTAAAACTTTCCTAGTCCTATCTTGACTTAATTCCATATTATATATATAAGCCTTGTTTTCATTCGTATTAGTCCTCCAGTAGCTTGATGTATGTCCTTCAATTCTTATTTCATCAATTTCGTTTTGATATTTATCAGAATGTAAAATATTTATGAACCTTGGAAAAAAATCATCTAAAACAACTTTGAAATCATTTTTAATGTTTGCGGACCCCATGCTAAAGAGAACTTCAGGAGATTTGAATCTTACACTCAAATTTTGCTTGTTTATTTCGGCATTCCATTTTTTTAAATCTGCAGCAAATTCTAAACTCAAATCATCATACAATTCATTTTGAAGTTTATTATATGTAACTGCAACTTCTTCGATTTTTTCTTTTTCGAGGTAAACTTTTAACATATAACTCACTGCGATTAATAGAAAAATTATCATTAATACAGACATTAAATCTGAAATAGGTAGCCATTGACTTTCACTATCTTGATTAACATTTAATTCTTTCATGCTTAAATAGATTTTGACAATTCAACAACTTTCCTAAGACTTTCTGTGAGCGGTCTGTAATCATTAACAAAATGCTGACTTAAACTAGTTAGCTGACTTCCTAAACTTTCTAAAGCTCGATTTAATTCTTGACCTAACTCTGCATCTAATTGTTGAACCCTTTCAGCATTATCATTAATCATCTTTTTTAGAGAATCTTCATAACTATTTGCTAATTCTATTTGTTTAGATGAAAAATTATTAAAATTGTCTGTATTTATTCTTGAAAAATCATCCATTTTTTTTCCATAATCATCTAGAACCCTATTTTGTGTTGTTGTAAATTCCTCGTATTGAGTTTTCAGATTTTTTATATTTTGGTTAACATAATTTGTAGAAGTCTCTATCAAATTATTCATATTATTTTCTATTAATGGGAATGAATCTTTTGCTTTAGCTCCTATTTCGGCAAATGAGGAAACCTCAAGAGAAAAATCTTTAATTAACTTGTTAAGGCTAGTATTAGTCTCGTATATAATGGTATGATTTTTAGCCGTCTGAGATAACGTTTTATCAATACCCTCAATATTTTTAGAAATATTATTGAACCTTTCTGTTAAAATTTCAACGTGATCTTTATAATTACCTTGCCAAACAACCATAGCTCCAACAGCCTCATTAAGTTTTCTGAAATTTTCACCAAATTGTTCGTTAATTTTATTATTAAAATCCTTCATAACTTCGGTAAGAGCATCAATTAGACTTTGGGTGTTATCAGCAACCATTTTTTCAGCAAAATCAATAAAAGATAAATTTAATTTTTCTAAGCCGTCACTGTTTGTAGTTCTAATTTTTTGTAATTGAGTAACCATAGTAGATTCGCCATCACCAGATATAGAACTCGCTAACTTGTTAAGTGATTCAATAATTTGTTCTCCAATATTATCAGATTTTCTACCAACTGATTCTGCTTTAAAACCATAAATTATAGGAGAAGTCCTTAAAATTAAGTTAGCCATTAAACCAGCCAAAGAGGTTACAAATGCTGTTTTTAAACCAGATAATAAAACAGGAATACTTTCCGTAATTTGATTAGTATCAAAACCTAAAAGCCCTATAAAAACTCCGAAAAAAGTTCCAAAAATACCTAAAGTAATTGTTAAGCCTGCAATGTGTGACTTACCAAACCAACTTTTTAAGATATAAGGACAAATTAAAATTAAAAATGCTACTACATAAGAAATGTTGTCAAGATTGTTGTTAATTGTTTCTACCATAAATATTAAATTTTAATTTTTTTTAAGTTATGCTATTAACTAAAAATTTATGGTTCTAGGGGTACTTTGATATTTGAATAATTAAATATTAATTAATGTTATATGCTATTGTGATAATACGAAATAAGCCATTCAAGCGTTTTGTTACTTTTCCCAAGCTCTTCTTCTAGCAAGCTCAAGATATGTTCTGTATCTCTTGAAAGTTTCGAGTCTTTCATCATAATTGGTTGAAATTCTCCCAACATCAAGTATTGCTTTAATTCTTTTGGACACCTCGGAATTTCCTTTGCTATCTCTATTGTTAATGCTTTCAATTGTTCGTTTTCTAAGCTCTTCAAATTCGATTTCAATGCTACTTTCTTCTTCTTTAGCATACTGTCCAAATTTGTCCATTTCTGTTCCAATATCTCTTTCTTCTTTTTCAAGTTTTGCTCTATCACTGTCAAATCTTCCTTTTGCTTCAATTTCAAGTTGTTTAAACGCTTTTGGTAAATCTTTGATTTCTCTTCTAATTCTATCGATAGCATTTTTAATTGACTTTGACTCTTCTCCAATTTTAATCTTTCTGCTTCTAAACTCTGCTCTAATTCGTTCTGAAGCTTCTCCAATATCAGAGTGTTCTGCAATACTTCTTGATAGGTCAGTTTCCTCTTGGTCAAATTCTCTTTTCTTATTAAAATATCTTGTTTCCAAGTCTTTACTTTGCTCTTCAAGATTTGCTCTTCTTTCTTGAAAATCTTCTTGCTCTCTTGCAAGTTGATCGAACTTGTCTTTATACCGTGCAAATATTTCTCGCTTAAATCTTCCCTCCATTTGTTCCAATCCCTCTTTCTCTGCTTTTGTAGCGTTCTCAACTCTTGATATCTCAGATTCAAAGTGTTGTTCAGCTCTTTTGTACGATTGCGAGTCCATAATTCGTTTAACTGACCGTATAAGGTTGCTAATTTGGTTTGCTCTGCATTTGTAAGATTCTTCGAAAATTCTACTCTGCTCGTCATCAATTTCCCATACTCCGCTACTAGATGACTTGGAAGTGTATATATAGTTGGTGTTTGCTTCGACTTCATTATATACCCATTTAACTTTTGTACTTGATTTTAATGCTTTTTCTATTTCTTCTTCATTTTTTTTAGGTATTATTATTTGTACTGTATTTAAACCTAAACGTTTAAGTTTGGCTCTTTTTTCGTTATCGATTTTATGCGTCACTACAAATTCTACCAATAAAATAGGCTCTTGTTTTTCATTAAAGAATGATATATCTGGTCTGATTAATAAATGTCTTTCTTCAATATTTGGATTTTGACCATATCTTACATTACATTCTTCATCTTCATAAAATGTTAATTCTGATTTTACACTAAAAGCTTGTATAGTCTTTGATTGTTCTAGTAGGTTTGGTGCTCCATCACTATTTTTAGGTGGATATTTATATATAGCTGGCACTTTTAATCGTTTTAATCTTTGAAGAATATCTCTAGCTATTAGCTCTCTATATTTTCTATTAGCAACTACACATTCTGTGTTGTTTTTATCTACATCTTTAGCATGATGCCTAAAATAGTGCTCCCTAATTTGACCTTTTACAGCCTGCATCTCCTTTTTACATCCAAGACAGTAATACCCATTTAAACCACTTTTAGCTTCTGAAATATGAATATGTTTTATAAAATCATCCTTAAACGCCCAATCTGTTTGAAAATCCTTATTTGATTCCTTATTACTCATATTGCACTTACTTAACTATTCTCGACAATTTGGACTTCTTCTTCGGTTAAGCCGTACAACTCATAAACCATTTGGTCTATTTCTTTATCGGTTTGGTTAATTTGGGCTTGTAAGGCTTGCGCTTTTTGTTTGTTGTCTTCAAAGAGGTCTAACCACTCAAACTCGTCTTTTCTAGTTAGGGTTGGTATCTCTACTGGTTGAGACTTCTCGACTGCGCTCGAAGTGACCGTTTCTGCTACTTGTTTAGCTCTTAGTTTGTTACTGGTTTTTATGGCTTTGTTTAACTCTTTTATAAACTCGCCAAACTCTAACTCGTGCCAGTTTTGTAGTTTTTTGGGTAGTCTTTCTAGCTGAAAGGACTGCTGAATATAGTTTTGGAATTTTTCTGATAAAAGAGTGTAATTCTGAATTTCAGATATAATATTTGAGATTATTAAATCAAAATCTTTATTATTTTTCAAGCTGATTGTTATTGGCAATTTTTTACATTGACCCAATTTTGCTTTTGGAAAAACGTCATCATCTTCCGAAAACTTCTTTTTAAAATAAAACCCCATTAATTTAGAGTTTAAAACACCCAAAAGCGCAAATATCGAGTATTCATTATTTGAAACTTTGAATACATGAGCGGTGTTTTTAACCGTATACTTGTCACAAGTGTACGAAACTATGAGGCTATTTTTTCCTGGAATCTCTCTTATAATTAACCTTTCCCCATCAAAAAATATTGGATTTCTTGGCGCTGCAATCCACTCACCATAATTTAAGTAATTACCCTGCCAATTTAACACAAAACGATTTACATCTGTTCCAGATATATGCTCTATGTAATTTTCATTTAACTTAATATTTGAATTGAAGGGTTTATTCTTAACTACTTCGGCACTTTGAGGTGGATTCCCTTTACCTCTTTCATATTCTTTAATACCACTCGAAGCTTGTGTTAATTCAATTAAAGGAGTAGTATTTGATTCTATTCTAGAAACTATTTGTTTATCGTATTCAGATACTAAAATATCAAAATCATAGTTTTCGTTATCTCTAAAACTTTCAATACTTTTATTGTGAAGCAATGCAATTTCTTGCCCTTTGGCTTCTAGAATTTTAATAGAATAAGCTTTTTTAGACTTTTTAGAATAAGTTATGATAACTGTATCAACAGTAGCATCTTTGAAAACTCCGATTGGTGTATTTACAATTTCGTAAATTGTAGTGTTTTCGAGTAGATATTTACGAATAGGTTTTAAAAATAAGTTATTCATCCAAGCATTTGGCTCAATTAAAGAAATAACTCCATTGTCTTTTATAATGTCAATCGATTTTTCATTGAAAAGTAAATATAAATCAATCTGGTAGATAGCACATTCATAATATTTGGTATAATATTCTTTTTCCTTTAAAGAGAAATTATTCCCTTTGGAACTAACATAAGGCGGATTACCAATAATCACATCAAAACCACCTTTTTCAAACACTTTAGGAAATTGTTCTTGCCAATTAAAAGCTTTATCTCCTGCAACGGCTTTACTATCTATTAAAGAGTTACCGCATTTTATATTGCTACTTAAATCGTTTAATTTACGGCGTGGTTGTGCGGTACGTAACCAAAGGGAAAGTTTTGCAATTTCTACAGATTCTTCGTTTAAATCTACTCCGTAAATATTGTTTTCTAGTATGGTGTTTTCTATATCTGGAAATTGTAAGCCACCACCTAAAACCTTTGTTTTAAGTTCGTCTATATATTGGTGTTCTGCTATTAAAAAGTTTAAAGCTTGGTTTAAAAAAGCACCAGAACCACAGGCAGGGTCGCAAATGGTGAGTTGTAGTAACCAATCGCGGTAAGTATCTAAAATACTTACTAATTTGGTTATGGTTGTTTTATTTCTGTTTTTTCTGCCTTTAAAATATTCTTCTTCTTTAAAGCCTAGTTCGGTTTTCTTTTCGTCGCACAGTTTACCAATGGTATTTTCAACAATATATTTGGTAATGTATTTAGGCGTGTAAAAAACGCCATCTTTTTTACGTTTAGATTTTTGTTTATCGAAGTCGCCACCTTCAATTTCGGCATTAACGCTTTCTATTTCGTTTAGTGAGTTTTCAAAAATATGCCCAAGTATATTTACATCTACTTGACTTTCAAAATCGTAAGCTGCCAATTTACAGGTGTGTTTGTATAGTAAATCGCTATCTATGTCTAAACTATCTAGGGTTTTATCTTCTTTAAATAAACCACCGTTATAAGCGTATATTTCGGCTCGGTTTGATGTTCCTGCTCTACCTTGGTCTAAAAATTTAAAATATTGTTTAAAAAGCGTATAAAGTGGGCGGTCGTCTCCAAAATCTACATCGGCTTTCCACTTATCTAATATTTGTTGAGTGCTATTTGGTGGTAGTAAGCCTCTATCTTCGGCAAAGAAAATAAACAGGTAACGGTCTATTAATTTTTGTGATTTTTTAAAGAGGGTTAGTTTAACGTTTTTTTCTAGACGTTGTACTTCCAATAGTTCTTCTTGAGACCTCTCGACTGCGCTCGATGTGACATTAGATGCTTGTGCTTTTAATGTTTTAGCATTGCGTTTAACCAGGTCTCTAAACAGTTCACGTTTAAATACAGAATAGTCTTTATAAAATTGTTTGGTTATTTGTTCTTCTTCAACAACCGACTGCTCTTTAATTTTTAAAGCTGTGTTATTTAATACATTGTCTTTTTGCAAACAGATGTATAACAGCTCAAATCGTTCTGGTGTAAGCTCGAATAAATTGAATTCTTCAAACTCGGTGGCATCGTTAATGTAAAAACGTAGTTTTTCGAAATTAGATGTTATTACATAAACGCATCCTTTCTGGTTTGCTTTATAATCGAACGCTTGTTTACGTATGCTTTCTAAATCTTTAGTATTTGTGCCTTTTAATTCTATAACACCAATAGCTATATCGTTATGTAAAATGGCGCCATCGGCTTTACGTGCGTTATTTTGGTTTTTATATTCTGCTACTAAATTAAAGTTAGCTTTGGGTTTAAGGGTGTAGTCTAATATATTAACAAACAATTCTGTAAGGAAAATGCCTTGGTATTCTTCTTCTTTAGAGCTACGTATGTTATCTTGAATAGTTGGGTTTAAAAAGTACTTGGTATATTTTTTATATGCTTTATTTATGGCTTCACTATCTTGTAATTTTAAATAGTGTTTAAGTACCGAAGATTGATATAATGACATTAATAAGTTGTTGATTATTTAGAACTTAAAAATATAAATCTCTGTAATTACAATTAATTTTGGAAAGTAATAGTTAGTCAAAGAACCTATATTTTGACTTAAACCCTTACAACGATTCTATTTTTAATTTTATTAATTTAACTTTTTTAGGTTGATAAACTACTTTTCATTGTTTAAACCACCTGACTTTAATTGGTTTCGTTAATAAAACTGCCTGTAAAATCGTTTAGTATGATTAATAAAATCTTTATCCTGTAATTGACAACGAGTGATTGTAAGCTTGCTATTTGTCATTAAATTTTTATTGGTTGATTGGTTGAATCATTAAAAATAAAAATCTTTAAGAAAAAATCGACATACAAAATGATAAAATTTGTAAGATTTGTATTCTATTTACCTAGTTTGCTCTGATTATTTTATATGATTTCGCTTGATTTGGTTAAGATATGCTTTATTTAATTGGTTTCGTTTGATCTGTTATCTCTTAAATATGCGTGTGCGCTATTTGCTATATTCTATTACTGTTAATTCTTTTTGAATGGCTTTAGTAATATTTTCGGGTATTTCTAACTCCGTTGCAAGGGCTGACCATCGTGGAATTAGGACTTGGACCTCTTTAATGATTCCTTTAGGGTTTTTAATGGCGAACTCCTCGGCAATGGTTAATAGGTCTTTTATTGTAATATTTGTACGCTTGCCGTTAATGGATAAGGCTCTGGAGGTGGTTTTAAACGTGAATAGCGGATTTAGGGCATAAGTTAGATCGTATGCAGGGGCTAAATTCCAGGTATTATTATCTTTATTATAGATAAAGCTATGATTTTTTAAATGGTCGTCTACATTCTTAAACACAAGATTAAACACCATACGTTTGAATAGTTGCTGTATATCTTTATGAGGCACGTTTAGACTTAAGGCTACTTTGAAAACATTTTCATAGGATGAATTTTCAGGTTGACTTTTAAAGTCCCACCCCGTTAAACCGGTTACTGTAAGCACGTGCTGTTTTTCACCGTTTTGTCTGTCGTATCTAAGGGTTGCAAAATGTTTGTTTTCTATAAGCTTTGATGGCATCATATTTATGCCTGCTTCTTGGGCCAATAGGTAATAGGCATATTCTACTTTTTCTTTATTATACCCATCGCCATCATCCATATGTAATTTTACTAAATAGTGATTATAGGCGTCGCTAAATGCTCTATCACCAGCAATAATTTCACCAGTTTCTTTATGTTCAGATATTAATATTTTAGGTCTTGCCCCACCCGCCGAAGTTCCTATTTTGAATACATTAAGTAGGGCTAATTCGCTGAGGTTTTTACCGGTTGTGTCTTCTTTTAGTTTAAGAACTTTTTCTAAAATAGTAACAACCTCATCTAAGTTAACCTTAGTAGTGTTAGGCAACTCTTTGACCGGTTTATATTCTAGTGCGCCCATACCACGGTCTGCCACATAGGCCAGTTGCTCAAGGGGTGTTACTTTTTGAATTCCTCGTGAGGTAAGCCATTCTTGGAATATTATATTCCCAAAAGTATCCGGTAAGGAATCGGCTATCATAGGCGGTAAGCCTTGAAAGGTATCCTGTTGGTATTCTGTGAATACTTGCGCTTGTTTAGTACGTTTGAAAATAAAGGGAAATAGTTTTGAATACTTACCTGAATCTAAGAATTCAGGGTTATATTGAAAAACGGATTTACCTTGATCTAGATCGTAGCCTAATTTTCCTATTTCTAGGCCAAACGCCATAAGCTCTATAATTTTATCTTTGGCCATTTATTAATAGAGTGATATATTGTTTTGGTTTGTAATGGTTTTATCTATTTCTTTAGTAATAGCTTGCAATAGCCCAAAATGATTTGCTACTTTTAATACATTGTCGAGTGTTGCATTTTTACCATTTTCGATGTTTTGAATGGTTGTGCTTGAGACCTCCAGAGCCTCTGCTAAATCTTCTCGAGACAGGTTGTTTGATTTACGAAGTGCTTTACACGCCTCACCAATCTTAATTTTCACCTCTTTTATTGTTATCACCTCTAACATATCATTACCATTATATTGGTTAAATATATGGTTTTTGTGTAAAAATAACCAATTTATTGGTAAAAATATTGATTTCACTATTAGTATAACTTTATGAATACGTTTTTAATTATAGATACTTTGGAGAAGGTATGACCCCATTTTTAGCTTGCCTTAGCCTCTAGGGTCTGGAATGATTTGTAGTTTTCTGGACCAGGTGATATCGAGGCTATAGAAATCGAAATCGGCGGTCACTTTACCATAGCAAGCATACACCCCTAAACCGTGGATGGGATATTTTTCGACTACCTTAGTGAAATGTACGGTATCGAAATATTGCCCCTCTTGATCTATAAAGGTGCAAAAGCGAATACGTTTGCCTTGGCTTGTTTTATGAAAGCGGGTATTTACCAAACTGCCATAGAGCAATACCTTTTTATTGTTAAACTGCTTTAGTTGTTTGGCTTTAATGTGTGGTTGTAGTTTTTCGTTAATTAGCTGGAAGTACGAGCATAATGGGAAGCCCAGGAGTTCCATTTGGTCATAAGCCTCTTCGATAGCAGTGGTTTTTAATGTTGGTAAGGTAAATTGTTTTTGTTGGGGCTTGAACAGTTTTGCCTGTGGTGTTTTTGCTTTATTGGCATTGCATTTAAAAATAGCTTGCCATAGCAGTTCGGTTTTGGGTTGCCCCGTAAAGCGCAAAGCATTGCTACGAATTAAGATAGTGAGTTGCTCGATGCTTATAGGCACGCGGTCTATAAGATCGTCTAAAGATTTGTATGCTCCATTAAAATTACGTTCGGTGAGCAGTCTTTTTATAACTATTTTTTCGAGGCTTTTAAGGTAGCCCAAACCAAGATAGATGGTTTTATGTTGTATTCTATTTTCGAATTGGCTGGTATTAATGCAGGGAGGTTGTATGCTAGCTCCACACATTTTAGCCTCATGTATGTAATGCTCTGCACTGTAAAAGCCTCCGCCATTATTTAGCACAGCGACCATAAATTCGAGGGGATAATAGCATTTTAAAAAGAGGCTTTGATAACTCTCTACCGCATAAGAGGCCGAATGGCCTTTAGCAAAAGCGTAGCCTGCGAAGCTTTTAATTTGGTTCCATACGGTTAGGGTGAGTTCTTGTGTATAGCCTTTGGCTTTACAATTGGCAATGAATTTTTGTTCGACTGCGTTAAATTCGGCTCTGGAGCGAAACTTACCGCTCATACCACGACGAAGTACATCGGCTTCCCCTAGGGTTAAATCGGCAAACTGGTTGGCTACTTTAAGCACATCTTCTTGATAGACCATGATACCATAGGTTTCAGGCATAATTTCAAGGAGTTTAGGGTTGGCCTGTGATCTGGTTTCGGGGTAGCGTTGGCGTTTGATAAATTCCTGTTTCATACCCGAACTAGATACACCGGGGCGAATGATAGAACTGGCTGCCACAAGCCCCAAATAATCTTGAGTTTGTAGTTTTTGCATGAGTCCGCGCATGGCAGGAGATTCGACATAGTAGGCCCCAATAGCGCGCCCGTTTTTTAAAAGGGCGTTAATATTAGGGTCTTTTTTAAAAGTTTCAATTTGGTTGATATCGATGGGTGGTGCCTGGGGTTGGTTGTATTTAATAATTTCAAGCGCCTCTTTAATTTTTGCTAGTCCGCGTTGGCCTAAAATATCGAATTTAAAGATGCCTGCATCTTCCGCAATAATCATATCGAATTGCACGGTAGGAAAGCCTTTAGGCGGCATATTTGTTGTGGAATAATAGTGTACCGGTTTTTGTAAAATGAGGATGCCACAAGAATGCACACTAACATAGTTAGGAAAGCCTTGAATAAGTTTACCATATTTTACTACAAGGCTAGCCATAGTATCGAGGGGTTTTGTACTCTGTTTCTCTGCAGCTAAACGATCGATTTCCTCTTTAGGTAAGCCGAATACTTTGCCTAATTCGCGCACTACAGCCCGATATTTAAAGGTATTATAAGTGGCTAATAAGGCCACGTGATTGAAGCGTTTAAAGATATATTGGGTGATATCTTCGCGGTCTTTCCAGGAGAAATCGATATCGAAATCGGGTGGAGAGGCTCGGTATGGATTTATAAAACGTTCGAAATATAAATCGAGTTCAATAGGATCAACATTGGTAATACCAATAATATAGGCAACAATACTATTAGCACCACTACCCCGCCCTACATGTATATAACCTTTGGATTTGGCATAGCTAATAATATCGTAATTGATGAGAAAATAGGACACAAAATCCATAGCCTCAATGGTTTCTAACTCTGTTTTCAAACGCTGTTTTACTTTATGAGATGGATTGCTATAGCGTTTAGCTAGGTTATTATAGCACAGTTGCTTTAAATACTTAACATCCTCTTTTTTAGACCCTAAATACGTTTGTTGGTTTTGAGCTACCCGGTTTTCGCCAAACGCAAACACGATACTGCATTGCTCGAAAAGGTGTTTTGTATTTTCCCAGATGTATGGGTATTGGGCATAGGCTTGCTTTAGTTCGCTTAGTGGCCACATGATATCGGTAGGGTTACACTCCTCTGCTTTATCGAGTTTGCTAAGTAAAGTATTCTTATCGATAGCCCTTAGTAAGCGGTGTGCATTAAAATCTTTTTTATTACGAAGAGTTACTTGCTGCTGTATAACGAGCTTATCTTTAAAGTTTATGTATTTGGTAAAGGGTAGTTTACGGAGTTCGTTAACCGATACACCAATATACTCGTAAGATTTAAAGTGTGTGACGTTTTCCTCTAAAACCGTTTCAAACGGATAGATGATAACGCTGTTTTTAAGCTCAGGCGCACGGTTAGGTACAGTAATGTTATTGTGATTATAGGACGCACTTAAGCTATTTAGCTCGTAAAACCCTTGATTATTTTTAGCTATCCCTACAAATTTTTGTGCTGCTCCATTTCTAAAATCGATACCTACAACCGGCTTTATATTGAATTCTTGTGCTTTACGACAAAAATTTAAGCACGCTGAGGTATTATTTATATCGGTTAGGGCTATGGAAGAGCAACCGTATTGTGAGGCTAACTCTAAAAGCTCGACTTCGGAAAAGGTTCCGAAGCGTAAGGAATAATATGTATGACAATTAAGATACAAGGCTATGGATTACAGATTTATTGTGTACGATGTGCTAATACAATAGGAGGTTCGCCATTAAATGGGTTTTGTACACCTCCAATGGATTTTGCCCCTAAGGCTGACGCTTTTTTTACGCTGTGTTCGCCAAAACGATTGCGAATTTTATCCATGGCATTATAGAGGTTTAGCATTTCTTGAGTATCGTCAAACAAATCAATTTGATAGCTCCCTGATACCAGGTTACTAAGCTTTACGCCCACAAGCCTAATTAATAGTCGGCGTTGGTAAAGTTTTTCAAACAGTTCTAAAACGCGTGGTATAATTACGTGGTCTGCACTAGAATAAGGAATTTTCATTTGTTTGGAGTAGGTATTAAAATCTGAATACCTGATTTTAACACTAATGCAAGCGGCTAATTTATTTCCGTTTCTTAACTGATAGGCTAAACTTTCGGCCATGGCAAAAATGGTGGTTCTAAGCATTTTCATATCGATGGTATCTTTACCAAAGGTGCGCTCCATGGATATGGATTTACGTTCGTGAAACGGAATAAGCGGTGGATTATCGATACCCAAGGCACGTTTCCAAATGGTACGTCCGTTTACCCCAAGCACACTGGTTAACATTTCCACAGGCATTTGCTGAATGGTGCTTATTTTATCGATACCCAGATTCCGAAGTATTTGATACGTTTTATTACCTACGGAAGGGATTTTTTTAATAGATAGGGGTGCTAAAAAAGGTTTTTCGAAGCCTTGATCTATGCACAACCTATTGTTGGGTTTCGCTTCGCCAGTAGCTACTTTAGACACTATTTTATTTGCCGAAAGCCCAAAGGAAATGGGGAGACCGGTTTCTTTAATAATGGTATGCCGTAGTTCGGAAGCATATTTATAACAACCATAGAATTTATCCATTCCGGTTAAATCGGCATAGAATTCGTCAATACTGGCTTTTTCAAACAGGGGTACATTTTGCTTAATGATGTCTGTAACCTGGTGAGAATATTTGGAGTATATGGCGGCATTACCACGAATAACCACAGCTTCGGGGCATAAACGGCGAGCTACTTTCATGGCCATACCAGAATACACCCCAAACTTACGAGTTTCGTAACTGCAAGCGGAAACCACCCCCCTATCACCAGTACCGCCTACTAAAATGGGGCGTTTTTGTAAGCGGCTATCCATTAAGCGTTCGCAAGACACAAAAAAGGTGTCGAGATCCATATGTAAAATATTTTTCTTCACGTTACAAAATTAGCTACAAATACAATCTTTTATTGCTTATATTTGTAGCAAAAAAGCTTTTTTAACAATCAAAGCACATCATTTAAATCTGTTTCACACATGTCTATGATAACCAAAAACTTAAAGCATTTACGGCATTTAAAAGGCTTAACACAAGAGGTTCTTGCAGAAGATTTACAGGTGACTCGCTCGCGTATAAGCTCGTATGAGGAAGGACGGTCGGCCCCAACGATAGACTTTTTAATTGCGGTATCGGATTATTTTAAACTGCCTATTGATATTTTGTTGCGTAACGATTTAACGAAGGGTCGTGATGCCTCGTTTATAGAAGTTGGACAGCAGCGTGTACTTTTCCCCATTACGGTGGATAGTGATGATGATGATTTGATTGAAGTGGTACCCGTAAAAGCTAGTGCTGGGTATTTGGCCGGTTATGATGACCCTGAGTATATTGAGCAGCTACAGAAAATAAAATTGCCGTTTTTGCCTACCGGCAAGCATCGTGCTTTTCCTATTAAAGGGGATTCGATGTTGCCCATGAAACCTGGGGCTTATGTTATAGGGCGTTTTGTGGAAAGCAGGCAGGATATTACTAGTGGGCGTACTTATGTATTAATTACCAAAGATGAGGGTATGGTTTATAAGCGTGTATATAACCAGATTGCTGATAATAACACCTTGCGTTTGGTGTCTGATAATACCGCCTATGCCCCTTATGAGGTATCTATTGATGATGTGCTAGAACTTTGGGAGTTTACCTGTAGTATAAACACCCAAGAGTATGATGAAAAGGAATTGAAGATTAGCAGTATCATTCAGCTTTTTACGAATCTTGGTGTGGAGCTAAAAGCTTTAGAACGCTTAGTAGAATAGTATTTTAGTTAAAGTTTACGCCTTCGTACTGCACCTCATCGCTAATTTCTTTATAGTTGCTATCGACCTTAGGGCTGAATAAGTCTTTGCTTACTGTATAGGCTTTTAAATGGCTATCGGGGTAATTGTATTTTGTTATGTCGGTTATATCGTTTTCATTAAGATTGGGCTGTAACCACTGGTTTGCTAATTCTTGATCTAGCATTAGTGGTTGCCTTTTTTTTAGGTTGTGTACTTTTGTCAGTAATGGAGACGCTTCTTTTGTTATGATGGCAAAGGTTATGTAGGTGTCTATTACCGTGTAAATACCTGCTAAGGCTAAAGGTTGCTCTTTTTTATCTTTTATAAATACGGGGTATTTCTTTTTGTTATGGTCGTGAGGCTCGAAAAAGCCAGTAACCGGTATGATACACCGCTGTTGGTGTATGGCTTCTTTATATATAAAATGGCTAGTAAGTTTTTCTGACCTGGCATTTAATCCGCCACCATACTTTACAGCCCCTTTATAATAGTCTAAAATTTGATTGCTTGGTTTATCGCTTGGTACTATGCCCCATACGCCTGGTGCAAACACCTCTTTATTTTGCTGTGGAATGACCAACATATTGGGATGTGAGAATCCGTTAAGATGGTATTGCGGCTTATCGAAAATCTGCCTGAGGTTTTCTGAGCTTAATTTAACCTTAAAGTGTTTTTCTAAGGTGTTGGTTTTAGCAGTTGTTGTGGTATGGAAGCACATTATAATTGTTTTACTTATTAAATATAATGAAAATTAACGGTTAACGATGTATTGATTTATTGTGTATGACACAATTTGCCCCCATTATGCTTTACCTTTCTATTATTTTTAATTTGATTTGCTACGTTTTAAATAAATTGTATATTTAAACTCTTCCTTTTTATTACAATAGCACTTTTACCGATTATCCCCTATTGGGTTACTTTAGGTGTGTATGCACCTTACCTGATATTGTTATAGCATTGCATTTTGCCTTTGGTGATTTGTATTCTATTTTGATGGGCTAGCTTTATAATGACCGAAGTTTATTGGTTATTATTTGTTGGGTTTTGGTTGGATAATAGGCATGAAATTAATGATAATACGAGTTGTACGCAATTAGCGAGAGAAAAAAATAATGGAATCATACATTTCAAAACATCAATTTAAAGCGACTGGGGATAATCTATTGAAACATATTATCCCAAATAAATTTCATGTTAGGATTGATATTGAAAATTTAGTCTTACGCATCTACCGAGACAAAAATTTATTAGAATATGATGAGATTTTGAGTAAATACTCTGTTAATGAATCATCAGTGGCTATAAGCTTTATTAAACTAATAATACTATCAAACTATTCCCTAAAGGCTTTTAAGGCTAGAAAACGAATAAACACACTATTTGCATGGCGATTAATTTTTGATAGCTTAACATTTTTCAAAAAGGACAACCCAAAAGCTGGAATCGGCTCACAAGGTTTTTTATCGATTGAATTATATAGGTATGAGTCAGAGGATAATCGCAAAATTTTGAGACTTCATATTTGGGATGAATCCTTCGCAAATGAATTTAAAGAAAATGAATTTAGAAAATACAAAGTTCATTCCCACCTCTTTAATGCTCAAAGCCATATTTTAGTTGGTAGTATCTCTAACAACAGGTATGAAGTTTTGGCAACAGACAATACTTCAGACAATAGCCTGTATAGAATAGATTGGAAATCTGAAAAAGATGATAAAGGTTTAACTAAAAGAAGGTCTGAGCTAAATGTTGACATAGAAAATGTTACGATTAAAAAGACTTCTGGTGAAACAGTAACAATAGGACAAGATTATTCTGTTTCAATAAATGAATATCATAGTTCCAATTCTAATACACCTCTAACCGCAACTTTATTCTTATTCAATTCGGATGAAGGGCTAAATAATTTGTCAAAAGTTGTGGGTCCAAAAAACGACTCAAACACAGGCTTTAAGTATGAACAAATTAATATTTTCCCAAGCCTTTATAAAATTGACAGAGAAATTAAGAAATACTATAACAAGCAGAAACTACTTGGCTTAGATTGGATGAGAAAGATTCACACTCTTGAACATGCACATAGAATCGAATCGAGACACCTTAATACATTTTCTGAGATTCTTTCTTGGTCAATTGTTGGTATACCAGCAATAATTGCTGCTTTAACATTCTACTTGAAACAGATGCCTAATGACAAGGAAGATATAATCGTATGGGTTGCTATTATGGCTGGAATTAGTACTTTACTAGGTACGGTTAATAAAGTTATAAAACCCAGTAATCTAAGTGAAAAGCATAGGCTAAACTCGGGGAAATTTGAACATCTAAGACACAAACTGGAAAAGTCCATCATATTCAATAATGATGACAGGTTAGAGTTGGTTCTAGATGATATTCAGAAAGACTGGAAAGAACTAACTCTCTATAATGTCAAAGAGTACAATTTCAAACGGGCAACAAAAATGATTAAAAATATGAAAGTTTATCCTGAGAATCTAGCTTTCTTGAAAGAATAAAAAAAAGCGTACAACAATGTATAACCGCAATTACGGCGGATTCGACTACGTCCGAATCCAATCGGAATTGCTAACATCAGTGCTTAACCGAAAAATTTACGTACTTTAACCCGTAACTGACGGTTATACCAGACCGTTACCCAACATTGTCAAAATTACTTTCCTAATTCAACTATATCTAGTTTTCATTTTTATAAAATTCAATTTCTCTTTCAAAATAAACTTCTTCTTTTTCTTCTGGTTGATTATATACATCACAATAGTATACTTTTCTAGCAAAAATTCTAACTTTTAGAGATTTTGTAGGATTAACTTTTGCACACACTATATCACCTGATTTAAATAAATTACTCATAATTATTGATTTTATTCTATGGTTCTAAATCATCATAGCCACTTTTTAAAATGATTGAAAGCATCTTAAACCTTTCATTTGCTTCTATTGTATATAAAACATGACCTGGAATAATCATGGAATCATTCTTTTGTAAGTAAGTCGATATGTCGTCTACCACAATTTCTGCTTTTCCTTCAATGACATTCACAAAAGTTGAAAAAGGTGTTAGTTTGGGCTTATACACTTTACCATAGTCCAACGCTAAAGCCATTATATTGCCTGTTTTTTCATTTAAAATGTGTTTAACAATTATAGTATTCGAAACATATTTCAGCTTATCGCCAATGTTGAATGCCTTAAGGATTTCAAATTCATAATTCTTCATATTACAAATTGTATTTACTCGTCCTTTTTGATTCGTCTCTTTTCTGCTTTAGCTTGTTTCTTTTCTTTAGATGTCCTAGTTGGTGCTGTTTTACTGTTTTTAGCTTTACCGCTTTTTTCTTTTGACATGATTATAATTTTTTAAATGTTAAGTATTGTATAACAAGTTAAACTTTATGATTTTGATTAAGTTATATAACTTCTGAAAAGAATTACAGATATTACGGTTTAGAACTAAATAATTAAAAAATATTAAATAAGTTAAATGTATAAAAACTCAATATTGTCATGTAATATAAGGAAAGGAAATAGCCTCAACTTTGTTGTATAAAAAATATATAGATTATGATACATTTACACATTAACGACATTATAGATATAGAATTTGAGGTATCTAAAAAAAAGCAACTAAAAACTACTGTTGTCATTGAACCTTTTGTTAAGAACATAATTAATAATTTAAAGGATAAACCAGTGTATTTAAATATTGCTCAGAATGAAAGAAAACAAATAAAGTTTATTAGACGTTTGCAACCTATGAAATGGAACTAAAAAAAGTTAATCGAGCGAATTATATATATCGCTGTTGAATACTATTTTTACAAAAAAAAGCAGACTTGAGTCTGCTTTTTTAAGTCCGAATTAATAACTTATCCTAACTTCCCTAATTGATTAATAGCCTTACAAAGATAACGATGAGATAGTATATTAAGTTATACACTTTATGGCTATAATTACACCAATCACTGATTTAAAATAAAGCTTATAAAAAAGAACAGTTTTTCACTAAACTGTTCTTAATACATAGGCTTAACTTAATATTCTAGATTGCATTTGCAATGCTTTTATAATTTGATTTCAAGATACCTACAACTTCATTTCTGTCTTTATCTAACTTGTTCTCTAATCTCTTGATTAAATCTAATTCTTTACCACTTTCAAATTTCACATCTTCAGAAGTCAATTTTGGATATTTCACTTTCAATGCTTTTGATTGTTTGTCCCAATCGCCACTAAATTTAAATAGCTCACTTGTCTTTTTCTCGCCTTCTTTGTTCTGGGTTTCCATAATTATGTATTTAAAGTAGTGCTTAATTGTACTACTGTCACAAAGATGACAACTAATACCTTAAATTGTGTTACACAACTGACATATATGATTACACATGTTACAGATTCTCTAGATTCAGCTTTCTTTTTTGTCCTATTTTTTTATAAAAAGTAGGTGTATGTCCAGTAACTTTTTTGAATTGATTAGACAAATGAGCAACACTACTGTAATTTAATTTATAGGCGATTTCAGTGAGATTAAGTTCGTTATAAAGAATCAATTCTTTTGCCCTTTCTATTTTGTGTTTAATAATAAAATGCTGAATAGTAATTCCTTTTACTTCTGAAAACAAATTTGATAAATACGTGTAATCATAATTCAATTTTTGTGCTATGTAATCTGAATAATTAACTTTTGGGACTTCATCAGAATAATGAATCATTTCTATAATCACGTTTTTAATTTTATCTATAAGAATACTTCTATTATCATCTATTAATTCTAACCCTGATTTAGCTAAATTTGATTTGAATTCTTGTTTTTGAGATTCAGAAATATCTTCTTTTATTTCAATCATTCCAAGCTCAACACTTATATAGTGTAAACCCAGTTTTTCTAGCTCATTTTTAACTAAAAGCTTACATCTTAAGCTTACCATATATTTAATATAAAGCTTCATTAATTTTTAGAAATTAAAATGCGTTTCTTATTTAGTTAAAGATAAACTATATAAGTCATTATGTATAGAAAGTTGGCTGAAATAAAAAACGTTGGGTAACAACGTGTATAATTAATTGCTTTTTACGTGCATACTTGCGAAAATTCCTGCGGAATTTTCTCGGGTTCGTAAAAGTTTGCTAATTTAGTTGCTTAACCACGCAACTAACCATACACAAACACGTTAGGTGTAATTTGAGCAAAACGAGGTCTATTCAATAACTTAACGCAACAAATCTAAAATTATAGATTTGTAATTATGAGTTTAAAACATAGACGGCTTTCTTTAGCTGAAAGAATTAAAATTGAAACACTTTTTAACGAGAATAAAACC
>NZ_JAJAPW010000119.1 GCF_020523925.1 Neotamlana laminarinivorans | reverse complement strand
ATAATATTCTCCAATTAGTTTTTCATTATGAAGTTCAGTTGCTATATCCTCAAGATGTTTTTCCGAGTAAAACCAAAGTTTGTAATTTTTCCTTTTAGATTTCATTGGTGCGCATTGTATACAACGGTCTCGTATAACCGTCAGTTACGGGTTAATATGCGTTAATTTTTCGGCTTAGCACTGACGTTAGCAATTCCGAGTGGATTCGGACGTAGTCGAATCCGCCGTAATTGCGGTTATACATTG
>NZ_JAJAPW010000118.1 GCF_020523925.1 Neotamlana laminarinivorans | reverse complement strand
TTTGTCAAATTCAGATTTTGAGTAGTTTTTTCAGCGAAATAATTCAGAGTTTTAAATTTTTCAGAAATCAGAAGTTCTTAAAATTCGGAATTTTCCGCCGTATGAGTGAGCGCTATGATTTACAACGGTCTCGTATAACCGTCAGTTACGGGTTAATATGCGTTAATTTTTCGGCTTAGCACTGACGTTAGCAATTCCGAGTGGATTCGGACGTAGTCGAATCCGCCGTAATTGCGGTTATACATTG
>NZ_JAJAPW010000117.1 GCF_020523925.1 Neotamlana laminarinivorans | reverse complement strand
GTAACACCGTATAAGTTTAATTGCTGCTGATTTTCCTGCGGAAAATCCTCGCATTTTTACTATCTTAGTTTCTTAATCTGAAAATCCTCGCGGATTTCCAGCGCAACTAAGCTTATACAAACACGTTGTAAATCATAGCGCTCACTCATACGGCGGAAAATTCCGAATTTTAAGAACTTCTGATTTCTGAAAAATTTAAAACTCTGAATTATTTCGCTGAAAAAACTACTCAAAATCTGAATTTGACAAA
>NZ_JAJAPW010000116.1 GCF_020523925.1 Neotamlana laminarinivorans | reverse complement strand
TACGGTTGGCATCAACACCGCCTTTTTCACGAGCCAAATGCCCATCGGCAGTTTTGTAAAAAGAAATACCACCAATGGTACCTTTAAGTCTAATAATTCCAGTTTGTTTTGCCATAATAGTTGTTTTATAATTAAAACAGCAAAACAATCGAATGGTCATAAAGACTTCAAAAACAAGAGGCTATCAGTACCGATAAGCCACACTAATTCCGTTTTTTGTATTTTTAGTAAATCAAAAGCATAGATAAGC
>NZ_JAJAPW010000115.1 GCF_020523925.1 Neotamlana laminarinivorans | reverse complement strand
GATTAATTTTTTGTTTAGCGAAGCTTGAGGCCTTGTGTAAATGTGTCTGTAAATAGCTTCGTGTGATATTGACATTAAGGTATTATTAGGATAATCAATTTTTAATCTTCCACTAATTTGTTCGGGAGTCCAACCTTTTAATAATCCTTTATAAACATAAAATTTTAAAGCATTGTATGTTGATATTTTGTCAAGATTTCTTTTGTTTAAATAATCATCTTTAGCGTTCCATTGAGCTAAATGAGCGTCATATTT
>NZ_JAJAPW010000114.1 GCF_020523925.1 Neotamlana laminarinivorans | reverse complement strand
TTACACAAGGCCTCAAGCTTCGCTAAACAAAAAATTAATCAAACTACTTACTCGAAAGAAAACAAGACGTTGGGCAATCAAAAACAAACGAGGTAAAGGAAGTAAAATACGTAATCAAGTCAGTATTGACAATAGACCTAAGCACATTGAGCTAAGAAATGAAGTTGGACATTGGGAAGGTGATTTAATCATTGGAAAAGGACAAAAATCGGCAATAGGAACAATCGTAGAACGCAAATCAAGATATACTTTAAT
>NZ_JAJAPW010000113.1 GCF_020523925.1 Neotamlana laminarinivorans | reverse complement strand
ACGCGCTCAAATCTATAGCAGCGGTATTAGCAGCTTCATAGGGTAAAATAGCAGTCTCCGAGCTTTCAAAGGTTGAGGTTTCATTTTCAAAATCCAACTCCGAAGCACCCATAGCAATCTTAAAATGCGTGGTACCACTAGGAGCTGCAATACGCAAAGTAGGTGAAAATGGGGCTATGGAAACAGTAGCATCACCAGAAGCACGATCAAAAGCCTTGGTAAACGACGCAAATAAAGTAGCACCTAATTTTCCGT
>NZ_JAJAPW010000112.1 GCF_020523925.1 Neotamlana laminarinivorans | reverse complement strand
CGATAGATTACACGCCAACAGGCGATTACAATGGTACAGATCAAATCACATATCAGATCTGTGATGCGGATGGCGATTGTGAAACAGCAGTAGTAGATATTACAGTGAACTCGGTAAATGATGTACCTAGCACGACGGACGATACGGCAAGTGTAGATGAAGACGATACAGTAAACATTGTAGTATTAGACGACGATAGTTTTGGCGGCGATGGTCCAAGCACCGGCACGATAACTATCACCAGTGGGGCGAGCA
>NZ_JAJAPW010000111.1 GCF_020523925.1 Neotamlana laminarinivorans | reverse complement strand
GACAAAAAAAGGTTAAAAAAAGTTTGTTTAAGAGCGAAAAAGAGGAGTATATTTGCACCCGCAAAAACGGGTAACCGATAAAAAAGCGACGTTCATTACACAAAGCAAAGAGGCAAAACAGAGGTTTTTAAAAATCTTAAAAAAAGTTTCAAAAAGTTGTTTAGAATTAAAAAAGAGGTTGTATGTTTGCAGCCGCAAAAACGGTAATAGTTTTTGATAAGTTCATTCAAAGCGACAAGATTAAAAGAGGAGAAAA
>NZ_JAJAPW010000110.1 GCF_020523925.1 Neotamlana laminarinivorans | reverse complement strand
GACAAAAAAAGGTTAAAAAAAGTTTGTTTAAGAGCGAAAAAGAGGAGTATATTTGCACCCGCAAAAACGGGTAACCGATAAAAAAGCGACGTTCATTACACAAAGCAAAGAGGCAAAACAGAGGTTTGAAAAAATCTTAAAAAAAGTTTCAAAAAGTTGTTTAGAATTAAAAAAGAGGTTGTATGTTTGCAGCCGCAAAAACGGTAATAGTTTTTGATAAGTTCATTCAAAGCGACAAGATTAAAAGAGGAGAAAAGTTTTAAAA
>NZ_JAJAPW010000010.1 GCF_020523925.1 Neotamlana laminarinivorans | reverse complement strand
TTGAACTTTTACTGATGGTTAATTGCCTTTACTTTTATTTACAAGCCTTTTTTAGTACGCCACGCGTTAGGGATTGAACGGCTTGTTTGAGCGCCTTGACAAAGGAAAGTGCGAGTAGTGAAAGCCCAACCCTACGGGTAACGCCTTAAATTATTGGGAGGTTTATTACATAAAGAAATTCCATACTACACCGAAACGGATTATGAAATCGCGATATGGATAGTTTGGTGCTGAATAATAATTGTAACCTGTAAAGGATGAATTGAAGTGTTCGGTTTTAAAGAATATACGGGCTTGACGTATTTTTGCATTTAAAAAGAAATCTATTAACGGGAAATTACCGTATTGTGTTTCGTTTTGTACGTAAAATTCTGCTAGCAATGGGTTATAGGCGTTCATATAATACTTTGTAAAGTAGTTTACAGTAAAGCCTGTTTGTAAATAGAGTGCTTTTTTAAATAAATGATTGGAGTAATATAAGGTATTTCTGGTGTTTAGTTCTGGTACGTTTAATGTATTATTGGGATCTTGAACGTTTTGATACATTATAGTATTGTTTAAGGCGAATTTGCCAAATGTTATTTCGTTTTCGAGTTTTGCTCTTAAGTATGTTATTGTAGATTGGTTTTGAAATGGACTTACTTGCAGACTTGTTTCGTTTTCTTTAAAATATACGTAATCGGTTATTGTTGAATAATCGACTGTTAGATTTAGCAATTTTTTATATTTAGCGTTGAATGATAACTGCTGTGTTTGTATATTACTAAAGCTATTTTGCCAATTGTACTCTATATAATCGCTTTGATGCAAGAGCATATTGTAATTTGGTACTTGTGAACTGTGATTTATTGATGCAGTGGCTGCTATGTCTTCTCTTAACTTAAATGATGCCGAGGCGTTTATGTAATTACCATCGAAATCTCCTGCGAAGTTTAATCCTGCTTCGCCGTTTAAATTGAAACCTTTGTATCGTTTATGGTACTTTGCTCCTGCTGCGTAGATGTTGCCTTTTAAACGGTTTGTTATTGTTTCTCCTTCGTATACTATTATTTTATTGTACCCGTAATTATAATTGTTATTACTTACATTAAATTGCAAGTCTCCTATTATATTATTACTATAGTTTACTTGTAATTGATTGTAAAAATTCTCGATAGTTGCGCGCTCTTGTAATGTGCTTGATACGAATGCTTCTCCAAAATAATCTGTATCTGCGGTTGTTTGATCGAATTGATAGTATTTATCTTCGAAAGACATAATGTGCGCAAAAGTTAATTGGTTTAATGCTAAAGAGTCGGTTTGATTTATTAGTTTATAATCGTGTTCTAGATGAAAACGTTTTGCTTTTAGAAACCCTTCGGCATTTTCGAAATTAACCTCGAATATGGAACGATCTAGAAATTCAGGGTCTCCGCTTTCAAATTCATCTATATTATCGTCTACTATACCTCCGTTTTCTTCGTTTAAAAAATCTTGCATGGTAATATGGCCTCGCATATTGTAACGCTTGTTTTTTGTTTGGTAGTTTGTAGTAAATGTAAAGTTACCTGTACTTGTTAAAATATGTTGATATTTACCTAATGAGCGTAATCCTTTATATCTTACAGAAAAATTAAATTGCGGTGTTGTGTTTATTGTAAAAAAAGAGTCGGCTAACTGACCTTGTTCGAAAGCTGTTTTATAAAACAGTTCGGTAAGAGGTGTTGGTACTCTGTAATAATTTACATCTTCTATTTCTGTATAATTAAAATGTTTTGCTCTTGCACCAAAACCAGGCATTAAATTTGTGTTTTGAAAATTATAGGTTAAACTATTGTAAGTTTGCCCTATATTAGAAAAACGTAGCAACCCAAAATTGTCTTTTCTTAAATAATTAAATTTGTATTCCTTTTGTATGGTTAAAGTGGTATCTACAAAAGTTGTATCTCTGTTATGGGAAATTATAAGATAGTCTTGTATTTTGGCTTTCTCATTTTTATCTCCACTTTTTTCTTTACTGTTTTTATTTGACCTTGACAACAAAGAATCTTGTGCATTATTTTTTGTTTCCTCTGTAGTTCTTTGAAATGAACTTTTATCTAGCTTTGTTTGGGCACTTAAGCTTACAAAAAATAATAAAAATAATAAAGTGGTAACTAATTTATTCATAAACGAGAATTTCGGAAGCAAAAGTAAATATTTGAACGCAAAGTGAACACAATTATTTTAAATATTGAATGCGCGACTAAAACTTTAAACAAAAATTAAGATTTTATTGCATTAATTAAGTTTATAGATATTTTAGCGATATGTTATTAAAAAAATATTCGAAATATAAAACTGAATGTGGAACTGACGAAGCTGGACGCGGATGTTTAGCTGGACCTGTTACAGCTGCGGCCGTAATTTTACCAGACGGTTTTAAAAACACCATTTTAACAGATTCGAAACAACTAAGTGAAAAGAAACGTAATATTTTAAAACCTATTATTGAAAAAAAGGCCTTGCATTTTGGAGTTTTCCATATTTTCCAGGAAGAAATAGACCAAATTAATATTTTAAATGCTTCTATTCTTGCGATGCACAAAGCCATTGACCAACTTAAAACTACTCCGGAATTTATAATTGTTGATGGTAACCGATTTAAGCCTTACAAAAATATTCCTGCCGAAACTATTATTAAAGGTGATGGAAAATATTTAAGCATTGCTGCTGCATCTGTTCTAGCTAAAACTTATCGTGATTTATATATGGACAAAATCCATGAAGAATTCCCGATGTATAATTGGAAAAAAAATAAAGGCTACCCAACTAAAGAGCACCGAGAGGCTATCAAAAAATATGGTATTACCAAATACCACAGAAAATCGTTTAGATTATTACCTGAACAATTTAAGTTAGATTTATAAGTTTTTATATTTGTAAAAATTCATTCATTTATATGAGATTTCTTTTTATACTCCTACTTTCATTTATTTGCCTTAGTTGCACCTACTCTAAAAATAACCGAAAAGATCTTGCCGAGTATGTTCCAGAAAATGCGTTAGCAGTTATAAAGTCTTCAAATTTAGATGGCTTGAAAAACAGTATTAAAAACAACAGTTTTTTATTTGAAGTGTCAAAAAGTTTTAACTACTTGTCTTTAGAAGAAAAATTAGAAAACATTAATTATTTAAACCCTAAAGGGGAAGTTTTAATTTGCTTGTTTAAAGATGAAAATGATAGCTTACAATATTCGTTAATCACTAAATTTAATTCAGAGATATTTAAATCAGACTCATTACCAAATTACACTGAAGAAACCTTAACTTTCAAAACCAAATCCATTACCAAGTCTAAAATAAAAAACAATATTTCCTACAGCGCATTAATTGACAGTACTTTTTATATATCATCATCTCAAAAAGCGGTTGAAAAAGCTTTTTTAAAAAACAGCTATAAAATACCTAATGCTTATAATTCTTTAGATAAAGATTCTCCTTTTTCTGTTTATTTAAACAGCAATTATTTAAATAATGAAACTGTGTTTTTTGCAGATTCTTTAAGTTTAAAAAATTTTAGTTCTTACTACGCCACAGATATCGATGTTACACAAGATGCTATTTTAATTAACGGAATTACAACAGTAAAGGACTCGACAAAAAGCTTAATTAATGTTTTTAAAAACACAATTCCTCAAGAAAATCAAATTAAAAACATTGCCCCGTCTAATTGCGATGGCTTTTTAAGCTTAACTTTTGATAGCTTCAACACATTTAATGAAAACTTAAAAAAGCACAAACAAACTGACACTTTACAGATTACCACCCTTTTTCAAGATGTTATTGAAGTTGGTGTTATATATGAGGATAATAACCGCTCCATAGTTTTAAACTCTACAGATGTAATTGCTACTGGTGATGCTCTTATTAGTTCTAGAAATAAAAAAAATGAATTTCGTGAAGTTGAAATTTACGAGTTTAACACGCCTCAAATTTTCGAAAACACATTTTCGCCATTTATCTTAACTAAAAACACAACTCTGTATTGTATTTTAGACAACTTTTTTGTTTTCTCAAATAATATAGAAACTCTACAAAACATTATAGCTAGTTACCAAAATAAAACAACACTAGCAACAACTACATATTATAAGTATACAGAAGCTAAATTAAGTAAAGCCTCATCATTATTACAAATAGTTAATGCAACTTCTTTAAAATCTATCTTAAATAAAAATGAAAACGATGCTACCAACTTTAATCTAAATAAATATGAAGCTAATGGTCTTCAGTTTGTTTACGATAATAATTTTGCACACCTGCACGCTGTTATTCAAAAACAGAAAAACAAAGTTCAGGAAAATTCAATTACCGAACTATTAAACATAAAATTAGATAAAGCAATTTTAACACAACCGCAATTTGTAAAAAACCATATAACCAATCAAAAAGAAATTATAGTACAAGATATAAACAACAATCTGTATTTAATATCTAACAAAGGAAAAATCCTTTGGAAAAAAACACTTAAAGGACCAATTTTAGGTAAAGTTGAACAAATTGACATTTATAAAAACGGAAGATTACAACTTACTTTTAGTACACCCAACCGCATTTATGTTATTGATAGAAATGGAAATGATGTTGGACCGTTTCCTTTAAAGTTTAATGATGATATTACCCAACCTTTATCTGTATTTGATTACGACAAAAAGAAAGACTATCGTTTATTAGTTACCCAAGGTAAAAACATTTTAATGTACAACACCCAAGGAAAAATAGTAAACGGTTTTAATTTCACAAAAGCTAACGATAATATAATTGCACAACCTAAACATTTTAGAATTGGTCGAAAAGATTATATTGCCTTTAAAACAAAAAATAAACTTTATATTTTAGATCGCCGTGGAAAAACAAGAGTTACTCCTAAGGTTCAAGAAACCTATTCCAACAACTCATTATATCTATATAAAAACAATTTTACAACCACAACAACCTCTGGCAATTTATACAGCGTAGATGCTAAAGGCAATGTTACAGAGCAGCCTTTAAACTTAAACGAAAATCATTTTATTGATGCAAGCAGCAAAACTCTAGTTACTTTAAGCGAAAACCTTTTAACTATAAAAAATAAAACTACCGAGTTAGATTTTGGAGAATATACAACATGCAAATTCTTTTATTTAAATGATAAAATTTACATTTCTGTAACAGATTTGCAAGCTCATAAAATTTATCTTTTTGATAGCCAATCAAAACTATTAAAAAACTTTCCTGTATATGGAAATTCTAGTATTGATTTAGATAATATAGACTCTAATAAAAATTTAGAATTTGTAACTAAAGGGGAAAGCAACTCAATTATAGTATATCAATTAAATTAATATTTATTTTCACAACTCTTTTCTATTTAAGTTCTAATTTCTATATTTAGCTATGTAAATTTATACACTCTAAAAACGTAGTATTTTTTATATGAAAACCCTATATAATACTTCAATTACAACAAAACATTTAAAAATATAATAGTTAGGAAGTAAAATTTTTAAGTCCTCGAATCTTTTTTGAGCGCCAAAGTTATTATACTTTGGCGTTCTTTTTTATAAAAATTTAAACTATATTTAATAGTATTGCATTTTAAAAAAAGCTACTAATGATTTCACGTAAAAACGCCTCTATTTCAAAATTTATAATCCATAAAGTTGGTAATAAGTTTAACGATACAAAAAATGCCTTTTCGGATAAATTAGTAGATTTTGATGAAGCTAGTTACGATTTAATGCTTCCGTTTTTACTTCGCCCGTTTGGTACCGTTGTACAAAGTTATCGCTTTAGCCATCATGCAAGTATTGCACTAAACGAAATTAACAGTTATAGTAACCAAATTTTTAATGATGATGATGCTTTTATTGAAACATCTAAACACATTGTAACACATTTATACGAACAATCTAATTCTGCAAATATTAAAACAGGCGACGTTATTGTAGTAGAATTTGAAGGTATAGAGTTTAGAGATATTACAACAAACGCTATTGGTATTTTTAAAATTGAAAATAAAATTAATTTCTTTCAAACCTATCTTGAAAACAATAGCTATGATGTTTTAGTGCAAAAAGGTATCAGTTCAAAAAAAGTAGATAAAGGTTGTTTAATTTTAAATCAAAAAGATGAAGAAGGCCCCATTGTTTTTAGTATCGATAATAATAATTATGATGCTCAGTACTGGATAAACCACTTCTTAAATATTAAATATGCAGACGATGCTAATAACCACACACAACAATACATTGAATTGTGTAAGGACTTTGCAGACGAGATAATTAACACAAGCTACGGTAAAAAAGAACAAAACACCTTTTTAGCTAAAACTATAGACTTTTTTAAAGAACACGAAACCGTAAATATAGAAGAGTTTAAAGAAGAATTATTTGAAGAAGATAAACACAAACGCGAATTCGATAATTACAAAAAAACATTTGAAGACGAGCAAAATATAGTAATGCGAAATAGATTTGATGTAGCTGAAGCTGTTGTTACCAAAGAAAAACGAAAGATTAAAACAGATATAAAGCTAGACACCAATATACAAATTAAACTAGATATCGATGCGCCAGATGCATCCACCGAATATTTAGAACGCGGTTACGACGACGAGAAAAAAATGCATTATTATAAAGTTTTCTTTAACGCAGAAAACTAAAATCTTTAAGGCATTACTTTCACCTGGTTTTAAACCAATAGTTTAATATTAGCATACGAGTTTTTTAAAGCTTTTGTTATTTGCTTATCATTAAGCCACTCAACCTTTGTAATACCTTCATTTTCTTGTGCCTGCAATTTACCACTATAATCCGTTTTCATTTTAAACCAATACGTAACCTTAATTTTATATTTACCGTTACGCTTAAAAATATGATAAGTGGTATCTAAAGGCTTAATAATTTTTAAACCTTTAACACCTGTCTCCTCTTCTACCTCACGAATTGCACTTAACTCTATACTTTCATTTTTTTCCTTTTTGCCTTTAGGTAAATCCCATTTACCATTTCTAAAAATAAAAAGTACTTCTTTCTTATCGTTATAAACCTTTCCGCCACCAGCAACCACATTGGGTAATTTTTTTAAGAACCGTTTTAAAAGTTTAGCTTCGTTTTTATGATATAGCTTAACACCTTTTAAGTCTGGGTTGTTTTGTAATTTTTTAATTACCTTTTTAATCTTTACAGTTCTTAGTCTGTAGTTTTTAAACCCAGAAACTTTTTCTTTATCGCTAGTTATAATTATTGGTTTATCTCCAACAAAAGCTTTATACATATTGCCGCTTATTAATATATTTGGTAAGGTAAAAGTATTATTTTTTAATTACAACCATGTTGAAAAAAATAATTTTTATCGACAATTATCTGTAAGATAAATTTAATTTTATGTGTAATTTTACCGACATGATTTTTAACAAAGACACCGCCAAAAAAACGGCCGAAGTTTTATTGCAAGTTAAAGCCATAAAACTTAGTCCAAAAGAGCCTTTTACATGGGCTTCAGGATGGAAATCGCCAATTTATTGCGATAACCGAATTATTTTATCATTTCCAACTATTAGAAATTATGTACGCGAAACCATGGCAAAACATATTGAAGAGCAATATGGAAAACCCGACGCCATTGCTGGAGTTGCTACAGGAGCCATAGGTATTGGTATGCTAGTTGCCGAATATTTAGGCTTGCCATTTATTTACGTTCGTCCAGATGCCAAAGGCCATGGACGTAAAAACCAAATTGAAGGTTTTATAGAAAGCGGCCAAAATGTAGTTGTAGTTGAAGATTTAATAAGTACAGGAAAAAGTAGTTTAAATGCCGTTAAGGCCTTACGCGATGCAGGCATTAATGTAAAAGGCATGGTAGCCATATTTACCTACGGCTTTAGTGTGGCTGCAGAAAACTTTAAAAACGAAAACGTATTTTTACGCACACTTGGCAATTATGAAACTTTACTAGAAAAAGCTCTAGAAACCAATTACATTACAGAAAAAGAATTAAAAACATTATCAGATTGGAATGCCAACCCAAGTGATTGGAACGCTATTTGATTGTTAACAAATCAAATTATAAAAAAACATAAAATAACAACAAAACATTATGAACTTAGAATCACCAAAGGTTAACGTTTCAAAATCGCCAGAAGCCGTATTCAACTTTTTATCAGATATTAAAAATTTTGAAACTTTAATGCCCGATAATATTAGTAAATTTGAAGTTTTAGGCGACGATAAATTTTTGTTTGCCCTTAAAGGAATGCCTGAAATTGTTTTAAAAAAGAAAGAAGTTATTCCGCCAAATAAAATTGTTTTAGGAGCTGCAGGAGGCAAACTAGACTTCTCTCTAGTTGGAAACATTATTAAAGTTGATGAAAACAATAGCGAAGTACAACTACAATTTAGTGGAGATTTTAACCCAATGATGGCAATGATGATAAAAAGCCCGATAAGCAAATTTTTAGAAACTTTAGCCACAAATATGCCTAAAGCTGTTTAATATAATAAGGTAATTTCTTTTAAATCGAATTTTTTTAAAACTTCGTCTTCAAGCATTACCAATATTTTACCATATTTGGTTACTCCTTTTATAAAACCAGAAAATAATTCACCTTCAATATTTTTAAATGTTGAAGGTTTATTTTTTCTAAACAAATAAGATTCATAATTATTTTTTACAACGTCAAATTCTTCATCTTGCAACATTTTAGCATAACACTTTATATTTTCAATTATATTATTTAAAATTTCATCTAAATTATAATGAACACCTGTAATGCTTTTTAAAGAACTTGCCTTAGATAAACCCGCAAAATTTAATTGATTAACATTTAAACCTACACCAATAATAGTAGAGTTCATTCTATGTTTTATGACATTTTCAATTAAAATTCCACAAATTTTTTGATTAGCTGACAAAATGTCGTTTGGCCATTTAATAGATAAACCAGGAATATTTAAAGCTTTAAGCGTATCTAAAATAGCTAAAGAAACCGCCATACTAATATAAAACGGATATGTTACATTATAACTACTTAAATCCTTAAACACACTAAACATAAGGTTTTTACCAGCTTCCGAGTTCCAAACACTTCCCATTTGCCCTCTGCCATGAGTTTGGTTTTTAGTAACCACAACCGTATAATCGTCAACTATTTGCTTTGATACCAAGTCCTTTAAAAAAGAATTTGTTGAATCGATGGCATTAAGTTTGATAATAGTCATAGCACGGTTATTAATTTACCTAAAAAATCTTAATAGTTTTTAAACTGTAAAGAACTAAAAAAATAATAACTTTGCATAAATTAAATATATTTAATGGCGAAAGAAAAAATAAGCGCAGACCAACTAATATCTGTAATAATAAGTGGTATTGAAGATGTAAAAGGTAAAGAAATTAACCTTCTAGATTTAAGAGATATTGAAAATACCGTTTGCGATTACTTTATAATTTGTGAAGGAACCTCTAACACTCAAGTAAACGCTATAGTTAACTCCATTCAAAAAAAAGTAAGCAAGGAATTAAAAGACAACCCATGGCACACCGAAGGTGTAGACAATGCCGAATGGGTTTTAATTGATTATGTAAATGTTGTAGTACACGTGTTCCAAAAACATGTTCGCGAATTTTATGACATTGAAAGCCTTTGGGGCGATGCTAAAACAACAATTATAGAAACTAGTTACTAAAAAACAGAAATGACAAACGACAATAATAACTCCAAAGACAAAAAGCCGAAGTTTAGCCCATACTGGATTTATGGCATATTAATAGCACTTTTTATAGGATATCAAGTAATTAGTGGTTCTAACTACCAAAACGAACAAACAATTACACCTTCTGAATTTTTTAAATATGTTGAAGATGGCGATGTTGATAAAGTTGTAGTAGTTAACCGTAAAATAGCAACTGTTTACTTAACTAAAGAAGCAGAATCTAAGGATATTCATAAAAACTCGATTCCTCAAACCTTTTTACCAACGGCTAATAAACTGCCAAATTATAAATTTGAAGTTGGTAATTTAGAAAATTTTGAAGATGACTTAAAAGCCATAAATAAATATAACATATATAGCTTAAAAACTGATGAAAATTACTGGGGCGATTTCCTAATTGGTATTCTACCTTTTATATTATTAATTGGTGTGTGGTTTTTTATTATGCGCAGAATGTCTGGTGGTGCAGCTGGTGGTGCTGGTGGTCAAATTTTTAACATTGGCAAATCAAAAGCTAAACTTTTTGACCAAAACACAAAAGTTAAAACTACTTTTAAAGATGTAGCAGGTTTAGAGGGCGCAAAAGAAGAAGTTCAAGAAATAGTAGACTTTTTAAAATACCCTGAAAAATACACTACATTAGGTGGTAAAATACCAAAAGGCGCATTATTAGTTGGCCCCCCAGGAACTGGTAAAACTTTATTAGCAAAAGCTGTGGCAGGAGAAGCCAAAGTACCTTTTTTCTCTTTATCTGGCTCAGATTTCGTAGAAATGTTTGTAGGTGTTGGTGCTTCTCGTGTTAGAGATTTATTTAAGCAAGCAAAAGAAAAATCTCCTTCAATAATTTTTATTGATGAAATTGATGCTATTGGTCGTGCCAGAGGGAAAAATGCAATGTCTGGTAGTAACGACGAGCGCGAAAACACGCTAAACCAATTACTAACAGAAATGGATGGTTTTGGTACTAATACAAACGTAATTGTTTTAGCAGCAACTAACCGTGCAGATATTTTAGATAAAGCTCTAATGCGTGCAGGACGTTTTGATAGACAAATTTATGTTGATTTACCAGACGTTCGTGAACGTAAAGAAATTTTTGAAGTTCATTTACGCCCTCTAAAAAAAGCAGAAGGCTTAGATCTTGATTTCTTATCTAAACAAACACCTGGCTTTTCTGGTGCAGATATAGCCAACGTTTGTAACGAAGCCGCTTTAATTGCTGCCAGAAATGGTAAGAAAGCAGTAGATAAACAAGATTTTCTTGATGCAGTAGATAGAATTATTGGTGGTTTAGAAAAGAAAAACAAAATAATTACACCAAGCGAAAAACGTGCTGTTGCTTTTCACGAAGCTGGTCATGCTGTTGTTAGTTGGATGCTAGAGCACGCTGCTCCATTAGTAAAAGTAACTATTGTACCACGTGGCCGCTCTCTTGGAGCTGCTTGGTATTTGCCAGAAGAACGCTTAATTGTTCGCCCAGAACAAATGCTAGACGAAATGTGTGCTGCTCTTGGTGGTCGCGCAGCCGAAAAAGTGATTTTTGATAAAATTTCTACAGGAGCTTTAAGTGATTTAGAAAAAGTTACCAAACAAGCTCGTGCCATGGTTACTGTTTATGGGTTAAGCGACAAAGTAGGAAACTTAACATATTACGATTCTTCTGGACAAAGCGAGTATGGCTTCTCTAAACCTTACAGCGAGCAAACTGCAGAATTAATAGATAAAGAAATTTCTGAAATTATAGAAAAACAATACGAACGCGCTGTAAACTTATTAGAAGAGCACAAAGATAAACTCACAGAACTTGCTGAAGTATTATTAGAAAAAGAAGTTATTTTTAAAGACAATCTAGAAAAAATATTTGGTAAAAGAGCTTTTGAAAAAGAGGAACCTATTGCTAATAACACACTAGATATTACAGATAAAAAACAAGAATAATAATTTATTCTAAAGGTTTTTGTAAAAATCTTAAATTAGCGACACCGTTAATTTAAGATTTTTTATATTTGGGCAATACCAAAGGAATTCAGATTAATAGCAAATCCACTAAATGAGTTTTTTTAAAAAGTTTTTTGGCTCGAAACCAAATTCGTCAGAAGAAGAAATTAAATCTGACGATAGAGGGAAATATATGCCTGAAATTAAACTACCAATAGATGAAAAGTTTACTATTAACTTTAAAGCAAATGGCGGTAAATTTTTATATTGTGAAAACTTAATAGAAATTTTTGAAAACTTTGAAAACATTATTCTTGAAAACTCTTGGGAGAATGACAAGGCGTTAGTTTTAGATAAAAACCTAGATAAAAAATTTAAAAACACAAGCCTTAAGTCTACATTAAAAATATCTGAAGCCACCTATTTTTTAACCACTTGCGAAAATTTAATTGCTAATGATGGCTCTTTATTAATATCATCTAAACAAATTTTTGAGAAAAAACTACATGAATTACCATTTAATGTAATAGTTTTTGCCACAACCAGCCAATTAGCCGAAAATATTGGTGAAGGATTACGTGGTATAAAAAGCAAGAATAGAGAAAGCATACCAACAAATATTACTACAATTAAAAACTTTAAATCTGAAGAAGAAGACAAAAACTTTTTAAGTTATGGTAGTAGTTCAAAAAATTTATATCTTCTTTTATTAGAAGACCTATAGTAAATGAAAGAAATTATAATCCGTTCGCTTTCTGGCTTACTATATGTTGCCTTGCTAATATTTTGTTTACAGTTCGAGCATTTATTAATCGCTTTGTTTTTTATATTTGGCTTGGTTAGCTTAAATGAATTTAAAAAATTAATCCGTTTTAAAGGATACATTCCTTATATAATTTTTACTATAATTTATGGAGCCTTTGGTTATTGGCACACAATTTTAAATACCGGCCTTGGTTTAAATGAAGCTATTAAAATACTTTTAGTTGTTTCAATTTTTATAAATCTATTCTTAATCCAAGATTTATTTTCATTTAAACGCATTCCGCTATTTTTTAGTAAGCGGTATTTATTAACCACATTTTATTTATCGAGTGCTTTTGTATTTTTAGTATTAATTGCTAATTATTTTAGTAATTATAATTCTAACATTTTATTAGGCTGCTTTATATTAGTTTGGAGCAACGATACTTTCGCTTTTTTAGTTGGCAAAAATTTTGGAAAACAAAAATTATTCGAAAAAATTTCACCAAAAAAAACTGTAGAAGGATTTATAGGAGGTTTATTTTTCTCGTGTATAATTAGTTATTTTATTGCTAAATTTACAGAAACTTTAGGCTCTACCAACTGGTTAATTTTAAGTGTAATAATTAGTGTTTTTGGCACATTTGGCGACCTAATAGAATCAAAATTTAAAAGACAGGCCAAGGTAAAAGATAGCGGTACCATTATGCCAGGTCATGGTGGTTTGCTAGACCGACTAGACAGCATTATATTTGCCGCTCCATTTATATATTTATTTTTAAGAATAATACGATATGTTTCATAAAGAAGGTTATAAAATAATTTTAGTAACATTTATAGCTGTTATTGCAGCTGCTTTACTTGTTGATACTTTTATAACAATAAACTGGTTAAGAATTTTATTACTAATTACCATAGTAGTTTTTCTAATTTTAATTTTACAATTTTTTAGGAACCCAAAACGAAATACTGTTTTAAACGAAAATCAGGTTTTATCGCCTGTTGATGGTAAAGTTGTGGTTATTGAAGAAGTTTTTGAAAAAGAATATTTTAAAGAAAAACGCCTACAAGTTAGTGTATTTATGTCTCCAATAAATGTACACGTTACCCGCTATCCCATAAGCGGTAAAGTTGTTTTTAGCAAATATCATCCTGGTAAATATTTAGTAGCATGGCACCCTAAAGCTAGTGAAGAAAATGAACGTACTACCGTAGTTGTGGAAAACAAAACTTATGGAAAAGTATTACACAGGCAAATTGCTGGTGCTTTAGCTAAACGTATTGTAAACTATGCTAAGATTAATGATGACGCCATACAAGGAAGTGATTCTGGCTTTATAAAATTTGGATCGCGTGTAGATTTATTTTTACCATTAGACACTAATATTAAAGTAGAACTTAACCAAAAAGTTCGAGGTGGAGAAAGTATAATAGCAGAGCTTAATGAATAAAAGAAACTTAGATAAAGCCTTTATTGAAGCTGTTGAGCGTGTTAACGCACATAGCGAACCATTTCCTGCTGATACACTACTTAAGCTTTATGCCTATTATAAAAAAGCAACTAACGATTATGGTAAGCCAAGAAGCCGTAAACCTATAATAAATGCATTTAAAACAAATGCCTTATTTCAAGTACAAAATATAACTCAAGATAAGGCAAAACAAATGTATATAGATTTGGTAAATAACTATTTTTTATATCGTAAATAGCTATTAATTACTTCTTTTTAAGTTCTAATTTTTCTGCAAAATAATCACAAAAATCTTTCATAGTAGCTGTCATTTTTTCGTCTTGAGTTGCTCTATTAAATGTATTACTCATTGCAACTAAAGTTTGATGAAAAAACACCTTCATTTCATCAACAGGCATATCTTTCGTCCATAAATCTATTCTAAGCGTTTCTTGGGCTTTATGATCCCATACGGCAAGCATCATAGCTTTAGCTTCTTCATTGGTTATACCACCATCTTGAGCTGTCCACATTAACTTTTCAGGAATACGATTTTCATCTAATTCTACATTCAACTCTATTTTAGACTTTAAATTTGCCATTATTTTCTTGGTTTAAACTTTGTATTATTATAAATTTCTTCTGGCCTTGTTATAAGCATTTCTTTTAAAGACACATTATTTTGGTTCATGTAAGCTTTTACAATTTGCCACCCTATAAACTGGCCTACTTTGCCTGGAGAATCTGTATCAATTTCTTCAAGATAAAATTTAGAAAAAGGGGCATCAACAATAAAACGGCTGGATAATTTTTTATCTGTACTAAATAACAATTCGCGCTCTACAAAATATCTCCAAATATAGCTTTCGTTTGCTATAGCCCAATTTAACTCTTCTTGGTTGTAGCCAATGAGTTGTGCTTCCGTTTTAAACGGAATAACTTTGTCTTTAAAATAAAGAATTTTACCAAAATAAATCATCTCATCTAAAAAGGTTCGATGTGCTGTTTGGTAAACATATTTTTGAGCATATTGTGAAGCCAAATCGACTACTATTTGGTTTTTATTAAAATTTGCTCGTATAAATTTTTGAATTCCTCCATAAAATTCATGGTCACTTCCCAAATAAGTATCTAGCGAAACTACTACAATAGTATCTGTAACAACTACTCTATTTCTGTAATCAACATCATTTGTGGTTGTAATTACTCTGGGAGGATTAAATTCTGGAAAGTAATATTTTAAATGATTAAAAAGCGATTCAATTTCAGATTCAGTATCTTTAATACTGCTAAAAGTGTCATCAACTTCCTTAAATAAAACCTGTTGCAATGAATCGTTTTTTTTGGCCAACCAAAACGAATCTTTTATTTTATTTGAAAACATAAAAGGATATGCTTGCTTTAAATCAGGTAATTTTTCGGCATTAACCTCAGCAAAAAGCTTATCAAAACGTTCTATTTCAATATTAGTATTAATTTTTGAGATTTCATTTTCTAGTCCATTTTCAGACTTACATGCACTCACAACTATAAAAACAATTAATATTTTTATATTAAAATTGTTAAAAAACTTAAACAGCATAAATTTTCATAAATTAACAGGATAGTTTATTTTTGTTTACAAAGGTAGTATTATCATTATAAAAATTAATAAAAATGCATACAGAAAAAGTTGTTGAACATATAGTAGATTGGTTAAAGGATTATGCTACTAAAGCTGGTGTTAGTGGTTTTGTAATAGGTATTTCAGGTGGAATAGACTCTGCTGTAACCTCTACACTTTGTGCAAAAACAGGCTTACAACTTTTATGTTTAGAAATGCCAATACACCAAGCTCCGTCACAGGTTAGCAGAGCTTTAAACCATATTGAGTGGTTACAAAGTAATTTTGATGATGTACGAATGACACAAGTTAACTTAACTCCTGTTTTTGATAGTTTAGTAGCTAGTTTGCCAGCTGTTGAAAATGAAGAAGACCGATTTATGTCTTTAGCAAACACCAGAGCACGTTTAAGAATGACATCCTTATACTATTTTGCTGCTTTAGAAAAACTTTTAGTTGCAGGAACTGGTAACAAAGTAGAGGACTTTGGCGTTGGCTTTTATACAAAATACGGTGATGGCGGTGTAGATTTAAGTCCTATTGCAGATTTACTTAAAACTGAAGTTTACGAAATAGCAAAGTTTTTAGGCGTAAACCAAGAAATTATTGACGCACAACCCACCGACGGTCTTTGGGGAGATGATAGAACTGATGAAGACCAAATTGGTGCATCGTACCCAGAATTGGAATGGGCCATGAAAATGAGTGATGAAGGCAAAACTTCAAAAGATTTTTCTGGAAGAGAATTAGAAGTATTTAACATCTATAAACGTTTTAATACAGCTAATAAGCATAAGATGATTCCTATTCCTGTTTGTGAAATTCCAACTTCATACAAATAATAAAATCTACAAACTACTTACATAAAGATACATTTTATCGAAATAAAGTTATATTTAACCTATTGATTTAGCATTATACTTATTTTTTTTTACTTTAGCCTTCAGCTTAGTCTCTCACACAATTAGTCACTAAATTAATTGTATAAAGCTTATTAAATTATGATAAAATTATTAATAGCAGACAATCACCCCGTATCTAGAAAAGGGTTAGAAGTCTTGTTTACCGCAACCCAAGATATTGAGGTTGTTGGCAGTGTAGGTGATGGAGAAGCCATCATTGAATTTGTAAAAAGAAACCCTGTAGACATTGTTTTAATGGAAACAGATTTACCAAAATTAAATGGTTTAACCGTTTTACGTTTCTTTAAAAATGAATTTCCAGACATTAAAACTTTAATTTTTAGTGCGCAACCAGAAGAGGTTTATGCATTAAATGCTATAAAAGCTGGTGCTTCAGGTTATATTTCGAAAACCGAAAATTTAATTACCTTAAGCGAAGCCATATATAAAGTGTATAATGGTGGTATTTACTTAAGTAACGATTTAACTCAACAATTAGCTTTTGGTAATCGTGTAAGTACAAATGGAAAAGCTTCGTTTTATAAAAAACTTTCTACTAGAGAAGCCGAAGTTTTAAAATTACTTACCATTGGTAAAAAGAATAAAGAAATTTCACAAGAACTTGACATTAACGAAAAAACCGTTAGTACTTACAAAGCGCGTTTAATGCGTAAACTAAAAGTTACTAATTTAGTTGACTTGGTTAATCAAGCAAAACTAGCTGAAGAAGTTTTATAAAACTCTATTAAGCTTTCTGGATAATAACATTTTTAGACCCGAATAGTCTTTTACTTCTTCAAGTATATTTCTATTCGTGTCTATTTTATTATTTAACGTTTGTGTTTGAAATTCTTTTACTTTTAAATCTATTAAAAAGCATCGTAAACTTAAAATAGTTTCACTTACTAATTGCGCTACTGTATCTTGTTTAGATTTTGGATAGATGTTTTGGCGTTCCCAATCGCTAAGCGAATGGCGCTCATCTTCCATTAAAATGGTAGTAATTTCACTAGCCATATTTTCATCAACAGTATTTACAAAGTTATTTAATTCAAAATCGGGATTTTGATTTAATTTTTCTATTATTTTGTAATATAGAGCTTTAAAATTTGGGTTTGTAAACTCCATCTCGTCGTCCTGCAAGTCTAGAAATACTTTTTCGAATACTTTAGCTTGTTGAATTACCGGCTCTAAAACTAATTCTCCAGATTCATTTTCTTTTAAAACAAGATCTTCAAAATCTTCAACCTTATTGCCATAGAGTAATAAAATTTCAATAATTTTTCGTTCTAATAAATATTGAACATCTACTTTTTTAACAACTTCGGCGGGTTTTATAACATCGAATGCTTTTTGTTCTTTTTTAAATTGCTTTTCGATTTCTTGATTATCTTTTTTACTAATTTGGGCAAGCGTACTAAATAATACCTCTTCGCTAATATCCATAATATTAGAACATTCGCGTATGTATATTTCTTTTTTTATTCTATCTGGTATTTTAGATATGCTATTTACAATATCTCGAATAGTATCTGCTTTTTTTATAGGATCGTTTTTAGACTCTTCATGCAAAACCGAAGCTTTAAATTGAATAAAATCTTTAGCATTATTGTTTAGATATGTTGATAGCTCCTCTAAGGTGTTTTGTTTAGCAAAACTATCTGGGTCTTCTCCATTCGGGAAAGTACAAACTTTTACATTCATACCTTGTTCTAGAATTAAATCTATTCCACGAAGGGAAGCTCGCATTCCAGCTGCATCGCCATCAAAAAGTACTGTTATGTTTTTTGTTAACCTGTTTATTAATCGAATTTGGTCTGGTGTCAAAGCTGTTCCAGATGATGATACTACATTTTTTATTCCGGTTTGGTGAAATTGAATAACATCTGTATATCCTTCAACTAAATAGCAATTATCTTCTTTTGCTATGCTTTGCTTGGCATGATAAATTCCATAAAGCACTTTGCTTTTATGGTAAATATCACTCTCGGGTGAGTTTAAATATTTTGCAGCTTTTTTATCGGTTACTAGAATACGTCCACCAAAACCTAAAACACGACCGCTCATGCTTTTTATGGGAAACATAACTCGTCCTTTAAAACGATCGAATCGTTTATCGTCTTTAACTATTGTTAATCCTGTTTTTTCAAGATAATTTATATTATAACCTTGTTTTAAAGCTTCATCTGTAAAGGCTTGCCATTCGTTTGGAGAATATCCTAAATCGAAAGTTTTTATAGTTTCTGATGTAAAACCTCTTTCTTTAAAATAACTTAAACCTATAGCTTGACCCTGATTTGTTTTATGTAATATTTTTTGAAAATAGGTGTTGGCAAACTCACTTACTAAATACAAACTTTCTCGCTCGTTTGCTTTTTCTTTTTGCTCGTTTGATTGTTGAGTTTCTTCTATTTCAATATTATATTTTTTTGCTAAATATTTTATAGCCTCTGGGTAAGTAAAATGTTCGTGTTCCATTAAAAAAGAAACTACCGTACCTCCTTTACCTGTAGAGAAATCTTTCCAAATTTGTTTAACTGGCGAAACCATAAAACTTGGTGAACGCTCGTCACTAAACGGGCTTAGGCCTTTGTAGTTACTTCCTGCCTTTTTAAGTTGCACAAAGTCTCCTATTACCTCCTCTACTCTTGCAGTTTCAAATACTCTATCTATAGAACTTGGTGAAATCAAATTAAAGCTATTTTTTCGTAAAATTACACATAAACTATTGATTTTTGAAATTTAAAAAATTGTTGTAAATTGATTTTAAATACTTATATACATGGCCAATTTACCTCTTGTAACTTTAAAACCACAATACCATAGAAAAGCCCACCAAATAACAATAAATTTTGAATATAACGAAGTCTTAATTAAACTGTTACGAGCAAAAACGGAAGCCAAATGGAGTAAAAACCTAAAGTCTTGGTATTTACAAAATAATCCGAATAACTTAAAAGTTATTTTTTCTACATTTAAAGGAACTGCTGAAATTGATGCCGATGCTATTTTTAATACTAAAATGCCATCTAAAAAATTTCCTAAAAAAAGAATTAGGCAATTAAATGATGATAACCGATTGTTACTGAATAATTTTTACAAATATTTAAAAGGAAAACGATACAGTGATAATACAGTGCATACTTACACACAACTTGTAGCCGATTTTATTGAATTTTATAATGATGAACCTATTGAAAATTTAAATAACCGTAGTGTTGAGCATTATATTGAAACAATATATATAAAACGAAATTATGCCATTAATACACAACGACAGTTTATAAGTAGTTTAAAATTGTTTGTTGTATTTTATCAAAGTTCTAAAATTAACGATCTGCAATTACAACGCCCAAAGAAATCGAGGCAACTACCAAATGTATTGTCTCAGCTTGAAGTTATTAAACTATTACAGGTTACAAAAAATTTAAAACACAGAATGGCCCTAGCTTTAATTTATTCGTCTGGGTTACGTATTAGCGAACTTATTAATTTAAAAATTGAAGATTTACATATAGATAGACAACAGGTTTTTATTTCGTGTAGTAAAGGCAAAAAGGACAGGTACGTTAATTTAGCACAAAGCATTATGCCGCTGCTAAAAAACTATTTAATGACTTATGCGCCAAAAACCTATGTTATTGAGGGACAAAATGGATTAAAATATTCTGATAGCAGCATAAGAAAATTTTTAAAATCTTCGTGTAAATTGGCAAAAATCAGACAAGTTGTTACCCCACATACACTTCGCCATAGTTACGCTACACACCTATTAGAACAAGGTGTAAATTTAAGGCACATACAAGAGCTACTTGGGCATGCACGACCAGAAACCACCATGGTTTACACACATGTAGCAAGAAAAGACTTATTGAATATTGAAAGCCCGCTTGATAAGGCTATTAAACAATTAGACGCTGTTAAAAAACCGGAAGACAAGTTCCTATTATCCCGTAATTTTTAATATAAATTGTGTTATATTTATCGGGATATAACTAGTTGTATGCAAGCTGAAAAACCAAACTTTTGAAAAAAATATTTTACATAATTGGAGTCTGCTTTTCTTTTTTTGGAATTCCACTTTTCTATTTTATGACAATAAATACAGGAGTAAGCCTAAAATATGAAACAGACTACGGAGAATGTATTTCTCAAGTTTCTGGTATTGATTTATGCAAACAGCAAGATTTATTTCTCGGACTGACATACACTTTCGGAATTCTATTTCTGATTTTGATAGGTATTTTAATTTATAAGACGGTTAAATGGAAAACATAAGCGAATTTTTATACGGAAAAGATTATTCTGACAAACTTGACAAGTTTAATAATGCGATTGACCAAATTCACGCTGAGTATGACGGAGAATTTGACACAAATGGATACTTTACAATGCAAACGCATAATCAAAAAGGAGAAGTAAAATTGGACTTTGACAAAAACAAAAATATACCGATTGAATTAAAAGAAAATGTACTGAAAGTGTTCAAGGAAATATGGAAATAAGCCAGCATACAACACGGTGTATAAAACATAGCTAATAAGTGCTTAACCAAAAGGTTTGTGTATATTTAGAAAGTCCGCCAAATTTTTAATTTGGCTTTTAAAATAAAAAAGTTAAAAACAAAATATAAAAATTCGACTCTGTGTTAATCCGAAAAGTTAGTGTCTTTTTATACGCTACGTTTCATACACAAGTCCGTTGTAGGTAATTACAAAAAACATGGAGGAAGATTTTTGTTTTAGATGTGGAGCTAATTTGCTTTTTTCACTAGATTCTAATAATATTTTTTCTAGTGAGTACGAAAAATGTGGACAAGGTTATGCTAAAGAAAAAGGGAGAACATTAATTGATAGTAGAAAAAATTCATCTTTTGCCATTCCTCTTTACTCAATAATTTTTGAAAAAGGAAAAGTATCTAATCAAAAAATAAATCAGATTGCATCTACCTATCTTGAATATGACAAAAGATATATAAAAGTATTAATTGAAGATATTGATGAGGAACTGACTAATCCGAAACGAAAACTAACAAATTTTCATAATATGATTGGAACAGAAGAAATTGCAAGAGATTATCTTAAGAGATTGTCAATAGAAATAAAAAATCGACTCAAATAATAGAAAAAGAAAATGACAATAGAAAAGTTGACTGAACTAGCAGAAAAGGAAAATAAGCTTACAAAAGCTGAATTAGAACTAAAATTAACTGAATTGAAATCTCTCAATTGTAGAATTTTGGAATGTATAGTATATGTAAGAACTAATCAAAGGTGCTCATTATTTGAGGCAAAAGAAATCGTTGTGAATTCATCAGCTTGGATTAAACAAAAAGATGAATTTATTAGACATCAACAGGAACAAATGGCAGAATTTATGGAAGCTGCTAAAGATGATATTGAGAGTATAAAGCAAACATATTCTACTGAAAAAACAGAAACTATAATAAAAATGAAAAAATAACTACCTACAACAATGGCTATAAGTAATTGCTTGTTCTCGCCTACTTCTGAAAATCCGCGAGGATTTTCAGCTTTATGTGTACTTGCTAAATTTCGTGCTAACCCACGCAACTACTCATAGCCGAGACCGTTAGCAAACATTTAACCGATTCTATGAGTAGAAATATTGAGTTTCCTAAGATAGATAAACGCACTCAAAAGGTTGTTGACCGAATGAGTGGTTTGGATACGAAAGAAGAATACGAAGCATTATCGACTTCAAATGTCGCTGTGATAAATGAGTTGAGAAAAGATATTGAAAGGAATAATAAAACTCAAGGATATTACAACATGGTAATACTTGTAATAACTTTGTTGAGTTTTTTAATAATGGCTATTGAATTTTTTAGCGACGACGAAGAACAATTAAAATCTGAATCGTCAAAAACAGAATATGAAGCCAAAAAGCCAACGTTAATCGATACGGTTGACCATTCTCATCTAAAGCACAACGAGGAGTTACAAAAACCACAAAACGAAGAAAAAGACTCTTTAATTTAGGAAGCATAATAATTTTAAATTTTAGTTAATAATGATAGGAAGTGAGATAAGAATAATTAGAATAGAAACCGATGATTTTAATAGTGTTATAAATAAAATCAATAAAATAAAATCAAAAGAGAATATCTTGATAATACCAAACAGAACTAGGTACGGAATAGATGTAAAAATACAAGGAGACAATTTAGCGATTGAAAATTATTTAACCGAATTATCACTTACTGGCATCCCATTTAACTGAAATGCCAATATCTAAATCTCTTTTAGGGCATAATCTCTTAATATTTTCAATTGACTTTGACAAGTTATCAACCTCTATGTTTAATTCGTTTTGGTTTATTGTTTGTTGATTCTTTAATAAATCAAAAAAAGGCTCGTTCAACCCAAACATTTCAGGAGAATTACCTACTATATGAATTGCTGCCATAATAAAAACGATTTGCTAACAAAGTATATAATTAATAAGGGTTACAGTGTTATAATTAATTTCAGTTTATTTGTTTAATTACGTTATACCATACAATTAGTTTATATTTAACCCTTACTAATCATATACGTATTACGTTACCACACATTAAAAAAACTATGAGATTTAATAGAATTAGACATAAATTATTGCACAAACTGTATTTAAGATACAACAATGATTTAGATTCTAAAGACTTGAATGCACCACGACAGACTGTGAGTGCTGATAAAGTTGGTTTAACTCTTTTAGAAATTGATAGTTTTCTGGGAAATAAGAAAAATGACAGAGAATTGATTTTATCAGAACTTTATAAAAATAAGGAAATTGAATTCTTTGACCTGAAAGCTGGAAAAGGATGTATGATTAATGAAGACTATGGAATTAGTGCTTATTCAAATAAAAAATACCTAAATGAAAATTATAGAATTTTAAAAAATGTTGTACTCTTTATTTTACCTATTATTGGATTAGTAATAGCTCTTATCAATCTGAATTTTAAATTTAATTCTTTTAAGAAAACAAAAAACACGGAAATTGAAAATTTGAACTCTAAAGTAGAGAATATTGAAAAATCGATTTTCGAAATGAAAAATAAAGCGGAATTAAAAACGGACTCATTGAATCTGAAATAAAAACGTGTGGTAACAATGGCTATAATTAATACGGGGTTTGGTTTTTAATCCAAACTTTAGTGTATTTTTATAAGGTTCGCCAAATCTTTTGATTTGGCTTTAAAAATGAAAAAGATAAAACAAAATAAAAAGTTTTGGCTAAGTGCTAGTTCGGAAGCTACCGCTTCCCTACTCCCGCACTAATCATAGCCGAAGCCGTTGTACAACATTTAACTCACCACCGGAAATTGAAGTCAGAAAAAGAAAAATTTGAATTTGTCTATGTTGAAAACGACGGAACAGTGCGTGAATTAGATAATGACGAAATAGAATATTTGGAAACGGAATTTGAGCCAAGTGACGGAGCAAGACCATACATTAAGAGTAATTACGACCAGCTAACACCAGACAAAAAGATTTTAGGTTTTCTTCATAGAAGTAAAGTCCCAAAAGACATAGAAATTATAAATACTGATTTGAGATATGCAGAGATGAGATTTCCAATCGGAATCTATGATACGAATAAGGCAATTGAATTACCAGTCGGAATTTACAGTATTAAGGTTCTTGGAGGTTGGAGTGTTTCTGTTGGAAATTTTTCGATTGAATTAAAAAACAGAGAAAACGGAAAAGTAATTACACCAAAAGTTACGAATTGGAGAATTCAATCCTACGAGTTTGGAGAAAGAGCGAAAAAAATTATGAGTTTGGATATCCCAAAACGTGGAACTTATTTAATCGAATTTAAAAATCAAAAGGATTTAAAAGTAAGACGTTCGAATTTGTTTTTGACTCGATTATTTGAAAAGGAATTACCTAATGAAAAGTTGGAAATATGGATTGGATAAAAAATAAAAAACGTTGTACAACAATGTATAACCGCAATTACGGCGGATTCGACTACGTCCGAATCCACTCGGAATTGCTAACGTCTGTGTCAAACCGAAAATAATCGCTAATTTAATCCGTAACTGACGGCTATACGAGACCGTTGTGGTGCATTTAAGACGAACATTGTGAGTTTGAAAGAAAAGATAGAGAAAATAGATTCTGAAATTGAAAACGGTATGAAATTCAAAGCGTCTGACAGATTGCGGAATTTAATTCAGGAAAACCCAAACGAAACTCAATTGTGGAATAAACTCGCTGAATTATATTATGAAAGTGGCTTTTTGGACTCCGCCGGAAAATATTGGATACTGACTGAACCAACTGACGAACGAATCACGAAATGTGTTGATATTTATGAAAAGTCTGTAAATTATTCTGGATATCAAATTTTGCAAGAAATAGTATTTCGAGGAGATAAATCTAAACTTTCGGAATTTGCTCAAAATAAATTGACGGAATTGGAAGTTGATAGTAAAAAGAAAGCTGATTATGTTCCAAAATTTAGTCCAAAAAAGAATAAACGCAAAAACAAAAACTCTGAAGATAAACAGACCTTTAAAGATAAACTTGGAGAATGGATAATATTTGGAGTTGTTGCGACAATCTTCATTCTTATTGTAATTGGATTAATAACAACAATTAAATGGATATTCTAAATATAAAAAACGACACCACAACACCGTGTATAATTAATTGCTGCATTCTTTCCTACTTGCGAATATTCCTTCGGAATATTCACAGGTTCGTTAAAGTTTTCTAACTTAGTTGCTTAACCACGCAACTAACCATACACAAACACGTTACAAAAAATAGCTCCGAACTCACTCAGACGCGGAGAAATCCGATAGAAAACTAAATCTGAATTTGACCAAAGCAGCACGCGGAATTGAATACTCAAACTCTGAATCTGACAATCGTTACGCGGAATCTCACTCTAGCGGAATTGAGCAAGGTTGCGGAATTTTACAACGGCTGAAAAAAAGCGTGGTTTACTGTTCGCGATTTTTTTTTTGAGAATTTTAAGTTAGAATATTCTAAAAAACTCAAAACCTGAATTTTGAAATTTTGCGCGGACAAAATGCTAAACAAAACCAATCTGACGTGTCGCTACATTTTGTAACACCGTATAAGTTTAATTGCTTCTGATTTTCCTGCGGAAAATCCTCGCATTTTTATTATCTTAGTTCCTTAATCTGAAAATCCTCGCGGATTTCCAGCGCAACTAAGCTTATACAAATACGTTACCCAACATTTGAGAAATGACTTCTGGAATTGAAATTACAGACACTGAATTAAAATTTACAGAATTCCCTTCAAAAGAAACTGGAATAGCAAAATACTGCAAGTCATTTAGACTAAAACTGAATGAAATAAAGCTAATCGGAATTAGTCCAAGACTTGTTTTGGATAATGAATGTATTTTCATTCTTGTAATTGACAAATCGGAAAAAATTCATCTGATATGTGACCACGTAATGGGAACAAAAGGACTGGAAAGTTTTGAAAAGTATTTTGGATTGGAATCCATCCAAGAAGAATGGAGTAAATTGGAATACGACGACCATTATGGGAAAATTGACAAAGTAATTTACCCGAAAGAAAAATATTGGAATGACTTATTCGACAAGGATTGGAAGTTAAAAATTAGAACTCTATACAGTTGGATTAAACCAAAGTCGTTCTATGGAAATCTGAATAAAAAAACGTTGGGTAACAATGTATAACCGCAATTACGGCGGATTCGACTACGTCCGAATCCACTCGGAATTGCTAACGCTAGTGAATAAAAGAAAATAATAACTAATTTAACCCGCAACTGACGGTTATACGAAACCGTTAGCCCACATTAAAACCAACAATGAAAAATAGTACACCAATTCAAACCGATTCACAAAATCTAGGAGATATTGGAGAAACTACAGTTCAGTTGATATTAAAGAAATTTAAGTGGACTGCTGACATTATAAAAAGTGATTTTGGAGAAGATATAGATTCTAATATTTTTATTGACAACTCTAGAACAAATTATCATTTGAGATGCCAAGTAAAATCAACTACAAAGGATAGCGAATATGTCAAACTATTAAAAAATGGAAATTATAGCGTTTCAATCGCCTCTAGTACACTTAAAGCTTGGTTAACATCATATTTCCCAGTATTCTTAATAATTTACGAAGAACAATCAGATTTATGCTATTGGTGTAATCCAATAGAACAGATACTTAAAAATCCTTCAAAACTTGAAAAGAAAAAACCCTCAATACAAGTACCAAAAAAGAATATTTTTAATTTATCGTCAAAAGAAACAATTCTTGAAGAGGTAAAAAGTTTTTACCGAAAAATTCAACGCTTGGATGAATCTGTAATTGAATGTAAAATAATCCCTATTTTAATGCCAAATTATCGCATTATTCCATTTCATCACTATTCAAGTTCCATTTTTGAAAGCAATGAACTATCACCAGAAATAACAGGAGATTATATTGAACTTTTACCTAGTTGGATGTCAGTCTTAAAAAGAATAGACCCAACTAGTATTTTAACGTCAATAAAGTTGAAATCCAATAATACAGAAATAGACCTTTTTTTAACAAATCTCAAAAAGAAAATAAACTCATTTGAATACAGCTTAAAAGATAATGAGTGGATTTCTTTTATAGTTAGTCCAATAACAATAGAATCAAATAAATCATCTTGGTCAAATGAAATAACATTTTGGAATTCTTATTCAAAATTAAAAAACACTCTAATAGATGATTACGATTATTGTTTTCAAATACCAAATAACTTTTTAAGACAAGTTAGTAGACGTGCGAGAAGTTGGGAATATTTGCATCACGTTAATCCGACAAAAGATGTTGCAATCCAACTATTTGGCTCTTTTGAAATTACACCAACAATAAAAAAAATAGACCAAATTCACGACAACAACATTAAAGGTCAATTAGTTTTATGGAGCTGTAAAACAGAAGAAATAGAACAGCTACAAGAAATACTTTTTAAAAATGAATTAACAATAAGAATAATTGAAGACAATAAAGCAGAACAATTATTGGCTATAACAACGCCAATGTTTGACCCTTTTATTGGATTATATAGTGTTCCAATGGATTGGGATAGTTTTGAAAAAGGAAATGTCAGAAATAAATTAATTCAAAATAAACTATTTGACTTAATTCCTGGAAAAGAATATAAAGGCAAAGTGCCTGAATTTTTGTCCGAGGTTTTAAATAAGTACTCTGATAAAGATTATAAAAGCGTAACAATAACCGAATCTGAATATATCGCTGGATTTCCATTAAAGTTAGAAGAGAGAGAAATTTTTGTTTCAAGATTTCAAATGATACCAAATGAAAGTGTTCAAGAAATCAAGGAGAAATTAAATAAATCTCTACCGTTAAACTTAAAAAATTATCATATAGAGTTTGGGTTAAAAGACGATTCTATGTGGGAAACCCCTATTTATGAATTGTTAATATCTTGGACACCAGAAATAATAAAATCATCTAAAGAGTCATATACAGACAATGAAAGTAAAATTCTAGAAATATTCAATAATTTAATGCCTACTAAAGAAATAGATTCCTTACAATTAAAAAACACATATGAAATTCTTCGTTTCGCAGGAGAAATAGGATTTGAAAAATAACGTGGGCTAACAACGTGTATAAAACATAGCTATTATAGGCTTTCAGAGAGGTTTTTGTATATTTACAAAGTACACCAAATTTTTTATTTGGTTATATTTAGAAAAGAAAATTAAACATAAAAATAAAAAATTCGGCTCGTGCTAAACCCGAAAAGTTAGCGTCTATTTATACGCTACGTTTCATACACAAGACCGTTGGGCTTCATTTAAAAAAAATCGTTTCCAATCAAAATTTCAAGTTAAAATCATTATTTTTGGTTATAAATAAATATGAAATGAATATTCAGGCGGAAAAAATAGAATTGGTAAAAATGCTTTTG
>NZ_JAJAPW010000109.1 GCF_020523925.1 Neotamlana laminarinivorans | reverse complement strand
AGATATTTTGAATGCAGAAGATGTTGGCAATGTATTAACCTACGATTTCGTATCAGATTTACCAGAGACCACAACTATTTACGTAAGCATAACGCCTTACAATGCTGTAGGCGATGCAGTAAGTTGTACAGAAGAAAGTTTCAGTACAGAAACACTTCCAACAGTTCCAATGTGTACAACATTAACAAGTCCGTTAAACGGTTCAACAGATGTTTCAATAACTACCAATTTATCATGGACAGCTATTTCAGATGCTACAGGTTATAAGCTAACA
>NZ_JAJAPW010000108.1 GCF_020523925.1 Neotamlana laminarinivorans | reverse complement strand
GTAATATCTACTACTGCTGTTTCACAATCGCCATCCGCATCACAGATCTGATATGTGATTTGATCTGTACCATTGTAATCGCCTGTTGGCGTGTAATCTATCGTATCGTCCGTTGGGTCGTTTGGTGTACCGCCATCGTTTACCGTGGCGGTTCCATTGCTCGCCCCACTGGTGATAGTTATCGTGCCGGTGCTTGGACCATCGCCGCCAAAACTATCGTCATCTAATACTACAATGTTTACTGTATCGTCTTCATCTACACTCGCCGTATCGTC
>NZ_JAJAPW010000107.1 GCF_020523925.1 Neotamlana laminarinivorans | reverse complement strand
ATAGTTTTGGCGGCGATGGTCCAAGCACCGGCACGATAACTATCACCAGTGGCGCGAGCAATGGAACCGCCACGGTAAACGATGGGGGCACACCAAATGACCCAACGGACGATACGATAGATTACACCCCAACAGGCGATTACAATGGTCCAGATCAAATCACGTATCAGATCTGCGATGCGGATGGCGATTGTGAAACAGCAGTGGTAGATATTACAGTGAACTCGGTAAATGATGTACCAACAACAGTAGACGATACGGCAAGTGTAGATGAAGA
>NZ_JAJAPW010000106.1 GCF_020523925.1 Neotamlana laminarinivorans | reverse complement strand
CAACAACTAGTAGCCCTTGGCGCGATGTTAAAGTCTACAAAGACCATGCTTTTATTGTAGCAGATTGTAGCTTTGGAGACCCTACGTGTAATGACGACCATGGGATGCAAGTTTTCGATTTAACGCGATTAAGAAATGTACCTAACCCTCCTGAAACATTTACTGCAGATACACATTTTACAGAATTTGGCAAAGCCCACAATATTGTAATTAACCAAGATAGTGGCTACGCCTACATAGTTGGCGCAAACAGAAGCTCAACTTATGCTGGAGGCCCA
>NZ_JAJAPW010000105.1 GCF_020523925.1 Neotamlana laminarinivorans | reverse complement strand
GCCTGCTGTTTTATTCCAGGTGATTTTGGAAGATTTTTATTTTTGCCAATTGTGTATCTTCATTGGGTTCCCTAATAGGGTAATGTTTTGTTGCGTTTTATATATATTGGGGAAAATAATTGTGACGTATGATCTTTTTTTCTTCCAGCCAAAGTTTCTTCATCTTTCTTTTGGTATGGCTTTGGCAGTTTTCCTGGCGTTGGAGATTATTCGGGTCAGTTATCAAAGTTTAAGACCAACAATTATGTTGCAGTTTTATCATTTGATTCTACTTAGTGA
>NZ_JAJAPW010000104.1 GCF_020523925.1 Neotamlana laminarinivorans | reverse complement strand
AAGGATCTAACTTTTTAGGTGTTTGTCAGCAAGTAAAAGATATGTTAAAATCTAATGCTGTGCCAATTGTATTAAATATTGGTGATGAAATAGATTTTAAAGGTATTATAGATTTAGTAAAGAATAGAGCTATCGTTTGGCATGACGAAACTCAAGGGGCAACTTTTGATGTTATTGAGATTCCAGAAGAGCTTAAAGCTGAAGCAAGAAAATATAGAGCTTTACTTATAGAGGAAGTAGCAACTTACGATGAAAATCTTTTAGAGAAATTCATGGAAG
>NZ_JAJAPW010000103.1 GCF_020523925.1 Neotamlana laminarinivorans | reverse complement strand
CCATTTATTATGAAACGGTATTGGGTTTCTGGCAACACCTCTAACTTGAGATAAGAACTTAAAAAATGGTATTTTATTTGGGTAGTTATATTTTCCCATTAAAATAGCCCGCCTTGGGTTGGTCCTTTAGTTTTTCCTAAGTGCTTGTATGCTTGCTCTGTAACTTCGCGCCCGCGAGGTGTTCGCATAATAAAGCCTTGTTGTATTAAAAAGGGCTCGTAAACTTCCTCAATAGTTTCTGGACTTTCGCTTACAGCTGTTGCTATTGTAGAAATTCCA
>NZ_JAJAPW010000102.1 GCF_020523925.1 Neotamlana laminarinivorans | reverse complement strand
TTGCTCGTTATATTGGTATATGGCTACTGCCGATATAAGTACAGAGCCCACCAATACTAATAGTATCATGGCTAAAAATATACGTGTGCGTAAGGATAGTTTTTTTAAATTCATTGGCTTAAATATAGCAATAATCAAACCAAACAGCATTAGGCTAATTTAAAAAACTTATGTTGGCCAATACATGCGTTAGGGATTGAAGTGGAAAGCCCACAGCGAGGTACGAGCGAGGACTTGTAATGGAAAGCCCGACCCTTGTGGTAACGCCCAAATAAAAAA
>NZ_JAJAPW010000101.1 GCF_020523925.1 Neotamlana laminarinivorans | reverse complement strand
AAACATTTTAACCTTTCTTCAACTATTGGTTTTGTTTGGTCTTTAAGTTTTATAGGTAAATATTGGTAAAACAGCATTTCATCACACTTCACCTCGTGCAATCCTAAATATTTTGGTAGAGTTCCGTATTTCATTTTGCTATATTTTCAAAAACATAAAGCCCTAATTCTTGCATAATAAAAAGTTTGCAAAAACCAATGTATTTTAAGTCTTTAGTTGGTGTTTCAATTGGTTGTCCTGTTTTGTAAAATTCTATATATCTTACTTCTGTTTCGGGTT
>NZ_JAJAPW010000100.1 GCF_020523925.1 Neotamlana laminarinivorans | reverse complement strand
CGGTTCCATTGCTCGCCCCACTGGTGATAGTTATCGTGCCGGTGCTTGGACCATCGCCGCCAAAACTATCGTCATCTAATACTACAATGTTTACTGTATCGTCTTCATCTACACTCGCCGTATCGTCTACTGTTGTTGGTACATCATTTACGGAGTTCACTGTAATATCTACTACTGCTGTTTCACAATCGCCATCCGCATCACAGATCTGATATGTGATTTGATCTGTACCATTGTAATCGCCTGTTGGCGTGTAATCTATCGTATCGTCCGTTGGGT